>NZ_RZTV01000029.1:0-11818 GCF_003997555.1 Mesorhizobium sp. M1A.T.Ca.IN.004.03.1.1 | reverse complement strand
TTGTCGCTCTTGATTGCCCTGCTTCAAATCCGGCCGAAGCCGGTCGCCGCTTAGGGCTCGGATTGTTCACGGTCGACTAGTGAGCACTCTCCAATATGTTAGGCTCTGTCGCAGTAGCGCAACAAGCTCAGTCTTTGGATGGGTGGTATGAGGATGAGACGACTGAATGTGTACAGGCTCAGTCTTTTTATCGAGGCTCTCGTTTTTGTCGTAAGCGCGTTCGGTGCGACGTGGCTTACCAGCTTTGTGAACGCGCCATGGTGGACATATGTGATTATAGCGGCCATCGCTATGGGCATGTTCGTCGCCGTGCGTGGGGTCCTTTCTGAGCCGCAACGTATGGGACTCTTGGCACACAACTCGGCAGCGACCTCTGCGTGAACCCAGACGCCTTGAAAATGTGCCCGATGCGTCCGGATTTTTGGCGGTGATCTTCATCAAATGCGATGAGCTGCAATTTCTGGCGACGGCCACGCTAAGGGCGGGCCTCCAGCACCATGTTGAACGGTGTCTCCGCGGCGCGACGCAATCGCTTGAAGCCGCCGCCGGTCACAACCTTGCGCAGCCTCGCCTCACCGGCCTGGGCTCCAAGCGCGAGCCCGACTTCCTGCGACACGGATGCGGGCGTGCACACGAAAGTGGAAGCGGCATAGTAAACGCGGCCGACGGGATTGAGGTTCGCCGCCAGATGATCATGCGCGAACGGCTCGACGATCATCCACGTGCCGTCCGGCTTGAGCGATCCGTGGACATGGGTGGCGGCGCCCGTCGGGTCGCCCATGTCGTGAAGGCAATCGAAGAATGTGACGAGGTCATAGGTTCCGGGATAGCTCTTGGCGGCCGCCACGTCGAACCGCGTGTTAACGCCGACGCCGGCTACCTCGGCCGCCTTGCGGGCGCGCTCAATCGAAGGGGCATGATAGTCGAAGCCGACGAAGCGCGAATTGGGGAAGGCCTGTGCCATGAGCACGGTCGATGCACCATGACCGCATCCAACATCCGCGACGTCCACGCCGCGTTCGAGCTTCTCGACGACGCCCTCCAAGGCCGGCAGCCAGGAGTCGATCAGATTGGCATTGTAGCCTGGACGGAAGAACCGTTCCGTACCGCGAAACAGACACGCGCTATGATCGTGCCACCCGACGCCCTTGCCGGACTGGAATGCCTGCCTCACCTTTTCTTCATCGAGCCACAGCGCGGACAGGAACTCGAATGCGCCTGCCATGAAGGCCGGGCTGTCTTCATCAGCGAACACCAGCTCTTGCTCGGCGTTGAGATAGAATTTGTCGCTCGCTTCATCGTAGTCGACGTAACCCGCCGCCGCCTGCCCGGAAAGCCATTCCCTTACGAGGCGTTCCTGGGTGCCGGTGCGTGTCGAAAGTTCGGCGGCCGTCATCTTGCCGCCTTCGCGCAATGCCTTGAACAGGCCGAGTCTGTCCCCCAGCAGGACTCCCGCGCCCGTTGCGATCGCACCGAGATCGCCGACCATTTTCCCCAAGAATGCGTCCAACTTTTCCTGATTCGCTTCAGACATCTGAATCTCCCTTTGGGTTCAATCTCTCCAGGCGACGGAGCCGTGCTCGTCATGAGGCGCCTTGAGCATCAGATGCTCGAAGACATGCAGATATCCCCGGCGGCTCATTCCGCGCTGCCGATCCTGCACCAGACCATATGGGTGACGACCGGCGCGGTGGTCGGGAATGACAGCCACCTCCATGCCGTTGAAAAGCAGGAAATCCGTCACTTTGCCCTCGTCGGTAACCGGCGGAGCCGGAGTGGTCGTCACCAGGGCAAGCCCTGTTGCAGCAGGTATCCTTGGGCAGCCTGTCAGAACATCGATGACTCCGGTTGTGGTGCCGGGGTGGGCGATCAGGGGCCAAGTGATTGTTCCGCGGCGGCTGTATGTTGTGGTAAGGTGATCATGCGAACTCTTGTTGGTCGGTCACGTGTTTTGCGGATGACCCGCATGTACTGTGCCAAATGAGAAAACCATTCAAACGCAATCCAGTAGATCTGACTGTATCCGACATTGTCGGAATTTGGACATCGCCGAACGCGAAGCGCTCGGGGCTTGTGACGATACTTGAGCGTGCTGCTTCGGAGGAGGGATGAGCCTCGAACCGGCCGCGAGGCCTTTTTCTGGCAACGGATATTCCGGCCGGGTTAGGCCGCGAGGAAAGCGACGGTGAATAAGAGGTAGAGGACCAACCGTTTTGAGCGGGTAGTTGCCGTGTTGCGCCCCCAGGCAAAGGCCAGCACCACGGAGCAGTATTTCTGGTGGCGATACTACAACGCCTTTTAGTGCCGGTTACCCGTTTTTACCCAGTTGGCCTGGTGCATTCAGAGCGAGCTCGTTGGAAACCGCTTATTGTGGCTATGAGCGAACTCGGGATGGAGGAGTGGACCCAAAAATTGGCAAAATGCCCCAGGGAGGATTACATGGGTCGCTCATTCCCCGTACTCGTTACAGGTGCGCGTCGCTTCGCAAACAGCTTGCTTTTGACTTGGCGTTTTTTGCCGTCTCGGCATCGCTCACTAATTCGGCCGCTGCCGACACCGTGAACTGGCGTCAATTCGAAGGGACCAGCATAACTTGGGCCTACGACATCCACCCCTATGCGGATGCTCTCGCTGCGCAATTTCCGGAGTTCGAGAAGCTGACCCGGCATCAAGGTCACGCCGGAACTCTACCCAGACGATTCTTACTGGAACAAGATGACGATCCAACTGACGACGAAGTCGCCAGCATGGGATGTGTTCGGCACTGGCATTCAGCCCGCGTAGGACCTCGCTCCGAGTGGCGCCCTGGAGCCGCTGGACAAATACCTGAGCGATTGGAAGCTTACCGATGCTGGATACGACTACATTACGTGGACATGATCAAGAAGTGCGCGGCTCCTTCCTTCGCGTCCGGCCGCAGCGCGATGACGATCGACTCAAATATGTTCGGCTTCTGGAACGATGTTGCGGGGAAGCCGGCATCCGGCAAGATCGCCTTCGCTCCGCCGCTGCACGCACCGAGCGCCACGAGCTTGGAGTCTGACATCTGGATCTGGGCTCTCGCCATGAACGCGGCTTCCGAAAAGAAGGGCACGGCCTGGCTGTTCATCCCGTGGGCCACCTCCAAGCAGGTGGCGCTCAAGGGTGCCCTTGCTGGCCAGCTCGTCAATCCGCCGCGCACGTCGACCTGGCAGACGACACCTGGACTAAGTACGCTTCGCAGCCCGAGTTCAACAACTTCGTTGACAGCTTCAAAAAGATACAGGACCAAGCCGCGCTGGCTTTCACACCGCGTGTCGGCTTCGGCGAAGCCATGAACGCATGGGCCGTGGCGATGCAGAAGATGGTAAACGGCGATGACGTCGAGACGACGTTGAGGGCGCTTGCCGAAGAAATCCGCACTGGCCTCTGATCAAAAGGAACAGGGCAGTACTATTGCACTGCCCTGTTCCCGCCAACGGCGGAGATCACGCCGTGTCACCCCAAGCACTTAAACCCAGCGTGCCGATGGCAGCCGAAGGACCTGGCGCGCGCGCCTCGTCCGGTTCGGCTTCGCTGGAGGGGCGTTCCATCGACTGTTTCAGCCTTGCAATCATCCAGGCGCTGGCCAAAAGCCAGATGGAGCGCCGGCTCAGGAACCGGCGCAAAAACTCGAGCCTGCCGGCGCTGATCGAGCTGGTGCTGGCGCGGCCGCTGGTGTCGGCAGGTCTGGTCGCGGCCGAGCTGAAAATTAGCCAGCGCGCTGCGCTCGGGCTGGTGCCGAACTCGGCATCCGTGAGGTGACCGGCAGGGGGCGCTACCGGGCGTGGGACCCCGTTTAGCTGCGGCGGGCTTTGGCGAAAGCGACAGCACTGATGATTTTTGCTGTACGCTCATTCTCCCTCATCTGCGCGTTGACAGAAAACCAGCAGGCGAGGGTCACAGCACGCTGTGCTCCCCGCGATTTCCGGAAAACCAATGAAAAACGACTTTGATCGATCGCGCGGGACGTATCATTCAACCATGTCGAGAACGGGCGTGACGGCACGTACACTATGGACCGAGAGAACTTTGTCTGGCGACTTTGCGCACGCTTGCAAAACTCTTCGGAAAACTTCCTTCTGTTGATCCAATGATCGTAATGAGCTGGAGTGGCATCGCCGCTCTCCTCGGTTCTTGCTCTCTCAGTTGAACTTGATGCTAGCCTGCACGAAAACGCCGTAGCGCTTTGCCTTCCAATCGTCGGCCTGCGGGGAACCACGACCGCCCATTGCCTCTTCGAAATGAGCGGTGCCGTTATTCGCCACGGCCGCAACACCGCCTCGAGCTGGACGCCATGCCCATCGCCGTCTTCGGGAATTAGCTTGATCTTGGGCGCATGTGGTGCTGCTCTTTGCCGTCGAGCCGCGTGAAGAGGAACGCCACGTCACCAGAAAGGCTGAGTCGCTCGGTGAGTTGCGTCTGCCCGGCCAAGCCGAGTCGCAGCGAATGCCAATCGTTGTCCTGGCTGAGAGGTTGACGTAGGTGGGACGGTTGGCACACAGGTTCCCCAGTTGGTCGCCTGCTGCGTGCAACCGAAAGCATCGTAGCTCTCGTGCCAGAAATTGTTGCCAACAAAAGCACCGATGCGGTAGCGCGGTGAGTTCAAGAAATTATATCCAAGATCGGCGGTGAAATAGCTGACGCCGCCCCCGCGCTGATCACTGAATGTGTTTGAGTAGCCCCCCATTTCCGTAAGAAGTCCTCGTCATGAGAAAATCCTCCCTGATGCCGCCCGCACCGAGGAGGCCTTTACGAAAATGCCAGTCGGATTGTGGACTCGAATGCGCGTCTAGATCGTCATAGGTGAGCCGCGAGACCAGTGACGTACCTTTATGATTGTAAAGTTCCTTCGATGCGTTGCCGGTACTGGCCAGTAACGTAGTCCACCCTCGAAGGAAAAGACTGAGGCCGCCGACCCGGCTACCGACGCCGACTCGCAATCACCGGCACTCGACGGCGGTTCGGAACTTCTCGGTGCCGCAGCGCCGGCCAAGCCGGACGGGCCCGGTGAAAAATTCGTCGTCGAGGGCAAGGCGCCCGCTGCTGCGCCCGGCCGCGCCGACGATTTTTCTTGGCCGCCAAGGCGGCAGCCTGCGGCCGGGGCCACAACCGAAACGACCACGGCGATCAGTCCGTAAGCTGCCCGGGGCAGCGGAAGGGCGGAAAGCGCCTTCAGGTGGCCGCACAAGTAGGGTCTCGAGACGGACTCAGCGCGGCAGCACGCTCGATCCCATCAGCGCCTCATCGATGGCGCGCGCCGCCTGGCGGCCCTCGCGGATCGCCCAGACGACCAGCGACTGGCCGCGCCGCACGTCGCCCGCCGCATAGAGCTTTTCGACGCTGGTCCTGTAGTCCCGGTCATTGGCCTCGACATTCTTCGAGCGGCGGCTGTCAATGGCGATCTTCATCTGGCCGGCCAGTTCCGACACCGGCCCGCGAGCGGCTGGCCCGGCAAAGCCGATGGCGATGAACGCGAGATCGGCGCGGATGACGAATTCGGTGCCGGCGATCGGCTTGCGCTTTTCGTCGACTTCGCAGCATTTGACCCCGGTCAGCTGGCCGTTTTCGCCGATGAATTCAAGCGTCGCCACCTGGAATTCGCGCTCGGCGCCTTCGGCCTGCGAGGATGACGTGCGCATCTTGGTCGCCCAGTATGGCCAGACCGACAGCTTGTCTTCCTTTTCCGGCGGCTGCGGCCGGATGTCGAGCTGGGTGACGCGCACCGCGCCCTGGCGGAAGGCGGTGCCGACGCAGTCGGAGGCAGTGTCGCCGCCGCCGACGACGACGACATGCTGGCCGCCGGCGAGGATCGGATGCGACGGCCACGCCACCGACTGGATCGGTTCGCCGCCGACACGCCTGTTCTGCTGCACCAGATAGGGCATCGCGTCATGCACGCCGCCGAGATCGTCGCCGGGAATGCCGGCCGCGCGCGGCGTTTCGGAACCGCCGCAATAAAGCACGGCGTCATGTTCGGCGAGCAGCTCGGCAACCGGCTTGTCGACGCCGACATTGACGCCGCAATGGAAGGTGACGCCCTCGCCCTGCATCTGCTCGATGCGCCGGTCGATATAGTGCTTCTCGATCTTGAAGTCGGGAATGCCGTAACGCATCAACCCGCCGGGCCGGCTCTCGCGCTCATAGACATGGACGTCGTGGCCGGCGCGGCCGAGCTGCTGGGCAGCCGACATGCCGGCCGGGCCGGAGCCGATGACGGCGACGCGCTTGCCGGTCTTCTTCTCCGGCGGATAGGGCCTGATATGGCCGGTCTCGTAAGCCTTGTCGGCGATCGCCTGCTCGACCGTCTTGATGGCGACGGGGATGTCCTCGAGGTTCAGCGTGCAGGCTTCCTCGCAAGGTGCGGGGCAGATGCGGCCGGTGAACTCCGGGAAATTGTTGGTCGAATGCAGGTTGCGGATCGCATTGTCCCAGTCGCCATTGTAGACGAGGTCGTTCCAGTCCGGGATCTGGTTGTGGATCGGGCAGCCCGTCGGCCCATGGCAGAACGGAATGCCGCAATCCATGCAGCGCGCGGCCTGTTTCTCGACCTCTTTGTCGGACATCGGCAGCGTGAATTCGCGGAAATGCCGGATGCGGTCGGAGGCCGGCTGGTACTTGTGCACCTGCCGGTCGATTTCGAGAAAGCCTGTTACCTTGCCCATAGTCCAGTTCCTGCTGTCCAGATGGTGCGCCTGGCGACGCCCTGCAGCTGGATCAGATGGGGCATCCCGTCCACACATGGGCCGCACCAAGTTGCCCAAAATTCGACTATGTACACTTGCCGGGCTCAAAGCTCGTGAGGGGCTCGCCATGCAGCCAGTTCTCGACTCTAATCGAAGGAGCCGGGGACTCCATCTGCAATACCACGTTGCGGTCCAAAGCTATTTCCAAAGGTTTCTGCACGAGCTGGTTTCCTCTCAGAGACGGCACACGGGTTCAGGGAGGAGCGCATCGCTCGTCTTGCCCCATTGAGTGCAGTCACAGTCACTCAGTCTCAAAAGCCATGCCAACGCGCTCAGCGCGCAGTTAGCGCCCATTGCTTCGAAAAACCTCGTCAGTGCCCAGATGTTGGTTGTAATGAACCTGACATTTGTCTGACGCTGTCAGCTTTTGGACACGCGATCACGCGCTTCGTGCCGCCAGATGGCCAGGCCGAGCCCTGTGTTGCCAGCGGTCGCTTCGATGATTGTACCGCCCCGCGCGTGCCACGCTGTTCGGCATTAACGATCATCGACAACGCAATGCGATCCTTGATCGATCCGCCGGGATTCTGGCTTTCGATCTTGACGAAGCGACGACACCTGCCGGTATCGAATCTCTTCAGTTCGACGACCGGCGTCTCCCCAATCAGATCGAGCACTGACAAATGGCGGACGCAGGCGAGAGGACGCCTTTGTCGACGGTCGGCGGAACATCTCGAGGCTCATGCGGCTGCGGTCTCCAGAATGTCGGCATAGTGCCGTTGCGCAATATCGGGATGCGAGCGCAGTCGGCTCTTCAGCAGTCGCGGAACAGGGGATTGTCGGGGTCGCTGGCGGGGCACCCGCTTCGGCAGCCAGTTCAGGCGGCAGGTCAAGAAACCGTATGTCGGCATCAAGCCGCGCGCCGAAGAAGAAGGGAATAGAAACAGTGCCCTTCGAAAGACCCAGGGCGACGGAAATCATTGCATCGGGCGAGTTCATGCGCCTGAAGCAGCGCTGGCTGCAACTGCTTCATAGCGACAGGCGGGCGGAGACTCTAGCGGGGCTTTCGCCGCTTGGTTGATTGAGGCTCTCGACGAAGCCACTAAGATTCGGCGGCCGATAATAGCTTGCTGCTCATTGGGACGCCGACCAACGCCGGGATTGAGAAAGGCAACCCTGCCCCACAAGGCGGGTGTCACACGTGCGGTGCGTCCGCTCGTCGCGCCGGATGGTCTTTGAGACCTGGGTTCACGGCTATTCAGATGCACCCCTGTCGGCTTTTCGGTGCAGGCCGCCAGGCGGCGTGTTGCAGCAGCGGTAATTAGTTTGAGAGCGTGCGAGCACGGGCTGCATAGTGAGATCATTTGCCGGCGTGGGGACCAAGGTGTGGCGCAGCCTTAGAGAACTCAACACCGAGACCGGAGCAACGGAGACGGCTCTTTCGTCGAGACAGTTTAATTGGAAGGCCGAGAAGCACCGGCTGGGTAGCGTCACGCCGCATCATTCTTTGCGGAGCTGGAGCGCGCGGGATCGCTGGAGCGGCTGGTGAAAGCGGTTGCCGGGGCGCACGCCAACAACAACACGTGAGCTGGCGCCTCGTGTGGCAAAAGGAGGGGGCGAGAGCCCATGGCCTGCAATGAAGCGATCAAGCATTGCGATCGTGGAACCAAGCTGCCTAGTCGACCATCCGGACCGCGGCCTTCAAGCCAGCTCGCCTTGGAATCGGCCTTCCAGGAATCACCGTCAAGGCCGACTCACGACCTTTTCGCCATGAGCCGCGAAGAGGGCATTCCGCCGGAAGCCGATGGCTGCCTTCTCTCGTTCATCGACGGCTATGTGGTGAGCGGCCATGTGCCGGTCGGCACGGTCAACAAGCTCTTGACCGAGCGGCCCGACATCAAAGGGCATGACGCTGCCCGGCATGCCGATGGGCTCCCCCGGCATGAGTGGCACGAAGGAAGCGCCCTTCGAGATTCTCGAAATCCGAAAGTCTGACGCGACCGGCGGCATCTACGCCACGGAATAGGAGGCTTCGATGATGGAATGCATGAGCGGCATGATGATGTTCGGCACGGGCCTGGTGTGGCTGCTTGTCGTCGTCGTGCTCGTCCTCGGGACGGCCGCGCTGATCAAATACCTGTTCTCCAGCGGCGGCAAAGGAGAAGGGCGTCGGTCCTCTTATCGATGCGTGGCCGCGGCAGGCCTCGGATTGGTCTGGACATTGCCTTGGCTCGCCAACCGGATGGCCGCGCCCCGGCCGCGGCGATAGCGCTAGGCAAGACGGTTTTAGCCAGGCGAAGGTCAGCGCGATTGGAAAGCCCGCTGCCTTCGGGACGCATGCCGGCGCCGGGACCGGCCGCGGTCGTCGGCGGCGGCTACCAGAGCGACATGCCGGGCTTCGGGAATGTCCTCACCGACGAGGAGATCCGGGCCGTTCTGGCCTTCATCAAAAGCACATGGCCCGAGCGGGAACGCGCCTATCAGGCAGATGAGCCGCCGGGAGCGGGAGCAGACACAGTGAGACCAATCCTAGCCGCGGAGCCCTCGAACGCCCCCAACCGGAATGCATTGTCCATGAAAGCGAAACCGTCGCTTGCGATTCAATTTCTGGCGCTGATCCTCGGGACCTCCGCGCTGGCCCACCATCCGGGCGCCGATCTCGACAAGATGAGGGACAGCGCGGAGAGGTTCTTCCAGGCGATCGACGAGCAGGCCGCGCCGCCTTTCGAACTGGCCGACGCGGACGGAAGGGCCGTCCGCCTTCCGATCTCTCCGACAAGATCGTGGTGCTCTACTTCATGACGAGGTAACCTTGGAAGAAGAAGGCGACGGCCACTGGCGGCAGGATGGCAAGCACGCTGGCCGCAAAAAGCGGCCCATACTCATAGAAGCGGGCCGGTTCTGTCGCAAATCGTGCTTTTGGCCACAACTGGACGCTTTCGCGCGCTTATGGACCAGCTCACATGACAGGGCTCGACGTGCCCCGGGGTGGCGCCCTACTTCCACGCTCGCACTGTCACACTCCCGCCGAAAGGCGGGTTTAGTGAGTTATGGCAGTGACTGTGCCACCAGTCCAAACGTCGAGTTTCGCGGCAACTTCGACGCTTTCCTTAGCTGACTTGCCCAAAACCAGCGCGGCCAAAGCATACTGCTTGCCGCTCCCGATGGCATAATATTCACCTTTCACGGGATCACTTGGCAGCCAATTGCCGTCCAACAATACGGCTTCCCCATTTTTGCGCACTATCAGCGCCTCAAATTCAAAATTGTCGTCGTTGCGCGGCACAGGAATATCAGAAACATCCATGCCCTTCTCAACCCAGTCTCGAACGGCCTTTGGAATACCCAAGGACGAAGAGGAAACGCCGATGAGTGTGCCGTCGCATAAGCGAAACACCTTCGTTTTCTCACCGACGGATACTGAGTCAAAACCCAAGGCTCGGCCGTCGCCAGCCATGGTTCCGTTCCTGTAAGCTATTGTTGTCATTGGCACCCTTCTATCGCTGCATCAAACTTCAGGACCTTGCGCATGTCCCCTGTGTCAAGGTCACTGACCGACGGCCTATTTGCCTGATACACGATACAGGCTGCGCTCCTTGAGTTCGCGCACGGGTGGCCGTCATCTTGCCGCCTTCGCGCAATGCCTTGAACAGGCCGAGTCTGTCCCCCAGCGGGAATGACAACCACCTCCATGTCGTTGAAACGCAGGAAATCCGTCACTTTGCCTCGTCGGTAACGGGCGGAGCCGGAGCGGTCGTCACCGGGCAAGCGCGGTCGCAGTAGGTATCCTGGGCAGCCCGTCAGACATGGATGGCTTCGGTTGTGTCATGCGACTTCTTGTTGGTCGGTCACGTGTTTCCGGATAACCAGCATGCGCTGTGCCAAATGAGAAAACCATTTAAAGTCAATCCAGCAGATCTGACTGTATTCCGACATTGTCGGAAATTGGACATCGCCGAACGCGGGCGCTCGGGGCTTGTGATGATACTTGGGCGTGCTGCTTCGGAGGAGGGATGCGCCTCGTACCGGCCGCGAAGCCTTCCTGCATTTAAGGCGCCAGATCAATTGATGCGATGCCGGGCAGCGTCGCAGCGGCTAAGCCAGCCACTCGCATTGCTCCCTGACAGGATGGTGCCGATCCTGCTGAGATCGCATGCTGGCGCGACGTTGCTTTGCGGCCACCGTCGCGCCTGCCCGTGAACTGTTCGCGCCTGTGCTCATGCTCGCCTTGACACCCTCGATGGGTCCATCCGGGATGGTCAACCATCCGGAACATAGCGGGCAGGCGGGCATCTTCACCAGCAGTCTCTGTGTCGCTCTCGTGGCGGCAAACAAGATCGAGGCTGGCGGGGTGATGATCAACGGTCCTCGAACCATCGATTTTGATCGCGGTGGCCGTTCAGTGCGTTCAAGCACGAGGCGCCGTTAGACGGCACCGCAGCATCATAGCGAAGTGCCATGCAGGACGACTCCCTGCAGCATCGTCTCGCGCAGCCAAACACTTGCCGGATCACTGTTGTGAACGGCCGGGCGTTTGACGGCCTGTGACGCGAAAAGGCAACGGAAGATCTAGCATTTATGGGGGAAATGTTTTTTCGGAGTGCTTGACCCGCAGGAAGGGCAGGGCATGACTGCCTATCGCCCGACCCGGCAAGGCCGCACTCATGACCGGCTGGGCTCGGTTAATCCTGCATGCCGCGCCCATGAGGTTACTTGTCCGGAGTGCGTCGAGCACAACGAGGAGATGTAGTTCACGATCTTTGAAAAGCGTGGTCAACCATCCAAAGTGTGGATGCCTTTCATCGAAACAAACGATTTCATCAATGTTCTGGAATCCTGCATGGGCAGAAGCACCTGATGGACACCGATGCCCCCACTGCCTCATGGCGTGGCGAGCGTCTTAAGAAACCGCCCGAAAGGAGATTTTTCATGCGCTCTACCGGGCAGTGGAGTGCTGGGAAAGGGAGTTGCAACTGACCGGCCATGTCAAACTGTCCGACTTCTTCCGAGCCTATGGACAGACCGGGAGACGCGCACGTGTAGCGGCTCACATCGTCATACTGCACCTACGCCACACACCGGCCGGACCTGATCCGGCTTTATGAGCATTGGGC
>NZ_RZTV01000290.1:0-274 GCF_003997555.1 Mesorhizobium sp. M1A.T.Ca.IN.004.03.1.1 | reverse complement strand
ATCGAGACGGCCGCCGACGATGCATCCTACTGGTCGGTCGCGACCGTCATGCGCTCGGACAGCACCAATCTCGGGACGATCGGAGATGCGCTCGGTCTCGGCGCTGCCAAGGTCGATGCGACTTACACGGCGATGACCTCCTCGATCGATCTCTTAAGCCAGCTTCGCGCCAAGCTGGTTTCGGCAAGAGAGCCTGGCGCCGACAAGGAAAAGATCAACGCGGAGATCAGCGAATACAAGGAGCAGTTGCAGACGATCGTCGAATCGACATCGT
>NZ_RZTV01000289.1:0-274 GCF_003997555.1 Mesorhizobium sp. M1A.T.Ca.IN.004.03.1.1 | reverse complement strand
GGCGATTGGCCGCGTTATCTTGGATGAGCCAGACCATCGCGGAATCAGTCGTGGCCTTAGCCTTCTACGAACTCACATCACATCGAAGACGCCAGGTTTCGCCAAAGCCACCATCGATCTGAAAAGCGAGTTCCAGGACGCCGTCGAGCTGGGGGGGTACCCTTCCGCCACCGAAGGACTTATCGAAATTACGAGGCGGAGAACGTTTTCCCATCCCCAACCTCCAGCGAAGTGCATCAGTACCGTCCACAAAGCAAAAGGGCTTGAGTGCGAC
>NZ_RZTV01000288.1:0-274 GCF_003997555.1 Mesorhizobium sp. M1A.T.Ca.IN.004.03.1.1 | reverse complement strand
TAGAGGTTCTGCTTCCTTCCTAGCTCGTGCAGATTTTGTAGGAGGAACGTTTGCTATTGTTGAAGACTATACCAGTATGGTAGCTAAATATGGAGGTTCTTCCAATAACGTAGGACTTGAAGATTTTGCCTGTAACCCTTTAGTAGCAGAACAAGTTTATTATATTCTGACTGAATCGGGTGTGAACATCAAGACCTATTTAGGTGCAGGTATTGTTTTTGTGAATAAACTCAATGCTGCTGTAAGTGGTACAAGTTTACGGGCTGGATTATCC
>NZ_RZTV01000287.1:0-274 GCF_003997555.1 Mesorhizobium sp. M1A.T.Ca.IN.004.03.1.1 | reverse complement strand
GGCGTCGTCAACAAGTTCCTCGAGCCCTTCGCCGGCGCCGTGCTCGGCAAGATCCTGGTGCTCGTCCTCATCATTCTCTTCATCCAGAAGCGTCCCCGCGGGCTCTTCGCACTCAAAGGAAGGGCGGTGGAAGCATGATAACGGCCTTCCTTCTCCGATCACTCGATCGCAAGATCGTCATTGCCATCGCCCTCCTGCTTCTGGTCGCCGTCCTTGTGCCGGTCCTGAACCTGATGACGGGGCCGAGCAATCCGCTGCACGTGCCGACTTATAT
>NZ_RZTV01000286.1:0-274 GCF_003997555.1 Mesorhizobium sp. M1A.T.Ca.IN.004.03.1.1 | reverse complement strand
TGGAGGCCATGAAGCCACCCGTCACCGAATAGAAGCTGCAGTGATAGAGCTTTCTGCCTGCCAACTGATTAGCCGCGCGCAGGGGCTCGACCGCTGAGGCCAACGACATCAGCCCATAATCCGGTGTGAGGATGAAGCCGATCGATCGCAACGAGGCGCTGTCTTGAAGGCCAGACATGCCCCCGAGCATAGTAGCTGTGGCAGGAATCAGCAAGAATCTGTCCGCGCCAGTCAATCGTGTGCTCGACACCGGAGTAAAAGTTGGCCTTGCTCA
>NZ_RZTV01000285.1:0-274 GCF_003997555.1 Mesorhizobium sp. M1A.T.Ca.IN.004.03.1.1 | reverse complement strand
AACATAAGGTTAATGAGCGTCCGCCTAAGTATCAGATATTTTTACGAAATTTCCATTTTGAATTTAGCTTTCCTTAACCATCTTGCTGTTTTCTAGGCCCATCGAAACGGCGAGTTAACCCTAACGAGAATGGTTAACAGGCATGATGCTGATCGCTGTGGGCCGGACGAAAATCCGGAATGTCCCTTTTTTAAGATCTGCCAATAAGGGGCAAACTTACTATGACGAGCATCAACACCAATAACGCTGCAATGGCAGCCCTTCAGACTCTGCG
>NZ_RZTV01000284.1:0-274 GCF_003997555.1 Mesorhizobium sp. M1A.T.Ca.IN.004.03.1.1 | reverse complement strand
GACGACAGCGCGGGCGCGTCCGGAAGCCCTGCCGGATGAATTGTTCGTTGAAGCGGACCTGACCACCGAGGAAGGCTGTGCAATGGTCGCGGATGCCGCGCGCCAACGTCTCGGCGGCGTCGATATCATCGTTCACATGCTGGGCGGTTCGTCAGCGGCCGGCGGTGGATTTTCCGCTTTAACAGACGACGAATGGCAAAAGGAGCTGTTTCTCAATCTGTTTCCAGCTGTTCGACTGGATCGGCTGCTCGTCCCGGACATGGTCGCCCGAGGG
>NZ_RZTV01000283.1:0-274 GCF_003997555.1 Mesorhizobium sp. M1A.T.Ca.IN.004.03.1.1 | reverse complement strand
GCGAGAGCTTCACTTTTGACACTGAACGACATCGTGTCGAAAACTGAGCAATTTGCGATGGTGTTAAGCGCCGCTTCCCAAACTCAAACGAACATCATCCTGCAGGATCTTGCGAAGGTCCGGCCTTCCCCTTGGCGGCAGACCTGACTAGCCCAAGAGGGTGAAAAGACAAGCAGTTAGTATGATGTTAATTTTTCCCCGTTGCCGGGATTGGTGTATCATGTGCATACGGGGGCGGCTTTTATTCCAGGCGCTTTTCATTGCGCTATGCGGC
>NZ_RZTV01000282.1:0-274 GCF_003997555.1 Mesorhizobium sp. M1A.T.Ca.IN.004.03.1.1 | reverse complement strand
GCGCGCACGTCGTCGTCCATGAAGAAAGTCTGAGCGACGGGTACCGGATCGGCAAGGCCCGTCGTCTCGACGATGATGCCGTCGAAACGGCCGGGGCGCCGCATCAGGCCTTCGACGACGCGGATCAGGTCGCCGCGCACCGTGCAACAGACGCAGCCATTGTTCATCTCGTAGATTTCTTCATCCGATTCGACGATCAGGTCGTTATCGATGCCGATTTCGCCGAACTCGTTGACGATGACCGCATATTTCTTGCCGTGGTTTTCGGAGAGGA
>NZ_RZTV01000281.1:0-275 GCF_003997555.1 Mesorhizobium sp. M1A.T.Ca.IN.004.03.1.1 | reverse complement strand
CAGGAGGTTCGCAAGCCGCGCCCAGCTTTGCTGGGCGGAAACGAAACCGCGCCAATTTCCAATCGCCGCCTCTACAGGCGCCAGAGCGCGGGACGTCAGGATGGAACCGGCGATAATAATACCTGAAGAGGCTTGACCTTGAATGACCAGGATCGCGCCTGTTCCCAGAGTTCCCGATTGCAGGGCGATACGGAAAATCTTCGAGAGGGTCGCATAACCATTGCCGACATCCGATGCCTGCCGGGTGATGCTCGGGTATTCGCCGTTTTTTCGTT
>NZ_RZTV01000028.1:0-14489 GCF_003997555.1 Mesorhizobium sp. M1A.T.Ca.IN.004.03.1.1 | reverse complement strand
CATGAGCAACGCCTTCGCCATGGGCGGTACGAACGCAGTTCTGGCATTCAGGCAGGTGTAGAAGCCATGCAAGACGCCTCATTTGAGGTCACCTGTCGTATCTAGCTGCTTGCCGGACCACTATGTAAAGCGAGCGCTATTGGCTGCCTCTGCGATGCGGGAATTGGCAGCGGACGTCTCTCGATCAAACAGGCATCTTGCTTGTAGAATTCTTTTAATCGTGAAGCGGCGCGAGTGCGCTATCCGTTGAGGTGAGCAAGGCCGGCGCCCTGGGTGAGCGCTGGTGTCGGGTGGTGGAAAGTACAGGGGGAGCTGTGTGGCCCCTCTTTCTCGGCCTCGACGATGTGCGAAGGAGCCTGCGCGGCGAACGGGCCAACGCCCCAGGCTCAGAACCTGGGCGAACCTAACTCCCGCCAAAGGACAGCCCAGAGCTGGATACACGAAAGAGATACTGAACCCGCGAATCAGATTCTGATCAATCGTCGTGTCTGAGCTCCACTCGGCTCTTACGGAGATAATCGCGCGGCCCGGCAACGGCCGCGCGTGCCGCGGGCGTGAGCTTTGCGCTTCGTCAGAAGTGCCTCGAGCGTGACGACGATAATTGACCAGCCATATGGAACGCATTCGCCCAGTTATCCAAAGCGTGGATACCTTTCATCTAAACAAAGGATTTTACCGTTTTTGCTGCAGGTCCCATAGAAGCGCTTCAAGTTGGAAAGATAGGTAGTTCCGATGGTTGCGTTGGATCTGAGGAGCATCATCTGGTGTGCGGGGCGTACAAAGTCAGTCGCATCTGCATTGCGGCTTGGTCTTTCGGCGGTCCCCACAAGTTACGCCCCGTTGGCGCGACGCCAATTATTTAATCAATGCTTGGACATTTATCTCAACCAGACAGCTACAAGGTGAGGTCTTCCATGCGTCCGAATGTCGAGTGGAAGTTGTGCTGGGAAAATGAGCTGCAACTGGCCGACCATGTCGAACTCTCCGACTTTTTTCGAAAGACCTATGGACGGACTGGCGCCTTCAACGCGGAGCCATTCGAAGGCGGCCGCAGTTGGGCCGGCGCGAGGCCGGAATTCCGCGCAATCGGCTACGACGCGCATGGGGTAGCGGCTCACATCGGCATGCTGCGGCGCTTCATCAAAGTTGGCGAGGTCGACTTGATCGTCGCTGAATTGGGCCTGTACGCGGTTCGTCCGGATCTTGAAGGGCTCGGAATCGGTTTTTCGATGCGCGTGGCGTACCCAGTGCTCCATCAGTTGGGTGTTCCATTCGCTTTCGGCACGGTTCGGCACGCGCTGCGAAACCATGTCGAAAGATTCTGCAGAGCCGGCCTCGCGAACATTGTGTCGGGCGTTCGCGTACGGTCGACCCGTCCAGATGTGCATCCCGACCTGCCGCCCACGCGCCTGGAAGACGTACTCGTGTTGGTTTCGCCGATCGGACGCTCGATGGACGAGTGGCCGTCTGGTACCCTGATCGACCGGAACGGTCCGGAACTATGAAGCCTCTGGACTACATATGCGAAGGGCAGAGTGACAATGCCGATCGCATTGCAGAGCGCAGCGTCTATCTGACGTTTGACGACGGTCCCAATTCATTTTTCACACCGCAGATACTCAATGTGCTGGCGCAACATCAGGTGCCGGCGACCTTCTTCGTTGTTGGGGCCTACGCGGCCGACGAGCCGGAACTCGTTCGCCGAATTATTACAGACGGCCACGGTATAGCCAACCACACGATGACTCATCCGGACCTAGCTAAATGCGGGTCCGTCGAAGTCGACTGCCAGATAGTTGAGGCAAACAGAGTCATAGGGATGGCTTGCCCGCAGGCCATGGTTCGGTACTTTCGTGCACCCTATGGCATCTGGACCGAAGAAGTAATCGCTGCATTAGCGGGTGAGGCATTGGCGCCCGTCCATTGGTCCATTGATCCACGCGACTGGTCTCGCCCCGGCGTTGACGCCATCGTCGACAGAGTGCTCGCCGATATCCGGCCGGGCGCAATCGTGCTGTTGCACGACGGGTGCGCTCCCGACGAATTGCAACCAGGCAATCAAGCCAGTCTGCGCGACCAGACGGTGACAGCGTTGTCACGCCTAATTCCAGAATTGCACGGCCGCGGATTTGTAATCCGATCACTTCCTCAACATCCCTGAACAAACAGAGATCCTATGGACCTTCTCACCACAGCCAGTACTGTTGCCGTTTCGTCTTATGCGGTGCTCTCGACTGTTTACAGAGGCATGCAAGCGGTCTACTCCCAACCGGAAAATGTTACGCCGCCGTCGGAAAGCTTGTTCGGATCCGACCGTTGGCCGAGCGTGGATGTCATTATCCCCTGCTACAATGAGGACCCGCGCACACTCGCGGCGTGTTTAGCTTCCATTGCAAATCAAGATTACTCCGGAACATTTCAGGTCTATCTGGTTGACGACGGTTCTGGAAATCGTAATGCCGTCATCCCGGTACATCACGCCTACGAGGGCGACCCGAGATTCAATTTCATTCTGCTCCGCGAAAATGTTGGCAAACGCAAGGCGCAGATCGCCGCCATCCGCCGCTCATCTGGAGATTTCGTGCTCAGCGTCGACTCTGACACGACACTTGCGTCCGACGTCATCACGAAGCTTGCAGTAAAAATGCGGGATTCCATGGTCGGAGCGGCCATGGGCCAGCTGACGGCATACAACCGCAGCGACACTTGGTTGACCCGATTGATCGATATGGAATACTGGCTGGCTTGCAATGAGGAGCGCGCGGCGCAAGGTCGCTTTGGTGCGGTCATGTGCTGCTGCGGCCCATGTGCAATGTACCGCCGGTCTTGTCTCCTTTCTCTGCTGGATCAATACGAGACGCAGCTGTTCAGGGGGAAACCAAGCGACTTCGGTGAAGACCGTCATCTTACGATCCTCATGCTGAAAGCAGGCTTTCGAACCGAGTACGTTCCAGGTGCCGTCGCGGCGACAGTCGTTCCGGACAAGATGGGACCTTATTTGCGCCAACAACTCCGCTGGGCACGAAGCACTTTCCGGGACACGATGCTTGCGCGAGGTCTACTGCGTGGCCTGGATCGCTATCTAACTTTGGATGTGATGGGAGAGAATCTCGGCCCATTGTTGCTCGGCATCGCGGTAGTA
Source organism: Mesorhizobium sp. M1A.T.Ca.IN.004.03.1.1 (assembly GCF_003997555.1). Lineage (NCBI taxonomy): Bacteria > Pseudomonadati > Pseudomonadota > Alphaproteobacteria > Hyphomicrobiales > Phyllobacteriaceae > Mesorhizobium > Mesorhizobium sp. M1A.T.Ca.IN.004.03.1.1. The sequence continues at coordinate 11,347 of NZ_RZTV01000028.1, read as the reverse complement.
ACGGCGCTCGGTGAGTTACTATTTTCACATACAGTAAATTGGTGGACGGTGCTGGCTATTGTCACGATGACCATAATCAGATCTACGGTGTTATCTTTCCGCACTCGGCAGCTTCGATTCATCGGCTATTCAATGCACGCGTTAATCAGGATATTCCTGTTGATCCCCTTGAAGGCTTACGCCCTGTGTACATTGAGCAATAGCGATTGGCTGTCGCGTAAAAGTGTTCCCCTGCCCAACAGCAGCACAAAGGAAATCACAAGCGCGATGCCGCTTGGCGGAGCAAATGCTGCGGGCAATTCTGGAATTGCGGAGTCACTTCATACTGCAGATCTTTCGCTCACAGCTAGTGAAGTCTGACGGCCTTGCAGCGCCGAGTGACCGAGTAAGTTGTGTCAGTCGACACGGGGTGAAGCTTGTCGAGTTACCTATGGTCAGAACGGGGACTATGTGGAAGCGACACGTGGCATCTTGACGTTATTCTTTGGCGGAAGCGATACACACGTCGCTCCGGCCGCGACTTTCCAAAGGTGTCATCTCAAGGCGGTGGCCTGCTCTGAACCAGAATTCGCAAGTAAGCTGCCGGTGGCCAATCGGACTCATTCCGCTTGAGATAGACGCATGTCCAATGTAGCAATCGACCTTACCGGCGTAACCAAATTATTCGGAAACAAGCTCGTTGTGGACGGGCTGTCCTTCACCGTTGCATCGGGAGAGTGCTTCGGTCTGCTGGGGCCTAACGGCGCAGGCAAGAGCACGATTGCGCGTATGCTCCTCGGTATGACCCGGCCTGACGCGGGTGATATAACAGTCCTCGGTCTACCAGTGCCGGCACGCAGCCGCTTGGCCCGCAAGGGCATAGGCGTGGTCCCGCAGTTCGACAATCTCGACCTGGAATTTACGGTACGTGAGAACCTGTTGGTGTTCGGGCGCTACTTCGGCATGAGTACAAGAGAGATCAACGCCGTCATCCCACGGCTGCTCGAGTTCGCTCGCCTTGAGAGCAAGGCGGATTCACGTGTCGGCCTGCTATCCGGCGGGATGAAGCGGCGCCTGACGCTGGCACGTGCTCTGATCAACGACCCCCAGTTGCTTGTGATGGATGAGCCCACGACCGGCCTCGACCCGCATGCCCGCCATCTGATCTGGGAGCGACTTCGTTTCCTGCTGGCGAGCGGAAAAACGATCATTTTGACCACCCATTTCATGGAAGAGGCTGAGCGGCTTTGTGATCGGCTGTGTGTTCTCGAGCGGGGACGCAAGATCGCCGAGGGCAGTCCTCATGCGCTGATCGACGAGTACATTGGGTGCAACGTGATCGAGATCTTCGGCGGTAATCCACAGGAGCTGATTTCGCTGATCAGACCGTACGTTCAGCGTGTCGAGGTAAGCGGCGAGACGCTCTTTTGCTATGCGCCTGATCCGGAGGATGTGCGCATCCAGCTTCGCGGTCGAGCGGGTCTGCGTATTCTGGAGCGTCCACCCAGTCTGGAGGACGTTTTCTTGCGGCTAACCGGACGTGAGATGGAGAAGTGAGCAATGGGTGAACGTCTTGCGGCCGCTCTACCCGCCAACGCCTGGAACTGGATCGCGGTGTGGCGCCGCAATCATTTGGCATGGAAGAAGGTGGCATTTGCTTCAATGCTCGGCACCCTTGCTGATCCGATGATTTACCTTTTCGGGCTCGGCACTGGCCTTGGACTGTTGGTAGGCCGCATCGAAGGTGCATCCTACATCGCTTTTCTCGCAGCCGGCATGGTTGCGACAAGCGCGATGACAGCATCGACCTTCGAAACAATTTACGCGGTTTTCGGTCGAATGCGCGATCAGGGCACTTGGGAAGCAATCTTGCACACACAACTTACCCTCGGCGACATCGTTCTCGGTGAATTGACCTGGGCAGCCACAAAGGCCTTTCTGGCCGGTACGACAATTGCGATTGTTGCCGCCGCGCTAGGTTATGCCGCGTGGACGTCGGTTCTCTACGTGCTGCCGGTCATCGCTCTCACCGGGTTCGCCTTTGCGAGCCTGGCCATGCTCGTCATCGCGCTCGCGCCCAGTTATCACTATTTTATTTTCTATCAGACGCTTGTCATCACACCTATGCTGTTCCTTTCGGGCGCGGTTTTTCCAGTCGGCCAATTGCCAGGAGTGTTTCAGCAGATTGCGGCCTTCTCGCCGCTGGCGAATTCTATCGATCTAATCCGTCCGGTGATGCTCGGCCGCCTGGGCGACAATGTAGGGCTGCATATAGGCGCACTTTGCATGTTCGCTGTATTGCCTTTTTTTGTGTCGGCTGGACTGTTTCATCGACGACTAATGCGTTGACGCTTACCTACGCCCATCAACGAGAAGGAGGTCCGCAATGCCGGATTGCAAACTGCCCACAGCGGCCCGGAGGCATGCGTGTGCCAGGAATCGCGAGTGGTACAACAACGCCGAAGCCGGGCGCCACCCAGCCGCTGCAGGCACGCGCCCATCTTCGCGACCACACCTCGGAGTACAGGCTGGGTGGTGAGGCGCGGACCCACCCGGAGCGTTCAAGCGATAGCAGCCAAGCTTCTTGTGCGCGTCCCCAGACCGTCGCGGCCATTATTTAGTTGGATACACATGCAATGACCCACAACGAACCAACTCCTGAGCCTTTTGTGATCCTTGCTATGCCAAGGACCGGAACACACTATTTAGAAGAATTGCTAAACGAGCATCCGACCGTTTTGAGTAACGGTGAGTTGCTAAACGAATATGATCCCAATTGGCCCAGCACGGATCGCCTGCTAGGCACGGATCGCGAGCTTCTTGAGCTTGCCTATGTGCGCTGCCCTATGCGCGACTACAAGAATGTGACGCATCTTGGCTGCAAGATCAATGAACCTCAGTTTCGCGAGCGTCCAGCATTCTTTGCGGAATTAGCTCGTTGGCCAGCACTCAAGGTCATCCTCGTTGTTCGCCGAAACGTATTGGAATCGCTCCGTTCCTTTGTGCAGGCCAGGGAAAGCGGTCAGTGGCTGAAGTTCAGCTCGGACAACGATACCGCTCGGCCACCGAGCGTCAGGTTGTCAATCGCTGACTGTGAGGCTTATTTCAAAGCCGCCGACGATTTTCACGCTCGCGTTATGGACTCCTTCACGTCGACCAACCTGCTTGTAATGGAATACGAGAGCCTTCTTCATGAACCTGCCCAATGCTTGGGAGCGGTTTGGGATTTCCTGGGCGTTCCAGCGCTTGAGCCATCAGATAACGCCCTCCTGCAGCGCCAGGAAACGCGACCGCTGGATCAAACGGTGGAGAACTTTGACGAGTTGCGGATTCACTTCGCACGCGGACCTTATTCAAGATTTTTTGACCTCGGAGATTCGATGCGCTCCTACGCTTAATCGCTTGTCCCGCGTGCTCTGATGGGCGTGTAGGATATCCACAGTTTGCGCGCATTCCGTCGCAAAACTGACCAACCAAAGTCACCAAGACGACAGATATCGGCCGGCATTCGATCTGCGGCGAACATCAAAGGCACGGCCGCAAGGCGACCTGGTCAATTCCCTCTCTGGCGAAGCACTTCTTCACGCGATCTTTGGCGAGCCTTGAGTGCAAATTCCGGCAAAGGTGGAGGGTTCCAGTGCGCAACCCGCACCAATCTCGCTGGACGGGACAGGCCTCCAGTTGGCACGGCGCTTGCTCCAAGATGACAGCAGCGCTCGACCGGAGCGCAGCATGGGAGAAAGAGGAGCCCCCACCCCGATCCGGTCAGGGAGAGAGAAACGGTGTTGGTTCCAAAAGTCCCCCGCGCGATCGCAGCGCCCCGCAAGCGCCATTTTGCCCGGACCTACGTGCAGGTGCTTGCCGCCATAGTCCTGGGTGCCGCAATTGGCTATCTCTATCCGGAAACCGGCCAGAGCCTGAAGCCGCTCGGCGATGCCTTCATCAAAGTCGTCAAGATGATTATCGCACCTGTCATCTTCCTGACAATTGCGACCGGCATTGCCGGCATGAGCGATCTGCAGAAGGTCGGCCGAGTTGCCGCCAAGGCGATGGTTTATTTCCTCACCTTCTCGACGCTTGCACTCGTTGTCGGACTGATTGTCGCGAATATCGTTCAGCCTGGCGCCGGCCTCAACATCGATCCGGCCTCGCTCGATGTCCAAGCCGTTAAGGGCTATGTGGCCACGGCTCACGAGCAGTCCGTGACCAGCTTCCTGATGAACATCATCCCGTCAACGATTGCCAGTGCCTTCGCGGAAGGCGACATCCTGCAAGTTTTGTTCTTCTCGGTCCTGTTCGGCATTGCTTTGGCGATGACCGGAGAGACGAGCAGGCCGGTCGTTACCTTTCTCCAGGCGCTTACCGCCCCCATTTTTAAGCTCGTCGGCATTCTGATGAAGGCTGCACCCATCGGCGCCTTCGGCGCAATGGCCTTTACGATCGGCAAATACGGAATCGGTTCGGTGGCCAACCTCGCGATACTGGTCGCGACGTTCTATCTTACCGCCTTCCTCTTCGTGTTCGGGGTTCTCGGCGCGGTCTGCCGCTACAACGGCTTCTCGATCTTTTCTCTTGTCCGCTACATCAAGGACGAACTGCTGCTTGTCCTGGCAACGTCCTCCTCGGAGGCCGCGCTGCCCTCGCTCATGGAGAAGATGGAGAAGGCCGGCGCCGCGCGTTCGGTCGTAAGTCTCGTCATCCCTACTGGATACTCATTCAATCTGGACGGTACCAATATCTACATGACGATCGCCGCCCTCTTCATCGCGCAGGCGACGAACACAGATTTGTCAATTGCCGATCAGATCCTCCTGCTGCTAATTGCGATGCTTTCCTCGAAGGGTGCGGCAGGCGTCACCGGCGCCGGCTTCATCACATTGGCCGCTACTCTCTCTGTCGTGCCGAGTGTTCCCGTTGCCGGAATGACTCTAATTCTTGGCGTGGACCGCTTCATGTCGGAATGCCGCGCGCTGACGAATTTAGTCGGTAATGCGGTGGCATCGCTCGTTGTCGCTCGCTGGGAAGGCGAATTGGACCAGTCACGGATGGAAGCCGCTTTCCGCGGTTAGGGTTACATCAAACTGGCTCCCCGCAAGCAAAATCGCAACAGCGCGACGTGTAAGTCGCGGCCTTGCCACAACAGTCGAATTGCCAGCCTCCAAAGAGCGCTGGAAATAGAGTACTAACGCAGTGAGTAATACAACACCATGAAGCCCCTAAGCAAACGAACGGTTCACGGAAACTCATCTGGGTGCGCATGGAGCGCTGTTCGTCGAATGCGCTATCAACCGCCGGGTGTGGGAAATATTTCAGCTTGCCGCCCCAAGCCGTCGCGGGAGCGCACCGGATGATGGAGGACCGGCCGATCAGAATCGCTAGGGGAAAGCGCGTCACAATTGCCGATCTCGCCCGCGAAGCCGGAGTCAGCGTAGCAACAGTCGATCGGGTTCTGAACGTCCGCCTTCCGGTGCGAGAGGAGACCGCCCAGCGGGTCCATGCGGCCGCGCACGCGATCGGCTATCATGCTGCCGGTCTCATCAAACAGCGCTTGCAGCAGCACCTGCCGCACTACAAGCTGGGCTTCATCTTGAGAAAACCTACCCACGATTTCTACCAAGATTTCGCTCGCAAGATCGAAGAGTCGGTCAGTATGGCTAAATCCTTCCACGGCCTTCCGATCATCGAGTTCGCGCAGTCACATTTGCCGCGTGACCTGCTCCCGCTTCTTAAGGACCTTGGGAGCCGCTGCCAGGCGATCGCCATGGTGGCGGCCGATCACCCGAAAATCACAGCATCAGTCGAGGAGCTCAAGGCGAAAGGTATCCCGGTATTTTCGCTGCTATCCGACTTCGCCGATGGCGTGCGCGAGGGCTACATCGGCCTCAACAACAGCAAGGTCGGACGGACTGCCGCTTGGGTGTTTTCCAAGACCGCAAAACGGCCCGGCAAGGTGGCGGTGTTTGTCGGAAGCCATCGCTTCCAGGCGCATGCGACGCGGGAAACGGCCTTTCGTGCGTATTTTCGTGAGAACGCGCCAAAATTCGAGGTGCTTGATGCGCTCGTGAACCTTGATGAACGGCAGCTCACTTACGAAAAATTGCTGGATCTTATGCAGCGGGAACCAGAGCTCGTCGGCTTCTATATGGCCGGCGGGGGGATAGAGGGGGCAATTTCCGCGCTCCGAGAAGAGGGGAGCGGTCAGGATCTCGTCGCGATCGTGAGTGAAATGACGCCGCAGTCACGTGGGGCGCTTGCGGATGACATCTTGACGATGGCGGTCGGCACGCCAATGCGCCGACTTTGCCAGGAGCTGATAATGGCAATGGAGCGGGCCATCAAAGCCGGCGTCGCGGAGAGCCCGGGGCAGACATTTCTGCCGTTCGACATTTATCTTCCGGAAAATATTTGAGCTGATGGATTTCTATCATGAGCGCCCATTTTCCTTTCACCAATGAAAGGAAAGCTCGATTGACTCGGCCGTCTCTGTCCGATCTGTGAACCGGCGTGGTTCCGTCTTGAAAGAAGCCGGATGCCGAAATGGCAGCCGCGCTTCATGGAAGGAAAGTCAAGCAATGCGCCAGGTATCGCCCCGCTTTGCACTCGATCACATGGCGGCGCCCCGCCTTGACGTCAGTGCGCTTTTCGCGCTTGCCCGTGACCAAGGCCTGACCGACGTCCAAATCCGTTACCCTCATTTCAGCAATCCTGTCGCACGCGGCATTCCGGCTGCGGACGTCCGGTTTGCCGCTACCGAAGCGGGCGTCACGATCATCTCTGTCAACGCCTTGCAGCGGTTCAACGACTGGACTCCAACGCGTCAGGCCGAGGCAAGCAACCTCGCCGATTATGCGACGGCGTGCGGGGCGGAGACGCTCGTGTTGGTGCCGGCCAACCGCAGCTCGTGGCCCACCAATAGCGAGCGCCAGGACAATCTTCGTTTCGCTCTAAACGAGATCAAGCCAATCCTCCAGTCGCGGGGTCTGATCGGTCTTATCGAGCCGCTGGGTTTCCGAACCTGCTCGCTTCGATCAAAGAAGGAAGCGGCCGAGGCCGTTGCCGCGGTTGATGGCCAGTCCGTCTTTCGCCTCGTGCACGACACGTTCCACCACACCCTGGCCGGGGAGACATGCCTGTTCTGCGAGCTTACCGGCCTGGTGCACATTTCAAGCGTAAACGACCCGACCTTCTGGATTTACCCCGATCGCTTTCTTGCAGGTTCCGACAATGGCAGCCAGATTCAGGCGCTGCTGGATGGCGGCTACGCGGGACCTTTCTCGTTCGAGCTGGTCGAGGAAGTCCATTCTCTGGACGATCTCGCAGGCGCACTTGCCGCCAGCATCGACTTTATCCGGCGAGGGCTATTGTCGTCAGAGTAGATGGTGACAGGAGTAGTGACTATAGGTGCGCCTGAATTTTCCGTGGGTTCACAGCGGGACAGCCATCCGAGATGCCTCTTGCATCATTATCTCCCGCATCCAGATGCTTGCCGGATCGCTATTGTGGAGGGCCGGCCATTGGAGGGTCTCGGTGAATGTGGGAAATGGCAGCGGAAGTTCGATAACCCGCAGGGGGAACGTGTTTTCGAAATGCCTGACCAGCCGCAAGGGCATGGTCGCTATACGAGCTGTGCCGGACACCATAGGTGGAATCATGCTGAAGCCCTGCACCGCGACCTCGACACGTCTCTTAAGGCCATGCTCAAGCAAAAACCATTCCTCGATAGACGGCTTCATCGTACGCCCGAACCTGACCGCGACGTGCCTCATCGACATGTATCTCTCGAATGTAAGCTGCTGTGGCAGCTGCTTGTTTGTGGGACAGCCTACGCACACGAGCTTCTCGTCAAACAGCGGAACGCTTGAATGCACACTCGACGTGAACATATCCGGTAGAATTAGAAAATCGACGTCACCGCGCCGGAGAAGCTCATCGGGGCTATCGTCGACAGGCAGCAGTTCGAAGCTGACGGCGGGGGCTTCCCGTGCAATACGCTCCACAAGCTTTTCGAAAAACACGAGCGTGACGAAATCGGAAAGAATGATCCTGAAGAGGCGATCGGCTCGAGCTGGGTCAAACGGATCCGAAGAAATAATCGAGCACTGGATGTGCTGGAGAGCGTCGCGAACTGCGGGGGCAAATGCTGCCGCACGCGGGGTTAGAAATCGTTCGCGACCTCTTATCGTAAACAGTTCATCGCGGAAATAATCGCGCAGTCGGGCGACGGCCGCACTCATGGCGGGCTGACTCAGGTTGATCCTGCGTGCCGCCGCCGAGAGATTACGCTCCGTCAGGAGTGCGTCGAGCACAACGAGGAGATTTAGATCAAGTCCTTTGAAACGCATGTCATCAGCCATCCATGGGATGGATGCCTTTAACCGAAACAAACGACTTTAACAATTTAGCATTCTTGCAATCTTTTGTCGCAAAAAGTTTACGATGGATGACGTTAAGGTCCGACATATGAGCCGCGTGATCTGCCGAAGCGAGCAATCGTACGTACTGTGCAGGTCAGAGATTGGCGGTTTGAAATGCCGGGCCGATGGCGCCGGGCTATCAACCAGCGTCTTCGGCGGCCCCGACCTAGCTAGGCGTGGAACAATAGGGTGCACCCTTCCAGTCCGAGGCGACTGATGGGCGGTTTGATCCTAAGCTGCCGTGAGGCCTGTGTTGTATCGGCGAAGCCAATGCAGCAGTTCGGCAGCGTTTTTGAGAGCTGTTGTAGGCTCGGCCTAAGCCCATTGGCGCAAGCCTGTCTGAACGAAGCGCTTGGCCTTGCTGTTATCCGGTGGTGATCTGTAGTGCCTTTTCGTCCTGCCGTTCTTGTTTTGGAACGCCCTTATGGTGAGCCCATCCGGGACGTGGGGCACCGGGAGCACGAAGGTGCAGGCAGGCCGTCAATAGACCGTGGGCTGAGAGCCCGAGCTCGTTACATGGCCGCCCCTCGCGACTTTCCCGGAGGCGCTGCGAGCGCGGATCAGTAGATGTCGTGTTACCCGCCAGCTCCCGTCTTTGACCGAGCCAAGAAGGAGGAACGGGCATGCGCATCATCGGACTGGATATTCACCGCGCCTTCGCCGAAGCAGTGGCATGGGAGGATGGCAGGCTCAGGCGACTCGGCCGCGTCGACATGCGGCGCGATCTGCTGGCGGCGTTCGCCGCGAAGCTGTCGCCGAACGATGTCGGGGTGATCGAGGCCACCGGCAACGCGACGTCCGCTACAGCTGTGGTTGCGCCGCATGTGAAGAAGGTGGGGATCGGCAACCCGAAACAGGTGCGTGTCATTGCCTATGCCAAGATCAAAACGACGATCGACGCCGACGTTCTTGCGCAGCTCTATGCCAGCGGCCAGAAGTCTGGATTGCGGACGAGCCGACGCAGGCTCTGCGTCGACAGGTGACACGGCGCAATCAGATTGTCCGACAGAGATCTCGATTGAAGACCGTCATCCAGTCGATCCTTCATAGCCACCTGATCCCGTCCTGCCCGCATGCCGACCTGTGCGGCGCCAAGGGTCGGACCTGGTTAATCGCGCAGGTCGTACCGCAGGACGAGCGCCTCGCGATCGATCGGCATCTGCGCGAGTTCGACCGATTGGGCGAAGACCTCCAGGTCATCGAACGCGATCTTGCCCGCTCGGCTCTCGAGGATGAAGGCGTGAAGCGGCTGATGACCATTCCCGGCGTCGACATCACCGTCGCGCTGGCGATGAAGGCGGCGATCGGCGACGTGTCGCGCTTCGACGATCCGCAGAAGCTCGACCTATCTCGGGTTGAACCCAAGCGTCCGACAGTCCGGCCAGGTCCGGCCTACCATGGGCGGATCACCAAGCAGGGCCGTGGTCATGCGCGCGGCATGCTCGTCGAGGCGGTCTGGGCGGCCGCTCGTGCTCCCGGACCGTTGCGAGCCTTCTCCCTGCGGCGTGCGAGCCCGGCGCGGACAGCATGTCGCGGCCGTGGCAACCGCACGCAAACTCTCTGTCGTGATCTGGCATCTGTTGATGAAGGGCGAGAGTTACGCGTGGGCTCGACCCTCCCTGCATGCCAAGAAGCTTGCGCGATGTGGAACTCAAGGCCGGGAGCAAGGCTGTGCGCGGCCAAAAGCGAGCCGCGCACGCCTACAACATAAAGAGCCACCGGGAACAAGAGCGCCGCTGGGTGGAGCAGGCCGAGGGCGCCTATGCACGCCTCGCCGCCGGTTGGAACCCACGAGGTCCGAAGAGGGTAGGCACGGATGCCGCAAACGAGGCGCGACGATAGAAGCTGCGCGGCAGGGCTCTCATCTCGGACCCTGCTCTTCGCCACGCGGTCGTCCGTGCGCGACAGGAGAATAGCGCAGATTTATCAAAAAGGCTCTTGTCGATCACATCAGTGGTCTTGGGCGCTGTACGGCCGGGTGAAGACTTTGCAGGTGGCCCGGAAAGCGTTTGACCTGTAGCGAAGCAATTGTCGTCATCACGCGCTCGACCCGGGCGCCCAGCTTGGCATAAGGGCTACGTGGCCTCAGGAAGCGTCGTCAATGCAGACCATGGACGAATTCCCAGCCGATGCCGAGATGCCGGTCGACCGTGCCTGTCGCCGTCCGGTGATGCGATGCCCCCGAGCGCACGAGTTCGCCCCGGATGCTCCCGGTCACGACGCACGGGTTCGGGTTCCAAGGCGCTCAGTTTGTTCGCGCCCAATCGGTGTAGGACGCGGCAGAAATACGAGCGTGACGAAATCGGAAAGAATGATCCTGAAGCGGCGATTCGGTAGAGCCGGGTCAAACTATCCGACGAAATAAACGAGCACTGGATGGGCAGGAGAGCGTCGCGAACTGGAGGGCAAGAGCTCCCGGACGCAGCGTTAAGTTTGAATACCTCCGCGGACATGGTCGCGAGCTCATCGCGCAAATAATCGAGCAGCCGAGCGCCGGCCGCACTCATGACCGGCTGGGCTCGGTTAAATCTTGCATGCCACGCCCATGAGGTTACTTGTCGGAAGTGCGTCGAGCACAACGACGAGATGTAGTTCACGATCTTTGAAACGCGTGGTCAACTATCCAAAGTGTGGATGCCTTTCATCGAAACAAACGATTTCATCAATGTTGTGGAATCCTGCATGGGCAGAAGCACCTGACGCACACCGATGCCCCACTGCCTCATGGCGTGGCGAGCGTCTTAAGAACTGCCCGAAAGGAGAACTTTCATGCGCTCTACCGGGCAGTGGAGTGCTGGGAAAGGGAGTTGCAACTGACCGGCCATGTCAACTGTCCGACTTCTTCCGAGCCTATGGACAGACTGGGAGACGCGCACGGTGTAGCGGCTCACATCGTCATACTGCACCTACGCCACACACCGGCCGGACCTGATCCGGCTTTATGAGCATTGGGC
>NZ_RZTV01000280.1:0-275 GCF_003997555.1 Mesorhizobium sp. M1A.T.Ca.IN.004.03.1.1 | reverse complement strand
CGAACGCCGACGGACGGATCGACGAGACGATCACCATGGACCGACGGGCACGCGTCATCCCGACGGTGAGGAGCCGCTCGCCGTCCGGGGTCGAGAGGTCGCCGAAGTCGCTCAGCACGCGACCGTGGCGCGTGAGCCCGAAGCCGAGCGAGAACACGACGCGGTCGCGGCTCTCGGCCACGGACTCCTCGAGCGTCAGCACGGCGAAAGGCTCGGCGGCATCCCGCGAGACGAACGCGGTGACATCGGAACGCCCGGCGAGTGCCGCCTCCACC
>NZ_RZTV01000279.1:0-275 GCF_003997555.1 Mesorhizobium sp. M1A.T.Ca.IN.004.03.1.1 | reverse complement strand
TCTTCGTTTACGAGGCGCGTGCGACGGCTGATTGCGGGGCCATCAGTTCCTCAATGAGTGCGGCTGCGTGCTGTGGACGATGGAAGAGATAGCCCTGGCCATAGTCCAGACCCATCTGGTGAAGCGTGCGGCATTCCTCTTCCGTCTCGATGCCCTCGGCGATGACGGTGCAGTTCATCTTGTGGGACAAGGTGGTGATGCCTTCGATCAGCATGCGGCTCTTCTGGCGCACGTCGTCATCGCCGTCGTTGATCGCGCGGGTGAAGGACTGATCG
>NZ_RZTV01000278.1:0-275 GCF_003997555.1 Mesorhizobium sp. M1A.T.Ca.IN.004.03.1.1 | reverse complement strand
GACAGATCGACCCATGCAGAGGCATCGCTGACGGTACGGCCGTCGATGGCGACGCGGCTTTCGGCAATCAGCCGTTCGGCCTGCGTACGGGAGCAATAGCCGAGTTTGGAAAGGGCGCGCGGAAGGGTGACCCGCTTGCCTGCAGTGTCGGCGGCAGGCTTCAGCCGCTCGCGTGTCTTATGCGATGGGCGCCGGTCCCTCATCTGCCATCCCTGTCCAGCCTCGATGCCGCTTCTTGGCACGAACGGCCCAACGATGCCAGCGTGACAACGAAA
>NZ_RZTV01000277.1:0-275 GCF_003997555.1 Mesorhizobium sp. M1A.T.Ca.IN.004.03.1.1 | reverse complement strand
ACAAGGATTGCCGATCGAGATGAACCGCAACACCAAGGAGGGCATGTCGACCTGGGTGTGCGGCTACGTGCTGATGAAGGACGCGCTGGGCAAGCTCGACCAGGCCTATGATTTCCTGAACGCCGTCAACGCGCCCGACGTTTCGGAATACATGGTGAAGACCTTCGGCTACGGCCACGGCAACAGCGCCGGCATGGCGGCGATGGACCAGAAGCTGCTCACCGACCGCGGCTTCGACAATCTCGACAAATTCCTCGACAAGACGCTGTTCCAGC
>NZ_RZTV01000276.1:0-275 GCF_003997555.1 Mesorhizobium sp. M1A.T.Ca.IN.004.03.1.1 | reverse complement strand
GGCGATCGGCACGCGGAAGGGCGAGCAGGAGACGTAGTCGAGGCCGATCGTCTCGCAGAAGCGGATTGAGGCCGGGTCGCCGCCATGTTCGCCGCAGATGCCGAGCTTCATGTCGTTGCGGGTGCGCCGGCCGCGTTCGGCGGCGATGCTGATCAATTCGCCGACGCCGTCGAAATCGAGCGAGATGAAGGGATCGTGCTCGATGATGCCCTTGCGCTGATAGGTGGGGATGAAGGCCGAGGCGTCGTCGCGCGAGATGCCGAAGGTGGTCTGCG
>NZ_RZTV01000275.1:0-275 GCF_003997555.1 Mesorhizobium sp. M1A.T.Ca.IN.004.03.1.1 | reverse complement strand
GATCCCTCGCCCGTGGTGCGCGGCATGGCGGTCTGGGCGCTTTCGCGGCTGATGGAGGCTGGCGAATTTGCGGCCTTTGCCGCACGAAGGACGGATGAGAGAGACGACGACGTTTTGAACGAATGGCGATTAGCGGGAGTGGGCTGATGCACGTGATGATATTTGGCTGCGGGTATTCCGGCACGGCAATCGCCAAGGCCTTTGCCGGCGACGGCGTGCGGGTTTCCGGCACCACGCGCTCGCCTGAGAAGATGGATGCGCTCCGCGAAAACGGC
>NZ_RZTV01000274.1:0-275 GCF_003997555.1 Mesorhizobium sp. M1A.T.Ca.IN.004.03.1.1 | reverse complement strand
CATCGCCCACCTCGGAAACGCGCGGGGAAACAAATCGATGGAAGCTGGAGACCGGTGAGCGAATTTATCGAGGGATCGACTGTCCAGACGGCCGAGCCGGAGAATTCGAACTTGTATCAAGCGATAAGGAAGGACAGGTTCGATCACCGGTGAAATCGACGACCAGGCGTTGCAAGTCAATCTGAAAGAGCGGATTGGGAGCGACTATAACAGGCAGGAATGCCGATGGGGATTGAAATGCACTTACGAAAACGTAAGCAAAAACAGGAAAATCC
>NZ_RZTV01000273.1:0-275 GCF_003997555.1 Mesorhizobium sp. M1A.T.Ca.IN.004.03.1.1 | reverse complement strand
CGTTCTTTTGCGGATGCGTTCACCGATTTGCTCGATCCCTCGCTGGTTCCTGCAACTGCCGCCGGTTTTGTGAACGGGACCGCTCGGTATGTTGGCTTTAACCGCTCGCGCCTGCGCGATGCTTCCGAGCGCTATGTTCCAGTTGAAGACTATATTGCATGGACGGCAGAAATTGCCGCTGATTTCGCGGATGCTGATAGAAAGCGGAGCAGTGTCTTCGGGCGCTATGCAGTGTTGGTCGAGGATATTGCCAGCCATGAAGCCCGGCCGGTTTC
>NZ_RZTV01000272.1:0-275 GCF_003997555.1 Mesorhizobium sp. M1A.T.Ca.IN.004.03.1.1 | reverse complement strand
AAGGCGTTCATCTATTGCCTGGCTATGGTGCCGATGGATGCCGGTCCCGACGAACTTGGCATCTTCTGGCTGGTGCTTCTCGGCATCACCGCCATAACAGGGTCGCTATGGTTTTTGCTGGGCAAGCGGCTTCCCGGAGGGAGGCGGATAGCCGACAAGGTCGCGGGCGCGGTGCTTGTTGGATTTGCCCTGCTGCTGCTTCGACCGTTGTTGGTCGCGATCTAACGCTCGGCAGGAAGCCCCGAGCGCACCGTGGGTGTCGCGCTGCACCTCAG
>NZ_RZTV01000271.1:0-275 GCF_003997555.1 Mesorhizobium sp. M1A.T.Ca.IN.004.03.1.1 | reverse complement strand
TTCAGCGCCGCCGCCTGCGCCTGCGGATCGGCGATGAAGCGGAAGGTCACCTTGTCGAGCTTGGCGGCCGCATCCTTGTCCCAGTAGTCGTCATTCCTGGCGAGTTCGACCCTGTCGCCCTTCGCCCAGCTGGCGAATTTGAAGGGGCCGGTGCCAATTGGCGTCACCTTGTCGTCGGCGGCCGTCTTCGGCCCGACCATCACCGAGGCCGGCCACCCTAGCCAGTAGATCAGGCTGCCGGTCGGCGCCGAGAGATGCAGCACCAGGGTTTCGGC
>NZ_RZTV01000027.1:0-15161 GCF_003997555.1 Mesorhizobium sp. M1A.T.Ca.IN.004.03.1.1 | reverse complement strand
AATCCTGCAATTCCAAAGCCGCTATCCGCCTCAATCAACAGGCCAGATCAATGGCTTGCGGATAGTTCACGGCCGACGAGATGAATATCGGCCGTGTGTACGAATCGAAATGCCATTCGGCCTCCGCCAGCAAAAGAGGTGTTCCGAGCTTCGACAGAAATTGCAACGAGGGCGCTGCAGCGCCCCGTTACACTTCAGCTAATTTCTCGCTCGCGGATTCGCCGGCCACCAACAAGCCGTCTTGGGACCGTAACACTCCTTTGGCAACCAAATCGGCGACCCCAGCTGAAATCAGCTGCCTTAATTGTGCGCTTGTGGCTTTGAAGCCCAGCATCCTGGCAACGCCTGTGGCGATTTCTTCCTCTGTCGCACCGAGGTTGGATTTCACGACTTCCATAGCGCCTTGGGCGACCTCGTCCTGCGCAATCATTTCGGGCTTGCGCAATCCAGCGGACACGACCCCACTGCGATCCCTGAGACGAACAGGAACACCTGGCTTGAAGCAGAAGTTGCCTCGACGGGCTACTGAACCACCTCTCTGTGCTATGCTTACCCCCCGCTCGATTGCATCCTGAATCCTGCCACCGGCCCGCTGCAGACCCCAGGCGTCCCGAATACGCGAAACTATTTCGTCGACATGGATTGGCGTTTCTGTAGCCACGACCTGCTCGACCAGTCCGGCCATGATTCCGCTGGGCGTCTCGTGGAGTTCGAACGATCCCGGTCGCTTTAGTTCGGCCTCTTCGTAGGCTCGATTGGGTGTCTCGGATCCGTTTGTGCTTTCGAGACCGATTTCCGTCACGTTGCCTCGGTCGACCGTAACAACCTGCACGGCTACAGCTCGATTTCTCTGGACCCCCAATTCGGCCCGCTCATCGAGTTCTTTTCTGGCGGCCTCAATCGCTAGTATGGTTCGCTCCAGCTGCTCACGAGGCCGTTGGAACCAGTCAGCGCTCCAGATGCGATGGATGATCCAACCATGGTCTTCCAGAACCGACTGCCGAAGCCGGTCTCGATCTCTGGCCGAGCGAGATGAGTGATATTCTGCGCCATCGCATTCGATGCCAAGAATATAGCGGCCTGGCCTCTCTGGATCCGCAACTGCGAGGTCGATGAAGAAGCCGGCAATGCCCACTTGAGCATGAACCTGATAACCCATTTCGATCAGCGCGTTGGCTACCTGTTCTACAAAGATTGAATCCATTTCGCGAACCGTGACTTGGGCAAGCGAAATTCGCCCTGTTCTCGCGTAGTGCAAGAAGAGCTTGAAGGCGAAGATGCCTTTCCCTTTGCCACGCTCCAGGTCGATGTCCTCGTCTGTGATGGACGCGAATACTTCGCAGCTGCGCTTGGCGCGGCTTATGAGGACGTTGAGCCGACGCTCGCCGCCTTCCGCGCCAAGAGGGCCGAAACGCATGGCCATGTATCCCTGGGCATTCTTGGCATACCCCACCGAGATCATGATCACGTCGCGCTCATCGCCTTGAACATTTTCGAGGTTCTTGACGAAGAATGGCTCGCTTGGATGAGCGTGAAAGAATTCCTCGGTGTCGGGATTTAGTCGCCGCAGCGCTTCGAGTTCATCCTGGATCGCGCGGCGTTGGCTAACCGAAAATGTTGCAACGCCTAGAGTCTCTTGCGGGTTCACCTTCGCATGACGGATGATCGCCTCCGCTACTGCTCTCGCCTCTACCGGATTGGTTCCTGTGCCGCCGGAATCGAAGACCCCCTCCGGCACATGATGAAACCGCAACCCCATACCTGCCTCTTGGGTATAAGGGCTTGGCACGATGAAAAGCCGGTTCTCGTAGAACTGGCTGTTCGATACTGCGATTAGAGATTGGTGACGGCTACGGTAGTGCCAGCGCAGCATACGCTGCGGCAAGCCGCGGGCCGTGAACAGGCCGAGGATGCTTTCAATGTCGGCGACCTGCGCGCCCTCACCCTCGTCATCTTCAGACTGCGAGCCTGTCATCTTCGCGAAGAATGTCGTGGGTGGCAGTTGGCGTTCGTCGCCAACGACGACCACCTGACTGGCCCTGGCGACCGAGCCAAGTGCGTCCACGGGCTGGATCTGAGACGCCTCGTCCATCACGAGCAGATCGAAGGACATCCGGCCGGGCGACAGGAATTGCGCCACCGAAAGCGGGCTCATCATGAACACTGGCTTCAGCGCCTGGATGGCAGGGCCTGCCTTCTGCATCAATTGCCGGATGGGCATGTGGCCTCGTCTGCGCGCCATCTCAGAACGAAGCAGTCCGACAGGTCCAGCTCCGCCGTCTCTTGAAGGAATTTTCCGGTGATGAGCCGTTACAACTTCGATGGCGCCGGCCTTGATGCGCTGGCGGTCCAGATCTGCGAAGTCACGTACAGCCCTGGAATGCAGTTCCCCGTCGAACCTTGCCAGCTCCGGCTCATCGGTCGCCATCGCCAGAAACATTCGTTCGTAGTAGGCCATATCAAAAACTGATCGAGCCGATCCTGTTGTAATCTGGCCGTTGGCTAGGCCGTCTATCAACTGTCCCAGTCCAGCCTTTCGGGCCGTTTCGGATCGCTCTTCATAGGCAACCCATTTCGAGAGCTGCTCCTGATGATCGAGCCAACCCTGCAGCCGAGAAACGACCTCGCCTATCGCGACGTCCGGAAAATCGACTACTCCAAACAAGGAGGGAGCATCGGCTTTCAAATCCCCTGTAAGCGCCTTCAATTCCCGCGCTGCCGCTTGGGCCGCTTCACGTGCTGAACGTGCCGAGTTTGCGATCTCGATTCTTTCAGGCAACCGCGCAGCCAGATGTCGGATCGAGCCATTTTCTTTCAGCCAAAGCTCGGCTTGCGTGAGAGCGGCCCAATCGGATCCTCGACCGTGCCACGACGAGCCGAATACGAACTTGCCAAGGCTCTCTCCCGCATCGATCCCTTGAGCAAGTGCTTGTAGTCTGCCTAGTCGGCGCAGTAGCTCCACCCGCTCAGTGATTAGATCCGGAACGTCAGTCAGAACCTGTCGTGACGCATCATCGGCTTGAGCTACAGTGCTCGCCTTCGCTTCCATCAGTTGCAGCGAGGCCCGCTCGGCGGAAGCCACGTCGCCTAGCATGGATGACGCGAGGTGCCCGAGATCGTTCCAGAAACCTTCGATAATTGGCCGACCGATTTCGATAACCTTGCGAACGCGCGCTGCACGCGCACCGGCCTCGGAGCGTTCCGCCATCCGGCCGGCGATAATCCGAGGTTCGGGGCCTAGCCCTCGTAGAGTCCGCATCCACTCCACTAGCGCGAGCAGTGGCGCGGAAGCCGATCGCTCCCCACGCCAATCTGCCCCGAAGGCGGAACGGCCAAAAGCGTCGCCTTCGCGGACTCTTGCTGCGGCAGCCTGACCCTTCATCAAAAGGTCGAGGAGACCAACTATCTGCGTCGCAGGCGCGCTAGGGTCGACCACAATAGTCCGCGCAAGTGCTGTGGCGCGACGGTAGTCGCCGTTCAATGCTTTCAATATTCCCGTGTGTGTGGCGAGCGCCTGCCGCGCCGCGGCCACCTCGGTGCTCCACGCCGCGTCAACAACCTTGCCCTGAAGGTCGGCTCTGGCAGCCTCAAGCGTCGCTACGCTGTCGGCAAGGTCGCCTGCCTGCTCAAGTCCGGAGTCCCAAACGGTGGCTGCGAAGGCCTCCGGACTTGCGTCAGGTGCTGCCGCTACTCGCTCGCCGGTCACGGCCAGCCTGAGCAAGCCTGCCAACGTGTCTGGCAATATCGCCGATCCGAGTTCCTGATTCAGGCGCTCAGCTTCTTCCCTCAAGCGTGGGAGCAGAATGGTGAGCTGTCGCGCACGATGGAAACCATCTTTCGGAAATTCCGAGGGAAGCTTTGCAAGCTCTGTCTCGAGACCTTCAATTGGCGTGTCGATAGCCGTTGCCGCCAACTGCTCCGAAAGTTCCTCGGACTTGCGGGCGAAATCCGTTCCTGACCAGAGAAGCGATGAAATGTCTTTCGGACGCTCATCCCATACCGGCGAGACGAGCGCCTCGGCAGGAAGTCCAGGCGCGGACGCGAGAAGCTCAGCGCGATCTTCTATCTCGCCGCTGTCGCTGAGAATTTTCGGAGGCTCGGCCTTGATCCGCTCAGCGATACCGACCAGTTTGGCGTGCAGTGCCTTGGCTTGGTCCAGCAACGCCGCGATGCGTGGGACGAGCCTCTCAATGGTCGTTGGAAGAACGACATCCAGGCCAACTCCCCGCCACGGGTGGTGGATCGGCAAGCCGATCTCGTTGATCCGCTGAGAGACCTCATCGAGCAATTTGCGACGTTGCGAAACGCCGTCAGTTGTCCAGCTTGTGGCATCCGTAAGTTCGATGTCCACTGGTTTCTGACCGACCTGCCTTAGTCGGGTTAGCTGGCCGAGAACCTGATAAGGAGTGAGTTCGGACGCTCCGAACGCAACGTGCATTCGTGCAGCATGTGCGTTGAGTTTATCGCGAGCCTCCAGCAAGCGATCAGTTAGGGAAGAAGGAAGCTGGCCCCTGGGCGATCCGAGTTGCCAGGTTCGCCGCAGCTCCTCTAGCATCATGCGCTTGTTCGCCTTGTTACTATGCAGCTCAAGGCAGGCGTCCCCCACCCCAGCAGTGTCAAGCCGTCGCTTGACGACCTCCAGCGCTGCCATCTTTTCGGCCACGAACAGCACGGTCTTTCCGTCGGCAACGGCCGACCCAATAATGTTTGCGATCGTCTGCGATTTTCCTGTCCCAGGCGGACCTTGGATAACGAGGTCGCGACCTTTTCTGACGTCATGGATCGCCAGTGTCTGAGAACTGTCACTGTCGACGATATGCAACATTTCGGCGGGCGCAATGTGCGGATCAATCGCTATGTCGTCCGACATAAGCGGCTCGCGTGTTTCGAAACCATCTGAAAGAAGCGAGCGGATCTTCGGTTGTTCGATAATCTTTGCGCCATCGGGCCAGAGATCCGGATCCAGATCACGGTACATCAAGAACTTCGCAAACGAGAAGAAGCCGAGCACCATATCGTCGCGAAGCACCTCCCAACCCTCTTTGGTCGAAATTGCTTCGGCAACGGCATCGAGATAGGCCGAGACGTCGAAGTCATCTCCCACCTCAAAACGCGGCAGAGCGAGCTTGTGAATGCGGTCGAGATAGAGTTCCAAGGAGAGGTTTGCGGTAAGATCTTCCGGCCGGGCTCGTAGGCGGAATTTTTCTCCAGCGGCCCCTCGCTCAAGCCGAACCGGCACCAAAATGAGGGGGGCCTGACGGATGTTCTCTTTGTTGTTCGGGTCAATCCACTTCAGCATTCCAAGGGCCAGAAAGAGGATATTGACGCCCTGCTCTTCCTCGAGTGTGCGGGCATCATGGTAGAGATCAAGGAGCCGCCGCTGCAGCCCAGTTGGGGTCATACGCGTCTGCAGCTTGGTGTCCGAGTGCCGCGCGGATATCCCTCTGTTATCGACTCCATCGTCCTCTGGTTGGGCGAGAGCGACGGGGGAATAGTCGATCTCTTCGTCTGGAGGGCTGCTTTCATCCTGGCCCGCTTTCGGCCTATCGGGCTTGCCGGCCAGGAAGGTAAAAGCCTTTCCTTCGGTCACCAGCAATCGATAAATTTCGGACGACTTCTCATCGACGATATCGATCGTCTTCGCGCTCTTGGAAAACCGCGGCACATTCAAAAGTCGATTGCGGGCGGAAAGATCGAGCAACTCCATCCTGGCGCGCTCGAGTTTCTCCTTTAGAGGGAGATCGCTTTGGAAGACTGACTGTTTTACGTCCAAGACTTACATCCCCTTTGAAAGGAGAACCAGCTAGAGCCCGCGTAGAGCGTTCGCGCAAGAAAAAACAGCCGTGTTCAATTAGAAACGACTGCGATCACTTCTGGACACCGTCCAATATTGCGACGTGTGATATGGGTCAGAGCCTGCATTCTTGGCCCCCTTTGCCTAGTCGCTATCCGACGAGGATTCTCGCTCCCTGCCCCCGTATTTAGCCGCCTCCACAATGTCTTTTTCTGACACAGAGAGTCCGTTGCGGACCCGAATGGCTCCCGCACTTGGAACGCGGTCCAATTCAGATCCAGTCTTTGCCTTATCCTTCTGGGGCTTAACCTCCGGCGGCGGGTCTTTCGAAAATGTCATGCGTAGGTCCTACTCGTCCAAATCTAAATGCATCCGCCTGTGAGCCTCAAGCCGCTTTCCTGGTCATACAAAGAAAACGCCGCGCCCAATCAATCCACCGTCTCTCGTGGTTCCGCATTCTGATTGGCGCTTTAACATTCATCACTATTAGCGCCTGGCATTTAGTATCCTCCCTCTACTGGTTTTTTTAGCCGATAAGTAATAGATCGGGATTTCACTGCAGAAGTCCGGAGCCATGAAGTGACTGACGAAATCCAAAATACGGCCACCGCGCTGATGGAGCTTACCGCCGATATCGTTGCGGCTTATGTGAGCAAGAATTCAGTGCCGGTCTCCTCATTGCCGGACCTTATTGCCAGCATCAATTCGTCATTAGCGCGTATCGGCCAGCCGTCCGAACCGGAAAAACCCGACCAAGTTCCCGCGGTCAACCCCAAGCGCTCAGTCACTCCAGACTACATCGTCTGCCTCGAAGACGGCAAAAAGTTCAAGTCCCTCAAGAGACACTTGAACACGCATTTTGGACTGACGCCCGACGCCTATCGCCAAAAATGGGGCCTCTCCAACGATTACCCCATGGTCGCGCCTAACTATTCAGCCAATCGCTCCAGATTGGCAAAATCGATTGGCCTCGGTCGCACAGCAGCCGCGCCCAAGAAAGCAGCAGCCAAGAAGTCAAAGACGCGCTAGCAAAACATTTGGCAGCTTCGCAAAGGATCGAAAATTGAATCGCGATCGCTATTCCCATCGCCGCAGCTCGCGGCCAAGACGCGGCCGGGTTTCAATTATGCGCAAGCGTTTCTTTTCACATAAATCATTAGCCGCGATCCTGGTGATCACGCTAGCAGTGGGCGCTTATGTCACCTCCTACTTTACAGGGTGGGGCAACCAGATCGCGGGACCCAATACAGCAAGCGCACTCGGGTCAAAACCGAAGCCTATCGTCGGCGTAGCGTCCATCGTTGACGGGGACACGATCGAGATCCACGGACAGCGTATTCGTTTCAATGGCATCGACGCACCTGAAAGCAGCCAAAACTGCAGCGACGCAAGCGGGCAAGAATACCCATGCGGCCGCAAATCCGCAGAAGCACTGGACATCTTCCTCAGTCAATCCCGACCCATCCAGTGCAACTTTGTTTCGTGGGATCGTTACAACCGCTTCGTTGGTGATTGTCAGCGGGCGGACGGTGCTAGCATTGCGTCTTGGATGGTCGAACAGGGTTATGCCCTGGATTGGCCTCGATACAGCCATGGTAGTTACGCGTCACAACAGGCAGATGCCCAAAGGGCCAAGATTGGCATCTGGGTTGGCACTTTCACAGCCCCTTGGGATTGGCGAGCAACACATGCAGCCAACAATAAACCCGGTAATGACACATCCTACGGCCTTACAGGCCGTCGCCAAATAGCTCAGAGCTATTCGTGTCAACCGCGTCGCTATTGTAAGCAAATCTCCTCATGCGATGAGGCGCGCTGGTATCTCAATAACTGTAGCTGGGGACCCAAATTGGACCGGGACGGCGACGGAATTCCGTGCGAAGGCATTTGCTGACCAAGCCAATTCCTTAGCGCGCTTTCAGCAAGCCGGACTGGCCACCAGCGTTTCGGTGCATTTGCGCGAGTGCCAATAGAGCCTGGCAAAAGGGCTGGCTGACGTTTGTCTTGGAAAATTCCACCAGCTCGTTGAGCCCGGATGGGCTAGAAAACCGCAAGGCTTCGTAGCGACAGACAGGGATCTGCCGATTATCTCTGAAGCGTTTGTCGGGTCCGCCATTCTTATTGGGATGAGCCCAGGTATAGCTCACGATCTCAGCATCAGATGGAACTTTGCCGGTCTCAATAAAATTGCTGGGGGCAAATTGCGTCCTGAGGTCCCCATACCCAACGGCACCGTACTGGTTTCCGTCCTTCACCAAAATCATGTCTGGCATGAAATAAAGGATTTGCCGGCCGACGTGTATCGACGGTGGTGTGACATTGCTGCGAACAACCGTCGGCAAGGAAGCTTGGAGCGTCGTCGACTTTTTATCGACCAACATCGTGGCTCCCGCATTGCGCTTCCAAGTCGTCAGATCCTCTATCTTGCCACCAGCCGCGACATGCCAACTCGCCGCGCAGCGTGTGAGCGTGTCAAAGGCGGCGACAAGTCGCCCGTAGGCCGCCTCCGCGTCCTGCTCCAAATCATAGTAGAGCACGCTCACCCGGCGGTAGCTGTCCAACCAGTTGCCAATAAGCATGCCCGGCAAAAAGGCAGCAATACCGATCAGCGCCACCCCACCTCCCAGCATTGCGCCTGCGATCAATCCGGCGATCCCAAACAGCACGGCCAGGATGAGCGACATTCGCGTCTGCGATTGCCTCGCATTGATTTCATCAAGCACATTGGCAAATGTCTCATCACGCATCTCGATCACATCGGCGGACTCGATTTCTCTCATCACGACGCCACCGCTGACATATTCCACGGGTGAGGATGTTGGATGGGGCTTTGGCCCAGATGGGAATTCAGACAGTTGCAGCGTCTGCTTGGCGCTGCGCTTTCCCAAAGTGCCTCGGTAGTAGAGACCGCCGACGCCTGCATGAATATAATGCCCTCGTGGGCCAGTCCCGATACGAAGACCTTGCACGCCAACGGACGCGCCAACCCCGCCAGACGAGAAGTTAAAGCGGAAAGGTCCCGCACTAATCGATTTTCGAACGTAAAACCCCATCCCCGCAATCCCCCCCAAGCCCTGTGAGCGAAACCCAAGGGCAGTTCGCCTCACAACTTTGGTACCGGAACCAGTCCAATATCTGTCTCTCGCGAACGTTGCCTGACCCTGATCTCAATTCGCCTCCTCGCCTTGACGTCGCCGGCCTGTGCGCCGTCGGTGAGCCGGTCGCCAGGCAATATCAACTGGCCGCCGGACATTGGCAGGATGGTGAAGCCTTTCAGTTCCGGCATATCGCGCAGGATGCCTGTGACGGAGATCGCTCGCGCTAATCCAAGCCCGGCATTGTCGGCAGGATGGAGTGTGCCAATGTCCATCTTGCGCGCCAGTACGGGCTGAAGGCCTCTGTCCATATTCGATGAGTCACCGGACATCGCCTGCTCGTCCGTGTGGCCAATCACCTCAATGACGTCCACACCATAGGAAGTTGCAATTCCAGCAATGGTCTTCGACATCTGCCGCAACTTCGTTTTGAAGCCACCGGAAAGCTCCGCACTTCCAGTATCGAAATTATAGCCATCGAGCTCGCTAAGACTGATGATCGGTGGCCAATCGTGTGGCTTGTCAGCAGAGGCCTCGTTCCTTGCCTTCTTCAGTGCGTCAGCAAGATCCTTGGACGTCTTGCCCGTGCCAACGTAGCCGAGCTCGCGCAGAACCTTCATCTTCTCGATCATGGCTTTGGCCTGATCAACGTCGACGTCGTTGTCAGAGAGGACTTTGGCGGCCGGCGCGCTTTTCACCGCTTCCTCAAGGGTCAGTCCCACTTTTTTGATTGCCTCTGCGGCCTCTTTGGCCCGGACCAATTCACGCCATTCTTGATCTGGTACATTGCGTCGACTTGCAGGCTTGACCATGGCATTCAGCTGAGCCAGCAACCGCTTGTTTTCCTCGTCAAGCTTGCGAGCGTTCTCATTGAGGGACTGCGCAATCTTCTGCGCTGCCGCAGCCTCTTTCTTTGTCTTGGCGATGAGCGCGCCTGCAGCAAGCAAAAGGCAGAAAACGAGAAGCAGCATCGTCTCAGCCATCGTCAGGCCGAGTATCAGGCCGCGGCCATAGCCCTTGCGCTCAAACGTAATGGCTGTTCCGCTAACCTCACTCACCTGCCCCACCAACTTGCTCTCTTTGGCGGTTCACCCTTCTCCACCTCCGCCGGACTGCTTAACGATCGGAAGGTGTCGCCCTCCGTGTCATCCGAAACCTTGATTGGCGTCTCCACAGGGGAGGCAACAGTGGAAGGTGCCGCCACTCGCTCGACATCGTTCGCTATCGCATTGCTCAGAGGCTGGGGCGTGCGCACGGCCGGGAGGCTATGTTGTGTAAGGGTTGCGACGAGGCCGCGTGTTTCATTGCTGTGTTTCTGCATCACAGCCATGAACTCCTCAGTCAAACGCTGCTGCGCTTGGACAGTTTCTGCGGTCTTTTCTGCGGCCGCTGCCGCTCTCTCCACTCCAGTCGCCACCTTGATCACTGCGTCGGCAAGACCGGTCATCCGCGTTTGCTGCTCTTGCGAGGCTGTTTCGGTTTTTATCGCATATTGTGCGACAGCATTACCCAGGAGCTTGACCATCGGCGCCAGATCGTTCTTCAGCACCTCATCAGGAACAACCACCTTTTCCAGCTTGGCAGCCATATTGTCGGCTTGATTACCGAGCTTTCCAACAGAGTTGGACATCGAGCTGTTGGCTTTATCCAGCAAATCCGCTGCAGCTCCAACGCGGTTCGCTATCGAAGCAAACTGGGTTTCGACTTGCCCGAAATTGTGCTGCAACGCGTCACTGAGCTTGGCAGACGCCTCTTGGACAGGCTTGATCGATTCCATGGCAATATTGTCCAGGGCAGATCGAATGTGCTCCCCATTGCGTGCCGCTTGCTCGGCAATCTCTGCAAAGCCCTCTTCGAGCATTTGATGGCTGACACGACGAAAGTCGGCGAACTCCCTGGTTACGCTTTCCATCTCGGCTCTTACACGCCGTGTCATGTCGGCAAGTTCGTGCCTCGCCGTTCGCTCAATGTCCGCGGGATCGCGCCGCATCTGATTGTAGAAAACCCTCAGAGCAATACCGGTGATCGTCGACGTGATCGCGATGCCAAAATTTTGGACGATCGTGTCGGTTGAGCCTTCCGTTCCAAACTGAAACAGCGAGACCCCAAGGCTCGTCAGGGTGAACAGGAAGCCCATATAGTAGAGGTTATCGCCGGTCTGCTCGTCGTGCAGTTGTAGCTTTCCAGCAAAGATCGAAACCCCGAGATAGAAAAACATCAGGCAGGCCGGTGCTACCGCCGCGACGATCGGATTTACGCCTGAGAGTTTTGCAATGGCGATGAATACACACCCGCCGAGTGTCAATGCCGCGAAAACCACGACCGGCAGACGTGGATGATCCAGCAAAGGTTTGTCGTGCGCTCTCGCCATCAGTTTAACCCATCCAAGCCAACCAGCTTTTCGAACTCGCCGTGATGGTTCTGGACCCAATGTGTCCAGAACTCCGCGTGATCCAGGGTCTGAAATGGCTTCTTTGCCCGATCGATATAAAGAATTGTGATGCCCACCCCATCCAGCGACGTCCCATATGTGCGGTCGGCGGCGCTGTTGAGGTATTTTTGGTGATCCAGTCCCGATCGGTACTGCGAGTAAATCGTCGTATGCTCGATCATGTCAGAGGCGACCACCAATCGCTTGGGACTGCCCTGTTTGGCCAAGCTGCTATCGAAGAGCGACAGCTTGATTTTCTGAATTCCAGCCATGATCGGAGATTGGCTCGCGGAAGCCGCATTCGGGATTTCATCGGGAAGTTTGTTCAAAGGATCGCCGAAGGCGTTTTCCCACTTCTTTTGACGCCGCGCAGGATTGTTGGTCCAACTATCGACGGTCGACCCATCACCGGGATTGCATCCATCGAACATCACCGTCAGCTCACCAGGCGCCGAGCTCAGGGTATAAATCCTCACATACCCACCCGGCTCGACCTGCCCAATGGTCTTTCGGAACTCGTTCTTGAGATCAGCCATCGTCGTTGCCGAAATTGGATCAGTGGCGTCGATGAGGACGGCGGTCAGGCTGGAGGGTCCGTCCAATGGGCAATTCGTGTTGGCGTCGATATGGCCATTGCCAGACCTGGTCCACATCCAGCCGAAGCCGGCCAACATCGCAACGGATAGCACACCAAGGGCAATGGCCGCGGCAATGGTACCCGCATTGCCTTTCTTGCGTCTGCGGGTTCGCCTAGACATTCACGCTGTCCGGGTGAAGCTTATCAAGATCTCGGTACTGCTCAATTCCCCGTTCGCATTCCTGACCAATCAGACGAACCTGCTCGTTGAGTTCCTCCTGCGCCTGGCGAATTGATGCGCCAACATCTCCCTCATTCCACTCCCGCTCGCCGGTGACGTATGGCTTGATGCGATCAAGTTTGTAGGGCGTTCCGAAATGCTTGGGCGCCGGCTCGGTCCTCGCCTGGATGTTGGCTTCCCGATACATCGACAAAAGCTGATTGCAGGCTCGCTCCAATTGGTCTTGATGCTGCGCAAAAAGAGCCAGAAGCCTCGATCGATGATCGACAATCGCGCGGTGCTCGCGCCGGCGACTACCAAGCTGCTTGACGATTTCCTCCACTTTTTCGTTGTGGTCGTCGCGGACATCCTGCAGCTCTTCGATCAGTTCCTTCTTTCGATCGATGTAGTCATCGCGCCGTCGAACGAGCCGATTTTCAACGCCAGTGTAGCCTGGGTAAGGGTCGAGCACGAACCAGCCGTCGATAAAAGCGAAAAGCGAAAACATCAGGCCGATCGCAAACAGCAACCAGGACTTGATGTCCGTGAGACCCGCTGGATTGGCGAGCATATTACGGATGACCTCAGCGCCGGCGCCGTCAGCGAGCGAGCCGCTGACCTCACGGTAGTGCGCTAGCGCCAAGTTTATCGAAATCGCCAAGCCGATATAGAAAAGGATTGAAATGATCCCAACGAATTTTACGAAAAACGACCGATGGGTGACGAGACGAGCGCAGAAAACCGCCAGGAGCAAAGCCGCCCCGATGTTGATGAAAGAGAATGCCGCAGCCTCAAGGATGCCACCAAAAAATCCCTGCTCATTGCCCTTGGCCAGGAAGTTGCCGTTCATCGCTGTCTCGACCAGAAACAGAAATAGCAGAAGCGATAGCCGGAAAATGTGAGCGGCACCGTGCTGCACACGCGCGGCACGAACGAGACCGTGCTTCTCCTTAAACCATGCATGCTCTTTTTCGGCGTCGTTCAGGGCCCTTCTCAGGCCGTGAAGTTCATCGAGGCCCACGGCGACCGAGGCTTTGAAGTCCGAAACGCTAGCGGCATTCGTCTGACGGATTAGACCGAATTGTTCCTCGAAATCGAGGCCGGCAAGACGACCTCCAAGGAGTTGCAGGTTGTCCTCAAGAGTGTGATGCGCAGCCTTCTTCTCATCCTCAACGCGTTCCACGATGGCATGTTCGACATCGTCGAGATTCTTTGCCGTTTTCGGGGGTTGGTTCACCTCGCCGCGCTGCTTTCCGCGGTTAATGACATCCAGGTCGCCGTCGATCTTGGCAGGGTCCAGGCTGTTGAATAGCTGAGTGCTCGCCCGAAAATCGTGGTTGGATTCTCGCAGTGAGTCACGCAACTTATTTAGTTTTTCGAATTTAGAGCCCACGCACTCACAACCCCAACTTTACGCCCCCCGGCAGAGTGGTTTCTATGCATAGTAGAGCTAAAGGGCAACCGCACATTCACTTCTATCCACTTGCTAGTGCGGATCAGGCTCAATTGAGTTCCAACAAATGATCATGGCTGCTGATCAACTGGTTGATCGGCCGCGACTAGTCATGTCATGAGCCGTGCTGCGATGCTCTAAGGACAGAGTGCTACGAGCGGGTTCGCGACTGGGAAATTATCCACAGTCGTATACGTGTACTGGATCTCACCGCCCAGGCGAACGAAGGCAGATAGTTCCTCCGCACGACAGACATAGTTTTTGGTCATTTCATCGATCTTCTGGACATAGACCGGCCGCGAGACGCCAGCAGCCAACAATTTGGCGTCTACTTCCGCATCGGTCTGAGCCCAGGTGGCGTTGAAAACGATCCTTGGCCCGATTGCGATGATGCTCCGAACGGAGATGTTCGAACTGATCAGCATGGGCAATGCTGGAGCCATTTCGGTTTGCATTTTTTTTGCGTAGGCGCAGACGTCGGTCTTGGTGTACTTCGAGAGGCATTCATTTGCCGTCGCCACCCTTGGCCATGTCAGCAGGATCGCCAACGGGACGTGCATCAATCGCAATCCATCCAAAGTATTCTCCTCGCCCGATCTTGGCCTGCACAGAGGAGCATCTATCCTATTTGTGTTCACAGTGCCACGAGCAGCTTGTGCCCGACCGGCAATAGTGCTCTGTCTGAAATACTTTGGGAGGGCAATAAAATGAAAACAACATTTCTCGCGGCTATGGCCGCTGATCATGTCAGCTCCGCTGGGCCTCCTCTTCATGCTGGGCGGGCCGATCACCTACGTGATGAATGTCGTCGACACATGGCAGGGCCATGCATCAGTGGTCGTAAAAATCCTGATTAACTTGAGCCTGGATGCGATGTTGGCGTTCATTTGGCCGATCACTTGGGCAATCTGGCTTTTCAAATATATGGCGGGCGCCGAAACTCCACTAACAACCGTGCTGGGCGTTTGAGGATCAAGTTTGCTGAAAATAATGCTTTTCGACGCCGGCCGGAACGGTCCGGTTGGTCTGCATCTGTGTAGCTATTGCCTCGCTGCTGGCGGTAGCGCCATGGCCGTACGGCTATTACCAATTCCTCCGCGTGGTGGTCTTTTTCGCCGGGATCTACTGCGGAGCCATGGTGTGGCGATCAGGCCCTGAAAATCGCACCCTGGCTTGGGCGCTGTTTGGAGCGGCAGCGATCTTCAACCCGTTCATGCCGGTTCATTTGCCGCGCGAGCTGTGGGCAATCTTCAACGTCGCAGCGGCTACTCTGTTCGGCTTTGTCGCATACCGGCACCGGAATTAAGCCGATAATCTGAGATGGCCAAGAGTGGACCTGAGACGCCGAAGGTCAAGGCGCGCCCGAGGGTCACCGTGTCACAGCCGTTGGCGCTTTATGCGGGAGATCTCCTCGAGCGGACGAAGGAGTACTTCGAGGCTTTCAACCATCTAGGCTCGGAGTCGGAAAAGGCGCATCTTTTTGCCCGTTATTTTCTATTTTCGCATGCCCTAGATGTGGAGCTTCAACAGGTTGTCCTCGATCAGGGCGAGGCGACTGATAGGCGTTTTTGACTTTAGGCTGCCATGTGGA
>NZ_RZTV01000270.1:0-275 GCF_003997555.1 Mesorhizobium sp. M1A.T.Ca.IN.004.03.1.1 | reverse complement strand
GCCTGGTTGATACCGCGCTGGAAAGAGGCCTTGTTGTCGAGGAAGGGCGTATGATCCCAGTCGATGCCGAAAAAGCCCATCTTGTAGAGCAGCATGGAGGAGATCCATGCGTTCTGGTTGACATTGAAATCGGTCAGATCGGCCGCGACATCGACGATCGCCGAGCGCTGGCAGGTCTTCGGTGCCGTCGCAGCGGCGCCGTCGGCCGCCGGCACGTCTTGTCCGGCCGCGACCTTGCGCTCCGAAAGCCGGTACTGGTCGACGAATGCGGTGTT
>NZ_RZTV01000269.1:0-275 GCF_003997555.1 Mesorhizobium sp. M1A.T.Ca.IN.004.03.1.1 | reverse complement strand
GGACGTTGTGCGACGAGCCGGGCGGTGACAGCTATGTTGCCCCTTGTGGAAAGATTTCTCGACATCGCTGTCGTCGACGTGGATATCGAGGACCCTGCCAATGCCTGGTGCTCGGGCCGCCTCGTCGACAGTCAGACGCCACAGTTTTCGTTCTATGCCGGCGGACACCTCATTGACCACAAGGCTGGTTTTGGCGGCTACAGCTCGCTGCGCTACTGGCTCGACGACCCGCTCGGGTTCAACGGCGGACTTCCCGTCACTACCGAGGCCGAGTC
>NZ_RZTV01000268.1:0-275 GCF_003997555.1 Mesorhizobium sp. M1A.T.Ca.IN.004.03.1.1 | reverse complement strand
GGGACCTGCCGACATCATGCCGTTCGAAATCCGGACCTGGAAGCTGCGAAATGGCTGACGCCATGTCTTGGCAGATGGCCCCTTCGGTGCCGCGGAATGATCCACGGCGCTCAGCCAAGCTCAGCCCTCTAAACCAAGGCTCGCCAGCAGGCGGCCGACATAAGCTTCCAACCCGCCGACCATGTCGAAGCGGGTGGGATCGCGCAGCCAGAGCATCTGAAGGCCATCCATCACGGCGATCAGTTCAGCCGCCATCGCCTTGCCATTAATCTTGC
>NZ_RZTV01000267.1:0-275 GCF_003997555.1 Mesorhizobium sp. M1A.T.Ca.IN.004.03.1.1 | reverse complement strand
CTGGCTTTCCTGCTGTCCTTGCGCAAATCCGTCGCGTCTCCTGCAACGGAGTTGCCGGCATCTCCGCCCGTTGCTTCTCCGCCGCCATTGCCCCTGCCAGCCCCGGCGGCGGTCAACGAGATCGCGCTGCTGCGCTCCGAAATCTTAGGCCTGCGGGACCGGCTTCGGGTTCATGTGATGGAAACGCGGCAACCGCGGCGCTGAAGCACCCATTTCCTTGCAAATTTGATATTGCCTTGCCGCTTTCCGACAGGATAGGGCGTTAGCGGGCATTT
>NZ_RZTV01000266.1:0-275 GCF_003997555.1 Mesorhizobium sp. M1A.T.Ca.IN.004.03.1.1 | reverse complement strand
CGATGATGATCTTTCTTGCGCTTGCCATTCCGATCGTTCCATCCTCGCACTGCATGTTGTCGGCATGTACCGATTTCTTCACGTCCCGTCTCAAATCAGCACATTAGGCGCGGGCATGTTTTGATGCGAGTCAGCTGACGCTTTGTCAAGGAAAGAGCCTGACGCCATCACCTTAAAATCGAGAGGTGACGCCGGCACCTCTCGGCCGATGCCTTGCGGCGCCGGGATTCTGTCCCCATATTAGCGGCATCCGGATGCTGCACTTGAGGTCCGGG
>NZ_RZTV01000265.1:0-275 GCF_003997555.1 Mesorhizobium sp. M1A.T.Ca.IN.004.03.1.1 | reverse complement strand
CCTTGCTGAGCTTCAGGCCGGAGGCATAGCTGCTGCGAAAATAACGCAGCACCATGTTGCGCTTGCGCCTGACCCAATTGACGTTGTCCGGCGTCACGCCCGGGAGCGCGGCATAGAAGACCGGCATCGAATGCAGCGTCACATCGATTGCGATGCCGAGGCCGCGCTCGCTGGCGAGCTCCTGCAGAAGCTTGCCGAGCTGCCAGGCAGTGGTGAGATCGAAGGCATCGAAGCTCAGCGCCTTTTCCTGCTCGGCGATCCGACTGAGATCGTTG
>NZ_RZTV01000264.1:0-275 GCF_003997555.1 Mesorhizobium sp. M1A.T.Ca.IN.004.03.1.1 | reverse complement strand
TGCGAGTCGCTGTAGACCCAATCATTATCCCAATCATTGTTGTTGACGCGATGCTGCCAGATATCTCCAGCGGCATCTTTGAAGCGGTTGTCAAAAGAGCGAAGCTTCTGAAGATCATACAGTCTCTGGAGAAACTCGACTTCGTCCAGTCGTCCACTCCAGAATACTGAATCAAGCCTAAGCCCATCGAAAATGTTCTGCCGGGCGGTGACTGATACTTCTCCCTCGCGACTACGCCAATCTTCCTGTTGGGTTATCCTAGGGGCGATTTTTAC
>NZ_RZTV01000263.1:0-275 GCF_003997555.1 Mesorhizobium sp. M1A.T.Ca.IN.004.03.1.1 | reverse complement strand
CCGAGCGCGAAAACCTCGCTCAGGCTATAGGGCTCCGGCACGGGTCTTGTCTTGGTTGAGCCGTTGTCCATGCTGCTCTAAAATGGCCGCGGCAACCGTTCGATCGACTGCTTTCGAAAACAGATAGCCTTGTCCGAGCTTGCAGCCCAGCTGGCTCAATTGAGCAGCTTGGGGTTCTGTTTCAATCCCTTCTGCGACGACCCGGATTCCAAGCTTGTGAGCTATTCCGATCAGGCCCTCGACAATGAAGGTCCCAGCATCGCCCGGCACCATGC
>NZ_RZTV01000262.1:0-275 GCF_003997555.1 Mesorhizobium sp. M1A.T.Ca.IN.004.03.1.1 | reverse complement strand
GGTGACTACATCATGTATCGAATGGTTACCTTCGATATCTAAGAGAGGCGAGCGCGGAATTGTTTGCGAGTGGACTGGATCTGGGTTTGTTGGTTTCCGTCGCGGTCTTTGTGGCCGCTGTCGCCCTTTTCCTTTTCGGGGCGCTGATCCTTCTGCCGGCATTGCAGACACGAAAACTGGTGACGCAAAGCCTTATTGCCGAAGGAATTGCCGACCGCCGGTCTTTGCTGGGACAGGAGAAACTTGCCAAGATCGCTGCCCAGCGCCCCATCGAT
>NZ_RZTV01000261.1:0-275 GCF_003997555.1 Mesorhizobium sp. M1A.T.Ca.IN.004.03.1.1 | reverse complement strand
ACCGTCGATAGGTGGTTGCGCATGAATTCCAGCCAGAGGCCAAACAGCGTCTCGCAGGCACGCAGCAGTGTATGCAGCGCGTTGGAGGTGCCGCGCTGATGGTGCCAGGCAAGCGGCATGGAAATAATGCGGCCGAAGGCTTCCGTCAGCAGCGTCGCCCGCCGGCCATGGGCCAGCCGGTCGGCCTCGCGGGCCACTAGAACGAAGGCAATAGTGTTGAAGACGGTGAAAGTCGCCCACATGAAGAGGATGGGCTTGACCTCACCCTTGCCCGA
>NZ_RZTV01000026.1:0-16149 GCF_003997555.1 Mesorhizobium sp. M1A.T.Ca.IN.004.03.1.1 | reverse complement strand
TAATTAACTGCCAAGTGACAGCCGATTGGCAGCAGGTCACCCCATGCCGGACTCCCAAATGTCGTCGCTCTCAAGCGCAACGACTGCCCGCATCTTTTTTGAAGTCGGCGAGCACCTCTACGGACCGACGCCGCCCCGTTCCCTGAGCCGCGGCGTAGCCGGTGTATCTGTGACCGTCCGGCTCAAACCACTCCAAGGATTCCACGGTAGCCATGGCGTCGCCCTTGCGGCCGCGCGCGATGCGAATGATCGTGATCCCGGCGCTCGCGTCCATGGAGACACGCTGCCAACGCTTCATCATGCCTCTACCCGCGTCTTGTTCCAAGGCGGTCGGATCATCTCGACGAGCTCTGCCTCGAGGCCGGCGGGCGTGAGCCGGAAGCCCGTTTCACTCCAGCGCCGGCGGAACGGCGATGTAAACCTCGAGAGTGGTCCCAGCGCCCAGCTGCTCGGCGGTGATCTCGTTCAGCAGCCAGTTTACCATGCCAAACAGGCAGGATGAGGTGTGACCGATGGCGGGGAGCGCGGAGACCCTGTTTATCGCAGCACTGCCAGCCATCAGCACTTGCCGCGCAAATGTTTGCTACGCCACAGGATTTAGTGGCAAACTGTGGGGCAGATTTTGGATTTCCGTCAATGAGCCACCGAGGATTACTTTTTGAACCTCGATCTTGTCGCATCTCATGGTCGACCGGACGGCGGGCGGCGCGATTCAGGGTGCGCCCTGACGACCGAAGCGCTGTATCGCGCATAGAGGGGCGGCGGACCGATATGGAAGCCCATTGCCCCCGCTCATGATGATTGGCGAGCAATGAATAGAAGTTGTGGCAGGAGGCGAGTGTCGTGATTGGAGCAGCTGCTTTTGGCTTCATTGAAAGATGCGGCAGTCATCGTTGCTCAACGGACCTCTTGAAGGACATACTTACCAGCTCAAGACCACTCGGATTTGAGCATCTCATTTTCTCAGGTGTGCCCGTGGGAGGTCAGAAACTCGCTCCGATGGTTGAATTGATGGGCTGGCCCCAAGGCTGGTTCGAGCGATATTGTGAGAAAGAGCATTCAAGGTCGGATGCTGTCTGCATCTACTCAGCCAAGTCACGCTTTCCCTTCAATTGGGATGAAATTCCGGAATGCTGGACAGGCACTCCTGAGAGCAAGCTTGTTCACGACGAAGCGACCGAGTTTGGAATCCGCAGCGGATTTGCGGTCCCGATGCATGCGTTCAAACATTGGCAGTCTGTCCTGTCATTCGCTTCCGGGCAGCTACGCTGCAACATGTCGGAACATGAAAAGTCTCTTCTGGTCACGATGGCCATTTACGCTGGGATGTCTATCGAAGCCTTTATATATGGCGAGAGGGAGGTGGACCCGCTGACGGAGCGTCAAAAGGAAGTGCTACTTTGGGCCGCAGAGGGCAAGTCTGCCTGGGATGTATCAGTCATCCTTGGGATAAGCGAAGCGACGGTTCGCAAACATGAAAAAGCGGCCCGCGAGGCGCTAGGCGTTTCGACCACAATCCAAGCAGTTGTCGAAGCAATTAGGCTGCGGGCTATACATCCGTGAATTTGTCAAGGTATCAACCCTGATACCTGACAACGGATGAGAACGTTGCGAAGCTCAGCTCCAACCAACCAGAGGAGCTGATGCATGATCCATGCACATGTAGTCACGTCACGCAATAGGCTGCTCTATGAGAGGGAATTCGACGAATTCCTTCGTCGGCGTCATGACGCCTTTGTGCGGCAGAAGCAGTGGCGCCCGGAAAGCATCGATGGCCGTGAGGTTGATCAATTCGATACGGACGTCGCAACGTACATTCTTGGCATGCAGGACGAACAGGTCGTTACATCCGCCAGGCTTATCCCAACCAGCGATCCACATCTGGTATCCGAAGTTTTCCCTGATATGTGCGAACTAACCGGCGTACCTAGGCGTCCGGACTATGCGGAATGGACGCGAACCTTCGTCAAAGGAGATGTCGCTGACCGCGGAATTAGGGGAACTATTACTCAACTTTCCTATGCCGTCATGGAGTATGCGCTGGATGAAGGTTTGTCAGCGGTCGGAGGTATCCAGAAAACGTACTTCATGGCCCATCATGGCCGCTTGAGATGGAAGGTCCGGCCGTGCGGACTCGCAAAGGAAGTCGGCGGCGAATGGTGTATCGTCGCCTACACTGATGTCACACAGGAAGCATTGGTGAGCGTCCGCCGTCTGCTGGGTATTGACCATTCACTGCTTGTTCGTCGCGGTGAGCAGAGACCGTTTGTCGCCGACAGTGTGAATTTCGACAGCTATCCAAGATTCATTCGCTCGCTGCCGGCGGATGCAAATTTCGAAGTGCCAAAGCGACCCCCGCACTCCTTTGCATCTGCATTGTCGGCAAACGCGAGAGAATCTTAGTGAGTATACCTCTCAGTCATCCAGACGGACGGTGAACTTTCGAGCTTCGACATACGCTAGCATTCAAGACAAAGGAGCGACCTATGGCAAATAGCGCCCAATGCCAGAACTGCACACAACGCGCCTGCCAAGACAACTGTGCATTTCATTACCCAAACTCTCATGAGCGGATTGCCGAAGCCGTATTTGCGGGTGGCGCCTGCCACTTCACCGCGAACGACATACACGGGAGATTGGAATCCGATCGCGCGAACATATCGCTTGAGGCTGTAAACGACACGCTATTGCGCCTCACGAAAAGAGGAGATCTCAGGCAGCTTCCGCAGTTTTCCTCCCAAGCCTACTACGACACGAACACCGCCACGCATGCACACATCTACGACGAGCACTCGGGCGAGCTTGTGGACGTTCCCGATGATTTTTCCGATGCCATCATCAGACATCTTGCCGAACTATTGGGCGATGCAGGTGCTTTGGACCTGATCATTCACCGACGAAGACATCCTTACTGACCGGAGCCTTCCCTGCGGGCGCCATATAGTAACAACTTAACCGGAAATCTGCCGTACGATAAGAAAACTGCGTCCTATCGCAATGTTCCATTCACGCCCCTTGGCGTCAGAAAATCAGGAGTTTGACTGCACATGAACATCGCTCATCAGCAAAAAGGCTTCGCGACAGAACCGATGTGCTTTTCAAACGAGGTTTATCGACAGTTCGCCAATCGAGTGTCACGTACCCTGTATTTTGATCTTGGATATGCGCAGCGCGAGGCAGTTGAAGTATCCGGCCGACTTGAGGCTATGCTTATTGAGAAGGGGCCAGGCGCCTATCGAGATATTTACGATTTTCTGGCCGGCCGTGGTGTGCGCGACCGCTGGAACGGGGTCTTTTATCATTGCCGGTCGGCGGCGATGGCACACTGGTTATTGCCGCATATCCGCGGCACGACGATCGATCTGCTATGCGGCAGCGGCAAACTGGGGGGTATCCTTTCGGAGATGGGTGTGCTCACCACCGTAACCGAACGCGATGACGTTCGCGACAGCTACCAGTTGACCGAAGACAGCGTGACTTGGCTGGATCATGAGACGCTCACAAAGCAGGCAGTGCCAAACAGCTACGATTCGGTGCTGTTGATCACTGCTCTTCACCACGAAGCGGATTCGGAAGGGCTTCTGCAACTCGCCCTGAAGCTCGCATCTAAGCGGGTGATCATCGTCGAGAATTGCGTCGAGCCCGACCTGTCGAACGACCTGCACATTCTGGTTGACGATTTCTTCAACTACGGGCTGAACAAAACGCCTTTACCTTGCCCTGCCTCGCATCGCTCAGCCGATGAATGGAGCAAGATGCTCAACGGGTGCGGCCGCGTGATTTTCACCGACCGACGCGATTCGATGCCAGGCATCCTCCTCAGCCATCACCTTTTGGTTGCTGAGGTCAATCGCTGATGACGCGCAACATTCGCTTAGCCAAGAAGTCGCCGCGACCTGGCGAGATTTAGGAGTTTCCCGAATGCTAAAACAAACGCCGGACAGGCCCTCCGACTATCTGACTGAAGCGCTGCGCGTCTATGGTCTGGACATCGTCGAAAGCGGCCCCGTCCGCTCGCTCAACCAATGGCAGTGGCAGGTGAATCGGTTGCATGCGGCGATCCTCCAGCGCGCAACCGAGCTTAACAACGCCGTGAATATCGCCGAGCCTGTCGAGGACATGGACGCGTTTTGGACTCTGGCAACCCAGACCGATGCTGGAATCACAAATCTTACATATTGGGACACGTTCGAAAACGGCCGGCGCCTTCAGTTGGAGCGTGTCCTGGCCGAGGTCTATGGCTCGGAGCAGAGTATTCTCGTGAATTGCGGCATGTCGGCGATTGCCGTTGCGCTAGGCGCCTGCAAGGTGAGGACTGGCACGCGCCTGCTTGTCGGCAAGTCTCGGTACTTCGAGACCTCGGGCCTGATCGAGCGGCATCTCCTGCCGCTTGGGGTCGAGATTCACGCGGTCGACGTGGCGCAGCCGAACGTCTTGCGAGATGCGCTCGGGGGCTTCCGCCCTGAGGTCGTTCTTCTAGAAACGATAGCCAATATGCCGAGCGTCGATCCGGTGCGCGATATCGCGGCGTGGTCAGCGAGCCCGTCGGCGCCGATCTTCATTCTCGACAATTCGGTGCAGAGTGCGCTTACGCAATGGTTCGATCTGCTCGACTTTCCAGACCGTCTTCTCGTAGTGGAAAGCGGCACAAAATACATCACAAACGATGCGATGTGCGGTGTCATTTACGGCGCAGGGGATCTTATCGCATCGTCACGCCACTATGCGCGCGACACTGGGCAATCCCTACAGGCCCGGGCCCTCTCATACCTCGACGCTTCGCTCATCCGATTGCTGCCGCCGAGAATGGCGACACACAGCCGAAACGTCAGGACGTTTGCGACGGAGCTGTCTCGTTCCGGCATAACTGAGCTTAAGCTTACAGTGCTCGACAGTTTCGCCGACGAGGGCAATGCCAAGGTCTTCGCAAAAGGGGTCGGTTCGCTCATATACCTCGTTTTCGGAGACTTCGAGGGGTCGGATTACAAACAGCTACTGACGCGGTGGCGGCAGAAGGCGCGCGCCCATGGCGATGCGGTTGTGCCCGATGTCCGGGCAGGATTTGGCTGGCTGAAGTCCAGCGCGCGTGTTTACGAGACGACGCGGCTGAACCGCGCTGATGCGCCCTCGTATTTCCGGATATCCCTCGGACTAGAAGACACTGAGGCGGTTAAAGCTAGCGCCAAATGCTTGGCTGACGCCGCGAAGGAGATCCTAGCTGGCCGACAGCCGGCGCTGGAACTCGCAGAGTTTTGGAGAAACTAACATGGCACTGACCGAAGAGACCACTTCGACCGCAGGGACACGTCTTGATGAGCAAGGTGCGGCGTCGCAAACCATGCAGGGAGAATTGCCCTATTTCCTCGACACATCGCGGTCGCCGCGGGAAACCTTCGACAGGTTTCCAAACTGGCTTCAGCCGTTGATCACGGCAGTAAGCGGAAAGCCCCTCCGGGGGCAGAGCCCCGTGTTCACGGTTCCGCCGGTTGGGCGGCTGACGATCGACCTTGCCAAGTTTGCGGCTGGTATCGGGCTTGCCGTGACGTTCCTTTTGATGGGGGGCGTCTGGCTTCTGGCGCTGCCGTTTGCCTGGATTCTGACGGTCAACGGTGCGAGTTCGCTCAAGCTCATCTCGCACTATGCGGCCCATGCGTGCGTTACGGGGAACAAACGTTTGGACAACTGGGTCGGCGAAGTGCTGACAGCGTTCGTTCTGGCCTCGAATATGGACGAGTATGCGCATGGCCACACGATGAAACACCACGGGATGGAGGGAATAGGCACAGCGGACGATCCCGATATGGGCCTTCTGTTCATGATGGGATTCGAAACGGGCCGGGAGATCAGCTGGTACAAAAAACGCTTGCTGCTGTCGCTAATTTCCCCCCGCTACCATCTGCTGTTTCTCTGGGATAGGTTGCGATCGAATTTCATTACCGGGTCGACGACGCGGCGCCTTATGGCGTGGTCCATGCATGGCGTGATACTTGGGCTGGTTGTTTGGCTCGGCGATTTGAACGTCTGGTTCCTGGCCTGGTTCGTGCCGGTCGGCCCGCTTCTCGCGATCAGCATAGGGCTGCAGGTTCCGGCCGAACATCTTTGGTTGTCGCGGCGGGCCAGCAATGAAGCTCCGCGTGATTTCGTTCGTCGCATTTCACATGGCAGGTTCTTTCTAGTTGCCGCACCGCGCCGCGACCTGAGCTGGGGCGAAGCTCTTCTTGCTTGGGGATACTGGTCTGCCGCGATGTTGGGGCCGATGCTGGAACGTGGTTTCGTGTGCGTGTCCGTCATGCCGGCGCACGATTTTCACCACCGCCATGCGCGGATCATGGAATGGCCGGTCGAGCATTATCTGCGCCAGCATGAGATCGACAGGGGTGCCTCGGATTATCGCGACATCTATGGCAACTCGGCCGCCCTCGGCGCGTTCTTCGCCACCTGGTCGCAGCTTCCTCGCAACTTTGTTCCGCATCACCTGACCCTGCTTGGTGCATGTGAGCGCCGTTTCTGAGAGGGGATTTTTCAGAATGAACGTTCCAAAGACCACAAAGTCACGGGCGGCGGATTACACCGCACCCCTGCCTAAATTACCTCCATTATCCGTCGATCTCGATTCCGCGCTCACCTTCGATCAGGCGGTGGAAGCGCTTAAGTATCTGTTCTTCAGCCACTGGGGATTGATGCGTGTGATCGCGGGTACGATCATCCGCATCCCGGAGATCGAGACCAAAGTATTTTTGGCGCACAGCCTCTATCTGCATGCCGAGATCGCGGGTGCAACGCGCCGGAGGCTGATCGAACTACGGGTGCGCGACTCGAAGCTGCGCGAAATCCCACATACAATCTCGGTTGTCAGCAACGAGTTGCTGTATTCTGATTCCGCTGCCGAGTTTGTTTTCGGCTACAGCGTCCTGGTGGCCGATCTTGTCGAACGCCAGACACAGTATGCCCAGAGAACCAGCCGCCTTCTGGACCGCCCGAGCGTGGCGATCATGCGGCGTTTTACTCCCGATCTCGAAGAGGTTGCCGACTGGCTTGAAACGGCTCGAGCGGCCTATGTCGCTATTGAGTCTGAAAGCCATCTCTTTGAGACGCATATCGCTGCGGTGTTAAAGACCCGGGCCTTGGACTGCAAACCATCGCCGGTGTTGAGGCAGAACAGCCGAGGGCCCTATCAGCGGACATACGAATGCTCCCGCGATGGCCGGTTTGCCCTATTCCATCAGTCTCGCCTGTATTCGACATCAGACGGGCTGCAGAAGGTTCCGGATGATCAATACGGCGCAGATCGTCTGGAATTGGCTCGGGTACAGCGCGACGAGATCGATGCCATCGAAACATTCGCAAACGTCTTGTTCGACCTCGATGACGCTCCGTTCGAGCTGGTAGAACAACTCGCGCGTTTCGTTGAAGACGAGGCGCGGCATGTCGAGGCCGGTCACGCAATGCTGGCTAATCTCGGCTACGATCCCTTCGAGCTTCCATGCTCCATCATCGGCATAAATGTGCGAGCTGCGATGCCCCCGATTCTGGCTTTTGCGCAGCTCAATATATTTGGCGAGCTAAATATCGTGAGCCGTCTGAATGTCCTGGCGCAGCAAGCCTATGCGCGGGACGACCACCTCATCGGGAAGGCCTTTGACTTTGTCCATGCCGATGAGCTGACCCATGTCCGTCGCGGCCGCAAACTGCTGATCGAGATGGCA
Organism: Mesorhizobium sp. M1A.T.Ca.IN.004.03.1.1; assembly: GCF_003997555.1. Classification (NCBI taxonomy): domain Bacteria; kingdom Pseudomonadati; phylum Pseudomonadota; class Alphaproteobacteria; order Hyphomicrobiales; family Phyllobacteriaceae; genus Mesorhizobium; species Mesorhizobium sp. M1A.T.Ca.IN.004.03.1.1. The sequence goes on along the minus strand of NZ_RZTV01000026.1, from coordinate 8,443 downwards.
CCCGGCGAGAACCCGGCCGATGTCGAGGAAAATGCGCGCCGGTTCGCCGCCCGGCGTTTGGCCGAGGAAGGTGTGCTTGGGGAAGAATATGCGCTAGCGTTGACTCGTAGACAGGTCGGCGACCTAATGGGAGAGTGACATGACTAAAGTCGCTTCCGACTTTTGCGCAGCCAACCGTCTTTCAAACGATGAGAAACATCTTTTCAGGGCGATTGATTCCAGCACCGACATGGCTCTAAGCGCAGCCATTTCGGCCATTGAAGACGCATGTCCAGCGCCGGCGGAGAGACTGAACAGGGCGTTGCTCTTCGCCGTACAGCGCGATGCGTTGGCCGCGAGCAAACGGCTCGTGCATCATGGTGCAAATCTCGAAGCGCGCGACCCGGCATTGTGGCGCACGCCGCTCATCGTCGCCGGATATGAGGGCTCGGCCCAGATGGTGACATTTTTGCTCGAGGCCGGCGCAGACGTTCACGCCGCCGACGATTTCGGCACCACAGCGCTGTGCGCAGCTGCTGAAACCGGCTCTGCTGCGCTTGTGGAGTTGCTGATTGCGCATGGCTCCGATCTCGAGCACCGGAACGATCTAGGTTGGACGCCGCTCATCTCGGCAAGCGCCAATGGCAATCTTGAAGTCATTGATGCCCTTGCGAAGCTAGGCGCCAGCCTCGAAGCCCGAGCGCTTCTTGGCTGGACTCCACTTATCGTCGCTGCCCAAAGCGACAAAGCGGACGTTGTTTCCCGACTTCTCGAACTCGGAGCCAGACGCGATGCCGTGGACAGCTTCGGGCGCACGGCGCTTTCTGCCTCACAAGGGGCGAGGCTACAGCCAACATCCTCGAGCGCAACGCCGCCCGCGGCCATGCCTGCGCCTCTGCGCAGGGCCTAAAGTTCATTGAGCCTGATGATAACAAGGCCCAGATACTCGGGAGTATGAAGAATGGGCAATTTGTCGGCGCATGAGGCCTATTTCGAATTGGCTTGCCAGTTCTTTTGGCGTTCGGGCTTCGTCTCGTCGCCGGGAAGCTATCTGGTCCACAACAAGAACCGGGGGATTGTCAAGGTTGGGGTTGGCGGGGGACGGCGGGTTTCCCTGCCTTCGGCGGCGCAATCGCAGTTTAGACATACTACCAAGGACGGCCAGGATACGGGGCTGTTCGATGTCTTGAACGCCAGTGTGGATGCAGACGCCCCTTGTTTCTTTCTCGTCAGCCCTGATTTCAAAAGAGCCTTTCGCGACGCGCGCTTACCCTCTGCGGTTTTCGAGCAGCCCCGGCTCGAATTTCGATTTTCCGCAGCGACGCCACACGGGGAGGTCAGCTATGCGCAGGATAGTTCCGGCGTGCGCGAGGCGCGGCAAATGCTCTCGGAACTGGTGGACGATATCATCGTACCGCTTGGCACTCCCATCCCACCCGCGCCATTGTCCTTTGCGGAAGTCTCGGATGGCTGGGAGCGCGCCGAAAGCGATGCGGCATTTCTGGCGCGCTTGGAAGCTGGCATCCTCGCGCTGCAGGACCACCCTGATGGCAAAATGACGATGATGCGATCGTTCTGCAGGGCCATTCCTTGCAACGTCGATCGTTTCGATATCTATCGGCAGCATGCTCGAAACAACGGCGAATATGCGTGCAGCCACTTTTATTGCCTTGATGAGACAACCTTCTCATTCGGATGCAGCCCAGAAAACACCTTCGAAATCGTCGGAGGCGATCTTCACGTCGACGTTGTGGCCTCGACATGCAAGGCGGGACAGGGGGAGGCCTTTGAAAGGCGCGAGCTCATCGAAAATCCCAAACAGCAAAAAGAGCATTTGGCGACTATTGAGAGCCGGTCGGCGCGCTACGCCCCTTTCTGCGAGGCCGAGGGCATGACACTTATCAAGCCCATGCAGATCAAACGGCTTCGCCATGTCTGTCATCTGCATAGTCTGGTGGTTGGATCACTGCGCCCGCAGATCACGATCTTAGACATCATCCCCACGCTCTTCCCAATAATGGGGGCGAAGCCTGCCGAGCTGTTATCTCTGTCGGATTCCGACAAGAGCCCACATCGCTTTTACGGGGGTATCGTCGGCCATTGGGAAGAGGGCTATGCGGGTAGCTTCCTGAATCTGCGCAACGCATTGGTTCAGGGCGACACCATCCATGCTAAGGTCGGCATGGGCGTGTTGCGCGAATCCAATGCGGCGAGTGAACTGACCGAAACCGAAGACAAGATATCGGGTCTCATGGAAGCAGTTTTCCAATGCTGCCAGGGTGAGAACCGAGCCTGAACGCGTCTGGTCGGACCTGCGCGAGGGTCGCCCCCGGGGATCTCTTGTTTCTCCGATGATCCTATCGGTTCACGATTGTTTGTTGCGAGGAATAGTTCGTCCCATGAAGATTTGTGTCGACCTGATTCTCGCCATCCTGCCTATCCATTTTGCTGTGATGGTAAGCCCGGGTCCAAACTCAGTACTGCTCCTGACAACAGCGCTGTCGAGCGGGCGAAGCAATGCCATGCGCGCTGCTTTGGGAATTGCAATCGGAAGCTTGGTGTGGATGGTGGGAGCGATGGTTGGCGTGTCGGTGATTTTGGAGGCGCTGCCGGCATTGGGCCTGGCGCTCAAAATCGCGGGCGGCGGATACCTGATTTATCTTGGGGTAAGGCTCTGGAAGGCGGATGCGCTGAAGCCCGGTGCGCTCGGCAAAGGCAACGGATCATCCCACAGGAATTACTTCCGCCGCGGTCTGGTTGCCAATCTGACAAATCCGAAATCCGCGGCCTATTTCGGAAGTATCTTCGCGGCCTTTCTGACCAAAGAGGTGCCAGTTGTTGCACTGGCCATTATGATTTCGTTGCTCTTCCTGATGTCGATAGCCTGGCACGGAGTGCTTGCAACGACTTTTTCGACCAACGCCTTTCGCGCCCCGTATCTGAGGCATTGCGGCCTGATCAACCGGATCACCGGAGCAATCCTAGCGGCGCTCGGTGTCAGGCTGGCCGCTTCTGCCTCGCTAGGTTGAAAACGGCGCCGAGACGCAAGCCGATGCGCCGGCGATTGGCCGCGAACGTCGGCTTCGGCTTACTCCTGCATTGCCGGTCGAACGTTTTAAGCCCGGCGGCACCTTATGCCTAGCGGATTGAATTGAAAAAAGCTTGAGCACCGACGTACAAGCGTGTCGGCAGCAACAATATACATGCGCCTGCTGCCTTGGCGGCCTGTTGCGCCCCGGGCTCTTGTCGGCGGCGAGGTTGCCGAGGACGATGACGTCGTCCCTTCTGAACGTCGGCGCGAGCTGCTGCTCGACATAGGTCTCGAAGAAGCGCCGGCTCATCGGCCGAACAGGCTTTCCGCCACCGGCGCGCCTCTTGCATTCCGGGCAGTTCCCAAAGCTGACCAATGTCAATGAATCGGCCAACAGCGCAGGAAAGAGAACTGGCCCTGGCCGAACTCGTCGCCCGCCGGCGGCAGATCTGCAGATGATCGTGGCCGAGGAGAACCGTGCCCGCACCACCACGGCCAAGACACGTGCAAAAGAGCATCCAACGGCTGCTCACCGCGATCCGCTGTGAACTGGCAAGCCTCAATGGAGACATGGACGATCATATCCGCAAGTCTCCAGTCTGGCGTCAATGAAAAGCTGCTCTTCTCCGTGCCGGGTGTCGGTCAAATTGTCGCCCCGCTAGCGATTGCCGAAATGCCGGAGCCTGGCAGCCTCGACCGCCCCCAGATTCGCCGCGCTCGCCTGCGCCATGGACGAGGCAGTCCGGCAAATGGCGCGGCAAGAGCGTCATCGGCGGCGGCAGGAGCCGCGTGCGCGCCGTCCCCTTCATGGCCGCCCTCGTCGCCATCAGGCACAATCCCGTGCTCAAGGCCTTCCGCGATCGTCTTGTCGAGGCCGGCAAGCCTAACATCGTTGCCGTCGTCGCCACGATGCGAAAGCTCCTTACCATTCTCAACGCCATCGTCCGGGACCAAAAACCATGGCAAACAGCTTGACATCCAAGACAGCCGCTCTCCCCAGTTCAGGTTTGCGGCGGCAGACTAAGCATTTGAAAAGAAAGGCACACCCGAAGAGAATCGAACTCCTCACTACCAAATTGTAATCTTTAGCCCAAAGGTTATTCAAATCCTGTCGGGATCACCGTAGTGTTCAAACGTGTAGCGAATCACCGCCATACTCTTTCACAAATTAAATTATTACGGCAGATGCGACTTGCACCATGTTAGGATGTCTAATTATCGAAACGGGCTACCGCCAACTCAATTTGGCCCTGAATAAACTCAGCGAATGCTATTCCTTGAGCGGCCAATTCTTTGGGGAAGAGGGAGGCCTTCGTCAGACCAGGCAAACTGTTGATCTCGAGGAAAAACAGTTGATCTGCCGTGACGATGAAGTCGCTTCTCGAGTACCCGCGAGCACCTATGGTTGAATGGGCTTTCAATGCCATAGCCTGTAGGGTTGAATTCACCTTCTCGCCAAAGCTGGCTGGGCAGATCTCATTAGTTCCGGGAGATAGGTACTTCGCTGCATAGTCAAATACACCATCAGCAGGTCGAATTTCCGCGGGCAGCAGTGCTATTAATTTCCCATTATGCTCCAGGACGCCACAGGTCGCCTCGATACCTGCAATAAACGGTTCAAAAAGATAAGCTTCGTTGTGAACAGCTTCACCGAATTCTTTCAGTTCTTCAAGGCTTTTCACAAACAGAAGCCCATAACTTGACCCATCGGCTATGGGCTTAGCCACAAGTTTCCCGTAGGTGACGAGATCGTGCGTAGCTGATTCAACTGAGAGAGTGGGCGGTGTTAAAATGCCAGCTTTAGCGACAGCTTCTTTGGTCGCCACTTTATCGAAGGCAAGCCGGCTTGCTGCCGATCCGGATCCTGTAAAACTTACCCTACGATCTTCACATAGAGCCGCCAGTTGCCCGTTTTCCGCCATACCACCGTGTAGACCGAGTACGAGTACCCGTTCCTCCAGGCGAGCACGGTCAATTGCGGCCTCAATTGTGCCAATTGATTCACCCGATATCGGCAGCTCGACCTCGAATGGGCGTTCGTGGCTCATGAGAACTCCCCGGTTGAAGAAGTGGACGAGCCCGTCAAGATTCCAAAACCAAAGGTCTGCGTCCGGCAACGCCTCGGCCAAGGCTTGGGCGCTTGCGACTGACACGAGGTGTTCACGGTTAACACCTCCGAATAGAATAGTATTGCGCATCTGATATGGGATCCTTGGGTTTGGAGATTTAACTTGGTACTATGCTTGGTGACTTTGCGGCTCGGACAATCCGGTTCGTCCACGCGTTTCGCGATAGGCTGGACTTAATGTAGCAACGAAAGCGACGCGCAGCTCAGGTTGTGATCCGCGAGATGGAACAAACCGAGGCGTGCAGAACCATAAAACGTTGGGACGGCTGCTGTCCATAAAGAGGATCGTTCAACGGACAGCACCGCGACCGACGCGTCATCTTTCATCGCGAAATAGCGCTAATAAAGTCAGCATTGACGGCGGCGCTCATGGAAGACCTGGCCGCTCAAATGAGGTTCGTCCGACCTCACCACCCCGCCTTCGCTTCTGATAGCGATGCAAGGCACGCATGAGCAGATACATTTCAAACGTGGCTTGGCATCGGCGTTGCGCCGGGTATTGCATCTCGGGCACGAGCCGAAACATGCAAACACCGTCAAGATCCGTGTCAAATCCAGACATCAAACCAGCAGACCTAAACGTCTGTTTTCGCAGGGCATCGGCGCCGTTCTTTTCATGAACCGCGAGGTCCGAGACAGGCTCGACGGCCGCTCGCTACTTCGGCCTAGTCTCAACCGATCGCATCATCGGCCGCGCGGTCCCGCTGTGGACCGACGAGCAAGGCGACGGCCGCTTTCAATGGCGTGCGCCAGCGCGGTGAGCGCGCCACCGGCGGCGCCTTTCGTGCCGTCCCCATCACCGCAGACCATCAGCCACAGGGGGAACGACATGCCACAGATCGGAGAATTCACGCGCAACCAGACCGGCTATTCGGGACGCATCCAGACACTCATCCTGAAACTCGAAATTAAGCGAGCGACGAAAACAAACCCGACTAGCGCGTGCACGCCGGCGGCGAGGACGGCCCCCACATCGGTGCCGGATGGAAGCGCTCGGGCGAAAAAGCCGGCGAGTCGTATCGCTGCAGATACACGACCCGACATTCGCCCAGACGAGCGAGTTCGCTGTCGACTACCTTGTCCTCGAGGAGCTCGTTGAGGAGCTCCGTGCTCCGGTCCTGAATCTGAGGAGTTCTGAGTAGCCTCTTTCCCTCAACCGCACAGACGTTTGCTGCTCGATCGTAGCTGCTCGCCTGAATCAGTTTCCGCTGCGGGTTGGCCCTGTTCGTCGGTCCACTCCTCGAACACCGCGTCGTCGCGCGAGAGCTTATCGAGGTCATAGCCGTAGGCTTCTGCGTACGAGTGCGTGGCGTTTCCAAAAAGTGCGCGGTTCTGCGTATAGTACCGGCAAAAGAGCTCTTGCTTCTGCGTGAGCTTTCGCGGCTTTGAAGCGGCCTTCTTCTTGGTTTTGGATTTGACAGCCATAGGGCGTGTGGTGCTGTAATTGTAACATACAATCTGGCTGAGGCGGGGACTACACGCTCATGAAAGGAGACAGGGATGGCTAGGTTGGGTGAATTCTTCGACTCAACTGACACAATTATCGAGGTCGCTACGTTCCTCCATGACCTTGCCGAAGGGTTGGGGGAAAAGGAGGTGAAGGTCGGCGACGATGGGATCGAACTCGCGAAGAGCCTCGGAATGGAACTGCCGGAGGCGCTCGCTCGGACATCGGTTGTTGTGAGCGATCCGGCGCGCAATACCATCGGACCAACGATCCAAATTGAGTTTCCTCCCGAGATCGCCAAGGCCCCAAATATTAGGTTCAGCAAGTGCTTTGATATTTGCAAGGAGGGACCGCTCGGCGTTGGTAAGGTGTGCGCGAACGTCTGCATCAACTGTTCCGCGAGCTTCAGTCAGGTCAAGTGCAAGATCACAATCACGATCATTGCAACATTCTGAAGGCTAAAAAGCCCTCGGCAAGTGAGCCGAGGGCTTTTGGATCACGCCGGAAGCGCAAAGGCGAATAGCATCGGCTGGTGCTACGTACCGGCACAGCGCCTGAGAACAGTGGACTGCTTGCTGTGGTTTAACGCCAGCATAGGGTTTTTGGCTTCGTCAAACTGTCGGACGGCACGGATGCTCATCTGCGCATCCGCGTGTTGGAAGTTGCCGGAAGCCGCGCTGTTTCCGAGAGGACACGTCTCAAGGTGGCGGTTGAAGAAAGTACAAGAGGTCATCAGGTCGTGCAAGTGTGAGATCAGCGATCAGATCGCGAAAACGCCGCCAGATACGCGCCGCGCTGGAGAGCCCACCGCTGATACGGGTGCGCAGCTGAAGAGCCAGGGCACGGTCAAATGGTACTATCCCGAAAAAGGCTTCGGCTTCATTGCACCCGATAACGGTGAGAAGGACGTTTTCGTTCATGCCACCGCGTTGAACCGCTCAGGCTCAGCGTGCTGGTGGAGGGACAGAAAGTGTTTGTTGCGGGCAGGGCAAGAAAGGCCTGGAAGTCCGGAGCATTCGACTCGCCGAGAAGCCCATACACTGGCCAAGGGCCAAATTGCCGCTCATACAAAGAAAAAGCCCACTGCCGGGAGGAGGTGGCAGTGGGCTCGATTTGAAATGCAGCGCGGGAGGAGGTGCACCGCATTCAGCGTCGGCATCGCATCTGGGAGGAGTAGATGGCCGACAACAGGATCATATCGATCGCCACAGATATTGCAATGCACAAATTGCATATCGCATGTGCGAAAGCGTGACCTGGGTGTAAGCATCGACATTGTCTCGAAAGATCCACTCTCCAAATCGTTGCCATAGCTGGCGGCTGTTGACATTAATGGTGTTGGTCATTTTGCTCTCCTTTGCGTTGTCGCAAGGAGGGCAGATCTGCGCCTGGATCGATACGTCGAGCGCCGGCGCTCGTCGGCGACAAGCAGATCCGGCTGCAGCATGAGCGCGCGCGCGTGCCAGGCCGATGCGCTGCCTTTGGCCTCCCGAAAAAACGTGCGGGCATCGATCGGCCGCACTGCAGCTAAGCCCGACGCGAACAAGAAGCCGGAACATGCGCTCCTCGGGCCTTTCGCGCGAGAGGCCGCTGAAGATTGCGGCTTCGGTCGAGATGCGGCGGACGCGATGGCGCGGATTGAGGGAGGCGAAGGGATAGCGAACTCGGCCGCGTAGGCGTTCGCCGCGTCGATTGTGCTGATGTCGCCAGGCGTAGCTTCTTCACAAGACGGCAGCGCCAGGTTAGCGCGTTCGAGGCAGCCCTTGGCCTGCGGGCTGTTGGCGCACATGATGTCGATGTTCAGCTGGAGTACGCGGTGACGGAACCGATTAGCCTTGTGTCGCTTGGCACTTAATTG
>NZ_RZTV01000260.1:0-275 GCF_003997555.1 Mesorhizobium sp. M1A.T.Ca.IN.004.03.1.1 | reverse complement strand
CCCGCATGGCTGCGCATGCCGATGCCGATGACCGATACCTTCACCAGCCCCGATTCGTTCTGCACGACATCGTAGCCGATCTTCTCCTTATGGTCGCCGAGTACCTTGATCGCCTTCTCGACATCGCCGGATGGCACAGTGAAGGTCATGTCGGTCTTCGATCCGTCCTCGGAGATATTCTGGACGATCATGTCGACGTTGATATGGGATTCGGCAAGCGGCCCGAAGATCGCGGCGGAAACGCCCGGCCGGTCGGCAAGACGGCGAAGCGAGAT
>NZ_RZTV01000259.1:0-276 GCF_003997555.1 Mesorhizobium sp. M1A.T.Ca.IN.004.03.1.1 | reverse complement strand
AGGGATGGTCCTCAAAATCCAGGCTGACGACATCGGTATAGGGCGGCACGGCATAGATGCGCTTTTCGCGACCGGCGCCGAAAAGCTGCAGCGCTTCCGACCTGTGCATCTTGGGATTATCGAATTTCGGCGTCGGCGAGGGATCCATGACATAACGCCCATGTACCTTGACCGGATAGGCATAGGTGGTGGCGATGCGGCCGTTGCGGGCGATATCCTCGTAGAGTTTCACATGCATAAGGCCGTATTCTTCCAGCGCAAGATGCATGCGCTGGA
>NZ_RZTV01000258.1:0-276 GCF_003997555.1 Mesorhizobium sp. M1A.T.Ca.IN.004.03.1.1 | reverse complement strand
GGGCTTCTCGCATTTCGGTCGCTTTTCCGCCATCTATCGAGCTGCCTACGGCGAGAATCCATCGGACACCAGGAAACGATCTTTTGTTGTTTGACTGGCGCTGCGATCCGGTGAATGCGCATAATTTAAAAGAGGATTCAGGTTTTAGGCCGACCCGGCCTAAAACCATCCTGTTCTAGGCGGCGTCCGCCAGGTCGAGGTTTGCGAACAAATGATCGAGGTTCAGGAAGCAAACCATGCCCTGTTCGAGGGGGATGATGCCGTGTGAGAAGGCAG
>NZ_RZTV01000257.1:0-276 GCF_003997555.1 Mesorhizobium sp. M1A.T.Ca.IN.004.03.1.1 | reverse complement strand
GATCTCCATGGAAGAATTGAAACATGGAATGGCGATACCCGCGGGTTACGCCCGGTGAACCGTGCCATGCGGAAAAAGTAAGGTCAGAATGCAGGAGGAGCCGATAATCCTCAGTGCCATCGGCAGCGATTAATTTGTCTCGATACGGAACGTTTTTCGTTATATTATGTTCACCTTTGGTTCAGGAGGAGGGGAGGATATTCCTCCTCTTGGAGGAAGAGGAGAACAGTCATGAGAAAGCTGGCAATCGTCACGTTGGCCTTGATCGTGGGTGCC
>NZ_RZTV01000256.1:0-276 GCF_003997555.1 Mesorhizobium sp. M1A.T.Ca.IN.004.03.1.1 | reverse complement strand
ATTGTCTTCAAGCTGAAGCCCGATGTCATCCTGTCGACGGGAGCAGCTCCAGGCCTGTTCTGCCTGTTGGCCGGCAGGCTCATGGGCAAGCGAACGATCTGGATCGATAGTGTCGCCAATGTCGAGAAACTCTCCTTATCGGGAAAATTGGCCGGCCATATTGCAACGCTCTGGCTCACGCAATGGCAACATCTCTCGCGGCCGGATGGCCCCCATTACGCAGGAGCTGTCCTTTGATCCTTGTCACCGTCGGAACGCAGCTGCCGTTTGATCGCC
>NZ_RZTV01000255.1:0-276 GCF_003997555.1 Mesorhizobium sp. M1A.T.Ca.IN.004.03.1.1 | reverse complement strand
CCACCTCGATGGAGAGATCGGGCACCGGAGTCCCGGAACCGCCTTGGCTGGCGACACTGAGCTGAACCTTCATGGAAGTATTCGCGCCGAACGTGACGATCCAGCCGTGATCCATCATCAGATCGAGCCCGAGAATATCCTCATAGAAGCGTTTGGCGGCCATGAGGTCGGGCGCCTGGATATTGGCAACGATGCGCAGGACTTTCATGCCGCTCTCCTGAGTATCGGGTAAGGACAAGAATTTAGAGGGGATCGGCGGCGCGATCAATCAGTCCC
>NZ_RZTV01000254.1:0-276 GCF_003997555.1 Mesorhizobium sp. M1A.T.Ca.IN.004.03.1.1 | reverse complement strand
CCGGCAGCTATGTGAGGCGCTTCGAGGGCAAATCGTACCGCTGCCCTTGTTTTGGCAGCACATGCCGGCCGCACAGGAATTCGCAGATGCGCCGCTCGATCCGGAACAGGTTTTGATCTGGAGGGTGACGAAGAGTCTTGCAGACTATCACGCCGCCTGCGGCGTCGGGAATAAATAGCAATCAGAATCAAGACAGGAGGAAAAATCGATGACGGAATTGAATGGGAAGATCGCGGCGGTCACGGGTGCTGCGTCCGGAATAGGGCTCGCTTCGAC
>NZ_RZTV01000253.1:0-276 GCF_003997555.1 Mesorhizobium sp. M1A.T.Ca.IN.004.03.1.1 | reverse complement strand
GGGCTGCACCGCCGAATCACTGGCTTTCACGGCGTTAGCAGCCGAGTTCGAAGCGGCGGGTGCTGCCGTCATCGGCATGTCGCCCGATTCGGCCGCCTGCCATGACAAGTTCATCAAGAAGCACCGTCTTTCGGTGGCGCTCGCCTCGGACGAGGAAAAAACGACGCTGCAGGCCTATGGCGTCTGGAAGGAAAAGAGCATGTACGGCCGCAACTTCATGGGTGTCGAGCGTACCACCTTCCTGATCCACCAGGACGGCACGATCGCCACGATCTG
>NZ_RZTV01000252.1:0-277 GCF_003997555.1 Mesorhizobium sp. M1A.T.Ca.IN.004.03.1.1 | reverse complement strand
GCGATAGGCGCCGCCGTCGAGCGGCTGCCAGTCGGCGGTGAATTCCTCCGCGATTGCGCCGTGCTTGGCTTCCCAGAACTTTGTGTTGAGGATCTCGGTGATATCATTGAGCATGCCGTCGGCAAGCGGATGGCCGATGGTCTTTGCGGAGGAGGCGGCGAGCAGCACGAAAGCATGGCCATAGCCCTGCTTGTTGGAATCGACCGGACCGTCATTGTTAAGCGACCAGAAATAGCCGCCGTTTTTCCGGTCGCGATGATGGTTCCAGAGATAGTTC
>NZ_RZTV01000251.1:0-277 GCF_003997555.1 Mesorhizobium sp. M1A.T.Ca.IN.004.03.1.1 | reverse complement strand
CCGGCCGATCACGGCCGAGGAATTGCCGCGCTACGGCGAGCATGTATGGGCCTACATGGCCGTCCGCCCGGGCCTGACCGGTCACTGGCAGACCAGCGGGCGCAATGATGTCAGCTACGAGTACCGGGTTTCCCTCGACGTTCATTATCTCAACAACTGGTCGCTCGGCCGGGACTTCATCATCATTGCCAAGACCATTCCCGCTCTGTTTTCGCAGCGCGGCTCGTATTGAGCATTCATGGGAAGAGCCGCCGATCATGCCTGGAGTCGGAAGACA
>NZ_RZTV01000025.1:0-19821 GCF_003997555.1 Mesorhizobium sp. M1A.T.Ca.IN.004.03.1.1 | reverse complement strand
CATAAGCCGAAGGAATCCTGAGTACGAATGAGCCGCAGGAGGCATTTGACGAACGGGGAAGCAAGGGCCTCGTCGTCCCCGTGGACAGCAGGGCCAACCGGTTCATGAGGAATTTCGCTTTTCCCCAATTTCAGTACTCCTCTTGAAGGACGATCTCTTTTTCTGCGATGTGTGGTTCGGGCGCTTGCGTGGGCGGGGAATGGCTTGGGCGAGCCGATCCCACGCAACAGTGTCCCGTGGCCGACCTCGAGCACGTCCACCAATGCGAGACCTTTCACCGCGGCGCGAACGCCTGCGCCGCGGTTCGACCCGAGGTAAACGCAATGGAAATTCCACCTGCCGCAAGCCGCGCACTTTTGCGGCATCGACGTTATTGCTGCGAAGTGCGCCTGGGCGGGCGGATTTGCCGGTGTTCAATTCCAATTGTCATGCCCTTCGCGATCCTTGCTCAGGAAGTGACAGCGTTTTGAGTTTCGGAAGTCTTGTTTTGCGGAGCCACACAGAGACCCGCGTGACAGGCAGGCTCACCCGTGTAGTTGGCCAGGGCTTGGAGCAACGAGGTGAGGTAGCGCTGTTTGGTTTGGTCCGGCACTGGCTCCGAATGGTCCAGCGATTTGATTGCCACCTCGATCAACTCGATCGCCCGGTCCTTGTTGCCGCTCTCGTAATAATACTGAGCGACCGGAAAGTAACACCCGAATTTAAAGTCTCCATCGCCTTGCGGAGGATTAAGTTCCAGGATCTGTTCGGAGAGCTCCTTGCCCATCGCAAAGCGATCATCATGCGGAAGATGGGAGTTGTCGATCGTGGGATGGAAGAGTTGGTTCAGCGCCATCACCACCCAAGACATCGCTTCGAACTTTTTGTTGATCGCGTCCTCGACCAATTCGCGCATAAGCGGCAAGCCGGTTTTGATGTCGCGCAGCTTGTGAAGCAGAATATCCGCATGAACCCGCCGAAAATCAAAAGAGTCTGGCATCACGGCGAGGCCTTCTTCGATGGCCAATAGTGCCGCTGCCCAATCCTCGTCCTGCATCGCCGGCCCAAGTTTGGCGTATATCGGCTGACTCAGCGACGATTCGCGCACACGCGAGATTCGCTTTGCATCGACGGCTTTCGCTTCATAGCTGCTGCGCCAGCTGCCGTTAAGGACTTTCGGCAAAACGTCATCGAGAGGTGCCGGGTGGCCGATATAAGCGATGTGGCCGTCGCGGTCGACCACGAACGAGGTGGGAATCCCGAACGAAGAGCTGGGTTCCAGCCAGAGCTTTTTCATTTCGCCAGTGCAATCGAACGCTGTCCGATAATTCAGATTCGGGAACTTCTCGGTCAGCCAGGCATCCACGTTGGTCCGCGCTTCGTCCGCGGTTGCAGCCTTTTCGCAAGCTGCGACTCCGATAATCTCAAATCCGCTGTCTTTATATTTCTCCTGCAGTTCGATCAAATGGGGCATGGCGTGGACACATGGTCGGCACCAAGTCGCCCAAAATTCAACGAGGTAGACCTTGCCGGGCCGAAGGCTCGTGAGGGGCTCGCCACGCAGCCAGTTCTCCACTTTCAGCGCAGGAGCCGGGGACCCCATACGCAGTTCCATCTTGGTGTCCAAAGTCATTCCACACCTTTCGTCTCTTTTGTCGCGGAATATTTTCCAGTCAAAATCGGACACGGTCTCGAGGGCATTGCTCCCTCTCGCTTGCTTCAGCGGAGCTCTCACCGTGTTGCCGCACATCAAGCACGGCAAAGGGCATGCCAACCCTTCTTAGCTTCGGCAAGCGCCGGTACCGCCTTGAATAAGCGAGCCCTAACACGGCCAGCTGACGTTAACCTGAATGTCGGCTTTCGACGGCTCACCTTAGCGGCTGCCGTTTAGGAAGGTGAGAGTTTGGCTGGCCCGCTGGCGATAAGACCGGCTTCGGCGTCCTGGAGTAGTCGCACTTCGGCGATGGGGTCGAAAGTGCGGGAGAGGCTCGGTACCCTTGCAGCCACCGCCGCATGTGGCCCGGCGTCATAATTCGCGTCGCGGTTGCCAACGGCGGCGTTGGGCTCGATCCACGTGGCGTTGAGCCCGACAGCACGTAAAGCTGCATCGTGATTGAATGCCCTTTGCTGTTTCACGCCAAGCAGGAGTCGCGCGACGCTACCTTGCTCAAGCGCGAGCAGAGCGATCTGACGCCGTAGGAATATTGCTCGTCCCGCTTTTGCCGCCAGAGGCGGAAATCTTTCCTGAATGCCACCGCCGATCATCAATATCGACGAATCATATCCCGCTGCCCATTTGTTCGACTCCGAGGTCGGGCCAGCACTCCGTCAAGGGACGGTTGATGAACCCTAGATGCTCGGGATTGGCGCATGGCGCGCGCCGCAGAAGGCTGTCAAGGATGCGGCGCGCTCGCCAGGCCAGCAGCCCAAAGTTCGGATCAGCCAGCCCGCGCTGTCCAAGGCAGGCGTTCTGAACGAAAAGGCGTCGGTCTCGCGGTCCGTCCCAGTACACCGAAAAATCCTCGCCGATGGCGAGCTCATTGCCGATCTGTTCGAGGCGATCTGCGATCGGTTCTAGGAAACCCGGCAGCGGTTTCTCGTACCCGGTGGCCAGGATGACGATATCGGCGGTTACTTCTCCGATGTTGTCCAAGCCGCGTTGCAGCGTGAGCCTGTGCCCTGCTCCGGCATTGATGCAGCGCGACACGTTGCAACTTGGCCGCAATGTGATCTCGCATTGGTGTGGCTCGAGAAAGGCGTGGTGGTAGAGCGCCTGATAGACCGCGCGCAACTTGCTTTCTGAAATGCCCTCGGAGGCAAGCGCGAAACGCCGCAGGAACAGCTGTCGATGCACCTCGCTCATCGCAGCAAAACGATCCGAGAAGCATGGCGTGAACAGCCCGTTTGTGAACGCGTGGTCGTCGAAAGGCATCTCGCGCGTCAAGACCCATGTGATCGCCGCGGGCCGCCGTTCTTTCGGCCGGCCGACAAGGTGCAGTAGCAGCTCGGCTCCCGACTGTCCGCCGCCAACAACGCAGACATGCTTTTTTTGCACCTCAGGATTGATGTGGGCCAACTCAGATGAGTGGAACAGGTTGGGTCCAGTCCAGCCATGAAACTGAGGCGGAATTTGCGCCTGCTTGCCTATGTCGATGACGAGGTTTCTTGCATCAAGGACCGCGTTGTCCGTCCGCACGCGAAACTCGCCGTCAAAGCGGATTTCGCGAACGGCCTCGCCGCCACGGACAAGCGGATTCTTCTGGAACGCCCAGTTGAGATATTGGGCGAACTCGGCTCTAAGCACCCCGTGAAATTGCGCATTGAGGAAATTGTAAAGACGCCCGTTCTCGTGGAGGTAGTTTACGAATGTGTAGGCTGATCGCGGATTGACCAGAGTAACCAGATCCTGGAAGTGGCCGACCTGGAGCTCCGCGCAATCGAAAGCGCTGCCTGGATGTCCTCGGAAATCGACCTCCCGGTCCAGGAACAGTGCCCCTTGCGCAATCTCTTCCTGTATCTGACACGCAAGGCTCAAATTAGATGGTCCAGCACCCACACCAATACAAAAGAGGTCCACTTATCCTTACTCCTCTAGGAGTGTTTTCCAACTCAGCGGCATGTTGACGTCGATTGCCGGGCATTGAGCAATGCGAACCTCACAGGCATGCTTGAGCCGCGGTCCCGACTGAGAGGACAGCAAAAGCGTGTGCCGCCTTCCAGGTCTTGGGCTCAATGTCGGCGGCATCGACAGCGGCGCGGCGTGATCCGAACCCAAGAGCAGAAGGAAAGTGTGTGATGCTGTCGCGCGGCTCTTCCGGATCTTACGGCGGCTTCTAGCGCCGGCCTCCACCCCAGGAGTGGCTGTTTCCCTGCCACGACGGAAGCGGCTCTTTCTTTCGAGGGGCGTAACCATGGATAACGGCTCTTAATGCTTTCGGAGACTCCCATGCATGCGGCGTGCCGGATAAAGACCTGTCAAACCAACGAGTTCGCGCAGTTCCAGCTCGTCTGGAATCCGACATTGTCGCACGCCCGACGATCGGGCAGGGGAAGCTCCGCGGCAGCGGCCCTTGCACACCGCAGGCTGACAGGGACAGCCGCCGATTTGACGCGCGTCCGGGTACTGATAAGGGGCCTTCCAACAGGGTTCGCGCACGAGGCGGGGTCTCCTGGTACACCCGCCCTGTGGCTTGGCTGCGGTCTGCTGCAGCCGTTCGTCTTTACTGCCCGTTGCGGACGATCTCGCACGAGTTGGTTCACGAGAGCGTCGTGAAGCAGTCGAGGCGTCCGGTTTGGCTCTGACAAGCGTCGCAAGATGTTCGCGGATCCAGCCATGTCTCCGCAATCCGACCGGTAACCGACGACGACTTCGGACTGGTTGGCGGTCCTACGACCTGATCGGTGTTCCTACGGAGCTGATCAGCGAGCCAAAAACAGCGGCAATGTGGTCTTCCCAAAGCTCCAGCTCGGCGGACCGCCGAAAATCCGCTCACGCAGCCCACGGCTGCCATAAGCACCCATAACCATCATGTCAGCACAGATGTCGTTCGCGTGCTGGGTCAGCACTGTGCCCGCCGATTTGCCGGCGCTCTTAAGCAGGTCAACGGAGACCCGAGCACCGTGCCGAGTAAGATAGGCAGCGATGTCAGCTCCAGACTGCGCGCCTTTCCCGTTGTTTTGCGCCTTTGGATCGACCATAGCGACACAGACTTCCTTGGCAGCGGATAGGATACTAAGAGCTTCCCGAACCGCACGCGAGGCCTCTACACGCGAATCCCAGCCGACCAGCACGCGTCGAGGCGACAGCGTCGCCTTAACGCCCTTCGGCACGATGAGCACCGGCTTTCCGCTATCGAACAAGCAGCCGTTGACAACAGGAGGTCCGAGAGTCTCATCGTTGAGGAGGTCTCCTCCAACGATCGTCAGGTCAGCGCAGAGCGCCCGCTGTCGTGCCACTTCACCGAGGCTAGCCGGATCGCAATAGTCGGTGTCAACGTCACAGGAAAGCGACATAGCTTTCAGCCTTTTGAGGATATCCGCGGACCGTCTTTCCATTCTGGTCACGTCCTGTGAAAATTTCTCGATTTGCTGAAATCGATAGTTCGGTACTGCAATTGCCTGTGCACGTCCTGTATTCCATTCGGGGGGCGGAGACGACATCAAGAGCAATGGAGGCGGTATAATGAGTACCGATAGGTGCGCGCCGACCTCGGCACACAGTCCGGCAGCTGTTGTGAGGTCCTCATCAGAATGATCAGCACCCGTCACACTGAATATGCTTTTAAATTCCATTTGCCTGCTTCTCCTGGTCTTCGTTAGGAGCGCCTCAAAGCGGCAACACCGCTCTCAGGAGGAAGAGAGAGCGGCACCACGTTCGATCACCGATTTCAGTCGTCCGGCTTCTCGAGCGAGTAGCCGGCCGACCTGACGGTGCGAATGACGCTGCCGGGCAAGGCCGTTTTCAGCGCCCTCCTGATTCGGCTGATATGGACATCGACGGTGCGTGCACCGACATGAATGTTGGGCAGCCAGGCCGCCCCGATAAGCTCGTCCCGGCTGAAGACCTTGCCGGGGGCCTCAATCATAAGCCGCAGCACGTTGAAATCGATCCGTCCGAGATGGATGTCGTGGCCATTACCGCGAACCCGATGGGCATCGAGCTTCATCTCCAGGCCTCCACAACAAATCCAACTGTCGTTTTCAACCCCGTTCGGACCACGCTTGGTCAGCCCGAGCCTCGCCCGCAGGCAGTCGAGCAGCTTGGCCGGAGCCACCGGCCGCACAAAGCTCTCAACGCCTGCCTTCAAGAGATCGAGGTGCTGGTGCTCGGCGCCAGGCGCGATCAGGGCGATGATAGGCAGGTCGGTGGTGCGCGGTTCCCGCTTGAGGTGGGCGCAAATTGCGGACCCGTTTATGCTGGCTGGGTCGCAATCCAGCACTACGGCCTGAAGCTCCCGTTGTTCGGCCAAGGCCAGCGCAGCCTTCGCGCCGTCTGCCGTCTCACTGCTGAAACCGTCAACCTCCAGTATGTGGCTGTAGAGCAGATAGAACTCGGCATCTTGCGAGCAGATCAGGACCAGCGGCTTCTTCATCGGCGATACCCCAACAACCTGGTCGGCCTCGAGTCCCTGGATCGAGGGGACTGGCCAACATAGTTTCTCGGGTCCGTCATGATGGCCTTTCTCGAAAATCGCGCCCATCATGCCAGCGCCACGTGGGGAAAGGTTTCGATGACTGAAATCGCATCGTCGACCAGCTTCGTACCGGCCGTGGCGAGCTTCAGGAGCGTCTCGAAGCCAAACCGGTGGACATCGCGCAGCGTTTTGGACAAAACGACCAGCCGTCCGGTCGTGAAAAGCACCCGACCAAAACCCTCATGGCTCACCTGGATCATCGGCGATGCCATAAGGCCGCAGCGCTCCTCGATCGCAAGCCCGATGGCGGCGTAGTACTTGTCGAGCCTCCACAGCACGTCGGGATCGGGATCTCCGATGATTGGGATCCCTCGGCGCTGTTCCTTGGTAATGATGAAGTCGCCCAGCAGCTCAGCGTCCGCTTTGCGTTCCCACGAGCCATAGGAATCCTGAGAACGGATCAGCCGCACGAGGCATTTGACGAACGGGGTGCAAAGAGCCGCCTCGTCTTCGGCGACAGCTGGGGGGATTGCGGGGTCAGGCATTGGCGTCCTCCTCTTTTCAGTCCTCGTCCTCGAAGGACGGTTTCTTTTCGGCAATGCCCGCTCGCGCCAGCACCTTGCGCAGCCAAGGCGGAGGACACGTCCTGAGCATCATCTGCGTGCGCAAGAGCACCTGTGGGATCGATTGGGGCTCCGCCACTTTGATCGGGTGGATTTTTGCCGCGACAAGCTTGGCTGCCGAAGGGCCGCCAATTGCCAGACAAAACAGGATCTGACAGCCCTTGAGCGCATCCACCTTTGGCGTGATGCGATCATCGCGCTCGGCCCGATGCTCCCCGCTTTCATCGGACACGTCATCGAAGGCCACGGCTTCTACGAGATTCCATTCCTCGCGCGTCACGTCGTAGACAGCAAAGCGCCTGGCCGACCCGAAATGGGCGTTGAGGTCCTGCATGTCCTGAGTGGCGATCGCAACGCGCAATGCGCCCTTACGTCGTTCAGGCATCGGGGCGAAAACCTCACTACTGACCAGCGAGAGGCGGCGAACAGCGTTCATCGTGATATTTCTCGATTACGGAGTGGATCAAGCGCCTCAGGAGTGGGCGCGTGTTGGTTGGCCTGGAAGATGCTGGCGACCTCGAAGATCATGTCGCGGGTGCCCTGATAGAGAATTGCGAGCTTGTGCTGGCTGCCTAGTCGATCGAAGACCGGGAACCCGATGCGCATGAGCGGAATTCGGAGCCGCTCCGATGCTTGGCGCCCGTGCGAATGCGTGACAAGCAGGTCAGCACCGACGGCAAGACTTTCCAGATCGCCGAGATCGCCGATCTGAACCGAAACCGACGGGACTTTCTCGAGAATTTTAGACCTGTCGGTCGTTGTGACGGCCGCGGCTATCTCGGAGCCGAGGCCAGCAAAGAAGGTCGCAAGTTGGAACAGCTGGTCTGGTTCGGCAGCGATGGCAATTTTCTTGCCGCCGAAATGGAAATGTCCGTCGAGCATCGCGTCCTGCAATTGCGCCCGGCGCCGGCGCACGCGGGCCGGTACCGCCGCGCCCGAAATCGCAGACAGCAGCGACACGAAGCGGTCCGTGTCCTGCAGCCCAGTCAGTGACTGGAACAACACGTAAGGCACGCCGGTCAACCCGTGCAGCGCTTTCGCCGGGCGGCGCATGTGCTCACCGATGGCGATGCATTGCATGGCCGTGCCCAACTCGCGAATGTCTTCGACGCTGGTGCCGCCGTATGTGGTCGCTACCCAGCGGTCAGGAACCGTACCGTCGAGCGAGCCTGAAATGTCGGGCAGAATAACCGGCTTGAGCCCAAAGCTTTCAACCATGTCACGCATATGCTCGATGTCGGCGACAGTGAGGTTGCATCCGGGCAGGATCGCGATCTTCTTCGGCTGCCGCGCACGTTCGCCCGAGCCTGTAATCCCTTTGATCATTGCGGTGACTGCCTTGGCCCAGCCCTCTTCGATCGCGCCGTCAAAATCCGGCGTGTTGGCCAGCACGACCTCCGTACCCGCAAGCTCTTGCGTGTGCTTCAGCTTGATGTTCGCAATATCACTCGCGCAATCTTCGCCACGCGTCTCCACCAGCGCGGTCGTGCACACCCCGATCAGCTTTGGCTTCGTGCGGTTCTTGAGGTTGAGGATGGCTTCTTCAAGATGGTCGGCAGCGCCGAGGATGGTCGCCACCTCATCCATCGCTGTTGTCTGCAATGGAATCGTTTCTTTGAAGTGCCGTACGAAGAGCACGAGCGCGAAGCTTGTGCATCCCTGGCTGCCGTGGAACAGCGGCATCGCGCCGTCGACCCCAAGAAAGGCAAAGGCGGCACCCAGCGGCTGCGACGACTTCAGCGGGTTCACCGCCGCGGATTTGGTCTGGGGAAGGATGCGGGCCATCGGTCGCCTCAACACTCGCTGAACTCGTGTGCCGTCGCGCCGGCGAATTCATCGAACAGGTGCCCGGACTCCTTCTTCGTGCATGGCAGTTCGTCTTTTAGATCAGGCTGGCAATCCCACGGGGCCGGCTGGCGCACCTGAGACCAGACCGGATTGTGAATGGCGAGGTCGATCTGGCGTACGAGTTCCACCATGCCGGCATAGCCGGCATAAGGGTGCTGGCGCTCCTGGTTGATATCGAGCCAGGGCGTCTTGGCCTTGAGCGCAATGAATTGCGTGCGACCGCCCGACAGCATGATATCGGCCCTGTGTTCAGAGAGCATGGCGTACAGCTCGCGCGCAGCCATGTATTCGAACATATGCTTGTCGTGCTTGAGAACTTGTTTGATGCGCTCCTTGTCCTGCACCGTAGATTTCTTGACCGAGGTGCCGACGATCTCGATTCCGATCTCCATCAGCGCACGGACAACCGACCAGGACTTCACACCGCCTGTGTTGAGCAGCACGCGCTTGCCTTGGAGCCTTTGCCGGTAGGATTCGAGTTTCTTCCACGCGATCGCCTCCTGCTGCGCGATCAGCGTCTCCGTGCGCTCGAGGATCTCCGGATCGGCGCCCTTCCTCACCAGCAGCCTGACAAGGTTGCGAAGAGCTTGCGATGTGTCGGAGATGCCATAGAAGGAGCCCTCGAAGAACGGGATGTCCCAGCGCTCCTCCATCTTGCGGGCAAGACTGATCAGCGCGGTCGAGCACACGATCATTGCCGCCCGGGCGCGGTGCGCGGAAGCAATGTCGCGGTAACGCGCATCGCCGGGAATGCAGGCGCGCACCCGGATGCCGAGCCGATCGAGGAGCGGCTTTACAAGCCAGAATTCGCCCGAGAGGTTGAATTCGCCAAGGATGTTGATGTCGTAGGGCCCGGGGTCGTCGGGTTCGACCGTGCCGATGACATGATCGAGCAACGCCTCGGCGGCGAGCTTGTTGCCGAGGTTCTTGGAGCCTGCCAGGCCAGGCGCATTGATCGGCACCACGGCCAAACCGAACTTTTCCGTGGCGCGTTTGCACACGGCCTCGATGTCGTCACCGATCAGCGCCGTTACGCAAGTTGAGTAGACGAAGATCGCCGGCGGCGCGTATGTGTGCTTGATCTCGCGGATCGCCTTGAAGAGTTTCCGCTCGCCCTGCCCCATCACCAGGTCGAGTTCGGTGAGGTCGGTCGTGAAGCTTGTCCGCCACAAGGTCGGCCCTGACGAAACCGCACCACGGTTGTCCCAAGAATTGCCCTCGCAGGCGAGCGGCGCATGGACCAGATGCGCAACGTCGGTGATCGGCTGCAGGACGATCTTGGCTCCGTCAAAGGCGCAGCCGCCGGCTGCCGCCCCTGGTGTCAGCGACTTCGAGCAGCCCTCCTTGCGCGCCTTGGCATCTTTGCCACGGTTCTTATCGCAGGCGGGCTCATCGAAGGCGTCCTTGATTTTGGCGCTGAGGGAGGACATCGCTCAGCCTCCCCAGTCCATTGGGCAAGGAATGGCCTCGGCGAAAAGCCGGCCACGGCTCTTAGCGCGTGAGGTCATAGGAATAATCCGTCACACCCGTCTCGCTCGTCTCGCGATCGAGTTTGTCGAAGATCTTGTCGAGGATCGTCGTCAGCACGCGCAACGCGCCCTGGTAGCCAAAGAGCGCAAAGCGGTGATGATGGTGCCGATCGAAGATCGGAAACATCAGCCGGATCAGCGGCGTTCCGGTGTCGCGCTCCAGGTACTTGCCGTAGGAATTGCCGATCAAAAGGTCCACCGGCTCGGTAAAGAGCAGCGAGCGCAGCGCCCACAGGTCCTTGCCCGCCCAAACCTGGGCAGCCTTGCCGAAAGGCGAGGATGCTAGCAGCTTCTTCAAATCGGCTTCCCATGCCGAGGTGCCATTGGTGGCGAGGCAATGGGTTGGCTCGCCGCCGGTCTCCATGACAAAGCGGGCCATTGCGTGAACGAAGTCGGGATCACCGTAGATGGCGTATTTCTTACCATGCAGCCAGGATTGGCTGTCCGCCATGGCGTCTACCAGTCGGCCGCGCTCGAGGCGAATTGCCTCGGGAATCTCCTTGCCGGAAATCGCCGCGACCTCCATCAGGAATTCGTCCGTCGCCTGAACGCCGAGCGGATAGTGGAACGAGGCCGTCGCCTGCCCGACCTCCTCGCAATAGCCCAGTGTCTTTCGGGTGTTGTGATGCTGCAGCGAAAGCGTTGCCTCGGCGTTGAGGGCCTTCTTCACCTCGTTGATCTTCGTGCCCCCGTCATACATGCGGTATTCACCGTCCGAAGGCGTATCGAACTGGTCAGAGGCATCCTGGATCAATGTATAGGACACGCCCATTACATCGAGCAGGCGCTTGAGCTCCCGGTTGTTGCCGACGCAGAAGCCGTCGAAGCCCGGAATGATGTTGATGGTTCCTTCGATTTGCGTACGCTCCTGACCTTTCCAGAAGTGCTCCAAAATGCCTTTGACCATGTTGTCATAGCCGTCGACATGACTGCCAACGAAGGCCGGGGTGTGGGCAAAGGGCACGTCGAAGTCGCGCGGGACTGAATCTTCGTCCTTGGCGTTCTGGATGAAGCTGTGCAGGTCGTCGCCAATGACCTCTGCCATACAGGTCGTCGACACGGCAATCATCTTGGGGTCGTAGAGCTGGTAGGTGTTGGCGAGCCCGTCGACCATGTTCTTCAGGCCGCCAAACACCGCCGCATCCTCGGTCATTGAGGAGGAGACCGCCGCGGCAGGCTCCTTGAAATGGCGCGACAGGTGCGAGCGGTAATAGGCGACGCAACCTTGGCTGCCGTGGACGAAGGACATGGTTCGCTCGAAGCCGGCGGCAGCGAATACCGCACCCAGCGGCTGGCAGGCCTTGGCCGGGTTCACGACAAGCGCTTTGCGGGCGAGGTTCTTTTCGCGGTATTCCCACGTCTGGGTGAAATCGCGCTGATCGGAAACGATTTCATCGGGGTGCGGACATTCGAAGTTTAGCTTCTTCTCAGCGAGCATCTTTCTGTATTCCGGCTCGCGGAACAGGGGAGCGTGATCGAGAATTTTTTCAGCCGACTGCGGCATGATGATTACCTCTTTTGCATCTGGCTGCGCGGGACGGCAGCTCAGGACGTCAAGACGTTCCAGGCTCCGGCGGATCAGAGGCCGCGGGAGTTCACCGTCTCAGTGGGAGACTGGGGCTGAAGCAAATGTTTATTCGGCAGCCATCGCCCGCTCATCGCCCCGGCTTCTTTTCCAAGGCGCGTGGAATAGGTCCCAGACCGGGTTGTTAATGGCGAGATCCACATCACGTGCGAAAATGGCAAAGCCGTCGTAGCCGTGATACGGGCCTGAATAATCCCAGGAATGCATCTGGCGGAACGGTATGCCCATCTTCTGCACCGGGTATTTTTCTTTGATTCCCGAGCCGACCAGATTTGGGCGAATCCCTTCGATGAATTTCTCCAACTCATAGCCGGTCACGTCATCGTAGATCAGCGTGCCGTTCTTCACGTAGTGGCCGGTGCGCTGATAGTCGTCGCTGTGGGCGAATTCATAGCCGGTGCCCACGATGACCATGCCGAGGTCCTCGTAGGCCGTGACGACGTGGCGGGGGCGCAGGCCGCCGACATAGAGCATCACGGTATTTCCTTCCAGGCGCGACAGGTACTTGGCGATGACCGCATCAACAAGCGGCCTGTACTTGGCAATGACCTTTTCGGTCTTCTCCTCGATTTCCGGCCCAAAATGCTTGGCTATGTTGCGCAGAGAGGCTTCGATCTGGGAGGGACCGAAGAAATTGTACTCCATCCAGGCGACGCCATACTTTTCCTCCATATGCCGACAGATGTAATTCATCGACCGGTAGCAGTGGATAAGATTGAGCTTAGCCTTCGGGGCGCGCTCGATCTCTGCGAGTGTGGCGTCACCCGACCAGTTGCCAACCACGCGCAGCCCTATCTCCTCAAGCAGTATGCGCGAGGCCCAGGCATCGCCGCCGATATTGTAGTCGCCGATGACGTTGACGTCGTAGGGGCCGGCCTCGAACTTGACATCCTTTTTGTCGAAGACCCAATCCCGGATTGCATCATTGGCGATGTGGTGGCCAAGCGACTGCGAGACGCCGCGGAAGCCCTCGCAGCGTACCGGCACGATCGTCTTGTCATACTCCTTGGTCTTTTTGCGAGAAACGGCCTCGGTGTCATCGCCAATCAGGCCGATAGGGCATTCGGACTGCACGGTGATGCCGTTGTTGAGCGGAAACAAGACTTCAATCTCGTCAATGATCTGTTCCAGCTTCTTGTCGCCGCCGAAGACGATGTCCTTCTCCTGGAAATCGGAGGTGAACTGCATTGTCCCGAACGTGTCGACGCCCGTTGTACCGACGTAGTAGTTGCGGCGCTGCGACCAAGAATATTGGCCGCAGCCGACCGGGCCGTGCGAGATATGGACCATATCCTTGACTGGCCCCCACACCACGCCTTTCGAACCAGCATATGCACAGCCGCGAATCGTCATCACCCCGGGAATGGACTTGATGTTCGATTTGACGTCGCATTCGGAAAGGACCTCGCTTTCCCCGCCAGCCTCGTTGCCGCTCTTTGCGACGTTGAGGTGCTTCTTGCGGCGCTTCGCCGCCTTGTCGGGATAATGCGACAGCACCTCTTCGATAAGCTTCGCATGAAGAGCACCGTCATTCTCGTATTCCCGGCTCATGAGTCCCCCTTTCAAGGTTGGGTGACGCCTCAAAGAATAGGCGCCGTTCTCTGCAAGGCGCGCCGATTCATGGCAGCGCTAATGTCACTACTGGGCCGCCGCCTTCGCCGCTTCCTTGGAGTGAAGCTCGGCAAGCATCTGCTCGTCGGTCTTCATGATGCCGAAGTCGAGCAGCATCTCCTCCAGCTCCTCCATGGTGATCGGCGTCGGGATCGTACCCTGGCCCGAATTGGCGTGGATCTTCTCGGCCAGAGCGCGGTATTCCCCTGCCTGCTTTGAGTCCGGCGCGTACTGGATCACCGACATCTTCCTGAGTTCGGCATGTTGGACGATGTTGTCGCGGGGCACGAAGTGGATGAGCTTGGAATTCAATCGGCCAGCCAGTGCTTCGGCCAGATCGAGTTCGCGGTCGGTTTGACGTTCATTGCAGATCAGCCCGCCCAGCCGCACACCGCCCGAATGGGCATATTTGAGGATGCCCTTGGCGATGTTGTTGGCGGCATAGAGCGCCATCATCTCGCCGGACATGACGATATAGATCTCCTGGGCCTTGCCTTCGCGGATCGGCATGGCGAAGCCGCCGCATACCACGTCGCCGAGGACGTCATAGGAGACATAATCGACATCGTCATAAGCGCCATTCTCCTCGAGGAAATTGATCGAGGTGATGACGCCGCGGCCGGCGCAACCGACACCCGGCTCGGGGCCGCCGGACTCCACGCACTTGATGCCTCTGTAGCCCACCTTGAGCACGTCCTGGAGTTCGAGGTCTTCCACCGAGCCTTCCTGTGCGGCGAGATCCAGGACGGTATCCTGAGCTTTCGAATTCAGGATCAAGCGTGTGGAATCGGCTTTGGGGTCGCATCCTACGATGAGGATTCTCTGCCCGAGGTCGACAAGGGCAGCGAGCGTATTTTGGGACGTGGTGGACTTGCCGATGCCGCCTTTTCCGTAAAAGGCGATCTGACGCAGACCTGACATAATAGCTTTCCTTCCTTCGTTCTAATTATCGCGACTGCCCGCGACACAAGTGCCGATAGGCAGCTCGTGCCGCCTCACACCAAGCATCGCAAAAAGCGTACCAGCGTGATCGGCCGATCCCAGAAGAAACTTTGTCATTAAATTCCAGCCGCTTAGACGGCGGCAAAACGCGCGAACGGGCCTTTCAGGCGTCTGTCACGGACACGACAAAGCCGACACAGATTGTCGTGCGCCATCCAAACCGCCGTGTGTCGAGCTCGAAGCGGGAGAATGGGGAAGTTAGCCCAAAGCTGATGGCGAGACCATCGGAAGACATCGGCTCTTGTCTTTCCAGCCTGCCATTGATCGGGCGGTCGCTGGATGAGCAGGAGCCTGGGGCTTGACCGCGGCGCGGGTAGTTCAGGCAGGCTTACAGAGCGGGAACGCCGGCGGCCGATAGACATCCGCGCTTAACCTTTCATAGCCCGTCTACAAGTTGGTTCCGCCGACGCGCTATATGGAAGCCAAATAATTCAGTAGCTTAGCCGAGAGCATTGATTTTTTCAGAAAGATACGTGTTATACGCGTATGAACCGCCGAACCCATGGTCGGCGCCCTCATGCGCGTGAGACCCCGTTGTGGGCGAGGCTCGCGACTGGCTGCACGATCCTAGCCGGCCTGCTTGCCATTGAGTTTGGTCCCGCCGCGGTAGGCTGCGGCATCAAGGGCAACATCAGCTACAACACTGGCAAGAAGATTATCACGTTCTTGGACAGGAATCTTACTGGGAGACACGCATCAACCTATTGAAGGGCGAGCGGTGGTTTTGTTCAGAGGAAGCTGCACGAAAGGCGGGCGGGCGGGCTTCGAGAGGTTAGTGTCGCGGCAGCTTGCAGATCTGCCCACGGGGCCGCCACGATCGCAAAGTGTGTACAAAAGCGCCCTCTCTGCCGAACTGAACAGTGCTCACGGCCATAGCCTCGGAGCCCGACTGGCTTGACCTCTGCATGATGAGAGCAGCTTTTACACCAGGTGCGCAGCACATGTCTTTAACGAACGCATCGTCTTCAAGAATATAGAGAGCAATTCGGAAAACCGAGTAGTTGGCGGCGAAGCTAGGAGAAGGTATACACTACCCTCTTGTTACCCCAGAGTAGAACGTGCAGCTGCGGCAAGACGCGGGCTTCGAACCACCTGTCGCTGGTCACCTTTTCTACCAGCGGTTCCATGCGCATCATATTCCGTCGGACTCGACAGAGACGTCTTCATTACCACGGCGGGGCGGCGTGTGATTGCCGGGTTGCAGACAAACCTCGCCGCGACGTATTTGGGACGAGTGGTGTCGGCACCGAATCCCTATCATTTAGACTAGCCAGCTTGGGGAGCGCCGTCAGACCGCCAGACCGGAAGAGGAGGCTTCGCGCCAACTTGTGCCAAGAATGTTGGACCGTGCGGAACCGCTGGGGCGGCGCTCAACTCTGGCGCAGGATGAAGCGTCGATTGGGTGAATGAATAGGGCGCGCGTTCGACGGGTAGAGTGAGGCAAATCGCTGGATGTCTGCCGGATCAACGTCAACCGGTTCCATCGCCACCATCCACTCGACGTTTTCGGTGCACGGCGGCGTCGTCAGTGAGCCCTCATAAGTCCAATAGCCAAGCGAGGCTGGCAGAAGCCAGTTGGGATTCACCTCGTCGATCGTCACCTCCCCATTCGGCAGTTCGGGAAAGGCCGCAGCAAGGGCAGCAAAGCTGGCATTTGTCGCGCCGGGCGTTAAAAAGACGCCCAGCACGCCCAGAGTACCACTTTGCGTGTCCTTGTGAACGAAATGCACCTCCATCGGGAAGCTCTTGCCCGCCACGTGATGTTCGCTTGGCGCATGGAAATGGAACTGTACCAGTTCGTAGACACGATCGCCGCGGGTCAGCGTGCTGCCTTGTGGCATATTGATTTGAATGGTGTGGCCGTTGTTCACCATATTGCCGCCGCCCTTGTGCCAGCCGATGGCGATATGCGGGATATCCGCCTTGACCGCGCTGTTGATATTGATCGGCGATTGCTGCGTGCCGGCAGAGCATACGAAATTTTCCTTATCCAGATCAGCCCAGTGCTCCGGTCCGACCGGACCGGTGTACCCCCAATGGGCACTGGTCGCTTGGGCGGCTTGAACGCAAATCCGGCATGCGCCGAGCGCAACCAACCCTTTGATCAGGTGACGACGATACATATTACTTTTGCTCCTCTTGCGAACTGATGTTGGTGGCTGCCCTAATGGACGCGTGATGGCCAATCGGCGCGGCCAGTATTGTCCTTTGCAACTGATAGATGCCCGCACGCCTTGGCGTGCTTTCATAAGTGCGGCTGCCGTTTCTCGGCTGGCCGGCTTCTGCAGCCCGCAACGGGGGCAGTTTCAACCAGCTAAACGATAAAAAATTTTAGCAGACCAGCGCTTGACCCCCGCCGCAAAGGCACAGGCGAAGGTGATCACTGCGCGGCTGCCGTTCGCGCCGGAGGCCGCATCGCTATACTTTACACTCGCTGCCCAAGGAGACGCAGGCGACCCCAATACGTTTTCATCGCTACTCCCGACGCAGCCGACCCACGCCACGAAAACGTTGCTATATTTCACGTTGGGCCAATGAGGAAATCGATCTTCTTTATGGAAGGCATTTGCGCAATGGATGCATTCCCATGCTGACAGTCGTGCGTCAGGCCGGACAATGAGATACATCGATAAGAGCTGGACAAGGATGAGGGGATGACGTGCTTGCGACGGAGCAGGTGGGGCGAGAAGGCCAGTTCTTGCGGATTTCAACTTTGCGTGACGACAGCTCATCGGAGTCAAGGTGACACACGCCGGCAGCGGGGTGTCCGGGCGGTTTCCAGCCGCACAATCGCGAGACCGCTGACGCGAACAAAGCTCGGCTGTACTCGGCACGCGAAGAGAGCCTGCCAAGCCGTTGGAGCCCGGCCTTCCGGTGCGACGCAAGCCACAGACTAGACCGCCCTCTTGTTACCCCAAAGCAGAACGTGCAGCTGCGGCAACACGCGGGCTTCGAACCACCTGTCGCTAGTCACCCTTTCGACAAGCCATTCCATTCGCATCATTATTCCGTCCAAGTCGACAGAGGCGTCTTCACTGCCAGGGAGCGGCGGCGTGTGATTGCCGGGTTGCAGATAGATCGGAAGGTGCGGATATCTCGCCGCGACTTCTTTGGCGTAGGCATAGTCACTCTCGTCGAAAACGACGAGCTTGAGCACGATTTGCGGCTTCTCTTGCGCCGCTTCGAGGCATGCATCAAACGCAGCCCAACGGGTCGTCATCTCGCTGGACGGCGGCTTTGGGCTAAGGGTCAGCACGTCAAGATCCGCAAACCACTCCCTCACCACGGAACCCTGCGTTTCCAGTGCAAAACGATAGCCCTCGCGATGGCCTCGTTCTATGAGGGGACCGAACGGCTGAATGGCCGGGTTGCCGCCTGACAAGGAGACCATAACCGGCCTGCCGCCGGAAAGCGCATGGACGGTTTGCCACACGGCATCGATCGGCATCGGTAGCCATTCATGGCGATACTGATTGTCCACCGCGTGAAGGCTGTCGCACCATGAACAGCGATAATCACATCCGCCGGTTCTGATGAACACCGTCGGCAAGCCGATGAGCACGCCCTCGCCCTGGATAGTCGGCCCGAATATCTCGCTCACACGGATTGCGGGATGCATGTCGGTCACGGACGGTATTCCGCCCAAGTTTTCGGTGTTTCGCTAACGCGCACGGCCGCGGTCTGCGGCAGACGTGCCTTGCACCATTCATAGAAATGTCTGGCCAGGCATTCCGCCGTGACCTTCTCATGTCCCAGCACGTCGTTGAGGTGCCGATGGTCGAAGCTCTCGTCAATGTAGCGTTTGAGCGGCGCCAGATCGTGATAGTCGCGCACGAAGCCGTGGGCGTCCAGTTCCTTGGCCGACAGCTCCACTACGACGACATAGTTATGCCCGTGCAGGCGCGCGCATTGATGGTTGGGAGGCAAGGAGGTGAGCTGATGCGAGGCCGAGAAGTGGAATTCCTTGCTGATGTGGAACATTACGCGCGCCTCCTGCGCAGCGCCTCAAGCCAGAAATCGGCGTCCTCGTAGTCGGTGGGATCAGCGTGCCCGGCGAGATGGAACGCTTCGCGCCGCTCGACGCAGGTCCCGCATCGTCCGCAGTGACGCACGCCGCCCTTGTAACAGGACCAGGTCTCAGCAAACGGGGTGCCGTATCTTGCGCCATCCGCAACAATGTCAGCTTTTCCGAGATTCACATACGGTGCATAGAGGCGTATCTGCGCATAGCCGTCGAGCGCGCGGTCTTGCATTGTCTGGAAAGCTTCAATGAAGGCCGGACGGCAATCGGGATAGATGAAATGGTCCCCACCATGCACGGCCGCCGCCACCGCTTCGGCGCTGTGGGCGGCGGCGAGACCGAAGGCGATTGCCAACATGATGGCATTGCGGTTCGGCACCACCGTAATCTTCATCGTGTCTTCGGCGTAGTGGCCGTCCGGCACGTCGATACTGCTAGTCAGCGCTGAGCCGGAAAGGCCACGGCCAATTTCGCCGATGTCGATGATCTGGTGCGGGACCTTCAGTCGCTGCGCGCAAAGAGCGGCGAAGCCCAATTCCTTCCTGTGCCGTTGGCCATAGTCGAAAGATAGAAGGCCGGTGAGTTCGTGCTCCGCTGCCACCATGTGAGCAAGGGAAACGGAGTCCAATCCGCCAGAGCAGACGGCGAGAGTCTTCATCATTGGTATCCTTGTTTTGACCGGGTAAGGCTGCGACCGGAGATTTCTCTGCGCCCCCACTACTCCAGCGACTCAGTTTTGTGAACCGGGAGAATTTGCGCTCAGCCCGATTGGAACGGGAGTGCGTCGCGTCCAACACGCGTGATCAATAAAAGTTGAGCGCTTCAGCAGTTTGTTTCGCATCGCGCCAACTTTCGCAACCTGCTGTCCGATCGTCGACTTCGAGACAAGGTGATGTTCGGCCGACATCGGCTGACTCTTAATTAAGCCGCAGAACACATGTTGGCTTTCTGGCCTTCGCTTGTGCGGTTGGCGAGGGCGACATGGATGCCAGCAAATTTGACATTGGCGACATCCGCCTGGAGAACCCTGCGCGGCGCGATTGAGGCCGCAGGCGAGCCTGCTCTAACTGCCGCCCTACAGTCCCGACTTCAATCCGATTGAGAACGCCTTCGCCCAACCTAAGGCGCTGCTGCGAGCAAAGGCCGAGATAACCATCAAGGCTCTATGGGACTGACGTTGCCCCAGCAGTTTTTGAGTTCGTTTCCGGCGTGGGTTGTGCCCTGCTGGGCGGGTGAAGCGACGGGCGCTGGCGCGGAGCCTTTGGCATAGCGCAGCGCGAGCGACCGTCGCGGATTGAAGGTGCTGGCGAACTTGGCCGGGGTCTGCCAGGGGGGAGTGCGGCCGCGCGGTGTTGTAGTCGGCGTGCCACAGGGCGATGGCTACGCGCGCCTGAGCCAGCGAGGTGAACAGCGTCTCGTTGAGCAGTTCATCGCGCAGTCGGCCGTTGAAGCTCTCGATGAAGCCATTCTGCATCGGCTTGCCGGGCGC
>NZ_RZTV01000250.1:0-277 GCF_003997555.1 Mesorhizobium sp. M1A.T.Ca.IN.004.03.1.1 | reverse complement strand
CGCGCTTGCAGGTGGAACATCCCGTCACTGAAGCCATAACAGGTGAGGATCTGGTGCTCTGGCAGCTGAAGGTCGCAACCGGCGAGCCGCTGCCGAAGAGCCAGGACGAGATCGCCATGAAGGGCTGGGCATTCGAGGCACGGCTCTATGCCGAAAATCCCGGCGCCGGCTACCTGCCCTCGACCGGCCGGCTCAAACATCTCAAACTCCCCAGAACTGTCCGCGTCGACAGCGGCGTCGAACAGGGGGACGAGATCACCGCCTTTTACGATCCGAT
>NZ_RZTV01000249.1:0-277 GCF_003997555.1 Mesorhizobium sp. M1A.T.Ca.IN.004.03.1.1 | reverse complement strand
ATGGAGGGCAAGGACCGAGCGCAGCGCGCATAATTTGATTCAAGCGACGCGCGTCAAGCCTTTGTTTTTCCAGGCACCTTCATCCCTCTGGCCTTATAGCCGCTGATCTCCTCGCCAGCGGTCGGCGAGAAACGCAGATTCCAGACGGTCGCGGTGATCGAGATGAGGGTGACGACAATGAAGGCAGTAGAGAAATCGTCCAGCGACGGCGTTTCGACATTGTTGAAGGCCATCGAGCCGTGCAGCGCCAAGGCCCCGACGCAGATGCCGAGCGACA
>NZ_RZTV01000248.1:0-277 GCF_003997555.1 Mesorhizobium sp. M1A.T.Ca.IN.004.03.1.1 | reverse complement strand
ATCTGGTCAAAGGCCAGGATATTAATGGAATCCTGCCCCCAAAGTTGCTTCTTGACGGGCTGCTTTCAGTTTGGCAGGTTGGCCGGGATTGATAAGAAATCAATAATTTAAGGGGGCGACTGTGATCAAGTCCGAATTGGTGCAGATTGTTGCGGCACGCAACCCGCATCTCTATCATCGCGACGTCGAAAATATCGTCAACGCGGTTCTCGACGAGATCACCGATGCACTGGCTGCGGGCAACCGCGTCGAATTGCGCGGCTTCGGCGCGTTTTCG
>NZ_RZTV01000247.1:0-277 GCF_003997555.1 Mesorhizobium sp. M1A.T.Ca.IN.004.03.1.1 | reverse complement strand
AACCGCGAGCCAGAACCGCTCTAGCCGAGAATGGTCTTGTAGTTTTCCCTGATCTTGGCGATTGCGTCGTCGACGCTCATGTCGGGATCGCTCCAGAAGTTGAAGGCCACGTCCCAGATCGAGTTCTCCCAGTCGGCGTCGCTGATGGCATGCGGGTTTTGCACCTGATGCTTCGGATCGGCAACGATGCGGAGCACTTCCTTGGAGCAGGCATCGAGACTGTCCTGCGGCGCATCGAGGCGCACCGGCGTCGAGCCCTTGGCCTTGGCGAATTCCG
>NZ_RZTV01000246.1:0-277 GCF_003997555.1 Mesorhizobium sp. M1A.T.Ca.IN.004.03.1.1 | reverse complement strand
GCGGGCAATAGAGGCGATGTGATGCGCAAGACAACGGAGACGCAAACAGATTCATGAAAAAAGCCGTTATTTATGTGGAAAAATTTTTGCCTGCCAGCCAGGCATTTGTTCTCAATCAGGCGGTAGCGTTTCGTTCTTTCGAAGCTGAAATTCTTGCTGGCTCGCGAATTTCTTCGGCCCATACAAAAAAATCCACTGTTCCGGTTCATGACATCCGTCGGTCGCCCGTTGCACGGGCCGGTGAACTGCTTCTGAAAATCCCGCAGATCGGTCTCCC
>NZ_RZTV01000245.1:0-277 GCF_003997555.1 Mesorhizobium sp. M1A.T.Ca.IN.004.03.1.1 | reverse complement strand
GTAGATGCCTCAGCAAGCAGCCCCTGGAGGGAACCATGCGTTCGAAATCCATTCGCGTCGGATTGGTGGGAGTTGGCAATTGCGCCTCGTCATTGGTTCAAGGACTTACCTACTATGATAACGCCCGAGAAAACGAGCCGGTTCCAGGCCTCATGCATACTGATCTCGGCGGCTATCACGCGCACGATATTGAAATATCCTGCGCCTTCGATGTTGCCGCTGCAAAGGTAGGGCGTGATGTCGCGGAAGCGATCTACGCCGA
Source organism: Mesorhizobium sp. M1A.T.Ca.IN.004.03.1.1 (assembly GCF_003997555.1). Classification (NCBI taxonomy): domain Bacteria; kingdom Pseudomonadati; phylum Pseudomonadota; class Alphaproteobacteria; order Hyphomicrobiales; family Phyllobacteriaceae; genus Mesorhizobium; species Mesorhizobium sp. M1A.T.Ca.IN.004.03.1.1. The sequence continues at coordinate 15 of NZ_RZTV01000245.1, read as the reverse complement.
GCCAAACAACACTCA
>NZ_RZTV01000244.1:0-277 GCF_003997555.1 Mesorhizobium sp. M1A.T.Ca.IN.004.03.1.1 | reverse complement strand
GCCTTCGTTCCGCGGCACGAAGCCTGCGGCGCATCTCCTGTTCGGTTCCCTTCCGCTCCTCGGCGCGACGCCGTCGCTCGTCCGGCTCGTTTCTGCGAGCCGCCGCTTCGATGCCCGGCCATCGGCGCCTCAGTTCCTCATAGGATCGGAAGGGAACGTGCCATAGGTGAAGGTCGCCGTCCCACCGTGCAAACGGCACTTCGTGCAACTCGTCGATGACGGTTTTTGAATAGGGCGTGCGGATTCGAAAGCCGGTCTTGGCGAGCGTCAGATACGG
>NZ_RZTV01000243.1:0-277 GCF_003997555.1 Mesorhizobium sp. M1A.T.Ca.IN.004.03.1.1 | reverse complement strand
ACGGCAGGGAGGAGAGCAGTTTCTTCGTGTAGGCGCGCTGCGGTGCATCGAGCAGATCGGCGGTGCGTCCTTCTTCGACGATCACGCCCTTTTCCATGACGACGATGCGGTTCGTGTAGCGCGCAACCATCGGCAGGTCGTGACTGATCAGGAGCACGGCGGTGCCTTCTGCCTGCGTCAGTTCCACCATCAATTCCATGACATCGCGCTGGATCACGGCATCGAGCGCGGTCGTCGGCTCGTCGGCGATCAAGAGCGCCGGTTTCAGCAGCATGAC
>NZ_RZTV01000242.1:0-277 GCF_003997555.1 Mesorhizobium sp. M1A.T.Ca.IN.004.03.1.1 | reverse complement strand
CTGGATCGGACCGCCTCCGCAGCGGCGCGAGGCCTCGCCGACCGGAGCCCGGCCCTCGCGGTGATGGCTGAACTGGCCGCTCGGGCGGGACGGGTCGAATGAAGGTCCTGGCGGGCGGTGGCGCGGCGGTGAGCGGGCCTGTCCTTCGCAAGCTGCAAGGCTTCGGAAGGCTGGAGGAAGCCGACACGGCGGCCCTGGCACTGGTCGAGGCGGGGACGCGGCTGGTTCCGGCTGGCACCGATCTGATCCGCGAGGGTGACCGGCCCGAGGGCATGAT
>NZ_RZTV01000241.1:0-278 GCF_003997555.1 Mesorhizobium sp. M1A.T.Ca.IN.004.03.1.1 | reverse complement strand
GCGGAACCGTGCCGAATTCATCAACGGCCGCGCCGAGATCGTCGCTTTCCTCACCCGCAAATGGGCCAAGGAGCTGGATTACCGGCTGATCAAGGAGATCTGGGCCTTTACCAACAATCGCATCGCCGTGCGCTTCGCCTATGAATGGCATGATGACAGCGGCAACCGGTTCCGCTCCTATGGCAACGAGAACTGGGAATTCGCCGAGGACGGGCTGATGCGGACGCGCCATGCCAGCATCAACGAGCACCCGATCTCCGAGGCCGAGCGCAAGTCCG
>NZ_RZTV01000024.1:0-20287 GCF_003997555.1 Mesorhizobium sp. M1A.T.Ca.IN.004.03.1.1 | reverse complement strand
ACACAGCTCGACTTGATTGGGGAGTTCGTCGAGGACCTTGATAAGCGGCCCACGTTGGCACCCCTATTCGAACTGCTTGTTGGCGGTAAGTAGTCACGAACGTGCGAAATCAATGCTGGATCTCCACCGCACTGGCTGCGCGCTTGCGATAATGGAGTTGCTCGCCGACGAAGCCAAGCGCAACCGCTAGCGGCCTCAGCACGGCGTGGTCTTCGCTGGAAAAGCATATCGTATTCAGAAAGCCGCTTAACCGAAGGTCGATCGGACGGACTTGAAAGTGCTGAAGAGAGTCAACTCGACGTATACGGGGCGACGGTTGCGCGTTTGAAGCCGGCCCGCAGTCGTCTGCTACTCAAGACGTCGGCCTGGAAGGCGGGTTGACGCTTTTCCTGGTTTGCCCGATCACGTCGGCTCATGTGGAATGTCCGGCGCTTACGGTCATGATGACTCCGCTGCAATTCCCCGTGGTTTCAGACCGGTCATCTGGGCGATCGTGCGCGAATGATGGCTTAAACGCCGATTTCCTGCGGCGTTAGAAGGACAATTCGTTCAATGCGGCACATTGGTGCTGGTACTGTACTCAAAATAGAGGGCCGCATTGTCCGGCCCCAAGGGAACATGTCTGAAATGAGGAGCATCCAAATGTCGCAGGAACTTGACTATCTTAGCCTCCGCGTGGCTGCGGGCCGGCTGACCCGGCGTGAATTTCTCGGCCGTGCGACGGCGCTCGGCGTGAGCGCCGCCTTCGCCAACTCGCTCCTTGCCGGCGCCGCGAAAGCGCAGGTGCCGCAAAGGGGCGGCATTCTGAAAGCCGGCCTCCAGGGCGGTGCGGCGACCGACAGCCTCGACCCAGGGGCCTTCTCAGCCTCGGTCGCGATTGCCTTCAGCAAATGTTGGGGCGAGTTGCTGATGGAACTGACCCCCGACGGGGGCGTCGAAAACCGTCTCGCCGAGGAAGTCGGTTCGTCCAAGGACGCCAAGACCTGGACGATGAAGATCCGCAAGGGTGTCGAGTTCCACAACGGCAAGACCGTTACAGCGGAAGATGTGGTGGCGACGCTTGAGCGTCACTCCGACGCAAAATCAAAATCCGGCGCGCTGGGCTTGCTAGGGACCATCGACACGATCAAGGCGAATGGCGACGAGGTCGTGGTGACGCTGAAGGGCGGCAATGCTGACTTCCCTTATATGATGACCGATTATCATCTCGTCATTCAGCCAAACGGGGGCAAGGACGATCCGGCCGCCGGCATAGGCGCCGGCCCCTACAAGGTCACGGTCAACGAGCCGGGCGTACGGCACGGCGGCGAAAGATTCAAGAACTACTGGCAGGGCGACAAGCGCGGCCATGCCGATCAGATCGAGATAGCCGTCGTCAACGACGCCACGGCGCGCATTTCGGCCCTGCGAAGCAACCAAGTCCACATGATCGACCGCGTAGAGCCGAAGGTCGTCGACCTGGTCAAACGTATCCCCGGCGTGACCGTCCAGAACGTTTCGGGGCGCGGCTACTATTGCTTTAACATGTTCTGCGACACGCCTCCCTTCGACAACAACGACCTCAGGATGGCGCTCAAGCTCGCCATGGACCGCGAGCAGATGCTCGACAAGATCCTGCGCGGCTACGGCTCGGTGGGTAACGACTTCCCAATCAACGAAGCCTACCCGCTATTTTCCGACGATATTGAGCAGCGGGCCTTCGATCCGGACAAAGCCAAGTTCCACTATCAGAAGTCGGGCCACAGCGGGCCGATCCTGCTCAGGACCTCCGAGGTTGCCTTCCCCGGCGCCGTCGACGCCGCCCAGCTCTACCAGCAGAGCTGCACCAAAGCCGGCATCACTATCGAGGTCAAGCGCGAGCCGAGCGACGGCTACTGGTCGGAGGTCTGGTTAAAGCAGCCGTTCGCGACTTCCTTCTGGACCGGGCGCGCCACGCAGGACCAGGCGTACTCGGTCGCCTATCTGTCGACGGCGGCGTGGAACGACACGCGCTTCGCTAACGAGAAGTTCGACAAGCTTCTCATCGAGGCGCGCGCCGAACTCGACCAGGACAAGCGCAAGAACCTCTATCGCGAGATGGCCATCATCGTTCGCGACGAGGGCGGCGTGATCGCACCGTTCTTCAACCAGTTCATCGACGCGACAGGGCCGGGCGTGAAGGGTTTCGTGAAGCATCCTGCGCGGGATTTTAGCAACGCCTCCGCATTGGCGGAATGCTGGCTCGAAGCCTGAACGGAGTGACTTACGGCCCGAGGCTGGTTGCCCAGCGCCGCGCGCTGGGCACCCGGCATCAGGATGTTCGACATCAGGAGCACATGAAACGTGTCGACGCTCTCCTCGACGCTGGCCACGTCGGCTTCATGGGTCGCTTGATTGAGGACGTGGGCCTCATCCTATAGCCACCGACGGCTTCGATCCGCATGAGCTTAGCAGTCCGCGCTTAAACCGACCGGGTCACTGCGCCGCGCAATGGCGCGTCTCAAGTGGCCGGCACCTCGACGCGCGAAGCCGCGTTTCCTAAGAGTCCTTCGGGGTTGGCTGCCACACCTTCAACGCGCGCGCTGCGGACGGCATAGGACCGCACGCCCGCCATTCACCCGCAACGACGCGCGCCCTCCTGACCCCTGTCTGGCAGGCGAGTAGAATAAGGAAGCTGCCTTCGGAGCGCTACATGACGAGGGCGTTAATTGGACGTTTGGCGCGATTGAATGTGACCGAGAAGCGCGGGCGGGTCATCTAGGTAGGGTCATGATCACGTCGTGCCCTGCTGAACACTCCCCCTTCGAGCGGCAAGGTCATGTGACGGATCCTGCGCGAATGGCGGCCAAAACGCCGAGTTCCTGCTCGGACAGAGGAGGGATGGTTGCAAAGCGACACATTGATGCTGGTACCAATGGTACTTTAAATAGAGGCCGCGTCGTCCGGCCCCAAGGGAACGCATATTACCGAGGAGCATTCAATGTCGCAGGAACTCGATTATCTCAGCCTCCGCGTCGCCGCGGGCCGGCTGAGCCGGCGCGAATTTCTTGGCCGCGCAACGGCGCTCGGCGTCTCGGCGACGTTTGCGAATTCGCTCCTTACTAGCGCTGCGCGAGCGGAGGGGCCGGTACGCGGCGGTATCCTTAAGGGCGGCCTTTCTGGAGGTAGCGCGACCGATAGTCTCGATCCGGCGACGTTCTCGACTTTGTCGTCACTTTTCGGCGCCTGCTGGGGCGAGTATCTCGTGGCGATGGTGCCAGACGGCGGACTGGAAAACCGCATCGCTGAAAGCGTTGAGGCCAGCAAGGACGCCAAAACCTGGACGATGAAGATCCGCAAGGGGCTCGAGTTCCACAACGGCAAGGCCGTGACAGCGAAGGATGTAGCGGCGACTCTCGAGCGTCACTCTGACCCGAAGTCGAAGTCCGGCGCGCTGGGCGTGCTGAAGAGCATCGACACCATCAAAGCGAATGGTGACGAAGTGGTCGTAACGTTGAAGGATGCCAATGCTGACTTCCCTTACCTTATGACCGACTATCACCTCATTATTCAGCCGAATGGGGGGAAGGACAATCCAGCCGAAGGCATCAGCGCTGGGCCGTACAAGGCGAGCGTCAACGAGCCCGGCGTTCGGTACGGCGGCGAGCGTTTCGCCAATTTCTGGCAGCCAGATAAGATGGGTTTTGCCGACCAGGTTGAGCTCCTCGCCATCAATGACGCGACGGCTCGTATCTCCGCGCTGCAGGCCGGCCAGGTGCATATAATCGACAAGGTCGAGCCCAAGGTAATCGATCTAATCAAGCGGGCGCCCAACTTGAAAGTGGAGGCCGTCTCGGGTCCCGGCTACTATTGCTTCAACATGTTCTGCGACACCGCGCCCTTCGACCACAACGATTTGAGAATGGCATTAAAGCTTGCAATCGACCGTCAGGAGATGCTCGATAAAATCCTACGCGGCTACGGCACGCTCGGCAACGACTTCCCGATCAACAACGCATACCGCCTGTTTCCCGAAGACATCCCCCAGCGCGAATTCGATGCCGACCAAGCCAAGCATTATTACAAAAAATCTGGTCACAACGGCCCAATCCTCCTTCGGGTCGCCAACGCCGGCTTCCCTGGAGCGGTCGATGCTGCACAACTCTACCAGCAGAGCTGTGCCAAGGCCGGCATCGCCCTTGAGATCCAGCGCGTGCCAGACGACGGCTTCTGGTCGGAGGTCTGGAACAAGCAACCCTTCTGCAATACTTACTGGTCAGGCCGAGCGACGCAGGACCAGATGTACTCGACCACGTATCTGTCAACGGCGGTATGGAACGACACCCACTTCTCTAACGAGAAGTTCGACAAGCTTCTCATCGAAGCGCGCGCTGAACTCGATCAGGACAAGCGGAAGAACCTCTATCGCGAGATAGCCATCATTGTTCGCGATGAGGGAGGCGTGATCGTGCCAATGTTCAACCAGGCCGTCGACGCTATTTCCGACAAGGTTGGCGGCTATGTTGCTTGGCACGACGCTCTGATGAACAGCTTGGCTTTTGCCAAATGCTGGCTAAAGCCCTAGTTCGTCGGCGTCGTTAACCTTCAGCTCGGACGCTATCCGGCAACTCTCTTATCGCTTAGGCATAGTTCGCATGATCCGAACAGGGACAGCTCATAAGATCTTGTTTGGTGACGCGATGTAGGTGACCCCTGTCGCCGAGCTGCTTGTTGGGGATAAGCGCGCCAATTACCCTCACGTTCGAGGGCCGCTGACCTACGCGTCCTGGCAGCGTGCAGCGTGAGGGTCGCTTACAGCCTGGGCCTGGCCGGTAGCGCGCTTAGCCGGGAGGAGGCAATCCGCTCCCCGAGGCAGCGAGATCGCCTATGCCACCTCTTTCAAACATAGTATGCGAAAAGAGGCGCGCCGGGTGAATGCCGTGATCAGCCATATGCCGAACAGAGAGATCGTGCGCCGCGAACCCCTTTGCGTAGTATGTCCCGTCACGCACCGGAATCTCCCATCCCGCGACGCCCCGCCGCAAGGCAGGTAGCGTGCTCAACATCGGCATTACAGTGGCTGAAGCGGTTGCCGCGTGGAGTTCGTTTCGGGGACGTGGGTTTTCAGAAGCTCGGTATTTCCGACAACTGAGTTGTGAATATGTCTAACTGGAGTTCAGTCGGAGCGGCGGCAAGGGCGTGATCTGCCGCAGTTATCCTGGCGCCCTGAGACTCGATGGCCCTCGTTCTAGAGTGCTCGCAGCGACTGCTGTTGATGGCCGGAAGGCGAGAATTTGGTCACTCCCCCGTTAGTCGGCGCCTTTTGGTCGTGGGCAGCGAGTAAACGGCGTTTTCCTGCGTCGGTAGAGGCAAATTAGCGCATTTCGCGCTCATTTAGGTTGGTACGTTCACCAAACAGCGGCCGCCTTGCGGCCTTAGGGGAACAGTAGTGAGGACCGTCTCATGTCACATAAACTCGACTATGTTAACCGCCGCGGCTATGGCGGCGAGTACACCAATCCGATGAATGACTCCGCGTCAGCCAAATGCTGGCTGACGGCGTAATGCGGTTTTTGACAATGTCCCCCATTGTAAGACTGATCACCCAGCGCATCACGCTGGGCATCCTGCTCCTTTTCCTTGTGTCGATCCTAATCTTTGCCGGCACGCAGATCCTGCCAGGCGACGTCTCGCAAGCCATTCTCGGGCAGTCTGCAACCCCGGAAGCGCTCGCCAATCTGCGCGCCGAGCTTGGCCTTAACGATCCAGCGTATATCCGCTATTTTCGCTGGTTGGGCGGTGTGCTCACTGGCGATCTCGGCACCGCGCTCACTTCGCGACAGGAGATTACCGCGACGCTGCTGCCCCGGCTGTGGAACACCCTCTTCCTGGCCTTCTGCGCGGCGACTGTGGCTGTCCCGCTCGCCATTATCCTCGGGCTGCTGGCGGTGCGATATCGCAACGGCGTAATCGACAAGCTCATCTCCGGCTTTGCGCTTACCTCAACCTCGCTTCCCGAATTCTTCATCGGCTACCTCCTGGTCTATTTCTTCGCCGTGAAGCTGCAGTGGCTTCCGGGTATCTCCACTGTCTACGTTGGCCTGGCGTTCCTGGAGCGTATGAAGGCCATCGCCCTCCCGGCGACGGTGCTAACGCTCGTCGTGCTCGCCCATATGATGCGTATGACGCGCGCCGCGATCCTGAACGTGATGCAGTCGGCCTATATAGAGACGGCCGAGCTCAAGGGGCTGCGGCAGATCGAGATTATCCGCCGCCATGCATTCCCGAACGCCATCGCGCCGGTGATCAATGTGGTAATGCTCAACCTGGCCTTCCTGATCGTCGGCGTCGTCGTCGTCGAGGTGATCTTCGTTTACCCCGGCATGGGGCAGTATCTTGTTGACCATGTCTCGAAACGCGACGTGCCGGTCGTGCAGGCCGTCGGCCTGATCTTCGCGGCCGTTTATATCGGCCTGAACATCATCGCTGACGTCGCCGCAATCATCGCCAACCCGCGGCTCAGGCATCCCAAATGAGCGTCTCGTCAGCCCCACTCGCCAAAGGCCGGCGTCGCATACCCATCGGTGCCGCGGTCGGCCTGTTCTTCACCGGATTGTTCCTCTTCGCGGCGATGTTCGCGCCGCTGATCTCACCGCATCCACTGGGCGAGATCGTCGGCGACGTTTGGATGCCCATGTCCGGCGAGCACTGGTTCGGCACTGACAATCTCGGAAGGGATCTGCTCTCGCGCATGATTTATGGCGCCCGCACTACGATCTTGATCGCGGCGGCCGCTACTGCGCTTTCCTTTACGCTTGGGTCGATACTCGGCTTCACCGCAGCCGTCGTCGGTGGCTGGTTCGACATGACGATGTCGCGGTTCGTGGATCTGTTGATGTCGATCCCGACGCTGATCTTCGGTCTTGTAGTGCTGTCGGTGCTCCCATCCAACGTGGTGACACTGATATTAGTCATGGGTACATTGGACTCTACCCGCGTTTACCGGCTGTCACGCGCGGTCGCCGCCGACATCAACGCAATGGACTTCGTCGAGGCGGCCAAATTGCGGGGCGAAGGCCGCGCCTGGATCATCTTCCGCGAGATTTTGCCCAATGCGCTGTCGCCGCTAGTCTCCGAACTCGGCCTGCGCTTCATCTTCGCCGTGCTCTTCCTGTCTGCCCTGTCCTTCCTTGGGCTTGGTGTGCAGCCGCCACAAGCCGACTGGGGCGGAATGGTGAAAGAGAACAAAGATGGCATTGTTTTCGGTATTTCCGCTGCCCTTATCCCAGCCGGGGCCATCGCAGCACTCGCCATCTCAGTCAATCTCGTCGCGGATTGGATCCTTAACCGGACCACCTCTCTCAGGGGAGGGCGCGGCAATGCCTAAGGCAGTAATGAACCGACCTCATGACGAAAGCTGCTCGTTGCTCGAAATCAGGAAACTGCGGATCGAAGCAACCTCCTACTCGCCGGGGGGCGATCCGCAAAATACCGTCATCGTGGACGACGTTTCGCTAAAGCTGGGGAAAGGCCGCGTCTTGGGCCTGATCGGTGAGTCCGGCGCCGGCAAATCGACTATTGGCCTGGCCTCGATGGGATATGGGCGAGGCGGCGTGCGCATCACCGGGGGCGAAGTCCTCCTCAACGGGCGCAACATTCTAGCAGGGGGCGTCCAGGGATTGCGCAAAGTGCGCGGCAACAAGGTCTGTTATGTCGCGCAGTCGGCTGCCGCAGCGTTCAACCCGGCGCTTCGTTTGATGGAGCAAGTCATAGAGTCCGCGTTGCTGCATCGTGTCGCGACCCGAGCCGAGGCGGAGAGGCGCGCCATGGCGCTGTTCAAGAAGCTCGGCCTGCCCAACCCGAAAACCATCGGCCGTCGTTACCCGCACCAGGTTTCAGGCGGTCAATTGCAGCGCGTCATGACAGCCATGGCGCTATGCTCCGAGCCCGACCTTATCGTCTTTGACGAGCCCACCACGGCGCTCGATGTGACGACACAGATCGATGTGCTCGCGGCAATAAAGGATGCGATCCGTGATACTGGCGTCGCGGCCCTTTATATTACACATGACCTTTCGGTCGTTGCCCAAGTCTCGGACGAGATCATGGTGCTTCGCCACGGCAAAATGGTCGAGCATGGCGAGACGCGGCAGATCATCGAGGCACCGCGGACGGACTACACCAAGGCGCTGGTATCGGTACGTTCGATCGAGCATCAGGAAAAGAGGCCGGCAGCCTGTCCGGTGCTCGAGGTGAGGAATATCACCGCGGCCTACGGCGGTCATGTAAAGGTGTTGCAGGACGTTTCGGTCGAGGTTCATCCCGGTCAGACGCTGGCCGTGGTGGGCGAGTCCGGCTCGGGTAAGTCCACGCTTGCGCGCGCCATAACCGGTCTGCTGCCGCCCACATCCGGCATGATCACCTTTGCCGGCCGCACGCTCACGCCGAGGCTTGCGCAGCGCTCGACGGACGATCTGCGCGAATTGCAAATGATTTACCAAATGGCTGACGTGGCGATGAATCCGCGCCAGACAGTTGGCACCATCATCGGCCGTCCGCTCGAATTCTATTTCGGGATGCGCGGTCGCGAGCGCGACGATCGCGTGGCGGAACTGCTCGACGAGATCGAGATGGGCAAGGGTTTCGTCGATCGCTATCCTGCCGAACTCTCGGGCGGCCAGAAACAGCGCGTCTGTATCGCCCGCGCGCTCGCTGCCAAGCCGAAACTTATCATCTGCGACGAGGTGACCAGCGCTCTCGACCCGCTCGTGGCTGATGGCATCCTCAAGCTGCTGCTGCGCCTGCAGAAGATCGAGGACGTGGCGTATCTGTTCATCACCCACGATCTCGCGACGGTAAAGGCGATCGCCGATTCCATCGCAGTGATGTACCAGGGAAGTGTCGTGCGCTATGGCTCCAAGACTGAAGTGCTCACCCCGCCCTTCGACGCCTATACTGACCTTCTGCTCTCCTCAGTTCCCGAGATGGAGCTTGGCTGGTTGGAAAACGCCATAAAGGGACGCCGCATGGCAAGCGGGGGGAACTGAACTCTGGCCGCACGATAGTGGCGTTGAACGCACTCAGGCGTGTTGAGGGGGGCGCCAGGTAGGCGGCGGCAATTTTCGACTTGGCAGCGAAGTTCAGGCAGGTCACCGACTGAGGGCAGGGCAAGAGCGCCTGCCGGCGCACGCCCCTATGACGAGTGGGGAGGGCAGCTGAAACAGAGCGGAAATTGCTTAATCTGAATCCAGCTGATCGGGGTGAATCCCCGGCTCGCTACCCCAAGCTGCTGGATCGACCAAAGACGTAACGCGACGCTCTTTTCCTCTCCGGCTTTCCTAGATGTGGCCCACTGAGATGGATGATTTAACTTCCGAACGATGGCGGCACCGTATGCATCCGGTGAAGACCGCAGACGTGCGTATCCGGTGGCCATGAGCACCTGAGCACCGCGGTGCTGGGGTCAAGCTTTCTATGGGGAGACGCGATGATATTGTTCGAGGAGGAGTTTGACCTCCTCGATGCCTTCATCGGTGAAGGCCAAGATCCCGTCGTCATCGTTGGCGCCGTACACCCAGATGACGCCGTCCTCGGCCTCGAGACCGAGGGTCAGTTCCTGGATGAGCTCTTCGCTGACACCGAGGTCCCTGGCGACACGTTCAACGGTGTAGACGTGATGCACCTTATTGCGCTGCATGATCAGGCCGCCGCTGGTTGGGCCCGCAGTTTTGCGGGTCTCCAGTTCCACGGCAACAAATCATCGATCCGATGGGCCGGATAGGCGGGCAGTCGGGCGAGGACGTGGGCGAGCCAGACCTGCGGGTCGATATCGTTCATCTTGGCGCTGACGATCAGGCTGTAGAGAATGGCAGCGCGCTGTCCGCCACGATCGGAACCGCAGAACAGCCAGGACTTTCTGCCGAGAGCGATGCCGCGCAGGGCTCGCTCGGCTGCATTGTTCGATAGGCAAATCCGGCCATCGTCGAGGAACCGGGTGAAGGATGACCAGCGGCGCAGCACGTAGTTGAAGGCCTTGGTCAGATCGTGTCCGCTCGAGAGCTTGTCGCGCGTCTCGATCATCCAGCGCTCAAGTTCGGTGACCAGCGGCACGCTCCGCTCTTGGCGCACGGCGTGGCGTTGGGCCGGCAACAAGCCGTTGATCGCGCGCTCGATATCGAACAGGGCATCGATGCGCTTCACGGCTTCAACCGCTAGCGGATAGACCAGGTTGGGCTTCTCGCCGCGCGCCTTCTTGCGCGCCGCCGCTTCGATATCGGCCAGTTCGAACACTTTGCGCCGGCTGTGGGCCCAGCAGCTGGCTTCCAGAACAGGCGCCGGCTGACGACCCGTCGCATAGAGATCGCCATAACCACCAAAGGCATCGGCCTGCAGAATGCCGCTCCAGCCGGCGAGATGCGCCGCGGGATGTTCGCCTCGACGATCGCGGGAATAGTAGAACACTGCCGCCGGCGGATCGGCGCCGCCGAACGGTCGGTCATCGCGCACATAGGTCCATAATCGGCCGGTATCGGTCTTGCCCTTGGCCAGGACCGGCACCGTCGTGTCGTCGGCGTGCAGACGTGAAGCGGCCAGCACATGGGCTTCGAGCCGCTTGAACAGCGGCATCAGCGCCGCGGCGCCGGCACCGACCTGGTCGGCGAGCGTCGACAGGCTGAGCGGCACACCTTCGCGCGCATAGCGTTCGGCCTGGCGGTTGAGCGGCTGATGCTGTCCGAACTTCTCGAACAGGATCATCGCCAGCAGGCCGGGACCGGCCCAGCCCCGCGGGGTGGCGTGGAACGGCGCCGGAGCCTGGCTGATCGCCTCGCAGTCGCGGCAGGTGAACTTCTCCCGCACGTGTTGGATTACCTTCCATTGCCGCGGCACCACCTCTAGCGTCTCGGTGATATCCTCACCCAGCTTGCGCAGCCGATGACCGCCGCAGCAGTGGCAAGCGGTCGGCGCCGGCTCGACCACGCGTTCGCGCGGCAGATGCTCGGGAAATGGCTGACGCGCCGGTCGTTTGCGCACATAAGGCGTCACCTCGGTGGTCCGGGCCGCGGCCTGTTCGGCGGCGATCTCGTCTTCCGTCGCCGTGCTCTCGAGTTCCTCGAAAGTGAGCTCCATCTGGTCGTGCAGGCGGGCTGAACGTTCAGAACTCTGACCATGCAGCGCCCGCTGCAGCTTCCGGATCGTCAGATCCTGATGTGCGATCAGCGCCGCATCATCCGATGCCTTGGCCCTGGCGACCGCCAGTTCGGCCTCGACCAGCGCAGCGCGCGCGGCCTCAGCGCCGCGGTCAGCGCTGCTCTCAGCGCGCCGATATCGTCCGGAACAGCATCCAGGGCGGTGGCAACCATGCCCTGGAGTGAATCATAAAACGCGTCCGCTGACTCGCGGAAAATGGCGCAAACTCAAAGAAAAACTCAGCCCGCGCGCTGGGGGCGGAACGTGTGACGCGGGTTGCGCCAATCGATCCCGTCGAGCATGTAGGCGAGCTGCGCCGGTGATATGGAAACCGTGCCGTCCGCCGGCGACGGCCATAGAAACCGGCCCTTCTCGAGCCGTTTTGCATACAGCGACATGCCGAGCCCATCATGCCAGATAATCTTGATCAGATTGCCGCTGCGGCCGCGGAAGACATAAAGATCGCCGGCATGCGGATCCCGGCCCAACGTCTCCTGAACCTGCAGAGCGAGGCCTTGCATCCCGCGACGCATATCGGTCCGGCCGACCGCCAACCAGATCCGCACCTGGCTCGGAACCGGGATCATGAAACGCCCAGCGCCTTCACCATCGCCGCCGCCAGTGTCGGCGGCGTGGTCAGCGGAATCCGCAGCCGCACCTTGCCGGCGACCTCCAGCTCGATCACCGCTGGTGACGCCGCCGGCACCGAAGCGGCGACAGGCTCATCGGGAACAACGACAACTTCGGCAAAGCCCGTCTCGCGGGCTCTCACCGTGCGGCGCCACTTATAGATCAGGCTGGTCGCGACATCGTACTGACGCGCTACCGCCGCCACTGTGGCCCCGGGCGCGAATGCCGCGCGCAGTATCCGGCACTGATCCGCTTCACTCCAACGGCGCCGCCGCTCCGGCCCGGTCAATAACGTCACATGGCTCATGCTGTGCTGCTAACTACGCTCGTAAGGACGACCCTAAGAGCGCAAGCCTCGCTACCGTGCCATCTTCTCGCAAGGCGGCCTTCGCCGGAGGCGTACGCGGCACCCGATGCGAGAACGTCGTCCCGTGTGTCCGTCGCGGTGGCGCGTCCGGCAGTAGGAAACACCGATTTACTGCATCAATGATGCGTCCCTCAGGGGCACGTGGGGGCATTTTGCGCGAATGATCCGAAAAACGCAGGTTCCCTGTCTTAATAAAGGGAAATTCATTCAAAGCGGCCCATTAAAGCCACTACTAATACCCATGAGATGGCCTCATAGCCGCCATGGGAGGAGGAAATATCCAAATGTCGCAGGAACTCGATTATCTCAGCCTTCGCGTCGTTGCGGGCCGGCTGAGCCGGCGTGAATTTCTTGGCCGTGCGACGGCGCTCGGCGTCTCGGCGACGTTTGCGAATTCGCTCCTTACTAGCGCTGCGCGAGCGGAGGGGCCGGTCCGCGGCGGCATCCTGAAAGCTGGCCTCGCCGGCGGGGCGGCGACCGACACTCTCGATACAGCGACCTTCTCAACGTTGTCCGCCACCTTCGGAAATTGCTGGGGCGAGTTGCTCGTGACGCTGTCCCCTAACGGCGGACTGGAGAATCGCCTGGCCGCGGAAATCAACTCATCTAAGGACGCCAAAACCTGGACAATGAAAATCCGCAAGGGAGTCGAGTTCCACAACGGCAAGACTGTGACAGCCGAAGATGTGGTGGCGACACTCGGGCGTCATTCCGACGCGAAGTCAAAATCCGGCGCGCTGGGCCTGATGAAGAGCATCGACACAATCAAAGCAAATAACGACGAGGTCGTCGTGACGCTGAAGGATGGCAATGCTGACTTCCCATATCTGATGACCGATTATCATCTCATCATTCAACCGAACGGTGGCAAAGACAATCCGGGAGCTGGCATCAGCGCCGGGCCCTACAAGATGACTGTCAACGAGCCCGGCGTCCGCTACGGAGGTGAGCGGTTCGCTAATTTCTGGCAGTCCGACAAAAGGGGCTTCGCCGACCAGGTCGAGCTCCTCACCATCAACGATAACACTGCGCGGGTATCCGCGCTGCAGGCCGGCCAAGTGCATATGATCAACCACGTCGAGCCCAGGATAGTCGATCTGATCAAGCGTATGCCCAACCTGAGAGTCGAGGCCGTGTCGGGTCCCGCCTACTATTGCTTCAATATGTTCTGCGATACGCCTCCCTTCGACAGCAACGATCTGAGGATGGCGCTCAAGCTTGCGATGGACCGCGAGGAGATGGTCGATAAGATCCTGCGTGGCTACGGCACGATCGGCAACGACTTCCCGATCAATGCGACCTATCCGCTGTTCCCCGACGACATCGAGCAGCGGACCTTTGATCCGGACAAGGCCAAGTTTCACTATCAGAAATCCGGCCATAGCGGGCCGATCCTGCTGCGCACCTCGGACGTCGCCTTTCCGGGCGCCGTTGACGCGGCACAGCTTTACCAGCAGAGCTGTGCCAAGGCTGGCATTGCCCTCGAAATCAAGCGCGAGCCGAGCGACGGCTACTGGAATGAAGTCTGGCAAAAGCAGCCCTTCTGCAACACCTACTGGTCCGGGCGAGCGACGCAGGACCAGATGTACTCGACCGCCTATCTGTCGACGGCGGAATGGAACGACACGCACTTCTTCAACGAGAAGTTCGACAAGCTTCTCATCGAGGCGCTCGCCGAATTCGACGAGGACAAGCGCAAGAGCCTTTATCGCGAAATGGCCATCATCTTACGGAACGAGGGTGGCCTGATCGTGCCGATGTTCAACCAGGAAATTGACGCCATTTCGGATAAGCTAGGCGGCTATGTCGCCTTTCGAAACACCCTGATGAACGGTGAGGCATTCTCCAAATGCTGGCTGATTCCTTGATCTAGTCAGGCGTGATATCGCCCATCGTGGCACTTATAGCCCAGCGCATCGCACTGGGCATCCTGCTCCTTTTCCTTGTGTCGATCCTAATCTTTGCCGGCACGCAGGTCCTGCCAGGCGACGTCTCGCAAGCCATTCTCAGCCAGTCTGGACCCCGGAAGCGCTCGCCAATCTGCGGGCCGAGCTGGGCCTTAACGATCCAGCGCATATCCGCTACTTCGCTGGCTGGGCGGTGTGCTGACCGGCGATCTCGGCACCGCGCTCACTTCACGACAGGAGATTACCGCGACGTTGCTGCCCCGGCTGTGGCCTTCTGCGCGGCGACTGTGGCTGTCCCGCTCGCCATGGCTTGCGGGCATCATCTGCATCCTAATCTGGGCGACCTTGCACCTCTTCCTGTTTCACGGTTTTCATGAAGCTCTCCGCCTTCGCATTGTCGTAAGCATTGCCGACACGGCTCATGCTGGCCTGGATACCGTGAAGATGCAGAAGTTGGGAGTAGGCCCCGCAAGCGTCTTGGGCGGGTTCAAGCGGTCGTCGCAACACCGCTTGTGTTCACTCATGGCAGCAACTCGTCAAGCGCCTCTGCCGGCGTTTTCCAACCTAGGGCCTTTCTCGTCCAGACCGTGCCGATCGCCGCTTTCGAATGCTCATCGCAACCTTCAACTTCAGAGTGTTGCGACGACCGCTTGAATCCGCCTTGAACCCCGCGGTCGGAATGATGGATGAGGCTCCCGGGTACGGGCTGGCGCTCAGCGATCGCCATCTCGAGAGCCTCGATGGCAAGGCCTGCTCTAAGATGCGTATCCAGCGCCCATCCGACGACCTTTCGGCTAAACGCGTCAAGGACAACGGCAAGGAAGGCAAACTCCTCAGCCAGATGCAAGAAGGTGATATCGGCAACCCATAGCTGGTTTACGCCGTTGAGGATCATTCCTCTTGCGAGGTTTTGCACGACTTGCCAACCATGCCTCGAGTTCGTCCTCACAGGAACAAAGGCTCTTGCGCGCAGGTACAACGAATTGAACGCATTTGTGTTTGACTTGCCACCCTCCCGCTGCAGAGGGCTCCAACGGGCGGTAGCCGTGGTGTGTGTTGCCGAGAGCCAGCTTCTGAATGAGATCGCGCAAACCCGTCTGGGCCCGACGCGGGCCCGAATCCAGCCGGTGACGATAATACTCGCGCGGCTGACGCCAGCGAGCCAGCACATTCTATCGCTGCTGAATTCGCCTTGCGACATGCCGGTCGTCATCTTTCGATGACTTTGAAGATCCCGTTTCGCCAGAAGCGCTGCTCCGACGCTGATCTTCCTCGAAATGCCGCAAGGCTTCGCGAAAAAAATCAAGATCGAGCTGCTGCTGCCCCACCTTCTGCTCCAGTTCCCTGATCCGGCGCCTGGCCTTGGTCAGTGCCTTTTCCTGAGGTGCCGGCACATCGACTGCACTCTGGAGCTGTGAGGCCCGTCAACTCCTGCTGTCGATCTGGCCGGCCGGCCGCGCCGACGGTGACTTCAGATTACAATGAAGCCTGAGATGATCACGCCACTCGTAAGTCGTTGGCGACTGATACCAACCTCATCTGCCAACCTGCTGACGGTTTCCCCCGCCTCCATGCGCCGGAGAAGCCCCGCTTTCGGTCTTCATCAATAACTCTTTGCCGTCCGGCCATGCCCCAGTTTCCTCTCGTTGCAGTGAGACTGTCCGCGATCTCACTCTGGGGGTGCACTCCAACTCAGTGCTACCCAGACTAATCCGGACAACTCATCTACTTACGACATGGAGAGCGCGAAGAATTGAGCTTCAACACAGAACCGTTATATTGGACACCTATTCTGCACGAGCACTCGGCCGGATTCCGGGAAGCAGATAGGCGACGCTGAATTTGTGCCTAGTCACGCGAGAGAACGCCGATTTCCTGCGGTCAAAGAAGCCTGTTTATCGTATCCACCGATCCCTCCACCATTATGTTGCAAGCAGTGCACGAGGCGGCTCGCTCGCGTAGATGCGGATGCGTTGCGGAGGAGAAAGCAATGAATTGTTGTGAACAACCGAAACCATTAGAACCCCGTTATGAAGTGGTTCTACAAACTGGGTTGCGAGTTCCTATGCGCGACGGCGTAGAACTTGCGACGGATGTCTACCGCCCTCTCGGGTACACCGGCAAACTCGCTTCGATTTTGATCCGAACGAAGTACGGCAAGGCCTCCTATCGTCTGCCCGAACCCAGCCACCCGGTAGCTATAATGTTTGCGGCTCAGGGTTACGCCGTGGTTGTGCAGGAACTTCGTGGGCTCTTTGATTCTGGTGGTCATTTCGCGCTGCTCGAGCATGACGCGAAGGACGGCTACGATACTCTCTCCTGGATCGCCTCCCAGCCATGGTCGACGGGGCGGGTCGGCACGTACGGATGCTCCGCGCTCGGAATCACCCAAGTGCTTACCGCTCAGCTATGCCATCCTGCTCATCGCTGTGCAGTCATAGAGGGGGCAGGCGGCACGCTATCTGGCGATCGACAGCGCCTGGGGGACTTGCGCCTTTGCGGGTCGCGCCTTGGCGGCGCCTTGGAGTTGAGTATGTGGGTACCCCACTTCCATCAGAGCCATGGCAAGGATCGTTCCCGGCCGCAAGCGAAGGCCGACGAAGAATACCAGCGCGCGTTCGCAACGCTGCCGGTCATCGACATCCTCAAGACCATCGGGTCACCGCCCACGGATTGGGAGGACTGGGTTTCACGGGATCCTGGGGATCCCTGGTTCGACAGGTTTGGTTTCCTTCGCGAGGACTCGGCAATTGACCTCCCAGCGCTATTCGTGAACTCGTGGTATGATGTCGGTGCCGCCGACGCACTCCATACGCGGCGCCTCTTCAGCGCTCGGGGGACGAGCGCTGCGGCCCGTGAGCACCAGCACATCATTCTCTCGCCAGCCACCCATTGCAAGACCGCGACACTTGTGGCCCCGACGGTCATCGGTGAGCGTGAGTTGGGCGATGCCCGCCTGGATTGCTGGCAAATCTATCTGGACTGGTTCGACGGTTGGCTGAAGGAAATGCCCGACCGCATCGAGAGGATGCCCCGCGTCCGATACTATGTCATGGGCCGCAACGAGTGGCGTGCCGCTTCAGAATGGCCGCCTGCCGGTGTGGAACTACAGCGTTGGTTCCTGCGAAGCGGTGGAAATGCCAACACTCGCCTCGGCGATGGCGCACTTGAACTCAGCCCACCTTCAGACAACGAACCAGCCGACACGTTTCTCTATGATCCCGGCAATCCGGTTCCGTTCCTGGGGGTTCACGGCGGGAACTCAACGGGGACGACGATGGGCCCACAGGACTACCAGGAAGTAGAACTCCGTCAGGACGTTTTATGTTTTACGTCTGACCTCCTTGAAGAGGGCGTCGAAGTCAGCGGGTTCGTCAAAGCCGTTCTGTTCGTCTCATCTTCCGCCCCAGACACCGACTTTGTGGCCAGACTACTTGACGTGCATCCGGACGGCCGTGCCATTGACGTGGTCGACGGGATACTCCGCGTTCGGTTTCGCGAAGGCTTCGACCGGCCAGTTCTGATGGAGCCGGGCAACATCTACCAAATAGAGGTTGACCTGGATGCCACGAGCAACTGGTTCCCGCCCGGCCATCGAATTCGACTCGAGATATCCAGCTCCTCATTTCCTCGCTTCGATCGAAATCTGAACACGGGCGGCAACAATTGGGAGGAAACGAAGTGGGAAGTCGCCCACAACACCGTGCATCACTGCGAAGAGTTCCCCTCCTATGTGCTGCTGCCTATCGTGGCCAACTGACTCTCTCCCTGCAGTCACCAATTTGGGATTGCGAAGTCGCGCAGAGCACCGCCCCGCGTAACGAGATTCTCCTCCCGCTGCCACGACGTGCCTATGAGATCCACGACCCGCCCCCGGCGGGCTTCGATTGACCCGACAGCTTCGGCAACTCTTTTTCCTCGAAGGCGTATGCCCGGATGGATGCCGGCTTTTTCCGGCTTTTGCGAAATGCGCACCCAAATCAGAATGGGCTGACCCCGATGGCCGAATGCGTATCCCAGCAGGACTTGTTAAGACAATCCCTGGTTATTCAACGCGGGACAGATGCCCGATCAGCGAAACCAAGCGAAAGCATCCCATCGGCTCTGGAATGCGACGTCCTTTTCTTCGAGACCGAATGCGTGTCTAGACCCACGCTGTAACTGCGGGGAGGCGGCCCCGCGACGGAATCGATCCGGCCTCCACCCGCATATCGTCGGTGGAGCTGTGCATATGAACCGGATCGGTCCCATGACGCAGGCCGCCACAGCGACGCTGATGGACGGCAACGCACTTGCCGCAGTGAATGATCTCGATCGTGCGTGCCGTTGCTCCGAGATCGACTTGCTGGCGAATGAGGTTGTGAGGTACGGAATAGAAGAAAATCTCGCGGCTGAACTTCCTTCTCTGCACTCTCCAGTTCCGTTACCCGCCTATACCAAGGGTCATGAAGCTCGACCGACGTGAGCCAACTCTCGCATTCCGATTGATGTGATTGTTTCGGGTTGGGCGATGAGCTTCTGCCGAGCCTCGCAGGCGGCGTCGATAATGGCGTCGTGGCCGTCGAAGACGCGGTTGGAGCGCCAGTTGGCGCGCAGATATTGCCAGACGTTCTCGACCGGGTTGAGTTCCGGGGTTCGCGACACAGCAGCACCGGCGTGATGTTTTTCGGCACCTTCAGCTTGGCGGTCGTCTACCTTCCTGCCCGGTCGAGTAGCAGCACGGCATGCGCGCCGCGCGCCACGCTGATCTCGTCGAGGTGGAGCTGCATGGCCGCAGTGTCGGCAAACAGCAGCGCCATGGCTGCTCGCTTGCCGCGCGCCGGGCAGATGGCGCCGAGCAGGTATACGCTTTGATAGCGCTGGTCGGCGGGCTCCCTGGGCCGCGTGCCACGGCGCGCCCATTGCTGCACGACACCGTTCTTCTGGCCAATTCTGGCTTCATCTTGAAACCGCACCTCGACGGGCTTGCCCTTCGGAGATCGGCGAGGTGGGCGTCTAGCGTGCGCGGAAAGCCTTTTAACTCTTCCATGATCCGGGCATCTTGCGCCGGATGGCGCGGCCGCGCGCTCATATGCGAGAAGCCGAGTTCCTTCAGCAGCTTGCCCACGTAGCGCTCGTGATAGGCGACGCCGAAACGATCCGCGATGACGCGCTGCAGATCGAAGCGCCGCCACCCCACCACGCCGTCAACCGCCCGGTCCGGTCACATCTCAACGATTTGCGCCAGTTCGGCCTTCTGTTCCGGCGACAGGCGCGGCATGGGGCCGCCATACCAGGCATCCTTCAGTCCGTAAGGCCCATCCTCGTTGAAGCGATGCACCAGTCCCGCAGCGTCTGGCGGTCCATGCCGCCGATCCGTGCAGCATCTTCCCGGCTCATCCCGTCCATGACCCCAGCCAGCGACAACACGCGCCTGCTCTGGTGACATCCTTCGCCGCCTTCGCAGTCGCCGAAGCGCCACAGCCGAATAGTCCATCCGCATCTTCACCGCTGATCCCATCGCCCGAATCCTCCTCGCGACAAGGAATCACGGATCAGTCGAGGCGGGATCCTAGAGAGTCAGCCCTCAGAGCCTTTGGTATTACTGCGGTGTCCACGAAACCGGCAGCAGGCCATGCCAGCCGGACCGACATAGCTCATAACCGACAGCTCGGTCGAGTTTTGTCATGATTTCAACTGCAGCAGCGTGAGCCAGAGGGAGATTCCGACCCGAACTTTCGAGGAGCTCACTGGCGGCCAAAATCGCCGGAAGGGCGGGCGCCGTCGGATGCCCGCACATCGACTCACTCAGGTCCCCCATAGTCGCAGGCACGCGCCATCACCCGGTTGATAAGCGCTGCAACCGGTGCGGAACTCGAACCGAGTGGGCGACGATGCCTTGTCGTAATCTCCAGTGTGTGCCGCCAGCGTGTAGCGTACCAGACGGATCACCGGGTCCCGCGCGCCTGCTATCGCGCAAGCCAGGAAATCCATTATCGCAAACTTAAGAATTGCCGACAGTCTTGATCGACAGAGCACCTATTTCGAGTTCGCTTACGAATCGTCCAATCGACCGGCACTGGCGCCTGACGCCCTTGACCTCATGAAGTCCTGCCTAAACTGTGCGTTAGCTATTTTTCCCGCGCTCTCGAAGTCGTTCGTAGGACTACTTGCCGCCAACGAGCAGTTCGAATAGGGGTGCCAACGTGGGCCGCTTATCAAGGTCCTCGACGAACTCCCCAATCAAGTCGAGCTGTGT
>NZ_RZTV01000240.1:0-278 GCF_003997555.1 Mesorhizobium sp. M1A.T.Ca.IN.004.03.1.1 | reverse complement strand
CCGGCAGCGGCATCGAAGGCAGCCTGGTCTACGCCCATGCGGCCAGCCTCCGCGACCGGCTGCAGCACCACGGCAACGCTGCCCTGACGCTTGACCTCGCCCCGGGCCGGACGACAGCAAGGCTGGCGCGCGACTTGAGGCGGCAGGACACCAAGTCGAGCTTTTCAAACCGCCTGCGCAAGGGCGCCGGCCTCGACGGCGTCAAGGCGGCGCTGCTGCGCGAACTCGCTCCCGAGCGCGACCGAACCGATCCGGAGCGTCTCGCCGGCATGATCAAG
>NZ_RZTV01000239.1:0-278 GCF_003997555.1 Mesorhizobium sp. M1A.T.Ca.IN.004.03.1.1 | reverse complement strand
GCGAAAGCTTCATCGAGACATTGAAGTCGGCTGAAGCGGCCGTACCGAAATAGTCCGTGTGCGGATCGATCGACATTGCGTAGGCGTCCATGAACGATTGGAAAACGTCGTCGCTTTTGAACTTGTAAGCGCGCTCGAGTGTGTTTTCATAACGTTTGTCGAGTGTTTCGCGAATGGCCGCATCGGTTTTGCCGCCGAGCTTCAGCCGCAGCCAATCGCTTTTGACGCGCTTGCGCCAAAGCTCGTTGCTCTCGGCATCCGATTGCGGCCACGGCGCC
>NZ_RZTV01000238.1:0-278 GCF_003997555.1 Mesorhizobium sp. M1A.T.Ca.IN.004.03.1.1 | reverse complement strand
CGGCGCCGAGCCGATCACCATGATGCCGCTGCCGGGGTCGCCGCTGGCAAAGATGGTCGAGCGGGCGCTGTGCTTGAGATTGCAGCCGTTGAAGGATTCGATTGCGGTCTTCAGCTCGCTGAGCGACCGTGCGGCTTCGGCGACGAAACGCGCCTGCTGCACGGCCTCGCCGTCCGGGATTGCCGGCTGCGGCCCGGCGGCCGGGGTCGGACGTGCTGCTGCACTCGGACGAGGCGATATCTGGCGCTGCCCAGGCGACGGACGTTGCTCAGCGGGAG
>NZ_RZTV01000237.1:0-278 GCF_003997555.1 Mesorhizobium sp. M1A.T.Ca.IN.004.03.1.1 | reverse complement strand
GCTTCATTCCCGACTCCCGCATCAACGTCGAAATCGTCTCCGACAATATCGTGCTGACCGGCCCCGTGCGCACGCCGCAGGATGCCACGCAGGCAGCTGATCTGGGGCAGGTCTTCCTGAAAGGCGGCGAGGCGACGACCAGAACCGAGACGGCATCCGGCACCGGCGGCGACAGCTCGGTGGCGCTCTTTGCCGAAGGCCGTCAGACCTCGCAGGTCGTCAATCTCTTGCAGATCGAGGGTGAGGATCAGGTCACCCTCAAGGTGACGATCGCCGAG
>NZ_RZTV01000236.1:0-278 GCF_003997555.1 Mesorhizobium sp. M1A.T.Ca.IN.004.03.1.1 | reverse complement strand
CCCGTCGCAGCGACACCCGGCGGCAGCGTCACCGTCGCCGTCGCGGAGCGGATCGGAAAGATCCAGCCATTACCGGTGACGTTCCGGTAGAGTTCGTCGTGATCGTCGAAGTAGCGGATCTGGCGGTTGGTCCGGTAGGTGAAGACGTAGCGATGACGGCCCGGCGTCACCGTCACCTCGGCGGAGCCGGCATAGATGCGGATGCCGCCCGATATCGATTCGGTATGCCAGGGCTCGTCCGCGCCGTCGCGGCTGACCGACACCATGTCGAAATCGAC
>NZ_RZTV01000235.1:0-278 GCF_003997555.1 Mesorhizobium sp. M1A.T.Ca.IN.004.03.1.1 | reverse complement strand
CCCGCTCTCACCAACTTCTTTCACGCTGACGGTTTGGCACCTCCACCGCTTGCAATTTCTACGAGTTCTTTCAATACGGCTTTGGAACTGATCGCCGCAGGACGATACGCGATGATCGTGCCCAACCAGTTCCAGCCTGTGGTCGAAGCGTCGGGTGCCGTCGCTTATCCGCTCAGGACGCCTCTTCACGCCTATGAAGTAGGGGTTTCTGTACGAAGCTCTACGTTCCGCTATCCGATTGTAAAGCGGCTGACGGAAATTCTCCAAATCGAACTGGC
>NZ_RZTV01000234.1:0-278 GCF_003997555.1 Mesorhizobium sp. M1A.T.Ca.IN.004.03.1.1 | reverse complement strand
GTTGTGGCCTGCCAGCAGGAACGTTCGCAGCACAAGAACCGGGCCAAGGCCTGGGAAATGCTGCGTGCCCGGATGTACGAAGCAGAGTTGAAGAAGCGCGAAGAGGCTGCCAACGCCGAAGCCGCTTCCAAGACGGATATCGGCTGGGGTCATCAGATCCGCTCCTACGTGCTGCAACCCTACCAGCTGGTCAAGGACCTGCGCACAGGCGTCGCCAGCACCGCTCCGGATGACGTGCTCGACGGCGATCTGAACGAATTCATGGAAGCGGCCCTTGC
>NZ_RZTV01000233.1:0-278 GCF_003997555.1 Mesorhizobium sp. M1A.T.Ca.IN.004.03.1.1 | reverse complement strand
GTATATTATAAAGTAGAATTAGGAGCAGGCGGGCACAATAATTATGTTACTGAATATTTGTTGTATATTGGCGGACGGGCGCCTAAGGCGTCACTTTGGTCAGCTTCTGTGCGGAGCACGTTGGAAATTTCAATAGTTTTTTAACGGCTGGCCGGACAACTGAGATCACTGAATGAAGCTGGGGACGGGAACCGGCCAAAGTTTCCCGTAACGCCCGGTGCCGATTGAAGAAGCGTTGGACCAACAGCACATTGCCACCCCAGCTCATAATCCGAGCC
>NZ_RZTV01000232.1:0-278 GCF_003997555.1 Mesorhizobium sp. M1A.T.Ca.IN.004.03.1.1 | reverse complement strand
CAAGCGTCAAACTGCCGGCCATCGTTGCCGGCGACACAACGCTACGCGATGTGCAACTGGAGCTGGAGCCGGCCGGTACCGGCTGGATGATCGACAGCGCCGTCGGCACGCTGCCAGGGCGCACGCAGGTGGAAGGCAAGGGCAAGCTCCTGCTTCAGGGAGAACCCTCGTTCAACGGCCAGATCGTGGTTGCCTCGAACCAGCCAACGGGACTAGCCTCCTGGCTGGCCGGCTCGGTCGACCCGGCCATCCGCCAATTGCGGCAGGCGGGTTTTTCC
>NZ_RZTV01000231.1:0-278 GCF_003997555.1 Mesorhizobium sp. M1A.T.Ca.IN.004.03.1.1 | reverse complement strand
GGCAGCCGGATCCAGGCGGAGGCCCGCGCCGCCCGCTACCAGCTTCTCGCCGATCATGCCGCCCGGATCGGCGCCGGCCTCGTCCTCACCGCTCACACCCTCGACGATCAGGCCGAGACCGTCCTGATGCGGCTCATCGCCGGCAGCGGACCCTCCGGCCTTGCCGGGATGCGGGTCGAGCGCCCCCTGGCGCCGGGCATCCGGCTGGTACGGCCCTTTCTCGATCTACCGAAGGCCGATCTCGTCGCCTATTGCGAGGCGCACCGGCTGCCTTTCCT
>NZ_RZTV01000023.1:0-23489 GCF_003997555.1 Mesorhizobium sp. M1A.T.Ca.IN.004.03.1.1 | reverse complement strand
ACGCCGTTCTTCACCAACTACCGGCCGCAGTTCTACTTC
Source organism: Mesorhizobium sp. M1A.T.Ca.IN.004.03.1.1 (assembly GCF_003997555.1). NCBI lineage: Bacteria > Pseudomonadati > Pseudomonadota > Alphaproteobacteria > Hyphomicrobiales > Phyllobacteriaceae > Mesorhizobium > Mesorhizobium sp. M1A.T.Ca.IN.004.03.1.1. The sequence goes on along the minus strand of NZ_RZTV01000023.1, from coordinate 23,450 downwards.
CGCACCACCGACGTGACCGGCATCGTGACGCTGCCGGCCGGCACCGAGATGGTGATGCCCGGCGACAACATCACCGTCGACGTCGAGCTGATCGTGCCGATCGCCATGGAAGAGAAGCTGCGCTTCGCCATCCGCGAAGGCGGCCGCACCGTCGGTGCCGGCATCGTCGTCACCATCAAAGAATGATCGATCCGGCACTTGCCGGCTCGACAAGGAAAGGGCGGTCTTCGGGCCGCCCTTTTTCGTTTACTTGCACAGTGCAGCATAAATGCAGCACGGTTGCTTCGAAGCTATTGCATGCACCACTGCCGCAATTATTATCGATTGCGGCAGGGGGCGTCGCCAATCATGATTTCGGGGCATCATTTAAACTGCACATCAAGATGGTTTCGCATACTGGTTCGCCGGGCACCGGTGCTTGCTATTGTGGTGGTGGCCTTTGCAGCAAAGGCCGATGACGTCCTCATACGGGCATGGCCCGATACGTTCATTTTGAACGGCCCGTCTTCCGACGGCTTTTCGGACATGCGGTTCATCTTTGCGCGTAGCAGTGCAGTCGGCTGTAAGACCAATTGTCCGGAATGGATTTCAGCGGAAGGCGCCATCACTGCCGACACGCCGGCTCTGCTCAAGCGAGTGCTGAAAAAGCTCGGCACCCGCAAACTGCCGATCATTGTCAATTCCCCTGGCGGCGATGTCGACGCCGCACTTCAACTTGGTCGCATCATACGGAAGAACGGGCTCGACATCGCGATCGGCAAGACCGAGTTTTCCGATTGTTGGCCGGGAACGGAGGGCTGCGGGGCCAGCTTCGGCAAGGGCGTTGCCTATTTCGGCGTGGCGTCTGATGGCGGCGCCATGTGCAACTCTGCATGTCCCCTGATGTTCGCAGGTGGCGTTCGCCGCGTAGCCGGTGGCTGGGCCTATCTGGGTGTTCATCAGATCACCACCACTTGGTTCCCCTCCACAAGGCATTTTCGAACCACCTATAAAACCATTCGGGGCAAAAGATATCAGGTCACAACGGAGACCGTCACCGAAGGCCGAAGCTACAAGACCTATAAGATGAGCAAGGGGTTCGCGCGGAAAATCTCGGCCTATTTGGCAGAGATGGGCGTGGGGCAGGGTGTCCTCGACAAAATGAAAGCCACACCGGCGAGCGACATTCAGCGGATCACCCTCCACGACATGCTAACGATGAAACTGGCCACCAGCACAGACACCGTGGAGCTGTTCACCGGAGTGATCCTGTGCATGGGTGACAAACCGGCTCCGAATTGCCGGGAAATAGCGGAGGATGCCCGGCCGGCCGCTGTAACGACGGCAAAGCCGGCACCTTCTCGACAGGCGGAAGCTCCATCTTCCAAGCCAGCCAAAGCCCCGACTGCCGTGCCGTTTCGAGGAGCGGCAGGAAATGCGGCGCCGGAGATGCGCTTCGTGGTCGTTCGCGGCAGCGATCCGCTCTGCGATCCCGACTGCCCGGAATGGATTTCGGCGGAAGGCGCGATCACCCCTCGAACCCCGCAAAAACTTCGCCAGTTGCTCGCCGCGCTCGACAACCCGCGGCTCCCCGTTGTGATCAGCTCACGAGGCGGCGACTTGTTCGGCGCCTTGGCCGCAGGGCGGCTTATCCACGAACGCAAGCTAGACGTCGTCGTCGCCCGCACCAATATCCTGGGTTGCAACCCGCCCGGGGCAGGCTGTCTGGACGACAATGGCGCCTATGTCGGGCTGATCAGCCAATTCGGAGTGGAGTGCGATTCAGCCTGCGCACTCATGCTCGCCGGCGGCGCCAGGCGGCTGGTCGACCCCAAGGCGCGGCTCAGCGTGTCCTCGATGGGGCAGAAGCGGATTGTCGAAGCCTATTTGGACGAGATGGCGATCAGCCCAGGCCTGTTCGCAGCGATAGATCAGAGTTCAGTCGAGCGTCAGCTTGAACCCGATATAATGCTCAAGGTCGGGCTGGTGACCGGGCCGGACACATCGGACACGCTGACTGGCCCCGCCATTTGCAGGTCCTCGCCAAAGCCGGACAATTGCCGGCTCCCGCCCTCCGCCAACGCCCAGGCAAAGACGCCGCCAGAACTTTAGCGTTGTCGCGACGAAGTCGAGGCAGCAGCCGTCAGGCTGGCATTGCTCGCACCCTCTTCAATTCTATTGCAAGCATCGTCGCCGTAACTAGTATGGGTTGGACCGAGGGCTTGGCAGGCGTGATTTCCGCGTTCCTTTCAAAGGGTATTTCGTGGCCGCTAGGGCTGGTTCGGCTCGGGCTGGCCATCGCTATTGGGCTTACCGCGTTTGCCGCCGCAGCGAAGGAAACGCCGCCGGATTACGGCCCTGCCATGCGCTTCGTCGTGGTGCGCAGCAGCGCGCCAGGCTGCGAGCCGAACTGCCCGGAATGGATTTCTGCCGAAGGCAGCATCGAGGCCGGCACGCCGGCGCGGTTCAAGCGCCTCTTGAATACGCTCGGCGGCCGGCAACTGCCGATCGTCGTCAGTTCTCCTGGAGGCAATGTCGACGCCGCGCTCCAACTCGGCCGTATGATCCGTAAGAACAAGCTCGACATCGCCGTGGGCACTACGGGGTTTTCCGGTTGCTCGCCCGAAATGAAGAACTGCCGGGACAATGACAGTAAGAACACGCCGTATTCCGGCATCGCCTACGACAGCGGCGCCATGTGCAATTCCGCATGTCCCCTGATGTTTGCCGGCGGCGTCCGCCGTGTGGTCGGCGAGTGGGCTTTCCTCGGAGTTCATCAGATCACCACGACATATCACAGGGAAAAGCTGCTCTACCGCACCACCTACAGAATTGTGAACGGCAAGAAGAAGGTCCTCAGCACCAAGGTCGTCAGCCGCAAGAATGCCGGCAGCTACAAGACCTACGAGATGAGCAAGGCGGTCGAGAAACGGCTGTCCGGCTATCTGAAAGAAATGGGTATCGGGCAGGGCGTGCTGGACGTGATGAAAGCGACGCCGGCAAGCGACATAAAGCAGATCGAGCCCGACGATATGCTGGATATGAAGCTCGTCACCAGCCTCGATTCCCTCGACCTGATGACCGAAGCAGCCATATGCCGGCGCGATCCGGTGCCAGCGAACTGCCGCGAGATACCGGCCAATGGCAAGGCCAAGCCGGCCGAGGTGGCGACGGTCGCGGTCAAACAGGCCTACAGTCAGCCGGCGGAGGCAGCATCACCGCCAAAGCCGCAGCAGGAAATGCGTTTCATCCTCGTTCGCGGCAGCAATCCGCTCTGCAACCCCGATTGTCCGGAATGGATTTCGGCGGAGGGAACGATCGTTGCCGGCACGCCCGACAGGCTGCGCGAGCTGCTGGACAAGGTCGGCGGGCGCAGGCTGCCCATCGTCCTCAACTCACAGGGCGGCGATGTCCAGGGCGCGCTCGCCGCCGGCCGGCTGATCCGCGAGCGCAGATTGGATGTTGCGGTCGCCCGGACGGATTTTCTCGATTGCGATCCCGGCACGGCAGGGTGCGTCTCCAAGGACAACCTTCATAATGGTCTCACCGTTGAAGCCGGCGCCGAATGCGATACAGCCTGCGTGCTGATGATCGCCGGCGGCACCAGGCGCTTGGTAGGCGCCGATACGCGTTTCCTGGTGCATTCCATGGGCATGGAAGACAAGGTCCGGTCGTATCTCGAGGAGATGGCGATCGGCTCGGGCTTGTTCGTCGCGATGCAGTCGGCCCAATCCGCCAAGCACAGGGAGCTCAGCCAGGACGAATTGGCGGGGTTCGGGCTCACCACCAGCCGCCAGTCGGTAGACGCTCTGACGGGCGCCACTATCTGCAAATCTTCGCCAAAACCCGATAACTGCCTGGTTCTGCCGTCCGCCAACGCCGAAGCGGAATCGCCGGCCAAGCTTTAGCAGCATTCGGCGCCATGCCAGCACTGGCCATGGAGGCAGGTTGAGCCGGCTCCGAGCTTCCCGCTATCCTTCTAGGCTCAAACGTAGGAGGACCGGAGATGAGCGAGGGCGTCCCGACTTTGTTCGAATGGGCCGGCGGCAGCGAGGCGCTCAACCGGCTGACGCAGATCTTTTACAACAGAGTGACCTTGGACCCGATCGTCGGTCCGGTGTTCAGGCACATGTCGCCGGACCATCCGGCGCATGTCGCCGCCTTCATCGGCGAGGTTTTCGGCGGGCCGAAGACCTACAGCGAACGGCATGGTGGCCACCGCGAGATGGTCAGGCATCATCTCGGCAAGCATCTGACCGAGGAGCAGCGCCGGCGCTGGATCAACCTTCTGGCGGACGCGGCGGACGAAGCCGGCCTGCCGTACGATCCCGAGTTCCGTTCCGCCTTGATGGGCTATGTCGAGTGGGGATCGCGGCTGGCCAAGATTAATTCCAATCTCGGCGAGACTTGCGACCCTGAGACCGAGCCAATGCCAAGCTGGGGCTGGGGCGTGCCGGGCGGGCCTTACAAGCCGCCGGCCGGGAAATCGTAGCCGAAGATGCTGGGTTTCTGCAAAATTCCGAAAAGATGACGCCGCAAAGACACCGCAGGGTCGTTGCATCAATGTGAGACGACCTTGCATGCTGATTGCCCATCTCCCATCGGGCTATATTCTGGGAAGGCTCGCGCGAAGACGGCGACGGGAGGCATCCGATGTGGTGGCTGCCGCAATGCTCGGCAGCGTGTCATCCCGGACATCGACATGCTCTATTTTTACCTGATCGATGGCGGTCGCACGCACCATCATGCCTACATCACGCATTGGCCGTTGTTCTGGGCCACGATCGGGACGGTGAGTGTGTCGGTCGGTCGGTTGTTGGGGTCGCGGCGTCTGCCGTCGATCGCCATCTTCTTAGCCGGAGCCATGGTGCATATGGCGCTCGACACGGTGGCATCGCCGATCATGTGGTTGGCGCCGTTCAGTCATCGCCCGTTTGAGCTCGTGGCGGTTCCGGCCAGCCATGGGAACTGGGTCCTGAACTTCGTTCTGCATTGGACTTTCGCGCTTGAACTCGTGATCTGCGCATGGGCCCTGGGGCTTGGATGGCTGCGATCGGCGCTTCCGGCCGACGCGTCTCAAAAGGGCTCTTGAGTTCTCATCGGCTTTGTGAAATAGCAGCGCCCGTATACGGGCATAGCTCAGTTGGTAGAGCGGCGGTCTCCAAAACCGCAGGTCGTAGGTTCGAGCCCTGCTGCCCGTGCCACCTCCCATGGCAGACTGAAGGTGGGTGCGCTCCGCCGTTGAAAACCGGGGGCGGCTTGCCATATAGCGAAAACTGGGGCATAAGGCCCCGCATAGCCGGGACGGAACGACTGGATGGTTCCGAGGCGGCGCTAAAACATAAAGCGGAACACTTGCCACTTGCGTGGACCAAGAATCGGTTTTATGTAGACTGAACAGACACGCGACGCGTGGAGCTGGGAAGCCGGCTTTACGCGTTTGATTTGCGTGGGCGAAATGGTGGTGCTGATTCGGCGCCGGCACGAAGTCCAGGCGGCACGTCCCGGCCAGCGGGATCATCCAGGAGACCCGGCCAACGGGTCTTGAAGACAGGCGGCAGATGGCTTCGAAAACCACAAACCCTTTCACCTTTCTCCAGCAGGTTCGCGCGGAGACGGCCAAGGTGACATGGCCCTCGCGCCGCGAGACTATGATCTCGACGGTAATGGTCCTGGTTTTTGCGCTCATCGCCATGATCTTCTTCTTCACCGCCGACGTAGCCATGGGCTATGCGATCGAGTGGATTCTGGGCCTCGGACATTAAGTTCGGCGATTACGGAGAGGTCGTGAAATGACGCGGTGGTACATCGTCCACGCTTATTCGAACTTCGAGAAGAAGGTCGCCGAGGACATCGAGAACAAGGCCAAGCAGAAGGGCCTGTCGGGCGAGATCGAGCAGATCGTGGTGCCGACGGAGAAGGTCGTCGAGATACGCCGCGGCCGCAAGGTCGATGCGGAACGCAAGTTCTTCCCCGGTTATGTGCTCTTGAAGGCCAACCTGACGGACGCCGTATTCTCGCTGGTCAAGAACACCCCGAAGGTCACCGGCTTCCTCGGTGACTCCAAGCCCGTGCCGATCACTGAAGCCGAGGCGCAACGCATCCTGAACCAGGTTCAGGAAGGCGTCGAGCGTCCGAAGCCGTCGATCACCTTCGAGATCGGCGAGGCGATCCGCGTCTCGGACGGTCCGTTCGCGTCGTTCAACGGCTTCGTCCAGGAAGTGGACGAGGAGCGGGCGCGCCTCAAGGTGGAAGTTTCGATCTTCGGGCGCGCGGTGCCCGTCGATCTCGAATTCGGACAGGTCGAAAAGGGCTGATCCGAAGGTCCCCGTCCGAGAGGCGAAGGGATCGGCGGCGCGAAGGAATGGCGCTGCCATGAGCGGGTGGGAGGCGAATGCGGCTTAGCCGGCCGCTGGAACCGCACCACTAGACTGCAACCGCCGGTTTTCCCGGCATGAGAAAAGGCAGGAATAGAGATGGCTAAGAAAGTTGCAGGCCAGCTCAAGCTCCAGGTTGCCGCGGGCTCGGCCACGCCGTCGCCCCCGATCGGCCCGGCGCTTGGTCAGCGCGGCATCAACATCATGGAGTTCTGCAAGGCGTTCAACGCGCAGACCCAGGAACTGGAAAAGGGCTCGCCCATCCCGGTCGTCATCACCTACTACCAGGACAAGTCGTTCACCTTCGTCATGAAGACGCCGCCGGTGAGCTACTTCCTGAAGAAGGCCGCCAACCTGAAGTCTGGTTCGAAAGAGCCGGGCAAGGTCAAGGCCGGCACGATCTCGCGCGACAAGGTGCGCCAGATCGCCGAGCAGAAGATGAAGGACCTCAACGCAAACGACGTCGAAGCGGCCATGCGCATGGTCGAGGGCTCCGCCCGCTCGATGGGCCTGGAAGTGGTGGGCTAAGATCATGGCAAAGATTGCAAAGCGTGTTGCCAAGAGCCGTGAAGGCATCGACCCGAACAAGGCCTATGCGCTCTCTGAGGCGCTGCAGCTGCTGAAGGACCGGTCCACGGTGAAGTTCGACGAGACGGTCGAGGTCGCGATGAATCTCGGCGTCGATCCGCGCCATGCCGACCAGATGGTCCGCGGCGTTGTCAACCTGCCGAACGGCACTGGCCGGTCGGTGCGCGTCGCCGTGTTCGCGCGCGGCGACAAGGCCGAAGAAGCCAAGGCCGCCGGCGCCGATATCGTTGGTGCCGAGGACCTCGTCGACATCGTCCAGAAGGGCACGATCGATTTCGATCGCTGCATCGCTACTCCGGACATGATGCCGCTGGTCGGCCGTCTGGGTAAGGTGCTCGGCCCGCGCGGCATGATGCCGAACCCGAAGGTCGGCACCGTGACCCCCGATGTCGCGGCCGCCGTCAAGGCCTCGAAGGGCGGCGCCGTCGAGTTCCGCGTCGAGAAGGCCGGCATCGTCCAGGCCGGCGTCGGCAAGGTCTCGTTCGACGTCAAGGCGCTGGAAGAGAATGTGCGGGCCTTCGCCGATGCGGTGAACAAGGCCAAGCCCGCCGGCGCCAAGGGCAACTACGTCAAGAAGGTGTCGGTCACCTCGACGATGGGTCCCGGCCTCAAGCTCGACATCGCGACGCTCGCCGCGTCGTAAGCGTCGTCTGGCCGGCTTCAGGCCGGTCGCTAGAGCATGATCCCGAAAAGTGGATTTCGGAAAAGATCATGCTCCAACAAAGAAGAATTCCGGACCGCCGATCCGTCGGCGGCCCGGTACCCCGGAAGCCGAAAGGTTTCCGGATATCCTGTCCGAGATTGCAGGCGGCCCAAAAGCCTTAATTCACTTGGGCCTGCATGAGACGGGTGAAGACCCGACAAAGGAGCGACAAGCTCCAATGAAAGGTTCGAACCGTGTTTGCCTTTTGTCAGCACATCGCCGGCTTGCCGTCGGTGGGCGAAAAGGGGGCAGGATCCTCGAGCGCCGTTCGGGAGATCCACGATTAGGATGGCCCGGCCGGCAAAAGGCAACCCGACTTCTGACCTCGAGAATGAGGCAGGGGTCAACTGGAGATAGGCAGTGGACAGAGCGGAAAAGCGCGAACTCGTCACGGGCCTGAACGAAGCGTTCTCGAGCGCGGGTTCAGTCGTCGTGGCCCACTACGCCGGTATCACCGTGGCGCAAATGAACGACCTCCGGTCGAAGATGCGCGCCGCCGGCGGCACCGTCAAAGTCGCGAAGAACCGTCTCGCCAAGATCGCTCTTCAGGGCACGGACTCCGCATCGATCGTCGATCTGTTCAAGGGACAGACGCTGGTCGCTTATTCGGAGGATCCGGTTGCGGCGCCGAAGGTCACGTCCGATTTCGCCAAGGGGAATGACAAGCTGATCATTCTCGGCGGCGCGATGGGCTCGACCTCGCTCAACGCCGATGGTGTCAAGGCGCTCGCCACGATGCCGTCGCTCGACGAGCTGCGCGCCAAGCTGGTTGGCATGATCGCCACGCCGGCTACCCGGATCGCCCAGATCGTCAATGCGCCCGCGGCTTCGGTCGCGCGCGTCATCGGCGCTTACGCCCGGAAGGACGAGGCGGCATGAGGCCGTTCCTCGCTGTCAACAACACACGTTCGAACCAACCAAAGGAATATCAAAATGGCTGATCTCGCGAAGATCGTAGACGACCTTTCGAAGCTGACCGTCCTCGAGGCGGCCGAGCTGTCGAAGCTCCTGGAAGAGAAGTGGGGCGTTTCGGCTGCTGCTCCGGTGGCGGTTGCCGCTGCTGGCGGTGGCGCTGCCGCTGCTGCTGCTCCGGCTGAAGAGAAGACGGAATTCGACGTCGTTCTCGCCGACGCCGGCGCCCAGAAGATCAACGTCATTAAGGAAGTCCGCGCCATCACCGGCCTTGGCCTCAAGGAAGCCAAGGACCTGGTCGAGGCCGCTCCGAAGCCGGTCAAGGAAGGCGTTTCCAAGGCCGATGCCGACAAGTTCAAGGCTCAGCTGGAAGCAGCTGGCGCCAAGGTCGAGCTGAAGTAAGCCTTATGGTTGAGGGCGGACGGCCTCGCGCCGGCCGCCCCCTCCCTTGATGAAAGGGAGGCTTCGTTGCGCGAGACGTTTGAAAACCTCTTTCCTGAGGGCCGGAAGCGGCCTTCAGGAAACGGGTTTTCTCCCGTTTTTACCGGCAGCCGCCAAGCAATTGGAACGGCGGCCGGAAAACAGACAGGGGCGGCCGGCGAGCGGCCCGTTGGTGCAAGGCGAACCGCGGCGAGGTTCGCCCCGAGTTTTGAGCTAAGGAGCGACGATGGCCCAGACCCAGACTTTCAATGGCCGCAGACGCGTACGCAAGTTCTTCGGGAAGATCCCGGAAGTTGCGGAGATGCCGAACCTGATCGAGGTTCAGAAGGCATCCTATGACCAGTTCCTGATGGTGGACGAGCCCAAGGGCGGGCGTCCGGACGAGGGGCTGCAGGCTGTTTTCAAGTCGGTCTTCCCGATCTCCGATTTTTCCGGCTCCTCGATGCTGGAATTCGTGAAGTATGAGTTCGAAGGACCGAAATTCGACGTCGACGAATGCCGTCAGCGCGACCTGACCTATGCTGCGCCGCTGAAGGTGACGCTGCGCCTCATCGTGTTCGATATCGACGAGGATACCGGCGCGAAGTCGATCAAGGATATCAAGGAGCAGGACGTCTATATGGGCGATATGCCGCTCATGACGTCGAACGGCACCTTCATCGTCAACGGCACCGAGCGCGTCATCGTCTCGCAGATGCACCGTTCGCCGGGCGTCTTCTTCGACCACGACAAGGGCAAGTCGCACTCCTCGGGCAAGCTTCTGTTTGCCGCGCGCGTCATCCCTTATCGCGGCTCGTGGCTCGACATCGAGTTCGACTCCAAGGACGTCGTCCACGCCCGCATCGACCGCCGCCGCAAGATTCCGGTGACGTCGCTGCTGATGGCGCTCGGCATGGACGGCGAAGAGATCCTGTCGACCTTCTACAACAAGATCACCTACAAGCGCGCCGGCGACCACTGGCGCATCCCGTTCAACGTCGAGCGTTTCCGCGGCCTCAAGGCTGTCGGCGACCTGGTCGACGCCGACACGGGCGAGATCGTCGTCGAGGCCGGCAAGAAGATCACCGCCCGCCAGGCCCGCCAGCTCGGCGAAAAGGGTCTCAAGGCGATCAAGGCGACCGACGAGGACCTGCTCGGCAACTACCTGGCCGAGGACATCGTCAACTACGCCACCGGCGAGATCTTCCTCGAGGCCGGCGACGAGATCGACGAGAAGACGCTGAAGGTGCTGCTCGGCACCGGCGAGGACGAGATCCAGATCCTCGACATCGACCACGTCAATGTCGGCGCCTACATCCGCAACACGCTCGCCGTCGACAAGAACGAGAGCCGCCAGGACGCGCTGTTCGACATCTACCGCGTCATGCGTCCGGGCGAGCCGCCGACGCTCGAGACCGCCGAAGCCATGTTCAACTCGCTGTTCTTCGACAGCGAGCGCTATGACCTGTCGGCTGTCGGCCGCGTCAAGATGAACATGCGCCTCGAGCTCAAGGCCGAGGACACCGTGCGCGTGCTGCGCAAGGAAGATATCCTGGCCGTGGTCAAGACGCTGGTCGAGCTGCGCGACGGCAAGGGCGAGATCGACGACATCGACAATCTCGGCAACCGCCGCGTGCGCTCGGTCGGCGAGCTGATGGAGAACCAGTACCGCGTCGGTCTGCTGCGCATGGAGCGCGCGATCAAGGAGCGTATGTCCTCGATCGAGATCGACACGGTCATGCCGCAGGACCTGATCAACGCCAAGCCGGCGGCCGCCGCCGTGCGCGAGTTCTTCGGCTCCTCGCAGCTGTCGCAGTTCATGGACCAGACCAACCCGCTGTCGGAGATCACCCACAAGCGTCGCCTGTCGGCGCTTGGACCGGGCGGTCTGACCCGCGAGCGTGCCGGCTTCGAGGTGCGCGACGTGCATCCGACGCACTACGGCCGCATCTGCCCGATCGAGACGCCGGAGGGCCCGAATATCGGTCTGATCAACTCGCTCGCCACCTTCGCGCGCGTCAACAAGTACGGCTTCATCGAGAGCCCGTACCGCAAGATCGTCAACGGCAAGCTCACCAATGAGGTCGTCTATCTGTCGGCGATGGAGGAGGCCAAGCACCACGTCGCGCAGGCCAACGCCGAGCTCGATAAGAACGGCAGCTTTGTCGACGAGTTCGTCATCTGCCGCAACGCCGGCGAGGTGATGATGGCGCCGCGCGAGAACGTCGACCTGATGGACGTGTCGCCGAAGCAGATGGTGTCGGTGGCCGCGGCCCTCATCCCGTTCCTCGAGAACGACGACGCCAACCGCGCGCTGATGGGCTCGAACATGCAGCGTCAGGCCGTGCCGCTGGTGCGCGCCGAGGCGCCGTTCGTCGGCACCGGCATGGAGCCGGTCGTGGCCCGTGACTCAGGCGCCGCCATCGGCGCCCGCCGCGGCGGCGTGGTCGACCAGGTGGACGCCACCCGTATCGTTATCCGCGCCACGGAAGATCTCGACCCGGGCAAGTCCGGCGTCGACATCTACCGGCTGATGAAGTTCCAGCGTTCGAACCAGAACACCTGCATCAACCAGCGTCCGCTGGTGCGTGTCGGCGACCGGGTGAACAAGGGCGACATCATCGCCGACGGTCCCTCGACCGAGCTCGGCGATCTGGCGCTCGGCCGCAACGTGCTGGTCGCGTTCATGCCGTGGAACGGCTACAACTACGAGGACTCGATCCTGCTCTCCGAGCGCATCGTGGCCGACGACGTCTTCACCTCGATCCACATCGAGGAGTTCGAGGTCATGGCCCGCGACACCAAGCTCGGACCGGAGGAGATTACGCGCGACATTCCGAACGTCTCGGAGGAAGCGCTGAAGAACCTCGACGAGGCCGGCATCGTCTATATCGGCGCGGAAGTGCAGCCGGGTGACATCCTGGTCGGCAAGATCACGCCGAAGGGCGAAAGCCCGATGACGCCGGAAGAGAAGCTCCTGCGCGCCATCTTCGGCGAAAAGGCCTCGGACGTTCGCGACACCTCCATGCGCATGCCTCCGGGCACCTTCGGCACGGTCGTCGAAGTGCGCGTCTTCAACCGCCACGGCGTGGAGAAGGACGAGCGCGCCATGGCGATCGAGCGCGAGGAGATCGAGCGTCTGGCCAAGGACCGCGACGACGAGCAGGCGATCCTCGACCGCAACGTCTATTCGCGCCTGTCGGACATGCTGGTCGGCAAGGAAGCGATTGCCGGGCCGAAGGGCTTCAAGAAGGGCTCGAAGCTGTCGAAGGACACGCTCGACGAGTATCCGCGCTCGCAGTGGTGGCAGTTCGCCGTGGAGAACGAAAAGCTCCAGAGCGAGCTGGAAGCCCTGCGCGGCCAGTACGACGACTCCAAGAAGGCGCTCGAGCAGCGCTTCATGGACAAGGTCGAGAAGGTGCAGCGCGGCGACGAGATGCCTCCGGGCGTCATGAAGATGGTCAAGGTCTTCGTGGCGGTGAAGCGCAAGATGCAGCCGGGCGACAAGATGGCCGGCCGTCACGGCAACAAGGGCGTGGTGTCGCGCATCGTTCCGGTCGAGGACATGCCTTTCCTTGAGGACGGCACGCATGCCGATATCGTGCTCAACCCGCTGGGTGTGCCAAGCCGCATGAATGTCGGCCAGATCCTGGAAACGCATCTGGGCTGGGCCTGCGCCGGCATGGGCAGGAAGATCGGCGAGCTGATCGACGCCTACAAGGCTGGCGGCGACATCAAGCCGCTGCGCAAGACGCTGGAAAGCTTCATGCCTTCCAACGACCGCAACGAGCCGGTCCGCGACTATGACGACGAGAGCATCATTCGCCTGAGCGAGCAGATGCGCCGCGGCGTCTCCATCGCGACTCCGGTGTTCGACGGCGCGCACGAAGCCGACATTAACACCATGCTGCAGCAGGCGGGCCTGCACACCAGCGGTCAGTCGCAGCTTTATGACGGCCGCACCGGCGAGCCGTTCGATCGCAAGGTGACGATGGGCTACATCTATATGCTCAAGCTTCACCACCTGGTGGACGACAAGATCCACGCGCGCTCGATCGGCCCGTACTCGCTCGTCACCCAGCAGCCGCTGGGCGGCAAGGCGCAGTTCGGCGGCCAGCGCTTCGGCGAAATGGAGGTCTGGGCGCTGGAAGCCTACGGCGCCGCTTATACGCTGCAGGAGATGCTGACGGTGAAGTCGGATGACGTTGCCGGACGCACCAAGGTCTACGAGGCGATCGTGCGCGGCGACGATACGTTCGAAGCCGGCATTCCCGAGAGCTTCAACGTTCTCGTCAAGGAGATGCGCTCCCTCGGCCTCAATGTCGAACTGGAGAACACCAAGTTCGAAGACGCTGCCGTGCGGCTGCCCGATGCTGCCGAATAACGGCGCGGCCGAATAAGGGTAATGGCGCGCCGCGAAACGACGCGGCGCGCCCCACAAATTCTCGGCCGGTCAGGCCGGCCAGTCTGCGGGCATTCGGCCCGCGCTCGATGCAAGGGGTTTTCGAGGACCCCGAAAAGGAGAACGGCATGAACCAAGAGGTCATGAATCTCTTCAACCCTCAGGCGCCTGCGCAGGTGTTCGATTCCATCCGGATCTCGCTCGCCAGCCCTGAGAAGATTCTGTCCTGGTCGTTCGGTGAGATCAAAAAGCCGGAGACCATCAACTACCGCACCTTCAAGCCGGAGCGTGACGGTCTGTTCTGCGCGCGCATTTTTGGTCCGATCAAGGACTACGAGTGCCTGTGCGGCAAGTACAAGCGCATGAAGTACAAGGGCGTTATCTGCGAGAAGTGCGGCGTCGAAGTCACGCTGTCGCGCGTCCGCCGCGAGCGCATGGGCCATATCGAGCTCGCCGCGCCCGTCGCCCATATCTGGTTCCTGAAGTCGCTGCCTTCGCGCATCGGCACGCTGCTCGACATGACGCTGAAGGATATCGAGCGCGTCCTCTACTTCGAGAACTACATCGTCACCGAGCCTGGCCTCACCGCGCTGAAGGAGCACCAACTGCTCAGCGAGGAAGAGTACATGCTGGCCGTCGACGAGTATGGCGAAGACTCTTTCACCGCCATGATCGGCGCCGAGGCCATCCATGACCTGTTGGCCGGCATGGATCTGGAGAAGATCGCCGGCGACCTGCGCTCGGAGCTGGCTTCGACCTCGTCCGAGCTCAAGCAGAAGAAGCTTCTGAAGCGGCTCAAGGTCGTCGAGAACTTCATGGAATCCGGCAACCGTCCGGAATGGATGATCATGAAGGTCGTTCCGGTGATCCCGCCGGACCTGCGCCCGCTGGTCCCGCTGGACGGCGGCCGCTTCGCCACGTCCGACCTCAACGACCTCTATCGCCGCGTCATCAACCGCAACAATCGCTTGAAGCGGCTGATCGAGCTGCGCGCGCCCGGCATCATCGTGCGCAATGAAAAGCGCATGCTGCAGGAGGCCGTCGACGCGCTGTTCGACAACGGCCGCCGCGGGCGCGTCATCACCGGCGCCAACAAGCGTCCGCTGAAGTCGCTATCCGACATGCTCAAGGGCAAGCAGGGCCGGTTCCGCCAGAACCTGCTCGGCAAGCGTGTCGACTATTCCGGCCGCTCGGTCATCGTGACCGGTCCGGAACTCAAGCTGCATCAGTGCGGCCTGCCGAAGAAGATGGCGCTGGAGCTGTTCAAGCCTTTCATCTACGCCCGCCTCGACGCCAAGGGTTTCTCCTCGACCGTCAAGCAGGCGAAGAAGCTGGTCGAGAAGGAGCGTCCGGAGGTCTGGGATATCCTCGACGAGGTTATCCGCGAGCATCCGGTGCTCTTGAACCGCGCGCCGACGCTGCACCGCCTCGGCATCCAGGCGTTCGAGCCGATCCTGATCGAAGGCAAGGCGATCCAGCTGCATCCGCTGGTCTGCACGGCCTTCAATGCCGACTTCGACGGCGACCAGATGGCGGTCCATGTGCCGCTGTCCCTGGAAGCGCAGCTCGAAGCGCGCGTGCTGATGATGTCGACCAACAACATCCTGCACCCGGCCTCCGGCGCGCCGATCATCGTGCCGTCGCAGGACATGGTTCTCGGTCTCTACTATCTGTCGATCGTCAACCAGAACGAGCCGGGCGAAGGCATGGTGTTCGCCGACATGGGCGAGCTCCAGCATGCGCTGGAGACCAAGGCGGTGACCCTGCACGCCAAGATCAAGGGCCGCTTCCGCACCGTCGATGCCGAAGGCAAGACGGTGTCGAAGATCTATGAAACCACGCCCGGCCGCATGATCATCGGCGAGCTTCTGCCGAAGAACGTCAACGTACCGTACGACATCGCCAACCAGGAGATGACCAAGAAGAACATCTCCAAGATGATCGACACCGTCTACCGCCACTGCGGGCAGAAGGAGACGGTCATCTTCTGCGACCGCATCATGGCTCTCGGCTTTGCGCATGCCTGCCGCGCCGGCATTTCGTTCGGCAAGGACGACATGGTGATTCCGGACACCAAGCTGAAGCTGGTCTCCGATACCGAGGCTTTGGCCAAGGAGTACGAGCAGCAGTACAATGACGGCCTGATCACGCAGGGCGAGAAGTACAACAAGGTGGTCGACGCCTGGGCCAAGTGCTCGGAGAAGGTCGCCGACGAGATGATGGCCCGCATCAAGGCGGTCGAGTTCGAGGAAAACGGCCGTCAGAAGCCGATGAACTCGATCTATATGATGTCGCATTCGGGTGCGCGCGGCTCGCCCACCCAGATGCGCCAGCTCGCCGGCATGCGCGGCCTGATGGCCAAGCCTTCGGGCGAGATCATCGAGACGCCGATCATCTCGAACTTCAAGGAAGGCCTCACCGTGCTCGAGTACTTCAACTCGACCCACGGCGCCCGCAAGGGTCTGGCCGACACCGCCTTGAAGACGGCGAACTCGGGGTACCTGACCCGCCGTCTGGTCGACGTGGCGCAGGACTGCATCGTCAATTCGCTGGATTGCGGCACCGACAAGGGCCTCACCATGCAGCCGATCGTCGATGCCGGTCAGATCGTCGCCTCGGTCGGTCAGCGCGTGCTCGGCCGCACGGCGCTCGACGACATCAACCACCCGGTCTCCGGCGAAGTGCTGGTCAAGGCCGGCAAGCTGATGGACGAGCGTGACGTGGAGCAGATCGAGAAGGCCGGCGTCCAGTCGGTCCGCATCCGCTCGGCGCTGACCTGCGAGGTCAGGACCGGCGTCTGCGCGGTCTGCTACGGTCGCGATCTTGCCCGCGGCACGCCCGTCAATCAGGGCGAGGCCGTCGGCGTCATCGCGGCGCAGTCGATCGGCGAGCCGGGCACCCAGCTCACCATGCGCACCTTCCACATGGGCGGCACCGCGCAGGTGGTGGACTCTTCGTTCCTTGAAGCCTCCTATGAGGGCAAGGTCGAGATCCGCAACCGCAACGTGGTGCGCAACTCCGAGGGTCAGCAGATGGTGATGGGCCGCAACATGGCGGTTCTGATCCTCGACGAGGCCGGCAAGGAACGCGCCACGCACCGCGTCGCCTATGGCTCGCGCATCTTCGTGGATGACGGCGACAAGGTGAAGCGCGGGCAGCGCATCGCCGAGTGGGATCCTTACACCCGGCCGATCCTCACCGAAATCGAGGGCAAGGTGGCGTTCGAGGATCTGGTCGACGGCATCTCCGTTCAGGAGACGGCCGACGAGTCGACCGGCATCACCAAGCGTGAGGTCATCGACTGGCGTTCGACGCCGCGCGGCAGCGACCTGAAGCCGGCGATCGTCGTGCAGGACGCCAAGGGCAAGGTGGGCAAGCTGTCGAAGGGCGGCGATGCACGTTTCCTGCTCTCGGTCGAGGCCATTCTCTCGGTCGAGCCGGGCGCGCATGTCCGTCCGGGCGACGTGCTTGCGCGTATCCCGATGGAAAGCGCCAAGACCAAGGACATCACCGGCGGTCTGCCGCGGGTGGCCGAACTGTTCGAGGCTCGCCGTCCGAAGGATCACGCCATCATCGCCGAGATCGACGGCACGGTCCGCTTCGGCCGCGACTACAAGAACAAGCGCCGCATCATCATCGAGCCGCACGACTCGACGCTGGAGCCGGTCGAGTACCTGATCCCGAAGGGCAAGCCGTTCCATCTGCAGGACGGCGACGTCATCGAGAAGGGCGACTACATCCTCGACGGCAACCCGGCGCCGCACGACATCCTGGCGATCAAGGGCGTGGAGGCGCTTGCGTCCTACCTCGTCAACGAGATCCAGGAGGTCTACCGCCTGCAGGGCGTGTCGATCAACGACAAGCACATCGAGGTGATCGTTCGCCAGATGCTGCAGAAGGTCGAGATCACCACGCAGGGCGACTCGACCTACATTCCGGGCGACCACGTCGACGTGATCGAGCTGGAAGAGGTCAACGAGCGGCTGATCGAGGACGGCAAGAAGCCGGCCGAAGGCCAGCCGGTGCTGCTCGGCATCACCAAGGCCTCGCTGCAGACGCCGTCCTTCATCTCGGCCGCCTCCTTCCAGGAGACGACCAGGGTGCTGACGGAAGCCGCGGTCGCCGGTAAGACCGACATGCTGCAGGGTCTGAAGGAGAACGTCATCGTCGGCCGCCTGATCCCGGCCGGCACGGGCGGCACGATGAGCCAAATAAGGCGTATCGCCACCTCGCGCGACGAGCTCATCATCGACGAGCGCCGCAAGGCTTCGGGTGTCGAAGTCGCCGAGCCGATGCTGACCAACATGGTCAACGCCGCGCAGTAAGCGCGGATGCAATGAGAGAAAGAAAAGGGGCCCGCGTGGCCCCTTTTTTCATTCGGGTTATGAACGAGGAAAAACCATGAGCGCCAGGACCTGGACGGCTGTCGACGACTACATCGTCTCCTCTCTTTTCGATGCGGATCCCACGCTTGACGCGGTGCTTGCGGCCAACCGCGAGCAGGGCCTGCCGGCGATCGACGTCTCGGCCGCGCAGGGCAAATTGCTTTCGCTTCTGGTGCGGATTCGCGGCGCAAGGAAGGTGCTCGAGATCGGCACGCTCGGTGGTTACTCGACCATCTGGATGGCAAGGGGCCTGCCTGCCGATGGCAGAGTAGTGACGCTGGAGCTTGAGCCGCACCGCGCCAAGGTCGCGCGCTCGAACTTCGAGCGGGCAGGGGTTTCCGACAAGGTGGATCTGCGGCTCGGGCCAGCTCTTCAATCGCTAGCAGCCTTGGTCAGCGAAAATGCCGGTCCGTTCGACCTGATCTTCATCGACGCCGACAAGCCGAACAACCCGAATTATCTCAGCTGGGCCATGCGGCTGTCGCGCTCCGGAACGGTGATAGTCTGCGACAACGTCATCCGCGACGGCGCCGTGCTGAAGGATGACGGCCGCGACGAAAACGTCGTCGGCGCCCGCGCGGCGTTCTCCTTCATCGGCGGCGAGAAGCGGCTTGACGGCACCGCCATCCAGACCGTCGGCGCCAAGGGCTATGACGGATTTGCGATTGCGATCGTGGACTGACGCCGGCGCTGCACGGGGCTTGCTGTTAATCGAAGAAAGGCTCGACCACATTGCGCTTGCCGAGCATGAAGGCGTCGGCGACGTGCTGGAGCGGGGCCAGGTCGACGTCGGAGATGCCGGCGCGGACAATCTCGGCGAAACGCTTGTAGAGCATCGGATATTCGGCTTCCGGCTCGTCATGGATGATCTTGCCGTCGACGGCGAGCTTTGCGCCGCCGCCCGAAAGCACCATCTTGCCCTTGTCGGTCTCGGCCAGGATGTCCCAGCTCTGCGGACCGGTCTGCAGCCAGTCGAGCTCCATTGTCACCGGGAGCCCGTTCGAGGTGCGGAAGGTGACATGCGCCGCGACCGGCGAGGCGCGGTTCTCGGGGAAGTCGAGCACGGCCGAGGTGATGAACATCGGCGGCAGGATGTGGGTGGCGATCGATAGCGCGTTGATGCCGGGATCGAACACGCCGAAACCGCCCGGCGCCCAGATCCATTCCTGGTTCGGGTGCCAGCGGCGCACGTCTTCCTTCCAGTTGATCGCCGCCGAGTCGATTCTGGCCGAAGCCAGGAAGGCGCGCGCGGCCTCGACCGCCGGCGCGTAGCGCGAATGCCAGCTGGCGAAAAGCGAAACGCCTTTCTTCGCGGCAATCGCCTTCAGGTGCTCGACCTCGCTGACGGTGGCGCCCGGCGGCTTCTCCATGAAGACGTGCTTTCCGGCCTCGAGCGCGGTACGCGCGGCGTCATAGCGGAACTGCGGCGGCATGCAGAGCGAGACGGCTTCCAGGCCCGGCTCGGCCTTAAGCATCGCCTCGATCGTCGGATAGTTCGGGATGCCGTCCACCTTGCCGTGGCGGCTGGCGGCGGCCGCAAGCCGATAACTGCTGTCCTTGGCCAGTGCCGGAAGATGCTGGTCGCGGACGATCTTTCCCACGCCGACGATACCGATCCTGATGGGGTTGCTGGTCATTGGGACTCCGAGGGATGGAAGAAGTAGGTGTTCTTAGGCAGGACAACGGTGCCCGGCAAGCCTGGACGAAATCGTGATCTCGCGATTCCCGTCCGGGATCAGCTCGGCTCGTCGAAGGTAACGATCGAGACTTCGCCCTCGAGCGCGCCCTGATAGGCGGACAGATGCGGCTCTTCGTCGGGGGTGCCTTCCATGTCGCCGATCTGGTCGAGCTCGGCTTCGGCGAATCCTTCGGCGGCGAGCGATTCGAGCGCGCGGCGGACGGCAGAATCATCGTCGGGCGCGACCAGCATCACATGCACGCCTTCCGGCTTGCCGCCTTTTCGCCGCCACACCCGGCCGGTGATGATGGTGACCGGGCGCTCCTCGTTGTCGTTCACGGGCTGGTTCCTCCGGAAGCGGGGAGTTTTGCCATTCATGCCGACTTATTTGCACGAAGCCGGCCGAGATGACAGGCGGAAGCGGGTCACTTTCTTCCTCGCTCTTGAAAAAAGACGCAAGAAAATTACATGCGTTTTCCGCATGGCTGCCAAGCTCCGGATCGGGCGCAATATTTGCCGTTCCGGGGTTGACGGATAGGGGGCTTGCGAGTAGAAGCCGCCACGTCAGAACCGATGTGAGACTTGCTTTTCCGAGGCGACGCGCCTTGGAGTTTGCCTCAAACAGGGTTCGTTTTACGAGTGAAAAGACATCTCCGGCGCGCATGAAGCGGCTTCCGCTTCCTCTGCAATTTGTTCGGGCAGGACCGCGAGGCGCGGTGTGTTGCCCGAATTCGCGTATGGACATGACGCTTTGAGCGGCCCTGACAGGGCAAGACACGGAATTGAGAGACAAGAGGGTTTAATGCCTACCGTCAACCAGCTGATCCGCAAGCCGCGCCTGGCGCCGGTGAAGCGCAACAAGGTCCCGGCCATGCAGCAGAACCCGCAGAAGCGGGGCGTCTGCACGCGCGTCTACACGACGACGCCGAAGAAGCCGAACTCGGCGCTGCGCAAGGTGGCCAAGATCCGTCTGACCAATGGTTTCGAAGTGATCGGCTACATCCCGGGCGAAGGCCATAACCTTCAGGAGCACTCGGTGGTCATGATCCGTGGCGGCCGCGTCAAGGATCTGCCGGGCGTCCGCTATCACATCATCCGCGGCGTGCTCGACACCCAGGGTGTGAAGAACCGCAAGCAGCGCCGTTCGAAATACGGTGCCAAGCGTCCGAAGTAAGGGTTTCCGGCTTCGGCGCTTTTTTTGACTGCGCCGTGCCACGAGATTGAGAGACAAGAGCCATGTCCCGTCGTCACAGTGCAGAAAAGCGTGAGATCAATCCGGACCCCAAGTTCGGCGATCTGGTCGTCACCAAGTTCATGAACGCCGTCATGTATGACGGCAAGAAGTCGGTTGCCGAGACCATCGTCTACGGCGCGCTGGACCAGGTCCAGTCCAAGACCAAGCAGGAGCCGGTCGCCGTCTTCCACCAGGCGCTCGACAATGTCGCGCCGCATGTGGAAGTGCGTTCGCGTCGCGTCGGCGGCGCCACCTACCAGGTTCCGGTCGACGTGCGCCCCGAGCGCCGCCAGGCGCTGGCAATCCGCTGGCTGATCGCCGCCGCGCGCAACCGCAACGAGACCACGATGGTCGACCGCCTCTCGGGCGAGTTGATGGACGCGGCCAACAACCGCGGCACGGCCGTCAAGAAGCGTGAAGACACCCACAAGATGGCGGAAGCCAACCGCGCCTTCGCGCACTACCGCTGGTAAAGCGCGAACGAGACTGAGAGGCACCTCCCATGGCCCGCGAATACAAAATCGAAGACTACCGCAATTTCGGTATCATGGCGCATATCGACGCCGGCAAGACGACGACGACCGAGCGCGTCCTGTACTACACGGGCAAGTCGCACAAGATCGGCGAAGTCCATGACGGCGCTGCCACCATGGACTGGATGGAGCAGGAGCAGGAACGCGGCATCACCATCACCTCGGCCGCGACCACGACCTTCTGGAAGGGTCGCGACGGCAAGATGCGCCGCTTCAACATCATCGACACTCCCGGACACGTCGACTTCACCATCGAGGTCGAGCGTTCGCTGCGCGTGCTCGACGGCGCCATCGCGCTGCTCGATGCCAACGCCGGCGTCGAGCCGCAGACCGAGACCGTGTGGCGCCAGGCCGACAAGTACCACGTGCCGCGCATGATCTTCTGCAACAAGATGGACAAGATCGGCGCCGATTTCTACCGCTCGGTGGAAATGATCGGCTCGCGCCTCGGCGCGCAAGCCGTCGTCATGCAACTGCCGATCGGCGCCGAGACCGAGTTCAAGGGCGTCGTCGACCTCGTCGAAATGAACGCGCTTGTCTGGCGCGACGAGACGCTGGGCGCTGCCTGGGACGTCGTCGAGATCCCGGCCGACCTCAAGGACAAGGCCGCTCAGTATCGCGAGAAGATGATCGAGGCCGCCGTCGAGATGGACGAGACCGCGCTCGAGAATTACCTCGAAGGCAACATGCCGTCGAACGACGAGATCCGCGCGCTGATCCGCAAGGGCACCATCGCGGTCAAGTTCTTCCCGATGTTCTGCGGCTCGGCCTTCAAGAACAAGGGCGTGCAGCCGCTGCTGGACGCCGTTGTCGAATACCTGCCGTCGCCGATCGACGTGCCGGCCATCAAGGGTGTCGACGCCAAGACCGACGCCGAGATCGAGCGTCATGCCGACGACAACGAGCCGCTGTCGATGCTGGCGTTCAAGATCATGAACGACCCGTTCGTCGGCTCGCTGACCTTCGCTCGCATCTATTCGGGCAAGCTCACCAAGGGCACCTCGCTCGACAACACCGTGAAGGGCAAGAAGGAGCGCATCGGCCGCATGCTGCAGATGCATGCGAATTCGCGCGCCGATATCGAGGAAGCCTATGCCGGCGACATCGTCGCGTTGGCCGGCCTCAAGGACACGACGACCGGCGACACGCTCTGCGATCCGCTGCATCCGGTCATCCTCGAGCGCATGGAATTCCCCGATCCGGTGATCCAGATCGCCATCGAGCCGAAGACCAAGAACGATCAGGAAAAGATGGGCCTCGCGCTGCATCGCCTGGCGGCCGAGGATCCGTCCTTCCGCGTCAAGACCGACGAGGAAAGCGGTCAGACCATCATCGCCGGCATGGGCGAGTTGCATCTCGACATCATCGTTGACCGCATGCGCCGCGAGTTCAAGGTGGAAGCCAATGTCGGCGCTCCGCAGGTGGCCTATCGCGAGACGATCACCCGGACCCACGAGCAGGACTACACGCACAAGAAGCAGACGGGCGGCACCGGCCAGTTCGCTCGCGTCAAGATCGTGTTCGAGCCGAACACCGAGAGCGAAGAGTTCTTGTTCGAGTCCAAGATCGTCGGCGGCGCGGTGCCGAAGGAATACATCCCCGGCGTCGAGAAGGGCATCCAGAGCGTCATGGGTTCCGGCCCGTTTGCCGGCTTCCCGATGATCGGCGTCAAGGCGACGCTGATCGACGGTGCCTTCCACGACGTCGACTCCTCGGTGCTGGCGTTCGAAATTGCCTCCCGCGCCTGCTTCAAGGAAGCCGCACCCCGGCTTGGTGTGCAGCTCCTGGAGCCGATCATGAAGGTCGAGGTCGTGACGCCGGAAGACTATGTCGGCGGCGTTATCGGTGACCTCAACGGCCGTCGCGGCCAGATCCAGGGCCAGGAAGCGCGTGGCGTGGCAGTCGTCATCAACGCGATGGTGCCTTTGGCCAACATGTTCAAGTACGTCGACAATCTGCGTTCGATGTCGCAGGGCCGCGCCCAGTACACGATGCAGTTCGACCACTATGAGCCGGTCCCTACGGCGGTGGCCCAGGAAGTCCAGAAAAAGTACGCGTGAGAATGCCTGTGCCACCGGAACCGCGGCTCTTACGCGTTTCCGGTTCGGCTGGAGCGAATATCAATTTCCCCGAGCGGGATGAGTAAAGACGGAGAAATACAGTGGCAAAAGGTAAATTCGAGCGCACCAAGCCGCATGTGAACATTGGCACGATCGGCCACGTCGATCATGGCAAGACG
>NZ_RZTV01000230.1:0-278 GCF_003997555.1 Mesorhizobium sp. M1A.T.Ca.IN.004.03.1.1 | reverse complement strand
CCCAGGTCTAGCCCAGGACTGGCAATGAACCGGTCTCAGGCCAGGATATCGCGCAGCTTACTGACCGAAGACTTCGTTCCAGCGATCGATCCAGTCGGCCTTGGCAGCGTTCATCTTGGCATAGTCGATGCGGGTGAGGCCTGCCACCATATCCGCGCCATAGGTCCAGATCTTCGCCTGGTCCGGCGTCAGGCTGACCTTTGTCGAGATCGGCGCATCGACGCCTTGTTCGGCTTCAGCCTGCTGGACTTCTTTGGACAGGATGAAGTTGATGAACT
>NZ_RZTV01000229.1:0-278 GCF_003997555.1 Mesorhizobium sp. M1A.T.Ca.IN.004.03.1.1 | reverse complement strand
GGTGCTGCTGCACGCGGCTCTTGCCGCGGAAGGCTTCGGCGACGACTTCGGCGGCGTAGTGATCGCCGTCGCCCGCGAGATCGCGGATCGTCACCCTGGCACCGGGAATCCCAGCCTTGATCATGTCTTCGATATCGCCGGGTTTCATGGCCATGATGTTACTCCTTGCGCATCATTCCGCGGCAAGTTCGCCGCGGCCTTCCATGAAATCAGGGAACCACGATTCATGGGCATCGCGCAATTGCTGAATCGGCAGTGAAATAAGATCGCCGACATCA
>NZ_RZTV01000228.1:0-278 GCF_003997555.1 Mesorhizobium sp. M1A.T.Ca.IN.004.03.1.1 | reverse complement strand
CTCGGAAGCGTACTGACCGTGTTTTATTGCGCGTGGTATCTGACCTTCTTTGCGCTCTGCATGTTCCGCCCTGTCGTCAATCTGCTTGGCGTGGGAGGGGTCGTCATGGTGCCGCTTTCGATCGCGGCATTCGTGAAACCGGAGGCGGCGAACGGGACGCCATTCTGGGCCATTCTCCTGATGGCGATCGGCTTCATCGGCTTTGCCGTGGGCTACTCGAAGGTTGTCGACTGGTTCACGCCGCCGGGCAAATCCGATCCGTTCCAACGCTATCGCCG
>NZ_RZTV01000227.1:0-278 GCF_003997555.1 Mesorhizobium sp. M1A.T.Ca.IN.004.03.1.1 | reverse complement strand
CGAGACCCGGGCGATGAGATTGCGACCGCCCGCCACAATGTTCAGGTGCACTTCCGATCCCATCGGTTCGGCAAGTTCCACGACCGCCTTGAGCGGCGCGAGGTTCTCGGGCGCGATGTCAGCCGGCGGCAGCTCGTGGAAATTCTCCGGACGGATGCCGAGCACCAGTTCGCGGCCCTCGTAGGGGGCGATCCTGCTCTTGTCGAAATGGGCAGGCAGCGGCAGTTCCCGGCCGTCGAAGACGGCGACGTAGCCGTCGCCCCGTCGCAGAATGGTCG
>NZ_RZTV01000226.1:0-278 GCF_003997555.1 Mesorhizobium sp. M1A.T.Ca.IN.004.03.1.1 | reverse complement strand
GTCACATCTTGGGGAAGGCCGACCCCGTTATCAGCAACGGTGATCCTGCACCCGGTATCGCTGACGACACAGCGGAGCGTGATTTCGCCGCCATCACGCCCCACGAAGGCATGCTTCAGCGTATTGGTGAGGAGTTCGTTGATGACGAGGCCGGCCGGCATGGCGACATCGACCGAAACCGGCCAGGTATCGACCTTCATGTCCAGCCGGATCCCTTCCACCGCGTGGGCCGCCATCACCGAGGCGGCAATCTGGCTGACATAGGTGCCAAGATCGAC
>NZ_RZTV01000225.1:0-278 GCF_003997555.1 Mesorhizobium sp. M1A.T.Ca.IN.004.03.1.1 | reverse complement strand
CTACGATCCTGCAGCCGAGCTTTCTGACGAAAGTGCAACCAAACTGTTTTATGGCAGCGAACTGGCACAACTGACCTATCGCGTCGTTGCCCCGCCGTCACTTGCAAGCTTCGTCCGCGGTGCGGATTGGGTACAGTTGGCATCACTGCCATGGATCGGCACACCGCCCGCCTCGGTGCATAACCGGCTGCTGGCGCGCCTGTTCACCGATCTTGGCCTGCGCCAGAACATCGTCTCCCAGGTTGATCAGGAAGCGTCGATGGTCGCCATGGTCCGCA
>NZ_RZTV01000224.1:0-278 GCF_003997555.1 Mesorhizobium sp. M1A.T.Ca.IN.004.03.1.1 | reverse complement strand
TGACATACCTGTAGTTCTATGGTCAACCGTAGATGATTGCGGTATGCAGAACAACGAGAAGGAAGCCTTGGACTTCCAGATACGGATAGATACGGGGACTAACGCTGCATCGGTAGCCTTCCATCGGGATGGTAGCGCAACGGCTAGTGACACACAGAGTGTTACTAAGGCAGGTTCAGCTATTTACCAGTACGGCATAAGCGACATATCCCACTTCAGGCAGTTCCAATTCAGGGTTACAGGTAACTTCTCTACGTTTAAGTGGTTGGAGTATTCGC
>NZ_RZTV01000223.1:0-278 GCF_003997555.1 Mesorhizobium sp. M1A.T.Ca.IN.004.03.1.1 | reverse complement strand
GCCGCGGGCAGGGCGCTTTATGCCGATATCAAGGGCCGCATGGAAGCCATCGGCCGTAACCGCGACCACCTGAAGATCCTGCCCGCCGCCTTCGTCATCGTCGGCGACAGCATCGAGGAGGCGCGCGCCAAACGCGCCACGCTCGACAGTCTGGTGCATTACGACAGCGCCATCGCCTCGCTTTCGATCGCGCTCGGCCATGACGCTTTGGGCTTCGATCCCGACGCACCGCTACCATCAGACATTCCCGACACCAATGCCAGCAAGACCGGCCGCGC
>NZ_RZTV01000222.1:0-278 GCF_003997555.1 Mesorhizobium sp. M1A.T.Ca.IN.004.03.1.1 | reverse complement strand
CCTTATAGAGGCTGGATACGCAAGCTGCCATCCGCTGAATTTCCAAGGTTGTCAATCAGCATCCAAAATTCACCCCTTATCGGTGAGGTGCTCCCCGATTTTGGGCCAGCGGGAGCTGGAATTTTCCGGGGTTTTGGCTCAGTTCGGCGGGGGTGCCGATGAGCCGTTCAAAAGCGAGATCGGCACCTTGTTGCCGATCGCGCCATGTGGCCGAACCTCATTGTACAACACGACGACAGAACACCCACAGGACGGAGGTTCGTGAGCTTTTATATCCG
>NZ_RZTV01000221.1:0-278 GCF_003997555.1 Mesorhizobium sp. M1A.T.Ca.IN.004.03.1.1 | reverse complement strand
GCCGGGGTGGAGAGGCGAACGGTGTTTCGGCATTTTGCAACGAAGGAAGCGCTGTTCGACGCGTTCTGGGTCTACATTAACCAGAACATGAATGCGGCGACCCTGCCAACGACCCTGGAGGAGCTTCTTCGCTCGCCCCTCGACGCCTTTCCGCAGTTCGACAAGAACGAAGGTATCATTCGCGCCAGCCTTCATACGCCCACGGGTCACGCCATGCGGATGCGGACGGTCAAGACACGGCGCGTTGCGTTCCGGACGTGCCTCGAAGACGCCAATCT
>NZ_RZTV01000022.1:0-28323 GCF_003997555.1 Mesorhizobium sp. M1A.T.Ca.IN.004.03.1.1 | reverse complement strand
TTGTCGCTCTTGATTGCCCTGCTTCAAATCCGGCCGAAGCCGGTCGCCGCTTAGGGCTCGGATTGTTCACGGTCGACCATCTCGACTCGCCGCTTCGTTCGCTGGCGATGCGAAATCCCGATCTTGCCGGGCTGGTGGGCGACGCCAGCCGCCAGGCATTCGTTTCGATAGTGGATCTCTGCCTTGAGGAACGTGTGGCCGCGTTGGTCATTGCTGGCGACCTATACGATGGCGACCAGACTTCAATGAAGACAGCGCGGTTCTTGGGCGCGCAGATGACACGCCTGCACCAGGCCGGCATCATGGTTTTCAAGATCCGCGGTAATCATGACGCCCTGTCGCGGATTTCCAAACAGCTGGTATTTCCCGACACCGTTACCATCTTTGGTGGTCGTGCTCAGTCGGTATTGCAGACAGCCGGCGGTCTGGACGTCGTATTCCATGGTTTGAGCTTTGCGAACCCTAAGGCGCCGGACAGCCTGTTAACCAAATATCCGGCGGCTCGTGAAGGGGCCGTCAACATAGGCATCATGCATACCAGTCTGGCTGGATCGCCAGGTCACGACGTTTACGCGCCCTGCAGCATCGCTGACTTGCACGCCCACGGTTTCGACTATTGGGCCCTCGGCCACATCCATGCTCGCCAAGTCCATCCTGGCGCCAGTGCCGTGGTGATGCCGGGAATACCGCAGGGGAGGGATATCAACGAGGCCGGTGAGAAATCAGTCACCCTGGTGACGGTGCGCCACGACCGTTCGGTGGAGATCGAGGAACGGCTGACCAGCGTTGCGCAGTTCGAACGGGTGAGCGTCGACCTTACCGGAGCGGTGGAGTGGCCCGAGGCCGTCGCGCGTGTTCGCTTCGCACTCGAAGAGATGCGGGCAACCGTCCGATCGCGTCATGCTGTGGCTCGCATTGGCCTGACAGGAACGTCACCACTGATGTGGGCGCTGATCCGCGACAGGGACCTCCTTCTTGCCGAAGCCGAACAGGCTGCGGAACAGCTAGGCCATACGTGGGTGGAGAAGCTCGAGCTTGACCTCGCGCCGCCTCGGACGGAGACCGCCGAGGATATTGCTGATCCGATTTTCGAACTCGAGCAATCAATGCGTGCCGATGCCACCTCGGAGGCCTTCCGCGCTGAGGCGAGGGCGTTCGTCCAAAAGATGGTCGCCGACCTTCCGGCCGACGGGCGGGATTTTGCTGGGACGGACGAAGCCGGGCTGGAACAGTTCCTCGATCAGGTGCTTTCCAAGGGCGCGGACTTGGTGACTGCCCGCCTTAAGGCCGGTGGATCGTCATGAGGTTGCGGCGCCTTGACCTCATTCGTTATGGAAAGTTCACCGATCGTTCGATCGACTTCGGACCCAAACCGGAATCCGGACCTGATCTGCATATCGTGTTTGGCCTGAATGAGGCCGGCAAATCGACTGCGCTTTCGGCCTATCTAGACTTGCTGTTCGGCATCGAGGAACGGAGCCGCTACAACTTCCTGCACGAGTACAGTGCCATGCGCATCGGCGGGGTGCTGGAACTGGCCGGCTCCGAACACACGTTCACGCGTACGAAACAGCGCAGTAATTCGCTATTGAATGCGACGGGCCAACCGGTAAGCGAGGTGGCGATCACGGCGCATCTCGCCGGTCTGTCGCGCGACGCCTACACGACGATGTTCTCACTCGATGACGAGACGTTGGAAGCCGGCGGAAAATCTATCCTGGAGTCGCGGGGCGACCTCGGCAAGCTTCTGTTCACGGCCAGCGCCGGTCTTGGGAACGCAAGTGATACGTTGAACGCCCTCGAGGCCGAAGCAGACGCTCTGTATCGGAAGCAGGCGCATGGAACCGAACTGGCGCTGTTGAAGAAGCGCCTTGTTGACGTAAAGTCGCGCAGGGATGCGATCGACACCCTTGCATCAACCTACGAGGGCCTGGAGGCCGAACGTCTCGATGCAGCGCAGCAGTACGGCCGAACCATCAGCGATCGGGCGGTGCTGGTGGCCAGGCTGGATACCTTTGCTCGTTACGTGCGTGCTGCGCCGATGCTGGCGGATATCCGGCGCAAGATTGCCCGGCTGGATCAGCTGCCGGACATCGCCTCCCCAGCCCGGACATCGACGGGAAGTGTCACCGAACTGATCGATGACGATGCCAGCCTCAGAACGCGGCTGTCCGCAAACATCGACGAGACCGAGCGCCTGGCGGAAAAAGTCACTGCGGTCGACGAGGACGAACCGATCCTGTCGATTTCCGAACGCATTCGCGGGCTGGCGGAGAGCAAGGTGCGCCATACCGCGGCTGGCTTTGACTTGCCCACTCGCAGGATGGAGCTGCAAATCCTCAACAACAGCGTGGCGAGCTGCCTTGCCGCCTTGGGCCGATCTTCCGAGGCGGATCCTGGCGCGCTGCTTCTGCCTGCCGTCACCGTTGGCGTCGTTCGCGCCATGGTCGAGCAGAGGTCCGGGATTGCTACCGGGATGCGTGCCGCTCGCGACGAAGCCGCGGCGGCACTCGATGCGCTGCAGGTGGCAAGGCAGCGGGTCGGCGAGGAAAGGGCGGTGCCCGAACCTGCCAGGGCAAGGCTGGGCTCGGCTTTGTCGAAAGCGCGAGCAAGCGGACACCAGGCAGAGATTAGGACGGCTCGCGAGGCGGAAGATGCGGGAACAATCCGATGGAAGGCGGCGCTCGCGCGCTTGCGTCCATGGAACGGAGATGCCCTCGCTCTCGCCAACGTCGCGGTTCCGAGCGCCGGGCAGATTGCCGCCTGGAAGACGGTAGCGTCAGAACTGGCAAGGAACACCGCCGTACTTGCCGAACGCCTTGCTGAATACGAGGGCAACCATGCCATGCTCGCCGCACGATTGGATGCCCTTCGTGCCTCGGGCGACATTGTCGACGATGAAGCGGCTACCGCCATCCGCCGAGTTCGCGATGATGCGTGGGCAACGCACCGCGCAGCGCTGACCGGTGACACCGCTGACGACTTCGCCGTGGCATTGGCGCGCGATGACATTGCCAGCGCAGGCCGGCTGGCCGGCGCGGCGGATCTGGCTGAGATCCGGGCAACTACGCGCGAGCTGGCCGAGGCCGCGGCCAACCTGTCACGCAACGGCATCCAACGCACACAGCTCGGCAAGGATGTGGATACCCAATTGTTGGAAATCCGCGCGGCCGCCAGGGACCTGCTCGGAGACGCCGTGGAACCTTCGTCTGAGCGCCTGATCGAAAGGATCGAGGATCAGATCGAGGCGCGCAGCGATGCGCTCGCTGCCTGGGAGCAGATCGAACTTGCTCGCTTGAAGGCCGAGCGAGCCGCTGACGCCGGCGAGCAGATACGCTTGGAAATGAGAGCAGTGCTGGGAAGCGTCGGCATTGTATCAGAGTCCAACGACACCCTCGAAGCAATCATGGCCATCGCGGAGCCGTTTCTGGATCGGCAGCGCAAGGTGGACGCCGAGTATGCCGAGGCGCTCAGAATGGTGAGCTCCAAAGAAGAGGATCTAGCGGCACGACGGGTTGCAGTAGGTGTGGCGGAGCGTCGCGAGGAGGAATGGCTGGCCGGCATTACCGAAGCACTCAAGGGAACTTGGCTCGAAAGCGGGCTCTCCGCATCCGGCGTCGGCACTGTGCTCGATCAATTGGCCGAACTTTCAAGAAGCCTGCAGGAACGGGACGACCTGCAGCTGCGTATCGACAAGATGGAGGCCGACAGGGCCAATTTTCTGGTCGAGGTCATCGCCGTTGCGGTTGAAGCCGACGAGCCGACGAAGGATACCGACCCGGAGCAGTTGGCCATCCGCCTTGCCGAGCGCCTAGAGCGTGCCGAGCGGACACGTGAAACGAAGGCAAGCCTCGGCAACGACCTGAAGCGCCTCAAGGAGGCGCGCGACATCCTCGACACTGAGATTTTGGCACACGAACGCCGCAAGAACGAGGTGCTGGGCGTCTTTGGTGTCGCCACTCTGCCCGAGGTAGTCGAACGCGATGAGCTGTTGCGTGAGCGCGATGGCTTGCGCACCACCGTCGCCGAACTTGAGGAACGGATAGTGGCGGAGCTCGCGGTCGACGGATTCGAGCAGGCCCGCTCGATCCTGGACGCGATCGATTTCGACGGCCTCGCGGTCGAGAAGGCTGAGGGTGAGCAGCGGCTTCGCCTGTTCGATGAAACCATCCAGCAACAGCTGATCCGGCAGACGCGCGCGGCCGACAAGCTGGACGCCATCGGCGGTGATAGTGCGGTTGCACGCCTGGATGCTGAACGGCGCACAACCCTGCTGGAAATCGAGGAGAAGGCCGTTCGCTACATAGAGCTGAAGCTTGGCATCATGTCGGCTGGCAATGCTTTGCGGATCTACCGTGAGAGCCATCGCTCCGGCATGATGGCGCGCGCATCAGACGCGTTCAAGCTAATGACGCGTGGCCAGTATTCGGGGCTGACAACCCAGCCTGTAAGAGGTGGTGAGGTTCTCATTGCTGTGCAGGGTGACGGGCAATCCAAGGTCACCGAAGCGCTTTCAAAGGGTGCACGATTTCAGCTGTACCTTGCCCTAAGACTCGCCGGTTATTACGAGTTCGCGCAATTTCGGCCCTCGGTCCCATTCGTCGCCGACGACATCATGGAGACGTTCGACCATATTCGCTCGGAGGAGGTTTTCAGGCTGTTCGGAGCGATGGCAAACACAGGTCAGGTCATCTACCTGACGCACCATAAGCATCTATGTGAAATAGCTGAGGCTGTCGTACCGGGAACGAGGATCCATCAACTCGCACAGTAATTTTCTCCGGAATACGTGAACGAACCAGTGAAGGACGCCGAATTTGACGGCAAGTATGCGCCTCATCTCAGACATACGGGCTGGCATCACTCTCGCCCAGAAGCAGACCTTGGCGCGACGACGCTCAACTCCGATACGCGGCTGCGGCCGCCCCGCATTAAACCGGGTGTCCTTCGATAAGGAAATTTCACCCTCTGGTTCCGAAATAGAAAATACAATCTCTACAGGTGAACTAGACTTATGCTTGATGAGCGGCCAGCGCGCGGCTGGCGCCACTGGTAGGAAAATCATTTGCCTCATTGAGCAGGATGGACATGGCTGCCGAAATCCCCGACCGCATCAAAGTCCTGTGGTTCCTGCCGACCCATGGCGACAGTCGCTATCTTGGCACCTCGGAAGGGGGCCGGGCGGTCGACCTGCCTTATCTGACGCAAGTGGCGCAGGCGGCCGACACGCTTGGCTATTACGGCGTGCTCCTGCCGACGGGCAGGTCCTGCGAAGATTCCTGGGTGATCGCGTCGGCCCTGGCGCCGCTGACAGAGCGGTTGCGTTTCCTGGTCGCGGTGCGGCCCGGCCTGCAGTCGCCGACGCTCGCGGCGCGCATGACGGCAACGCTCGATCGTATCTCGAACGGACGTCTGCTGATCAATGTCGTCACCGGCGGCGATCCGCTGGAGAACAAGGGCGACGGCATCTTCCTGTCGCATGCCGAGCGCTATGAGGTGACGCAGGAATTCCTGCAGGTCTACAAGCGCGTGCTGAGCGGCGAGACGGTCGAGCATCAAGGCAAGCATTTCCGCATCGAGGATGGCCGCCTGCTGTTCCCGCCGGTGCAGACGCCCTATCCACCACTCTATTTCGGCGGGTCTTCCGATGCGGGATCGACCGTGGCGGCGCAGGAGATCGACAAATATCTGACCTGGGGCGAACCGCCGGCCGATGTCGGGCGCAAGCTCGACGGCGTGCGAGAGCTCGCCGAAAAGGCCGGCCGCAAGCTCTCCTTCGGCATCCGCCTGCATGTCATTGCCCGGGAGACCACAGAGGAGGCGTGGGCCGCCGCCGACCGGCTGATCAGCCGGCTCGATGACGCGACCATCGCCTCGGCGCAGAAGGTTTTCGCGCGCATGGACTCGGTCGGCCAGGCGCGGATGAGCGCTTTGCATGGCGGCGACCGGGCCAAGTTGGAGATCGCCCCGAACCTGTGGGCGGGCGTTGGCCTGGTGCGCGGCGGCGCTGGCACGGCGCTGGTCGGCGATCCCGCGACGATCGCCGAGCGCATCGACGAATATAGGCGGCTCGGCATCGATACCTTCATCCTCTCGGGTTACCCGCATCTTGAAGAAGCCTATCGCTTCGGCGAGCTGGTGCTGCCGCATTTGCCGACCGAACATCAGGTCAAGGCGCCCGGCTCGTCCGTCAACACCGGTCCTTTCGGTGAAACGATCGCCGGCGACCATCGTCCGAAATCGCTCGCCAGCGCCTCGTGAACGCGCTGCCGCCCCGGCCGCGCAGCCATGTCGCCATTCTCGGCGGCGGCTTCTCCGGCGCAGCCGTGGCTTGGCATCTCGCGCGCCAATCCGCGCGGCCATTGATCACTATCATAGAGCCGCGTGCGTTCCTCGGCGGCGGGCTGGCCTATTCCAGCGAGGAGCCGTCGCATCGCGTCAACGTGCCAGCGTCCAGGATGAGCCTGTCGCCGGACGAGCCGGAGCATTTTTCGCGCTGGCTGGCGCATGACGGCGAGGCCGGGCGCGACCCGGATGCGGTATGGCGCAACGGCGACATCTTTCCCAGGCGCCAGGTCTTCGGCCGCTACGTTGCCGAGCAACTGGCTCCGCATATCGCCAGCGGAGCGATCCGCCATGTTCGAGATCATGCCAGCGACGTGAAGCGCAACGGCGACGGTTGGATCGTGACCGCTTCCGGTCAACCGATCGCCGCCGACATGGTGGTTCTCGCCATGACGCACCCGTCGCCCGATGTTCCGGCCGCGCTGGAGCCGATCGCCGATGCGGATGGTTTCGTGGCCGACGTCTACTCTGGCGATGCGCTCGGTTCGATCGCTCCCGAAGCGTCGGTGCTGATCGTCGGCTCCGGCCTGACCTCGGCCGACACCGTTGCCGAGCTCGATCGCCGCGGCCATCGCGGGCGCATCCTGGCCGTCTCACGCCACGGATTGCGTTCGCGCGGACACCCGCAGGTGCGTGGCGAACCTTTTGGCGATTTCACAGCCACGCCGGCCACGACCGCGCTCGGATTGCTCGAAAAAATTCGTTCGACGCTGGCAGTGGCCGATGCCGGCGGCGTCAACTGGCAGTCGGTCTTCGATCAGCTGCGGCTGCAGGGACCGGTGATCTGGTCCGCTCTCAAGGAAGATCAGCGCACCCGGCTGGTGCGGCGGCTGCGCGCGTTCTGGGACGTGCATCGCTTCCGCATCGCGCCGCAGGTCGAGGCGGTGCTCGATCGTCGCTGCACCGAGGGCACGTTCGATAATATCGCCGCGAGCCTTGTGGCCTCGAACGACGACGGAAACGGCCTGGCCATCACTTTGCGCCGACGCGGCCAAAGGCAATTCGAGACGATGCATTTCGACGCGGTGATCAACACAACGGGGCCGGCGCATGGCAAGATACTGCGGACCAATCCGGCGCTGCGCTCGCTTGGCGATGCCGGCCTGATCCGGATCGACAGCCACGGGCTCGGCATTGCAACCGGGCGCGACAGCCGCGCCGTCGGTCCGGACGGCGAGCCTGTGCCTGGCCTTTTCATTGCCGGGCCATTGGCACGCGGCACCTTCGGCGAGCTGATGGGCCTGCCGGAAGTGGCGCGTCACGCGCAAGCGGTCGCCTCGGAGATCGAAAGCCGGCTCGGCGCCCTGTCGTCGATCGTGAGCGGGCGCTGAAAATCCACGACGGTGCAGGCAAGCGAATTGGTATTTCCGTCCGGGCAGGGCCATCAAAACGGAAAATCCTACTTTGTATATATACTCAGTAGACTAATAATTAGCGGCGAAATCCGGCCACGTCCGGATCAATCGTTGGGACAGGCCAAACCGGGAGATCTCCATGCCTCAGAACGATCGTGACGCAGTCAAATTCGCCTATTGGGTGCCGAACGTCTCGGGTGGCCTTGTCATTTCGAACATCGAGCAGAGGACCAACCACTCGGCCGAGTACAACCGCAAGCTGGCGCAGGTCGCCGAGCAGGCGGGCTTCGATTATGCGCTGAGCCAGATCCGCTTCACGGCCGGCTATGGCGCCGATGAGCAGCATGAGTCGGTATCGTTCAGCCATGACCTGCTCGCCGCCACCAAGACGCTGAAGGTGATCGCCGCGATCCTGCCGGGGCCGTGGAACCCGGCGCTGGCGGCAAAGCAGCTCGCCACCATCAGCTATCTCACCAATGGCCGCGTCGCCATCAATCTCGTCTCCGGCTGGTTCCGTGGCGAATTTCATGCCATCGGCGAGCATTGGCTCGACCATGACGAGCGCTATCGCCGCTCGGAAGAATTCATCCGCGCGCTGCGTGGTATCTGGACCGAGGAAAGCTTTACCTTCCGCGGCGACTTCTACCGCTTCAACCAGTATTCGCTGAAGCCGAAGCCGCCGCAGCCGCTGCCCGAGATCTTCCAGGGCGGTTCGTCGCGCGCGGCGCGCGACATGGCCTCGCGCGTTTCGGACTGGTACTTCACCAACGGCAACACGCCCGCCGAGATCGCCAAGCAGGTCGACGACATCCAGGCAAAGGCAAAGGCCAACAGCCACTCGGTCAAGGTCGGCGTCAACGCTTTCGCCATCGTGCGCGAGACTGAGGAAGAGGCGAAGGCGGTGCTGGCCGAAATCATCGCCAAGGCCAATCCGGAAGCGGTCAATGCCTTCGGCCACGAGGTCAAGAATGCCGGCAAGGCCTCGCCGGAAGGCGAGGGCAACTGGGCGAAGTCGTCTTTCGACGATCTGGTGCAGTACAATGACGGTTTCCGCTCGAATTTGATCGGCACGCCGCAGCAGGTCGCCGAGCGCATCGTCGATCTGAAGCGCGCCGGCGCCGACCTCATCCTGCTCGGCTTCCTGCACTTCCAGGAAGAGGTCGAGTATTTCGGCAAATATGTCATCCCGCTCGTGCGCGAGCTGGAAAACGCGGAAGCCGCGGCGGCGCTCGCCGCAGAATAACAACGCCAGCCGCCGGCCGGAGACACTCCGGCCAGCCGACGATGATGAACCGCGCGCCGGTCGGGCGCGCGGCCGGGACCGTGCGTGCCTTCGCTACAGTTGGGGAACGATGGAATGCCGATATCCAACCATGCTTTCGGGGCGATCGAGGCTTCGGTCTATGCGCCGGAAATCTTCGCGCAAGGGCTGCCGGCCGCTCAGCGGCAGGCTCACGGCGACAGGCCTCGACAGCCTGCGGCGGAAGATGCCGCGCCGCTTCTTGCCCTTGAGGGCATAGGGCTGTCTTTCGGTGGCGTGGTGGCGCTGGCGGATGTCGATCTGTCGGTTCGACCGGGTGAGATACGCGCCATTATCGGCCCGAACGGCGCCGGCAAGAGCTCGCTGATCAATGTCATCAGCGGCGTCTACCGGGCTGATCGCGGCCACGTCCGGCTCTACGGCGCGCGCTATGCCCAGGTCCCCACGCAACGGCTGGCGCATCTCGGCGTCGCGCGTACCTTTCAGAACCTCGCTCTGTTCAAGGGGCTCAGCGTCCTCGACAATGTCGCGTCCGGCCTCGCCTACAGGACAAGATCCAACTTCGCCGGACAGATACTCGGCATAGGCCGCACCCGCCGCGAGCAGCAGGAGCAGCGCGGGCGCGCCGACCAGGTTCTCGAATTCCTGCACTTGACCGAAGTCCGCGACCGGCTGGCCGGCACGCTGCCCTATGGCCTGCAGAAGCGTGCCGAGCTTGCTCGGGCGCTGGTCGCCGAACCGCGGCTGCTTTTGCTCGACGAGCCCATGGCCGGCATGACGGCGGGCGAGAAGAGCGAGATGGCGGCCTATGTGCGCGCCGCGCGCGACCGCTTCGCCACAACCGTCGTGCTGATCGAGCACGATGTCGGCGTCGTCATGGGCCTGTCGGACCGCGTCGCCGTGCTCGACTACGGGCGCAAGATCGCCGACGGCACGCCGGACGAGGTGAGGAACGACCAGCGCGTCATCGACGCCTATCTCGGCGTCGCCTCCGACAATGAAGAGGGGGCAGGCATATGATCGGCGACTTCGACTACCAGTTCTTCCTCGAAGTGCTGACCGGCGGCCTGCTCTCGGGGGTCATGTACTCGCTGGTCGCGATCGGCTTCGTGCTGATCTACAAGACCTCCGGCGTGCTGAACTTTGCGCAAGGCGCGCTGCTCCTGTTTGCAGCGCTGACCTTCGTTAGCCTCGTCGAGCGCGGCGTCCCGTTCGCGCTGGCCCTGGCCGTCACCTTCGCCATCATGGTGGCGCTCGGCATCGGCATCGAGCGCACGGTGCTGAGGCCGCTGACCAACAAGCAGCCGATCACGCTTTTCATGGCCACGCTAGGCCTCTCCTATATCATCGAGGGCGCAGCCCAACTCATCTGGGGCACGCAAGTCCACGGCCTCGAGCTCGGCATCGAGGACGTGCCGCTGGAAGTCGGCGGGGTGCTGATCAGCCAGTTCGACATCTTCGCCGCCGCGGTGGCCGCGGCCATGGTGCTGCTCTTGTCGCTGTTCTTCCGCTACACCCGCATCGGCTTGAGCTTCCGCGCCGTGGCCGACGACCAGTTCGCCGCTTTAGCCGTCGGGCTCAGGCTGCCGCTGATCTGGGCCAGCGTGTGGGCTGCGGCCGGCCTCGTCGCGCTGGTGGCCGGACTGCTTTGGGGCGCGCGCCTGGGGGTCCAGTTCTCGCTGTCGCTGGTGGTGCTCAAGGCGCTGCCGGTGCTGGTGCTTGGCGGCTTCGATTCCATCCTCGGTGCGATTGTCGGCGGGCTTTTGATCGGCGCCAGCGAGAAGCTCGCCGAGGTGTATATCGGCGACTATTTCGGCGGCGGCATCGAAAGCTGGTTCGCCTATGTCGTGGCACTCGTCTTCCTGCTTGTCCGCCCATCAGGCCTGTTCGGCCAGAAGCTTGTCGAAAGGGTCTGACGATGAGCGCCATCACCACGCAATTGGCTCCGGCCGCCAGCCTGCCGAAATGGCTGGCGCTGCTGCTCCTCATCGTCTTCGCCTATGTCGTCATCCCGCTGATCGGCAACTCCTACCTGTTCGAGGCGATCCTGCTGCCTTTCCTGGCGCTCAGCCTCGCGGGCGTGGGGCTGAACATCCTCACCGGCTATGCCGGCCAGGTGTCGCTCGGCAGCGCCGCCTTCATGGCGGCCGGCGCTTTCGCCGCCTATAATTTCAACCTGCGTATCGAAGGCCTGCCGCTCGTCGCCAGCATCATCCTTTCCGGCCTCGTGGCCGCCGCGATCGGCATCGTCTTCGGCCTGCCCAGCCTGCGGCTGAAAGGCTTCTATCTGGCGGTCTCGACGCTCGCCGCGCAGTTCTTCGTGCAATGGGCGCTGACCAAGTTCAGCTGGTTCTCCAACGACTCGGCGTCAGGCGTCATCGATGCGCCGAAGCTTTCCATCGCGGGCTTCGAATTCGACGGCGCGGTCGGCCGTTATCTCTTCGCGCTTACCGTCGTGGTCGTCATCACCTTCCTCGCCCATAGGCTCGTCACCTCGCAGACTGGGCGCAACTTCATTGCCATCCGCGACAACGACACGGCGGCGCGCATCATCGGCATTCCGGTGCTGAAGACGAAGCTGCTCGCTTTCGCCATCTCGTCCTTCATCATCGGCGTCGCCGGCGTCATCTGGGCGTTCGCCTATCTGAGGACCGTGGAGCCGGCGGGCTTCGACCTCGACCGCTCGTTCCAGATACTGTTCATCATCATCATCGGCGGGCTCGCCTCGATCCGCGGCGCTTTCCTGGGTGCCGCGCTTATCGTCGTCTTCCCGCTGGTGCTGTCGCGCCTCGGCGGCTTCCTGCTCGGCGACCTCTTCGATTCCGGCGTGCTCGACATGAGCCAGCGCATCGTGCTCGGCGCGCTCATCATCCTCTTTCTGATCCTGGAACCGGACGGGCTGGTCGCCCTCTGGGACAGGGTCCGGAGACGGCTCTCGCTCGCCTGGCAATCGCGCTGAGACCGGTTGGCAGCCCCGCGCTCCAACACTGCAAGCATTCAGAGAATGAACCGGGCAAAAGGCCCATACTGGAGAACCTCGAACCATGACCTTCCTCAGCACAGTCAAGGCGATTGCCATCTCGGCGGCGCTGGCGGTGTCGGTGGCCTTGCCGGCCGCCCACGCCGACGAGCAATATTTCCCGCTGCAGAGCTATCGCGTCGGGCCCTATGCGGCTGGCGGCACCGGCTTCTTCGGCGGCTTCATCGACTATCTCAACCTGATCAACATCCGCGACGGCGGCGTCAACGGCGTCAAGCTGACCTGGGACGAGTGCGAGACCCAGTACGAGGTCGAGCGCGGCGTCGAATGCTACGAGCGTCAGAAGAGCCACGCGGGCGCGGCCGCCTGGAATCCGCTGTCGGTAGGCATCGCCTACGCCATGATCGACCGCATCACCGCCGACAAGGTGCCGCTGATCACGGTCAATCACGGCCGCACCGACTCCACCGACGGGCGGGTCTTCCCTTATGTCTTCCCACTGCTGCTCAATCCCTACAGCGAGACATCCGGCATCGTGAACTACATCGCCGCCAAGGAAGGCGGCATCGACAAGCTGAAGGGCAAGAAGATCGTCGTGCTCTATCACGGCTCGCCCTATGGCAAGGAGACGATCCCGATCTACGAGCTCCTGGCGCAGAAATACGGCTTCACCGTGCAGCAGATCGAGGTGCCGCACCCCGGCAACGAACAGCAGTCGCAATGGCTGACGATCCGCCGCGCCAAGCCGGACTTCGTCGTGTTGCGCGGCTGGGGCGTGATGAACCCGGTGGCGCTGAAGACGGCGGTGAAGGTCGGTTATCCGGTCGACCACATCATCGGCAATGTCTGGTCGAATTCGGAAGAAGACGTCATCCCGGCCGGCGACGCGGCCAAGGGCTACACCGCCATCACCACGCAGGCTTCCGGCAACACCTATCCGGTGGTGCAGGAGATCGTGAAGACCGTCTACGGTGCCGGCAAGGGCAACCTCGAGGACAAGTCGCGTATCGGTTCGGTCTATCATAACCTCGGCATCGTCAACGGCATCCTCAATGTCGAGGCGATCCGCATTGCGCAGGAGAAGTTCGGCCATCGCACGCTGACCGGCGACGAGGTCCGCTGGGGCTTCGAGCACCTCAAGCTCGATCCGGCCAAGGTTGAAGCGCTGGGCGCCAAGGACCTGTTCCACTCCATCAATGTCAGCTGGGACAACCACGAAGGCGAGGGCTACGTGACCTTCCAGCAGTGGGACGGCAAGAAGTGGAACGTCGTCTCCGACTGGATCGCCCCCGACTGGGCGTTGCTCAGGCCGATCATCGAAAAGTCGGCCGAAGCCTATGCGGCCGAGAAGGGCATCAAGCCGCGTACCGCAGCCGATGCCGAAGCGGTGGCCGCCACCAACTGATCCAACGGACCGGGCGCCGGACTATACTGCGACGCCCGGTCATCCACTTCGCAGACATCAGGGAAGCGCGCGATGCCGGGCAATGACGTTATCCTCGCCGTGGACAAGATCCACGCCACCTACAATCACGCCATCACGGCGTTGCACGGCGTCAGCTTCGAGATCAGGCAAGGCGAGATGCTGGCGCTGCTCGGCGCCAACGGCGCCGGCAAGACCACCACGCTGAAAGCTGTCTCCAACCTGCTGCCAGCCGAGCGTGGCCAGATCAACGCAGGCACCATCCGCTATGATGGCCTGGACGTCTCGCGGCGAAAGCCGGGCGACCTGGTGCGCGCCGGGCTCGTCCAGGTGCTGGAAGGCCGCCACTGCTTCAAGAGCCTGAGCGTCGAGGAGAACCTGGTTTCCGGTGGCATCGGCCGCAGCGGCAGCCGCGCCGAGATCAATCGGGATCTGGAACGGGTCTATGCCTATTTCCCCCGCCTGCGGGAAAAGCGCCGGACATTGTCGGGGCTGACCTCAGGCGGCGAACAGCAGATGACGGCTATCGGCCGGGCGCTGATGTCGCGACCGCGC
The DNA here is from genome assembly GCF_003997555.1 of Mesorhizobium sp. M1A.T.Ca.IN.004.03.1.1. NCBI lineage: Bacteria > Pseudomonadati > Pseudomonadota > Alphaproteobacteria > Hyphomicrobiales > Phyllobacteriaceae > Mesorhizobium > Mesorhizobium sp. M1A.T.Ca.IN.004.03.1.1. Next base: position 14,404 of record NZ_RZTV01000022.1, on the reverse strand, counting down.
CTGCTTGTCCTCGACGAACCGTCGATGGGGCTTGCCCCGCTCATCGTCCAGGACATCTTCCAGACGCTTAGAAAGCTGAACCGGGAGGCCGGCCTGTCGATCCTGGTCGCCGAGCAGAATTCGGCGGTCGCGCTTGGCTATGCCGACCATGCCACAGTGCTCGAGAACGGGGTCTCGGTTCTTTCCGGCGCCGCCGCCGGCCTGCGCCAGCGCGAGGATGTGCGCGCCTTCTATCTCGGACAACAGCCTTCGCCCGCCCAACCAACCCATCTCCACGCCGTCGTGTGAACCGAATCCCAAGGAGCCATGAAATGACTGTGTCCAACGTCAAGACCGACAGAGCCGCGGCCGCCGTTCCACCGGTGCCGCGTCCGGCTACCGCCGCGCATATCATCAAGGACGACGCCGAAGCGATCGCGGTCGCGCATCGCCTTGCGGCCGAGCTTGTCAAGGGTTCTTCCAAGCGCGATCGCGAACGGATCTGGCCGGTGGCCGAGCTCGACCAGTTCTCGCAGAGCGGCCTGTGGTCGATCAATGTGCCGAAGGCGTTCGGCGGACCTGAAGTGTCCTACGCCACATTGGCCAAGGTGATCGAGATCATCTCGGCGGCCGATTCCTCGATCGGCCAGATCGCGCAGAACCACCTCGGTGTCGTCGCGGCCATCCGCACCGTCTCCGACAAGGACCAGCAGGCGCTGCTCTTTGCCGAAGTGCTGAAGGGGACGCGGTTCGGCAACGCCTTTTCCGAATTCGGTTCTAAGCGCGCCGCGGATTTCGAGACCAAGTTCACCGATGCCGGCGACCATATCATCGTCAACGGCCAGAAATTCTATTCCTCCGGCGCGCTGCTTGCCCATCTGGTGCCGATCGTTGCACTCGACGATCAGGGCCGGGCCTGGTACGCCATCGCCGATCGCGGCGCGCCGGGACTGACGGTGATCGACGACTGGTCGAGCTTCGGCCAGCGCACAACGCTGTCGGGCACCGTCATCATCGACAACGTCAAGGTGCCGAAGACGCATCTCGTTCCGGGCTACAAGGGTTACGACAAGCCGACCGCAGACGGCGCCATCTTCCAGATCATCCAGGTGGCGGTGGACACCGGCATCGCGCAGGCGGCGATCGACGAGACGGTCCAGTTCGTCCGGACCAAAAGCCGCGCCTGGATCGACAGCGGCGTCGACAATGCCTGGGACGATCCCTACACGATCCAGGCCATCGGCGACCTGACGCTCCGCCTGCATGCGGCCCAGGCGCTGCTGGAAAAGGCCGGCCACGCCATCGACCGCGCGGTCGCCGAGCCGACAGCCGAGAGCGTCGCGCATGCGCAGATCGTCACCGCCGAAGCGAAGATCCTGTCGACCGAGATCGCGATCGCGGCGACCAACAAGCTGTTCGAACTGGCGGGGACGCGCTCGACGCTCGCCGAGCACAATCTCGACCGTCACTGGCGCAATGCGCGCACCCACACGCTGCACGATCCGGTGCGCTGGAAGTATTCGATCCTCGGCAAGTATTTCCTCAACGGCGAGAACCCGCCGTTGCACGCCTGGAGCTGATCGCGCCGGCCCGCCGAGGCCGGCAGCCTCGGCCACGCTTTCGCCAAGCGGCGGCCGGCAGGGCCGCCCAAATGTCAATCCGGAGCACCCTTGGAGGTCCGTTCCATGTCCAGCCCAGCAATCGTCGGCTTTTCCGGCAATATCACCCGCCCGTCGAAGACGCGCAGTTTCGTCGATCTCGTCGTCCAGGACATCGCCGCGCGCCATGGCCTGACGGGGCACACCTATGACATCGACGATGTCGGTCCGTCGCTAGGCGCAGCCAAATGGTCGCGCGATCTCGATGACCGGGGGCAGGCGATCCTGGCGCAGGTCATTGCAGCCGACGTGCTCGTGGTCGGCTCGCCGACCTACAAAGGAAGCTATACCGGGCTGTTCAAGCATTTCTTCGACCTGATCGATCCGTCGGCGCTGAGGGGCAAGCCCGTGCTGCTGACGGCGACCGGAGGCGGTGAGCGCCATGCCCTGATCGTGGAGCACCAACTGCGGCCGCTGTTCGGCTTCTTCGAAGCCTTCACGCTGCCGACGGCTGTCTATGCCACCGACAAGGATTTTACCGATGGTGTGCTTCGGTCCGAACTTATCCTGAAGCGGGCGGCGCAGGCCGTCGACGGGATCGCCGTTCTGCTCGGAAACAGATCCGGTATCGGGATAGCAGCCGAATAGCCATGCGGGCGGTGTTCCAGCGGTAGCCGTAGAGTCTCGCTTTCTTGGCCAACCGACCGCATGACGGCGGATGTAAAGTCTGCCATTTTGTCGATCATCGCAAAAGCGGCCTGTCTGCTAGCGGCCCCGTTGCGGCCATTCTTACTCCCGCACTTTGGCTTTTCCAGCGCTAAACCGGCCTTGGGCGATGAATGGAAACGGTCAGATGTTCCCGGTCTGTGCTCGAAAAGTCGCATAAAAGGGCAGACTGGTGTGACGTCCGGAATTATTGGGCCTTTCACGGGTTTACCGGTCCCGAATTATCGGTTGCTGGCGGGCGGGCTATGCGATTGAAAACAGGAGAGTTTTCTGGCTAAGGGTGGGGTTTCAGACTGAGTTTACCAATGCCCTTAATGACGATTAATTCTGGATTGGCATCAGGTGATTGGGTTTGCGCAGAATATAGCCGCCCTTATTGGTAAACCCGCTCACGGTCGACAACGGATTGGTCAACCTAGGACGACAGGATTGGTAAACCGGAGCCGCCCTATCGACGAAGGTCTAGCTTGGCGCATTCACTGTCGCCGGTAGGCAGATATTCGGGCGACAATCGGGACCAGCGTGCGACGCCGCCAAGCGTGAGACACGTCGGCTACGCCGCAAATCGACACGGTTTGACCGGGCGCAATACCGCACCGATCTTCTAATCTCGGCTTAATTCCGGAGAGAGGCAGATAATTCCGGACGCCACACTGATTGGTAACCTAAGGCCACCCACCACGCGGATTGGTAGCCCACAGGAATAGGTTTGGTAACCCTTATCGAGTGAGGGCCGCTCGTACCTTTCGGCGGGTTCGTTTCAGTTCTAAGCCCGGCTTAATTCTGGACAACGACAGATAATTCTGGACGGCACAGTGGAACTCAACGCGTTGTAAGGATGGCATAGAGAAGCAGTAGCCCTCCAGTCTCGCTACTGGAAAAATTCTGGAAAATGGGTCTGCTTGGCTGGACGCAGAACGTTGTGATTATTCAGCCGGCATTTCTGAAGCTTCTCGAACACAAACAGCTTGCCTTCGCGCACGCTATCTTCGAGCGACTTCGCCTTCGCCAGATGCGCCGCAATCGCGCTGGCCAGCATGCAACCTGTTCCGCGCATCGATATAGCAAGGCGCGGCGTGTCGAAGTGGATGGGTTCATGATCGGAGCGTAACAGAATATCGGCCGATCGGGGACCCGACGCGTGCCCACCCTTGATCAGCAGGGCCTGAGGGCCGACGGCCTGCAGTCTTTGTCCTTGTTGGAGCGCACCGTCCTCATCCGAAGCCGGTTCGGAACCAGTAAGGAGCGCCAGTTCAGGAAGGTTGGGCGTGACAATGCAGCAAAGCGGCATCAAATCGCGCTTCATGGCAGCGATAGCGCCTGCTTCCAGAAGTGCGCGGCCTGAGGTGGAGGCCAGCACAGGGTCGAGTACTGCCGGCACTTGCGGAAATTTGCGCAGCACTGCGGCAACGGCAACAATGATCTTGGCAGTCGCCAGCATGCCGATCTTGATTGTGGCTACGTCGTTGGCCTGTAGCGCGGCACACATCTGATTGGCCACCATGCTGGGTGGCGAATGATGGATTTCGATCACGGCGTCGTGCGTTTGCACCGTTAGCGCTGTGACGGCGAGACAGGTGCGCACGCCAACGGCAGAGATCGTCTCGATGTCGCGTGCTATTCCAGCACCCCCGCTGGAATCTGATCCGCCAACGACAAGCACATGCGGTTCTCGTCTCATCGCCATCGGTCCGTCTTTTCGATCCATTCTCGCGTGCGCGCTTCGGGGTCGAAGCTCAACGTGATGTCCGTGACCACTGCGGCGCTGTTGGCGCCGGCCTCAAAGACGCCGTCGAGGCGGTCGGGGTTGAGGCCGCCGATGGCGACCAATGGGATCGGCGCCACCCGCCGCTTCCACTCGCTGATCCGCTCTAGCCCTTGCGGTGCCCACTTCATTTTCTTCAAAGTGGTGGGATAGATCGGACCGAGCGCGACATAGTCGGGCTCGGCAAACATGGCCGTTTCCAGCTCGACATGATCATGCGTGCTCAATCCGAGCCTGACGCCCGCTGCCCGTATCCTCGAGAGGTCGGCCGTTTGCAAATCCTCCTGGCCCAGATGCACGAAATCGCAGCCTTCCTCGATTGCCAGGCGCCAATAATCATTGATGATGAGCTGGCTTTTGTGTTGGACACACCAGGCCTTCGACTTGCGGATCTCCGCGCGCAGCCCGGTTTCATCCATGGTTTTGATGCGAAGCTGAATCAGCTTGACGCCGAGCGGCGCCAACCTTTCGATCCAGGCGGCGCTGTCGACGATCAGGTAGAAGGGATCGAGCTTCATGAAAAAACGGCCCTGCCGACCATCGGTGTCGATGGCACGGCGACGTCGCGCGGTTCGAGCATTCCCGAACTGAACGCCTCACGACCGGCGTCGACCGCCTTACCGAAAGCACGCGCCATGCCGACCGGATCTGCCGCCTTGGCGACCGCTGTGTTCAGGAGCACGGCGTCAAAGCCGAGTTCCATGACGGTGGCCGCGTGCGACGGCCGTCCGAGCCCCGCATCCACAATCAGCGGGACGCCAGGGAAATATCCGCGCATCGAGCGCAGCGCCGTCATGTTGACCGGTCCCAAGGCGGAACCGATCGGTGCGCACCACGGCATCAGGACCTTGCAGCCCGCTTCCAGCAGCCGCTCGGCGACAACGAGATCGTCGGTGGTATAGGGGAATACCGCAAAGCCGTCCTCGCACAGGATGCGGGCGGCTTCAACCAGACCGAACACATCCGGCTGTAGCGTGTCGTGATTGCCGATCACTTCGAGCTTGATCCAGTTGGTGCCGAAGACCTCGCGCGCCATTTTCGCGGTGGTGACGGCTTCCTTGACGGAGAGGCAGCCGGCGGTATTGGGCAGGGTTCTGGCGCCCAGCGAGCGGATCAACGACCAGAATTGTTCGCCGGCCCTACCGCCCGCCATCTCACGCCGCAACGAGACGGTCACCACCGACGTGCCCGATGCCTTGACTGCATCGGCAAGGATGGCCGGCGAAGGATACTGAGCCGTGCCGAGAAGCAGGCGCGACGAAAGCTCGGTTCCATAAAGCTCCAACATGCTAGCCGCCCTGCATGGGCGAGAGGATTTCGATCCGGTCGCCGTCGCTCAACTGGAACTCCGCGCGGTTGGCTTTGTGCACGAGGTCGCTGTTGACGGCGGTGGCGAGCCAATCGCCCTCATAGTCGAGCGCGGCAAGCAACTCGGCCAGCGTGGTGGCGGCAATCTCACGCGCCTCGCCGTTGACCATCAGTTTCATGAGCATGCTCCTTGGTTCTGTCTTGACTGAAAACCAGGTCGGCAGCCTGGCGCGCCATGGCGGGGGCGAGGAGAAAACCGTGACGATAAAGACCGTTGATCGCGATGATCTCACCGTCTGTTTCGACGCGTGGCAAATTGTCGGGAAATGCCGGACGGACACCCACACCGGTTTCAACGATCTCGGCCTCACCAAAGGCCGGATGGAGGGCATGGGCGGCGCCCAGCAGCTCCATCATGGAACGCGCCGTCACCGGTCCGGCGCTCTGGCTTTCAATCATCGTCGCTCCGATCATGAAACGGTGATCGGTGCGCGGCACGGCATAAAGCGGAAAGCGTGGATGAAGCAAACGGACCGGCCGCGACAGCGAGACATCAGGCGTGCGAAGGATCAGCATTTCGCCGCGAACACCGCGCAGCCTGTCATCGGCCGCTGCCATTCCCATGCAGTCTATCTGACGGGCGAATCCCGAAACAGGCCGGGCGTCGCAGCCGAAGTGGAATTTGACACCCATGGTCGCAAGCTTGTCATGAAGTGCCGCCATCGCCGGGCGTGGGTCGAGGTGAGCCTCGTCGGGGAAGAGCAATCCACGCCGGAAGCGGCCGGCGAGGTCGGGTTCCAGGAGCGCAATTTCGTTTTCATCGACGCGCCGATGCCCTGACGTGCGACTGGCGAACCGGTCAAGCTCACCGGCATCACGCGGCGCGGCCACGACCAATGTCCCGGCCCGTGTCACCTGACCCGACAGCACCGCATCCCACCAGTCGGCAGCATCGCGTCCGAGATCCAGCACCGGCTGCTCCGCGCTTTCGCGCTCGCACCATGGCGCCAGCATGCCGCCGGCGAACCACGACGCGTTGCCACCAAGGCCATGCCGCATCTCGGCGACGGTGACCGTCGCGCCGCGGGCGGCGAGTTCGAAAGCGACGGTGAGGCCGGCAACGCCGGCCCCTTTGACGAGCACCCTCATGATGGTTTGGGAGCCTCTGGCACGACCGGTACGCCAGTCTCGTCCGCCTGCATGTAGAGATCGCCGCCCTCCCGGTATTTTGCCGCCATTGCCGCCATGCCTTCCTTCTGGGCCTCGGCACGGATGTCGTGGGAAATGCGCATGGAGCAGAATTTCGGCCCGCACATCGAACAAAAATGTGCCAGCTTGTGCGCCTCCTTGGGCAAGGTCTGGTCGTGGAAGGACCGTGCGGTTTCGGGGTCGAGCGACAGGTTGAACTGGTCCTCCCAGCGGAACTCGAAGCGCGCGCGCGAAAGGGCATCATCCCTGGTTTTCGCTGCCGGATGGCCCTTCGCCAGATCGGCTGCATGGGCGGCTATCTTGTAGGTGATCACGCCAATCTTGACGTCGTTGCGGTCGGGAAGGCCGAGATGCTCTTTCGGCGTGACGTAGCAAAGCATTGCGGTGCCGAACCAGCCTATCATGGCGGCACCTATCCCTGAGGTGATGTGGTCATAGCCCGGCGCGATGTCGGTCGTCAGCGGCCCCAACGTGTAGAACGGCGCCTCACCGCACACTGCGAGCTGCTTGTCCATGTTCTGCTTGATCTTGTGCATGGGGACATGGCCCGGGCCTTCGATCATCACCTGGCAGTCCTTTGCCCAGGCAATCTTGGTGAGTTCTCCAAGTGTTTCCAGTTCGGCGAATTGCGCCGCGTCGTTCGCATCGGCGATTGAACCGGGACGAAGGCCGTCGCCGAGCGAGAAGGAGACGTCATAGGCTCTGGCGATGTCGCAGATCTCCTCGAAATGCTCGTAGAGGAAGCTCTCCCGGTGATGGTGCAGGCACCATTTGGCCATGATCGAGCCGCCGCGCGAGACGATGCCCGTGACCCGGTCGACGGTCAGCGGGATGTAGTGCAGCCGCACGCCGGCGTGGATGGTGAAATAGTCGACGCCTTGCTCGGCCTGCTCGATCAGCGTGTCGCGGTAGACCTCCCAGTTCAGATCCTCGGCGATGCCGTTGACCTTTTCCAGCGCCTGATAGAGCGGCACCGTACCGATCGGCACCGGCGCATTGCGCACGATCCAGTCGCGGATGTTGTGGATGTTGCGGCCGGTCGACAGGTCCATCACCGTGTCCGCGCCCCAGCGGATAGCCCAGACCATTTTTTCGACCTCTTCGGCCATCGACGATGTGACAGCCGAGTTACCGATGTTGGCGTTGATCTTGACCAGAAAATTGCGACCGATGATCATCGGCTCGCTCTCGGGATGATTGATGTTGGCGGGAATGATTGCGCGCCCGCGCGCCACCTCGTCGCGCACGAATTCGGGTGTGACGAAATCTGGGATCGCCGCGCCGAAGGCTTCGCCGTCGCGTTGCAGCTTGCCGCGCATCACCTCGCGGCCGAGATTCTCGCGGATGGCTACGAACTCCATTTCTGGCGTGATGATGCCGGCGCGCGCATAGGCAAGTTGGGTCACCGCCTTGCCCTGCTTGGCCTTGAGCGGCCGATTGCGTATCGGAAATTCCGGTGTCAGGCGCTCGCCGGTGGCGAATCCATTGTCTTCCGGCCGGACGTGGCGGCCGTCATAGGCTTCGACATCGCCACGCGCCGTGACCCATTCGTGGCGAAGCCGGGCAAGGCCTTTTTCGATGCTGGTTTCGACTGATGGATCGGTGTAGGGGCCGGACGGATCGTAGACGGTGACGGGCGGTTCGCCGGCCGTCGGATGGACGGAAATCTCGCGCATCGGCACCCTGATCTGCGGGTAGAGGACGCCGGGCTTGTGGATTTTCCGCGAGGCGGGCAGTGGTCCCGTCGATACGGCGGGGGTGAGGGCATTCATCGTGAGGCTCCTTTGCTCATGCATTGGAGACCCAGTTCTGTGCCGGAAGGATGAAAAGACGCTTCTGTAGACCTGCTGCAACAGGACCTCGGGCGTAAACTCCCGCAAAGCGCTTGCACCGTCCCTACGCCAGTATGAACTGGATCAGGTTCAACGGGTCACTGCGCCGCGAAAGCCAGCAGTATCTCAGCCCCTTGCCGGGACTCCCCTGGTGAATGCCTTAGGTTGAACGGGCTGACGCTATCTTGTCAAGCGCATTCGGGCGCCTTCGGCCGGTGGCGACGACCGGCGGCCAGCCGGGCGGAGAGCTCGCGCATGCATCGGGGACAAGTCACGCCCCGTAGACCGGGGCTGAATGGCCAAAGCCTCATTCGCTTCGTGAAGGATGGAGAAACTGTATTGGCCATGTGCGCGTATCGACCAAGTAGCTCAGGCGGTCACGGATGTGGTTATTCTGGTCGAAGGTGACGAACGGCCTTGGGGGTCACCTCCTTTAGGATTCAGAGGTTGGAAGACGGCTTCTCGCGATCACGGCCATCAGGAAATACCTGTCTTCGGCTCAACCTCGACATGGCGTCCGATCGACCGCAGATATACAGCTATCTCGTTCATGAGATGATCGCGTTCGCCGTAGATTTCAGCAATCCTACGCAGCTGTGGCTCGACGGCCCTCCGTTGCGCTGGCGTGAAATCAGCATCGCCAAAGACGTATCCCAAGTTGCCAATCGCGCAAATTTTGCAGCCGGCGTCCACAACTGCTTGTACGAATGCCGGAATGTCTTTTTCTTGCATGGTCTTCATGTCGAACCTCTCGTGAATGGCGTGCTTGCGCCCCAATCTGCCTTTTCAGCGTGTCCTCTGGGCGGCGCAAGCCCTGAGCGTGACTGTGCACGGGCAACCTCGACTATCCCATCTGCCACGCTCTTTAGAATCGGTGGGGTCTGGTGATCGCAGGCTGGGCCACTCAAAAGCCTGCAAGAAGAAAGTCATGGCGACCATTGCTCAAGATCGCAAGGGTGCGTGCAAGACCTTCCGTTGGCAGTCATGCACGCTCGCTCAGAGATAGTCCGGCCGCGGAAATTCTCCCTTATTCGTAAGAAAGCTCATTGAGCAACTGGGCATTGAGCAACTGGGTCTCACGTCACGGGTCTCGTGTGCTTCACAGCCGAAAAATAGCCGCCGTGGCAATTCTCGAAAAGTGCAGGCTACCTCGTTAAGGACACTGCGGATGATCGTTCGCGCTTGGCAAAAGCGAACGGATTAGTCTATGGCTCTCGGCAGGGGGGCGAGTTATGCGGCGGGTGCGAATCCTTCAAGTAGGCGATATTCACTATCCGGACTGGCATCCTTCCTCTAGCAACATCGATGCCAAGGATAGCAAGTTCGCTCCGAAAATAACGCAGAAGCTACGCGCGTCTTCGCTGCGTGCCGTCTTGACGAAACTTCGGCGGCTGACGACTTCGAAGCCCTTGGATTCGATCGCCTTCATGGGGGATTTCACGAGCCGTGGCGACAAGACCTTCATTGCTTCGGCATTCCAGCATTTCACGTTGCTCTGCCGCGCACAGGGACGCAGTTCAAAGGCGCTTCCGTTGATATTCGTACCGGGAAATCACGATGTGAACCGTGATGACGCGCGCGAACTTGGACCGACTGAGAAATTCAGCGAAATGGCGAGTTTAGCCGCCCGCTTGGGTTGGCAGACCGTTCCCGTGGACCAACCCGTGCACTTCAGACTTCCGACAGGATCCGCAGGCGCAAACTTCATCCTCGTCAACACAGCGATAGGCAGTTGGGAGCTTCAAAACCTTCCCGCGTTCCTTCGTGATCGTCTCGAGGCACTCAGTCCTTCTACAGAGCCTGTAGATCTCGGCTCGCCGGACATCTCGGGACATTCGCCCGCGACACCTCCCAGCGATCCAGACAAGGAGGCGTCCGACGACGAGTATTACGGTCAGATGGACACGCCATACATCTCGCGTGAGATGCTTGCAGGCCTACAGGAATTGCTCCAGCAGCCCGACATGCGTTACGGCATCATAATCGGCCATCACAATCTGCTGCCACAAAAGACTCCGCGCATTACGCCATACGCGGAGATGCTCAACAGCGGATTTGTCAGAACTCAGCTGCTGCAGGGCAACAAGCCTATCGTCTACCTGCATGGACACATACATGCTGATCCGGTCGAGATCGTCAACGATCCAAGGTTTCCGGACGGCAAATTGATCTGCATCTCAGCACCAGAGATACAGTCAGGTTTCAATGAGCTCGTCTTCTTCACGACCGATCAGGGAGAGCTCGTCGGCATCCGACTTATACCCTACCGCACCAATGTCGCCGACGGGACGGTCATGGAAGGCGAACATTGCTTTATTTCGACCATGTCCAACGGCAAGGCCTTTCTGAACAACGACACGTTTGACCTGCTGCGCCGACTGCGCGACCATGCCACCAGGCGCGGGAATGGGTTACTCTTCTGGGACGAGATCACTGAGATTGCTGCCTCCGCCGAGCTCGGGCTAGATCTGGAAGACTCTCTTCTGATGCTCCAAGCGGCGCGCTTCATCGAGATAGACGGCCTCACCAAGGCAAACTCGGCTTGGCGCATTAAGGTAAGGGACGAATAGCGATGGAGAATCCGTTCGGCCCCAACAGGATCGAGTACGAAAGCCGCCCGATACTGTGGTTCAGTCAGAAGTCGGCGTTGATTTCTGCCGCCGCCAAGCCGGTCTTCGTCGCAGGGACGAGAGGCAGCGGCAAGACCAGCATTCTTCGCTCGCTTTCCACAGTCCATATTCTTGAAGACAAAAGTCTCTCGGACCAAGTCGGCAAGCTCGCTTGGTATGGCGTCTTCTTCCAGCTCAATGAGACATTCTCGCCCCTAATCGACAACGCCGTTCTGAACCTCATTCCGGAGCGGATACGCTTCGACACGGCCGCCGTGATCCCGCGGCAATTCGTAATCTTCTCTCACTATCTGGAGCTGAAGATAGTCGAACGCCTGCTCGAGAGCATCGGCCAGCTCAGACGCGACGGCCACTTGAAATACCGGGCCTCCGAAGATAGGGACGTCGCCCTGGCACTGCATCGCGAAGTGCTGCACTTCATACCCCAACCTGCCCGTCTCGACTTCTTCAGCATCGATGAGCTGCGGGGTGGGATAACCCGGTACGTCGACGAATGCTTCAACGCGTTCTTCTTTGCCGCCGATGCCGGAGCGACCGGCTTCAGAGCAACAGACCCTGGCGCGATCATTAACAAGGTCGCGACCGCGATCACTCCACTTTTAAATGGCCCATCTTTCGCCGGTGACAGGGCGCCCTTCTTCAAGATACTGATTGACGACTGTGAAGCACTGACACCGCTCCAACAGCAGTTCCTGAACACCTTGGTGAGAAAGACGCGCGGCAACGTGAAATGGGTCCTCGCCTACATCGGCGGCCTCTACGACACGATCCGGACGATCATACCCGGCCAGTCGCTCTCGAATGCTGACCGGGACGTCGAGAATCTTGATTCAGTCGATCCGAGGGAGTTCGCCACGCTGTGCGAGAACGTGTCGTCGCTTCGGCTGTACTATGCGCTTCCTGACCATCTGCGGAGTGATCTCGAGCGCAACGATGCGCTCAGCGCGTTTTCGCTCAAAAACCGGCTGGGGCGGCTTTCCGTCAATGACATCATCGAGCGGGTTATCATATCGGGTCATTCCGAGGGCAGAGAAGAGCTTGTGGCACTTGCTGATGCAGCACGTGAATTCCTCTCCGTGAATTTGAGGACGGCGGATCAGCAGCAATTCCTTCTTGATCGAAAAGCGCGCCCTTATGCCGAAGGGCTGGCGCTCGCGCTCATGAACCCGGAAATTAAGCGCCGGCCCATGAGCAAGGCGGATGCTTCAAATCTGAAGAGGTCGATCGCCCGGAAACAGGGATGGGCTTTTCTGAAAGCGTGCCAGATGCTGCGTCTGCATGACTACCCGTACGTAGGGCACCAGATCATCACATCATTGAGCGACGTCTGTATACGCGATTTCCTTGATATAATGGGAGAGATCTTCCGCCGCAGTGTTCCGAGTTCCAGTGATCCACGAAAACTGGTGGAATTCATCAACTCGGATTTACAGATTCATCTCGAACAGCAGAGACAGGCTGTGAACGCCGCCTCTCAACGGAAGCTTGATGGACTTCAGGCGCTTTCACATCCGTACGAAGAAGAGAGCGTGCGCATGGTGCGGGCGTTGGGTTACCTGACCGCTCGCCTCCAGACAGAGTTTGCCGAAGAAAATGCTCTAGGAACGACAGAGAGAGGCATTTTCAGGGTTGATCTAAAGGAAATGCGCTCGCTGGTGAACCGACTGGAGCAACCCAGCGGAAAACTGGACGAGGTCCTGCGTCGGGCGGAAAGGGATGGGTTTATCCGGGAGGTCTCCGCCGCCGGCAACTTTGAGGTGGACCGCGCCGACCCCGCATCGAAGGAGATGATGATCAGATTGCATCGGCGATTTGCACCTTACTTCGGGTTCTCCTATCGCGGCCCGTACGAAATCAACACAATCCCTGCGGCGCGGATGGTCGACCTGCTTTTTACCAGGCATCGGCTCCCAGAAGACTGGGCCGACTCGGTGTTTAAGGAGCTCGTCGCGCGGCCCGCACTCAAGACCGAATTCCAGCACTCGCTTTTCGAGAGCGATCTCGAATGACCGCTTCAACTGTCGAGTATCGAGTCTTCGGCCATCTGGCCGTCACCGAGAAGGCGAGAGATGCAGGTACCTGCGAAACGATGGAGGCAGATATCGCGATCGTCGCGCTTGGATGGGAAACGCGTTTCGCCGCGTTCGAAAACCATCTTGACCTGAAGGTCGGCAAGATCGTGGTTCTGGACTTTGCTCTGAAGGAAGCGAACGTCCCAGCCGTCGAAGAAAACCGGCGAAAGCTCATCGCTATGGGTACCCGATGGGGCGTCGAAGTGACTGTGATCACCCTCGAGCCTTCCATCGAGTATCAGAAGAACATCAATCTCCTCGATCACCTGCTCACTCAGATGGCCGCTTCATGTGGCTCATACGAAGGAAGCCTGCGGAAGGTTTTCGTCGAGTGCTCGACGATGCCGCGAATCTACATCCAATGGCTGATTGCGGTGGCATTCAAGAAAATGTCGATTCAGTCTCTCGAATTCGGGTACGCCGAAGGTATCTACGGGAACGCGATCGGCAAAGAGGATTTTTCCAGCGGCTTGGACCGATACGTCACCGTCCCTCATCTTCAAGGCAGCGGAGGAATGGGCGAAGAGAAAGTCCTGCTCGTGGGGATCGGAGGAGATGCCGACGTATTCTACGGATTGATCGATATCGTCAGTCCGGAACGGATCTCGCTCCTCGTCCCAAGAAGCGACAAGAATGCGCATATCGATGCTTTGCTCGATCAACAGGTGGCCAAGGTACGTGAAACCCACCGGCTCGAAGATGGCGAAGTTCGCGACATCCAGGCTTTCGGGCTGATGGCCCACCTCGATGCTTTCGAGACGTATCTCGACGGGTTCGGCTCGCGTGCGGTGGTGAACGTTTTTGTCAGCGGCCCGAAGGTTCAGGCCATCGCTGCTGCCGTGCTCGCCTGCTCCGACAGCCGCGTCCATCTCAAGGCAAGAATTCCCACCTCCTATGCCCATCGTGAAGTCTCAGCGAATGGGCGGTATCATATCTATAGGCTGATTGACCTGACATCCCCTGCCTGCAGCCTTCCCGGGACGTTCTGACACTATCTTGCATTCGAGTAGCATCATGGTCCCAGTAGCCGTTCCGCCAAGCCTTCAGCGCATGTTCGTGTCGCCCGATCCGGTCGATGGGGGGCTAATTCCCACTTGGAAGCTGCTCTACATCAGATCAGGGGGGAATGCAGACTGGCAGAATTCCGTCTAATTAGCGACTAGCTAAAACATATACTCAGGCGAGACTGTTCAGCATAGAAATAGTGAGTCGGCCGTGAACTATCCGCAAGCCATTGATCTGGCCTGTTGATTGAGGCGGATAGCGGCTTTGGAATTGCAGGATT
>NZ_RZTV01000220.1:0-278 GCF_003997555.1 Mesorhizobium sp. M1A.T.Ca.IN.004.03.1.1 | reverse complement strand
GTTGACGGGAGGGGTGGATCCGGGCGCTCAGATGGCGGCTGCCGATAGTCTGGCGTAGGTCAGGGCCCACTCGCGCTGGAAGGGGCAGGCCGAGTTCATGGCCAGCCTGATACGGCGCACCGAGACGCTGACCCGGGCGCCGATCTTGAACAGCTTGCGGCGGATGGTGGCGCAGCTTGCCCTGGCGAGGCGGGTGTTGGCCAGGCCGATGCGGCGCAATGCGCGGACCAGCACATAGGCCATCGAGGCGAACCAGAGCCTGAGCTGGTTGGCCCGCG
>NZ_RZTV01000219.1:0-279 GCF_003997555.1 Mesorhizobium sp. M1A.T.Ca.IN.004.03.1.1 | reverse complement strand
TTCATGGCCGGTGCAACGGCTTCTGCGTCTGTCGAACCGGCAGCCTTGGCGGCACCGGCGATCGCCTGCATCGCAGCGTAGGAGTAGAGCGTATAGGCTTCCGGGTTGAAACCAGCAGCCTTGAACTTTTCGACGAGCTCCTTGTTCGCCGGGTTCAGCGTCGGATCGGGGCCGAAGGTGTTCAGGGTACCGGCGACAGCGTCACCAGCGATAGAGGCCAGCTCGTTCGAAACGATGCCGTCACCGGAAACCAGCGTTGCCTTCAGGCCCTGGTCTGCG
>NZ_RZTV01000218.1:0-279 GCF_003997555.1 Mesorhizobium sp. M1A.T.Ca.IN.004.03.1.1 | reverse complement strand
GAGGCCCGGCAGTTCGTCGTTGGCATCAGCCGGCGGCATAGGCGTGAAATTGTAGAAGACTTTGTCTTTGGCAAGATCCTCCGGGCTGAAAGAAACGTGATAATCGAAATTGAAATCGTTGCCGAAAGAAGAAACCCAAGGAAATTTCCAGCCCATGCGCTGTTTATAGGCGGCGATCTTATCGAGCGGCGCACGCGAAACGGCGACCCAGGTGACGTCATGATGGTTCAGATGCGGCAGGGCGCCATCGACATGATCGGACAGGAAGGAGCAGCCGGT
>NZ_RZTV01000217.1:0-279 GCF_003997555.1 Mesorhizobium sp. M1A.T.Ca.IN.004.03.1.1 | reverse complement strand
CGGCAACACGCCTTCATAGGTGGTCAGATGCGGGTCAGCCGTATCCATGCCGCGTGGATCGGGCGCCGTGTCGGTATAACCGAACAGCGTCGGGTCGTATCCCGCCCGCCGGGCCGCCAGCGCCAGATTGTCGAAGCGAGCGTCGAGCGGCGAACCATTGCGGCAGACCCGATGGTTCATCTGATAAAGGCCGGTATAGACCGTGGCCCGGGCCGGCGAGCAGGGGGCTGCCCCGGCATAATGCTGCCGGAAGAGCGTGCCTTCGCGCGCCAGTGCATC
>NZ_RZTV01000216.1:0-279 GCF_003997555.1 Mesorhizobium sp. M1A.T.Ca.IN.004.03.1.1 | reverse complement strand
GGGACGGGACGTGTTCGTTCTCGATCCGAGGAAGCCGGATGTCTGCTTCAACGTGCTCGACTGGGTCGGCCGTTTTGGAGGTACAAAGGAGGAGGATATCGCCTCGGTCGCATCATGGATCATGAGCGACAGCGGCGGCGCGCGCGGTGTCCGTGACGACTTCTTCCGCGCGTCAGCTCTCCAGCTTCTCACGGCGCTCATCGCCGATGTCTGCTTGTCCGGTCACACGGACGAGAAGGAGCAGACGCTTCGGCAGGTGCGCATGAATCTCTCGGAGCC
>NZ_RZTV01000215.1:0-279 GCF_003997555.1 Mesorhizobium sp. M1A.T.Ca.IN.004.03.1.1 | reverse complement strand
CTGGTCTTCGTGCCGACGACCGAGGGGGCATCGATTTTTACGAAGACCGATGCGGACAGGGTCGATCGAGGGCAGGGAGGACTGTTTGTCGGAAGCGGGGCCGCCTGGGCTGCTCCGCCCGTGCGGGCCGTGCGCGCGCTCGATGCCGCGACCGGGGAGAGGAAGTGGGAATTCCGTTCCCCCTGGGCGAAGGACTCCGGTTACAGCGGCCTGCTCGCGACCGCCGGCGGATTGGTGTTCGGCGCCTCCGGAGGGGTATTGTTCGCGCTCGACTCCGCC
>NZ_RZTV01000214.1:0-279 GCF_003997555.1 Mesorhizobium sp. M1A.T.Ca.IN.004.03.1.1 | reverse complement strand
GGCGAAAAGCTTTTGGCGCGGTTGAGATAAGGCGGGATGCCGGCTTGAAAAGATGCCTGGCGCTGTAAGTCAATGCTGTTTGGATTTTTCGACCAGGAAATCGATCAGGACCCGCACCGCCGGCGGCATGCCCTTGGCCGTCGTGAAGACGATGTAGAACTGGCTCTCCTCCGACTGCCAGTCCGGCAGCACCCGCACCAGCTTGCCAGCCTGGAGATCCGCCTCGCACGCACTTTCGAGCAGAAGCCCGAAGCCGAGGCCGGCACGGGCTGCGTCGAG
>NZ_RZTV01000213.1:0-279 GCF_003997555.1 Mesorhizobium sp. M1A.T.Ca.IN.004.03.1.1 | reverse complement strand
AGCGGGCGCGCAGGCGGTGAAATTGGAGGGCGGCGCGCCGATGGCAGCCACGGTACACCGCCTGACTGACGTGGGCATCCCCGTGATGGGGCACCTTGGCCTGACTCCGCAGTCCATCCACATGCTGGGCGGGCATCGCGCGCAGGAGCGGGAGCCCGCAGCGGCGGAACGTATCCGAGAGGACGCGCGGAGCCTGGAAGCCGCCGGCGCGTTTGGTATGGTGCTGGAAACCATTCCCGCCGCCCTTGCGGCGCAGATCACTGCGGAAGTCTCCATTCT
>NZ_RZTV01000212.1:0-279 GCF_003997555.1 Mesorhizobium sp. M1A.T.Ca.IN.004.03.1.1 | reverse complement strand
GCCAGCGGTCCGAGGCTCCACTTCTTCATGATGGTCTCATAGGCGCCGGAGTCCACCATCTGCTGCAAGGCGGCAACGACGCTGTCGCGCAGCTGCGGATTGTCCTTGGCGGTCAGCATGCCGAGATACCCGACGGCAAGGCGGATATCCGGCAGCGCCTGCAGGCCCTTGCCGTTTCCGGTCTGGTGCTCGGTCGTGTAGACGCTGGTGGCGTAACCGTTGACCGTGGCGTCAGCTCTCCCCGTGCGGACGGCCTGCAGCACATCCGGCATTTTCGGG
>NZ_RZTV01000211.1:0-279 GCF_003997555.1 Mesorhizobium sp. M1A.T.Ca.IN.004.03.1.1 | reverse complement strand
TTTTCACCATCCGCCGGCTGTTTGCCGTCATGGGCATGCAGGCGGTCGGTTATTACGACCTTTCGGTGGCCGGCGTGCCGGTTCATTCCACTTGCTTCCGGCCGATCGACGAGGCGGCGCTCAACATCAATCCGTTCCGCGTCTTCACCTCGCTGCTGCTCCTGGAGCTGATCGAGGACGAAGGTCTGCGTCGTGAAGCCGAGGCAATTCTCGCCAAGCGGCGCATCTATACGCCGGGCGCCATCGCGCTGATCGAGCGTCATGAGCAGAAGGGTGGCC
>NZ_RZTV01000021.1:0-28766 GCF_003997555.1 Mesorhizobium sp. M1A.T.Ca.IN.004.03.1.1 | reverse complement strand
CGATGGTTTACTTCGCTTTGGATTCGATCCGTGTGGCAGTCGTCACGACGCTGGCCTGTTCGCTGCTGCTTCAGGCCTGCTATTTCGGCTGCGTGCTCTTTTTCGCGGACGTCGATGATCTGTAGAACTGTTCATTCGCTCCGCAGAGGGCCGGCGAATCCAATCTCTTCCTAAGCCCGTTGGCCGTAATCGAAAGACACGGGGCCGGCGAGTTCGTGCTCAGCTGCCACTGTGCTAGCAAGGGAACGGAATCCAATCCCGGAGCAGATGGCCAGAGTTGAGCGAAGACTGCGGTCGGAGCTCCTGCGCTTCCGGGTCTCCAAGGGGACGACTTTGCGAACCGAAGGGACTTTGAACCGTTGACGTGGCCAGCGTGCGGTAGGTTGGGCCAGCGACAGGGATCCCGGCCGGCCGGGAAGCACCGCCCTCTCAATGTGCGTTGACTTCGCTTCCTTTGGCGAAATGTGGGTAACGGCGAGGGCCGCACTCTTCCCGGGCCGTCGACATTCCCGCCCTTTTGGTGCGTGCGCCGTTAGGCGCGACAATTCGGTGCCCGCGTGTAACTGCGCGCATTCGCCGAAGCTTAGACGTGGTGCATTCCCGCTCGCCCGTTTGGCGGACAGTTCCGGCCGTGCTGGTTTTGCCGCCTAACGCCCGCCGCTCGTCACTGCCACACCCCTCTCCGGCAACGGCTCGGCGCATCGCGCAAGCCGGTTTAGCGATCAGGCCAGGCCCTTCGCGAGTTCCAACGCCTGCCGTTCGAAGAGGCGGCGGTAAATGCCACCATCGAGATTGATCAGGGCGGCATGATCGCCGTCCTCCATGATGCGGCCACGGTCGAAGACGAGCAGCCGATCGAGCGAGCGGACCGTCGACAGCCGGTGTGCGATGACGAGTGTGGTTCGGCCCACCATCAACCGATCCACCGCTTGTTGAATGAGCACCTCGGATTCCGAATCGAGGCTCGATGTGGCCTCGTCCAGAATAAGGATCGGCGCGTTCGCGAGGAAGGCGCGCGCGATCGCCACGCGCTGGCGCTCGCCGCCGGAGAGCTTCAAACCCCTTTCGCCGACCAATGTCCCATAGCCCTTCGGCAGGGGCGCGATGAATTCGTGGGCACTTGCCAGTCGTGCCGCTTGCTCGATCTCGGCCTGGCTCGCGCCAGGCCGGCCATAGGCGATGTTCTCGGCAAGCGACCTGTGAAACAGGATCGGCTCCTGCTGCACGATCGCGATCTGCGAACGAAGGGACTCTTGGGTCACCTCCGAGACGTCCTGACCGTCTATCAGGATCCGGCCGCCGCTCAGGTCGTAGAGTCTCTGGATCAGCTTCACGAATGTTGTCTTGCCGGAACCGGAGGGTCCAACCAACCCAACCCTTTCGCCAGCTTCAATCGACAGCGAACATTCGCTATAGAGCGGCAGGGGATGGTTGGCGTAGCGGAAGTGGGCGTTCTCGAAATCGATACGGCCGTTCGTGATCCGGATCGGCTTGGCCTCTGGACGATCGGCAACATCCACCTGCTGATTGTGGATGGCCACCAGTTCTTCCATATCATTAACCGAGTGCTGCACGTTGCGGACATGCATGCCGGCATCACGCAGATAGCCCTGCAGGACGATGAAGGACGTGAGAACATATGCTATCTCGCCCGGCGTTGCCTGTCCATGCGACCACAGAAGCAGGGCATATCCGACCACCGCCACCCTGAGCGCAACCAAAGTTACGCCTTGGGTTGAGCCGATGATCGTTCCGCGCACCCAGCTCCGGCGCGCGCGGTGCCGCCATTTCGTCATGATATTTGCAAGCCGCTCGTCTTCGCGAACCTCTGCGCCGAAGCCCTTGACCACAGCGTTGCAACTGACCGCGTCCGCAAGCGCGCCGCTGAGCCTTGTGTCCCATCGGTTGGCAAGGCTCGCCGCTGGCGCGACATAGCCGAGCGACAGCGAAATCGAAAACGCAAGGTAGACGAGAGAGCCGCAAGCAAAGATCACGCCCATGACCGGCCAGTGCCAGCCGAGCAGCACCGTCGAGCCGATCAAGATGACAAACGACGGGAGCAGCGTGACGAGTATCGTGCTGTTGAGGAGGTCGAGCGCCCACATGCCGCGCGTTATCTTGCGCACTGTCGAGCCGGCGAAGCTGTTTGCATGCCAGTCTGTCGAAAAGCGCTGCACATGATGGAACGCTTCGGTCGCGACGTCGGAAATCATTTTCAACACCAGGTCGCTCAGGCCAATGAAGGCGACGTGGCGCATGGCAATGCCACCGAGTGCCAATGCAATCGGTACAGAGAAGGCTGCAAGGGCCGAATGCCAGGCTGGTGCTGCCACAGCAGCGCCACCTGCAACAGCATCGATGAGACGACCTGAATAGACCGGCATCAGCACGTCAGCCAGCGTGGAGGCAAGCATCGCAGCCGTGATGATCGCGAGCCGCACCGGCTGCCGGCTCCAGTGGCGGACAGTGAAGGCGAGTACGTCGCGACCAGTGGCGCCGCGTCCATGGACGGGGAAACGTTTCATAGTTTCCAAGCGGGCGCATCAACACGCTCGGTCCCAAAGACGTTAAAAGACAAAACTGGAATTTTCGGCCTCCCCCATAACAGCATCAATTTTGGCGGGCAGCTCCTGCCGCCTCACGACGGTGATGTTCAAAAGTCGTGCCAACTGAGCGGGAACATCCGAAGGACAAATTCAGCAGGTTACCGAGCCTGGAGAAAGTCAGCCGCCATCCAGTCGAATACGATTGCTACGGCTGCCCAACTCGGGAGATTGGAAAAGAAGGTCGATGTATCGATTGAATTTTGAACTTGTTCTTGCCTCGATCAAATAAGTACAGTTGCAATGCAGCTTTCTCAGGCCCGGGACTTAGGTGCTGATTTCAAAAGCGCGCCGCGAATACTTTCCTGCCCATATTCCGTCAATCGAATGCTCGACTGTCGGATTGTGCGCTCCCCGACACAGTGCTGTTCGGTTCGCCTCCTGGGTACCTCCCCCAGTCGATTGAGGACCTGAAGAAGAAGCTTCGCTCGCAAGCTGGCACGACTCTTGAGGGTACTCCAGGTGGCGGAAGGAACTCCGGCTCGAGTCCCGTTGACTTCGGATGTTGCGAGGCTGGGTTGGAGCAAACTGTGCACCAATGAGAACGCAATGAAGGAGACATCATGGAACTCCCGCGGATTGCGGTGGAGTTAGACCTATTCCTCGAGATGACTGATGATATCGCTCAATCCGAACAGTTGTTCGAACTGTTGTCTGCGTTTGCGCTGAATTTCGATTGCCCGTGGATTGCCTATGGGCCGCTCGCATCAGAACAGAGGGTTTTCAAGCCGAACCGAGAGGATTCTGTGGTGATGTGGAATTATCCTGCTGAATGGCAGGAGCGCTACTCGAGAATGGGCTATGCCAAAATAGACCCACTCATCAAGAAAGGTCGAAAGGAGGCGGGGGCCTTTTATGGAGCGAGGTGTATACCGATGAAAGCATAACTGAAGATGGACGCCGCGTCTTGGACGAAGCAGCAACATTCGGCTTGAGGTCAGGCGTTACCCTCCCATTACATGGCCCAGATGACAGCTTTAGTTTTATGAGTTTTGCTCAATCCTCGGACTGCGAATTGCAGAATAGAGCGATCACCTACCTGCAAATGGCCGCGCTGCGGTTTCATCTGATGGTTACGAAGTTCGACACTACGACTGCGTCGGAACAAGTTCATAACCTGTCTCCGAGAGAAATACAGTGCATTGATTTGGTGTCACAAGGAAAATCGTCTTGGGAAATCGGAACTATTTTAGAAATATCACGATATACGGTAGATTTCCATTTAAAAAACGTGATGCGGAAGTTGGATTCGCGCAGCAGAACATTAGCTGCTGTAAAGGCTTTGAAACTTGGGATTATCGAACGGCAGTAGGTGCGCAGCTAGTCTAGTTCTCCGCCCGCAGTAGCGCGACTGATAGCCGAGACGCTCCGGCGTGCGCTCGCTCTTCGAAGCACCCATCGCCTCGTCCATCTCGGCCTCGAGCACCTCCTGCATCACCGCGCGGATCACCTCGTTCAATCCATCCGGGTTCGAAAGCAAAATGTCGTTGACGCTGCTATGGCGGATTTATCTTCAGTCTTGGTCATGGTGGCGTTCCTTCCAGGGAATCGGTGACATTGAACACCACCCTGTCATGACCGCCCAATCTCAGCGAAGCGAACTCAGCATACCATTCCGTATTAAGCGACTGACGCATGAGTGATGTGTGTCCAAAATGTGACAGCCGTCGGAAAACATGTCGGGTTCAAAACAGCGGAGCGTCTTGGGCCTATCGGGCTTTTTGAAGCTATCACGCAGTAACTGCGCGCCAAGGGCACTGGCACGGCCTTTGCTGGTCGAGGTGCGGCAATATAGTGTGAGGGCTAAGCCGCATGAGAAGACGGAACTCGCTCGATGTAAGGGATGATCGACCTCATCCAGAAAGCTTCTCTCCGGCGGGTTCGAGGGTGCTGTGCGCGCATCTCGGCGACGGGCCAGCGATCAACGGTTGAGGCTACATCTCCGGAGCGAGTGATGCGTCGAAAGATGCAATGCTGTCTCTGGTCCGACGCGCTTGAAGTTTTGTGAAGAGTCGGCCCGGCAAATCGGCGAACCGGGCGGCTTAGGCTGCCAAAAAGGGTAGATGGCTGCGTTGCCTCGGTAGATCAGCAGGCGGTGTCAAAAAGCCAAAGGCACACCATCGTGGCGCTTCGCAGGAAGTAGATGGGAGTAATCACCAGTGATTTTGCCGGAACTTCGCTCAGCAAACACAGCCGGCAGGGTTTTGGAGATAACGACGACCACGGGATGCGTCGTAGGATGTTCATATTGTCCCCAGGACAAGTTCACGGTCCGGCAAAGAAAAGCGTCTCATGCGAGTCATCTGGGTCTTGAAGATTTCAAGCGGTGTCTGGCCCGCGTACCGACTTCCGTCGACATTGGTTTTGCGGGATACTCCGAACCTTGGCTCAATCCGGACTGCACCGAAATGGTGGAGCACGCCTTCGCCAAAGGCCATGGCATCAGGATTTTTACGACGCTGGTGGGAATGAACGGGCAGGACCTGCAGCGATTGCAAGCCTTGCGCTTGGGCGTATTCGTGGTCCATGTTTTCGATGACGGCACCTACATGAACAGCCGCCTGGTCGGAGACAAGTATCGCGATCTGGTTCGTCAACTCGTCGACGCGGACATCCCCTTGATCCGATTCGTGGCTTTGGGCGAGCCCCACCCAGATATAGCCGACATTATTCCTGCCGAAGCACTGATAAAAGCGCGGCCGGTGAGCAGTAGGGGTGGAAGCGTCGACCCTAAGATCGTTGCACCACGTCAGCCAGTGGTCGGAGCCCTAACCTGCGTGGACGCACGACAGTATCGGAATGTTCTTCTTCCAAACGGCGACGTTACCCTGTGCTCTATGGATTTTGAACGGCGTCACGTATTGGGCAACCTTCTATATGAGGGTTACTCCGCTCTGTTTGAAAAGCCAGTTTTTCGCGAAATCGTCGACCGCATGAATGGAGCGGATGGTTTTCTGCTTTGCAGGATGTGTGAATTCGCCGACCCAAACGACCGGACCTGAGTGGATGCCGGCCGAGAGGGCGTGCCTGGCAGTGCGGATGGCCCCACGACACATGCACCTGCCCGCGACGCCATCGCATTTTCGCGTGACGCCAGCATGATCCCGTAGGCGCGGCAGTCGGCCTCGAGCATTTCGGAGACGAGCTCGTCGAAAGTGGTCTTCGCCTTCCAACCGAGCTTGTCGGCCTGCCTGCCTTGGGGTAACGCCGATCACAGGTCAACCTCGGTCGGACGGAAATAGCGTTCGTCGATCCCGATCAGCGCTTGATTGCTTACTCACGGCCACCTCGTCAACGCCTTCACCCTCTGGGACGATCTCCTTTTCGACTCGCCTGAAGGCAGCAGCCCCAGCTGCGGCCGGGGATGGTTGCCGTCGCGGTAGTGGACGTTCTCGAAATCGATGCGGCCCTTCGCCAGCACGTCTCCCGGTTGCTTCCGCCTGGCCTACGAACGGGCTTTCCGTCAAGGGCGCCCACGGCGGCCCGCCCTCTTGACCCGGCGGCTCGGGCCAATCATCTCGCGCAAGAGATCGGAATCCGCAGTCTTCTCCAAGAGAGCGCGGCTTTCGCTGTGTCATCGGTCATCAAATAGTTTCTTGAATCAGGTTGGTGTCCGCAGCCCGAGGTTGAACGGCGAATATCGGTGACCGCCGCAAAGCCGCTCGCTCGCTACGGCGCTATTGAGGAGCGCGCTCGCGAGCGGCTTCGCTACCGCCGAGCTACACAACCTCTGGCGACGCGACCCTGCTAATCGTCCTTGGACCCATTCATTGTCCGGAGGCGCTATGGGTAGCGATGGGTGGGTACGTCAACTACCTGATGCCATAGTAGCGGTGCTTTCGCGGAAGCTTTAGAAGCCATCCTGTTGCAGCACATTCTCCGAAGGCATCCGAATGGAGGGCAACGCAACCCAACAATATTCGATGAGGATCCTGGCATCACCGACCAACCAAAGCTTCGTCAGGCATTCTGCTTTTCAATGTTAAACGACGAACATCTACCGCAAACCACTAGCCATTAAACAGCTCTCTTCTTTGAACGACCTATGTGCAGAGGACTTAATATGAACACCGACCCTTTCACGGCCCATGAGTCCAACGTTCGTCGCTATGGTCGGTCGTTTCCCGCGGTCTTTGCGAGGGCGCTTGGGGCCACCATCTGGGACGAGACCGGTAACGCATATATCGACTTCCTCGTCGGGTCCGGGGCGCTCAATTACGGGCACAATAATCCGGATATCATGGCGCCTGCGATTGAATATCTCGTCGGTGAGAACATTCTTCTGTCGCTTGATATGCATACGGCGGCAAAGCGTGACTTCATTGAAGGGTTCGTCGATTGGATCCTGAGACCCAGAGGCCTTTCGTACAAGATTCAGTTTCCCGGGCCGACCGGCACGAACGCCAACGAAGCGGCGCTGGCGCTGGCGCGAAAATACACCGGCCGCTCGAGCGTCATGGCCTTTACGAATGCGTTTCACGGCATGTCGCTCGGCTCTCTAGCGGTGTCGGGCTCGGCCTCAACCAGGGAACTGGGAGGCGTTGCTCGCCACGATGTGATCCGTGTTCCCTATGACGGCTATTCGAGCCAAGCTTTCGATTCCGCCAGTTACATCGACCACGTTTTGAGCGACCCGGGGAGCGGCATAGAAAAGCCTGCCGCAATTATACTGGAGACCATCCAGGCGGAAGGCGGCATGAACGCCGCATCTGCAGCTTGGCTCATGGAAATTCAGCGCATTTGCCGCACGCATGGCATTGTTTTTATCGTCGACGACATCCAGGCAGGTGCGGGCCGAACTGGCGACTTCTTCTCATTCGAGTCTGCAAAAATCGTACCGGATATTGTGTGTCTTTCTAAGTCCCTAAGCGGTTCAGGTAGTCCGTTGTCCATCGTTCTGATTCGACCCGACTTGGACATATGGAAGCCCGGAGAACATAGCGGGACCTTCAGAGGAAACAATTTCGCCTTCGTGACGGCAGGAGCCATGTGCAAGATGTGGTCGGATAGAAAATTTACTGCAGGTGTCGAGCGGACAGCCGTCAGGCTGCAAACGCACCTCGATCGCCTCGTTGCGAAATTCCCCCGGTACATCGAACAAAAGCGCGGTCGCGGTCTGATGGCCGGCCTGAAATGCCGTTCACCGGCAGTTGTCGGCCGCGTGCACGATGTCGCATTCGAAAATGGCCTTCTTATCGAATCCTCGGGGCCAAATCGCGACGTTATCAAAGTCCTCCCGCCGATAACCATCACCGATGCCGAACTCGATCGTGGCATCACCATCCTTGAACACGCACTACAGGAGCAAGACAATGCCTAGTCAGATATCTCAAGTGCCAGCCATCTCGCCGGTTTCGATCAAAGAACGGACCGGGTCGATCAACACGGCGGAGATCATCTCGGTCCTGAAAGGTGAGCTTACCGCTCTGCACATCAAGCAAGCTTTCAGCACCGAAGTAGCCGAGGAGATCACCACGAATTTTATTGGAAGCTCCGGTCTCAGAGAGCGTAGAGATGGTGTGCCCGGACAATATGTCGGCGCATCTCACTACAGGAAGGATGCAGCCACATATTTCGCAGACGCCGAAAACGCGCGGCCGTACGTCGATGCCCTTTTTAAGAATTTGGTTGACCCGGTCCGAGCAATATTCGGCGCGTTGAAGCGAGAGCTTCACAACCAGGGCATTGAATTGCGGCTCGCCCGTTCGGAACGCGGTCAGGCCAACGTCTGTCGCGCTCTCAGTTGGTCAGGCAGTGGCACGTTTTCCTTGGATCCCCACGACGATGTCGCTCAAGTCTTACGTGCTGGCGATGATTACGAGCTTTCTGCGGTGGCGCACAATACGGTCGCAGCGCTCAACCTCTATCCCAGCATGTCCGAGCACGGGGGCAATCTGAGGCTCTGGAGCCATAAGCCGACAGTTGCGGACCGAAAGTCGCAGGGTGTGGAGACCACTGGATATCCCTATTCGGCAGCCTATCTTGAGGCCGTCCCGTGCCGCGAGTTCCAGCTCAAGGCCGGGGATATCGCCCTAATCGATGGCGGCTTCGTTCACGGGGTTACCGGTCAATCAGGCGACGGAAAGCGTCGCCTGGTGCTGAACAGCTTTTTCGGCTTCGCGCGGCCGGATCTTGTTCTCTGGTGGACCTGAAGTCGGACGTGGCACCGTAGGCCCTCGGTCAGCATGGTCGACGAGGCACATCTCGATGAACTGCGCCAGCTGCGGCCGTTGCGGGCGCTGGCGGTGGAAATCCACGAGAACTGGCTCGAGGCGACCCGCTATCTCAACATGGAGCATCTGCGCGAGCACAAGAAGGAGAGCCTGAGGGCATTGGCCGCCTGAGCACCGCCCGCGTGTCCGCCGCTCCGCTAGGCACGGGGGCTGCGCGGCGGACACGCCAACGTCACCGCTGAATGCCACGCCATTTTTGCAGAACTTGACGCACACAACTCACCAGGCGACGGCGCATCGCAGACTGCAGGGCGCTCCAGATGATTGAGCCGGAATCTTCTCGTCCATCACGCGCGCGACCTCCCGTTGACCGGTGCGCTCGGCTGCTCTCAGATTGTGCAGACGCCGATGGGCCGAGGACTCCACGACATAACGACTCGTCTACGCCAACCTCGTCGAGGTTCAGGCGCACTGTCAGCTTTGCCGCATCAGGAGCGTCTCTTCGGCCAGCGCCTGCCATGGTGGCATCTGCGCGGTCTCCGCATCGTACGGTTTGAGATCGAACTGTGCGCTGGCGCAGCTTGAACCTCCGATGACGCGTGGTCGGCCCTGGTGCTGTGCCCCGAATCCTATTCGGCCGTTCCGTCCTGCAGCAAGTCACCAAGACCCCAAAGTACTGGGGCAGTTGCGCCACGCGGTTCAGACCGCGCCCGCAGCGGAAAACCTCCCGGTCAGCCTTCTCGATCACCTCATGAATGTGAACACAACCCCGGCCCGAGGATGCGATGGACGAAAACTCGCGTTCCCCAGGTCCGTGGGCGTTGTCTCATCGTGTTGTTCAAGACTGCGAGGCCGCATTCGTGGGTCGACTATGAGACCCGGCAGCCATAACGGGATTATTGGCGCAATCCGCTTCGTCGCAATTCGAGTTGGGGGCTCAGCGGCCTTACAGAAAAGACCGAGACTCTAATCGTCGCCGGACGACACTTCGGCGGCGCTCACCGCTTCCTCCAGTTCGATAATCCCGAGGCTTACCGCCTTCATAGCAGCGACCGTTCTGCTGCCCGTGTCCAATTTCCGCATTACGTTTTTTATATGAAAATTCACAGTGTTTTCGGACCTGTTAAGTATTCGTCCTATCTCCCACGACGATTTCCCTCTGGCTGCCCAGAGTATGCACTCTATTTCCTTTTCGGAAAGGACGGGCACTTCTTCGAGTTGGGGGCGTTCCATAATTCCTTCTCCGCAACCGTTTGCACCGAATATTGCGAGCGCGCACAAAGCTGCGGCTAAGGCTCGGCGCGCCGTCCTTGGCAGGTCGGCGTTAAAGCTTTAGCACGGAGTTTCCCCTCGGTGAGTTATCGGATCGTAAAATTATATTGAGCTTTATATTGCACAACTTCAAAATGGTGAAACATCTTAGATTCTTGATAGTTGTGAATGGGATTACCGAAAGTCTGTCCGACGCAGTTGATAAGGTGGGCTTGGCTCTGGCCCGCCCGCCAACCCGACGGGAGGACGAACATCTCCCGGGCAATCCTTTCGACTTGCATTGGGAAAATCAACCTCACTTCCGGTCCTCGTCGCTTGAATCGGCGGTCCCCGCGGTCGCGTGTATGTCGCGTCCGAGGCCTTCTTGGAACCTGCCGGATGCCACATGCCAATGGACAACGCGGTGTCGACCGGCAGCTACGCAGGGCCAACAGCGTTGCCGGAATGGCGACAGCTCAAACGGTTAGCGTAGCGAGAGTGTCACATAGTGCCACCGAACCTGTCGCCAACCCGAGCCCAACTCCAGAGAGTTTGCAACTTGGTCGTTGATAGCCGCTCAGGCGCTGAGGCTCACGCGTGTTAGAGGCTCTCGAATATGTAATATTTGGAAATCTCCAATCACCGGGCCGAGGAGACGTTCATACGGCATCTGTTTCCGGCTCAGATCAGTCTGGCGATACGGTCCATGATCGAGAGTCGGCTCTCGCCACAGTATTCTCAACGGGCGCCTGCACTGATGAGGCATGAACCGTCTTCAACAGTTCGTCTCGCGTCAGCCAAACGAGCCAATCGTCGTCAGCTATCCCGTACGCGGGCAAGTGCAGGACTGATCCGTGTGGCTCCTGATGTAGATACCCATATTGATCGACAACGCCTTTTTGGACGTGCCAATCGGCAACCAGCGCATAGATGAAGTCCGGCGACCATTTAGCCCAGGCTAGTCCAAATGCAATGCGACCGATAAAGGTAGAGAGACCGCGGCCTCTGAAGTCCTCGCGCAACCAGATGTCGCCATGATAGGCGACCAGCCCAGTCATGGCGCGGCCAGTGGGCGCATCGCAACGAGACGAGGAACCAGACCCGGCTATGAAGGTAGGATCCGCGAACCAGGCTCTCAACGACCCAAGGTGCTCAGCAACGTCTGTGTTGGATAGATGATATAGACGCATCGCTTGTACATGCGCTACTCTTCCATCCTGATCACGCCCGACGATCCAAAAGGCCTTTCCAGGCGGAAGATAAGAACAGTCTGGACGGAAGCTTGGATACGTCGGTGACTTCCCGGGAAGTCTGCTGGTGATCCCAACGTACTCTTCAAAATCTTCGCCCATGGTAATGTGAAGGCCCATCTTGCGCCCCAACTCGTCTGCCGCACAGATGCACCTCGCAAGCTCTAGGGTCGTGACGTTGCTCTGCATGCCGATGCACCCTTAAGTGCGCTGAACACTCCGTGGCTTCTAGAGCTTGCGGGAAAGCACTGATACTACGGCATCTAGTAGTTGACGCGTCCGCTTATAGGCGGGAATGACTTTTAGCATGAGGAACAGCAAGCGCACGGAACATAGGATATCCTTCGGGATCGTCGCTCGTCCGAGCGCCACGCCGTAGAGACGGGCCGCACACGGTCTCGCCAGGGGTGGCGTAACGTGCCGGCGCGAGCTGGAAGAAGATCGGCCAGGTCGCATCGGTGGGATGACTGCAAGATAGCGGCTAAACTTGACGAAATTGCTGCGTCGTAGGCAACAGTTGCGGAGCCGCTGCGTTCTTGTTGTGCGTCGGCGTTGAGGCTCGGCCTTCGGCAATTTCCGTATCTGAGGAGTTTAATTCAAATTACCATCTCTCAGAAAGGAACCACGTGACTCGCCCATCACGCGGCCATCTCGACATTCATTCCGCTTGTCATCCTAGCTGATTCTCGGCCTCTTACCAACTACTAGGGTGTAGTGTGGTTTTCCTACGGCACCATCACGTATTTAGCTGCCTGACGAGTGATCCTCTGCTGGGGGAGCCTAATAGTGCCCGTTATCCCTCGTCTGAGCATCATGTGGATAGTGGGAGGCTTGTGTGGTTTTCGATTATATCGTGATCGGTGGCGGTTCCTCTGGATCCGTCGTGGCGAGCAGGCTCTCCAGCGATGGACATCGCGTACTGCTCATCGAAGCCGGTCCTGATACGCCCCCGAATGCCGTCCCTGATGACATCTTGGAAGGCAATCCAACACGTGCTTACTTCAATCCCGATTATCAATGGCCTTTACTCGACGCGACCGCAGTCCGGGATGGCCGCAAGCCCATTCATTACGAGCAGGCCCGGGTGATGGGCGGCGGCTCCAGCATCAATGCTCAGGTGGCCAACCGCGGTGGTCCCGAAGACTACAATGACTGGGTCTCGAGCGGTGCAGCGGGCTGGAGCTGGGAGGAGGTTCTACCCTACTTCCGTCGGCTCGAATGCGATCTGGATTTCGGCGGCGAATTTCACGGCAAGGCTGGTCCGCTGCCGATAAGACGGGTGCGGCGATCAGACTGGTCCGGCTTTATCCGAGCGGTATCGAGAGCGTATGAACAGGAGGGTCTTCATTTCAGGCCGGACTTCAATGGTGAATTTGGTGACGGATACTCGGTTGTTCCCTTGACCAATCGAAACGGGCATCGCGTTTCCGCTGCGATGGCCTACTTGTCCGAGAGCGTCCGCTCCCGACGCAATTTGACAATATTGCCCGAAACGACGGTTGTGCGGCTGGCCTTTTCAGGCCGCGCCATTACGGGGGTCGAGACGGAAAACAACTTCGGCCAGCAGTCGTATCTCGCTTCAAACGTGATCCTCTGCGCCGGAGCTATCCACTCCCCCACCATATTGATGCGCTCAGGGGTCGGTCCGGCTGAACAACTGACAAATCTCGGCATTCCGGTTGTAGCAGATGTAAGAGGTGTGGGCCAGAACCTTCAAGAACATCCAGGGATCGCCGTTTCTGCGTATTTGAAACCGAGCGATCGCATGGCGCCCAACGTGAGCGGCCACATCCAGATGCACGCCCGTTACTCGTCGGGCTACAATGGGTGCCCGTCGACGGACATGGCAATATCGGGGGTTGCCAAGTCGGCCTGGCACCCGCTGGGCAAGCGCCTCGGCTCCCTCTATTTGTGGGTCAACCGAGCTTACTCGACAGGGACGATCGTGCTCAAGGATCGCTCTCATACCGTAGAGCCGCAGGTAGATTTCAACTGGTTGAGCGACAAGCGGGACGCCGATCGACTGAAGCACGGATTCTGTTTCATGGCCCGCCTACTGAAGCAGGATTCCCTGTCGGCGGTCGCGCTTGACCCGTTTCCCTCAGCTTGGAATGCACGAGCGAAGCAGGTCAGCAAGGTCAATTGCGTTAATTACGGGCTCACCTCGGTGCTTGCTTTGCTTATGGACAGTTCTCCACGCTTGCGCCGCGCCCTCATTAGCCATGTCATAACCGATGGTCATAGCATTTCAGATCTGATCAAAAACGAGGAGCATCTCGACCGATTTGTCCGACAGAATGTGACCGGCAACTGGCATCCGACTTCGAGCTGCAAGATAGGGCAAGCCTCCGACCCTGCTGCGGTGACTGATCCGTCGGGTCGGGTTCGGGGCGTTTCGGGCTTGAGGATTGCCGATGCTTCGGTGATGCCGTTCTGCCCCCGCGCCAATACAAACATTCCAACGGTCATGGTGGCTGAGAAGATGGCTGACGCAATTTTAAAAGAAGACCGGAAATCATCAACAAAAAGGTGATCAAAAAACTTCTTGTGGCCGGATTCGTTTTCGCCAAGCGATCGAGGTTTATGAGCTGTAAATGCCAGACAATTCCCGAAGAGGTAGAACTCGCCGTTTGCTTTCACTCACACAAGTTTGGCAATTCCGTCCCTATCAAAATGCATACTGATGCTTGCTGTTGCGCAATGCCAACGCACTGGAACGTGGCGGTCATTCGCCTGTATCAACATCGCAAGGCCATACGGGCTGGGTGTACGCCGTCCACACCCAGGCCAGCGTGAAATTTGGGCAGATCTCGCGCACATCATCGAACGGGCTCTCATCGTCCCTTCTTGAACTCGAGGGGGGGTCACAAACCTCGCCTGCTACGGATGTTTAAGAACCGTTAAATCCAATTGTACAGTAATTTCGCATATTCTTGATATATTTTGTGTTGCGCCTGTGGGTAATCTATAGGATATTCGCTGCGACAGAGAATAGATCTGTGTATGTAAGACAATCTTTTGGCTTAAGTAGCCCCACAGGGGCACAGCACCGACGGAGGAGCGACCATGACTACGCTACCGCAAATCTCATTGGCGAAACTGTCATCCGATGCAACGCGACGTGAAGAGCAACAGCGATTATGCACGGCCTGCGAGGAGTACGGGTTCTTCTACCTTGTCGAGCACGGAATCCCGAAAGAACAGATTACAGAAGCGATCGACGCTTCCCGGCGCTTCTTCGCGTTGCCCCTGGCTACGAAGGAACGCTATGGTCACGCCTTTCAAAACGTCCACCCCACCACCGCGCGTGGATACAGTCCGTTGCACGGTGAAATGCTGCATCCCGAGGCCGGGCCGGACCCAAAGGAAATGTTCGACCTCGGTATCGAGAATGAAAGCGACCGGCGTCCATTTGCCGGACTCACACGCCTTCCGGACGACGCCTTAGCTCCAGGTTTCGCGCGGAGCCTCCTAGCTTTGCAGGCCACCGTGCTTAATGGCGTCGTCCCGCAGCTCGGGAACGCGCTGGCCGACCTGCTCGATATGGAAAAAGGCTGGTTCCAACGCCATTTCAGCCCGCCGACGGTTCTGCAACGCGTGATCCGATATCCGTCTACCGGTGGCGCGGCCGCTAAGCATACCGACAATGGTTTTTTCACGCTGCTGCTGCAGGAGGAACTCCCCACGCGATCCTTGCAGGTGTGGTTCCACGGGCGTTGGATACCGGCGCCGAGCCTCCCCGATAGTCTCGTTGTCAATCTGGGCGACATGCTTCAGGTGTTGAGCGATAACCGGTTCAAGAGTACGCCGCATCAGGTCGTGCACAGTGGTCCGGCCGAACGAATTTCCCTGCCCTTCTTTATCTATCCCGACATCGATGCTCGCCTGGCTTCGCGGCAAGGCAATCACACCTTTGGTGTCGCGGAGATGATGCTGCGAAACTACGAGTCAATATGGGAAAAGGGGAATGGGGCCGGGCGCGCGCGTGAGTTGCAGTAGGTGTTCGGCTTTATGAAGCGGGAGCAAACTGCGGCGACGATGTAGCACACCCTGACGTGAGCCCTAGAAGAACTCTCTGAGTGCCGCCGTCGCGTAACGCGGCGGCCTCTAGGCCCTTGGAATGAGGCACGCTGGGACTGCCAAATTGTTTAGATTGCGCCGAACGAGATCCTAGCGCTGCGCTGAGGCGAGGATTTCTGACGCGGAAACTGAGCGATTAATCTGGATGCAAGGAGATAATTACAACCAACGGAGTGTTTGTCTGGGTCGAGCCGTGCCCGCACGAGCACTAGCGAACGCTCCGGTTAATATCTTTGTCAAACCGTCTGAACTCCAGCTTTGCCTCTGGAACTACTTCGCTACCGGAAGGCCTCTTTTCCAAGGGGGTCATCTGTCAGGCATCGCTCGCTCGCCACGGACGGAAGCCATTTGGTCCTCGTTTTTGCAGCGCTAGTCTCGCCTGACCAGGTCAACTTCAAGGCCGATGAGGCGCATTCGAGATCCTGGCAACCTTCAAGGAAATGAGAAAAGCCAATGTGCGCGAGGCATGATTTCAACAACGCATTAGAAGTAACTCAGAATTGGATCAGCGATCTGATGTGGAGACTTCGCTGGCATGATCGCGAGCGGGTCTACCAAGCTCTGATTGCGACGCTGCACGCTCTGCGCGACTGCCTGGATCGCGACCACGCCGTTTACATGGGCGCACGGTTGCCAGCTTTGCTTCGCGGCTTCTACTACGAGGGTTGGAATCCCGGCCGGCGCGCCAACGCCAGAAACCGGAATTCATTTCTCGAACGGATCCACGTCGGCGTCCAGCGAGACCCGGCGGTCGATCCGGAAGTGGTTGCCCGCTTAGTGCTGGCCCAATTTGTCGACCGTTTGTCCAGAGCAGAGGTCAAGCGTGCCAAGGCTGCCACCCCAAGAGTGCTGCAAAACCTTTGGCCCTGAGACAGGCGTCTGCCCACGAGCGCCCGCTGTCCGCGTGGCACTTGGTTCCTTAACGCTGGCCTTGGTTTGGGCAGGGATTGAGTTTGGCCCGGAGGTGTAGGGGGCGGGCCGCAAGGTTGGAACTCGTCGCGGGCATCCCCCGATCCTAGTAATGCCTCGATCGAGCTCCAGAATGCGTTTGAGTGTGATTCAACAAAAATGACCGAATGAGCCGAAGCTGTCGATCGCCCTGGCCGAGTTCGTGCCACAGCAATCAACCGATCGGCTGGCCGTGCGAGTCGTCCACTAATCCGCCGGCGTCTGGTTGCTGACGAGCATGCAGGAAAGCCGCCGAGCGGCTCCCGCCACCAAGGTCGACGCGTAGCAGCGGTGCTGAGTGGACAAACTGGTTGAGCCCTTTGGAAGGATCAGCCTATGTGACGAAAGGCAAAGCAATGACCACGCCAATCAGCTTGATGACAGGCGAGCACACCGATATCTATGTCGACGGCGAGCTCCGGCCGGCCCATTCGTCGGCTAGGATTCCGGTCGTGAACCCGGCGGATGAGCTGGAATTTGCGACAATCCCCAATGGCGACAAGCACGACGTTTCTGCGGCAGTGGATGCCGCACGTGCGGCGTTCCGGAACTCCGGGTGGCCTCAGCTGCCGCCGTCGCAGCGAGCCCATTATTTGCGCAGACTCGCGCGTGCAATCGAGGATCGCGCCCAGCAGCTGGGCGCGGTTGTCACGGCGCAGATCGGGATGCCCCTGGTAAGCTCCGTGCAATCCAATGGGAGCGGCACATCGAAATTTTACCGCTACTATGCCGAGCTTGCCGATCAACTAGAAGTCGAATCCGAGCGCATAGGACACGAGTTGCGAACTGTCATTCGGAGGGAGCCGGTAGGTGTTGCCGGATTGATCGTACCGTGGAACGGCCCTCAGGGCGCAATCGCATGGAAGCTGGCACCAGCGTTGGCCGCTGGTTGTACGACGGTCGTTAAGCCCGCACCGGAAGCATCACTGGACTCATACCTGCTCGCTGAAGCCCTAGGCGAGGCAGGCATTCCCCCCGGCGTCGTCAATATCGTGTTCGGTGCGCGCGAAACAGGAGCATTGGTTGCGTCGCATCCGGGTGTCGACAAAGTGTCGTTTACCGGTTCAACGCACGCTGGTCGCCAGGTTGCACTGGCCTGTGCCAAGCGCTTCGCGCGCGTTACGCTCGAGCTTGGCGGCAAGTCGGCGGCGTTGCTGCTCGAGGATGTCGATCTTGACACGTTTCTCCCCTTAGTCGCGCCGGCGTGCATCCCGTTCAGCGGTCAGATCTGTCACGCCCTGACCCGCGTCCTTGCTCCGCGCGCACGGTACGACGAAGTCGTCGAAGGAATTGCGAACAAGGTGGCTGGGCTAGTCGTGGGCCACCCGCTCAATCCAGCGACGCAGGTCGGGCCACTGGTGGCGAAGCGGCAGCGTGTTCGCGTCGAGGAGTACATTGCATCTGGATGCGTGCAGGGCGCGAAGGTCGTTACCGGCGGTCGGCGTCCGCAGGGACTTGACGTCGGATATTATCTCGAGCCAACGGTCTTCCGTGATGTCGACACATCTATGCGGATCGCGCAGGAGGAGATCTTCGGGCCGGTGGTGTCTGTGATCCCGTACCACAACGAGGAGGAGGCGATCGCGATCTGCAACGGCACTACGTATGGCCTGGGTGGTGCGGTGTTCACGTCCGACCCTGAGCGGGGCATGGCGATTGCGCGCCGAGTGGAGGCTGGTGTTGTCGGCATCAACCGTTACGCGCTTCACATCGACGCGCCATTCGGCGGTGTCAAGGAAAGCGGCCTTGGTCGGGAACTCGGACCTGAGGGGCTGGCAGCATTCCTCGAGATTAAGTCGATCTTTCCGGCCCAACGTTCGAGTGCAGTGTAATGCGTGCCCAACTGCGCGGGACCAGTGAGATTATTGAAGTGCAGGGATTGGCGTTGGACGCGAGAACCAGAACCTGAGCTCAAAATTTCCAGGCTCGCGTGTCTGTCCGTGCGCGCTTCGGCCCGCGTGGCCGCCCAACGCCGAAGCATAGCTCGTAGGCACGCTCGGCATTCTCGGCCACGGCTTTATCGCTGTTTCGCAAACTCTTCACGTTGTAGGCGTGAGCCGAACCGCGACGACCGAGACCGCGGTCGCCCGGCGCGCCAGCCTTGAGAGCGAGCTGCCTCTGCTTTGCTGCCACCAGCGCCGCGCGAGCCCAGAAGTAGTCCTGCTCTTTCGTCAGCAGATGCCTCATCAACATCGTGAGCTTGCGGGCGACCGCCACGGCTGCGACCTGATGGCCACGCTTGTTGCGGATGCGCAGAAAGAAGGCTCTGAGCGGTCCGGGCGCCTTCGCCGCAGACCAGGCGCTTCGCCGCAGACCGGGCGCCTCGACCAGCATGGCGCGGGCATGGGAACGCCCATGCTTGCTGATCCGCCCATATTGCGCCAAAGCCAAGACCGGATTGGCGCACGCGCGGATTGAGGCCGAAGTAGCTCACCAGCCTCTGCGGTTGCCGGAACCGCCGATGTCGCCCACGGCGGCGATGATACCGCTCGCGAGATCGCATTGAGCCGGTCGTCGTCTGAAGCCGCCGGCTTGCACATCATCAACCGCTTCCCAGGCGATGTCGCGATCGAGGTCAGCCAGATCTTCGGCCAGGCGATCGATCTCGCGGATGTGTGACGATCGCGGCCCCGCTCGTTGTCAGGAAGCACCTGCCGCTCGAGCCAGGCGCGAGCGGCACTTTGGCACGAGGTGCGCCTGCAAGATGCATCTCGTTCTTCACGCGCGTCCGATGCCGCACCGGCCTGGTTGCACCGCGCGACCAGACCGCGAAGCCGCTCGGCCCGCTCATCGGGAACCCAGACCTCAAGCAGAAAGCCGCTGGCATGGAGCTGCGCCAGAACGCCGGCATCGATCTTGCCGGTCCTGATACTGGCATGGGCGATCGCCTTCACCTGCATCGGGTTGGCCACAATCACCCGGCCGAAATAGGGCGACAGAACCCGCACTACCGCCATGCGTCGCAAACTGCGGCCAACCCCTTTTAGTCCCGAGCGGGTCATGTCGACCCCTCCGTGATGGCGCAGCCGGCCGTCTTCCCAAACTACCACCTCCGCAAAGGTGCGGTGGATATCCATTCCAATCACACATCTGATCGGCTCCCTCTCCTCAAACAGTCGGGAGCCAACGGACGGCACACCTACGGATCCGCGCTCTGGGCGCAACCGGGCAAGTCGCAGGGAACGCGAGTCGCAGCTCATCGAATTGATCGGTCTGCCCGTACGTGCTCCCGGCGCTCCTGTCCCGGATGGTCGCACCATCCCCGAAAATCGCTCATCTCCAGCGGGGATCGGATGGCGCCGTCATGGGTCATACCGGTTACAAACGCCACGAGGCGTCGAACCCAACGCGGTCATGTCCCAATGCCCGCAATGAACCTGCTATACTGGTTCTCAACCACGCCGCCGAGGAATGGAAACGCGCCCCGCGCGAGTGGTTCATGGCCAGGACATAATTCGCCATCGTCTTCGGCGAAGGTTCGTCAGCTATGAAGCCGCCGATTTCGCCTTCGCCGATCACCGCCGTATCCATAAGACCGTCGAGCACGTCACGAGGAGCGCCGCTCAACGCCTCGAAAGCAGCGGCATGGCAACGTATAAGCAGCAGCAGATCCTGTCGAAGCGGGCCAAATCAAGCGGCTGAAGCCGAGCACCAGAGAGAATAGCTGCGTGTTTCGGTAATTCCCGGACACCCTTTTCGCTAAATCCCGGACAGTGATTTCAGTAATTCGCGGACAGCGATTCCGCTAAATCCCGGACAGTTTTCGGAAGCGGATTTAGCGGTCGGTTCTTGGCTGCGCCGTTCTGGCAGTTTGGCCTCTCACGATGATGTTGAGAGGGGCCATGCCGAGACGGAAGCAAGCGAGACGAACGAGCGTGAGGGACATCCAAGCGATGTTGCGCCTGACCCATGAGCAGGGTCTTTCGGTGCGTGAAGTGTCGGAACGGCTGAAGATCAGCAAGACGACAGTATCGACCTATTTGCTACGGGCGCGGGAGGCCGGGCTGTCAGGCTGGCCTTTGCCGCCGCGACGCGACACTTGAGCGGCTGCTGTTTGGCCGTGCCGGTCGTCCGCCGCAAGACCTAAGCGAACCGAACTTTGCGCTGATCGCCAGGGAGTTGAAGCGCAAGGGGGTGACGCTGACGCTGTTGTGGCAGGAGTATCGCGCCGCCCACCCCGACGGCTACGGCTACACCTGGTTCTGCGAGCACTTCGCCGCTTTCGAGCGCCGGACGAGCGGGACATTCCGCAACCGGCATGCGGCGGGCGCGGTGATGCAGACGGACTATGCCGGGCAGACGGTGCCGGTGATCGATCCGGCGACCGGCATCATTTACCCGGCGCAGATTTTTGTCGCGGTGCTGGGCGCCTCCAATCTGACCTTCGCCTTTGCCAGCTCCAGCCAGAAGCTGCCGGACTGGATCGAGGGCCAGGTGCGAGCGCTCGCCTTCTTCGGCGGCGTCACCAGAGCGATCGTGTGCGACAACCTGAAGGCCGGTGTCGTCAAGGCGCTGTGGTTCGAGCCGACGCTGAACGCGACCTTTGCCGCGATGGCCGAGCATTACGACACCACTATCCTGCCGACCCGCAGCCGCAAGCCGCGCGACAAGGCCAAGGTCGAAGGCGCGGTGCTGATTGTCGAGCGCTGGATTCTGGCGCGGCTGAGGAACCGATCCTTCTTCTCGATCGCCGAGCTCAACGCGGTGATCGCCGAACTGCTCGAGGAGCTGAACAACCGGCCGATGCGCCATGTCGGCCAAAGCCGCCGCGAACTGTTCGGGGAGATCGAGCGGCTGCCTTGAAGCCGCTGCCGGCGGCACCGTTCTCAAGACGTTTTACTCGGTGCCGCACCGGCTGATCGGGCGCACCGTCGAGGTGCGGCTCACGCATCGAGTGGTCGAGATCTTCCACGATCACCAGCGTGTCGCCAGCCATGTCCGTCGCTCGCAGCGTTCCGGCCATGTCACCGTCAACGAACACATGCCCAAGGCGCACCAGCGCTACGCCAACACCACGCCGGCCAGCCTGATCAGCAGGGCGGCCAGGATCGGCCCCAACGCCGCCATCCTGGTCGAGCGCATGATGCGCGAGCGGCCGCATCCGGAACAGGGATACCGCTCGGCCATGGGCATCCTGTCGCTGGCGCCGCGCTATGGGCCGGAGCGTCTCGATGCCGCCTGCGAGCGGGCGCTGCTGATCAACGCGATCGCCTACTCCTCCGTCACCGCCATCCTCAAAGCCGGCCTCGACCGGGCCAGCTCCGCAGAACCGGCAAAGCCGACACCCCAGCACGCCAACATC
Organism: Mesorhizobium sp. M1A.T.Ca.IN.004.03.1.1; assembly: GCF_003997555.1. Taxonomy (NCBI): domain Bacteria; kingdom Pseudomonadati; phylum Pseudomonadota; class Alphaproteobacteria; order Hyphomicrobiales; family Phyllobacteriaceae; genus Mesorhizobium; species Mesorhizobium sp. M1A.T.Ca.IN.004.03.1.1. The sequence continues at coordinate 7,159 of NZ_RZTV01000021.1, read as the reverse complement.
CGCGGCTCCACCTATTACCAGTGAAGGAAAGGAAGAAAGAATGCTGACGAACCCCACCCTCGACCAGATGCAGGCCCTCGGTCTGGCCGGCATGGCTGCCGCCTGGCGCGAACTGGCCGAACGCAACAACGCCAACGAGCTCAGCCGTGACGAGTGGCTCGGCCTGATGCTCGACCGGGAGGTCGCCATGCGGGCCGACAAGCGCGTCCGGAACCGGCTCGCCTCAGCCAGGCTGCGCTTTCCCGAAGCCTGCATCGAGGACATCGACTTTGCCGCGCCGCGCGGACTCGACCGGCGCAGCACCATGGCGCTCGCCCAGGGCGAATGGCTGAAAGCGCATGAAAACCTGATCGTCACCGGCCAGACCGGAACCGGCAAGTCGTGGCTGGCCTGCGCCTTCGGACGGCAAGCGGCACGGCTCGATCATTCCGTGCTCTATGTGCGCGTGCCGCGCCTGTTCGAGGATTTGGCGCTCGCTCGTCTCGATGGCCGCTTCCCACGCCTCATCGACAAACTCACCCGCGCGCAACTGCTCATCCTCGATGACTTCGGAACCCACAGCCTCACCGACCAACAGCGCTTCCATCTGTTCGAAATCGTCGAGGAACGCTATCGCCGCAAATCCACCCTGATCACCGCCCAGGTCCCGGTGGCAAGATGGCATGACCTGATCGCAGACCCCACCGTCGCCGACGCCATTCTCGACCGGATCGTGCACAACGCCCACCGCATCGTGCTCCAGGGCGACAGCATGCGAAAGCAAAAGGCCGCGCCCCTCTTGACCGGCGCCGAAAACGGCGAAATCAATCATCCATGAACGCAACAAGGCACCCAAGGACCGACGCCGCCAGACTGTCCCGACATTAGCGAAACCACTGTCCGGGAATTAGCGGAACCCCTGTCCGGCTTTTGCGAAATACGCAAATAGCCAGATGATCCTCGGTGTCGTTGGTTCGTCGGTGAAGACGACATGTGAGGCAAAGTCGACCTGCGCCTGCTCGCCGGGCGGGGTCTCGAAGAATCCTATCCGCGCTCCTATGCCTTTTCCCGTTCGTCAACAGTGGGCAATGGCGTTATCGACCAACCAATTGAGGCGACGGCACGCTGGACTATCGCTTCCGTCTGAGCATAGGTGGGTGAAGCGGCGACGACATGCCCGATGCAGTCTCGGTAATCGCCTTTCCTTACGATTGGCGCCTTAGACTTAACATACAATCTTATCTCTGCGACACCTGGTAAAGCAGCTGCCCGGCCAGCGCCATCGGTCCAATCGAGGGTGCCATCGCTATCAGCAACAAGAAATCGCCCAACCGCAGTCCGCGAGTCTCTTTTGCGCAAGTTCGGTTCATCGCCGATGACAAGCTTGATGTGCTCGGTAATGAGATCGACACCGTGAGCAAGCTTAATCAGTAGAGGAGTGGGCGCACCACTAAGACGCGGATTGACTTCAATGACGACTGGGCCACGTTTGGTCAACCGGAGTTCAACACTTTTTGGCCCCCAGTCAAGGCCGAGAGCTGGCAAACAGCTCAGCGAAACATCGGCCATACGCTCATGCTCCTCATCAGTTAGCGGGGCCGGAAAAGTGCACTCTCGATAGACGAAGTGCGGTGGCGGATGGTAGTCAGCGGCGACAATCCCCACGACCTCATGTCCCATCACTGCAGCGACATACGCAGGGCCTTCTGCGAATTCTTCGACCAGCACTCTTGGCGGAGACCGCCATATGTGCTTCCCCTCCAACAGATAGGCCGTATGTTCGGCCAGCTCATCGGGGCTGCGGCACAATCGGACACCCATGCTGCCACTGCCTACGGCTGGCTTAACAATCACGGGAAGGCCGATCTCCGCGGCAGAGCTTTCTACGTCCGTCGCATTCGCTGCCAGGCGATAAGCAGGTATTGCAACGCCGGCCTCTGCGAGGAGCTGACGTTGAACGAATTTGTCGTAGCATTGTTCAATCGACGCGGGATCGGGACCCGGTAGATCAAAACACCGGCAGAGCTTACCAACTGTGGCAGAGACCGACTCGTCGTCGCCCGCAAAGCCGGTGATGCCGGCAATGCCAAATGTGGCATGCAGCCGGGAACATTCCTGGATTAGCGCATCGAGATTGTCTATATCGACACGGATTGTCTGAAGGTTTTCCGCTGCAAGATATTCGTACTGAGTCGGATCAGCCGACAGTGTAATCGGATGTAAACCAAGACGCTGAGCCGCTTGGACATAGAGCTGACCATTACCCCTATGACCTTCGATCAGGATGAGCGCTTTCCTTGCCATTGGCTGTCTCCTACGTTGTGTTCCTGCGACCTGCAGGAGCAAAAAATTGGCATCAGCCCGTTCGGCTTAGCCTGACCTCAGAAGTGAAAGTACCATCGCCGACGATTTGCGGTTGCAAAGATTGTGTATTTTTATGCGAAGGATCTGCAACGGCTGGGCTAGCGGGTAGTGTGCCGAGAGTTCGGCAATACGCTGAGGGAAGCCCCACGAATGTGACACCCGCCTTGGAATTAATCTTTCATTCTCGATTGAAGACAAGTCATGCGAGGCGTGGAGCCAGCTTGGGTCGGCCTATTGCGGGGCGGTGCGGTAGTAGCTTAGTTTCGACGTTGAGGCTTGGGCAAGGTTCAGAGCTGACACGTCTGATCGGGGTGCCAAGTCGTCTCAAGTGAGCGGGCCGAACACGTGGATAATCAGATCGAGCTTCGCGCCCTCAGGCATTTCATCCGAGTGTCCGAACTTGGCAGCATCAGCCGAGCTGCGGTCGAGTTGCGCATAGCGCAACCCGCTTTATCCAGGCAAATGCGTCGCCTGGAGGAAACGCTCGGGGTGCAATTGTTCATTCGCGATGGCCGCGGAGTGAGGTTGACGGAAACTGCCGCCAAGCTCCGCGACGAAGTTGCGAATGTCTTGCTGCGGCTAGACAACGCTTGCCTTCAAGCTCGGATCGATGAAGGGAGTCCCTCCGGCGTCATTCGCGTGGGAGTTCTGCCCAACCTGGGTCCAACCTTCATGGCGGAGCTTATTTTAGGCTGCCGTCAACAATTCCCCCGTGTTAAGCTGAAATTGATCGAGGGGTTCACCTATCAAACCGCGAACTGGATCCAGAGCAAGCAGATAGATCTAGGCTTCGCTTACGATGTCGATAGTTATCGCCATCTGAGTCCCGAATTCCTCTTCAAAGAAAAAGTTTATTTGGTTGGATCAACAAAGAATTGGCCCTTCGGTGAGAGGGTCTTGTTGTCTGAATTGGAGGGCCTTCCGCTGATTATTCCGGCGCCGCCGAGTTACACGCGGCGACGCCTGGAGGCAGCCGCACACGACCAACAGGTGGAATTGACATTCAAGTACGAGATCGACTCGATACCTCTCATTAAGCGAATGATTGCACTGGATGAAGGCTACGGGATTTTTAGTCGTGCGTGCTTGTGGGAAGATCTCGAAGGCCCGAATCTATCTGTCGCGGCGATTGAGCGGTCTTCGCTAAGCTTTGAATTGGCGCTAACAACCGCATATGGGACAATACTGCCGCCCGCCGCACGGCACATCATATCATTTGTTGAGCAGATGGTTCGACGTTATGTCGAGCTCGGGCGCTGGTCGGGCGAGTTTATCACTGGCGGCCCGAGTTCATCGACCAACACTTGAAGTGGCTGGAGCACCGGCGGGCCGCTGGCTAACTGACTATTTGTGATCGCCTGCAACGCACCTACTCGCGAGGTGGTTGCCGATCTTCGGAGGGCGCAGGTGTGCTACTGGCGCGCTTCCATTCTATTCGTCAATTGGTAGAGCCAATGATGCCTTAATTCGATCCATTACGACCATGGTTTTAAAGCCCTTGATATCGGGGTGCTCATGAAAAAAGCGACGGGTAAATGCCTCGTACTCGACCATATCACGCACCGAAATTGCGAGAACAAAATCGGCCTCACCTGTCACGTAATATCCGTTCATAATCTCGGGCGTGCGCCGGATCGCTTGTTTGAAACGATCGATGATGTCAGCGCGATCGCGCTCTAAAGTGATAGAGGCTAGCATGAGCATGGGCCTGCCGATCGCTTCTGGCGAGATTACAGCAACATCTGCCTGAATTACGCGCGCATCTCGAAGTCGCTTCAATCGCCGCTGGCATGCGGTTGCCGAAAGGCCTGCAAGTTCGCCCAATTCCTCTGTGGTAAGGCGATTATTACGCTGTACGGCAATGAGGAGTTTCCGATCAATTCGGTCCAAGTCTGGCGGCGGGGTATGCAACATTGGGGGCTCCTCGCAGGAAAACTGCACGTTCTTGCCAATATTAGCCCAACTTCTGCGATGTCTCGCTCATACCGATTCCATATATCCGTTATGCGCTGGCTGTCTCCGGGTCGCCTGGCAGGGCGCGGACGCCCAATACGACCGCGTGACTGGGAGCGGCCCGGCTGCTACGGGTGAGGCCATCATCGCCCTCGGCGCATCGGAAGAGGCATGGTATCGATTTCTTGAGATGCGCCCGTCATCGGACCGATCCACGCCAATGGATCGAAGTTTTTTTATGTTGCCCCGATCATCTTAGATGGCAGTGGCGAAGGAGGTTACGGTGATAGGTGATGCCGTGTGATGCCTGGGCCGGAAATGGGTGGGTCGGTGCCACTTGGGCTCCTCCTCGGCTGCCTCGAGGCCGCAGTTCACAGTTGCGCTCGGCGGCTTCGACTTCCACCGCATCCTGGCGGCGCGACATCCGATGCGGTGCTGCGATGCTGTTACCCGCAACCAGCACTACTCGCTCAGCGAATTTGCAGAACTCTAGGCAAATACGGCCAGCACATGGCGGTGCCACAATCCAGTACCTGTTTTTCGTTCCTTTGGTCTGTCCAGTGGAGGGACAGCGCCCCAAAAACGCCGGTTTCCTGCGCGACAAAGTAAAACTTTGCGCAGCATGGTGACCGCGGGCTTGGTAGGGTTGGGGCGCTCGCTGGCAGGGCTGCAGTTTCCGCACAGCGCTTCAAGGCCTGCGGCTCGTCTTACGTCAAGGAAAAAGATGATCTCTGAACGCAGCATTTCAGTCAGTGGTATCGGGACCTCATACTATGAGAGCGGAATAGGCGAGCCTATCGTATCCCTGCACGGTGCCGGCTTCGGCGCAGACGGAAAAAGTTCCTTTGTGCGTCAGCTCAACGACCTATCCGATCAGTTCAGGGTTATCGCGGTAGATCAACTGCAGTGTGGCGGGACCGATTATCCCGCCGATCAAAAATTCGTAAATCGCCTTGGTCGTGTAGACCACGTGATTGGCTTCATCGAAGCGCTGGGGTTGAAGCAGATCACCCTCGTCGGTCATTCAGAAGGGTCATTCGTCGCCGCGCGGGTCGCGATCCTGCGTCCGGATCTTGTCTCGAGGCTTGTATTGCTGACAGCCAGTTCCGTCTCTCCGGCCTATGGGGACGACCGCGACGAAACTTGGTGGCAGGCCTATACGGAAGCTTACGACAATTCCAGTCCGATGCCGAGCGAAGAGGAATACGTCGCCGCCTGGCGAAAGAGCACCCGCGCCTATGGGCAGGATGTGGAAGAGGCTAAGAGAGAGGCCTATCGGCGGGCCGCGGCGCGCGGGCAATACGAGATTCTCCAGAGCCTGCCCGAAGAAGAAACCAATCTCCGTCTGTATGTTGTCCTGCAGCAGAGCTATGTGTTCCCATACCTTGATCGGCTTCGGGCCGAGACATTGATTATCTGGTCCAAGAACGACGCCACAGTGCCGCCTGACCGCGGTGTAAAGCTGGCAAAGCTGATCAAGAATTCGGATTTCCACCTGCTGAATAATGCGGGGCATGAGGTCCAGATCGACCGGAGCGAAGCAGTGAACAGACTCATCCGGTACTGGACTGCTAAATCACCAACCAGGGGAAACTAGCAACTGTTCGATCCCTAGGTGGTTGCGAAGGCAAATACTAGAACGCCGTGTTGCGCAGCTGCGCGCCTGTTTCTGAGGAAGAGATATGCAGAACAGCCTGCCTGCCGGTCAATCAAAGCTGATTGGGCAACGCATGCCATGGCAATCTCGAACGCAGGCGCAGGGGGCGGGGCTGTCCCCACATTTTGCCAGTAGTTTATTAATTGGGGGGGAGGTTTGGCGATGGATTTGACGGCGCAACTCATTAGGCACGTTATCGATTCGCGCACAGAGACAATACCTAAGAAGTCGATTGAACGCGCGAAACTCTCCATTCTCGACACGCTTGCCAGCGCGATTGGTGGATCGGATGACCAGATCGCGCACTTCGCTCGTCGGCTGGGCAGCTTGTCCGGCGGCAGGGCAGAATGCACCGTCTGGGTTTCTGGAGAAAAGCTTCCTGCCTGCTTGGCGGTCGTTGTAAACGCCACCACGGCTAGAGCCATCGACTTTGATGATACCTACGAGCTTTGTATTAACGGCTGCCACGCCAGCGCGTACAATGTGCCGCCGGCGCTGGCGCTCGCGGAGCGCGATCCTTCTATTACCGGAAGCGAATTGCTGGTCGCATTAGCTACGGCTATGGATCTGCACATGCGTCTTGCGCGTAGCGTGACGACCCATTCTTTGAAAACCGGCCGCGACAATATTGTCGCAGTGTGGGGCACCACCGCGGTTAGCACAAAATTGCTGCGGCTCGATGAAGAGAAAACCCGTAATGCATTCGGCATCGCTTACGCCCACGCCGCCGGGGAAGTACAGATGTATGAGGAAGGCGCGCACACTGTGTCGCTGCAACAAGGATTGCGGGCGCGTTCGGGGGTGGAATCGGCCCTGTCTGCTATGGTGGGTTTCAACGGTCCGCGGGAGCCGTTCTTTGGTAAGTATGGCTTCTATAGAGCCTTCGAACCGAGCTACGGCGTCGATTTGCTTATGGGGAAACTTGGTCAGGACTATGTGAACACTGAGATCAGCTTCAAAGCTTGGCCGGCTTGCAGGGCTATGCATCCCGGGATCGATGGACTGAAGCAATTGCGCGACAAGCACGGCTTCAAAGGGGAGGATATTGTGTCACTTGAGCTCGGGGTGAACCGTATCGTCGCTGAGAGTTATGTGGTACAGCCGCGCGACCAAAAGTGGAACCCAAAGGACCCGGTCGTCGCGCGCTTCAGCCTGCCTTACGTCATCTCTGTCGCGGCGCAACACGGCAGAGTAGCAATCAGCGAT
>NZ_RZTV01000210.1:0-279 GCF_003997555.1 Mesorhizobium sp. M1A.T.Ca.IN.004.03.1.1 | reverse complement strand
GACGACGCTTCTGCCGTTGCCGCAAACGCCGGGTTCGCCGCTTTGCCTCGCCCATGGCGACTATCCGCCGACCAACGGCCTGCAGATCGCCCTCAAAGGCGGCCAGGTCGGCACCGACGGCTATTTCGCCCAGATCCGTGACGGGAGGAAGAGCTGAATGGTCCTTTGGGTCGGCACCAGCTTCAAGATGAACAAGACCGTGGAAGAAGCGCTCGCCTTCGCGCGCCGCCTCGCCCATGCAGACCGTGAACGCGACGTCCACGTGCAGCGCTTCGTCAT
>NZ_RZTV01000209.1:0-279 GCF_003997555.1 Mesorhizobium sp. M1A.T.Ca.IN.004.03.1.1 | reverse complement strand
CGAACATTGTTCACCGCATTCAGAGACACCTCGACGATCGTTCCGGCTCGCTGTTCCTTGAGATCGTAATGGGTGAAGCGGAAATTCGGTTTCTGCATCGGTCTCGCGGCGTCAGATAACTTGGCGAGATTTTACCAGCATGCCGGTTAACGAAAAGTTGGAAATCGGCGCGGTGTCGGGAAAGGAATGATCGACCCCGATGGCCGCCGCTCTCCTCGTTGTCAGTTGCCGCGCCGGTTTTCCCGATCCAGCTGCGTTACCAGCGCCAGGATCGTCTCC
>NZ_RZTV01000208.1:0-279 GCF_003997555.1 Mesorhizobium sp. M1A.T.Ca.IN.004.03.1.1 | reverse complement strand
CACGGGCAAAATCGTGAGCATCATTGGCCAGAGCGGTGGAGGAAAGACCACCCTCATGCGCTGCGTCAATTTGCTTGAGCGTCCCGATCAGGGAACGATCACCGTCGGGGATGAGACGATCTTTGCCGATGGCGAGGTGGCCTGCCGCAACCTTGCCAAGCTTCGGCAACGTGTCGGCATGGTGTTTCAGCGCTTCAATCTGTTTCCGCATCTGCGCGCCGTGGAGAACGTCGTTCTCGCTCAGATGCATGCAGCCGGGATCGGCGAAAGAGAAGCCGT
>NZ_RZTV01000207.1:0-280 GCF_003997555.1 Mesorhizobium sp. M1A.T.Ca.IN.004.03.1.1 | reverse complement strand
TCAGCCTGCATCCACAAGGATTGGCGCCCCATGTCAAAAACCTCTCCGAATGGCGCGCCCACCTTATCAGCAGGCTGCGCCAACAGTTCTCGGCTTCGGGCGATCTAATGTTGGACAAGCTTTTGAAGGAGTTGCTATCCTATCCAGCGCCTAAAACTGCCGGCGAGGTCCATACCGACTATGCCGGCATCGCCGTTCCCCTTCAGCTTTCGACCAAGGCTGGCTTGCTTTCCCTGATCTCGACAACGACTGTCTTCGGCACGCCCGTCGAAATCACTTT
>NZ_RZTV01000206.1:0-280 GCF_003997555.1 Mesorhizobium sp. M1A.T.Ca.IN.004.03.1.1 | reverse complement strand
GCGACGGCTCAGTCGCTTGATTGCTTGCCGACCCGCCGCATCGGCATCGCCAGCAATGTAGAGGCGCAGACATCCGGCAGGAGGGCAAAAGGCTGCGAGGTGATTGGCTGTGAGTGCAGCGACCGCCGGCATGCCTGGCATCACCTCCAATAGCGAAAGAACCGTTTCGAGACCTTCAGCCGCGGCAAGGACAAGCACAGGCTCACCGGGCGGAAACCGGAAGCGGACGGCGTTGCCGAGAAGGCCACCGAGCGCCCGGCGCGGATCGGCCACCTTGGCC
>NZ_RZTV01000205.1:0-281 GCF_003997555.1 Mesorhizobium sp. M1A.T.Ca.IN.004.03.1.1 | reverse complement strand
CAGGGCCGGGCCATTCTCCAGGAAATGCGACAGCCGGTGCGGCACCAGGCGCACGACCAGATCGGCCAGCGCCTGCGTCATATGCGCCATGGCGATCGGCGACTGCAGCAAGGGACCATCGTCGCGCATGCCCGCGATGATCGTTTCCGTGAGATTGCTGATCAACCGGCCTTCCGGCTTGGACAGATCCAGTTCGGGCAGCAGGTCGAGAGAGCCGCTGAACGGCATCTCGAAAGTCTGGCCGATCGTCTGGAGGATGACAGGCCAGTTGATCAGCAATT
>NZ_RZTV01000204.1:0-281 GCF_003997555.1 Mesorhizobium sp. M1A.T.Ca.IN.004.03.1.1 | reverse complement strand
GCAAGGACACGCTCGCCGTGACGTATCCCCTCCTCGAAGCGCCCGTTCAGAGTTGCCAAGATGCAGCACGTGGTATCGATGCAGTAACGATAAAGGGGAGGCCCGCCCAGTGCACGTGCGCGCATCGCATCCTCATATCCACGCTTCACCTCGCCGAGATAGCCGAGCGTCAGGGCCCGCATGTCCCAGCAAATGGCTTGCAGCGGGTTAGCGGCTATCGCTCGATCGGCGAGTTCCAGTGCCTGTGCGTATTCACGAAAGACGAACGAATGGGCATGAGC
>NZ_RZTV01000203.1:0-282 GCF_003997555.1 Mesorhizobium sp. M1A.T.Ca.IN.004.03.1.1 | reverse complement strand
GAGGCCGCAGACCTTATCGCCGACGCCATGGCCCCTGACGCTCGAGCCGACGGCAACGATTTCGCCCGACAATTCCAGGCCGAGGATCGAGCTCGCATCCTTCGGCGGGGGATAGCTGCCCTGGCGCTGGGCAATATCGGGGCGGTTGACGCCGATCGCCTCGGCGCGCACCAGGACCTGCCCGTCTTGGGGCACAGGAAGCGGACGCCTGCCGATCGTCATCACCTCCGGCCCGCCGAAGGACGGCAGATCGACGAAACGCATATCCTGAGGCAAAGGCAT
>NZ_RZTV01000202.1:0-283 GCF_003997555.1 Mesorhizobium sp. M1A.T.Ca.IN.004.03.1.1 | reverse complement strand
GGCGCTCGGCAAGGACCTGATGAGTTTCGGCACGCCGATCCTGGTGCTCGGCGATCCCGGCCAGCTGCCGCCGGTTTCGGGCGGCGGCTACTTCACCAACCAGGAGCCGGATTATCTCCTCACCGATATCCACCGGCAGGCGCGCGACAATCCGATCATCAAGCTCGCCATGCAGGTGCGCGAAGGCAACGAGATCATGTATGGCGACTACGGCACGGCCAAGGTGATCTCGAAGAACGAGGTGACGCAGGATCTGGTGATGAAGGCCGACCAAGTACTCGTC
>NZ_RZTV01000201.1:0-284 GCF_003997555.1 Mesorhizobium sp. M1A.T.Ca.IN.004.03.1.1 | reverse complement strand
CGGCGCCGATGACGACCATGGTGCGCGGCAATTCTTCGATATCAAGCAACTCGTCGCTGTCGAGCACGGTCTTGCCATCGAACGGCATATAGTCCGGCCGGAAAGGCTTCGTGCCCACGGCAAGCAGGATACTGGCGCCGCTGACCGTCAGCGCTTCGCCATCATCCTTGATGACCTGCAAGGTGGTGGAATCGATGAAACTCGCTTTGCCGCGCATGTGGTGGACACGGTTTCGGGCGAACTGATGCTCGAGCACCTCCACTTCATGGTTGAGCGTAATCAAG
>NZ_RZTV01000020.1:0-36537 GCF_003997555.1 Mesorhizobium sp. M1A.T.Ca.IN.004.03.1.1 | reverse complement strand
AATCCTGCAATTCCAAAGCCGCTATCCGCCTCAATCAACAGGCCAGATCAATGGCTTGCGGATAGTTCACGGCCGACCAAATCGAAAATGCAAACTTAGGCTGTTGCGCGGTATCTCCTTCCACATCATCTCTTGCGCATACCTGCATTCCAAGGTGTTTGATCCTATGCTTCGCGAGGAGCAGGTAGGTCGCGACAGCTAGGCAATGTTCCAGCTGCCCTAGCGGAGGAGTCACGATTTTCCGGCAAGCTCCGTCGGCAGACGTTCCTTTCTGGCCTTGGCAAAGGCTCGGTCGCCTTCCAGAAACGCCGCCAGCATGAAAGGGATGAGTTCTGCCACGGTTTCAGACTGACCATAGGTCTGACGGTAAAGTGCAGCATACTCCTTGAGTGTTTGGCTCAGCTCCGCGCTGACGGTAATGGTGATCTTCGAAGCTGTTCGGTCCGGAAGTTTTCCAAGTTTCAGGTCAGCCATGATAACTCCTGCTCAACTGGCGTATGGCCGCAGCACGATGTCCTTGTGCACGATGACGCGCAGTGGCCAACCTGGGCGGACGACGATGGTGGGCTGGATATTGAGGTTTTTTTCGGTGATGCGCTGGCCGGCTCGACTGGCGTTCTGCTGGGCTGATTCCCGGATCGCCTTGACCAGATCGCTCTCGTTTTCGCCGAGGCTGAATTCTGTGCCGACACCGAGCAATGTGGCAAGCGCCACTCCCTTGATCATCTGCCAAGTGTGGAAATCGACTTCGTCTTCCAGCCCTGCGTAGCCGGCGGTGTCGCTCGCGGGCAGATTGTCGATTTCGGCCGACGAGCCGTCGGGCAGCAGAATGCGCTGCCAGACCAGCAGCGCTCGCTTTTGCCCGAACGCGACGACGCTGTCGTAGACGCCGATAAGACGTGAGCCCTGCGGAATCAGCAATATGTTGCCCGTGACCGTGTCGTGCACATTTTCGGTGACTTGCGCGACGACAAGGCCCGGCAAATCGGAATTGATGCCGGTGATCAGGCTGGCGGCAATCACGCTGCCAGCCATCAGTTGATATGGCGAGATCGGCGTCTGCAGCGCATGCGGATTGTAGATCCCGCCAGTGCTCCGCTGGCTGAGAAAATCAAGCTTTCGCTGCTGATTGTTCTGGTCGCCTTCCGCCGCCGCCACCGAGGCTGACGCGCGTCCTGCTTCGGATTGGGGAAGCGCCTCAAATGGATGCTGAGCAGTTTGCACGCTCTCTCCGACATCTGTCTTTTGAGCTCGATTTTCGACGCGGAAAAGCACCCGCGATTCACGCGCTTCGATCGCCTGCTGCGCTAGACGCTGCTCCTCGGCCGAGATGTCTTGGCCCGGCACGATGCCGAGCTGGCGCTGCCGCTCGAGGATGGGGCGGCCGAGGTCGCCCGGCAAAGGTAGCCCAAGGACGGGAGGCTTCGGCTTCATGCCGGAATAGTCATGGGGAAGCGTATCGAGCCCCTCGGCGGTTGGTTTGCGCTCAGTGTTGTAGAGATCTTCCGCCTGATCCCTGATGCGAAGGGCCGGCCCCTGGAGGGCGATCATGGTAACGCCGAAGACAGCGCCGGATCCGAGCGCTGCGATCGCGATGATCACACCGCGCCTGAACCGCACCACGCGGCGGGGAGAGGCCCGAAGCTGCAGTTCCTCGGGATCCAGTTTCGGCGGGATGCCAGAGCGGGAATTTTCGATCATGAGTCCTCACCTCGCCGGCTGCCGCGAAAGAGCGAGATCCGCCGTTGCGGTTGCCTGCCGTCAATCCTGCTGATGCGGATCACCTGCTGCCGCTTGGTGCCGAGGCGAAGTTCGGCCGCGGCGAAGAGCCGATCGACGATGTAATAGTTGCCGCGCACGCGATAGTTGACGAGCTCGCTGCTCCCATCTGCGCCGACGATGAAGAGTGGTGGCGCCTCGCCCTGATCTATGCGACGAGGGAACTCAATATAGACCTTGCTGCCGTCGTCGAAGGCTCGCGTCGGTCTCCAGGGCGGTGTGTCGCCACTGATTGAGTAGCGAAAGCGAAGGTTTTCGAGCGCGATATTCGACGCGACCGGTGTAACTGCCTCGGCTTGAGCATTGCGCTGGCGAAGCGCGATGATCTGGTCTTGGCTGTAGGTCCAGGAGATTGCCGCCATTGCGGTCTTCTCGGTGCTTTGAAGCTGCAAATGATAGGTCCGCCGGTCCGTCGTAATGACGACATTGGTGGCAAGACCCGGCGCGAAGGGTTTTACCAGAACATGGGTGCGCTGATTGTCACCGGTGCCGCTTGCGGTATCGCCAATGACCCAGCGCACGGTGTCGCCAGCCGACACGGCGGTTAGTTTCTCGCCCGGCTGCAGAGCGATGTCGGTCACGCGCTCCGGCGCGGCATAGAGTTGATAAAGCGCGCCATCGGTGAAGGGGTAGACTTGCACGGCATTAACATACCCGTACTTGGTGGGTTGCTGGGTCGCGGCTTTGTTGGCATCAGCGACGCGTTCTTCAGGGGGGCGCTTGTCCTCGGCCTTGCCGGGCTCGGGCTGCATTTGGCCAGGCAGCGGCAGTGGTTTTGGCACCTCGACAATTCTAATCGGCCTCTCCGGCGCCTTTTCGATCGCGGCCGGTTTGAAGTCGGCAGCGTCATAGGAAATCTCAGGCGGCGGCACCTTCTTCGATGCACAAGCGGAAACGACCGCTGCCGACACCGATAGGATCAGCACGGCACGAATCGGTGACATTTTACCTTTCATTGGTGGACTCCGTCGGAGAAAGGGGGGTTGGGACGGCGCTGTCGAGCTCGCGTGACCAGTCAATGGCATTGATGAAGACGCCGAGCGGATTCTTGCGCAGCTGATCCGTATTGCTTGGCGAGCGAATCACGATCGTGAGGATCGCAGTCCAGCGCATCGTGCTGGCAAGGCTTCCGCGCTCAAACACCTGCTCGGTCCATTTGACCTGGAATGAACTTTCGGAGGCTCTGACCACGCTGGTGACCTGTACCGAAACACTGCGCGTTCCGATCTGACCGAAGGGGTCGTTCGCCTTGGCGTATTCGTTGAGGAAGAGCGCTGCGCGATCGCTAGCAAAGTCGTACGCTGCCAACCAGTTCTGCCGTACCAAAACCGGATCGGTGGAAACGGAACGGACATTCTGGATGAAGCGGCCGAGATGCCAGGCGATCTGAGCATCCGAGGGCTCATAATTCCGGATCGCCGGCGCGACGGCGCGCGTCTCGCCGAAGCCATCGACCTCGACGACATAAGGCACGACACGGCTTTGCATCGACTGCCATACGAGTCCGCCGGAAAGCCCGGTCGCCAAGGCCAGGCAGCCAAGGGCCATGATCCGCCAGTTCCTGGCCTGCAGTCGAGATGAGCCGATGCGCTCGTCCCACAGCTGGGCGGCTTTTTGATACGGCGTGACCGGTTCGGGTGTTTTGCCGTAACGGTGCACGGGTCGCTTGAAGAGCATCTAGTCATCCTTGTCGTTGAGAGAGGGGGTGGCGCTGCCTCCCGGCCGGTCTCCGTCTCGGACAGCTTGCATGGCAGCGTGGCGATTTGCACGGGCGGTCTGTTCAGAACGTAGGCGCCTTGCCCACGTCGGCGCCGAAACAGTGGCCGAACCGGCAGAGCGTTCGGTCATTGGCGCTGTCGGCGTGCCGCCGGTCGCGGTCCACGCGGCATCGCGCCCGGCATCGGCGTTGCGCCCAACACTTGCAGTGGCGGATCGCGCTATGCGTATAGCGGCGCCGCCAGCTGCACTGGTTACACCATGCATTCCAGCAGCCACACCGGAGAGGCCAGCGTCGGGCGAGGTTGCGCGCCCGATCTGCCATGACGTGGAAGCAGCCGATCCCATTGTTGTGCCGGCTCGGATGGCGGCGACACCGCCGCTGGTTGCCATACGCGCGCCAGCAAATGCTGTGCCTCCAGCAACGAGTGATACACCCGCTGCCGCCGCGGTCGTGCCGAGGGCGGCGCCCGCCCCAAGCTGCGGTGCGCCTGAGACAAGACCCGACGCGATCCCCGGCCCAAAAATGCCAAGGCCAAGCAATGCCAGTGCGCCCAGTACCTGGGACATGGCACCGGCAAGATCCGGCTCCTTGCCTTGCAATGCGGAAGCGAACTCCCCGAAGAGCGTGGAGCCGATACCGACAATGACGGCGAGCACCATCACCTTGATGCCTGACGAGATAACATGGCCGAGCACGCGTTCGGCCAGGAACGCTGAACGGTTCCAAAGTGCGAATGGAACCAAAACAAAACCTGCCAGCGTGGTGAGCTTGAACTCAAGGATGGTGATGAAAAGCTGGATGGAAAGGATGAAGAAGGCGATGATGACCAGGAACCAGGCCATCAGCAGCACGAAGATGGTCAGTGCGTTGCCGAAGATTTCCGGGAAGCCCAGGAGCTGACTGGCTTGGTCAAGCATTGGCCAAGCACCTTCGAAACCGGTCGCGGCAATGCGGCCCGGGCGCAAGAGATTGTCTGCCGACAGATTGCCGGCCGACGCCTTAATCCCGAGACCGGCAAAAGAACGATAAACGATATCGGCGAGGTTCTTGAAATTGTTCAGAATGAAGGCGAAGACGCCAACATAGAGCACCTTGCGGACAAGCCGGCCGAGAACGCTGGTTTCGTCGCCGAGCGCCCACGCCAGGCCGGCAAGTGTGATGTCAATGCCGATCAGAATGGTAGTGAGGAAGGCGAGGTCGCCCGATAGCAGACCGAACCCGCTGTCGATGTAGCGGATGAAGGTCTCCATGAAGCGATCGATGACGCCAAGGTCGTTCATGCCGCTGCCTTTCTCGTCGTGATGAACTCGTGATTAATTGCCGGGATAAGCCGAGCCGGTACCCAAGAATCGCTTCGTCATCTCGCGGGCGGCTTCGTCTGACTGGGCCTTGCGGGCGGCATCCTCGGCCTCAGCTCGAAACTGCGTTGCGAGCAGCGTCTGGATCTGCATCTGCTGTTTTGTCGAAAGCGCCATCAGCTGGTTGGTGGCCTGGCTTGCCTGAAGCGCACCGGCCGCCCCTTGGCTGCGGTTGACGAGATCGGCGAGCAGATCGCCGTCGGCGCGGACGTTCTCGACGATTTGCGACTGGACACCCATGGTCTGGCGGAACGCCTGCATGGCGGTTTGCCAACGCTCCCGCGCAGCACTCGCCACATCGCTGACTTTGATCGTGGCGTCGTAGCTTTCCGGATATTGGCTGCGCCACTGGTCTTGAAGCTTGCCCAGATCAAAGCTGAGGCCACTCGCCTGGTCCATCAAGCCGTCGATGCGATGGAGCGAACCGGTGAGTTGGCCAACGGAAGAGAAATCCAGACGCTGAAGATTGCGCGCCATGTTCTGCAGCATGGTCGCCTGATTCTGCAGCGACTGGATCTGGTTGTTGATCTGCTCCAATGCGCGCGCGGCCGTCAGCACGTTCTGCGCATAATTGGACGGATCGAACACGATAAGGGCGTAGGCGGGCTGCACATAGTCGGCCATAGGCTTGGCGATCAGGGAAACGGTGATCAGGCCGGAGAGAAGGCGTCGCCGCATCATGAGAATTGCTCCTTGTCTGGTTGAGGGAATTGCTTGAGAAGTTCGCCGGCCCAATCGAGGCCGCGCGCGATCAGGAACTGCGAGGCAAAGCTGCCTTGCCCGTCTTCGGACATGATCCTGTCGATCAGAGTCTGCGTGGCCGGATCGGAAGCACCGCAAAGCGCAAGAGCGATGGGGCCAAGCTCGAGCTCGAACAGACGGTTGCCGCGGCGCGATTGCAGATAATACTGACGCTTCGGCGTGGCGCGGGCGATCAATTCGATCTGCCGCTCGCTTAAACCGAAGCGCTCGTAGGCTGTGCGCGCCTGGGGTTCCACGGCACGATCATTGGGAAGGAAAATGCGCTGCGGGCAGCTTTCGATGATTGCCGGCGCTATGCCAGAGCCCGCGATATCAGCCAGCGACTGCGTAGCGAAGACAACCGACACGTTCTTCTTTCGCAGCACCTTCAGCCATTCGCGGATGCGGGCGGCGAACAGCGGATTGTCGAGATAGACCCACGCCTCGTCGAGCATGATCAGCGTGGGCCGTCCGTCGAACCGTTCCTCAAGTCGCTGGAACAGATAGGTAAGCACCGGCAGCAAAGCGCTTTGGCTGTGCATTAACTCCTCGGTCTCGAAACACTGCACATCCGACAAGGCCAGCCCATCATGATCGGCATCGAGCAGGCGGCCGAAGGGACCGTCGAGCGTGTAGGGCATCAATGCGGTCTTCAGCGCATTGGATTGAAGCAGGACCGAAAGACCGGTCAGTGTGCGTTCCTGCGCCGGCGCGGTGGCAAGGCTGGCCAGCGCTGACCAAATAGCCTCCTTCACCTCCGGCGTGACGGTGACGTTCTCGTGGGCAACAAGGCTGGCGATCCATTCGGCCGCCCAGCTTCGGCTAGCCTGGTCGTTGATGCTGCGCAGTGGCTGAAAGGCAAGGGAACCGTCCGCTCCTAGCGCGTGGTGTTCTCCACCCATGGCAAGTGTTGCAGCACGGGCCGAATTGCCTTTGTCGAAGACATAAACCTGGGCGCCGGCGTAGCGCCTGAACTGCAGAGCAATCAGAGCAAGCAGAACCGACTTGCCGGCGCCGGTCGGACCAACAACCAGCATGTGGCCGACATCTTCGACGTGGGTGGAAAGCCGAAACGGTGTCGACCCACTGGTCTCGGCAACGAAAAGCGGTGGCGCTTCGGTTTGGGTGACTTTCGCGAGATGCTCGTTTGTCGCAGGACCGGCCCAAACCGACGACAGCGGCATGAGATGGGCAAGGTTCAATGTATGAACGAGCGGTTGGCGAACGTTAGCGTAGACATGGCCAGGCAATGAGCCGAGCCAAGCCTCGACCGCATTGACGCCTTCTCGGATCGTGGTGAAGCCGAGCCCATTGATGATGCGCTCGACCGCGCGAAGCTTCTCTGCAGCGGCTTGGCGATCCTCGCCCCACACCGTCACGGTGGTGGTGAGATAGCCGAAACTCACATGATCACCGCCCAATGCCTGAAGGGCTTCGTCGGCATCGAGCGCCTTGTTGTCGGCATCGCTATCGACAAGCGGGACCGGCTCGTTGGTAATGACCTCGCGTAGGATTGCCACGATCGATTTGCGCTTGGCAAACCACTGCCGGCGCAATCGCGTCAGCGTCTTCGTGGCTTCCGTTTTCTCGAGCGGAATGAAGCGCGTCATCCAGCGATAGGCGAAATCCTGATGATTGAGGGTATCGAGGATTCCGGGCCGGGTGAGGTTCGGAAAGCCGAGGATGGTCAGTGTGCGAAGATGCTGCTCACCCAGCATCGGCTCCAGGCCACCGGTAAGCGGCGCATCGACCAGGATTGCATCCAGATATATCGGCGTTTCCGGGGCCATGATAGGATGGCGACGAGGCGAAATCGTGCCGTGGAGGTAGGTCAACGTCTGAGCATCATCGAGGACGCGTACTTCGGACATGAAACCCGAGAAGAGATCGAGCACGCGGTTGGTCTCGTCACGGAACCTCGCCAGATCCTGGCGCCAGTCTCTTTCTCCTCGGGAATAATGAGAGTCGACGAGCGTGCTTTCTGCGCGCGCCTGGGCGTCCGGCGGTGGCATAAACACCAAGGTCAGATGATAGCGGCTCTCGTAGTGCGCTACCTTCCCCTCGAAAGCAGCGCGGCGTTCTTCGTCGACCAGCCACGACGCGGCGTCAGGAAAATGCGAGTTCGGATAGCCCAGCGCTTCTGTGCGCTCGGCCTCAAAGAACAATGCCCAGCCAGAGCCAAGGCGTCTGAGAGCATTGTTCGCCCGGGCGCAAATGCCGACGAGTTCAGCCTCCGTCGCACTTTCGAGATCCGGGCCGCGGAACCGCAACGTCCGCTGAAAGCTGCCGTCCTTGTTGAGCACGATGCCGGGCGCCACCAAGGCAGCCCAGGGTAGATGGTCGGCAAGCCGGTCGGCTTTGCTTCGATATTCCGAAAGGTTCAGCATGCAAGCCACCCCTTCAGACGTAGGTGGCGCACAAGCACGCTGGCGAAGTCCGGATCGCGTCTTGCGGCAAACACCGCTAACGAGTGGCCTGCGATCCAAAGCACCAGACCAGCAATCCATTGCTGCAAGCCGAAGCCAATGGCCGCGGCCACTGTACCGTTGAGGATCGCCACCGCGCGCGGAGCCCCGCCGAGCAGGATCGGCTCGGTCAGCGCCCGGTGGACCGGTACTGCGAAGCCCTCGATATGCTGCTCCCCGGCGGCCATCAGACGAGCGCCCCACCACCGAAGGAGAAGAAGGAGAGGAAGAAGCTCGATGCCGCGAAGGCGATCGACAGACCGAAGACGATCTGAATCAGGCGCCGAAAACCACCGGCGGTGTCGCCGAAGGCAAGCGTCAGGCCGGTGGTGATAATGATGATCACCGCAACGATCTTGGCGACCGGTCCCTGCACGGACTCCAGGATCTGCTGCAGCGGCTGCTCCCACGGCATGCCGGAGCCGGCGGCATAAACCGGGGCCGTGATAAGAAACGCGAGCGCTGTGGACGAAAGAAAGCGAAGCTTCTTGCGCATGAGGAAGGCCTTTCAAAGCTGCTGGAGTTGCGAAAGCGTGAGCGGGGCAACGGCGTAATCGCCGCTGCCGTCGAGACCGGTGACCTCGGCGATTGCGTCGATGTGGCGCGACGAGCCGCGTCCCGCTATGAAGACGATCAGATCTATCGCCTCAGCGATGAGCCGGCGGGGAACGGTGACCACCGCTTCCTGGGCGAGTTGCTCAATGCGATAGAGAGCCGAGCGCGCGGAATTGGCGTGTACGGTAGCGATGCCGCCTGGGTGCCCGGTGTTCCATGCCTTCAGCATGTCGAGCGCTTCCGCGCCCCTCACCTCGCCCACGATGATGCGGTCCGGCCTGAGCCTCAGCGTCGAGCGCACGAGATCGGCAAGGGTGACCGAGCCCCGCCTTGTTCTCAGGGCAACGCAGTCCCTGGCCGCGCACTGCAGTTCGCGTGTGTCCTCGATCAGGATCACCCGATCGTCGCATTCGGCGACTTCAGCCAGCAGAGCGTTGGCGAGTGTTGTCTTCCCCGAGGAAGTGCCGCCGGCGATCAGCATGTTGCGCCGCTCGCGGACGGCCTTTTTCAGCGCATCGGCCTGCAGCGGCAGCATGATGCGTTCGGCAACATAGTCGGCCAGGGTGTAGACTTTCGCGGCGGGCTTGCGGATGGCAAAACATGGCGCCAACACCACAGGTGGCAGCAGGCCTTCGAAGCGTTCGCCAGACGGCAATTCGGCACTGACGATCGGGTTGTCGGCGTGCGCCTCGGCGCGCACGTGCGAAGCAACCAGGCGGATGATACGTTCTGCCTCGGACGGGTGCATGTGAACGTCGGTATCGACCCGACCTTCGCCTAACCGGTCGAGTCGCAGCGCGCCGTCGGGATTGACCATCACCTCGATGACGGACGGATCGGCCAGGGCTTCGGTGATTGCCGGACCCATGGCGGTGCGCAGCATGACACGCCGCCGGTGGTCGGCCTCGGGATGAGAGCTCATCCTTCCCCTCCCCCACCATTGTCTTTGCTAAGCGACTTTTTGCCGGAAGCGATCTGGCGGCCGACCTTCTCAACGAATTTCTCGAAACGCTCTTGGGCAATAGCCTGCGTTGCCCGATCCGGGACCGGCGTGTGGGCGTGAAGGGTGATCGAAAAGCGGATGAAGAGCGCCAGGCTCTCCAGGATCACCTCGGAATCGCGCCTGACGTGGGCAAGATCGCGGGAGAGCCGGTCAAGCCTTACGCCGTAGCGCCGATCGAACTCGCTCTCGCCACGCCGCTCGATGAACGCCTCGATCGCCTTCCCCACGATCGCTGATTTGGTCGTTGACGGATCGCGACTGAGGTTGTCCAGTTTCTCGCTGAGCTCCGGCTCAAGCAGAAACTGATGGCGAATGCGGTGCGGCTTCATGCGGATCGTTCCGACGGCCCGGCGTTGCGCCGGCGACGGGAGAAGCATCGGCCAGACGCTCAAAATTGCTTATGGCCGTTATCTACGCTGAGGTGCGCTCTGCAACTCAGCGGACTTCAGAAGCCGGGAATGACATCGTCGCCCCTGCCCTCGTTGATACCGTAGACGCGGGCCGCAGTGGAAATCCGATCCATGACACGCTTGTCCGCGAGCGCTTCGCTGTCATCGTCTGCGGGCTTGTACAGATCGGCCTGATCGGGCTCTTGAGAGACAACAACGTCTTCTTCGGGCAGGCTTGGATGGCGTTGCTGCTGAACGCCTCCCTCGTCTTCAACTGGCGCGTCGGCGCTTTCCTCGTCCGCAGCAAGTCGGCTATCGACGCTGCACACTTGTCCAGTCCAGCCGTCCGGGCGTGATGCAGGGCAGTCCGCATAGGGTCCGTCGTGCAGCACCGGCGCAGGCAGCACCCGATCTGTGAAATTCTGATCCTGATAATAGCGCAGCTTCTTGGCGCGGATCGGCGGCAACCCAGAAACCAGGACCAATTCGTCTGACGGCGGCAATTGCATCACCTCGCCTGGCGTCAGGAGCGGGCGCGCGGTTTCCTGGCGGCTCACCATGACATGTGAAAGCCAGGGCGCAAGCCGATGGCCCGCATAGTTGCGCATCGACCTAAGTTCGGTTGCGGTGCCGAGGGCATCCGAGATGCGCTTGGCCGTGCGTTCGTCATTGGAGGAAAAGGCAATTCGCACGTGGCAATTGTCGAGAATAGCATTGTTCTCGCCATAGGCCTTTGAAACCTGGTTCAAAGATTGTGCGATCAGATAGGAGCGAATGCCATAACCTGCCATGAAGGCGAGCGCCGTTTCGAAGAAGTCGAGGCGACCGAGCGCCGGAAACTCGTCCAGCATCATGAGCAGCTGATGCTTACGGCTCTTCTTCGGGTCCCCCTCCAGACGCTCCGTCAACCGCCTGCCGATCTGGTTCAAGATCAGTCGCACAAAAGGCTTGGTGCGCGAGATATCCGAAGGCGGCACGACCAGATAGAGCGACAGCGGTCGCTCTCCATCCACTAGGTCAGCGATGCGCCAGTCGCAGGACGAAGTGGCCGCCGCGACCGTTGGATCACGATAAAGCCCGAGAAAGGACATGGCGGTCGAGAGGACGCCTGAGCGCTCGTTTTCCGACTTGTTCAGGAGTTCGCGAGCCGCCGAGGCCACTACGGGATGGACCTGAGGGTTATGCCCCGTCCCGAGATGGTTTGTCGTCATCATCCGCCGTAGCGTTGCGGCAAACGAGCGTTGCGGGTCCGACAGGAAGGTGGCGACGCGGGCCAGCGTCTTGTCCTCTTCAGCGTAGAGCACGTGCAAAATGGCGCCAACTAGGAGTGAATGGCTGGTCTTCTCCCAGTGGTTCCGTCGCTCCAGCGCGCCCTCGGGATCGACGAGGATGTCGGCGATGTTTTGAACGTCCCGGATCTCATCTGGGCCTTTGCGCACCTCCAGCAGCGGGTTGTAGCGTGCCGATCTCGGGTCGGTCGGATTGAACAGAAGGCAGTACGAGAATTTCGACCGCCAGCCGGAGGTCAACTGCCAATTTTCGCCTTTTATATCATGAATGATGGCAGACCCGGTCCAGGAAAGTAGCGTTGGAACAACCAGCCCCACGCCCTTGCCCGAACGCGTCGGCGCAAATGCCATGACGTGCTCCGGGCCGTCATGGCGCAGATAGCGATCGTTCAGCCTACCGAGGAAAACGCCCGCCGGCCGTAACAACCCTGCCGTCTCGACCTCATGAGTCGTGGCCCACCGTGAAGACCCATAGGTCGTAACCGACCCGCGCTGTCGCGCGCGCAAAAGCGAGCCAGCGATTGCGGCGGCACAACCCAGGAATCCGCTGGCGCCTGCAAGCGTACCGGCTTTGTCGAAGACCTCCGGCGCATAAGCATCGAAGTGGAACCACCATTCAAACAGCTTCCACGGCTTGTAGATTGGCCAGCCGGCGAAGAGAAACCATGGTGCGCCGAGAGGCGTCTGGTAGGTCAGCATTTGAGCGCACCATTGGGTTGCCGTCCATACGCCGATAATGACAATTGCGCACACAACGGCGATCTGCCCGATCAGTAGCTTCGTAGGTGTCATCGGCTTGGCCCGCTGAACAACGCGACCTAGCATCGCGCGGCGCAGCCGGGACAGGAATGTTCCTCACATACGATTTGGGAGCAATGAACGACTTCCTACGTATGCAGGTCGGTCAGCACGCGTGTTGCGCCTTCACGCGACACCATCCGCCACTCCATCCTTTCCATTCACCCTGAGGCCCGGCGCCGCCGACAGTTGCGTGACCGCTCCTCCGCAAAGTTATCTTCTGCGTTCAGGGAGCCACGGCGCCTGGGCTGGCTGATGAACACCGTCCGCTCGCGCATGTGGGGTCGAATTGATTTGTGCCCAAGTGGAGGCAGGCTCGTCTTCCAACAGTTGCCGCAGTTCCCCTGGCTCGAACGCCATCATCGGTGGGGAAGCGGGTTCATCCTCCAACAGTTGCCGCAGTTCCCCTGGCTCGAACGCCATCATCGGTGGGGAAGCGGGTTCATCCTCCAACAGCTGCCGCAGTTCCCCTGGCTCGAACGCCATCATTGGTGGGGAGGCAGGCTCGTCCTCCAACAGTTGCCGCAGTTCCCCTGGCTCGAACGCCATCATTGGTGGGGAGGCAGGTTCGTCCTCCAACAGTTGCCGCAGTTCCCCTGGCTCGAACGCCATCATTGGTGGGGAGGCAGGCTCGTCTTCCAACAGTTGCCGCAGTTCCCCTGGCTCGAATGCCATCATCGGTGGGGAGGCGGGTTCATCCTCCAGCAGCTGCCGCGGCTCTTCCTCGTGCGGCAAGCGCCTCCTTAGCCGGTCTTGCAGCGCCTGCCGATCGGCAACGAGGTTGTCGAGGGGCAGCGGCTCGTGGTCTGGCCGCTGCCCTTTCACCAATCGTTCAACCAGCGCCCACGTGCCCTCCAGGACAAATACGCCGCAATCATAATGGTTCGTCTGTCTGGCCATGGGGGCTGGCGCCAAGGTGGCATTCAGCAGTCCTGCGAGCTGTTTTGCAGGCACGTCGTTATATCCCTCTCGCTGGAGGGAGTCGTAGTGATAGGCGAACCGCCTTTCCGGGTCGCGGCGATCAACGAGCAGCAGCGACCAATGGGTGCCGGGGCTAGTAGCCGTGCCATTATTCACTGGCAAGAACAGGAAGTCGGCTGTGGCGTTGTTTTGATTATAGATGGACTGCAATATGCCTCGAGCGTCTTGCGGCGACGTGTGTCGCAGTAGATGGGATACGGAAGGATCCACCAGCCGAGTCCGGGCAGCGAGCGCCGGATTGATCCCCTGCAGTTGCCCCTCCAGCAAATTGTAATCTCTCTGGATATGGGCGTCGCTCAGCCATTCGGCGGCGCCGAGCACCCGCCCCGTTGCAACGTTGGACGGGGCTGTCGGATCGAGCGCCCCGATCTGAGCCCCAGAGGAACTGGTAGTCAGTGTGGTCACATCAACCAGTGGAAGGCCGCGGTAGGTGCCTGGCAGCCTAGCGGTTGCTGGCGAGGCGGGTTGGGGAGCTCTTGCCGGTGCCGCTGGCCCAGCTTCAGCAGCGGCCCCAACGCGCCTGGTGACTGCGTCTGCCGGATGAGCAGAAAGGACAGTTTCGCGCCCGAGCACAATGCGCGGCAGGATATCCCGGAGGTGAGCCAATGCAGAACTGATACTTAGCCTATTACCATAGGAGACAGCCTTGAAGCTCTCAACATCTTTATCCAGCGATTTGTCGTGAATCCGAGCCGCAATCCCAAGCTTGTTATTTTGACGCAGGTACTGACTAAAATGTCTAAGAAAATTTGTATAGCCGCCCACGGTATCTGGATTCCGTCCGGTCGCAGGCGCTGCCAGGTACTCCTTGGTCGAAGCGGCTCTGTAATTTCTAATGAGCTCGGCATCGTCAGGATAGGGGATCACGACAGGGCGAGCCATAATCGGGGCTCCGCCTGTCGACTTCTTGAGGTAACGCAGTGCGCCAGCCACGGTGGAGGAACCACCCGTACTCTCGTACTCCTTGAGATCCTGATCCAGCGACGAATGGTAAAGCCGAGCAGCAAACCCTGGCTTGTTGTTTTGAAGGAGCCACCGACTAAAGCCGAAAAGAGAATTTACATTGTAAGTGACCGTGTTCGCTTTGGCCTTACCCGCGTGGAATGCTGCCCTCAGCCCTTCGATAGCGGTCGCATCGTTGGAATAGACAGGACGCTTGTCGGCACCGTCGGGGACTACAATTGGACGATCCGGCTGCACTGTCGAGGGCATCGACCCACCACCTCCGGGATGCGGTGCTGGGGTGGATTCGTGCTCATCCCTCTGCCTGACGAGCTGCGCCTCACATTCCGGTGTAGCCACCTCATGAGGATCCTGCATCGGTTCGATCCCCTCCATCTCCTGCTGCAACCAAGCCAAAGCTTGGCGAGCGGCCTGCGCGGCTTCATCAACCGCGGAGGATGTCTCCACACCTCTGGCGGACGCCGGCAGAGCCTGCTCCGCCCGCCGTCGAAAGAGCTCTGGCGAGGCGGATTTCTCCGCCCACAATCTGGGCTGCGTAGCGAGTCCCCGTCCAGATTTATGTGGCACCGCCTCGCTTGGCAGCGGGCTGCTCCTGTCCCGTGCAGCTACCAGCTCCTCCGGGGCGCCCTGGTCGCCGTGGCGCCAGTTCAAGTGAGGGACGGCCTCTCCAAAGTCGGGCGCTTGGTGTTGGTGCGCGGTTGGGGCGAGAGACAATGGTAGATCGGTGCCCTCCTTATAACCTACCGGCAGGAGCTCCTCTGGCCAATCGAATCCCTGCTGTGGTGCGGTATGCTGAGCAGCGTCGCCACGGGGACGAGCCTCCATGCTGACCGCGTTTTCCAGATGATTCCCGAGTATAACGCGCGGCGGGTTCTTGCGGAGATAAACCAGCGCAGATTCGATCGGAGCTCCACCATTAGAGGAGGCGGCCTTGTAGCTCTCAACATCTTTATCCAGCGATTTATCGTAAATGCGACCCGCAATTCCGAGCTTGTCATTTTGACGTAGGTAATGACTGAAATGGTTAAGAGCAGTTGCGTAGCCGCTCGCGGATCTGAAATGTCTGGTGAGCGCGGCGTCGTCAGGATGGGGGTTCAGGACAGCGCGACCCACAATCGGGCCGGCTCCGCCCATCGACTTCATCAATTGACGCAGTGCGCCAGCCACGGTGGAGGAACCACCCCTACTCTCGTACTCCTCGAGATCCTGGCTCAGCGACGGATGGTAAAGCCGAGCAGCAAGCCCTGGCTTGTTGTTTTGAAAGAGCCAACGACTAAAGCCGAAAAGAGAATTTGTGCTGCGAGTGACCGTGTCCGGCCTGGCTTTACCCGCAAGGAGTGCTGACTTCAGCCCTTCGATGGCGGTGGCATCGTTGGAATAAACAGGACGCTTGTCGGCACCGTCGGGGACCACAATTGGACGATCCGGCTGCACTGTCGAGGGCATCGACCCGTCGAGATGCGGTGCTGGGGTGTATTCGTGCTCGTCCCCCTGCATCACAAGTTGCGCCTCCCGTTCCGATGTACCCACCTGATCGGTGGGGAGTTGCATCATCACGCGAGCGCCTGAGTTGCCAACCTCACCTGGTTGCCGCTCAGTGACAGCATGCTGCAGATTGCTTTGGATCCTCTGCCTCTTCGTTGGTCTCAACTCACCTTTACCATGCGAGCCATTGACGAGGACCTCCTCGCCTAGCGCACCCATCAACTCGTCCGCCGCCTGCAGTTCGCCCAAGTGCTGCTCAAAACCGGCTTGGCCGGCCTGTCCGCTTGCTCGTGCGGTACGGCGTGCTGCACCTGCAGCCAAGCTGCCACGATGAATGTCTAGTTTGTACGGGTGCACGCTATCCTCACTTCCACAGATCACATGAGCAACCTACTCAGGCAAGCTTTCGAGAGGCTGACGAGGTCCGCCGCCGCGGAAGGCGAAGGCTGGTTTTCTGCTCAGCGGTTGACGGCCTCGCGTGTTGCGGCCGCGCCGGGTATCACGCCAATCAATCTGAATAGTCGATGCGTCAAACGAACCAGGATGGGATTTTCGTAGCGGGGCTGCTCTACTCACTCTTGTCCTGAGGGCAGAATTCAACCATATCGCCGAGCAACTGGATGCCGATTGGATACCCGATCCGGAAAGCTTCAGCTCATATGTGACGCGAGGATGAGAATCGTGGCAGCTCCAGACCGACGGGCTGCCACCCACAGCGGCGATGACCGACGAGGGTCTTCTATTGCCAAGGCAATCGTCCGTTCGGGGACCTATGTGTTCCAATGCTCGTCGAGCGGATCGGTGGGCCGCACCGCCGTAGCGTTACGGCGAGCGGAAGCGGCGTTGGGTGCGGCTTTTCCCCTGAACGCTTCACACCAGGCTGATAGGGGATCTTGCAATCGCACACACGCGGTCTGCAGGCGTGCCTATCAAGCAGTTTGCTCAGACCAACGTCGCGGCGAGCCGATCCTCAATACGCAGCGCAAGTCCTAGACTCCACGATCGTCCTTCGGTGCAGATTTGCTCGCGCCTCGCCCTGATTACAGCTGATAAGGCGAGCTAACAATTGCAAGAGCCACAAGCTATTCCAGCTCGATCGGTTTGGTGTTCCAGTCGGGCGGGGTCTGACCGAGAATGTTGCGAACGAAGAAGTCTAGGAGTTTGCGCTCGGTGTAGGTGCCTAGAGTATGGTGATTGGCACCAGGAACGTAGACCATGTCAAAATCTTTTCCTGCCTTGATGAGTCGATCGGCAAGCTGGAACGAGCAAAACGGATCGACATTATCATCCATTTCGCCGACCGCGATCATCAGCTTGCCCTGCAGCCTGTGAGCATTGTCAACGGCGGAGGATTGCGAATATTCAATGCCGACCGGCCACCCCATCCAAAGTTCGTTCCACCAGGTCTTGTCTATCCTGTTGTCGAAGCAGCCGTTTTTGGCGACGGCGACCTTGTAGAAATCGGGGTGAAAGAGCAGCGCGCTGACTGCACTCTGGCCGCCGGCGGATGCGCCAAAAATGCCGACGTTGGATATGTCGTACCATGGATATTGCGCGGCCGCCGCCTTGTGCCACAGAATGCGATCGGGAAATCCTGCGTCCTTCAGATTCTTCCAAGCAACATCATGGAAGGCGCGGGAGCGGTTGTTGGTGCCCATGCCGTCGATCTGAGCAACGACGAAGCCCAGCTGCGTGAGCGGCTCTGTCCACCGCGAGAAGGATTTTGGGACGAAGGAGCCGTGGGGTCCAGCATAGATATTCTCCACAACCGGGTATTTCTTCGTCGGGTCGAAGTTGGCTGGCAGGTGGAGCACGCCCCAGATGTCAGTTTTGCCGTCGCGCCCCTTGGAATGGAAACTGAGCGGCGGCTGCCAGCCTGCGGCGACGAGCTCAGAAATGTCGGCCGTCTCGATCTGCTGGAGCTTGGCATTGTCGCTGGCGCGGTAGAGTGCCATGCGCGGGGGCAGATCGATGCGTGACCAGAGATCGACATAATAGCGCCTGTCAGGCGAGAACTCGATATGGTGGTTGGCCGGTTCGGGCGTCAGTGCAGTCAGTCCCTTGCCGTCAAAGCCGATGCGGTAAGCATGGACCCAATAGGGGTCCTCCTGCGAGTTCATCCCGCTCGCCTCGAACCAGATCTGACGCTTGACCGGATCGACATGGTTGACCCTCCGGACGACCCACTCACCTCGCGTGATCTGGTTTTCGAGCGCGCCTGTCCGGCCGTTGAAAAGATACAAATGCTCATACCCGTCGCGCTCTGATGCCCAGATGATCTCCTTCCCGTCATCGACATCGTAACGGAAGATTTTTCCGGCATCCTCCTGGCCATGCCCCAGCGGCAAATAATCAACGAATGTCTCGCTGGTCTCATCGATCAGGGAGCGCCCGCGGCCCGAGGCGGCGTCTACCTCGACCAGGCGATAAAGCTGATGCCCGCGCTGGTTATATTCGAAAGTGAAGCCGCGGCTGTCCGCCCACCACCGGAGAGGGGAAAGTTCGAAGACGTTCGAGAAGAGGGCACCGTCAATCACGATCTGGCGCCGGCCGGCAATGTCGAACAGGACTGGCTGGGGCAGCGGAAGGACATCGCCCGGCCTGGGATAGAATTTTGTTGAATATTCCCGCTCCAACTGGTCCGTCGAAGAATTGAGGTAGCGGACCTCTCGCCTATAGCCGGGGCGAACAAGGTAAGCGGCGAGGTGGCGCGAGTCCGGCGACCAGCTCAGCGTCGAAAAGACGTAGCAATTGCCTTCGGCTCCGTCCCGGCTCAGAGGAACATCCTGCAATCCGTCCTCGCTGCGCAGGAAAACGTTGCAGTTCTTGATATAGGCGATCCATTTGCCGTCGGGCGACGCGTTGCTCTTGTCGGGGTTGTTCTCCGCTGGCGGCGTGTAGCGGTGGCTGAGCTCCCTACGGTCCCCTTTCCTTGCATCGAATGTGGTGCTGGTACAGTCATAGCTTGCAAGGTCGCAGCTCCACCGGGTGTCTTCAATCTGGAAGTCGAGCCTGCGACCATCCTCACTCAGTTCGAAACGGTCGAACGGAAGATTGCCGGCTTGATAGCTCTCATGGCTCACCTTGTTTAGCGCTGCCGCCAGACGCGCCTGATCGAAAGCGGGCCGCTTGAAACCCGTGGCAGCATCGACCTGCATGAACTGCTGCTCGCCGTGGCTAGTCCGGCGGTAGACGAAGGCTTCACCCCCGGTCAGCCAGAAAGGCATTTTGGGGACATTGACAGTGAGCCCGCCATATCGATCGTTGATCGTAAGTGCGCGCTTGAAATCGGCCGGCGCTAGCGTCGGGTGTAAACTTTTCGAACCCTTGGCCAGCGTCTGAGTTGCCGATCGCCATGCGGCGCGCGTCAAAGCGCCGATCCTGGACATACCTGTTCACTTCTTTCGGTTTTCGGAATGCTAATTTTGAAGTTGGGTTCTCGTCGCCGGTCTGCAGCAGCGCCGAAGCGTCGCCTTGGAGGAGAGCCAGCACGCGGGTGCAGCCAGGCACGCGCAACAGGGGCGCTCCTTGGACATCCAGGCACTGGTTCGGGTGCCGATTGAAGAGTTGGCGTCCGCCGCCGAAACAACCAGGAAAGAGCGTCCATGCAGCCCTGACGCGACTATTTCCCCGCGAGTATGGCCGCTTGCTTTTCTGCATCATCTGAAAGGTCCTGCTCTAGTCGGGCCGGATGTCACCCCGGCAGAAATCATTGTGCTATTTCGACAATCTCCGAGCGATTGCCGCCGGCCCATGACGAGGTTTACCGATAGGGCGCAATATGCGTGCCAAAGGAAAAGCGGTTTAAATACACGGCAATCCGCCTATGTCGCATCCCCAACATCGTCGCACACCGGACAATGCCGGACGAAATTGTCCCGGGGCGTCAAATTGGTTTGATGGTGACCCAAGGAGTTCTGGCTTTATCTGAGGCGTTCGGCCTTTTTCGAAAGCCGGACTCTTCGCGCGTTTCCGACGGCCCGAAGCGCCTGATCAAAGCTGACGGCATTCCCGGGTCTTGGCCTTGCCACAGCAGCACCTGCTGCATCAATTCCGACGGACGCTGTAGAACACCTGCAACACACGGCCCGCAGCAATTTCTCCGGCGCAACGCTGGGGCGACCGCCTTTGGCACTGCAGGCGTACATGCCGGAAAGGATGCCGTCTAGCCGCACCAGCGCTCCATTGATCATCAGCCGGTGCGGGCACCAGGATGACCGGCTGGAACGAAATCTTCCAACCGCTTCATCGTGAACAGCTGCTCCATGAACACATCGCTCCCGTCAATCGAGCCGTCTCGCCAGGGGGATCAATAGTCTGTCTTTGGCGTAGGTATTTCAGCAGCCTGCTGTTAGCGTGCGGACGACGCCGACATCAACCGGCGGACAAATGCGACGAGGGCAACAAGCGCGCCTGACGCAACGCCGCCAGATCAGCCGAGCCCGTGCAGAAGCAGGCGACGGCCAACTGGCGGATGACGATCTCGAAATGCGCGACAACGGCCCCGGTGGACACTGTCGCCGCGCCCAGCACGCTGGCCGCCTGCCCGGCGATGTCCGCGCCCAGGCGGATGGCCTTGGCCACGTCGACGCCATCGCGGATCCCGCCCGACGCGATCAGCTTCACCGTTGGCAGCGCCCGACGCACCGCCTGCACGCTGGTCAGGGTGGAATCCCCCAATCGGCGAATGACATCGCCACTGCACGGTCGGCGGCATTGCGGGCGCGCTCGCCCTCCACTGCGGCCCAACTGGTGCCGCCGGCGCCGGCGACATCGATTACCGCCACGCCCGCCTCGACGAGCGCACAGGCACCGAGGCGGACAGGCCCGCCCCCACTTCCTTGGCCACCATCGGCACGCCCACGATGCGCGCGGCGCCAGCGATCAGCGCCAGGACGCCGCGCCAGTTCGCGGTCGCCCTCCGGCTGTACCGCTTCCTGCAGCGGATTGAGATGGACGATGAGCCCATCGGCCTCCAGCGCGTCCACCGCGCGACGCGCCAGGTCCAGGCCGTCGGCCTCCCGCAGTTGCGCGGCGCCGATATTGGCCAGCAAGGGAATGTCTGGCGCCAGGCGGCGCAGCGCGCGCGTTAGCCCCTGGGAGTTGCGGGATTGCAGGCTCACACGCTGCGAACCGCACATGGCGATCCCCAAGGCTTGCGCTGCCTCGCTCAAATGCCGGTTGATGGCCTCGGCCCGTGGCATGCCGCCGGCCATAGAGCTGATCAGCAGCGGCGCGCGCATAGCCTTGCCCAGCAGCGAGGCGCGCAGGTCGATCTGCGTCAGGTCCAACTCGGGCAGTGCGCAGTGTTCGAGATGGATGTACTCCCAGCCAGCGGCCACCGTGGCCGGCGCCGTTCGCCGATCCAGCACGATGTCCAGATGTTCGTCCTTCCCCGGCTCAGGGCGGTGTCGCTCATGCTCGCTCCATCCGTAGCAGCGGGCGACGGCGTTGCGTCGGATCGAACCGACGGCAGCGCGCCCAAGCCGCCGCCTCCGGCGCGTCCAGGCCGACGCACGCTGGCCTCCCCCTGCAGCGTCGCTGCGATAGCGGCTGGTCGAAGTCTGGTAGTACTGCGCGCGGATCGCCGCCATCGCCTCGATCAACGGTCCCCACGGCGCGGGAAAGCATTCTTCCGCCATCACCCGGTGCAGCATGCGCGTATGGCCGGCCAACTCGTCGTTGAGGAACTCAACCACAGGCATAGCCGGATAGCGCTGCAGAAGCAGGATCGCCGCGTTATCGCCGGCCGACCTGTCCTTGTCGCGTCCATGCAGATCGTTCTGCAGGCGCCCTATCACTGAGATGAGCCGCAGGACCTGGCGAAACGCTGGACGCGCGCGCAAGGTCGCCATGTCCAGCCCCCACAGCAGCGACAGGCAACAGAACACGGTCCCGTAAGCGATCGAATCGATGCCGTTGTGCAGGTACTCGGCGTAAGACCAGCGTCGCGCCCCTGCCGCCTGCGCGTGTCCGGCGCGCAGCGCCGCGCAGTAGCACCGGGTATAGTCGAGAAGCCGAGCATAGTCGTGACGATCGTAAGCGAGCGCAGCCAGCGAAGCGCGCAGCTGAGCGCAGCCCTCGAATCCGGAGAGCACGCACGGTACGCCGTGCCCCAGCGCCTGCTCCAGGGCGGCGAGCTGCTCCGGCGCGATCAGGCCAACGTCGTTGCAATCGTCTAGCCAGAACAGCAGCGCCAGTTCGCGATAGAACGCCACGATCAGCGTTTCGTCCTGCGGATCGCGGCCGGTGCGGGCGCTGGTGTCGCGCAGGCTCGGGTGAATGCGTTGCAGGATATACTGGCCGCCCCTTACCGCTTCCTCAGCATGCTCATCCGCGAAACCGGTCAGGGCACGCCCCCACTCAAGCACCTGCTGCAGCGCGCGTTCGGTCTGGATCATGGCGCCGCCCCTGCTCCCTCGGCTACGACGCGCCGCCCACAACGAAGCGCCAGCCACAACCCGGCGAGACCGCATCTCCGCGCCATAACGGCGATCGCGAAGTTATCGATCCGATTGCCAGTTGCTGATGCAAGCTCTTGTGAACGGCCGTTAGGACCGGCCCGCAGCCTCGCCGGCAGTATCGAGCAATCCGCTTGCGCCGGCTCGCCATAGCAGGCGAGGACGGCAAGGTCGCCGGCGGCAAACGCACGCGAGCACATTGCAAGCGACATCCGCGAACGCGGCGCCGACTGGTCAGCCTCCGCCTCGGTGCCCGCATATGTCCGCGAGTCGAGCAGCGCCTTCGCCACGAAATGAGCAGAACGCCTTACGAGCATCGACCGCCGGCTGCTGCGCATGCGCGATGATGAGGCATGGTCTCGCAGCGGACCCGTTCCGACAGATGCTGCACCAGGGACGAGGCGACCTTATCCAACAAGGCACCACTTGCGCTGTTTGTGGAGACGAGCGTCGGCTGCATCCATGCGGCTGCTTGAGTGGTGAAGACTCTGAACGACGGTTCCTACGGCGCTGCCGGCGCAATCGGCTGCTTGGGGGACGCGTGACGCAGTCAAAGCTCCCCTTGCCAAGCACGGAGCAGGCGAGTGAGAGAGCAGATGAATAGGCGTGTCGCCAATATTTTTGCATTGCTCTAATCGATTATAGTTGTGAGGAGCAATTTGAGACCATTTACTTGCGGCTCAAGTCACCCATAAAAGAAGGCAAGCACCGATTCGGTAGCTTATCCCCTGTCTTTCGCGTACTCGCGGCCGTGGCGCCGGGTGAACGATTGAAGACCGCCGGTCTCACTCGCAGGTGGGCGCCAGGGCGTGGGGCGGTTGGCAAGCCACAGGAGTAGGACAATGTCGAAGGATTCGGGTAAGGGCGATAATCACGGCGGCGGACCGGGCAAGATCGAGATCACGGTGGTGGTGAACGGCCAGCCCACGCAGGTCGAAGCCAATCCCAACCAGCCGCTTCACGTCATTCGTACCAAAGCCCTTGAGAACACGCAGAATGTCGCCCAACCAGCCGAGAATTGGGAATTCAAGGATGAGGCCGGCAACTTGCTCGATGTCGACAAGAAGCTTGGCGACTTCGGTTTCCCGAATACTGTGACCCTGTTCCTCAGCCTGAAGGCGGGCGTCGCAGGTGCCTAAACACCAAAGTGTGGATCCGGAGGTCTCCCGAGCGAAGTTTGATCGGGAGATCGGCCGGTTCCGGCCATATGCTGATGTCTATCGGGCTCAGGGCTGCTTCTTGATCGAGGCGACCTTTCCGCGCGCTTTCTTCATTTTCGCCAGCCCCAAGTTAAAGCCACGGGTGGTCAGCGCAGCGAGCGAGGTCGACTTCACCGACTACGACTTAAGACCACCGTCCGTGGTCTTCGTCGATCCGTTTACGCGTCATCCGATTGCCCGGAAAGATCTATACCTGAAAATGCTTAGACGTCCGCCGCTGCCCGGAACGCCGCCGGAGATGATAGGAGCTCTCATCCAGCAGAACGCCGTGCCGCTGACGGACTTCATCCAGGCCAACAGTCCCGAGGACGAACCATTCCTGTGCATGGCGGGCGTCCGGGAATACCACGACAATCCAGCCCATTCAGGTGATCCATGGCTGCTTCATCGGGGTTCTGGCGAAGGCTGTTTGGCCTTCATCCTGGACAAGATCATCAAGTACGGAATCGTTCCTATAGAGCAGTTGCAGATTCAACTCCAACCGACAATCGTAGGAATGGTGGTATCCCCTCAGGCGATACAAGAATGACTGGTTTGAGAGATGTAACGATCGTGACTCTCCCGCGCGGCTGCATCTCGACCACGCATGGGCATCTGCGCTCAGTTGGTCGCGAGGGCAATGAGGGGATGGCGCTCTGGGTCGGCGTTCAGCAAGAGCGGCACTTTGCCGTAACAGAGACGGTTATCCCGGCGCAGCGTCACATTCGGACAAACGATGGCGTTTGCGTGATCGTTGCGGCCGAAGAACTGCACCGGCTCAATGTCTGGCTCTACAAAAGCGGCCTGAAACTCTTGGCCCAGATTCACAGCCATCCGGGCCGCGCCTACCATTCGACGACGGACGACGCTTATGCGGTTGCTACCACGGTTGGGTGTCTGTCGCTGGTAGTGCCGAATTTCGCCCGCGAGCCTTTCGATTTTGCTCGGGTCGCCGCCTATCGGCTTGACGAAAAGGCCAAATGGAATGCGCTCCCTCCCGCGGCACTGTCGCGAATGATCATGATATCGAGTTGAACAATGGCATTCGCTAACTTCATCGATCGCGCCGCCACGGCGGCATCTCAGGTCCTGGCCGATTTTCATCTGGGAGACTTCAAAGCAGCTCTTGAAAAGCAGGTCGTGGCAGTCGCCTTCGACCATCAGGCCGCTTCCTGCGCCGAAGGCCAGGCGACACTAGATCTTGCGGTGAGATTGCTCGCTAGGCTCTACCCGGTTCTGGCGATACTCCCGCTGGACAGCGCGGCGAGCTCTCAAGCCCAAGCGCTGGAGCGCTTGGCAAAGTCGATCAATCCAAAAGTCGGCATCCGGCGTTCCGGCAAGTCTGCCACCGTCTGCGTCGTTGCAGGGGTAACGCGCCCATCACTCCGGTGCCCGATCTTTTTCGTGGGATCGGACGGTTGGGCGGCAAAGCTGTCGCGTACGGACCCGGTGGGCTCTGGCCCAAGTCTGCTGCCTTATGGAGCTGGCGCCGCCAGTTGCTTCGGCGCCGCCAACGTCTTTCGAACTATCTTCGCTGCCCAGTTGACCGGCGCCGAGTTGGACGAAACCATCGACCTCTCGCTATGCAGCTACGACAAGACCAAAGCCGGAGAGCCTGGCCCGATCGACTTCCCAGTCGACCTTGGCGAAACCCACCTCGTTGGGCTCGGTGCGATAGGCCATGGCTCGCTTTGGGCGCTAGCGAGACAACCCGATCTCAAAGGTCGTCTGCATGTAATCGATCACGAAGCGATCGAACTCTCAAACCTGCAGCGCTACGCATTGGCTGGCCAGGCGGAGATTGGTATGTCCAAAGCGGTTCTTGCAGCCACCGCCCTTAGATCGACTGCCCTTGAGGTCGAGGCGCACCCTCTGACGTGGGCAGAATATGTTGCGCGCCGGGGCAATTGGGTCTTCGACCAAGTGGGTGTGGCGCTTGACACCGCCGCCGACCGTCTGGCTGTCCAAGGTGCACTGCCGCGATGGATCGCAAACGCTTGGACGCAGGAGCACGATCTCGGTATCTCCCGGCATGGTTTCGATGACGGCCAGGCTTGCCTTTGTTGCATGTACCTGCCATCCGGAAAATCCAAGGACGAGCACCAGCTGATTGCCGAGGAACTCGGAATACCGGAAGCACACGAGCAGGTGAAAACGCTCCTGCAGACCAATGCCGGAGTTCCCAACGACTTTGTAGTTCGCGTGGCTACAGCGATGGCTGTGCCGTTTGAACCGCTAGCCCCGTTTGTCGGCCAGCCCCTGCGCTCCTTTTATCAGCAGGCTATCTGCGGCGGTCTGGTGTTCCAGCTTAGCGAAGGAAGTCGCCGCGTTCGAACTGTGGTTCCGATGGCCTTTCAGTCGGTGCTTGCCGGGATTATGCTTGCCGCGGATTTGGTCAAACATAGTGCGGGGTTTCCCATGAGCCCGACGACGAGCACTCGGGTGAATCTTCTGCGCCCCCTTGGCTCTCACTTGCACGATCCGAAGGCCAAGGACTCCAGCGGCCGCTGCATCTGTAGCGACGACGATTTCATTGCCGCTTACAGGCGCAAATACGGCGAGCGCGTTGATCAGGTAAGCGATGTCTCGGCCGCCTAAACAGACGCGCACCTCTCCGTAGACGCAGGGGGCGCGGCTTGTGGGCGTGACCATGGGCGCCATTATCACACGCTTGGCCCGCTCCTTTGCCGGCCTATCGTCCTCCGCGCATGATCCCTGTTGCCGACGTGATGATCCAGCACCAGCCGCCATGGCACCAGAGGCTGGTCAAACCTCCGTTGTTGGCCGATTTGGACAGTGCTGCATCAGGTCTCGACCGACGTCTCGACAGTCAGGGCTGCTTCGACGGGTGTGAAGATGTCAACATCGACCCCAGGCGCCCGCATCGTCACAATCAGGGCGTACCGAGCCAGAGCGTCGACGCGTTCCAGGTAAGGCTTCTCCTTCCACCAGCCCCCGACCGGGAACACGCCGATCGCATCACGCTCGGCGAGATCGGCGGCGCTGCCCGACCAGAAATCGGCGTGCAACGAGCCGCGATCGCGGAAGGTGCCGAGCAGCCACTCTTCTCCGCCTCCAGCAGGCGCCCCTTCCTCCTCGTCCCGAGCGGCCTGATTGATGCGGGCTCGGAATTCGTCGACTGTCTCGGTCGCTGACTTTACTCTGAACCGAAGACCATGGGACGCGTAACGATGCCGGCGGGTCCATCCGCGTTCACCGGGGTTGGGTTCGATGAAATAGGACAGCGTGACGCGGAGCTCGACCTGGGCAGCGCCGAGCGCCGCGAGCTGCTCCTTCGGCCAAGGCAGGCGATGCAGCTTCATGTCACGCGTTTTGGCAGCCGCGCCGCCCTCGCGCTGGAAAGGCTGAAGCTCATCTTCAACGATAAGCGTGAGGTCGTTCACCGTTGACAGAAGCGCGCGCCCAAGATCTGGCACGCCGTAACCATAGCGCCGCACGAGCGCCTGGATCTCGCCCTTCGCTCCGTTGCACGCATCGATGCGTGCGCGCATCGCCGGAGTCCATTCGGCCGAGTGGACGATCAGGGCGCGAACCGTTTCAGGCCACAGCTCGGGGCGCGCTGATAGAATTAGTCCCGCCATCCGTGCGGCATGGGCCGTTGCCGCGCTCGTATCTCCGAGGGTGGTGAAGTGGCGCAGTTCGGGTCGATAGAAAGTGGTCAATATCTGCAGATCGTCGATCGGCTCGCCAGGCAACACACCGTCATGGGCGAGATTGCCGCCTTCGAAGACGACCTCGGGCTTCACCGGCCACTGCCTGTCCCAAACGACCGAAGTGCGACTGCGCGGCGAGAGCTCGCCGACCGGCGCGATCGGAGCGTAGCCCGCAAAGTCGGTGTCAATGATATCGACCTTTTCTGTGAAAGCGCCGACCGTCAGCGCATTCCAGGCCTGAGAAGGATCATCGACTGCTTCCAGATCGTTGCGCGTCAAATGCTCGGCCGGCATGAGGTCATCGCCGATGTTGCCGGCAGAGAGAACGATCAAGCGTCGCTGCTCCTCTTCGAAACAGAGTTGGTCGATAGCGGCAGACCACGATGTGGGCCTTCCACGCGCCGGACTGGCGCTTGTCACAGCCATTGCGATCGCGCGGCGGCGCTCCGGCGCCTGCACCTCGGCGCGGGCGATCGCTTCCGCGGTGATCGAGCCATAGAGTTCTGGATCGTTTGCCTCGTCTTCTGGCGGAAGGATACGGACACTCTCCAGCCGAAAGGGCAATGGAACTGGATCGCCTCCGACCAGGAGCGGGACCAGATCACCGTACAGGCCGACACCTGCCATTCGCGTCCCGTGGCCGCTCCACGCAGGTGTGTCGTCGCTGCCCCATGCCGGTTTGACGGTGTGCCAGTCTTCAACGGCAAGTGCGGGTTCGATCAACGGGTGGGTGCGACGTACGCCGCTGTCGAGAATGCAGACCGCAATATCGGATTGAGGCGGTCTGACGCGCCCGAGAAGCTCGTCGCTCCAGTCCCTTTGCTCCGCGCCGCCAAGGCCCATGAAGAAGGACGGCGTATCCTTCGCGCGCCGCAGCTCGGCGACGACATCGCTGTGCGCAATCATGCGGTCGAGCATTGCCGTGCTGGCGAGTGCCAGCATGACCACCCGCTCCGGAAACCTGACCGCATGCGTGCGCAAAGTGATGTTCAGGGCTTCGGCAATGTGCTCGAAGTTCTCGCGGCGACCGTCGCGCAGCCAGACTTCCCACCACACCTGCTCGTCAGCGGCCTGGGGGAAGAGGTCGTCGTGGTCGGTAAACAACGATCGTGCAGTCGCCAGCCTGACTGTCTCCATGCGGGAGACGAGCGGCTCGTTGCGCGGTCTGCCGCGGTCAGTGTCAACGTCTCGATACGCCTCGACTTTCCGCAAATAATAGGCTTGCGCGCTTTGCGGCAGGAACACCGACGCTGTGATGGGAGCACCGGGTTGAGTTGGCTCATGGACGGCGACCAGCTCCATGTGCTGGCGACGATCGGCCAACTGGTCGAGGGCCGCCCGTCCGGACATGGGCAGATCGATCTCGAGGTAAAAGCCAGGCGTGCCGACCGACAGCTGGGGGTCACGCGCCGCAATCTGCTGGCGTGCACTTTCGACCGCTTGTTCGATGGATTGCGTCAAGGCCGCAGCATGCGACGCCCGATCACGCGCCGGCAGCGGCGGTGCATGTATAAGTTGGTTGGGCCGCCGATAGGCTTCCCGAATGCCGTTGTTGCGAAGGTGGATATGGGCGCGGTCGCGCGGAAAATCGTCTGCCATTATGATCTGTGCTGTCGCTACTCAGACAGCGAAGCCTGCCGGCGTTCCTTCAGAGCGTCGATGAGCGCTTCCGAGGTGATCCGCTTCCCCCCCCGCAATATGATGGTTTTTGCAGCGTCGTCGGCCGCGCGGGTGATCTCGGCCTGCGACAGTCTCTCTGCCTGAGAGATCGCCTCGTTCCAGGCAAGCCCTCTGGTGTCGAAGCGGTCGAGTCGAGCCCGAAGCAGCGCCTCGATAATCGGCCGATCGGGCACGGCGTATTCGATGACATCGTCGAAACGGCGGAACAAAGCTCTGTCGAGCAGCTCGGGATGATTTGTTGCCGCAATAATCAGGCTGTGGCTGTCGTCTTGCTCGAGAAACTGCAGAAACGAATTCAGCACGCGCCGAATCTCGCCAACATCCTGGCGTTCGCCTCGACGCGCGCCGATGGCATCGAATTCGTCAAAGAAGTAGACGCCCCGCGTCGCCTGCATTGCATCAAAAACAAGCCGCAGCTTTCCGGCAGTCTCTCCCATGAACTTGGTGATCAAACCATCGAGGACGATCATGAAAAGGGGCAGATGAAGCTCCCCGGCCAATGCCGATGCGGTCATCGTCTTGCCTGATCCTGGCGGGCCGACCAGAAGCAGTTTGCGACGGGGAACAAGCCCGTGCTCGCGCAAGCTTGCTTGTTGGCGCTGCTCTCCCAGCACGCGGTGCAGGCGCGAGCGCAGACTGTCCGGCAAAATCATGTCCGTCAGTCGCAGGTCCGGATAGCGCACATGCAGGAGGCCTGCGAGTTCGCCCTTTGGCTGAAAAAGGGGAACCGGCCGACTGCTCTTGGCAATCCGGGCGTCCCTGCTCTTGGCTGCGTCGACCAGATCCTTGAGCTCCTGAGCAAGCTTGCCATGGCCTTGACGTGCCTCATGCGCAGCAAGCTGCATCGCGATAGAGAGGAAACGATCCTCGTCGCCGGCAATGTGGCTTTTAAGCAGCGTCACGATATGGCGGGCCGTGGTCATGGCTCTCTTCTGGGGTATCCGTTTACTTGGCGAAGCGCATGCAACCTAAACGCTTTCAACGGCGATTTGTAACGCGCAATGGTGTTTTTTCTCTTGTCGATGTTCGCCCGTGGCAACTTCAGCGGTGAACTGTTGCGCCGCGGTCATAGGCCAGCCGGAATAACGCCGGCCAGCAGACAACAGTCCGCATCTTCGAGCGCTCGAAGTCTGGCCACTCACGCAGCGTGTCGGGTCCGAACGCTCCAAAGCCGCCCCGCCTGGCAGGTCCATGCGACCGATTGCGGGCGTGCGGCCATAAGGTCTACGCGGGCTCGCATGGCTGCCCGCGCCGCTGGCTAAAAAGCTGTACACCATCTCACGAAACACCAGGTCCGCTCCTTTGCCGGCCGACGGTCCATGAAATCCCCTCCCCACTCACGACACCGGAGACCTCCTTGCCCACATGGCGCTCAAGCACCGGCCGCCATGGCACCAGCGTGAACTCGCGCGACTTTTCAACGACGGCATATTTTCCGCTGGCAAGCTCGACGGAGCGGCGGAGCGTACCCTCTACTCGTCCTCCGGATCGCGCTTCGGCATAGGGCAGGCCAAGTTCCTCCGACAGTTGGCCAGCAACACGGTTCAGTTCTCGCTGGCGCAGGATCGAAAGCATGTTGGCTCGATAGACGATCCCATCCTGTTCTTTATGCGCGAGGCCTTGCGCGATCAGCCACTGCCGCCGGCGAGCTTGCGCCTCTCTCACGTCGCGGCCGAAGCCGGATCCGTGCAAAGGCTCGGGTCTATCGGCAACCAGCTCCCGGTCGAGCCAGGTGGCGCCGTTGAAGCTGACCTGTCGCTCCAGCGCCATTGAGGAGAGCTTGTCGGCAACGACAGGCTCGGCCCTGGCCCGCTGGCCCTCATAATTCGCGACGCGATCGAGATGGTCCGGCGCGATGAGCCAGGTGCCGTTCGGCTCTCGCTCAACGCCGCCGGTCGCGCGGCGGATCGCCTCCAGCCGCCGCACATGCGTTCGCGCAAAGCTCT
The DNA here is from genome assembly GCF_003997555.1 of Mesorhizobium sp. M1A.T.Ca.IN.004.03.1.1. Taxonomy (NCBI): domain Bacteria; kingdom Pseudomonadati; phylum Pseudomonadota; class Alphaproteobacteria; order Hyphomicrobiales; family Phyllobacteriaceae; genus Mesorhizobium; species Mesorhizobium sp. M1A.T.Ca.IN.004.03.1.1. Next base: position 6,051 of record NZ_RZTV01000020.1, on the reverse strand, counting down.
CGGTGGCGGATGGGTCATGCTTCAGGTGCATATCGACGTCGTAACGGCCGCCATGCGCGGCGGCGATTTCGGCGATGGTACGATCGACCTGCCTCGGCTCGGTGTTCCTTGGCGCGACACGCACGATGCAGCCATTAGGCATCGTTTCCATCGCCTCGCCTCTACCGATGTTGATCCAATGGCTCTTACCGTCGACGGCGTCGACGATCATGTAATGGCGGTCATTGATCTCGTCGGCCAGTCCACGCGCGACAACGCGACCGACGAGAGACTGGACGGGCTCGCCGGATCGATCGTGGATCACCCAGTCGGCGGCCCTGCGGGCAAGCCCCTTGCCGGTCAGTTCGCGGTGCATGGTCTTGATGATGTCGCCGCGTTCGCCGGTGCGGCGCAGCGTGGCTTCGAGCTCATCGTCGAGGCGCCAGGAGCCAGCGCCGACCTCCGCGGCCAGACCCATCCGCTCGAGCTTGCGCAGCCGTCCCTGGTGCAGCGTCTGGCGAATGGCGTCGGGACCGCCCGGCGAGACCAGGCCGTCATCATCACGCATGCTGAGCAGCCGACGGTCGATGCTGGTGAAGCGTTCCTGCTCCATTTCCCGGCGCAGGCGAAGCTCAATCTCGCGGTCGGTTCGCGGACCGAGATCGAGGCTGACCAGCTCGGCCGCCCGCTCGCGGATGCCAGATGAGATATATTCGCGCGCGATGACCAGGTTCTCGCCACGGTCGTCCCTGCCACGGACGATGATGTGGCTGTGCGGGTGGCCGGTGTTGAAATGATCGACCGCGACCCAGTCGAGCTTCGTGCCGAGGTCTTCCTGCATCTGCGCCATGAGCCGCCGCGTCAGCGCCTTGAGGTCGTCGTACTCGATGCCGTCTTCGGCAGCGACGATGAAGCGGAACTGATGGCGGTCGCCGTCCGCGCGATCGATGAACGCCTTGCCGTCGACGCGGCCGCTGTCGGCGCCGTAGAGCTCGCCAGGTTCACCTTCGCGGGTGACCCCGTCGCGCTGAAGATAGCGTAGATGGGCACGCGCCCCGTCCGCGCCCTTGCCGGCGAGCTTGACGACCCGCGCCTTGACGATCACCCGGCGCTGGCGGAAGGCGGCATACCGGTCGCGCGATTTCAGCAGTGCGGCGGCCGCCCCGCCGCGCCCTGTCCGGCTTCCTGTGAAGCGACCACCGCGTTGCGGCCGGCCGCCAGCCCGGTTGATCGCCGCACGAACCTGGCCGGCATAGCGTTTGCCGGCCTTCGAGCCGCGCGACCCGATTTTGCCGAGCTTCGGCCTGAACTCGTCATCCTTAATGCGAGCCTCCCAGACATATCAAGCAAAATCAGACACTTACACGTCAAACCCTCTTGGCACCGGCGGCAGCCTCCCGGAAAAACGATGTGCAGACAAAGATTTAACCGCCTCCTGGAGGCGGTACCTTTATCTTGCCTTCCGCGCCCAGCCCCGCCAGACGCGCCCCCGTCCGCCATGGCTAACGCACCGGCTCCTTCGGCTGCGCGCCGTCCTTGCCGAGCGGCACGAAGAGATCGCCGTTTCGCACGCCTGAGTGAACACCGTCATGAATGAAGAACAGCGACCGTCCGAGAGGAGCGATTTGCGCCTTTGGAGCGACAGATTGGCTTTCGAACGCCTCGATGTCGGCCGCCGAAACTCCGGCCGCCTTGAGTTGGTCGAGGTACTCGACGGTCTCTTCTGGCAGCGGTTTGCCACGCTTCAAATGCTCGTCGTAGCGCTCGGGACCGGCATTGTAGGCGCCAAACAGGCCAGGAAATCCGAAGCGGTCATACATGGCACTGAGATAGGCCGTGCCGGCCAGGATATTGTCGCGCGGATCGTGGGGGTTAGGCCCAAGGCCGTGTTCGACCCGCATCTCTTCATAGGTGCCGGGCATCACCTGCATGAGGCCCATGGCGCCAGCGGGGGAGGTGATGGGGCGGCCGCCGCGCATTGTCTTGCCGCCGCTTTCGGCAGCCATGACGGCATAGATCCAGGCTTGGGGAATATGGAAGCGCCGGCTTGCTTCCGATACCAACGTCTGCCACTTTCGCAGCTGCGGACTTTGGGAGATGGCGACCGGCTCAGCGCCGGTCGAGGCGGAACAGGCGCATGGCGCAATGGCGATCATGCCCAACAAGAGGAGGGTCACTCGGTCCATAGTGGTACGAGCCTCCCGATGACATTTTGAGTGGGAACAGGCCCGAAATAGCGGCTGTCGAAGGAGCGGTTTTTGTCGCTGCCGAGCAGGAAAACCTCGTTATCCCCGAGCGCTCGGCAGCCGTTCCACCATGGCAAAGGTCGGCCTTCGGCGTCGATTTTGAGCCGGCGCGCGACGATGTCGCCGCCGATGATGATGGCGTCATTGAAGGCGCAGACATTATCGTCCGGCAGCGCTGCAAGACGTTTTGCCAGCGGCACATTGCGAGGCAGATAGCTGCGCTCGGCGGCGAGATACGCCGCGTATTCAGGCGGGCGCACGAGCACGAGATCGCCACGCGCCAGCGCTCCCGCAGCGATGCGGTAAAGGCCGATCGGCGCGCTGGCCGAGGCGTTCCAGACCAGCCAAGGGGCGGGCTTTCCCAGCGCCGTGAAGCCCAAAAGACCGAGACCGGCCGCGGCCAAGGCGACCGTCTTACGGGCTCGAACACGCCTCAGGCGGCTGCCGATCAGATGGATGGAAGGGCGCCGCCTCATGAACGGCCTCCCGTGCCGCCCTGGCCGGAACCGGCCTTGCCATCGCCGGCGATGGAGTGCTGCGGGTGTCCTTTCGACCAATGGTCGAGTTCGTCGATGTGATAGCGGACATAGCGGCCGTGCTTGCGGAATTTCGGGCCGCCGCCCTTGAGCCGCATCTTTTCGAGCGTGCGCTGGGAGAGCCCGATATAGAAGGCGGCTTGGGCTGTGCTGAGAAACGGGCTGCCCTTTTTCGCGCGGGCCGCGCGTTCGTTTTCGTCGTCCATGATGATCCTCGTTTCGCTTCGGACAAGCGAGGGCGAGGATGGGCGAGGGAGATCGTCTCGGGGACGGGCGAAGAGTCGGGGGAGAGTTTTCGCCGCCCTTTAGGGCGGACGGGGTTTGGGTGGAACTCCTGGGAATGAGCCCCGCGCCGGGGCTGCGGCGCGAGGCTCTTATCTCGGCCGGTCAGTCGGCCGGGTTCCAGATGATGGCGTAGGTGTCGTGATCGTCCTGGCCGGCGGCTCGGCCGAGATTGGCGTAGAGCTTGCGCGGTCCGAACTCCGGCGCTGCAATCGACAGGCTCACATAATCCTTGCCGGAAGTCTCGCCGGTGCGGATCCAGCCAGCGCCGACTTCGACCCCTTGCGTAAGCACCCGGAAGTCGGGATGGTTATCGGCGCTCTTGGCCTGGTTGGGGACGATATCGATGTCGGCGCGGACGCTGAGCGTCTTGAACTGGCCCTTGTAGGCGCCGTTTTCCTGCTTGTTGACGTAACCGATCGCGGTCATTTCGAAGTCTCCTTTTGTGGTTTCGCCGGGGACCATCCCCTGCGATGGCGCACCGTAATGGGCGCGTCAGGACCGCCTGAATCCGACAGGGCCGCAGCGACAGTGAAGGACCCGAGCGGGCAGCTTTTTTGTGAGCGAAGCGGCGCGAGGAAGCCGCCGCAGGCGGCGGGGAAAAAAGCTGATGGCGCGAGGGTTTCGGGCGGCCGGACCCGCCCATAGGTCGACAAGCCAGCCGCAGGGATGGTCCTTGGAGAGAGCATGGAGACCGCTCGCCAAGTGCGGTCTGTCAGCCAAGCAGGACGCCGGGATGAAACGGCCTGCAAAGATGCTGCGCCCTTATGCCGGATCGAGATCGTGCCAGCGGGTCGGGCGCCAGAGCAGACATCCGGCATGGTGCGATCTATGAAAGCAGGGCTCGCCAGCGGGAATTTGATACGCGAGGGGGCCAAAGTAAGGCTGGATGAGAAGCCGGTGCTACCTGCAGGTCCAGTGTCATGTGGCGGCGCTCGGGAAACCGCTACGCAATGTAACGCGCTCTTATGAGGCGAACAGACCGGCCCCAAAACCGATCGACCGGTGGTCGGCGCGAAACGCGTCATGCCTGTCCGAAAGCTGACAGTGGCAGAAGACGCATGTCGGGTTCCGCACAATTGACCATGCTGGATTTGTGAGGTTTTCAGGGAGAGCCATGCGTTCACTTCCCAGTGAGCTTTGGCACGGCATTTGCTCTTGATGTGGCAACACGGATCGAAGGTTGACTGCATGCACAAGCGCGAGATGAGCAATGCTCTCCTTTCCTGGAGGCTTGGCAGCAGATTCGATTTGACGTTGCGAGGAGCTTCAGCCGCTCGCGGCGGAAGTGATCTCAAATCTGAAGGCACCGTTGGGGCCGCAGCCATCAAACACATCTTTCTCTTTTTCGCAGCTCGTCTTCAACGCGATGCGGACTTCTTCGCGTCGACGGCGGCCGAAGGTGGAGAAGGGGCTCGACTTGCAAAAAGGAGTTGTCAATGACGTCTTACGTTCGCACCAACAGCCCGGCGCAGGTGCGCTCACTGTCCACCTTTGGCAAGCATCTGCAAAGGAGCGTGCTGACGGCGACGCTGCTTGCCGCGGCTTCGACGGGAAGTGAAGCGCAGCCCTATGTTCGTGCTGACGGCAGCACGACTGACGACTTGGAAGCGGCGCGAGCAAGTTGGCGTCATGACGCCGAATTCAATGGAAATGTGGGGCTCGCAGCCATCAACGCGGATGCCGCGTATGCGTTGGGTTCCACCGGGGAGGGGGCCAGAGCTCCTCGCCTGCCCTCGTCCGTCTTGACGAGTGCCCGCTTACAGCCTACCTCACTATCGCGTTAGCACTCGTCCATCGCGAGTGCTAACAAAAACCCCTCAACAGCGCACCAGGGAAAAATCCGAAAATGGCAAAGTCGAAGTTCCGCCCGCTGCATGACCGCGTGGTCGTTCGCCGGGTCGAATCCGAATCCAAGACCGCTGGCGGGATCATCATCCCCGACACGGCAAAGGAAAAGCCGCAGGAAGGCGAGATCATCGCTGTCGGCTTCGGCGCTCGTGACGAAGCTGGCAAGCTGGTCCCGCTGGACGTCAAGGCCGGCGACCGCATCCTGTTCAGCAAGTGGTCGGGCACGGAAGTCAAGCTCAATGGCGAAGACCTTCTGATCATGAAGGAATCCGACATCATGGGCATCATCGGCTCATATCAGGCCCTTTCGTCAACTGAATTCCCGGGCTCGATTGAAGCCCCTGCCAGGAGCTAAAAATGGCTGCCAAAGACGTAAAATTCTCCCGCGATGCCCGCGAGCGCATGCTGCGCGGTGTCAACATCCTCGCTGACGCGGTGAAGGTCACGCTCGGCCCCAAGGGCCGCAACGTGGTCATCGACAAGTCGTTCGGCGCCCCGCGCATCACCAAGGACGGCGTCACCGTCGCCAAGGAAATCGAGCTTGAGGACAAGTTCGAAAACATGGGCGCGCAGATGGTCCGCGAAGTTGCTTCGAAGACCAACGACATCGCTGGCGACGGCACCACGACCGCGACCGTTCTGGCGCAGTCGATCGTCCAGGAAGGCCACAAGGCCGTTGCCGCCGGCATGAACCCGATGGACCTGAAGCGCGGCATCGACCTCGCGGTAACCGACGTCGTTGCGACCCTGATCAAGAACGCCAAGAAGATCAAGACCTCCGAAGAGGTTGCCCAGGTCGGCACCATCGCCGGCAACGGCGATGCTTCGGTCGGCAAGATGATCGCCGAAGCGATGCAGAAGGTCGGCAACGAAGGCGTCATCACGGTTGAGGAAGCCAAGACCGCCGAGACCGAACTCGAAGTCGTCGAAGGCATGCAGTTCGACCGCGGCTACCTCTCGCCCTACTTCGTCACCAACGCCGACAAGATGGTTGCCGAACTCGAGGACGTCTACATCCTCCTGCACGAGAAGAAGCTGTCCAACCTCCAGGCCATGCTGCCGGTTCTCGAAGCCGTCGTGCAGACCTCGAAGCCGCTGCTCATCATCTCGGAAGACGTCGAAGGCGAGGCTCTGGCCACGCTGGTCGTCAACAAGCT
>NZ_RZTV01000200.1:0-284 GCF_003997555.1 Mesorhizobium sp. M1A.T.Ca.IN.004.03.1.1 | reverse complement strand
TGGATCTCCTCGAGCGTCGCCCTGTCGCACTCGCGGTAGCCCGCCTTGGCAATCGACGTTCCGAGTTCGGAGATCATAGCGCAGGAGCGGGTGATTTTCAGCAGGCCGATCGGCGATGTCCAGCCGCGGGCGTTGCGATCTTTGTCGGCGCGCCGCATCGTGTCGAGCATGGAGCAGATGAGCGAGAGGCGCTCGGTTTCGCGAACCAGCTTCTCCATGAACATGGACTGCGCTCCTATTTCAGCTTTTTCTTGAGATCGTAAAGCGCATCCAGCGCCTCGCGC
>NZ_RZTV01000199.1:0-285 GCF_003997555.1 Mesorhizobium sp. M1A.T.Ca.IN.004.03.1.1 | reverse complement strand
CGTGCCCGTCGGCCAGTCGCTTGCCGCCGATTACGGTGTGCGGCTGCACAACACGCCGGAAGACCAATGGATGCCGATCGTCAAGGATCGCACCATCGATGCGATGATGGTGATGATCCGTGAGGATCTGGCGGCTCTGAACGTCCATCACGACGTCTTCTTCTCCGAACGCACCCTGCATGCCAATGTTGCAGCTGCGATCCGCACGGCGATCAACGACCTATGCATGACCGGCATGCGGGCGGCGATCGCGCCGCAGCGCAGATAATCACCATAGGAAAAACC
>NZ_RZTV01000198.1:0-285 GCF_003997555.1 Mesorhizobium sp. M1A.T.Ca.IN.004.03.1.1 | reverse complement strand
GTTGATTTTACGTAGGTATCTTGACGACGACCTCGGTCTTCTCGCCGACCTTCGGCTCGAAAGATCCCGATTTCGTCTTCGAACCATTGACTTCGAGCGAGATCGACTTGGTCTTTTTGTCGCGGGTGACGCGAACCTTGATTTCGCCGTCGAACATCTTGAGCGTGGCGGCGTAGCCGTCCCAGTGTCCAGGCAGCTTCGGCCTAAACGTGATCTGCTTGCCGCGCCGCTCGATGCCCAGGATGCCCTCCACCGCGGCGCGGTAGAGCCAGCCGGCGGAACCCG
>NZ_RZTV01000197.1:0-285 GCF_003997555.1 Mesorhizobium sp. M1A.T.Ca.IN.004.03.1.1 | reverse complement strand
AAGAACCCGAACCTCACCCTGTCCGGCCCGGATCTGGCCGCGCTTCTCTGCAGCCGCGTTTGCCACGACGTCATCTCGCCCGTCGGCGCGATCAACAACGGCCTGGAACTCTTGGATGAAGGCGGAGCTGATTCCGATGCAATGGATCTGATCCGCACCAGTGCGCTCAACGCCTCGGTCCGTTTGAAATTCGCGCGCCTCGCCTTCGGCGCCTCCGGTTCCGTCGGCGCCTCGATCGATACCGGCGAGGCCGAGCGGGCCGCGAAGGATTTTGCACTCGCCGAG
>NZ_RZTV01000196.1:0-285 GCF_003997555.1 Mesorhizobium sp. M1A.T.Ca.IN.004.03.1.1 | reverse complement strand
GATGAATCCATGCGCGAACGGATCGCGGTCGTCGATGAAGATGGTGTTCAATCCCGTCATGCGCGCCCAGCCGCCGATCGAGGGGATGATCGCCGGCTTGCCGGCCACGCTGACCTCTTTTTCGACCCTGCCCTTGAACAGCGAGCCGATGATCGATTCATGCACGAAACTGTCGCCGGGCTTGAGCTTGCCCTTGGCGTGGAGCTGCGCCATGCGCGCCGAGGTTCCGGTGCCGCAAGGCGAGCGGTCGATCGCCTTGTCGCCGTAGAAGACGGCGTTGCGCGC
>NZ_RZTV01000195.1:0-286 GCF_003997555.1 Mesorhizobium sp. M1A.T.Ca.IN.004.03.1.1 | reverse complement strand
TTCGTCGAACAGAAGCCGGCGGTGCTTCCGCTCTTCGAGCGCTTTGAACCGATCGTCCTGTCCACCAAGGTCGAGGGCTATGTCGGCCACCCGTCTCAACTGACGCGTCTCGAGAACGTCACCAAGGTCGAAACCCAGTAATACTCCAGGACAGCCGATCATGAAGGAACTCTCCGTAGCCGAATTTGGCCGACGCCTGGCGCATTTGCTGGTCAGCCTGTTCATCCTCTTATGTGTGACCTTCGTGATCGGCCGCGTCCTACCCACGGATCCCGTCGACGCAATC
>NZ_RZTV01000194.1:0-286 GCF_003997555.1 Mesorhizobium sp. M1A.T.Ca.IN.004.03.1.1 | reverse complement strand
AAATGGCGGCGTTGCGCGCCGCCGGCGTCACCTATGAGGTCGTGCCCGGCATCACCTCGGCCTTCGCTGCCGCTGCCGATTTCGAGCTGCCGCTGACGCTGCGCGGTGTCGCCTCCTCGCTGGTCTTCACGACAGGCCATGATCTCACCGGCGACGGTTGTCTCGGAGGGAATGCCGGCCTGCATCAGCCGCTCGGCGACCGAGGCGGCAACCGTGCGGCCCATGTAAACGGCGATCGTCGCGCCCGAGACGGCAAGGCTTGCCCAATCGGGCAGCACGTCGCCGG
>NZ_RZTV01000193.1:0-287 GCF_003997555.1 Mesorhizobium sp. M1A.T.Ca.IN.004.03.1.1 | reverse complement strand
TATCAGTTTTTTAAGGATTGTTGTTAAGCTCACCGTCAATTGGTCGCTCACGACCGACGTTTTGATCACCGTGGCGATTGGCGATGAAGTTCGAAACCATCAAACGGGTTATCCTGGCCGCCATTCTGCTGCCCTTCGTCTTCATGCTGATTGAAGGCGTCGTCGTCATACGCTCTTCAATCAAACAATACAGGGATCTCGAAAAGGACCGGCAGTTCGCCGACGTGCTTGCCCGCGGCGGGTCGATCGCCGCCACGGAGATTCTGACTGAAATTGGCGCCACCCGC
>NZ_RZTV01000192.1:0-287 GCF_003997555.1 Mesorhizobium sp. M1A.T.Ca.IN.004.03.1.1 | reverse complement strand
GCATAAAGCACGTCGCGCTGAAACGGATTCGGGGTGACGCGCTTTAGGTCTTTTTTTGTGCATGTCGTTTCTCGCAAAACCGCTACACACTTTTGCGCGACATGCACTGGCTGGACCATCCCAGGCGTCGCCGCGGTCCATTGCCACGCCATCGCCGAGACGCTACTGGCGTGGCCATATATTGAGCCGGTTCATCAATGAAGCTGATCAGCTACAACATCCAGTATGGCTACGGCAGCGACGGCCGCTACGATCTCGCGCGCTGCGCCGAACTGATCGACGGCGCC
>NZ_RZTV01000001.1:464977-1239943 GCF_003997555.1 Mesorhizobium sp. M1A.T.Ca.IN.004.03.1.1 | reverse complement strand
CCTGCTGGTGGGCGCGAACCAGGGTGGTGTCGAGCATGAGATATTCATTGTTGGGATCGTCGATGAGAGCTTTGAAGGCCCAACGCGAGAAGCGGGTATGGACGCTCTTCCATTTGCCGTACCGCATCGGCAGGTCGTGCCAGTGGGCGCCGGAGCGCAGCACCCACAGGACACTGTTGACGAACAGGCGATTGTCGGCCGCGGTGCGGCCCGGATCACCCGCCTTACCCGGCAACAGCGCAGCGATGCGCGCCCACTGGACGTTCGTCAGTTCGTACCGTTTGGCCATCCGTCGCGCTCCGAATCAGAACCCTCGGAACGCAATGAATCAACGCCAAACCGCGTTGAGAATCCTGAATGTAGATTGGACCTAGCACTTGGTATCGTCAAGATAGTTATGCATGTCGGTGGCTGCGATCGAGGCGTGGCCGAATGCGACAGCAATCTGATTGATTTCGTTGACCACATCGCCAGCGGCATACAGGCCTGGCACGACCGTGCGCTGATGCGCATCCACGACAAGATTTCCAAGCTCGTCGCATGTCGCCCCGAGATCTAGGCCAAGTTGCGACCTTATCGTGCATCCCATGGCTGGATAGACGGTATCGAATGAGGATGCTGTTCCGTTGGAGAGTTGAATGGTGGCCTGCTCTCCCGAGGGTCGTAGCGAATGAGGGATGCAGGGCTCGAGCTGGATTCCAGCTTCGTGGATCAGTCGGCCGGCATCTGCATCAATTTCACTCGAAGCATCGGTCGTCAGTACGGTGACGTCGCGAGTGTAGGTCCGCATGAACAATGCCTTCTTCACCGCCTCTTCCGCCGGGCCCAGGACTGCGACCCGCTTATCGATCACCTCATAGCCGTCACAGATCGGACAGAGGCGCAAGGTGCCGGCTCTGATCATATCGTCTGCCGAAGGCGTCTCTGGAAGCTTATCGACAATGCCAGTAGCCAGGAGCGCCGCGCGGGAACGAATGGCTGTCGAACCGATCGCAATAAAATCCGTTCCGTCGCGGCCAATCTCGTGGATTATATCGTGCCTAAGATCGGCTCCGCTCTGCAAAGCCTGCTGCCGCAGCCGATTCAGCAGTTCGGCGCCGGCTATGCCGTCGGGGAAGCCGGGACAGTTGCGGGTAATCGGAATGAGCTTCGCGCGGCTTTGACCGCAATCGACAACGACGACCCGGCGGCGAAAGCGCCCGAGATACGTCGCTGCTGCCAAGCCGGCCGGACCGCCACCGATAACCAAGCAGTCAATTCGTTCCCACTGACAGACGCTATCGTCTTCGATCACCAAAGAACTCCCGGGAGGTGATGCAGAGCTATTGCAAGCGGCTCGTGCCCGGCAAACGAACTTGTCTGTTGGTGACTAAGACCAAGGGCGTGCGCGACTGCTTCCCGGTTCTCATAAGAATGAGGCCGACACAGATGTCGCTCGTGAGGATGGCCTCGTTTCCTTCCGAACAGACAGAAACGAGGGCGCAAAATCCGGCCTCGACCGCGTGCACCGGTAAGCGCGGGATCAGTTGTTTCGTTATTGGCGACCATCTGCCCCAACCGCGCCCTTGCCTATTGGTTCCGCCGTGCATTCGCGTTGCTCGCCGATCCGTTGTCTCGCCAGACGCTGACGATGTTCGGCTGCCTTCACGTGCCGCAGGCCGCCGTTCTCGCCACGCGGCGGACCGGACGGTGCAAAAGTTCGCTTTTGTGGATCAAAGTAGCCCGGCCTGCCGGGCGGGGTTGGGGGCTTGACATACAGGCCGGGCCCTTACCCCGCGCAGCGGGGCAGAGTTCCATTATGCGCCGCGCTTGCGGCGACCGACATTAACATTTTCTAAGACTTGAAAAGCCCGTCGCAGCTAATGAGCGTAAGCGACGGGCTTTGTGCTGCCGAGACGGCTACGTCCCAACGGTAAACGACCGCTCCCATAACAAGTCATGGCCGCGCAGTCAGTTCCAATCTTGGACAGCCCACCCGAGGAACGTGACGACACCAGCGACGTTCCGGTAAATGGCAATCGACGATGATATCGAAATGGCCAGGCGACATGTTCACGAAGGCGAGCGGCACCTTCGCCGTCAGCACGAGTTGGTTGCCGACCTCAGCGATCAGGGATTGCCGACCGATGACGCCCTGCGCTCCCTCCAACTGCTTGAAGACATGCAGGCGATGCATCGGCAGCACTTGTCGCGGCTGCTGCGCAGAGCCGAAAATGGCTAGGAGGATTCCTGCCTTGTCGGGCCGGACCATGGGTGTCTGCACTTGATCTGGTGACAGGTCATGATCTGCCATGAGTGCGCCGGCCGAGACGATCGGAATCTGCAATTCAGCAAAACACTGTAACGCCGACAAGCGCAGGGACTGGACGCCCTGCCTCCAAATGCTCCGACTATTGCTCGTCCTTTGGGGCAACCTGCACCAGCTGCAAAAGCCCTAGCACGATCAGCGCCAAGACTGTGCCAAGAATTGCGATCTGCCAGAACCCGAGACCCACTGCCAATCCAATGGCACCGGCCAGCCACATTCCCGCGCCGGTCGTCAGCCCCTGAATCTCCCCTTTGGAGAAGAATATTAGCCCCGCAGCCAGGAATGCGACGCCGGCAGTTGTGGCTTCAATCAGGCGGATGGGGTCAATGGCTATCTCCTGGCCATCGAAGACGGGGAGATGGGTGATTTCGATGGCCAGGATGGCGATCAAGGCGGTTGCTAGACAGATCAGGATATGCGTCCTCAGCCCGGCCGGCCGGTTACGCCATTCGCGCTCCATGCCGACGAGTGAGCCAAGAACCGCAGCCAGCAAAAGCCTGGCTGAAATTACGGAAAATGGCAGCCAGGTTTGCTGCCCGAAACGTTCAACAAGCTCATCCATGAGTGCCAGAACGTATCTGTGGGCTGCCCGGTTCCTTCCGCAGGACGCCGGGATGTCCCTGCAACGCATATCGCCGGCAAAGCGCCGGAACATTCGAGCTCAGCCCACGTTGGGTTCTGTTCGACTGACAGGGACACACCTCAATGGAACCCAAATCATCGCGCGATCTGCCCGGTCCTAAGCCCCGCAAGGACAAGGAACGGGAAAACCAAAAAGCTGCCGCGAAAACGCCTGACAAGACCAACGATTGGGACCGGAACCAGGTGCATGGCGAGGGCGAGAGCATCGGGATCGACAAGGACGAACCATAGGCCGATCCACACCCCAGAGCGCGGAATCTGAGCCGCCCACGATGCGGCTTGCCGCCATCCCGACCGTTGGAGTGCTGGCGAAGAGAGCGTCTTTCGAGTTCGCATCTAAATAGTTGAAAAAATTTGGCTTTCGCGCCGGCTCGTTGCGCTGTTTGCTTCACGGTTGCCTTGGATGGCGACCGGCAAGCCTACCTGTCTGAGGTACAGACACGTCTCCATCCCAGTTTCTTATGAATTCGATCAGAATGCCCAACCCAGACCCGGAATGGCTGCTACGCACCCTCCACAGCGGACGAAGAAGATCGAAAACATGCTGCGGTATCGGCCTGGCATCGCAGATTGATCACAAGGGCTCTGACCCCGTTGTCGACCTCAGCCCGGACAAGTGCCAATTGCAGGGTCTTCAGGAAGGAAGAAGCTTCGCCGCTCGCAAGCGGTGAGTTCGCGAGGGACGGTGCGCCGGGCGAAGTCAATGAGGTCCCGGGACGTTTGGAAGACGCGAAGGATGCGGACATCTTTTTCGCCGGAAACAATTGCAACGCGGGTGCCGTCGGAACTGAAAGCTGCGCGTGTAAAGCCCAGTAGAATGGTTGCTTCGTCGTGGCTGCCGAGGACGGCAATCTGGCGTCCCGATTGCGTCGCCCAGAGCCGGACCGTGCGATCCTTCGAGGACGCGGTCACGACATACAAACCGTTGGGACTGAACTGGGCGCTGTCCACCGCGCCGCTGTGGCCCCTTAGAACGGCCCTTTCCAGTCCGCCAGCGACGCTCCAGATCCGGATGGTTCCATCGCGCGAGCCGGTCAGCAGCAACTGACCGTCGGGGCTCAAGGCGACGACCGTTACCGCGCCGGTGTGTCCCACTAGCGTTCTGACGTTTGCTCCGTCCGTGGTCGACCAAATGCGAGCCGTGTGGTCGAGTGAGCCCGTGGCGACGAGTTGACCGTCCGGGCTGAAGGCCGCTGCCGTGATGCGATCCTGATGCCCCACAAGAACCCTGAGCTCGGCTCCGCCCGTCGTCAAGAGGTGGCCCGCATTGTCTTCCCTGGCCGAGAGGATCAGATTTCCGTCAGGGCTAAGAATGGCCTGCGGTAGGTTGCTGCTCGTGTTAATGGCGGCTAGCTCGGTGCCGGTCGCCGCGTCCCACAGCTGCGCGGTGCCGTTCATCGATGCGCAGAGAAGCGATTTGCCGTCGCGACCAAACTGGATCTGGATCAGGCCGCGATGTGATCGGAACTGGGCGGTCTCGTGTCCCGTGGTCACATCCCAAACACGGACCTGCCCCCCAAGAGATGCCGTCGCGACGCGCCTTCCATCTGGGCTGAACGTCGCGCTTTGAACGATCTCATGTGTATCGAGCCGGATTGTCTCGCGCCCGCTCACGACATCCCACAGGTGCGCCGCGCTGTCGCCGCCGCCGGTCAGCAGGTGGACGTTGTCGGGACTGAAGACCGCGAAAGTCGGCCGATATTCATGTGAGAGCGCAGTCGTCAGCGCGCCGTCGACATCCCACAGCCGAGCAGTGCCATCGTGTGAAGCAGTGAGAAGAATGTTGCTGTCGACCGGGCTGAATTCCATATGCTCGACCAAGGATTCATGACCGGCGATCGTCGTCACCAACGAGGCGCGTTCAGCGTCCCAGATGCGGATCGGCCCATTGACCGAGGCAGTCGCCAGGAAGCGGTCGTCCGGAGTGAAAGCACCGTTCATCTCCACATCGCGTTCATCCGTATCGATGTCTGCCTTCAACCCCGAAACCTCTTGGCCTAGCACATGATCCAGCGTTCCCAACGCTCCATCCCAAATTCGGGCAGTGCCATCGATGGATACCGTGGCGATTCGCTGACCCCCATGACTGAAAATGACGCCGTTCAATTGCGTGTCGCTCTTGCTGCCGGCCAGCTTTGCGATCTCCGTTCCTTTCGACAAATCGAAAAGGCTGGAAGTGTCTCGGTGTGAATGCCAACCCCACGGGCCGGCCAGCATCCGGCTTCCGTCCGGGCTGAACGCCAGGCTGTAGGGCCAGGAGGTCACTCGCATTGACCGCGTCAGCGCGCCGTCTGCGCTATTCCAGATCGAAACAAAATGCTTGCCTGCCGTCGCGAAGCTGCGGCCGTCTGAACTGAAAACAGCACGCGTATATGCGTCGCTTTTTACACCTAGAACTTTCTTTCCGGTCCGAGCATCCCAGAGCGTTGCATCGCTGTTCTCCCCCGCCGTCAGCACCCGGGTGCCATCCGGGCTGAAGATTGCCGTCGGATAATTGCCTACCGGGCGCATGATAAAGAGCTGCTCTCCCGAGACAGCGTCCCAGAGACGTGCAGTGCCATCCCTCGCCGCCGTCAGGATACGGCTCCCGTCCGGGCTGAATTCAGCCCTCTCCAAGGCCGCTTCATGACCCATTAGAACTGCAGTTTCGGCACCGCTGGAGATGTCCCAGACGGCTGCAGTCTTGTCGTAGGATGCGGTGACGATGCGATCGCCGCTCGGATTGAATGCCGTATCCGTCACGCCGGCGCCATGCCGGAAGATTTTGATCTGGTGGTGCGCCAGCAGAGCCTTGTAGAGGGCTGCCTCCGCCTCGAACAGATATTGCCGCTCGGATTGGTCTTTTGAGGGCAGTGCTTCAAGCGCCAAGAGGATCGCAGCCTCGGTGCCGCCTGCCGCGGTGGACTGCTCCGAAAGGAACGAGAGCGAAAGGAACTGATTGCGCATCGCCTGGTCGCGTTGCGACCTCGCTTCCTCCTGCGCCCTGAAGGCGACCAGCGCGCCTGCGCCCGCGATGAGAGCGAGCATTATCGCCACAATCGCTGCGTTGCGGGTACGTCGGGAAAGCCGGTTTGCTGCGGCCGCCGCCAGGCTCCGGCGCTCGGCTTCGCGCTCCAGGCGCTCGTGTTTTGCCTGTTCGGCGGCCTCGATCAGCGCTAGCGCTGCGTGCCGGTCCTTCTCCTCTTTCTGCCGATGGGCACGCAAAGACTCCTCGATGTACTCAAGGACATAATCGTCGATCTCCTCCCGTCTCGACAACATTAGTTCTTCGCCCTCCGCCAGACGTTTGCCGGACGGAAGGAGAAGCTCTCGATTCCTGCTTTCCAGGTGCCATCGGTGGGCATCAGCCCTGAGGCGTTCGCGCGTCTCGAGAAAATTCCGGTTTGCATTCACAATGTCACTTGCGCGCGGCCAGCGCCTCAACAGTGCTTCATGTGCAACGCGCACGAAGACACGCCCTGCGGCGTCCTCGTCGCTGACGAGGAGCCGCGCGTCGATCAGGGCTCTGACCAGCGCCGATCGCGCGGGAGTACCTGCGACTTCGGTGAGCAGGGCTGGACGTGCCGTCACGGTGTCATCGCTCAGACTTGCAGTTGTGAGGGCGCCCAGTACCGTCGGTAAGGCCTCCTGGATCTCGGGCGCCAGTAAATCCACGACTTCATCGGCGCGGCGCGCGATTGCGCCTTCGAGCCCGCCGAGCGCGCGATAATCCGCAAAGGTGAGAACGCGGCGATGGCGGCCGGCCTGGTACAACGCGTCGAGCACAAACTCCAGAAGCGGCAATGATCCGGGATCGGCAGCTGCTGCCTCCTGCAGCACGTCATCGAGTCGCCCCAACTCGGCATTCTCCTCAAAGCGGAGTCCGACAACGCCCGCCGGCTCACGGATGATCTGACCGATCTCCGGGCCAGTCGGCGGCAGGAGTTCGTAGCTGGAGAGGCCATCCTTGAGCGCCGAGAACCCCGGGACCTCGCCGCAGCGGTGAAAAAAATCCGAACGGATCGCCGCGATCACCCAGGCCAGTCCGCTCGCGGCGAGCAGCGTCATGAGCCGCACGAGAGCCTCGCGCGCCGGCTGCTTCTCCGTCGTGAACAGCTCCTCCAACTGATCGATGGCGACAACCAATCTGATCTGCGAGCGGGCCGACCCAGCGGCTTTGCCAAGTGCCTGTCGAACCGTCGCCAGCGCCCGATCCGGCGCGCTCCTGCAAAGCCGAGCGAGCTCCGCGGCTGTTACTTCGCAGGCCAGTTCCGGCACAGCAGCTTCGCTAAGCAGCGCCGCAGCCAGCACAGCAAATGCATCCGGTCCTTCGGAGAGGCGGATCAGGCAGCGGCGCCACAACGATATGCCCGCCACGGTTCCGGGCCGGATCAATGACGGCAGCAGGCCAGCGCGCAGGAGGGAAGACTTGCCGCAACCGCTCATGCCGTAGATTAGCAGGAACGCAGTGCCGCTTGCTGCCTGCTGCTCCAGTCTTGAAGTGCAGGCAGCAATCGCCCGCGCTCTGCCGAAGAAGAGATCGGCATCTTCGAATTCGAAGGCATCGAGACCGCGAAATGGCGACCTGACCGGTTCCTCTGAAGCGAGAGGTACGCGGTAGATGCGCAGGGCACGTGCGACGTCCTTCAGCTTCTGCTCGCCAAGCTCGATGAATTCCAGCGGGAGCCGGTCTCGAGCCTGGGCATGAACCGCTTCAGTGATGCAAATCCCGCCCGGTCGTGACAATGATTGAACATGGGCTGCGACCTCGACCGCCTCGCCCCCGAGGTGGTCGCCCTCGTCGACGACATAACCGAGGTGAAGCCCGATGCGGAAGCGCAGGCGCTTTGTCTTGGGAACTTGGCAATTCCGTCTGTCGACCTCATGCTGGATGTCGCTCGCACACCGCAAGGCCTCGACAGGGCCTGCGAATTCGGCGACCACGCTCTCTTCGGCGCTCGAGAACACGCGACCGGCATGTTGCACCAGCAGCCGATCGACGATCTGCCTGTACGGCCCGATTGGTACAGCAGCGCCCCGCTCAGCCTCACCTGGCGGCCGACCGTCAGCAGCCAGTTCGGCTGCCAGGATAGTGGCCATTCTTGGCCCGGCGCTTGAAGGACGGACCAGCCTGTAACCGCGCCGAGGCACCGTCTCCACAACAGCCTGCCGACCGTCATTGAGCGCCGCACGGATCTCGTGAATGCATTGCACAAGGCTGTCGTCGGTGACCGCGATCCCGTTCCAGACCGCCCTCATCAGCTCGTCCTTGGTGACCACGCGATCAGCGTTCTCCAGAAGGTGACGAAGCACCGCGAAGGTTTGGTGACGAAGTGCGATTGTGCTGTTGGATTTGTCGCGCAAGGTCTCGCTGCTCACGTCGACGGTAACGCCGTTGAGCACGAACATCGTGGGCGGCGAGCTACTCAAGCCGTTTCCCTCAAGCACGAAGCCGCAGTCCAATGTTTCGATCCTAGCACGGTTTCGCGCTTGCCATCATCATTCACATCGGGCGGGGAGCGCCGATTTCGGCAAATGATCGGAAGCCGTTCGTGACCCCGAGACGCCTCGGACCGACAATCGCAGCGTCAGCGAGAGGCTCACCATGGACGACGAAGTGCAGATTGCTCGAAGTATGGGCGCAAGGCCGGTGCTCCGGCTCACAGGCGTGTGCCTGATGAGCCTGTTCTTGGCAATGGCGCCCCAGGCTCACTCAACCGACCGTTCCCAGGACGGCCTGGTCGACGTCGATCTGCAATTGATCCTTGCAGTGGACGTTTCGCCGTCGATGAGCAAAGTTGAGCAAAGAGTGCAGCGCGACGGCTACGTCGATGCTTTCCGCCACGCGGACATTGCGGGGGCAGTCAAGTCGGGAGAGCGTGGAAGAATTGCAGTGCTCTATCTGGAGTGGGCAGGGCCAAATCAGCAAACCGTCATCGTGCCGTGGACAATCGTCCAAAGTCGCGAGGACGCTCTCACTTTGGCAGACAGGCTCGCGGCTTTGTCGTTGACTGAAGGCCGCGGAACGTCGATTTCCGGCGCATTGTCTGCCGCGAATGATCTGTTCGCGAATAGTGGCTTGCGCAGCCCGCGCAGGGTTGTTGATATATCCGGCGACGGACCCAATAATGCGGGAGCACTCCTTGACCCCATCCGGCAGGTTCTTCTCGCGGAAGGCGTGACGATCAACGGGCTGCCTATCGCACTGCCCCGGATTGGCGGGGCCGACGGGTTCGCGAGGTATGGCCGTTCCAACCTGCAATCCTATTTCGAGCGCTGCGTCATTGGCGGACCAGACGCGTTTGCGATCGGTGTCACAGAGCCCGCCATGTTCGCCACCGCAGTCCGTCGAAAGCTGGTGCGTGAAATCGCCATGAACACGGATCTGGTGATCTACGCCACCTATACGGCGCGTTCAGACAGCACGACCGATTGCAACCTGGTCGGTCAGCTGCCAGGGCGATAACGATCGGCGATAGCATGAGGGCTTGTGGGCGGGCCGCACGAAACGTCTTTCCGGCCACCTGCCTAACAGCCAATTGCGGATGGCTTTGAGGTGTCTTCCCTCTTCGCTAACAGCTTGAAAATATCATAGTATTAGGAAAATTGATGGCGGAGAGGGCGGGATTCGAACCCGCGTTACGGTTTCCCGTAAACACACTTTCCAGGCGTGCGCCTTCAACCACTCGGCCACCTCTCCGTCTTGCATGTCGCGTCGGCCGGTTTCGCCGCGCGGGTTGGGGAGATGCATCTCCCTCGGGAAGGCCTCTCGGCCTAAATTTGGGGTGCCTTCAACCGGCAGGCAACCCTTTCCCGGCACCTCTAGCCGTCTAGGCAAAACAGGCGCGGGGCTCATCTAGTCGATCCTAAAGCGAATGCCAAGTCATTCCGTGGCTTTTGCCGTGGATGGCGCGAAAGCTGCCGGTGGCCTGCCATGCAGCCGAATGCTGTGCACAGGCTGGCCGGCGGAGTTTCCCGCGCTTGACTTCGGCTCTGGCCGCCTGTCGACTGCATGAGGCGTTTGTTTTGTGCACTTCCGGACGGAAAACCACGACGCAGTTCCCGGAACTGCTTGGGCTTTGCGAGGGGCATCGTCCTGACATGGCATCGATCAACCAGCAGCCCGCGGGCCGGCCCGACAGCGGGCTCTCCTTCATCCCGGTGGCGTGGCTGATCATCGTGATGGCGCTTTCGGCCTATGGCCTGATCTCGAGCTGGCGGCTGATCGGCGACTTCAATCTGCCGAAAAGCGTGCTCTTCCTGATCTACGGCGGGCTGACCGGTGGCGTCGTGACCATTCTGTGGGGGCTTTACCTGCTCGGCCTCGCCTTCAACCGGTCGGCGCGTTTCCCGCGTCACTATACGATCGGGCAGGTCGCCATCATCCTTTGGCTCGTCGTGCGTCAGGCCTACACGCTTCTTGTCCCCGATTTCGTCTTCTCGGCCGAAGGGCTGGGCTTCACGGTGGCCGAGATCGCCATCGGCCTGCTCTGCATCTACCTCCTGCGGCGCGGCGCCGGCGCCGACACGGTGTATGCCAATCCCGAGGCCGTACGCCCGCCGCTCCTGGTCTCGCTCGTCGCCGCGTTGCTCGGCATCATTCTTGGCGGCGCCATCGGCGCCTGCATCGGATTTTTCGCGGGGTCGCTAATCGCCGACGCCACCCATATGAGCTGCTTCGAGGGCGCCTGCGGGTTTTTTGCTGTCTTCATCGGCTTGGGCGGCCTGATCATCGGAGCCGTCGGCGGCGGGATTTTCGCCATCTGGCGCGTCAACCGGCGCAAAGCGGCGCGGAGGGCCTAACTCAAAATCACGTGTCGCGATTGCGTGGCGGTTGTGCACGCTCTATGTCGTTTGGCGGGGCAGACGGGAGTGTTCCCGGGGAGTGCGTTGGATGCTGCGTTTCATCTTTCGGCTGGCGGCCATGGTTGCGTTGTCGATTTCTGTCATCATGGCGGTGATCGACACCACGCGCTCTGTCGCGGCGTCGGCGCTGGTCATGACGCCGCTCAACGCAAGCTGGCTGGCGGTATCGCCCGACACGCACGCCGCGTTCGAGACCTATGTGCGCGCCAAGGCCAGTCCGCTGGTCTGGGACGGGATGATCGCCTGGGTGCTCGGCCAGCCGGGATTCGCCGTGTTCGCGGTATTGGCGTTCCTGCTCTACGCCCTCGGCTACCGCCGGCGGCGCCACGAATTCGCCCCGACCAACTGACGCGGACTCCGCCCGAAACGGTCGGCCTTCACGCTTTTTCCAACAGGTCAAAATTCCACGTGAATTTTGTTTCGGGCCGTGCCAGATTGGCCGCGAGCGGGAGGGGCATACACTTCCTGCCTGACGTCGCATGCCTGCCGGAGAACCGGGCAGGGTGTGCGGTGCAACGGAAAATAACCGACAGGGTGTGGATCACATGAAACGTATCGTTCTCGGCCTCCTGGCCGCAACCGCAATGGTTCTCCCGGCCTTCGCCGCGGATGTCCAGCCGGCCATCCTCTACGATCTCGGCGGCAAGTTCGACAAATCCTTCAACGAGGCTGCCTATAACGGCGCCGAGAAATTCAAGAAGGAAACCGGCGTCGCTTATGTCGAATTCGAAGTCTCCAACGCTTCGCAGCGCGAGCAGGCGCTGCGCCGCTTCGCCGAGGACGGCCGCAACCCGATCGTGATGGCCGGCTTTGCCTGGGAAGATGCGCTGAAGAAGGTCGCGGCCGAATATACCGACCTCAACTTCGCCATCATCGACGATGCCGTCGACCTGCCCAATGTCCGCTCGCTGGTGTTCAAGGAGAACGAAGGCTCCTACCTCGTCGGCATTCTGGCTGCGATGGCGTCGAAGTCGAAGAAGGTCGGCTTCGTCGGCGGCATGGACATCCCGCTGATCCGCAAGTTTGAATGTGGTTATGTCGGCGGCGCCAAGTCTGCCGGGGCCACCGAGGTCATCCAGAACATGACCGGCGATACCCCGGCCGCCTGGAACGACCCCGCCAAGGGCGGCGAGATCGCCAAGACGCAGATCGATCAGGGCGCGGACGTCGTCTATGCCGCGGCCGGCGGCACCGGCGTCGGCGTGCTGCAGGCGGCCGCGGATGCCGGCAAGCTCGGCATCGGCGTCGATTCCAACCAGAACGGCCTGCAGCCCGGCAAGGTGCTGACCTCGATGATGAAGCGCGTCGACGTTGCCGTCTACAATGCTTTCATGGACGGCAAGAACGGCACCTTCAAGGGCGGCGTCGAAAATCTCGGCCTCAAGGAAGGCGGTGTCGACTACGCCATGGACGACAACAACAAGGCGCTGGTGACGGACGAGATGAAGGCCGCCGTCGAAAAGGCCAAGGCCGACATTATCGCCGGCAAGGTCCAGGTGCACGACTACACCACCGACAACAACTGCCCGTATTGATCGGCAACTGAACGAGGCTTCTTCGACCGCCGGGCTTTTTGCCCGGCGGTTTGTTTTTCGGACCAGCATCATGCAACCGATTATCGAAGCCATGACGGAGCGCGATGTCGAGGCGATCGCCAAGCTGCGCCTGGCCGCCTTCTTTGAGGGCACCGGCCGGACGCTCGCAGAGGATATTGCGGGACTTCGCCGGCTGATCGCAGGCGACGGGTTCGAGGCGGCTGTCGTCGCCCGCCTCGGCGGCCCGCCGATCGGAAGCTGCCTCTTCGTCCGCAACGAGATCGACCCGGCGCATGATCTGACGCCGTGGCTCGCCGGGCTTGTTGTTGACGAGGCGTATCGAGGGCAGGGCGTTGGCACGGCGCTGGTCAGGGCCAGAGAAGGCCACGCCGCGTCGGCCGGCGTTAACCGGCTCTATCTCTACACCTGGCAGGCACGACCGTTCTACGAAGCGCTTGGCTGGACTGCGGCGGAAGCTTTCGAGCAGGAGGGCGAGCCGATGCTTTTGATGTCGTGCGCCCTATAGCGTGCCGGCGAGATAGCCCAGCGCGAAGGCGGCCGCCAGGGCGAGCGCGATAGCCAGGCCGAGCCGGCCGCCAAGAGAATGCAGGCCGACGCCATAAGGCTTGCGCTCGATCTTGTTGATCACGATCGGCTGCGGCTTCGCATCGCCCTTGTCCAGCCCGGCAAACCGCATTTGCGGCAATTCGCCAAGCCGGCGCTGGATAAGCTGCCAGCGCTCATCCGAAGCCGTGGCCGACGCTCCCTGCGGCTCCAAAGCACGCATGCGTTCGGCAAGCCGCAGCACCGCGTCGCGAAAGGCGGGATCGATCTGTAGGTCGCGCTCGGCGCGAGCGCGCTCCCGTTCGTCCATCAGGCCGAAGACATAGTCGCCGGCCCTTGCGATGCGGTCTCCTTCACCGGCCATGACCGTTCTCCTCGAACTCGCTCGCTCCCCCTGCAGGCTCAGTAGTGCGGCGGCTTGGTCACCGGCACGTCGGGAGCGGCCTGCTCCTCCAGGGCCAGGAACCGGTCGGCAAGGGCGGCCAGCTTGCGTTCCATGCGCTCGATCACCGTCCACTGCTCGGCGATCTGGCCGGACAGTTCCTCGATCGTCTTTTCCTGCTCGGCGGCGCGGATTTCCAGCGTCGTCAGCCGATCGTCAGGCATCGTCATCATCCCGGTCTCTGTGAATGTGAAGCTCCCGGCCACCTTCGAAATTGACAAGCGCGGGGGGATTTGTCGAGAGTGAATGGCGTTCCGGCCAATTGGCACGGGCGGGGCGTCGTGCTAGGCAATTTGACCAAGCGATAAAAAATAACGAGTGGGACAGGCTGCATGGCGCAAGCCGCAATCGAGCTCATAGGCATCAACAAGAGTTTTGGCGCCGTGCGCGCCAACCGCGACATCAACCTGGAAGTCACGCGCGGCACCATCCATGGCATTGTCGGGGAGAACGGCGCAGGCAAATCGACGCTGATGTCGATCCTCTATGGCTTCTACCAGGCCGACAGCGGCGAAATCCGCGTCGCCGGCAAGGCGGTGTCGATCAACACCCCAAACGACGCGATAGCGCTCGGCATCGGCATGGTGCACCAACATTTCATGCTGGTCGACAATTTCACGGTGCTGGAGAACGTCATCCTCGGCGCCGAGACCGACGCGCTGTTGAAGAGCAGCATCGCCAAGGCGCGCTCCGAGCTCGAACGGCTGGAGCGCGAATACGGCCTCGAGGTCGATCCCGACGCCATCATCGAGGAATTGCCGGTCGGCCTGCAGCAGCGCGTCGAGATCCTCAAGGCGCTCTATCGCGGCGCCGAGATCCTGATCCTCGACGAGCCGACAGGGGTTCTGACGCCAGCCGAGGCCGACCATCTGTTCCGCATCCTCAAGCAGCTGAAGGAACAGGGAAAAACGGTGGTGCTGATCACCCACAAGCTGCGCGAGATCATGGCCGTTACCGACACGGTCTCGGTCATGCGCCAGGGGACCATGGTGGCGACCAGGGTGACCAGGGAAACGACGGTCGGCGAGTTGGCCGAACTGATGGTCGGCCGGCGCGTGCTGTTGCGGGTGGAGAAAGGCCAGTCGGAGGCCGGTGCGACAAAACTCTCGGTCAAGAACCTGACGGTCAAGGATTCACGCGGCGTCACCATGGTCGACGACGTCTCCTTCGACGTGCGCGGCGGCGAGATCGTCGGCATCGCCGGCGTGGCCGGC
The DNA here is from genome assembly GCF_003997555.1 of Mesorhizobium sp. M1A.T.Ca.IN.004.03.1.1. Classification (NCBI taxonomy): domain Bacteria; kingdom Pseudomonadati; phylum Pseudomonadota; class Alphaproteobacteria; order Hyphomicrobiales; family Phyllobacteriaceae; genus Mesorhizobium; species Mesorhizobium sp. M1A.T.Ca.IN.004.03.1.1. The sequence goes on along the minus strand of NZ_RZTV01000001.1, from coordinate 1,225,393 downwards.
AACGGCCAGTCGGAGCTGCTTGAGGCGATCTCCGGCATCCGGCACGCCGTCTCGGGCGAGGTCATGCTCGACGGCAAGCCAATCGACCTGACCGGCAAGGCCGATCCCGGCGAATTGCGCGACCGCGGTCTCGCCCATGTGCCGGAAGACCGCCACCATGTCGGGCTGGTGCTCGCCTTCGAGGAGAACGAGAACTCGATCCTCGGCTATCATGACGACGAGCGCTATCTCAAGGGACCGTTCCTCAACGTCGATGCCATCATGGCCGACGCGAAGAACAAGATCGAGAAATACGACATCCGTCCCGGCAATCCGCGGCTGAAGACCGCAAATTTCTCCGGCGGCAACCAGCAGAAGATCGTGCTGGCCAGGGAGATGGAGCAGGATCCCGGCGTGCTGATCGTCGGCCAGCCGACGCGCGGCGTCGACGTCGGCGCCATCGAATTCATCCACAAGCGGCTGATCGCCATGCGCGATCAGGGCAAGGCGGTGCTGGTCGTGTCGGTCGAGCTCGACGAGATCCGCTCGCTGTCCGACCGCATCCTGGTGATGTTCGCCGGCCGCATCGTCGGCGAACGCGGACCGGAAGCGACGGAAGGCGAGCTTGGCCTCTTGATGGCCGGTGTCGAGCACCAGGAGGCCGCCGAATGAGCACGCCTTACGCCAAGCTCCCGGCCTGGGCCGATTATGGGTTGATCCCTTTGATCAACCTGTCGGTTGCTTTCATCGTCGCGGGCTTCGTCGTCATGCTGGTCGGCGAAAATCCGTTCCGCGCCGCCGTCATCCTGGTCGAAGGCGCTTTCGGCAAGGGCACAGGCATCGCCTTCACCTTGTTCTATGCCACGACCTTCATCTTCACCGGGCTGTCGGTGGCGGTGGCGGCGCATTGCAGCCTGTTCAACATCGGCACCGAAGGCCAGGCCTATATCGGCGGCCTCGGCATCGCGCTCGTCTGCCTGAGCTTCGACAGCGTCCTGCCCTGGTGGCTGATATTTCCGATGGCGATCGTCGCCGCGGCGGCGTTCGGCGCGCTCTGGGGTTTCATCCCGGCCTATCTGCAGGCCAAGCGTGGCTCGCACATCGTCATCACCACCATCATGTTCAACTTCATCGCTGCCTCGGTGATGGTCTATCTGCTGGTCGGTCCGCTGAAGCCGGTCGGATCGCAGGCGCCGCAGACACGCAATTTCCTGGCCGGCGCGGAATTGCCGAAGCTCAACTGGATGATCGAATTGTTCGGCGCCAAGATCCGCTCGGCGCCGCTCAACATCTGCTTCCTGCTGGCGCTGGCGATGGCGTTCCTGGTCTGGCTGCTGATCTGGCGCACCAAGCTCGGCTACGAGATGCGCACCTATGGCCATAGTCCGAAGGCGGCGCGCTATGCCGGCATTTCGGAAACCCGCATCATCCTCACCGCGATGATGATCTCGGGTGCGTTGGCCGGCATGATGGCGCTCAACCCCGTGATGGGCGACCAGCACAATGTGGCGATCGATTTCGTCTCGGGCGCAGGCTATGTCGGCATCGCGGTCGCGCTGATGGGCAGGCTGCATCCGGTCGGCATCGTGCTGGCGGCGATCTTGTTCGGCATGCTCTACCAGGGCGGCGCCGAGCTAGCCTTCGAGATGCCGGCGATCAGCCGCGACATGATCGTCATCATTCAAGGGTTGGTCATCCTCTTCGCCGGCGCGCTGGAGCATATGTTCAGGCCCTATATCCAGGCGCTGTTCGCATCGGTCAGCCCGAAATCGGTCGGCATGCAGGCGGTCAAGGGGAAGGGGGCCTGAGATGGACAGTTTCAACGCGATCGTCCAGGTCCTGGATTCCACCATCCGCCTGTCGGTGCCGCTGCTGCTTGCCTGTCTTGCCGGCCTCTATTCAGAGCGGGCCGGCATCTTCGATATCGGTCTCGAAGGCAAGATGCTGGTCGGCGCCTTCGCCGGCGCTGCAGCGGCATCGGTCTTCCATTCGGCCTTTATCGGTCTCGGCACCGCCGTCCTGATCTCGGTCGCCTTCGCCATGGTGCATGGTTTCGCCTCGATCACGCATCGCGGCAACCAGATCGTCTCCGGCGTCGCCATCAACTTCGTCGCCGCCGGCTCGACCATCATCCTCGGCCAGGCCTGGTTCGAGCAGGGCGGCCGCACGCCGGCGCTGCAGCCGGGCGAGCGCTTCGAGGCGATCGTGTGGCCGGGCGCCGAAGCCGTTCGCAACGTGCCGATCCTCGGGCCCGTTTATGCCGAGCTGATCTCCGGCCATTCGATCCTGGTCTACTTCGCCTTCGCGATGGTGCCGTTCACCTGGTGGGTGCTGTTCCGCACCCGCTTCGGTCTCAGGATGCGCGCCGTGGGCGAAAACCCGGCCGCCGTCGACACCGCCGGCATCTCGGTCGCCTGGCTGCGCTATCGGGCGCTGATCTGCACCGGTATCCTTACCGGCGTCGCCGGTGCGTATCTCTCCATGGTCCAGAATGGCGGCTTCGTAAAGGACATGACCGCAGGCAAGGGCTACATCGCGCTTGCCGCGCTGATCTTCGCCAAATGGAAGCCGGTCAACGCGATGTTCGCCTGCCTGCTGTTCGGCTTCCTCGACGCGGCATCGATCCGCTTGCAGGGCTCGCCGCTGCCGATCCTGGGCAAAGTGCCGGTGCAGTTCATGCAGGCGCTGCCCTATGTGCTCACCGTCATCCTGCTCGCCGGCTTCATCGGCAAGGCGATCCCGCCGCGCGCCGGCGGCGTGCCCTATGTCAAGGAACGCTGAGGCTCGGGCAGTCTCGGCAACCGGCAATTTGAACAAGATCGTGGGAGAGAAGAAGGAAATGTGGCATGATCTGTTCGAAGCGGCCAGGACGGCGATGGCCAAGGCCTATGCGCCCTATTCCAAGTTTCCCGTAGGCGCCGCGCTGCGCACCGAGGACGGTCGCGTCTTCACCGGCGCCAACATCGAGGTGGCGTCCTATCCGGAAGGCTGGTGTGCCGAGACCACCGCGCTCGGCCACTACATCATGGGCGGCGGCGGCAAGATCACCGAGATCGCGGTGATCGCCGAGCGCATGGCCAAATGCTCGCCCTGCGGCGGCTGCCGGCAGCGGCTGGCGGAATTCTGCCGGCCGGAGACGAAACTCTATCTCTGCGACAACACCGGCGTGGTCGAGACGGTCACCATGGGCGATATGCTGCCTTACGGCTTCAGGGGCGATATCCTGAAATGAAGGAAGCGCTGGATCATCTGGTCGAGAAACTGGACGGGCTGGCCCCGACCGCGGCGCTTGTGCTGGGCTCCGGCCTCGGTGGGCTGGTCGACCAGGTGGAGGACGCAAGGCGCATCCCCTATGCCGAACTGCCGGGCTTCCCGCGCAGCGGCGTCTCCGGCCACGCCGGCGAGGTGGTGGCAGGGCGTTTCGCCGGCACGCCGGTGCTGATGCTTTCCGGGCGCGCGCACTATTACGAGCACGGCAATGCCGCCGCCATGCGCCCGGCACTCGAGGTGCTTGCCGGCATCGGCATCTCGCATCTCATCCTCACCAACGCCGCCGGTTCGGTCGATCCCGAGATGGGACCGGGCTCGGTGATGATGATTACCGATCACATCAACTTCTCCGGCTCCAATCCGCTGATCGGAGAGCCGAGCGACCGCCGCTTCGTTGGCCTCACCGAGGCCTATGATGCCGGCTTGCGCAAGGCGATCGAGACGGCGGCGAAGGAGACCGGCACCGCGCTCCACCAAGGCGTCTACATGTGGTTTTCCGGACCATGTTTCGAGACGCCGGCCGAAATCCGCATGGCGCGCGTCATGGGCGCCAACGCGGTCGGCATGTCGACCGTGCCCGAAGTGATCCTGGCCCGCTTCCTCGGCCTCAAGGTCGCTGCCTGCTCGGTCATCACCAACCTTGCGGCAGGCATGACCGGGGCGGAACTCTCGCACCAGGAAACCAAGGACATGGCGCCGGTCGGCGGCGCGCGGCTGGCGACGATCCTGCGGCGCGTCTTCGAGGAAGGTTTGCCGGAAAGCTGATGCTCCCGCAGGAAATCATTCGGCGCAAGCGTGACGGCCACAAGCTCTCGATGCCCGAGATTGCAACCTTCATCGAGGGGATCACGGCCGGCACGCTCTCGGAGGGCCAGATCGGCGCCTTTGCCATGGCGGTGTTCCTCAAAGGCATGAGTCGCGAGGAAGCAGTGGCGCTGACGCTCGCGATGCGCGATTCCGGTGACGTGCTCGACTGGTCCGATTTGCCGGGACCGGTCACTGACAAGCATTCGACGGGCGGCGTCGGCGACAATGTCTCGCTGATGCTGGCGCCGATCGTCGCGGCCTGCGGCGCTTATGTGCCGATGATCTCCGGCCGCGGGCTTGGCCATACCGGCGGCACGCTGGACAAGATGGATGCCATTCCCGGTTACGTCAGCCAGCCGGATTTGGCGCGGTTCCGCAAGACGGTGCTCGAGACGGGCTGCGCCATCATCGGCCAGACCGCCGACCTGGCGCCGGCCGATCGCCGGCTCTACGCCATCCGCGACGTGACGGGCACAGTGGAATCGGTGCCGCTGATAACGGCTTCGATCCTGTCGAAGAAGCTTGCCGCCGGGCTCGGCTCGCTTGTGCTCGACGTCAAGGTCGGCAACGGCGCCTTCATGGAGAAGTCGCGCGATGCGGCCGCACTTGCGAACAGCCTGGTCGAGGTCGCCAATGGCGCCGGTCTGAAGGCTTCGGCACTGGTGACCGGCATGAACGAGCCGCTGGCCTCGGCAGCGGGCAATGCGGTCGAGGTGAAGAACGCGGTAGACTTTCTCACCGGCCGCTTCCGCGACCGCCGGCTGGAGGACGTCACGCTGGCGCTTGCCGCCGAGATGCTGCAATCGGCGGGAATTGTCTCGTCCAACCAGGACGGGATCAGGCGCGCGGCCGAGACGCTTGCCGGCGGCCGCGCGGCGGCGGTGTTCGCACGCATGGTGACGGCGCTCGGCGGCCCCGCCGACTTCGTCGAGAATCCGGAGAAATATCTGCCAAAGGCGGCAGTGGAATCGGCGGTCAAAGCGGCCGAGGACGGCTTCGTCACCGGGATCGCGACGCGCGAAATCGGGCTCGCCGTCGTTGCGCTGGGCGGCGGGCGCGTCCGTCCGGATGACAAGATCGATCATTCCGTCGGCCTCACCCGGCTGCTGCCTGTGGGCGCGGAGGTGCATGCGGGCGAGGCGCTGGCGCTGGTCCATGCGCGGACCGAGGCCGACGCCGAGGCTGCCGCCGTCGCGGTGCGCGCCGCCTATACGGTCGGTCACTCGAAGCCGACCGCAGAAAAGACGGTGCTCAGGCGGATACTGCCTCTGTAAAATCGCGCCTATTGAACGAGCAACAGCGCGCCGTCCTGCACTTCGTATTTCTGCAGCCGCTGCAGGAAGCTCATGCCGATCAGGTTGGTTTGCAGCGCTCGATCGTCGAGCACCACCGCCTGGACGTTGTCGAGGGAAATCTTGCCGATCTGCAGCCGGTCGACGGTGACCACGGCAGCCTTGATGGCGCCGTTCGCCGTGTTCACCTGTTGATTGAAATCCGACTGGTTGAGCGAGATGCCGATCCGGCGCGCCGTCGATATGTTGATCGCGACCAGCGTCGCGCCGGTGTCGATCATGCCGTCTATCTGACGGCCGTTGAACTTGAAGGCGGAAGTGAAATGGCCGCGCTGGTCGGCATTGACCAGCACCTGGCGGCCGAGCGGCATCGGCGTCGCCGGCCTGGCTGGAACCGAAGCGAGATTGACGTCCGGCTGAGCCTCAGGCGGCGCCGGCTTCGAAGCAAACGCCGATCTCAGCAGGGTTTCCACCATCTGCGGGTTCGACTGATAGACGATCGGAATCGATGCCGAGCTTCCGACAAAGACGCCAAGGAGAAGAAGCTTGCGCAGCATGGATCGACCTTCGTGAAGGTTCGATCCTTAAGCCGACATGGTGTTTTCGGCTTTAACGCGCGCCGGAACCACGGCGTTTCGTAAACGACCGGTTAAGAAAAGATCTCACTTGGTTCCGTACATGCGGTCGCCGGCGTCGCCGAGGCCAGGCATGATGTAACCCTTGTCGTTCAACTGGCGGTCGATCGAGGCGGTGAAGATCGGGACATCGGGATGCGCCTTGGTGAAGCGCTCGATGCCTTCGGGCGCCGCAAGCAGGCAGAGAAAGCGGATGTTGGTTGCGCCGCGCCCCTTCAGCTTGTCGATCGCCGCGATCGCGGAATTGGCGGTCGCAAGCATCGGATCGACCACGATCACCAGACGGTCGGCAAGGTCGCTCGGCGCCTTGAAGAAATATTCGATCGCGTCGAGCGTCTCATGGTCGCGGTAAAGGCCTATATGGGCGACGCGCGCCGCCGGCACCAGATCGAGCAGGCCTTCGAGCAGGCCATTGCCGGCCCGCAGCACGGAGGCGAAAACCAGCTTCTTGCCCTCCAGCGTCGGCGCTTCCATCTCCTCGATCGGGGTCTCGATCGTGGTGGTCGTCAGTTCGAGGTTGCGGGTCACCTCGTAGCCGAGAAGCAGGGAGATTTCGCGCAGCAGCCGCCGGAAGCCTGCCGTCGAGGTCTCCTTCTTGCGCATGATGGTCAACTTGTGCTGGACAAGGGGGTGGTCGACGACGGTGACGCCCTGCATGGTCTTCTCCAGTGAATGGTGAGTAGTGAATAGTGAATAGTGAGCCGGTTTGCGAGTCCTGATGGGCCGATGATTGCGGTTGACAGGCCGAAGGGCCCGCGAACCATTCACCGGCCTTTGGGGTCGAGCCGGCTCATCAGCATCGCCTTGGTCTTCCGGTCGACGAAGGCCGCCTCGATGGCCGTCCTGGTGACGGCGGTAAGCGCCTTGTCGTCCATCGCGAAATGCTCGGCGGCGATGTCGTATTCGCGCTTCAGCGAGGTCCAGAAATAGGGCGGGTCGTCGGAATTGAGCGTCACCTTGCAGCCGGCCGCGCGCAACGCCGGAAAAGGATGCGTGGCGAAACTATCGAACACCTTGAGCGCGATGTTGGAGCCGGGGCAGCATTCCAGCACCACGCCCTCGGCGGCGATGCGGCGAACAAGGTCCGGGTTCTCGATGGCGCGCACGCCATGGCCGATCCGCGATGGGCGGATATGGTCGAGCGCTGCCGCCACGCTTTCCCAGCCCATCAATTCTCCGGCGTGGATGGTGATGCCGAGGCCGGCCTCGCGCGCGATCTCGAAAGCCCGCACATAGTCCTCGAAATCGCCGATGCGCTCGTCGCCGGCGACGCCGAAGCCGGTGACCAGCGGATGGCCGCAGCGCGCCGCAAAGCGCGCCGCCTGCTCGATCGCCTCGACGCCGACGTGGCGTACGCCGGTGACGATCATGCGCCCCTCGATGCCGGTCCTCGCCTTGGCGCGGGCCATGCCTTCGCCCAGCGCGTCCGTATAGGCCTTGGGCGAAAGCCCGGCCCTTTTCGCGTGATCCGGCGAGGTGAAGACCTCGGAATAGATGGCGCCGTCGCGGGCGAGGCTGGTGAGATAATGATCGGTTAGACGGGCGTAATCCTCCTCGGTGCGGAACAGGTCGGAAGCAAAATCATAGGCGGCGAGGAAAGACGTGAAATCGTGCCAGTCGAAAGAGTCGTTCTGGATGTAGGGCGAAGGGTCCTTGCCGTATTTGCGGGCCTGGCTGACGACGAGGTCGGGCGCCGCTGCCCCTTCGATGTGGCAGTGCAATTCGGCTTTCAAGATCATGCGGCCATCCCGTGCGGTATTCTTCTGTCGTGGCGCCGATTCCCGGTGGAAAATCGTGGCAAACTCTTCCCCGACCCGTTCTGAAAGCGCGGCCGAAAACCGCGCCTTGGACAATAGCGCCCGCCCCATCGATCGGCTATGGTCCCGCCGGTTTTATGGCGGATCGAAATAATGTCAGTTGAGAGAACCACGGCCGCGGGCGGCATGGAAACCTCCTATGGTTTCAGGAAGGTTGGCGAGGGCGACAAGCAGTCGCTCGTCAATGACGTCTTTCACAAGGTGGCCAATCGATACGACCTGATGAACGATCTGATGTCGGGTGGGTTGCACCGGCTGTGGAAGGACGCGATGGTCGCGTGGCTCAACCCCCCGAAGCGGCCGGGCTGGAAGGTGCTCGACGTCGCCGGCGGCACCGGCGACATCGCCTTTCGCATCATCGAGGCAAGCCAGCGCCATGCGCATGCCACGGTGCTCGACATCAACGGCTCGATGCTCGACGTCGGCCGCGACAGGGCCGAAAAGAAAGGCCTCTCGGAAAACACCGATTTCGTCGAGGCCAATGCCGAAGCGCTGCCGTTCGAGGACGGCACGTTCGATGCGTATACGATCGCGTTCGGCATCCGCAACGTGCCGCGCATCGATGTGGCACTGAGCGACGCTTTTCGTGTGCTGAAGCGCGGCGGGCGCTTCCTATGCCTGGAGTTTTCCGAGGTCGACATGCCGCTGCTCGACAAGGCCTACGAGGCTTGGTCGTTCAACGCCATCCCCAAAATCGGCAGGGCGGTGACCGGCGACGACGAGCCCTATTCCTATCTGGTCGAATCGATCCGCAAGTTCCCCAACCAGCAGAACTTCGCCGCGATGATTGGTCGGGCCGGCTTCGATCGGGTCACTTTCCGCAACTATTCGGGGGGCATCGCGGCGCTCCATTCGGGCTGGAAGCTTTGAGGCAGGGCGTCCGATGACCAGCGTTGGCGCCGGCTTCCGGCTCGCCAGGGCCGGCTGGGTGCTGGTCCGCGAGGGCGTCGTCGCGGCGCTGCCCGGCGAAGAGCTTTCCGGTATGCCGAAGCTCGGCTGGCGGCTGGCGCGCGTGCTCACTCGCCGCCGCGCCCGAAGCCATCTGCGCGGCGACCGGCTGGCGCAGGCGGTGGTGCGGCTGGGGCCATCCTATGTGAAGCTCGGCCAGTTCCTCGCCACGCGGCCCGACGTCGTCGGCAACGACATGGCGGTCGACCTTGCGCTGCTGCAGGACAAGATGCACACCTTTCCGAGGGCGGAAGCGGTCGCGGCGATCGAAGCCTCGCTCGGGCGCAGGATCGAGGATCTCTACGCAACCTTCGGCGAGCCGGTCGCGGCGGCATCGATCGCCCAGGTGCACGGCGCCGAAGTCGTTCGCGACGGAAAGGCTTCACGGGTCGCGGTGAAGGTCATCCGCCCCGGCGTGCGCCATCGCTTCTTCCAGGATCTCGAGAGCTACTTCCTCGCCGCCCGCCTGCAGGAGAAGTACATCCCCTCCTCGCGCCGCCTGCGGCCGATCGAGGTGACCCAGACGCTGGCGCAGACCACCAAGGTCGAGATGGACATGCGGCTCGAAGCGGCCGCGTTTTCCGAGCTCGCTGAGAACACCAAGGATGATCCGGGCTTCCGCGTGCCGGCGGTCGATTGGGAGCGGACCGGCCGCGACGTGATCACCATGGAGTGGATCGACGGCGTCAAGATGAACGATCTGACCGGCCTTGCTGCCGCCGGTCACGATCTCAAGGCGATCGCAGCCAATCTCGTCCAGTCCTTCCTCAGGCACACGCTGCGCGACGGCTTCTTCCATGCCGACATGCATCCGGGCAACCTGTTCGTCGAACCGGACGGCACCATCGTTGCCGTCGATCTCGGCATCGCCGGCAGGCTCGGCAAGAAGGAGCGGCGTTTTCTGGCCGAGATCCTCTACGGCTTCATCGTGCGCGACTACCGGCGCGTCGCCGAGGTGCATTTCGAGGCCGGCTATGTGCCGCGTCAGCACAATGTCTCGGCCTTCGCGCAGGCGATCCGCGCCATCGGCGAGCCGATCCACGGCCAGTCGGCCGACACGATCTCGATGGCCAAGCTTCTGACGCTGCTGTTCGAGGTCACCGACCTCTTCGACATGGCGACGCGGACCGAGCTGGTGCTTTTGCAAAAGACCATGGTGGTGGTCGAAGGCGTGGCCCGCACGCTCGATCCGGCGTTCAACATGTGGAAGACTTCGGAGCCGGTGGTCAGTGACTGGATCGCGGGCAATCTCGGCCCGCGCGGCGTGCTCTCGGACGCGCGGGACGCCGGCAAGGCCTTGATCTCGCTGGCGAGGCAGGCGCCGGACATTGCGGTTCGCACCGAGCGGCTGTCGCGTGAGATCGACCTGATGGCGGAGCACGGCCTGCGCTTCGACGAGGCGACCGCGCGCGCGATCGGCAAGGCGGAGGCGCACTACACCCGCTTCGGCCGCGTGGCGCTGTGGATCATTGCGCTGACGCTGATTTACATCGCGTGGCGGATTTTCTGACCGCCCGCCGCCTTGCTGCGGTTTGATTGCATTGCTATCATTGCCGGCGCTAGTTTGAAGCGGGTGCAATCAGATGGCCAGCATCACGATCCGCAACCTTGACGATGGAGTTAAGGACCTGCTGCGCCAATTGGCTGCCGAAAATGGCTGCTCGATGGAGGAGCAGGCCCGGGCGATGATCAGGGCGGCGGTTGAGGGCCGGGCAGGACAGGCCGACCGCATCGACCAGATCGAGAAGACGTTGCGCGCGCTGACCGGCCCCGGCCAGCAAGCACCGCCTATCGCCGACATGCCCGGCAGGCCATCAGTTCGCGGAACGCTCTCCGGCAAACGCGTCCTTCTCGTCATCGGCGGCGGCATCGCCGCCTATAAATCGCTCGACCTGATCCGGCGCCTGCGCGAGCGCGGCGCTTCTGTCCGGGTGGTAATGACATCAGCCGCGCAGGAATTCGTCACCACGCTGTCCGTCGGCGCGCTTTCGGCCGATCATGTTTTCACCGAACTCTTCGACCGCAATGACGAGCACGATGTCGGCCACATAAGGCTGTCGCGCGAGGCAGATCTGCTGGTCGTGGCGCCGGCCACCGCCGACCTGATGGCGAAGCTCGCCAACGGCCATGCCAATGATCTTGCCTCGACGGTGCTGCTTGCGACCGACAAGAAAGTGCTGATGGCGCCGGCGATGAATCCGAAGATGTGGTCGCATCCGGCGACGCGGCGCAACCGGGCGACCCTGCAGAAGGATGGCATCGCCTTTGTCGGGCCGGCCAAGGGCGAGATGGCGGAAAGCAACGAGGCGGGCGAAGGCCGCATGGCCGAGCCGCTGGAAATCGTGGCCGCGATCGAGGCGATGCTCGACGAGAAGCCGCAGCCGCTTGCGGGCCGCAAGATCATCGTCACCTCGGGGCCGACGCATGAGCCGATCGATCCGGTGCGCTACATCGCCAACCGTTCGTCCGGCAAGCAGGGCCATGCGATCGCGGCGGCACTGGCGAAGCTCGGCGCCGATGTCCGGCTCGTGTCCGGTCCGGTCAACATCGCCGATCCGGCCGGGGTGAAGACCACGCATGTGGAAACAGCGGCCGAGATGAAGGAAGCGGTCGAGAACCTTCTGCCGGCGGACGCGGCTGTTTTCGTCGCGGCCGTCGCCGACTGGCGCACCGCGAATGCCGCCGGTGAAAAGATCAAGAAGGTGGCAGGGAAGGGCCCGCCGTCGCTCAAGATGGTCGAGAATCCCGACATCCTGGCGGGCGTCGGTCATCATGCGCAGAGGCCCGGTCTTGTCGTCGGCTTTGCCGCCGAGACGCAGGACCTCATCGGCAACGCCGAGGCCAAGCTCAGGAAGAAGGGCGCCGATCTCATCGTCGCGAACGACGTCTCGCATGGGAGCGGCATCGGCCCTTCCGGCGTGATGGGCGGCGATCGCAACAAGGTGCGCATCGTCTCGCGCACGGGCGTCGAGGAGTGGCCGGAGATGGGCAAGGACGAGGTGGCGACACGGCTCGCCGCATCGATTGCCGAGCGGCTGAAAACGACAGTGGTTTAGCTGGCCGCTGCCTGCGGTCGCATTGGCGGCAGCGCGATCCGCAGCGCGGCGATGCAGCCGAGGATCCCAAGCGGCACGAAGGCGAGGAAGAGCCAGCCGGCCACGCCTGCAGCCGCGTCACGATTGAGGCCTTGCGAGAAGCCGCTGGCGTTGGCCACAATGCCGGCAAGGGCCGCGCCCACCGCGTAGCCGATCCGCTGCATGGTCGGCACGGCGGCGGAAGCGATCGTCTGCTCGCCGTCGCGGGCCGAAGCGACGATGACGCGCGTCAGGAACGGCCAGCAGACGCCGAAGCCGCCGCCCTGCAGCAGAGCGCAGAGCAGGATCAGCGGGATCGAACCTGCGGGGATGGCGTAGGCGAAACCGGCAAGACCGGAGGCGATCATCAGCGCGCCGACGACGATGATCAGTCTTTCGCGCTCCAGCGGCGCATTGGCGATGAGGATCGACAGGATCGACCAGGCGATGGATTCGGCAGCGATGATATAGCCGGTGGTCAGGATTGGGATGCCGTGCAGCGTGGTGAGCAGCAGCGGCCCGTAAATGGTGAACGTGCAGGTCGCTACCGAGAAGGCCGCAACCATCGTCATGCCTGAGCCAAGCGGCGAGCGCCATGAGAACAAAGGTGCCGGAAACAGGCGCGAGCGCGGCCTGCGGGCATCGATGCGGAAGAAAAGCGCCAGGCCGATCAGCCCGAGGGCCAGCAGCAGCGACGAGCGCAGCAGGGCGATGTCGATGCCGGCGGCAGCGATCAGCACGACGGCGATGGCGAGACAGGCAAGCGCCGGATAGGGAAAGGGCGGCGCCGTGCCGCTGCCCGCCTGCGGCCTCGTCGCCTCCGGCGTGTCCAGCACGATAAAGCTCGCCAGCGCCATCGCCGCGCCGCCGAAAGTGAAGACGCCAAAGGCCCAGCGCCACGACAGGAACTCGGTCATAACAGCGCCGAGCATCGGTCCGCTGGAGGCGGCGACGCCCCAGATCGCCGACATGATGCCGAAGAGCTGCGGCCAGATGTTGCGCGGAAAGAGACGCTCGACCGAAACGAAGGCGAGCGACACCAGCGCGCCGCCGCCAAGTCCCTCGACCAGCCGCCCGGCGAGGAAGAACGGCATGGAGGGTGCCGTCGCGCAGATCAGCGCGCCTGCCGCGTAGAGCAGGGCAGCGATCATCATGTTGGAGCGCAGCGCGACATAGCTCACCAGCCGCCCGGCGGCCGCACCCGCGACGATGGCGCCGAGCTCATAGATCGCCAGCGACCAGCCAACGAGCTGCACGCCGGCCAACTCGCCGACCATGGCCGGCATCACCGTCGCCACCATGGTCTCGTTGGTGGCATGCAGCAGGATGCCGAGACTGACAAAGCAGAAACGTGCCAGGTCGCCGCTTGCCCACAGTGCTCGCCAGTCCACCTTGTTGCCGGCCACCTTGCCGCCGCCTGCTGCCGTCACGTCGATCTCCCGCTTGTTTTCCGCAACCTCATCCACATTGCGAACGAAGCGCCAGATCCAGTTCGGCAGGGCTTGTAGAACCTCAAGCGCAGTTGAGCTCAAGAGGCTTTTCGGCGATGTCAGCGAGCAAGCGCGCTAAAAATTCGGCCCGGGAACGAGCGTCCCGGGCCGTATCGGTGCTAATTGAATTGAAATTTCACTTATAGGAGTGGACGAGGTCCAGCGAAGCCACGGCAACAGCGAGGTTGACGCCGGTCTGCGCCTGGACGCTCAGCGGCTCGAGCATGAAGGCGCCGTCGAGGCCGCCGACCAAAAGATTGGCGCCGCCACCGGTCACGACGCTCGCCTCCGCGTTGACGCCGTAATAGCTGCCGGCGAGATCGCCTGCGTCATGGTGGCGGGTGGCGGCGAGAACCGCCCAGACAAGCTGACCTTGATGCGTCCGGCCGATATCGACGCCGAGCTTGGAGATCATGCCCGTGTATAGCTCGGCCGGGCCGTGATGATAGGGGCGGAACACGCAGGACACGCCCTTGTTGGAGGTGATGACGTAACCGGTGCCTCCGTCGATGGTGCAATCGAGCGTGCCGAGCCGGAGCGTGCCGGCGCTGACCGGAGAAGCGAGGACCGTGGCGGCAAGCGCGGCGGCGGCACAGGCAAGTGTCTTGATCATCGGAAAGGTCCTTTCGCAACAAACGGCCCCGGTTAAACGGTCGAGGTGCGAGGAGCGTTCCGCCCAAAACTTGGCGCGAGCATGGCGAGCCAACACATCGCCGTTGGCGACTAGACTAACGGCCACATCGGCGTGTCAGCGCCGCAATAGACCCATCGCGGGCGACCGGACCCCCGGGCGGCCTTAGCTTCCGATCAGCTGGCGCCGGCCGAGGTGCGCGACAGGCCGTCCTTGGCGGGTTGGTAGTTCGGGTCGAGGTGGACAGCCTCGCGGTAGGACTTGGCCGCCCTTTCCTTGTCGCCGCGTCGCTCGTAGATCAGCGCCTGGTTGGCCCAGGCCTCGGCGTTCTTGCCGTCGAGCTTGATGGCCATGTTGAAGTCGGCGAAGGCGTTGTCCTCGTCATTCATGGCCAGATAGGACAGGCCGCGGCCGTTGTAGGGCTCGGCTGCGTCCGGCGCCAGCGAGATGGCGGTCGAGAAATCCTCGATGGCGAACTTGTGCTGGCCCTGGCTCTGATAGATCAGGCCGCGATTGTGGTAGGCGCGGGCGTCGGTCGTGTCGAGTTGGATCGCCTTCTGGAAATCGTTGAAGGCGTCGTTGACGCGGCCGGCCTTGCGATAAAGATTGCCGCGGCCGATGTAGGCGGCGTCGTAGTTGGCGTTGATTTGGATCGAGCGGTTATAGTCGGCAAGCGCTGCTTGCTGGTTGCCGAGGAAACGCTGGATGAGCGCCCGGTTCGAATAGGCCTGATAGAAGTTCGGATTGAGCTGGATGGCGGTGTCGAAATCTTTGAGCGCCGCCTGGTACTGGCCGCCGCGGCCATAGGCCGAGCCGCGCACATTGTAACCCTCGGGATCCTGAGGATTGCGCTGGATGACAGCCGACAGCGAGGAGATGTTCTCGGTCGAGCCTTGCGCCTTGTCGATATTGTTGAACTCCCCCGTCGGGGCCGTCTGGCATGCTGCAAGGGTCAGGCCCGAAAGCAGGGCCGCCGTCAGGGCGAAGCCGCGAAAAGCGGTTCTGCGCTCCACGGTAATTGCGTTCATCTCAGTCCTCACTGGCGCCGCGCCGTCAGGTCCGTTCCCTCTCCGAACCGGCTCGAACGCATAAACAAAAAGGTGGCGGCGATTCCGCATCGCGCCACCCTCGGTATCCTTCGAAAAGGACGAAAAATTGACGGTATCAGCGCGGCGAACGCGATGCGCCGGCAGCACCAGCCGGAGCCGGGCGCGGGGTCATCGGCAGCAGGCCTTCGCGCTGGGCGCGCTTACGGGCCAGCTTGCGGGCGCGGCGGACGGCTTCCGCCTTCTCGCGGGCACGCTTCTCGGACGGCTTTTCGTAGTGACCGCGCATCTTCATTTCGCGGAAAATACCTTCGCGCTGCATCTTCTTCTTCAGCGCGCGAAGCGCCTGATCAACGTTGTTGTCGCGGACGAGTACCTGCACGTGTAATCCTGTCTTCGGGTTTGAAATCTCAGGCAAGCAGCCCATAGCCGCATGCCTCCGCAGTGACCTGCACCGCGAATTGTGCCGGCTGATAGCAGAATCAGGCCGTGCTGTCCACCGTTGATTGCAGGAAACCACGATCGGAAGCCCGAGCGCCGTGCCTTGCCGGTCTGAGCCTTAGGCGGTCGCCAGATGCAGACGGGCGAAATCCTCAAAGAATTCGCCATAGTCGCAAGTGATTTCCTCGCCGGCCGCGATATCCCGGGTCGCTGTGGCGCCACCGTATTGGGAGAAATCCGTGTTCGGCCGCTCGGAATGGTTCATGAAGCGGCCATTGTCGACCTCATATACCATGAAACCCGGCTTGTCCGGGCTCGGATAGGCGTAGCGGTCGAGCAATTCCTTGAGATGCGGCGGCGCCTTCTCGTATTTCTCCATCGGGATCAGCCGGTCGAAATCGGGATCGAGCCGCCAGATGGAGGCGCCTTTCCTGACCGGCTCGGCGGCGAAAACACCGACGCCTTCGATAGCGCTCTGAGCGACATAGGTTCTGATCAGCAGCATCGTTCCGGTCCGTTTTCGACGGGAAACCAAATCGTCAAAACGGACCGGAATGCAAGGCCCCGTCGCGCTATTTCAGCGGATGAGCATGGCTGCCGACGTCACGTCCGATTGATCGAGACGCCACCATCGGCAAACAGCGCCGCGCCGGTGGTGAAGCTTGAGGCGTCCGAGGCAAGGTAGAGCGCTGAGCGGGCGATCTCCTCGGGCCGGGCCACACGCTTCAAGGCATGCAGGTTTTCGACGAATGTTCGCGACTCCGGCGTCTTGAACGTCGCTGCGGGCGTGTCGGTGCCGCCGGGCAGCAGCGCGTTGACGCGCAGCCCTTTCGGGCCGTATTCGGCGGCCAGCACCTGCGTCAGCCCGATCAGCCCCGCCTTGGCGGCGGCATAGGCGGCCATGCCCGGCATGCCGGCGGTATAGCCGACGAAGCTCGAGGTGAAGATCAGCGAGCCGCCCCCGCGCTCCAGCATCGCCGGGATCTGGTGCCTGGCGGCGAGGAAGGCGCTGGTCAAATTGGTGTCGATCGTGTCGTGCCAAGTCGCCGGCGCCATCTCCGGTACCGGCGCCATCAAGCCGACGGCGCCCGCATTGTTGAAGGCAATGTCGAGGCCGCCGAACCTTTCGACCGCAAGCTCGACCAGAGCTCTGGCATAGGCTTCGTCCCGGACATCGCCGGCGAGTGCAATTGCGGTTCCACCGGCCGTCTCGATTTCGCTGACGAGTGCATCGAGCTCGGCCCGGCGGCGCGCCGCGACGACGACACTGGCGCCCTGCTCGGCGAACAGACTGGCCGTAGCGCGGCCGATGCCGGAGCTGGCGCCGGTGACGATGGCGACCTTTTCGGTGAGTGCGAACATTTCTCATCCTTTCTCTATGCCGGTCCAGCCGGTGGTGGGATGCTTGGTCGCAAATCGGCATTTCGGCAGCCACCCGAAAGCTGACTTGCCGATCGGAATGCAAGTTGTCGGGCATGCGCCGCGCAGCCGCGGCGCAAAACGGCAAGCGCCGTCGCAAACAGCGCAAGGGTGACTGCACGCTTTCGCTAGTGATACACCACGCGCGCCGGGGAATGCCCGGCCGAGATCCGCGATTTTTGGCGCGAGGCTGAACGTGAAGAAATACTCCGTATTCGCCATTGCCCGCGAGGCGATGCGCGGCCACAAGGGCTGGGAAGAGCAATGGACCTCACCCGAGCCGAAGAAGGAATATGACGTCATCATCGTCGGCGCCGGCGGCCACGGCCTGGCCACCGCCTATTATCTGGCGACCGAGCACGGCATCACCAATGTCGCGGTGCTGGAAAAGGGCTGGCTCGGGGGCGGCAACACCGGCCGCAACACCACCATCATCCGCTCCAACTATCTCTATGACGAAAGCGCCGGCATCTACGACCATGCGCTGAAATTGTGGGACGGACTGAGCCAGGAGCTCAACTACAACGTCATGTATTCGGCGCGCGGCGTCATGATGCTCGCGCACAATGTGCATGACGTCCAGGTGTTCAAGCGCCACATCCATGCCAACCGCCTCAACGGCATCGACAATGAGTGGCTGACGCCGGAACAGGCGAAGGAGTTCTGTCCGCCGCTCAACATTTCCAAGGAGGCGCGCTATCCGGTCATGGGTGCCGCGCTGCAGCGCCGCGGCGGCACGGCGCGCCACGATGCGGTCGCCTGGGGTTATGCGCGCGGCGCCTCGGCGCGCGGCGTGCACATCATCCAGAACTGCGAGGTCACCGGCGTCAAGCGCGCGGCCAACGGCGCGGTCACCGGCGTCGAGACGACGCGCGGCTTCATCGGCGCGAAGAAGGTCGGCGTCGTCGCTGCCGGCCATTCGTCGGTCATCATGGATATGGCCGGCGTGCGCATGCCGTTGGAGAGTTATCCGTTGCAGGCGCTGGTCTCGGAGCCGGTCAAGCCGGTGGTGCCATGCGTCATCATGTCGAACACGGTGCACGCCTATATCTCGCAGTCGGACAAGGGCGAGCTGGTCATCGGCGCCGGCACCGACCAGTATATCTCCTATTCGCAAACCGGCGGCCTGCACATCCTGCAGCACACGCTCGACGCCATCTGCGAAATGTTCCCGATCTTCACCCGCATGAA
Organism: Mesorhizobium sp. M1A.T.Ca.IN.004.03.1.1; assembly: GCF_003997555.1. Classification (NCBI taxonomy): domain Bacteria; kingdom Pseudomonadati; phylum Pseudomonadota; class Alphaproteobacteria; order Hyphomicrobiales; family Phyllobacteriaceae; genus Mesorhizobium; species Mesorhizobium sp. M1A.T.Ca.IN.004.03.1.1. Next base: position 1,207,353 of record NZ_RZTV01000001.1, on the reverse strand, counting down.
GATGCTGCGCTCCTGGGGCGGCATCGTCGATGTGACCCCCGACCGCTCGCCGATCCTGGCTAAGACGCCGGTCAAGGGCCTCTATGTCAATTGCGGCTGGGGCACGGGCGGCTTCAAGGCGACGCCAGGTTCGGGCAACGTCTTTGCCCACACCATCGCCAGGGACGACCCGCACCCGATCAACGCGCCCTTCACGCTCGAGCGCTTCCGCACCGGCCGTCTCATCGACGAAGCGGCGGCGGCGGCGGTGGCGCATTGATGATGGCCGAGATGGCCTGCCAGAAGCTTTGCGATCAACCGGCCGGCGCCCGCGTCAGCCATGGCGAATTGTAGGATCAACCTAGATGCTTCTCATCCGCTGTCCCTATTGCGAGGAAGAGCGCCCGGAACTCGAGTTCCGCAATGCCGGCGAGGCGCATATCGCGCGCCCGACCAACATTGCCGCCGAGAGCGACGACGATTTCGAGAAATTCTTCTTCATCCGCTCGAACCCCAAGGGCGTGATCTATGAGCGCTGGCGGCACATCCATGGCTGCGCGCGCTTTTTCAACGCCGTGCGCGACACCGTGACCGACAAGTTCGTCATGACCTACAAGGCCGGCGAGCCGAAGCCTGCGAAGCTGCCTGGAGCCTCGAAATGAACGCCGCCTTCCGCATTTCCGGCGCCGGGCGTCTCAGCCAGGCGAAGACCGCCTCGTTCAGCTTCGACGGCAAGCAGTATATCGGGATCGAGGGCGACACGCTGGCCTCGGCGCTGCTCGCCAACGGCGTGCATCTCGTCGGCCGCTCCTTCAAGTACCACCGGCCGCGCGGCTTCCTCTCGGCCGGCGCGGAAGAACCCAACGCGCTGGTGCAGATCGTGCGCGACGACGCGCGCAAGACGCCGAATGTGCGGGCGACCGTGCAGGAGCTCTATGACGGGCTCACCGCCAATTCGCAGAACCGCTGGCCCTCGCTCGCCTTCGATGTCGGCGCGGTCAACGACATTGCCTCGCCGATGTTCTCGGCCGGCTTCTACTACAAGACCTTCATGTGGCCGAAGTCGGCCTGGTTGAACTTCTATGAGCCGAAGATCCGCGCGACGGCCGGCCTTGGCGTTTCCCCCGACCGGCCGGATCCCGACCATTATGCGGCGCGCTACGCGCATTGCGACGTGCTGGTGCTGGGCGGCGGTGCGGCCGGCATCACTGCGGCGCTTGCCGCAGCCGAAACCGGCGTGCGGGTGATCCTCGCCGACGAGCAGGCCGAATTCGGCGGCAGCCTGCGCTTCGAGAGCGGCGCCAGGATCGATGGCGAGGACGGCTTTGCCTGGGCACAAGCCGCGATCGCCAAACTCAAGGCGATGGACAATGTCCGAGTGCTGTCGCGCACGACAGCTTTCGGGTACTACGCGCAGAACTTCGTCGGCCTGGTCGAGCGGGTCAGCGACCATCTCAAGAGCCCCGGCCGGGAGCTGGCGCGCGAGCGCCTGTGGCAGGTTCGCGCCAAGCGGGTCGTGCTCGCGACCGGCGCCATCGAGCGGCACATGGTGTTCGCCAACAACGACCGGCCGGGCGTCATGCTGGCATCGGCGGCGCGCACCTACCTCAACCACTATGGCGTGGCGGTCGGTAGGAATGTCGGCGTCTATACGGCAAACGACTCGGCCTACGCGGCCGCGATCGACCTGAGGAAGGCCGGCGTCAATGTCGCTGCCATCGTCGACCTGCGCGACAACCCGTCGGGGGCGGTGATCGACGAAGCGAGGAGCCTCGGCATCGAGATCAATTTCGGTCGCGCTGTGGTTAGCGCCGGCGGCAAGCTGCGCGTATCGTCGATGACGGTGCAGCCGAAGAACGGCGGCGGCGAGCGCAGGATCGCGGTCGACGCCATCCTGATGTCCGCCGGCTGGACGCCGTCGGTGCATCTGTTCTCGCAGTCGCGCGGCAAAGTCGCCTTCAACGAGGAGGCGCGACGCTTCGTGCCGGGGACCTATGCGCAGGACTGCGTCTCGGTCGGCGCCTGCAACGGCACGGACGGTCTGGAGGCAACGGTCGACGAGGCCTATGCGGCAGGCGCCCAGGCGGCAAGGGACGCCGGCGGCAAGGATTCCAGCGGCAAGATGGGCAAGGGCGCCAAGCCAAAGGTCGATGCCAGTGAAAGCTGGTCACGCGGCATGCTTGGCGCTGCGCCCGGCGCCGGGCCGGGCACCACGGTCAAGGCCTTCGTCGATTTTCAGAACGATGTCACCGCCAAGGACATTCGCCAGGCGGTGCATGAGGGCATGCACTCGATCGAGCACGTCAAGCGCTTCACCACCAACGGCATGGCGACCGACCAGGGTAAGACGTCGAACATGCACGGCCTGGCGATCGCCGCCGAGACGCTCGGCAAGCCGATCCCGCAGGTCGGTCTCACCACGTTCCGCGCGCCCTATACCCCGGTCACCTTCGGCTCGATCGTCGGCCATGCGCGTGGCGCGCTGTTCGACCCGACGCGCCGCACGGCGACGCATGGCTGGGCGGCCGCCCAAGGTGCCGTGTTCGAGGATGTCGGCCAGTGGAAGCGCGCCTGGTATTTCCCGAAAGCCGGCGAGGACATGCACGCCGCCGTCAACCGCGAATGCGTGACGGTGCGCAAAGCGGCCGGCCTGTTCGACGCCTCCACGCTCGGCAAGATCGAGGTGGTCGGGCCGGATGCGGCGAAGTTCATGGAACTGCTCTACACCAACCCGTGGGAGAAGCTGGAGCCCGGCCGCTGCCGCTACGGCATCATGCTGCGCGAGGACGGCTTCATCTATGATGACGGCGTCGTCGGCAGGCTGGCGCCGGACCGCTTCCATGTGACGACGACCACCGGCGGCGCGCCGCGTGTCATGCATCACATGGAGGATTATCTCCAGACCGAGTTCCCGCATCTCAATGTCTGGCTGACCTCGATTACCGAGCAATGGGCGGTGATCGCCGTGCAGGGGCCGAGCGCGCGGAAAATCATCGAGCCTTTGGTCGAAGGCATCGACATGTCGGACGAGGCACTGCCGCATATGTCGGTGCGAGAAGGCAAGATCTGCGGCGTGCCGACGCGGCTGTTCCGCATGTCTTTCACCGGCGAGCGCGGCTTCGAGGTCAACGTGCCGGCCGACTATGGCGAAGCGGTGTGGGAAGCGCTGTGGGCCGAAGGCCAGAAGCATGGCGCGACCGCTTACGGCACCGAAACAATGCACGTGCTGCGCGCCGAAAAGGGCTACATCATCGTCGGCCAGGATACGGACGGCACGGTGACGCCGAACGATGCCGGTCTCGACTGGGCGGTCGGCAAGAAGAAGACCGACTTCGTCGGCATCCGCGGCATGATGCGCGCGGATCTCGTCGCCAAGGGCCGCAAGCAACTGGTCGGCCTGAAGGCCAAGGATCCGAAGGTCGTGTTGGAAGAAGGCGCGCAGATCGTCGAGGATCCGAAACAGGCGATCCCGATGAAGATGATCGGCCACGTCACCTCCAGCTACTGGTCGGAGAACTGCGGGCGCTCGATCGCGCTGGCGCTGGTCGCCGGCGGCCGTGATCGCATGGGCCAGACGCTCTATGTGCCGATGCCGAACGGCACGATCGAGGTGGAGGTCACCGGCATGGTGTTCGTCGACGAAAAGGGGGAGCGCCTCAATGGCTAAGGCTACCGCCAAGACAAAAGCCGCCGACGCTTCAGCTGCCGCCGAACGGCGTCCGGCACTTGCCGGGCGCGCGGTGTCGGCGCCGGGCGTCAAGGTCGAGATCCTACCGCCGGCCGAACGCATCTCGCTGCGCGCGCCCGAAGCTTCCGTCGCCGCGCTCTCCAAGGCGCTCGGCGTGACGCTGCCGTCGAAGCCGAAGACCTCGGCGGCGAAAGGCGGGCGCACCGCCTTATGGCTCGGGCCGGACGAATGGCTGGTCATCGACGATGCCGGCAACGATCCGCTGGCCGACTGCGCCAAGGTTTCGGCGCTGCACTCCGCGGTCGGCATCTCGCATCGCAATGTGGCGATCTCGGTTGCCGGGCCGGCGGCCGCGGTGACGGTCAGTTCCGGTTGCCCACAGGACCTGTCGCTCGAGGCCTTCCCGGTCGGGGCAGCATCGCGCACCATTCTCGGCAAGTCCGAGATCGTGCTGCTGCGTACCGCTGAAGACACGTTCCGGGTGGAATGCTGGCGTTCCTTCTCGGACTATGTATTTACTTTGCTGTCGGAAGCGGCGAGCGACGCGGCGAACTGATCCTGCGCCAACCGGTCCGAAGGGCCGGCCTCGGGGAGCCTTCACCGGTCCGGGCCGTTTCTGCGGCTTGCGAGGAGACTGCCGATGCCGTCCAAGTCTGCGCCGAAGTCGCCCAAGAAGTCAGAGGCGGTCCGTTCGCTGGAGCGGGATCGCGAGATCGAGGAAGAAGAGCTCGAGGAAGGCCTCGAGGACACCTTCCCGGCCAGCGATCCGGTGTCGATTACCAGCACCACCATCCCCGGCGGGCCGGCAAAGCCTGGCAGGGCCAAGACCTTGCCTGGAATGAAGTCGCACAAGAAGTAGAGCGCCGCCGCAGTCAAATCGGGCTTCAGGCGAAACGAAAACGGGCGGCCAAGCGCCGCCGGTTTCGTTTGCGATTTGGCGCTGATTAGAGGCCCGGCACGAACCAAGGGTTCACGTCGATACCGAGCCGCGGGCCGTTGGTCGTCTGAGTGTTGGCGGCATCGGGCTTTTCCACCGAGCCGGTCGCGGCGCAGTCGAGCGCCTGATTGGTGTGAGCCTGGGTGCAGGCCGCAGGGGCGTGCTTGGCCGGCTGGCTCCCGCCAGCGAAAGCGGCGCCCGAGAAAGCCAGCAAGGCAGCGAGCGCGAGGATTGTCTTTTTCATCTTTCCGTCTCCAATCGTACATGTACGACACAACGTACATATACGGTTAATGGAGGCTGAATTCAAGAGGGAATTTGTACGCGTACGACAAATTAGCTTGAACCGAGTAACCGGCGTCGCAAATCAAGCGACCGGCGTTGTGTCAAGCCGGCGAAGCCGGTCAGCAGTTGACCGGTGTTTCGGTGAGCGGGGGTATGTCCTGCGCCGACAACGAGGCCAGCATGAAGTCGCACATCCGCTTCACATAGGCCTGGGGGTCGCCGAACGGATAGAAGGGAAAGGTGATCAGCAGCGAGATCGTGCCGTGGCCAACGGTCCACAGCATGGTGGCTATGGCGCGAGGGTCGCCTTTGAGCTTGCCGGCTGCGACGCAGGCCTCGACCCTTTTGATCAGCACCTTCATCGCCGGATTGCCCTGTTCCATGTCCTCGTAGCTCCGGCCTTCCGGCAGCCGGGTCTTCTCTGTCATGAAGACGGTGCGGTATTCATTGGGATTGCCGAGCCCGAAGGCGGCATACTCGGTCATCACAGCCCGCAGCGCCTCAACGGGATCGTCTGCCGGGTGCTCCTCGATGCGGCGGGCAAGCGTTTCGAACGCGTCCTCGGCGAGCGCGAACAGGATGTCCTGCTTATCGGCAAAATAGGAATAGACCGACATCGGCGCGTAGCCGACCCGCTTGGCAAGCTTGCGAATGGTAAGCCCTTCGTAGCCCTCTTCCTGCACAAGCTTGTGAGCTGCGTCGACCAGTTCGGAACGAAGCTCGGCTTTCTGTTTCTCGCGGCGTTTCTGAACGCTCAGCGGCAATTTCCGCCTGCCTTTATGGTTGGTTGCCTGACAAAATTATATACGCTGTACGGAAACGGACAAGGGAGCGGCCTGGTTCCCCAAGATACGCCCTAACGCTTTGTTCCTACTTAATTCCGAACAGCAAAGCCGCTACCCACTTTTTCCGAACTAGATCGCGCTAATGCCGCCGTCCAGCGCCTGCGCATGGCTGCGAGCCCTCAGTGGCGAAGGCTTTGGCCGCGCCGCTGCCGAGACCGCCTGTCGCACCGGTGATCAGCACGGTCGCTCCATCGAAACGGCCCGTGGCTTGGCTCCCTCAACTTTTCTTGTCAATCAGTTCCACCGCCAGCGCGGCGAGCAGCTTCACCGCCTCGCCATAGGTCCTGGCCTTTTCCGGGTTGGAGGCATTGCCGTCCAGCGCGCGGCGGTAGACACCCTGGCAGATCGCCGCCAGGCGGAAGAAGGAGAAGGCGAGGAAGAAGGTCCAGTTGCCGATGCCGTCGATGCCGCGCCGGCGGCAATAGGCGGCGACATAGGCCTCCTCGGACGGCAGGCCGATCGAGGCGCGGTCGATGCCGTCTAGGCCGCGAAAGCCCGACGCATGCGGCAGCCGCCATTGCATGCATTGATAGGCGAGGTCGGCAAAAGGATGGCCAAGCGTCGACAGTTCCCAGTCGAGCACGGCGATGACCTTCGGCTCGTCCTTGGCGAAAATCATATTGTCCAATCGGTAGTCGCCATGCACCAGCGAGACCCGGCCGTCATCGGCCGGCATATGCGTCTCCAGCCAGGTCATCAGCCGATCCATAGCGGCTATGCTTTCGGTTTCGGAGGCGCGGTACTGACTTGTCCAGCGCGCGAACTGGCGCTGGAAATAGCTGCCGGGCTTGCCGAAATCGCCTAAGCCCACAGCCTCGACATCGACTTGGTGCAGGGCGGCGAGGGTCGCATTCATGGCGTCGTAGATCGCGGCACGCTCGTCATTGCCGGATGCATCCGGCAGCGACGGATCCCAGAAGATGCGCCCGTCGAGGAACTCCATGACGTAGAACATGCGGCCGATCGGCGTCATCTCGCCTGAAAGATGGAGCATGCGCGGCACCGGCACGGAGGTCGTGCTCAGCGCCTGCATGACCCGGAATTCGCGGTCGACCTGATGTGCCGATTTCAGCAACTGCCCCGACGGCTTGGCGCGCAGCACGTAGCGGCCGCTGGCGGCGGTCAGCAGATAGGTCGGGTTCGACTGTCCGGACTTGAATTTTTCGGCCGCGCAAAGCTTGGAAAAACCAGGCACATGCGCTTCGAGATAAGGCGCAAGCGCTGCTTGGTCGAGCGCGTTGGCGTCGCCGCTCATGCGGTCTCGGGCTGGCGCTCGATCAGCGTCAGGGTCAGCCAGCGCGCGGTGAGCGCCGGCTTCTTCGATCCTTCGATCTCGATGGTGACGTCGTGCGCCGTCTGCACCCATCCGGAAGGCCGCACCTTGACGTCGGCCAGCACGAAATGGGTGCGGATGCGCGAGCCGGTCTTCACCGGCGCCAGGAAGCGCAGCGTGTCGAAGCCGTGATTGACGCCCATCTTGGTGTTTTCGATCGGCGGCATGGTCTCGAAGGTCATGGCCGACAGCAGCGACAGCGACAGGAAGCCGTGCGCGATGGTGCCGCCGAACGGCGTCTCGCGCGCGGCCCGTTCCGGATCGCAATGGATGAACTGGTGATCGTCGGTGGCGTCGGCGAACTGATCGATCATGCGCTGCGTCACCGTGCGCCAGGGCGACACGCCGACTTCCTTGCCGACGCTGGCCAGAAGCGTATCGAGACTGATCGGTTCCACGCTGATGTCCTCCGCACCCCGCCCGATCGCGATTGCTTGAACCGGGCGTCCTACTCCTTGAACAATGTCATCCCGTGCTGCACCGACTGGCCGCCGTCGATCGGCAGGATGGCGCCGGTGACATAGCTTCCGGCACGGCTGCACAAATAGAGCGTTGCGCCGGCAATGTCATCCGCCACGCCGATGCGGCCGAGCGGAACATGGCTGCCGACACGTTTCGCCTGCTCCTCCGTGGCGGTGGCAAAGGCCGTCATCCGACTCTGGAAGGGACCGGGCGCAAAGGCGTTGACGGTGATGCGGCGGGCGGCGAATTCGATCGCCAGCGTGCGCGTCAGGTGATGCACCGCAGCCTTGGAGGCGGTGTAGGAATAGGCGTCGTCGGCCAGCGGCTGCGTGCCCATCACCGAGCCCAGATTGATCACGCGGGCCGGGTCATCGTCGCTTGCTGCAGCATCGAGCAGCGGCAAGAGCTCGCGCGTCAGGTGGAAGACGGCGGTGACGTTGACGCCCAACACCTTCGTCCAGGCGTGGTAGGGAAACTCTGCGAGCGGCGCGCCCCAGGAAATGCCGGCATTGTTGACCAGGATGTGCAGCCGGTCCGTTCGGACCTTCACCTCGGCAACCAGCGCGGCGATGCCCGCTTCGCTGGACACGTCGCCGGCAAACCCCTCGGTCCGACCGGAGCCGCCCTGAGCGTTGATTTCGTCGGCGACCCGCACACAGTCCTCGCCCTTGCGCGAGGCGATCATCACAGTGGCGCCGGCCTGCACCAGTCCGGTCGCCACCATGCGGCCGATGCCTGTTGCGGCACCGGTCACAAGCGCGGTCTTGCCGACGACCGAGAACAGCTTGTCGAGATAGCTCATCCTAATTCCTCCCGCGCGCCTCGTCCCAGCCGGAACCGAAGGACTCGCGTTGACAGGGCTAGCCGAAGTACGGTCATCCTTGCCACGGATAAAGAAGCGAAAGGGTCGGAACCGATGGCGGACATGAACCTCGGCATGACCGAGCGGCTGAAGCCGATCCATCAGCGCGTGGCCGCGATGGTGCGCGACGAGATCGCACCGCTCGGCGAGGAGTTTCTCGCCGAGGTCGGCAGAAACGGTGACCGCTGGACTTACACGGCCAGGCAGACTGAAATCCTCGAAGGACTGAAGAAGACGGCGCGGGAGCGCGGGCTGTGGAACTTCTGGCTGACCGATTCCAAGCGCGGCTACGGCCTGTCGACGGTCGAATATGCCTATCTGGCGGAGGAGATGGGCAAGGCGCATCTCGGCGCAGAGACCTTCAACTGCTCGGCGCCCGATACCGGCAATATGGAAGTGCTGGAGCGCTACGGCTCGGAAGAGCACAGGCGGCAATGGCTGGAGCCGCTGCTCGAAGGGAAGATCCGCTCGGCCTATCTGATGACCGAGCCGGACGTCGCCTCATCCGATGCCACCAATATTTCGATGCGCTGCGAGCGGCAGGGCGACGACTATGTGCTTAACGGCGAGAAATGGTGGGCGTCCGGGGCCGGCGATCCGCGCTGCGCCATCTATATCGTCATGGTGAGGACCGGCTCGGACGAGGAGCCGCAGCATCGCCGGCATTCGATGATCCTGGTGCCGGCGGAGAGCGAGGGGATCACCAAGCTCCGGCCTATGCAGGTCTATGGCGACGACGACGCGCCGCATGGCCATATGCATCTGAGGTTCAAGGATGTGCGGGTGCCGGCGGCGAACCTGATCCTCGGCGAGGGCAGGGGCTTCGAGATCGCGCAGGGACGGCTTGGGCCAGGCCGCATCCATCATTGCATGCGTGCGATCGGCCAGGCCGAGATGGCGCTGGAGATGCTGTGCCAGCGTTCGGTGCGGCGCGAGGCGTTCGGCCAATCGCTGGCAAAGCTCGGCGCCAATTTCGACATCGTCGCCGAATGCCGCATGGAGATCGAGATGGCGAGGCTCCTGTGTCTGAAGGCAGCTTGGATGATCGACCAGGGCGATGCACGCGCTGCGGCCCCTTGGATCAGCCAGATCAAGGTGGTAGCGCCGCGCGTCGCGCTCAAGGTCACCGACGAGGCGGTGCAGATGTTCGGCGCGCAAGGCATCAGCCAGGACACGCCGCTCGCCCGCTCGTGGACGCATCTGAGAACTCTGCGATTGGCCGACGGGCCGGACGCCGTGCACCGGCGGCAGGTGGCGCGCGCCGAGCTCAGGAAATACACCCAGGAGAAGATCTGACCGCCATGACGCTTCCATCGGAAATGCGAGGCTTGCTGCTTGTCGGCGACGGCTACAGCAAAACTGCCGGAGGCGATGGAGCCTTACTTGAAGCCCGGCAGCATCGCCGTGCCGGCGCCTGGTCCGACACAAGCGCTGATCAAGGTCAGTCTCGCCTCAATCAACCCGTCCGATATCGCCTTCATCACAGGGCAATACGGCCAGCCCCGTGTGCAGGGCCGGCCGGCCGGATTTGAGGGCGTCGGAATCGTGGCCTCGACTGGCGACGATCCATACGCAAAAAGCCTTGCGGGCAAGCGCGTCGCCTTCGCCACCGGCGTGTCGAACTGGGGCGCCTGGGCAGAATACGCGGTCGCCGAGGCGGCTTCCTGTATTCCACTGCTCGACACGGTGCGCGACGAGGACGCCGCGGCGATGATCGTCAATCCGCTGACCGCCTTAGCCATGTTCGACATCGTCAAGCAGGAGGGTGAGAAGGCTTTCATCATGACTGCCGGCGCCAGCCAGCTCTGCAAGCTGATCATCGGGCTGGCGAAAGAGGAGGGTTTTCGGCCGATCGTCACCGTGCGCCGCGACGAGCAGATCCCGCTGCTGAAAGAGCTGGGCGCCGCCCATGCGCTCAACGAGCAGGCGGCGGATTTCGAGGCCGCGCTGCGCGAGGTGATGAAGGCGGAGCAGCCCCGCATCTTCCTGGACGCAGTGACCGGACCGCTCGCCTCGGCCATTTTCATAGCCATGCCGAAGCGCTCGCGCTGGATCGTCTATGGAAGGCTCGACGCCGAGCCGACAGTCATCCGCGAGCCCGGCCAACTGATCTTCCAGCACAAGCGCATCGAAGGCTTCTGGCTGGCCGAATGGATGCGGCAGTTCCGCGACCGGCTCGGCCCGGCGGTGCTGGAGGCGCAGAAGAGGTTTTCCGACGGGCGCTGGTCGACGGATGTGACGGCGGTGGTCCCGCTGGACGAGGCCATTGCCAGGCTGCCGGACGAGCTGGCCAAGCCGAACGGCAAGGTGTTTGTTAAGCCCTGATCAAAATAACTCGAGGTCGCGTCTATGAGGCTACGGTGGTTTGTCGGATTCGTCCTGGTGTCAATGGCAGGTACATTTAGTGCCGAGGCCGCCGACAAGTTCCCGCCCATTTGGCGCAAGTCGATGACCAATGATCCGGGTACGAACTATTTTCTCAATAAATATTCGGCCTCTTTGAATGATCCAGCATCAACCGCAATTAGAAATATCATGCTGGCGCGCGTCGTCGGCTCTGAATGCCAGTCATCGCGGCTCAGCAAGGCCAAGGTCAGGGCCTATCGCGATAGCATGCTCGGCTCGCTTTCGTCGGATGCATTGAAAGCGGCTGCATTCGCAGCCGGCAGCGAATTGCGCAACTTCGACTATGAAACGCTCGCCCATCTTTGTGCCGGCATCGATTATCAGTTTGGGCCGAAAGGAGTGCTCATACCGGGTGCCGTTTCGTCAGGCAAAGGCGAGCCAAGATATTCCTACGATCAGCGCAATCCATACATTCGGCTGCCCGAATTCACCGGCAAGTAGCTGAGCTGCCTGGCTCGTGCTCGTCCACTATTCCGCCGGCTCGACATTGGCATAGGCGGCTTGCTCGAGTTCGCGCTTCACGCGGGTTTCCTCATGCGCCTTGGGCGTGACGAAGCGGCCGAGCAAGAGATAGGCGACGGGGGTCAGGAAAAGCGTGGAGACGGTCGCCAGGCCAAGGCCGCCGACGATCACCCAACCGAGCGCCACGCGCGCCTCGGCGCCTGCGCCCGAAGCCAGCACCAGCGGCACGCCGCCGAGCACGGTGCAGATCATCGTCATCATCACCGGGCGAAGGCGAATGGTGGCGGCCTCTTCGATCGCCTCGCGCACGCCAAGCCCGCGGTCGCGCAGCTGGTTGGCGAACTCGACGATCAGGATGCCGTTCTTGGCCATGACCCCGACCAGGAGGACCAGGCCGATCTGGCTGTAGGCATTGAGGCTGGTGCCCGACAAAAGCAGCGCGAAGATGGCGCAGGCGAGCCCGAGCGGCACTGTCGCCATGATGATGACGGCGCTGACGAAGCTCTCGAACTGGGCCGCCAGCACCAGAAGGATGATGACCAGCGCGAAACCGAAGATGGTCGCCATGGCGCTGTTGCTCTCGCCGAGCGTCGCCGCCTCGGCCAGCGGCACGATCCGCGCGTCCGACGGCAGCAGCGGTGTTGCGATTTCCTCGGCGCGCGTCAGCGCATCGCCGAGCGCGAAGCTGCCGCCCAGATTGGCGGTGATCGCCACGGACGGCTGCTGCTGCTCGCGAGTGAGGGACGGCGGCACGGCGCGCTCGGTCAGCGTGGCGATGGTCGACATCGGCACGAAGCGGCCGTCCGACGTTTTCAGAAAAATGTTTTCCAGATCGGTCGGATCGTTGATTGGATTGGTGGTCGAGACCAGCTTCACGCCATAGCTGCGGTCGGCGATGTAGACGTCGACGACATCGTTGCCGTCGAGCATTGCCTGCAGCGTGTCCGCAAGCCCGGTGATGTCGATGCCGAGGTCGGAGGCGCGCTCACGGTCGATGGCAACGGCAAGCTGCGGCTGCGTAAGGTCGACGGAAAGTCGCGGTGCTTGGAAGCGCGGATCCTGCCGCATCTCCTCGACGATCTGCACCGCCGCCGCGCTTAGCGCCTTGCGGTCGTTGCCGACCAGGGCGAATTGCAGGCCGCTGCCGGCGCCACGGATGCGAAGGCTGTTGGGCTGAACCGGGAAAACGCGGACGCTTGGCACCTGCTTCGTCAGGCGGCTGATCTCGGCCATGATCTCCTGCTGGCTGCGCGTCCGCTCGTCCCACGGCGCCAGCGTCATCACCATGAAGCCGCTGTTGTAGGCGCCGTTGTTGCCGGCATTCGCGAAGGTGCTGCGGATCTCGCCGGAATCGCGCAAAGGCTGGATCAGCCGCTCGATCTTGCGCATCTGCTCGGTGGTATAGTCGAGGCTGACTCCTTGCGGCGCGTTGATGCGCAGCAAAACGACGGCGCGGTCTTCGGTCGGCGTCAGCTCCTGACGTATCGTGCCGAACAAAGTGAAGGCGGTGCCAGCGAAGAGCATAGCGACGAGCACTACGATCCAGGGGGCGCCGAGGCAGGCATGCAGGCAGCGCTTGTAGAGCCGATGCAATGCGCCGCCGATGCGAGCGCCCACGCCGCTGCCACCTTCGTGGTGAAGAGAGGCGCTGGTCAGCATGCGCGAGGCGAGCATCGGGCAGAGCGTCAGCGCCACGACGCAGGAGAGCAGTACCGACATCGCCAGCACGAAGCCGAACTCGCGAAAGAGCCCGCCGGTCTGTCCCGGCAGGAAGGAGATCGGCACGAAGACGGCGACCAGGGTCAGCGTCGTGGCAACGACGGCGAAGAAGACTTCCTGGGTGCCGAGCACGGCGGCCGCGCGCGGCCCCATGCCCTCGTTGCGGCGGCGCACGATATTTTCGAGCACCACGATGGCGTCGTCGACGACGAGGCCCGTCGCCAGAACCAGCGCCAGCAGCGTCAGGATGTTGATGGAAAAGCCGGCGAGATAGATCGCGGCGATGGTGCCGATCATGGCGACCGGCATCGACAGGCCCGGGATCAGCGTCGCGCGCCAGTCGAGCAGGAAGGCGTAGATGACGATCAGCACGATCGAGACGGAAAGCGCGAGCGCGATCTCAACCTCGTGCACCGCGCCGTTGACGAAGACGGCATCGTCGCTGGTGACCTTGATCGACATGCCTTGCGGAAGATTTGCCTGGAGTTTCTCGACGGCAGCCCTGACGCCGGTCGATATATCGAGCGTGTTCGATTCCGCCTGGCGGATGATGCCGAGGCCGATGCCGGTTTTGCCGTCGGAGCGCAATGAGGTCTGGCCGATGTCGGGGCCGAGCGTCACGGTGGCGACGTCGCGGATGCGCGTCGCGCCGCCGATGACGATGCTCTCGAATTCCTCCGGCGTGGTCACGTCGGCCGTCGTGCGCACGACGAGGTCCTGGTTGGTGGTGGTGATCGAGCCGGCCGGGGAATCGAAGGCGACGGAGGCGAGCGCCTTGCGCAAATCCGCCACGGTGAAGCCATGGCTTGCCAGCTTGTTCTGGTCGACATCGATGCGGAAGATTTTGTCGCGGTCGCCGGACACCTGGACGTCGGCGACTCCTGGAACGGCGGCGAGCTCGTCCTCGATGCGGTCCTGGACCAGCACCGTCATGTCCTGCACCGACATGGTGTCGGACGTGACCGCCAGCCGCATCACCGGGTCGGAATTGGCGTCGGCCTTGACGATGCGCGGCGCATCGGCGGTCTCGGGCAGTTGGTTGGTGATGCGGCTGACGGAATCGCGGACATCGGAGGCGGCTACATTGAGATCGACGCCGTCGCTGAACTCGATGGTGACGCGGCTCTGGCCGAAAGATGAAGTCGACGAGATCGACTTGACACCCGAGACGCGCGCGACGGCGCCCTCGATCGGGTCGGTCAACTCGCGGTCGACGGTTTCGGCGGCCGCGCCCTCGAAGGTGGTGTTGACGGTGATGACCGGGCGGTCGACATCCGGCAGTTCGCGGATTTCGACGCCCCAGAAGGCTGCGAGGCCGGCGACCGCGATCAGCGTATTGAGCACGAAGGCCATGACCGGCCTGCGGATAAAGAGCGCGGTCAGGCCCGATCCCGCGGTCTGGTCGCCGGTGGCGCTCATGAGCCTTCGGCCGCGGTGGCGCGGTCCTCGCCGGCGATCCGGACGTCGCCGCCTTCGCTGACACTCTCCGTGCCTTCGGTCACCACCATATCGCCGCTCTCGACGGGAGCATCGATCAGCACCGTCTCGGTGTTGCGCTGGATGATGCGCACCGGCACGCGCTTTGCCTTGCCGTTTTCGACGGTCCAGATATAGGCGCCGTCGGTGCCCCACTGGATGGCCAGTGGGCTGACGGCCGGATAGGTGTCGCCGGGGAATTTCATGGCGATCTGGAACGACATGCCGGCGCGCAGCGAATCCGCCGGGTTGGCGATCGTCGCCTTGACGAGCAGCGTGCGGCTGTTCTCGTCGATATGGTTGTCGATGGCCGAAACCGTGCCGGAATAGACCTGGTTGGGGTTGGCCAGCGGCGTGGCCGACAATCGCTGTCCGACCTTTACAGCGGCGGCAAAACGCTCCGGCACCCAGAAATCGACCAATATGCTCGAGCGGTCGTCAAGCGTGGCGATCGCCGACTGGCTGGTGACATAGTTGCCGGCGGCGATCGGCAGGATACCGACAGTGCCTTCGATAGGCGCGACGACCGAGCGGCGCTCGAGCGCGAGCTCGGCATCGCGCAGCGCCAGCTTGGCATTGGCGAGCGCCACCTCGGCATCCGCGACGGCAACTTGCGTGGCGGCATTGGAGGCTCGCAGCGACTTGACCCGGTCGAGCTTCGCCTGGGCGTCGTCGAGCGCGACCTTGGCACGGTCGCGCGCAATCACTTCCGTCTCCGAATCGAGCCTGGCGATGACATCGCCTTTTTCGACATGGGTGCCGGACTGCACCGGCAGTTCGGTGAGGCGGCCGGAAGAGTATGGATTGACAGTGACTGTCGCATTGGCGCGGCCGGTCCCGATCGCCTGAAGCCTGTCGTTGATGGTGGCGGTGCCGGCAGGGGAGGCGACAATGGTCACGATCTGGCCGGCGCGATTGCGACCGGACCGGGCAGAACCGGTCTCGATGCTTCCCGTGGCGGGGGGCGTCGCCGCAATCGCCCAGTCCATACCCCAGCGTGCCAATACCTCAGGCGCGCCGGGATAGAAGCGCGCCCAGGCGGCCGCAGCGGCAACCACGATCACCAGCGCAAGAACAATCTGTTTCCAGCTCGACATTGACACTCCAGCGGCAGAATCGTCCGCCGGTTCCAAGTGGAAGCAGGCTGAGCGACGATACGGCGTGAGAGCGATACCGGCCACGCCACATCATAATATCAGCGTTTTATGGCAATTATCACGCAAACGTGCACATTAAATCTCGGTAACGTGAAGCGGGATCATCGCTTCGGTCCCACCTTTTGCCGCAATTTGGGGGACGCCGGCCGCCATTCGGTTAAAGGAAAACCGAACGGACGGAACTGCCTAGCGCAGGCTCTCCAGGTCGCGGATGCGCTTGGCGCCGGCGGCTTCGAGCTGCCTCGTGACCGCGCCGATCAGCGTTTCGGCGACGACAAAGAGGGCGGCGGACGAATCCCAGGCCGAAGGCACGGCGGTACGCCCGGCGATCACATGGCGGGCGAAGCGGGCGATCGGCGAGAGCCACTGATCGGTGAAGAGCACGATCTGGACGCCGCGCTGGTGCGCCTTCTCGGCAAAGCGGAGCAGACTTTCCTGGTAGCGCCTGATGTCGAAGATAACCAGGACGTCGCGCTTGCCCATGTCAATCAGCCGGTCGCGCCAGATGCTCTCCTGGCCGGCGAGGTGGTAGACGTCTGGCTGGATGATGGCGAGATGGGCTGCCATGTAGCGCGCGAGCGGATCGGTGAAGCGGCCGCCGATCAGAAAGGTCTTGCCGCGGCGCTCGGCAAGCCGTGCGGCAATGTCGGCCAACTGCTTGTCGGTAAGGTGCCGGAACGTCTCGCGCATGTTGTCGAGCGTCGCCTCCAGCATCGGCGAAACGGCGCCGCCATTGGCGGGCGACGCCGAGTTGAGCGTGCGAGAGGCCGGCGACTGCAATTGCGCGGCCAGTTCATCCTGCAGCGCCGACTGGAATTCGGGATAGTTCTGGAAACCCAACCTGGCGACGAAACGCAGAATCGTCGGTGAGGAGACTCCCGCCGCGGTCGAGAACTCGGCCACGGTCTTCAGCCCGGTCAGCGGATAGTTGGCAATCAGCGTCTGCGCGGCGCGGCGCTCGCCTGCCGGCATGGTGCCGATGCGGTCCGAAATCAGTTCGGCAATACTGGAGATCATCGTTTTCCCCACCCTTTGACCCGGTCGCCGCCGTTTTCGGAATTCCGCGTTTGACAAAGCCGCGTAAACTGTATGAAATCATTCGCAGGGGCGCAATGAGGCAAATTACGTAACATAAGATACAGCGCTCCCGAGGGGACGGCAGTATGGACAAAGCACGGCGCGCCAGCCTTGCACCGTCGGAGACCGTGAGGGTGACCAACCCCGGCGGCTCGAGCCCCTTCGTCCTCACCTGCGATCACGCCTCGAACTTCCTGCCCGCCGAATTCGGAACGCTCGGGCTGCCCGCCGAGGATCTCTCCCGGCATATCGCCTGGGATCCGGGCGCGCTGCCGGTCGCCAGCCGGATGGCCGACGCGCTCGACGCCACGCTGGTCGAAACCCGCATCTCGCGCCTGGTGATCGACTGCAACCGCCCGCTCGACGCGCCGGACCTCGTGCCGCCGGTCAGCGAGGCGACGGCCATTCCGGGCAATTCGAATCTCTCTGGCAAGCAGCGCGCGGAGCGGATCGATCTCGCGTGGCGTCCGTTCCACGACTCGATCGCTGAGATCATCGAGCAGCGGCTGGCGCTCGGGCAGGAAACGCGCCTGGTGTCGGTGCACTCCTTCACGCCGGTTTATAAGGGCAGGAGCCGTCCCTGGCATATCGGCATCATCCATGACGACGATCGCCGGCTGGCAGCGCCGCTGATATCGGCGCTCAAGCGGCTGTCCGGCGTCACCGTTGGCGTCAACGAACCCTATTCGCCGGCCGACCGCGTCTATTTCACGCTGGAACGGCACGCGCGCTCGCGCGGCCTTGCCTGCGCGATGATCGAAATCCGCAACGACGAGATCTCCGGCGAGACCGGGCAGCGGAAATGGGCGGATCTGCTCACAGGCATATTCTCGAATCTGGAGCCCGAGGAGGCCAGGGGCTCCCGACAACGCGCAATGGGAAAGTCAGTACAGTCGGCCAGCTAAGA
Organism: Mesorhizobium sp. M1A.T.Ca.IN.004.03.1.1; assembly: GCF_003997555.1. NCBI lineage: Bacteria > Pseudomonadati > Pseudomonadota > Alphaproteobacteria > Hyphomicrobiales > Phyllobacteriaceae > Mesorhizobium > Mesorhizobium sp. M1A.T.Ca.IN.004.03.1.1. The sequence goes on along the minus strand of NZ_RZTV01000001.1, from coordinate 1,189,758 downwards.
AACCACAGGGGACTTCCAACATGGCAGCAAATGACTACACCGAAGTCGACAAGGCTGAGGACATACAAGTCCTCCACAGCATGGGCTATGCCCAGGAACTGGAGCGGCGCCTCAGCCGCTTCTCGAATTTCGCGGTTTCCTTCTCCATCATCTGCATCCTGTCCGGCGGCATCAACTCGCTGGCGCAGGCGACCTCCGGCGCCGGCGGCATCGGCATCGGCATCGGCTGGCTGGTGGGCTGTTTCGTGTCGCTCACCTTCGCGGTCGCCATGTCGCAGATCAGCTCGGCCTATCCGACGGCCGGCGGCCTCTATCACTGGGGCTCGATCCTCGGCAATCGCGGCACCGGCTGGGTTACCGCCTGGCTCAACCTGCTTGGCCTGATCACCGTGCTCGGCGCCATCAATGTCGGCACCTGGACTTTCTTCGTCGGCGCTTTCGGGCCGACGCTGGGCATTGAAAACAACCTGACCACCCAGACGATCTTCCTGGTCATCATCACCGGCGCGCAGGCGCTGATCAACCATCTGGGCATCAAGTTGACGGCAAAGCTCACCGACTTTTCGGGCTATCTGATCTTCTTCGGCTCGATCCTGATCGCGGTGGTCTGCCTGCTCTCGGCCGAGACCTGGGACTTCAGCCGCCTCTTCACCTTCCACAACTACTCAGGCGATGCCGGAGGCGGCGTGTGGCCGCAGGTCTCGAACGCCTGGGTCTTCGCGCTTGGCCTCCTGCTGCCGATCTATACGATCACCGGCTATGACGCCTCGGCGCACACGTCGGAGGAAACCATCAAGGCGGCTTCTTCCGTGCCGCGCGCGATGGTCATGTCGGTCATCTGGTCGGCGCTGTTCGGCTACCTGTTCCTGGCTGCCTTCGTGCTGATGATCCCGAACATGGACGAGGCCGCCAAGCAGGGCTGGAACGTATTCTTCTGGGCCTTCGACCAGCGCGTCGGAACCGGACTGAAGGAGTTCGTCTATCTCGTCGTGTTCCTGGCACAGCTGCTGTGCGGCCTTGCCACCGTCACTTCGGCCTCGCGCATGATCTTCGCCTTCTCCCGTGACGGCGGCCTGCCGGGCTCGGCAGCGCTTTCCAAGGTCAGCCCGACCTATCGCACGCCCGTGGCGGCGATCTGGACAGCCTCGATCCTGTCGGTGCTGTTCGTGTGGGGCTCGTCGGTGGTCTCGGTCGCCGGCACCTCGGCCTACACGATCGTGGTGTCCTGCACCGTCATCTTCCTGTTCCTCTCCTTCACCGTGCCGATCGTGCTCGGCATGATGGCCTGGGGGACGCCGAAGTGGGACAAGATGGGGCCGTGGAACATGGGCCGCGGCATCTTCATGCTGTTCGGTCTGCTCTCGATCGTGTCGATGATCCTGATCTTCGTCATCGGCATCCAGCCGCCGAACGACTGGGCGCTCTACATCACCGTCGGCTTCTTCATCCTGACGGCGGTCGTCTGGTTCGCCTTCGAGCGCAACCGCTTCCAGGGGCCGCCGCTCGGCGACATCATCGCGGCGCGCCAGGCGGCGATCAAGGCGGCAGAGCAGGCGGTCGGCGAGACCGGCCACTGACATCGGACATCATGGCCCTGGCCGGCGTCACGCCGGCCAGGGCTTCGTTTCTCCCTTTCAATCGACAAGTGTTGGAGTGCCAAAGGAATGGCCGGGAATTTCTCGTTCGATCAGTTGAAGAAAGCGGTCTCGAACGGCGAGGTCGACACGGTGCTGGCCTGCATCGTCGACATGCAGGGCCGGCTCGCGGGGAAGCGCTTCCTGGCCCAGTATTTCGTCGATTCCGCGCATGGCGAGACGCATGGCTGCAACTATCTGCTGGCCTGCGACATCGATATGGAGCCGGTGCCGGGCTACAAGGCGGCGAGCTGGTCGAAGGGTTATGGCGACTTTGTCATGAAACCCGACCTGTCGACGTTGCGGCGCGTCCCATGGCTGGAGAAGACGGCGCTGGTCATCTGCGACGTGCTCGATCATCACGACCATGAGGACCTCGCGCATTCGCCGCGCGCGATCCTGAAGAAGCAGGTCAAGCGCCTGAGCGAGCGCGGCTATATCGGCTACTTCGCCTCCGAGCTCGAATTCTACCTGTTCAGCGAAACCTATGAATCGGCGCGCAGGAAGCACTGGCAAGGGCTCGACAGCGCTTCGCCCTATATCGGCGACTACCAGATCGGCATCACCACCAAGGAAGAAGGCGTCATGCGCCGGCTCCGCAACGAGATGGAGGCAGCCGGTATCCCGATCGAAAATTCCAAGGGCGAGTGGGGTCCGGGCCAGGAAGAGATCAATGTGCGCTATGCCGAGGCGCTCGAGATGGCGGATCGCCACGTCATCCTGAAGAACGGCGCCAAGGAGATCGCCGATTCCGAAGGCAAGGCCATCTCCTTCATGGCCAAGTACAATTACGGGCTCGCCGGCAATTCCAGCCACATCCACAATTCGCTGTGGAGCGCCGACGGCGGGACGCCGCTGTTCTTCGACAAAAACGCCGAATGGACGCTGTCGAGCCTCGGCCAGCAATGGGCGGCCGGCCAGCTCAAATACGCCAAGGAGTTCACCTGGTTCCTGGCGCCGTACATCAACTCCTACAAGCGCTTCCAGGCCGGCACCTTCGCGCCGACCAAGATCATGTGGAGCGAGGACAACCGCACGGCGGGATTCCGGCTGTGCGGCGAGGGTACCAAGGGCATCCGCATGGAATGCCGCATCGGCGGCGCCGATCTCAACCCCTATCTCGCCTTCGCCGCGCTGATCGCGGCCGGTCTCGCCGGCATCGACGAGAAGCTGGAGCTGCAGAAGCCGTTTGTCGGCGACGCCTATCAGGCGTCGCAACTGCCGGAAATCCCGAAGACGCTGCGCGATGCCACCGAGACGCTGGAAGGCTCCACGATGCTGAAGCAGGCCTTCGGCGAGGAGGTGATCGAGCACTATGTCCACACCGCCCGCTGGGAGCAGTTCGAATACGACCGCCGTATCACGGATTGGGAACTGCACCGGGGGTTTGAACGCTACTAAAGCTGTAATCGACGTTGACTGAACCTAACTAAAGCTGCAGTCTTGGCTGGTTGAGTTCGGGAACGTGAGAATGGGAAAGTATTCGCCTTTGCGTTCGTATCTTATGGCTCAAACCGGCGAGCGGGTTCCGATGTCGTTCAGCGACATCGAGAAGCTGCTTGGCGAAAAGCTACCGGCGTCCAAGCAGTATCCGGCTTGGTGGAGCAATAACCCCAGCAACAATCCAATGACAAAGGAGTGGCTGGCCGCGGGGTTCCAGACTGAGTCCGTCAATATAGCGGGCGAAAATCTGGTCTTTCGGCGCGTTCAGCCAGGTTCCGGCACTGCAAAGGGGTTCGGCGAATCGGCTCAGGCCGAGATCGGCGGGACACCGACACGGCACCCGATCTTCGGCTGCATGAAGGGAACGCTTACTATCCTCCCAGAGGTCGATCTGACGGAGCCTGTCGAGCAGGATTGGGGCAAGGTCTATGAAGACTGAGAACCTTCTGTTGGACACTTGCGCGGTCATCTGGATTTCGCAGGACGAACCGATAGCCGATGCGGCGACAACGGCTATCAGCAAGGCTCCTCAGTCCGGCACGCTGAACGTATCGGTCATGACGGCATGGGAGATGGGCATGCTGGTGTCGAAGGGCAGGTTGCCGTCCACGAAGACGCCCGACCGTTGGTTCGACGAGTTCGTTGAGGCGGCGGCCGTCACAGTGGAAGGGGTGACGCCACGTATTCTCATCGCGGCCTCCTACCTCCCAGGTGTCGTTCACAGCGATCCAATGGATCGAATTCTGATAGCGACCGCGCGGGAGCGCGATTTGACTATCGTAACCCGTGACAAGGCCATTTTGGCCTATGCCGCGCATGGTCATGTCAGAGCCATCGGCTGCTGAAAGAGTCAATTTGGAGACGTCTTCTTGGATACCGTAAAACTTAAATCACCCATCGATGGCTCGATCTATGCCGAGCGGCCGGTCGCGACGGATCAGGCGATCAACGCGGCGGTAGAGCGCGCCAGGGCGGCGCAGGAGAAGTGGGCCGAGACACCGGTCGCGGAGCGCGGCAAGTACATGCTGGCCATGCTGGAAGCGCTGGTCGGCATCAGCGACGAGATCGTGCCCGAGATCGCCTGGCAGATGGGGCGGCCGGTGCGCTATGGCGGCGAGTTCGGCGGCGTCAAGGAACGCACCAGCTACATGGTCGAGATCGCGGAAGCTGCGCTGAAGCCGATCATGGCCTCCAATCCGAAGGACGGCTTTCGCCGCTATGTCAAGAAGGTGCCGCTTGGCGTCGTGCTGGTGATCGCGCCGTGGAACTATCCTTATCTCACCGCGGTCAACACGATCGTGCCGGCGCTGATGGCCGGAAGCGCGGTCATCCTCAAGCATGCGGCGCAGACGCTGCTGGTCGGCGAGCGCTTCCAGCAGGCGTTCGACAAGGCGGGCCTGCCGAAAGGCCTGTTCCAGAATCTGGTCATGAACCACGACCAGACCGAAAGGCTGCTCGGCTCGGGCAAGATCGATCATGTCAACTTCACCGGCTCGGTTGCCGGCGGCCGCGCCATCGAGAAGGCCGCGGCCGGCACCTTCATGACGCTCGGCCTCGAGCTCGGCGGCAAGGATCCGGCCTATGTCCTTCCCGACGCCAAAATGGACCATGCGGTCGCCAATTTGGTCGACGGCGCCTTCTACAATTCCGGCCAATGCTGCTGCGGCATCGAGCGCGTCTATGTGCACGAAAAGGTCTATGACGAGTTCGTCGAAGGTTTTGTCGCCGAGACCAGGAACTATGTCGTCGGCAATCCGCTGGATCAGGCGACGACCATGGGTCCGATGGCGCAGGCACGCTTCGCCGACCTGATCCGCGAGCAGAAGGCAGAGGCGCTGCGCAAGGGCGCCAAGGCGCATATCGCCATGAAGGTGGAAAACGACAGGCCGGGCTCGCCCTATCTGGCGCCGGAAGTGCTGACCGGTGTCGACCACCAGATGAGCGTCATGCGCGAGGAAAGCTTCGGCCCGATCGTCGGCATCATGAAGGTGCGCGACGACGAGGAAGCCATCGCGCTGATGAACGACAGCCCCTATGGGCTGACGGCCTCGATCTGGACGCGCGACACCGAGCGCGCCGTGGCGATCGGCGACCGGGTCCAGACAGGCACCGTGTTCATGAACCGCTGCGACTATCTCGATCCGGCGCTGGTCTGGACCGGCGTCAAGGACACCGGCAAGGGCGCGGCGCTGTCCGCCATCGGCTACGACAACCTGACCCGGCCGAAATCCTATCACCTGCGCGAAGCGATCTGAATTCGAAAGACAATCCATGTCCAAGCTCACCTCCAAATGGAACTACCCCACCACCGTCCGCTTCGGCGCGGGGCGCATCAAGGAACTGCCGGACGCGCTGGCTGCGGCAGGCATCAAGCGCCCGCTTTTCGTGACCGACCCGGGCCTGGCGAAGCTGCCCGTCGTCGCTTCGACACTGAAGATCCTCGACGATGCCAATGTGCCTTATGGCGTCTTTTCCGAGGTGAAGCCGAACCCGGTCGAGTCCAACCTGATCGCCGGCATCGCCGTGTTCAAAAAAGGCAAGCATGACGGGGTCGTCGCTTTCGGCGGCGGCTCGGCGCTCGACCTCGGCAAGCTGATCGCCTTCCAAGCCGGGCAGACGCGTCCGGTATGGGATTTCGAGGACATCGGCGACTGGTGGACGCGCGCCAACTCGGATGCGATCGCGCCGATCATCGCGGTGCCGACCACGGCGGGCACCGGTTCCGAGGTCGGCCGCGCCGGCGTCATCACCAATGAAGAGACCCACACCAAGAAAGTCATTTTCCACCCGAAGCTTTTGCCGGCGATCGTGATTGCCGATCCGGAGCTGTCGGTCGGCATGCCGCCCTTCATCACGGCCGGCACCGGCATGGACGCGCTCGCCCACTGCCTCGAAGCCTATTGCGCGCCGGGCTATCATCCGATGGCAGACGGCATCGCCGTGGAAGGCATCCGGCTGGTGTTCGAAAACCTGCCCAAGGCCTTCGCCAACGGCAAGGATCTGGTCGCCCGCGCGAATATGATGAGCGCGGCCGCGATGGGCGCGGCCGCCTTCCAGAAAGGGCTGGGCGCCATCCACTCTCTGTCGCATCCGATCGGCGCGCTCTACGACACTCATCACGGCATGACCAATGCGGTGTTCATGCCCTATGTCCTCGCCTTCAACCGCGATGCGATCGAGGATCGCATCGCGCGGCTCGCCGCCTATTGCGGCATCAAGGGCGGCTTCGATGGCTTCGCAAAAGCCGTCATCAAATTGCGCAAGGAGCTCAAGGTGCCGCATGCGCTGCCCGGCCTGATCAAGGACCTCGACATGGACAAGAACCGCAAGACACTGATCGCCGACATGGCGGTGGTCGATCCGACCGCCGGCGGCAATCCGGTCAAGCTCACCAAGAAAGGGGCGCTTGCTCTGCTCGAAAATGCCATCGTAGGGTCTGTGTAAACCAATTTGCAGCGGAAAGTTGATCTGGAAACGAGGGGAAAGGAAAGGGCAACGGGCGGAATGCAAGGAGGAGAATAATTAGCCGGAAAAAGAATCGCGAAGCGATTGCTACAGCCGGTTAAAGAGAGTTTACTTTTTCGTGTTGCGGGGTGCCGCTTTCACAAAGCTTTCATCTGGCTGTCACACGAAAACGATACCGCATCGCAGGCGTCCAATGGCGTCAGTTCAACGGAGAGAACACATGTTCAAATTCACGGGGAAAGTGCTTTCCCTTTCGGCCGCGGCGCTGTTTGCGTCGACGGTGATTTCGTCCGCCGACGCGATGGACGATCTCGTCAAGGCGGCGAAAGCCGAGGGCCAGCTCACCACCATCGCGCTGCCGCACGACTGGTGCGGCTATGGCGACGTCATCGCCGGCTTCAAGGCGAAGTATCCGGAGATCACCGTCAACGAGCTCAACCCGGATGCAGGCTCCGGCGATGAGATCGAGGCGATCAAAGCGAACAAGGACAACAAGGGCCCGCAGGCACCTGACGTCATCGACGTCGGCCTGTCCTTCGGTCCGTCCGCCAAGAAGGACGGCCTGATCCAGCCTTATAAAGTCTCGACCTGGGATTCCATTCCGGACAGCGCCAAGGACGCTGACGGCTACTGGACAGCCGACTATTATGGCGTGCTCTCGTTCCAGGTGAACAAGGATCTGGTCAAAGAATCGCCGACCGACTGGGCCGACCTGCTGAAGCCTGAATTCGCCAACTCGGTTGCCCTTGCCGGCGATCCGCGCGCTTCGAACCAGGCTATCCAGGCCGTCTACGCCGCCGGCCTTGCCAGCGGTGCTGCCGCTGGCGAAGCCGCAGGCACTGCCGGGCTCGAGTTTTTCAAGAAGCTCAATGCCGCCGGCAACTTCGTGCCGGTCATCGGCAAAACCGCGACGCTCGCCCAGGGCCAGACGCCGATCCTCGTCACCTGGGACTACAACGCGCTCTCCGGTCGCGACACGCTGAAGGGCAATCCCCCCGTTGACGTCATTGTGCCGAAGACCGGCGTTGTCGCCGGCGTTTACGTGCAGGCGATCAGCGCTTACGCGCCGCATCCGAATGCGGCCAAGCTTTGGCTGGAATATCTCTACTCCGACGAAGGCCAGATCGGCTGGCTGAAGGGCTATTGCCACCCGATCCGCTTCAACGATCTCGCCAAGAACGGCAAGGTTCCGGCGGATATGCTGGCGAAGATGCCTCCGGCCGAGTCCTATGCGGCCGCGGTGTTTCCGACGCTCGATGAACAGGGCAAGGCGAAAGAAGCCATCACCAAGAACTGGGACGCCGTTGTCGGCGCCAATGTGAAGTAAGCATCAATACGGTCCGGGCGGCCCGATGGCCGCCCGGACTCCTTCCCAAAAACGGTAGCCGGCGCATGACCGATCTCTCGGTTTCCAATCAGGCAATTGCGGGCAAGGCCGCGCCCCCCGGCGAAGCGCGCGCAATGCGGCTGCCGACGCAATGGCTTGGCGTAACGCCGTTCTTCGTCTTCGCCGTCATGTTCCTGATCCTGCCCACGCTCTACTTGATGCTGGGCGCCTTCCAGAACGAGGCGGGCGAGTTCACCTTCGCCAACATCGTCGCGCTTTTTTCGGCCAACATCGTTGCCGCCTACTGGATTTCGATAAAGGTCAGCCTGGCGTCATCGCTGATCGGCGCCTTCGCCGGTCTTGCCATCGCCATCGCCATCGTGCGCGGAGGCCTGCCCAACTGGATACGGTCGGGGACGCTGACGTTTTCCGGTGTCGCGTCCAATTTCGCCGGAGTGCCGCTGGCTTTCGCCTTCATCGCGACCCTAGGCCGGCTGGGCCTCGTCACCGTGCTTCTCAACACGCTGGTCGGCTTCAACATCTATGCGCATGGCTTCAACCTGCTGTCGTTCTGGGGTCTGACGATCACCTATGTCTATTTCCAGATCCCGCTGATGGTGGTCATCATCGTGCCGGCGATCGACGGACTAAAAAGGGAATGGGGCGAAGCCGCCGCCACGCTCGGCGCCACCCAGGCGCAATACTGGCGCTTGGTGGTAATCCCCGTGCTGTGGCCAAGCTTCCTCGGCACCGTGATCCTGCTCTTCGCCAATGCCTTCGGGGCGATCGCCACCGCCTATGCGCTGACCGGGTCCTCGCTCAACATCGTGCCGATCCTGCTCTACGCCCAGATCCGCGGCGACGTGCTGCACAATGCCCATCTCGGTTACGCGATCGCCTTCGGCATGATCGTCATCACCGGGCTTGCCAACATCTTCTACATCTGGTTCCGGACGCGCTCGGAGAGGTGGCTGAAATGAAATCCGGCAGGTTCTGGGCCTGGGTCGTCTTTGTCCTCGGCGCGGCGTATTTCTTCATCCCGCTGATCGCGACGATCGAGTTCTCGCTGCGCATGCGCCGCGGCGTCTATTCCCTGGACGCCTACAAGATCGTGCTCGGCGACAGCCAGTTCCAGGCGACCTTCATGTTTTCGGTGGTCGTCGCCATCTTCACCATTCTCCTCGGCGTGCTGATCGTCGTGCCTACGGCCTACTGGATCCGCCTTCGCATGCCGCAGATCAGGCCGATCGTCGAGTTCATCACGCTGCTGCCGCTGGTGATCCCGGCCATCGTCATCGTCTTCGGCTATATCAGGATGTATGGGTCGAATTCGCCGCTGCCGTTCCTGGCAACCAATCCAGGCGCGAATGCTCTGCTGGTCATCGGCTATGCAACGCTTGCACTGCCATACATGTACCGCGCCGTCGACACCGGGCTTCGCACTATCGACGTGCGCACGTTGACGGAAGCGGCGCAGATCCTGGGTGCCGGCTGGGGCACGATCATCAGCCGCGTGATCCTGCCCAATGTGCTGATCGCGGTGCTTTCGGGCGCATTCCTGACCTTCGCCATCGTGATCGGCGAATTCACCATGGCCAGCCTGCTCAACCGGCCGGCATTCGGCCCGTATTTGCAGAATCTTGTGGCCAACCGCGCCTATGAGCCGGCGGCGCTGTCGATCATCGCGTTCGTCATAACCTGGGGCTGCATGTCGCTGATCCAGATCTTGTCCCGTTTCGCGCCGAAATCGGCGAACCGCCCCAATTGAGCGAAGTACCGACCGAAAGAAAAAGCCATGGCCGAGCCGTTTCTCTCCATCCAGCATGTGCGAAAGTCCTTCGGCGCCACAACCGTGGTCGAGGATTTCAACCTCGATGTCGCGCCGGGCGAATTCGTCTCCTTCCTCGGTCCGTCCGGCTGCGGCAAGACGACGGTGTTGCGCATGGTGGCCGGCTTCGAGGAGCCCTCGGCCGGCAAGATCGTGGTTAGCGGCAAGGACATCACCAGGCTGAAGCCCAACCAGCGCAATATCGGCATGGTGTTCCAGGCCTATGCGCTGTTTCCCAACCTCACTGTGGCGCAGAATATCGGATTCGGACTGAAGGTGGCGGGCATGCCCAGGGCGGCCATCGATTCCCGTGTCGCGGAGATGCTCGACATCATCAGGCTGCCGCAGATGGCCGACCGCTATCCCTACCAGCTCTCCGGCGGCCAGCAGCAGCGCATCGCGCTGGCGCGCGCCATTGCGCCGAAGCCGAAGCTTTTGCTCCTCGACGAGCCGCTGTCGGCGCTGGACGCCAAAGTGCGCATTTCGCTGCGCGAGGAAATCCGCTCGATCCAGAAGAAGCTCGGCATAACCACCATCTTCGTGACGCATGACCAGGAAGAGGCGCTGTCGATCTCCGACCGCATCGCGGTCATGTATGGCGGCAAGGCCGAACAGGTCGGCACGCCGTTCGAGATCTACAACCGGCCGGCGACCAAGTTCGTTGCCAATTTCGTCGGCACGCTCAACGTGCTGGAAGGCAAGGTCACCGATGCCGCGTCCGGCAAGGTGCGGGTCAACACGCAGGAAGTCTCGCTGAAGGGAAAGCTCAACGGGTCGAAGTCCGGCGACACGCTGTCGCTGGCGCTGCGGCCCGAAGCGATTTCGCTCGGACGCCAGCCCGGCCACGACACCAGCCTTTCGGGCGAGATCGCCGAGGTGCATTTCCTCGGCTCGGTCATCCGGGTGCGCGTCGGCATCGGCGGCAACACGGTATCGCTCGACACCTTCAACAACTCGGCGACGCCGCCGCCTGTCGTCGGCGAGAAGGCGGACATCTCGTTCTCGTCGGGCGACATGCTGGTGCTGCACTAGGGTGAATGGTGAATAGTGAATAGTGAATGGTAGTCAGCGAAGAGAGCACTTTACGTGCTCGAATTATCTCTGATGATGCCCATTCACCATTCACCATTCACCATCGCTTTTTGCAGTGCCAATGGCCTGGTTCCATCGCTACGATGAGTCATGGCGCTTTTCGAGCTCACCCTCATCCTGCTTCTGATCGCCGTCGGGCTGACGGCGTTGTCGCGATGGCTGGGGATACCTTATCCCTCCCTGCTGGCCTTGGCCGGAGTGGGGATCGCCTTTCTGCCAGGTGCGCCGACCATCGAGATCGACCCGGAACTGGCGCTTGCCCTGTTCATCGCGCCGGTGCTTCTCGATGCCGCCTATGATACGTCGCTGCGCGACCTGAAGCGCTACCGGCTGTCGCTGGTGCTGCTGGCGTTGGGCGCGGTCGTCTTCACCACCGTGGTCGTCGCCTTCGTCGGCTGGAAAATGGCCGGTCTGCCGATCGCGGCGGCGATCGCGCTCGGCGCCATCGTCGCGCCGCCGGACGCCGTGGCGGCGAGCGCCGTGCTCGGCCAGTTCAAGGTGCCGCACCGCCTCAACGCCATCCTGCAAGGGGAGAGCCTGCTCAACGACGCCACGGCGCTTCTGATCTACCGCATCGCCGTTTCGGCCGCGGTCGGCTCGGTCATGCTGAGCGATGCGGTGCCGGTGATCCTTCTGTCGACGGTCGGCAGCGTCGCCGCCGGCTATCTGTTCGGCCGCCTCTCGCTGCTGACGCTGACGCGCATCGAGGATGCGGCAAGCAGCACCGTGGTGCAGTTTGCCGGAACCTTTGCCGTCTGGATCATCGCCGACAGGATCGGCCTTTCCGCCATCATCACCATCGTCGTCTATGCCATCACCATCGCGCGCACCGCGCCGCGCCAGATGTCGGCCAGACGCCGCGTCAGCACCTACTCGGTCTGGGAGTCGGCAGTGTTCGTGCTCAATGTGCTGGCTTTCGTGCTGATGGGCCTGCAGGCCCGGTCGATCGTCGGCAGGCTCTCCGGCGATGGGCAGGGCGATGAATTTGTCTTCGCCGCAACGGTGCTGGCCGTTGTCATCGTGGCACGCCTCGTCTGGGTGTTTGGCTACGTCGCGATCATACGGCGGTTCGCCCGCTTCGACAGCAAAGAGCAAAGGCGGGATGCGCCGACATTCGGGGGCGCCTTGCTTGTCGGCTGGTGCGGCATGCGTGGGCTGGTGAGCCTGGTGGTGGCCATTGCACTGCCGGCCAATTTCCCTGGCCGGGACCCGATCGTGCTTGCCGCCTTCGCGGTCGTGCTCGGCACGCTGGTGCTGCAAGGCATGAGCTTGAAGCCGCTGCTGCGCTGGCTCAATTTCGAAGAGGATACGACGATAGATCGCGAAGTGGCGCAGGCACGCGTTGCCATCATGGAAGCCGCGCTCGACGTCCTGAGCCGCAAGACGTCAGCCGCTGCGGACGTCGTGCGCGAGCAGTACGAGGCCCAACGCAAGATCGCCGAGAATCCCGAGGATGCGCAGGCGGCCACCGAATACGACCGGCTGCGCCTCTATGCCATCAAGCGGCAGCGCGATAGGCTCGAAGAATTGCGCCGCGACGGTACGATCGGCGACGAAGCCTATCACCGTCTGGAAGAAGAAATCGACTGGTCCGAGCTGGCAGCATCGCCGGCGGGGCGGTTCCAGTCGCTCACGACCTAGACGATGCCAGGGTCGGCGGTCATCGCTGGACCATTCCGCACGTCGATGGCGTCCATTGCAACGCGATGGCCGAGGCGCTAGTGCCGTGGCCGGATATTCAGCCGGTTAATCGATGAAGCTGGTCAGCTACAACATCCAGTACGGCTACGGCAGCGACGGCCGCTACGATCTGGTGCGCGCCGCGCGCCTCGTCGACGGCGCCGACATCATCGCCCTGCAGGAAGTGGAGCGGCACTGGCAGCGCAGCAACGGCGACGACCAGCCGGAAATCCTGTCCAGGCTGCTGCCCGACTATCACTGGGTCTACGGTCCGGCCTTCGACATGGACGCCAGCGAAAAGCGTGATGGGCGCATCGTCAACCGCCGCAGGCAGTTCGGCACGATGCTTCTGTCCAAGCTGCCGATCGTCTGGTCGCGGCTGCATGCGCTGCCGCTGCGCCGCACGCTCAAGCCCCTCAACACGCGCAACGCCGCGCTGGAGTGCATGATCCGGACGCCGGCGGGATCGGTGCGGGTTTTCTCGCTGCATCTTGCCCATATCGCGGCCGAAGAGCGGCTGGAGCAAATCGACTATCTGCTCGCCGAACAGCGCCGCGCGCCGTCCGATGGCGGTCCCTGGAGCGGCGCCGATGACGAGCCGCAGCGCAACTGGGCGAATGGCGAGCCGGAGCCGGAAAACCCGCTGGCGGCGATCTGGCTCGGCGATTTCAACATGGAGCCGGGAAGTGCGGAATACCGGCGCATCGTCGGCAGCACGCCCTATCATCGCGGCGCCGTCTATATCGACGGGTTCGTCGATGCCGCAGCCGTCGCCGCCAAGCCGGTGGCGGACTTCCACACGCATGAAAAGATCATCGAGGGCAAGCTGGCGAAACGCCGGCTCGATCATTGCTTCGTTGGCGGCGTCCTGGCCGGGCGGGTGCGTTCCGTGAGCGCCGATATCGGCGAAGTGGCCTCCGACCATTTCCCGCTCAGGGTCGATATCGATCTGGAAACGCCAGGCATCGCCGCTAGGCTTGCAGGCGGGTGAGGCGGGCATGACGCTTTTCGTCTTCCTCGCGGTGCTGTCGGCGGCCGCCATGCACGCGATCTGGAACGCGCTGGTCAAGGTGCACCTCGACCGCTTCCTGTCGATCACCTTGATGACGCTCGGCATGGGGGCTGCGGCGCTGCTGGCGCTGCCTTTCGTTGAAGTGCCGAAAGCCGAGGTCTGGCCATTCATCCTCGCCTCGGTCTTCTTCCATATGGGCTACCGGACGTTTCTGATCGGCGCTTACAAGGCCGGCGATTTCGCTCAGACCTATCCGCTGGCGCGCGGTACCGCGCCGCTGCTCTCCGCGCTCGGCGGCATCGTTCTGCTCGGAGAGATACCGGCGCCACTCTCCATCTTCGGCATCGTGCTTCTGTCGGCAGGCACGCTGGTCATGTCGTTTCGCGGCGGTGTGCATCTTGAACGGTTCAATCTGCGCGCCGTCAGCTTCGCGCTCGGCACATCGATCTTCATTGCCAGCTACACGCTGTCGGACGGCAGCGGCGCGCGGCTGGCGGCAACCGCGCAAAGCTATGCGGCCTGGCTGTTCGTCTGCGATGCGCTCTGGGCGCTGGTGCTGTGCATCGCCTTTCGCGGGCCACAGTCGCTGCCCCTGCTGGCGCGGGACTGGAAGGCAGGCCTCTTCACCGGCGTGCTCAGCGGCGCCGCCTACTGGATCGTGATGTGGGCGATGACCAAGGCGCCGATCGCCTCGGTGGCGTCGCTGCGCGAGACCTCGATCCTGTTCGCCATGCTGATCTCGGTGCTGGCGCTGGGCGAGAAGATGACGGCATGGCGCGCCGCCGCGGCGCTGGGCATCGTCGCGGGCGTGGTGGCGCTCAGACTGGGCTGACTTCCCGGTCGATCACGGTCATGACCTCGCCACGCTTCTCGGGGCTGAACCGGATGACGACGATGATGCAGATGGCGACCACGCCGGCAAACAATGCCAGCGCGTAGCCATAGCTGCCTCCCGGCGCTTCGGCGATGCCGGCCTGATATGGGCCGCCATAGGAGGCCGCCAGATTGCCGGCCTGGTAGATGAAGCCAGGCAAGGTCGCCCGCACGGAGCCCGGCGATAGCTCGTTGAGATGCACCGGAATGACGCCCCAGGCGCCTTGCACCGCCACCTGCATGATGAAGGCGCCGAGCGCCAGCATGAAGGGCGTCGTCGTATAGGCCCAGAGCGGAATAGCCGGCAGGGCAATGACGCAGGCGAGCGTGATGGCGTTTATGCGCCCGATCTTCTCCGACAGCGCGCCGAACGCCAAGCCGCCGACAATGGCGCCGATATTGGCGACGATGGTGATCCAGCTCACCGTGTGCGGATCGAAGCCATGCTGCTTCTTCAGGAAGGTCGGGTACAAGTCCTGCGTGCCATGGCTGAAGAAGTTGAAGAACATCATCAGCACCACGGCATAGAGCGCGATGCCCCAGTGCTTCTGCAGCGTTACGAGAAGACCCGGCCGCGCCTGCGCCCGGCCTGAGACGAAGGCGGGCGATTCCGGCACGTGCGAGCGGATGAAGAGCACGATCAGCGCCGGTACGAAGCTCAGCAGGAACATGGCGCGCCAGCCGAAGGTGAAATCGCCGATCTTCTGGCCGTAGAGCAGCCCATAGACAACTGCCGCCAGCAGATATCCCGCCGGATAGCCGCATTGCAGGATGCCCGAAACCATGCCGCGGGCGCTGGGCGGAATGGATTCCATGGCGAGCGAGCTGCCAAGGCCCCACTCGCCGCCCATCGCGATGCCGAACAGCGCCCGAAGGGCCAGGAATATGCCGAGATTGGGCGAGAAGGCCGCCAGCGCCCCGATCACCGAATAGCTGACGATGTTGAGCATCAGCAGCGGTTTGCGCCCATATCTGTCGGCCAGCATGCCGAACAGGAACGCGCCGATGAATCGCGTGGCCAAGGTCAGGAACAGCGCCTTGGAGACCGCCGGGACATCGGTGTGGAATTCAGCGGCGATATCGGTGAGCAGGAATGTCAGAAGGAAGAAATCAAAAGCGTCGAGCGTCCAGCCCAGGAAAGATGCGAGTACGGTTTTCTTCTGCTCCGAGGTGAGACTCAAATCGCTGCTCCTTTGCATCCGCGAAAGGAACGATATGTTCCATGCAGTGCAAAAGAGAACGGGTTATTTGCCGGTTTCCGATCAACCGGCGGTCACATTTCCGTAAACTCCAAGTCGAGGACCATCAGCCCGTCGGCGCCCCCTTCGAGCGCCGCTACCAGGCGAGCGCCGGCGCGCTGATGCGCCTCGTGCGCCAGATAGGCGTCGCGGGCGGCAGCATCGCGGAAATCGATGGTAAAGCCATGGCCGAAACCGCGCGCGAACGGCTCCGGGCTGACATTGGCGCTGAACCTTGCCCATGCCGTCGATGGCCGGGCGCAGCGCTTCGAGATCGGCATGAATCGCGGCGCGCTCGGCGGCGGAGGTGCCGTCGCCGAAGCGGACAAAGACGCAGTGGCGGATCATTGTTCTCCCCTCAAGCCGCCTTATTGCCCTTGAACACGGCCGGCGGCAGCGGCTCGCGTCCGAGGATCAGATCGGCGCCCTTCTCGCCGACCATGATGGTCGGCGCATTGGTGTTGGAGGAAGGGACACGCGGCATCACCGACGCGTCGCAGACCCGCAGGCCGTCGATGCCGCGCAGCCTGAGATCGGGCGCCACCACCGCCATCGCATCATGGCCCATGCGGCAGGTGCCGACGGGATGGTGATCGGTCTTGGACGAGCGGCAGGCATAGTCGAAGAGATCGGCGTCGCTTTGCAGGGCAGGGCCGGGCAGCACCTCGCGCTGCACAAAAAGCTGCAGCGCCTTCTGCCGCATGATCTCGCGCGCCAGCCGCAGGCCCTTGATCGACATGTCGCGATCGTAGGAATTGGACCAGTAGTTCGGGTCGATCAGCGGATGATCGGCGGGATCGTCGCTCTTCAATCGCACGGTGCCGCGCGAGCGCGGGCGCAGGAAGGCGGAGTTCAGCGTCACGCCGGGATTCTTCAGTTTTTCGACGCCCGCCTCAATGCCGGAGCCGAGACCGAGATGGAACTGGATGTCGGGCGAGGCGGCGGTCGGATCGGCGTACCAGAAGCCGCCGGTCTCGAACAGGCTGGAGGCGACGGGGCCCTTCTTCAGAAGCACGTATTGCAGGCCGGCCCACATCGTGCGGTGCAGCTTGGCATAGTTGTCATAGGTGTGGTCGCCGGTGCATTCGGCGATCACGAACAGGTCGAGATGGTCCTGCATGTTGGAGCCGACGCCGGGCAGGTCATGGACCGGCGTGACGCCGACCGACTTCAGATGATCGGCCGGGCCAATGCCGGATTGCATCAAGAGCTTCGGCGAGCCGATGGCGCCGGAGGAGATGATCACCTCGCGTTCCGCGCGCAGGATCGTCTTCTCTCCGCCCCGCTTGTCGACGATCTCGACGCCGATGGCGCGGCCTTTCTCGACGACGACGCGGGTGACGAGTACATCGGTCCTGACCGTCAGGTTCTTGCGGGCGCGGATAGGCTTCAGATAGGCGACCGAGGCGGAGGAGCGCCGCGCGTCCTTCTGGGTGAGCTGGTAATAGCCGACGCCTTCCTGGCTGGCGCCGTTGAAATCCGGATTGAAGGGGATTCCCATCTCCTGGCCGGCGCGGAAATAGGCCTCGCAGATCGGCAGCGGCGAGATCGGGTTGGAAACGCCGAGCGGCCCCTGATCGCCGTGATAATCGTTGGCGAAGCGCTGGTTGTTCTCGGCGCGCTTGAAATAGGGCAGCACATCGCGATAGCCCCAGCCGGCCAAGCCCTCTTCCTTCTCCCAGGCGTCATAGTCGCGGGCGTTGCCGCGCGTGTAGATCTGGGCGTTGATCGACGAGCCACCGCCGACAACCTTGGCTTGGGTGTACCAGAAGACGCGGTCCTTCATGTGCTTCTGCGGCACCGTCGACCAGCCCCAGGAAGCGATGCCCTTGGTCATCTTGGCGAAGCCTGCCGGCATGTGGATCAGCGGGTGCCAATCCTTGCCGCCGGCTTCGAGCAGCAGCACCGAATTGGTCGGCTCCTCGCTCAGCCGGTTGGCCAGCACGCAACCGGCCGGTCCGGCGCCAACGATGATGTAGTCAGCCATGGTTCCACTCACTCACAGACGAGGCACGGAGAGCGCGCCGTCGACATCGATGACCGATCCGGTTGCAAAGCCGAATTTTCCGCTGGCAAGTGCGGCCACCACAGCGCCGATATCGGCGCCATCGCCCCAGCGTTTGGCCGGCACCAACCCGCCGTCTATCAACGCGTCATATTTTGCGGATACGCCTGCCGTCATGTCGGTGCGAATGATGCCCGGCCGCACCTCGAACACGCCGATGTTTTCCGCGGCGAGCCGCAGCGCCAGGTTCTTCACCCACATCGAAAGCCCTGCCTTTGAGATGCAATAGTCGGCGCGCTCCGGCGAGGCCATTGTCGCGCTGACCGAGGTGATGGTGACGATCGACCTCGCAAAGCTGGCGGGTGTCGCCAGCATCGCCTTGGCGACGGCCTGGCTGAGGAACACCGTGCCGCGCAGATTGATATTTAGCGCGTGGTCGAAATTATCAGGCTTCAATTCCAGAAGGTCGCCGCGCACGACGGCGCCTATGCCGGCGTTGTTGACGAGGCAATCGATGCTGCCGAAGGCGTCCACCGCCGCCGCGACCAGTTTTGGATGGCCAGCGAGATCAGCGATGTCACAGCTGGCATAGGCGAATTTCGCGCCGCGCGCGGCGATGCTTTCGGCAAGTCCATCGGCCGGCTTGTCCGCAAAGTCGGCAACAAGAATATCGAAGCCGGCATCGGCCAGCGCCTCAGCGCAGGCAAGGCCGATGCCGCGCGCGCCGCCGGTGACGATGGCTGCCGGGCGGGTCATGCCGCGAACTCCGTCTTGCGGATATGGTCTGCCACGCGCAGCGCCTGGGCTGCGATCGACAGCGCCGGATTGACCGCCGCCGAGGTCGGCAGGAAGCCGGCGTCCACGACGAACAGGTTCTTATGGTCGTAAGCACGACAGAACGTATCGAGTGGCGCCGTCGCGGGGTCGTTGCCCATCCGCACGGTGCCGCACTGGTGCGAGGGCGTGCGCTTGTCGAACGGGCGCGACAGCACGATCGGGTAACCGCAGGCGCGGAAGTTTTCGCGCATCACCGTGGTCAGGCCTTCCAGCGACTGCATGTTGGAGCGCCGCCACTGCATGACGATCTCCTTGCCGTCGACCAGGATGCGGCTTTCAGGATCGGGCAGGTCCTCGCACATCAGGTACCAGTCGACGGCGTGGCCGGCCATGAAATCGAGCGCGAATCTTGGCGCCAGCTTCACATTGGCCCGCAGCATGTTGCCGTCGATCTTGCCGAGCAGTTGCACATTGCCCAGCGGCTTGCCGCCCTTGCCGCCCGACAGATAATAGTCGTTGAGCATCAGCGTCTTCTGGTAGACGGCGTCGTTGCGGCGGCGCGGGTCGATCGCCAGCATCGCGCTCGAATTGTGGTTCATGAAATTGCGGCCGACCTGGTCGGAACTGTTGGCGAGGCCTTTGCCGTTTGTCGAGGGCGAGCGCAGCAGGATGACGGCGGAGTTGATCGCGCCGGCCGATAGGATGACCAGCTTCGGCGAGAGCGTCCTTTGCGCGCCGTTCTGCGTGTAATGAATGGCGGCAATCGATTTGCCGTCCGGCGAGGCCTCGAGCCAGTCGACATGGGCGCCGGTTTCGAGCTTGATGTTCTTGTCATTGAGCGCCGCCGCCAGAGGCCCGGTCTGGGCGTCGACCTTGCCTTGCCCGGTGTTCGGAAAAGCATCCCAGCCGGTCTTGCCCTCCTTCAGCCAGGCTTCGATGTCGACGCCGAGCGGCAGCGAGGCAGGATGCAGGCCTAGGCCTTTGAGCTCGGCGCGAGCACGCGCGATCGAAGGTTCGTCGGGCACCGGCTTGAAGGCATAAGGAATCGAATGGAACGGCTCGGTCGGATCCTCGCCGAGCGCGCCGCGCACGCGGAAAAGCTGCTCGGCCTTCGAATACCAGGGTTCGAACTCGTCATAGGAAAACGGCCAGGCCGGCGAGACACCGCCGAAATGCTCCAGCTCGGAGAAATCCTCCTTGCGGTAGCGGATCAGCACCGCGCCGAAAAATTTCGAGTTGCCGCCGACATAATAGTAATTGCCGGGGTTGAACGCGGCGCCGCCGGCCTCGCGCCACATCTCCTTCGGCCGGTAATGCCCGTCGACGAAGATCGAGCGCGTCGAGCGCGCATGCGGCGTCGCGGGCAGCGGTTCACCGCGTTCCAGGATCAGGATCGAGGCGCCGCTGCCGGCCAAGCCGGAGGCGATCGTGGCGCCGCCGATGCCGGAGCCGATGATGACGATATCCGGATTTGTCATGGTCTAAAGCGCGTCGTGTTTGAACTGACCGGGACCACGCGCTTTAGATCTTTGTCTTGACGCATGTCGCTGCCCCAAAACCGGATCCACTTTTGGGCGACATGCATCAGAGAATGCGCTTCTCGGTCGCCGGATCGAAGAACACCGCCTTGCTGAGATTGAAGGCCAGCGGCGTGCTGGTGCCGGGCTGGATCCTGGCGTCGGCGCGCAGCCGCGCCACCACGCCCTTGCCGCCGAGATTGGTGACGGCGAACGTGTCCGATCCCGCCGGCTCGACCACTTCGATGTGGCAGTCGGCGGTGGCGATTTCGGATCCGTTGCGCTCGGCGCCTTCTGGATCGGTCAGCGCTTCCGGGCGCACGCCGAAGATGACCGGCTTGTCCTTGAAGGCCGCAAGGCCGGTCGGCGCGCCGGGCAGCGACAGCGTGATCGGTTGGCGGGCCTCACGATCGAGAACAACGGAAAGCCCGCTGCCATTGGCGCCGATCTTGGCCGGGATCAGGTTCATCGCGGGCGAGCCCATGAAATCGGCGACGAAGATATTGGTGGGGTTGTTGTAGACTTCGGCCGGCGTGCCGAACTGCTGTACCTCGCCGTCGCGCATCACGGCGATCTTGGTCGCCAGCGTCATCGCCTCGATCTGGTCGTGGGTGACATAGACGATCGTGGTGCCGGTCGTGGCGTGCAGGCGCTTGATCTCGATGCGCATGTCGACGCGCAGCTTGGCGTCGAGGTTGGAAAGCGGCTCGTCAAACAGGAAGAGTTTCGGGTCGCGCACCAGCGCCCGGCCCATGGCGACGCGCTGGCGCTGGCCGCCGGAAAGCTGGCTGGGCTTGCGGTTGAGCAGGTGACCGATCTGCAGTATCTTTGCCACCTTGTCGATCGCCGCCTGGCGCTCCGCCGCCGGCACGCCGCGCATCTCCATGCCGAAGGCGATGTTTCCGGCAACCGTCATGTTCGGATAGAGCGCGTAGCTCTGGAAGACCATGGCGATGTCGCGCTTCGAGGGATGCAGATCGTTGATGGCGCGGCCGTCGACACGGATCTGGCCCTCGGTGATGGTTTCCAGCCCGGCAATGGTGTTGAGCAGCGTGGACTTGCCGCAGCCGGACGGGCCGACCAGCACAAGGAAGCCGCCCTTTTCGAGCTCGACATCGATGCCCTTCAGGATCTCGACATTCCCGAAGCGCTTCTTCAGCCCATCAATTTCCAGAAAAGCCATGGTCGTTCCTTCAGAAAATAGGGTCAGCCCTTGACCGCGCCGGCCATCAGCCCGCGCACGAAATAGCGGCCGGCGACGACATAGACGATCAGGGTGGGGAGCGCGGCGATCATCGCCGCGGCCATGTTGACGTTGTATTCGACGACGCCGGTCGAGGTGTTGACGACATTGTTGAGCGCCACCGTCATCGGCATCACGTCGCCGGTGCCGGCGTAAGCGGAAGCGAACAGGAAGTCGTTCCAGATGTTGGTGAACTGGTAGATGACGGTGACGACGAAGATCGGCATCGAGTTGGGCAGCATGATGCGACGGAAGATCTGGAAGAAGGAGGCGCCGTCGACCTGCGCCGCCTTCACCAGTTCGGTCGGGAAGGCCTCGTAATAGTTGCGGAAGAACAGCGTGGTGAAGCCGAGGCCGTAGACCACATGGACGAAGGCCAGGTTGACCGTCGAGTTGCCGAGGCCGAAGTTGAACCCCGTCGCGTTCTGCAGGCTGGCGCCGAAGCGGCCGATGCTGCCGAGGATGGTCGCCATTGGCAAGAGCACCGACTGGAACGGAATGAAGCAGGCAAACAGCATCATCGCGAAGACCAGCGTGTGGCCGCGGAAGCGCCATTTGGTCAGCACATAGCCGTTGAGAGCGCCGAGCAGCGTCGAGATCAGCACCGCCGGCACCACCATCTTGATGGAGTTCCAGAAGTAGCCCTTGATGCCGGCACAAGTCAGGCCGACGCAGGTTTCGCCCCAGGCCTTGAACCATGGCGCGATGGTCGGCGACTGCGGCAGCGCCAGCATGTTGCCGTTCTGGATCTCGTCCATGGTCTTGAACGAGGTGACCAGCATCACGAAGAGCGGCATCAGGTAGAACAGCGCGAACAGCGCGAGCAGCCCGTAGATGACGATGCGGTTGATCGTCCTGGCGCTGACGCCGCTCGATGCCTGGCTGGCCGGTGAGGTGACGGCGCTCATCGCGGCTTCTCCCTGAGCTCGGAATAGAGATAAGGCACGATGATCGCGGTCAAAGTCATCAGCATGATCACCGCGCTCGCCGAGCCGACCGCCATCTCGTTGCGCTTGAAGGTGAACTCATACATGAAGTTGGAGGGCAGCCAGGCCGAACCGCCCGGTCCGCCGCTGGTCAGCGCCACGACAAGGTCATAGGACTTGATGGCCAGATGCGCGAGCACGATAAAGGCCGACAAGAACACCGGCCTGAGCAGCGGAATAACGATGCGACGGTAGAGCTGGAAGGTGGTGGCCCCATCGATCTGCGCGGCCTTCATGATCTCACCGTCGATGCCGCGAAGCCCGGCCAGAAACATCGCCATGATGAAGCCGGAAGCCTGCCAGACGCCGGCGATCACCACCGTGTAGATGACGAAATCCTTGTTCTTGATCCAGTCGAAATGGAAGCTCGTCCAGCCCCATTGGTGTAGGGTCTGCTCGAGACCGAGGCCGGGGTCGAGGAACCACTTCCAGGCGACGCCGGTGACGATGAAGGAGAGCGCCATCGGATAGAGATAGATCGGCCGCAGCATGCCTTCGCCGCGGATCTTCTGGTCGAGCAGGATGGCCAGGAACAGGCCGAGCGCCAGGCAGATCAGGATGTAGAGGAAGCCGAAAATCCCCATGTTGGTGATCGAGGTGTACCAGCTCGACGGCGGGTCGCTCTCGAAGGTCCAGCGCCACAGCCGCTGATAGGCGCGGGCGCCGGTGATGTCGTAGGATGGGAAGGTCTTGGAATTGGTGAACGACAGATAGATCGTCCATAGGATGAAGCCATAGACGAAGACGATCGTCGCCGCGAAGCTCGGCGCCAGGACGATCTTCGGCAACAGGTCCTGCAATCGCGAGCGGACGGAGGCGCCAGGACGGGCGTCATGTTCCGGCGTCAGCTTGATTTGGGTTTCGGCGACTGTGCTCATCGGCTCATCCAGTACCGGTTATTGGGGACCAGCCAGCGTGCGGCGCACACAAGGCAGCAATCCCGTATATCGTCTCGACAGGAGACCTCCCCCGCCGGAGCGGGGGAGACTCGAGTGGTTTTGTTTATGCAATTCCGAACGGAAAACCGCTATGCACTTTTCCTGGAATTGCTCCAGCAAAACGCCTTACTTGGCGTCGTCGATCGCCTTGACCAATTCGGTCGCGGCTTCGTCCGAGGTCTTGATCTGGCCATGGACGAACTTCGAGATGACGTCCTTGTAGGCGTTGGCGACAGCCGGGGGCGCGCCGTAGCCCTGGGCCAACGAGCCGAACAGCTTGCCGCCTTCGTTAGCCGCCTTAAGGTCGGCGATGCCCTTCTTGCCGCAAGCATCGAAGTCGGTGTCCGGCACGTCGGTGCGGGCGGGGACCGAGCCCTTCACGACGTTGAAAGCCGACTGGAAGCTCTTCGACAGGGTGGCGGTGGCCAGAGCGACCTGCGCGGCCTTGCGGTCGTCCGGAACGTTGAACATGCCGAACATGTCGGAGTTGTAGATCACCGAGCCGTCGGTGCCCGGGAAGCGGTAGCAGAGGAAGTCCGTGCCCGGGGTCTTGTTGGCGGCGTGGAACTCGCCCTTGGCCCAGTCGCCCATGACCTGAACCAGCGCATCGCCCTTGATGACCATGGCGGTGGCGAGGTTCCAGTCGCGGCCCGAGAAGTTCGGGTCGACATAGGTGACGAGCTTGGCGAGGTTGTCGAACGACTTCTTCATCGTGTCGGACTTGAGCGACTCCTCATCGAGGTCGTTCATCGCCTTCTTGTAGAATTCCGGTCCGCCGGTCGACAGCACGACGGAGTCGAACATGGTCGCTTCCTGCCAGTTCTGGCCGCCAAGCGCCAGCGGGATGACGCCAGCGGCCTTGGCCTTGTCGAGCAGGGCGATGAAGTCGTCGAAGGTCTTCGGCTCGGTGCCGCCGATCTTGTCCATCACGGCCTTGTTGATCCACAGCCAGTTGACCGAGTGGACGTTGACCGGAGCCGCGACCCACTTGCCGTCATAGACGGAGAACTTCTGCAGGGCGGCCGGAACGCTCTTGTCCCAGCCTTCCTTCTTGGCGGTCTCGGTGAGGTCGCCCATGACGCCAGCAGCGGCATAGTCGAGCACGGTGTAGCCCAGCATCTGCGAGGCAGTCGGATAGTTGCCGGCCGCGACCATCGCCTTCAGAGCGGTCATGGCGGCGTCGCCGCCGCCGCCGGCCACCGGCACGTCCTTCCAGGCATAGCCTTCCTTGGCCAGATCCTGCTTCAGCACGTTCAGAGCAGCCGCTTCGCCGCCCGACGTCCACCAATGCAGCATCTGCACTTCCTTGACGTCCGCGGCATGCGCCGAGAACGCAAAGCTCGTCGCAAGAGCCGTTCCGATAAGCAGTTTGCGCAACATGTACTACCTCCCTTGTTGCATTCACATAACCGGCGGGGTGACCGCCGGGGTCTCCCAACTCAGCCGAGCCACCATCCGGTGCGCTGGCCGCGATGAAACTGGATTGTCTTTTCCTCGGTATAGTCCTCGACGGCGCGTTTGCCGAGTTCGCGTCCGAGACCGGATTGCTTGTAGCCGCCGAAGGGCAGTTCGGGATAACCCTCCATGAACGTATTCACCCAAACCGTCCCCGAACGCACACCGCGCGCCACCGACATGCATGTGTCGATGCTGGCGCTCCACACTCCCGCAGACAGACCATAGGGCGTGTTGTTGGCGATGTGCAATGCCCTTTCAATCGTTTCAAAAGTGAGCACGGACAGCACCGGCCCGAAGACTTCCTCGCGCGCGATTTCCATGTCCTCGGTAACATTGCGGACAATGGTCGGATCGAGATACTGGCCGGCGTTGGAGGCGAGCTGTTCGCCGCCGCTGAAGACGCTGCCGCCGCCGGTTTTGGCCGCCGTCACATAGCCGGCTACCTTTGCCATGTGGTCGGCCGAGATCATCGCGCCGACCTTGGTGCGGTCGTCAAGCGGGTCGCCGACTTTCACCCTCTCGGCCAGCGCCTTGACTGCGCCGAGAAAGTCGTCCGCGATCGCCTCATGCACGATCAGCCGACTGCCGGCATTGCAGCATTCGCCGGCGTTGAAGAAGCCGCCGAAGACTGCGGCATCCGCCGCTGCTTCGAGATCGGCGTCGGGGAAGACGATCTGGCCGTTCTTGCCGCCGAGCTCCATCGACACCTTCTTCAGCGAACTGGACGCCGCCGCCATGGTCATCTTGCCGACGCGGGTCGAGCCGGTGAAGGACACCATCTCAACCAGCGGATGGCTGACCATTGGCGCTCCGACATCGCTACCCAGGCCAGCGAGGATGTTGACGACACCCGTCGGCAGGCCGGCCTGCAGCAGGATATCGCCGAGCACGAAGGTCGACGCCGAGGTCATCTCGCTCGGCTTGACCACGGCAGTGCAGCCGGCGGCGAGCGCGAAGGGCAGTTTCTGGCTGACGATCAGGAAGGGAAAATTCCACGGCGTGATGATCGAGACGACGCCGATCGGCTCGCGCAGCACCACGCCCAGCATGTCATCGCCGAGATTGGCATAGCTCTCGCCATGGAGCGTGCGAGCAAGCGAAGCGGCATAGCGCCAGATGTCGACGGCGCCGCCGATCTCGCCGCGCGCCTGCGCGATCGGCTTGCCGGATTCCAACGCGTCGAGCCTGGCAATCTCTTCCAGTCGGCCCTCGATCAGATCGGCCGCCTTGAGCAGCACCGCGGCGCGTTCCGAAGCCTTCATGCGCGGCCATGCGCCGGCCTCGAAGGCCTTGTGCGCGGCCTGCACCGCAGCGTCGACTTCCGCAGCACCCGCCTGCGCATAGCGTGAAACCGCAAAACCGTGGCCGGGGCTGTTGCGTTCGATCGTGCGGCCATCCCGGGCACCGACATGTTTGCCGTCGATCAGAAGCTTGTAGCTCTTCGGCGCCTGAGACGCTTCGACCGGCATGGAAATGTTAAGCGGTGCGTTCATCGTATCTTCTCTCAAGATCTCGAAAAGTCCGGCTTGTGCCTGGCCTTGAAGGCGCCGACACCGGCCTTGAGATCGCCGGTGAGCGCAATGAAGCCGCTGGCCAGCGCTTCCGTCGCGGCGGCGTCTTCCTCGCCTTCGGCAATGCCGATCATCAGCTTGGCGGCCTCGGTTGCGAGCGGACCACGCTCGGCGATCTTTTCTCCCCAGGCTTTTGCTTCATCCAAGGCCTTGCCGGTTTCGACGACGCGGTCGACGACGCCGAGGGCAAGCGCCTCGTTCGCCAGCAGGACTTCGCCCCCTATTGCCATGCGCCGCACCGTTTGCGCGCCGAAGCGGCGCACGGCGCGCTGCGTACCAGACCAGCCGGGCACGACGCCGATCGAGGTTTCGGGAAAGCCGAGCTTGATCTGGGTTTCGGCGACGCGGAAATCGCAGGCGGCGGCCAATTCCAAGCCGCCGCCCAGCGCATGGCCGGACAGCACGGCGATGGTCGGTTGCCGAAGCCGCGCCAGCCGGTCGAAGACACGATGGCCGTAGCGCACCCATTGAACCTGGAAATCGGCGGCGCTTAATTGTGCCCAGGCCTCGACGTCGCCGCCGGCGCAAAAACCCTTGCCTTCGCCGCTGATGAGCACGACACGGACACCCTCGGCCAGCTCGGCCTTGTCGAGCGCGGCTTCGAGCGCGCGCAGCATCGGAATGTCGAGCACGTTGAACTTTTCTGGCCGCCTGAGCGTCACGGTACCGATCGCGCCATCCTGCTCGAAGGTGACGAGGCGCTCAGCCATGCGCGCCTCCAAGTGAAGCGCCGCCGTTGAGCGACAGGCCGATCGGCCGATCCTGATAGAGCGACGCCGGCGTGATCTTGAGGTCGTTTGCGACGGCGAGCGGAGTGTCGGCCTGCGCCAGCACATCGCGTTCGAGATCGATGCCGGGCGCCAGCTCGGTCACCATCAGCCCGGCCTGGGTCAGCTTCATCACACAGCGTTCGGTGACATAGGTGATGTCCTGGCCTTGCGCGACCGCGCGCTTGCCGGAGAAGGAGATATGCTCGACCTCCTCGACGATCTTTTTCACCTTGCCTTCCTGGTCGATGCGGAGGGTGCCGTTCGCCAGCGAAATCTTGGCGCCAGCATTGAAGAAGCCGGAGAAGACGATCTTCTTCGCCCGCGCGGTGATATCGACGAAGCCGCCGGCGCCAGCCGTCACATGCGGTCTCGCCGAAAGCTTCGACACGTTGACCGAGCCGTGGCAGTCGATCTGCAGGAAGGACAGGAGCGAGGCGTCAAAGCCGCCGGCCTGGAAATAGATGAACTGGTGCGGCGAGGGCATGATCGCCTCGGCATTCGAGGCGCAGCCGAACTTGAAGTCGAGCAGCGGCACGCCGCCGACCGCGCCCTGCTCGATCACCCAGGTGACCTTGCCGTGCTGGCCTTCCTCGAGAAGAATGCGCGGCACGTTGGCGGAGATGCCGAAGCCGATATTGACCGCCATGCCGTCGCGCAACTCCATGGCGACGCGGCGCGCGATCACCTTCTGGATGTTCATCTCCGGGGTGCGGAAGGTGGAGAGCGGCCGGAAGATCTCGCCCGAGATCGCCGGGTCGTAAGCCGTCTGCGTCGTCTGCAGCTGATCGGGCGCGACCACGATATGGTCGACCAAGACGCCGGGCACGCGCACATCGTGCGGCTTGAGGGTGCCGTTCTCGACGATGCGCTTAACCTGCGCAATGACGATGCCGCCATTGTTGCGGGCAGCCAATGCCTGTTCGAGACCGCCGAGATAGGCGCCCTCATGCTCGTAGGTGAGGTTGCCGCGCTCGTCGGCGGAGGTGGCGCGGATGATCGAGACGTTGGGGACGATGGCGCGGAAATAGAGCCACTCCTCGCCGTCGAACTGCTGCACCGAGACGATCGGCTCGCTGGCGGCGGCGTTCATGGCGCAGCCCTGGTGGCGAGGGTCGGCGAAAGTGTCGAGGCCGACCTTGGTCAGCACGCCGGGACGCTTGGCGGCCGCCTCGCGATGCATGTCGAAGAGGATGCCGGAGGGCACGTTGTAAGCCGCGACCGAGTTGTCGCCGATCATCTGCCAGATCCGCGGCGGCTCGGCGGAGGAGGGGCCTGACGGATACGAGCCGCAGAGCGTGCGTTTGAGCAGGCCAGGCTTGGCGAGATGGTCGATGCCCTTGATGCCGTACATGTCGCCGGCGGCGATCGGGTGCAGCGTGGTGATCGCTCTCGGATGCCCTTCCGCATCGAAGCGCTCGCCGATCGCGGCGAGCACGGCGTCGGGGCAGCCGAGGCCGCTCGAGGACGACACCGAGACAACCATGCCGTCCTTGATCAGGCTGGCGGCATGCGCTGCCGTGACGAGCTTGCTCACGCGAGGCTCCCGAGTTGCGGATCGATGATCACGGCCTTGCCGGTCTTCGATGATTGTAGTGCTGCTTCGGCGGATGCCAGCGACCAAATGCCGTCCTCGCCGGTGGCCGAAGGCTGGCCTTCGCCGCGGATCGCGGCATGGAACTGGCGCAGCGAGCGGGTGTAGAGGTCCTCGCGATCGAAGTTCAGCTCTTCCTCGCCATTTGCAGTGCGCAGCAGCACCGAGCCGACCGGCTTCTGCGTCATCACATCGGTGGCGATCAGCGAGCCCTCCGACCCATGCACTTCGAAACCGATGCCGGCGAACTTGGTCGTGAAGCCTTCATGCGATTGCGCAATGACGCCGGACTTGAAGCGCCAGATGCACATCGCGCCGTCCTCCAGCCCGCCGCCGGCCATGCCGGCCGACTGTGTGAAGGCCGAGATCTCGACCGGATCGTCGCCGAGCACGAAGCGCAGCGTGTCTGCATCATGCACCGTGATGTCGAGCACCACGCCGCCCCCGGCTTCAGGCCTGGTGATGCGCCAGCCCTGCAGGCTTTCAGGCAGATAGACGGAATGGAAGACACGCGCGGCGATCGGTTTGCCGATACGGCCGGTTGCGATTGCCTCGCGCATCGCGCGGTGCGCGCCGGCATTGCGCAGATGATGGTTGGTGCCGAACACGATGCCGGCTTTCCTGGCCACCGCCACCATCTTGCGCGCATCGGCGCTGGTCAGCGCCAGCGGCTTTTCGCAGAGCACATGCTTGCCGGCCTTGATGGCGGCCAGCCCCTGTTCGAGATGCAGCTCATTGGTGGTCGAGATGTAGACGGCATCAATGTCCGAGCCAAGCAGCGCATCGAGCGTCGAGACGGCTTTAGGAATGCCGTTTTCCTTGGCGTAGCCTTGAGCCCGCTCTGCGCTGGAGCTCATCACGGCGGCAACCTCGCCGTCGGCCTGCGCGCGAATGGCGTTGATCATGAACTGCCTGGCGATCGTGCTCGCGCCGATCAGGCCCCATCTCACGCTCATGCCGCGTCTCCCATTCCAGTGCCGTGCGCGCTGCGGCTCGGGCCGCAGCTTTCCCTGACGACGAGGCTGACCGCGCCGATATGGTCCTCGGCGCGCGTCGTGCGCGACTGGATCATCTTCAGCATGACGTGCGCGGCGCGCTCGCCGAGGCCTGGGGTGTCGACGGCGACGCTGGTCAGCGCCGGCATGTAGTGCTCGGCTTCGGCCACGTCGTCGAAACCGACCACGGCGAAGTCGGCCCCGGCCTCCAGGCCGCGCTTGCGCAGCGCGAGCATGACGCCGAAAGCGACGGCGTCGTTGAAGCAAAGCGCGGCTGTCGGCGGCTCGGCTGCCGCAAGCGCGGTCTCCAGGCAGGCCATGCCGCCTCTGCGGCTGGTCTCGCCTTCGACGATCGTTCGGTTGGCGGCCGGGATGCCAAGCGCCTCGCAGGCCTCGATGAAGCCGCCGAGCCTGTCGTGATAGACAACGAGGTCGGACGAACCGCCGAAGAAAGCCAGCCGGCGGTGGCCTTTGCCGATCAGATGCTGGGTGGCGAGATAGGCGCCGCGATGGTTGTCGGGCGCGATTGCCGGGATGCGGCTCTCGGGCAGGCGGCGCATGGCGAAGACGACCGGCACGCCGGCAGCCTCGATGCGGCGGAAGGCGCCGGGCGTGGTGCCGCGCGCCGGCGAGACGATCAGACCGGCGACGCCCTGTTCCAGCAGCGACTTCAGCACTTCTTCCTGGCGGACCGGATTTTCCGCGGTGTTGGCGATGAAGGGCACGATGCCTGCGGCCTGAAAGACGCGCTCCATGCCAACCGCCAGCTCGGCGAAGAAGGGGTTGGTGAGATCGTTGATCACCATGCCGATGACGTTGGAATGCGCCTTGCGCAGGTTGGCGGCGCCGCGGTTGTAGACATAGCCGACATCCTCGATCGCCTTGCGGACCTTGACCGCGGTCTCAGGCCGGATCAGCCCGCTGCCTTGCAGCACGAGCGATACCGTCGATTTGGACACGCCGGCCTCGCGGGCGATGTCCAGGATCGTCGCCTTGGCCCGGCTGGCCATATCCGTGCTTCCTCCGCGTCCGGCGCTAAAATTTATTGGAACGTTCTAAACATTGCGTCAAACCGGAGTCAACTGGGAATCATGTCGATTTCGAAAAATTGATCGATGGCCAGAAAATGTATGGGTTTAGGGCCGCAGCGCTGCGTTGGATCGCTTCAGTCGCAGGGATCATAAAGGTTCTTGATTTATTGGAACGTTCCATCTATAGGCTGCCACAAAGGGAGATTTCGATGGACATCATCCTGCCTGCGAAGAATGGCGATCGTGTCGGCTACCGGCTGGTCGGCCAACCGGCGCAGCCCATCATCGGCGCGGATTTCCCGCGCCTCGCCTATGCCGCCGCCCATGTCGTCGCCAACCCCTTCGCCATGACCGATCCCTGGTCGCGGCCGGCGGTCGAGTGGGACAAGACCATGGCATTCCGTCATCATCTGTGGCGGCTCGGCTTCCGCATCGCCGAGGCGATGGACACCTCGCAGCGCGGCATGGGGTTCGACTGGGCGAGCGCGAAAGAACTGATCCGGCGCTCGATCGCCGAGGCGCGCACGGTGAAAGGCGCCGATCTCGCCTCCGGCGCCGGCACCGACCATCTGGCGCCGGCCGCGGCAAGGACGCTCGACGATGTGATCCGAGCCTATGAGGAGCAGTTCGCCTTCATCGAAGGCGAGGGCGGCAAGGCGATCATGATGGCAAGCCGCGCGCTGGCGGCCGCGGCCAAAGGCCCGGACGACTATGCCCGCGTCTACGACCGGATCCTCAGCCAAGCCTCCGGCAAGGTGATCCTGCACTGGCTGGGCGACATGTTCGATCCGGCGCTCAAGGGCTATTGGGGCAGCAATGATTTCGATACCGCCCTGGACACCGTGGTCGCCATCATCGAGCGGCACGCCGACAAGGTCGAAGGCATAAAGATGTCGCTGCTCGACGCAGGCAAGGAGGTGCTGCTGCGAGACCGCCTGCCTGAAGGCGTGGTGATGTTCACGGGTGACGATTTCAACTATCCGGAGTTGATCGCGGGCGACGGCAAGAGGCACTCGCATGCGCTGCTCGGCATCTTCGATGCCATCGCCCCGGTGGCCAACCCCGCGTTGGCCAGGCTCGCCGAGGGCAACCGGGCCGGCTATGACGCGCTGATGGCGCCGACCGTGCCGCTGTCGCGCAAGATCTTCGAAGCCCCGACGGAATATTACAAGGCAGGCATCGTCTTCATGGCCTGGCTGAATGGCCACCAGGATCATTTCACCATGGTCGGCGGCATGCAGTCGGCACGCGGCGTCTGCCACTACGCCGATGTTTTCCGCCTCGCCGATCAGGCGGGATTGCTGGCCGATCCAGATCTCGCCGTCGCTAGAATGAAAGCGCTGTGCGCCGTCTCGGGCGTCTGAGAGGGATACGCCTCTCGCTTCCCCTGCCGCTGGCGAAGAGCGTAACTTTGATATCGGGCTTGGACCGGCAGCAGTCGAACTTCAGCTGGAAGGGGTGGGCACTGCCGTCACGGACCATCAGTAGGCCGGCCGATCGGCAGTAGCGCACGTCCCGCAGGCCCAGGTTTAGACCCCAGGGACTTTGCGAGAAATCCGCTTCAACCGGTGCGGATCGATCTGCGGTTCTGTGTCGATGAGCTTCTGCCTCGAACGATTGATCACATCTCTCGTTTGGGCGAGGAGCTTCCTGTCGCTCTCGGCTTGAAGAGGGCGCGGACGTGGGTTGTCGGGAATTTGGTCTCGCATGACGCGTCTCCGGTCTTGGTTCAGACGGGAGCGCGGTCGCTGTCTCTCACCCGCCGGCGTCCTTTGCTGGTTGCCGACGATGAAGGTTAACTTGCGAGCGTCAGATCAGTTGCACGGTGCGTTAGATCTTCTGGGCCTTGCCGGAATATCCAGGCTCGCTCTCGGGCCGATTGCACCGGATCCGTCGCGCTTGTTGCCGTTCGGCATCGACTTCGGCTCGAAGCCGATACCGCTCGGCGCGCAATTTGATGGAATCTATATAGACCTTCCAGAAACGGTCGTCGTCTTCGGCCATTGCAGCCAGTCCCCATTTGGCGTGCAACGGAACGCGTCCGCTTTGGTTCCGGAGTGCGGTTGGAAATCTTCGCCCCGGAGTTTCTGTGCCAATCGGCACATTGGGTTAGCTAAGTTATTGAAAGGATGGTGGGCGTGACAAGGATTGAACTTGTGACCCCTGCAATGTCAATGCAGTGCTCTCCCGCTGAGCTACACGCCCATCCGAAGCCGCGCATACACCATTTTTGGTCCGGCACGTCAATAGCAGGAACAAGAAAAGAAAGCTCCGTTTCGCCGCAGCGGCGGAAGCGCCGATGCCTAAAGCGCGTCGCGTCGAAACGGGTTCGAGTGACGCGCTTAGATCTTTGTTTTGTGGATGTCGTTTTCCCAGCCGCTGCGCCGTTTTGGACGACATGCGCCGGCCGGAAAAACCCTTTAGGCGGCCTGAAGCATCTTCTCGACCTCGTTGACGAGATCGCGCAGATGGAACGGCTTCGACAGCACCTTGGCGTCCTTGGGCGCCTTGGAATCCGGATTGAGCGCGACGGCAGCGAAGCCGGTGATGAACATGACCTTGAGATCCGGATCGATCTCAGTGGCGCGGCGGGCAAGCTCGATGCCGTCCATCTCCGGCATGACGATGTCGGTCAGAAGCAGCGAAAAAGGCTCCTCGCGCAGCCGCTCATAGGCGCTGGCGCCGTTGTCGAAATCGCTCACCTGGTAGCCGGCGCGTTCCAGCGCCTTGACGAGGAACCGGCGCATATCGTCGTCGTCTTCCGCCAGAAGAATGCGTGCCATCGTATCCCGTCCGAATCACCCGCCCCAAGCCTGCCGCCGGGCAAGCCCGTTAACCATCCTGTATATGAGGAGGAGACGGTAAACATCAAGTGAACGTTGGCCTTGTCGCGACCACTTCGACTGTGCGTTTCGCGGGGCTGAAATGCTGGACATGCCGGGCGCAAGATGTCAGTTTCGCATCATGATGCAGTGCTTCGTCCTGGTTCGTTCAAATTGAAGACGGCAGCCGAGGATTTTTCGGTCACACCACCCTTCGAAATCCGGTCGGGCGCCGAGCAACGCGTAGCTTTCCTGTTCAACTCGCCGCATAGCGGCCGCCATTATCCCGAGCGCTTCCTGGCCATGGTGCGGCTCGACCGCAACGCCATACGCCGGTCGGAGGATTGCTATGTCGATGAGCTGTTCGGCGGCGCCGTCGCGCTCGGCGCGCCCATGCTGGCGGCAAATTTCCCGCGCGCCTATCTCGACGTCAATCGCGAACCGTGGGAACTCGATCCGCGCATGTTCGCGGAGCCGGTGCCGTCCTTCTGCAACATCCGCTCTGCCCGCGTGGCGGGCGGGCTGGGCACCGTGCCGAAGCTGGTGGGGGAAGGGCTCGATATCTATCCCGGGCGTCTGCCGCTCTCCGAGGCCGTGGGACGCATAGAGGCCGTCTACAAGCCCTACCACGAGACGCTGAAGCGGCTATTGACCAGGACCCACGCCAGGTTCGGCTATGCCGTGCTGATCGACTGCCATTCGATGCCGGCCAGCGTCCGGGTCGGCGACAATGGCGCGCGGCCGGACTTCATCATCGGCGATCGTTTCGGCATTTCCGCCAGCGCGGCTCTAACCGAGAGGGCGATCGGCCTGCTCACCGGAATGGGCTACGCTGTCGCTTATAACAAGCCTTATGCCGGCGGCTTCATAACCGAGCATTACGGGCGGCCGGCGCGTCATCTCCACGCGCTGCAGATCGAGGTCAATCGCGGGCTCTACATGAACGAGCGGACATTCCAGAAATCGGCCGGCTTCGACGCTTTAGCCGACGACCTGACGCGGTTTTCGGCCGAACTGATTTCGATGCCCGGCCATCATTTCCTCGACCTGCCGCTCGCCGCCGAATGACGGCAGCGCTGCGATCCGCGGCTCAAAAAAAGACCGCATCGTTTTCACGACACGGTCGAAGTCTAGGGAGGAAACGCCCAAGGAGGGCATGGACAGGATAAGCTGTCCGAGAACAAAAGTATTGTGCGATGCACAAATGTCAATCGACTTCAGGCTTTTTTAATTCAATATGATGTGCAAATCCGGTTTCGGCGCCTGACGTGTGACTTTGAGGCAACAGGCGAGGGCGCCTGACCCGGTTGCACGCTCCGGTCCGACAAGAAGACAGCAGCTGCCGGATGGTTGCCGCAACGGGGAGAGTGGGTTGGATATCAGCATCGACTTCATGCGGCGCATCGCGCGTGCCGCCGCCGCCGAGACCTTGCCTCGCTTCCGCAGCCAGGCCGCAGTCGCCAATAAGCTGGCGGAGAGCTTCGATCCGGTGACGGAAGCCGATCGCGAGGCCGAGCGGGCGATCCGGGCGCTTATCTCGGCGGAGTATCCCGATCACGGCATCCTCGGCGAAGAGCATGGCAGCGAGAACATTTCGAGCCGGCATGTCTGGGTCATCGACCCGATCGACGGCACACGCGCCTTCATTTCCGGCCTGCCGGTCTGGGGAACGCTGGTCGGACTGACGATCGACGGCGATGCCGTCGCCGGCCTGATGTCGCAGCCCTTCACCGGCGAGCTGTTCTATGCCAATGCCTCCGGCTCGCATTACGAAGGCCCGGGTGGCCCGCGCAAGCTCGCGACGCGCAAGACGACGCAGCTTTCGCAGGCGACCCTGTTCACCACCACGCCGGCGCTGTTCAAGGGCGCGGCGCGCAACCGCTATGACGAGTTCGAGAAACAGGTGCAGCTCGCCCGCTACGGCACCGACTGCTACGCCTTCGCCATGGTGGCGGCGGGCAGCGTCGATATCGTGGCCGATCCGGGTTTGAAACCCTACGACATCGTGGCGCTGATCCCGATCATCGAGAAGGCGGGCGGCGTCGTCACCACCTTCGAAGGCGGGCCGGCGGAAAACGGCGGCGACATATTGGCGGCGGCGACGCCGGAGTTGCACGCCGCGGCAATGGCGGCGCTGCGCGGCTGATCCGCGGCGTCGTTCCGTGATCAGGCAGCGTCGCCGGTTCCCGGAACAAAAGCATCGAAGGCCGCCAGGAGCTGCTCGCGAAAGAGATCCCTCTCCTGCAGGATCTCATGATGCGCGCCGTCGATCATCAACAAAGAGCCGACGCGCAGCCGTCTGGCATAGGATTCGACCGCCTTGGTAGAGACCACCTGGTCGGCGCCGGCGGCGACGATCAGCGTCGGTACCTGGATGCTTGCCATGAAATCGGGATCGCTGACCGCTTCCGCGGCTGCGGCTGCGGCCTTCAGCCAGCGGATGGTCGGACCACCGAGTCCAAGGTGGGGCCAGGCCCTGTAAATGTCGGTATTGCGCCGGTAGCGCTCCGGGTCGGACGTCACCTTGTTCATTTCGAAGGGCGTCGGCAATTTCGGGCGCGGCCCCCAGGCGGCATAGAGGCGGCCGAGGCCCAGCGCGCAGAACACCGCGCAGACGCGCCTTATGGTGGCGATCGAAACCCGCAAGTCGGGCACGGCCAGGAAAGGCGCGATCAGCACCATGCGCCGCACCCGGTTGACCATCGACGGCGAGGCAAGCAGCGCGATCACTGCTCCCGTCGAATGGGCGAGGATGTAATAGGGACCGCGGCAATCGGGCAGCACGATCTCCTCGAAGAACTGCTCGAGATCACGGGTGTAGTCACGGAAGCTGCGGACATAGCCGCGCTGCCGGTCGCGCAGCAGGCGGCTGGAATCGCCCTGGCCGCGCCAGTCGAGGGTGGCGACGCCGAATCCGCGGTCGGCGAGATCGCGGATGGTCTCGAAATATTTCTCGATGCACTCGTTGCGGCCGGTCAGCAGCACCACCGTGCCCTGGAGCGGGCGGGCGACGGCGGCGAAAACGCCGTAGCGGATCTTCCTGCCGTCGCGGGTGGTGAAGAAGCCGCCGGCAGCGTTCTGCGGCGGCGGATTGCCCTCAGTCAGATAGAAAAGGTCCGTCATTCGGCGCTTCGTTGATTGCTTCTTGCCCGAGCGGGCCAGGCGTCGCCACGGTGATAGACGCCCATGCGCCAAAAGCAAAGGTCCGGGATACGCGCTTTCCTGAACGGGAAGGCCGGAAGCACCTGCGGCGCGCTTCCGGCCTCTGTCGATCCGGGAGGAAGGGACGTTACACCCGGTC
Source organism: Mesorhizobium sp. M1A.T.Ca.IN.004.03.1.1 (assembly GCF_003997555.1). NCBI lineage: Bacteria > Pseudomonadati > Pseudomonadota > Alphaproteobacteria > Hyphomicrobiales > Phyllobacteriaceae > Mesorhizobium > Mesorhizobium sp. M1A.T.Ca.IN.004.03.1.1. Next base: position 1,153,161 of record NZ_RZTV01000001.1, on the reverse strand, counting down.
GGCTTCGCCGCGGCGCACCGATCGAGGCGCCGCATGTCCGTATTGTTGACTGCAGCCTAGCGAGCCCCGGCTGAACGGATGCCGAAGCCTCGGTTCATCTGGCGTTCATCGAGCGAAAAAATCGAAGGGAAAGTTGGTGCGCGAAGTTCTTGAAATGGGCTTTTCCGCTTCCCAAATGGAGGTTGCGGCCGCCGATGTCGGGGCCGCTGGCCTATCCGGAGCGCCTTTCGAGGGTTTCGTACCGGGTCAAACGCAAACCATGTTGCTCAACAGGAGAACACATCATGCGTCACGTTGATTTTTCCCCGCTTTATCGTTCGACCGTCGGTTTCGACCGGCTGTTCACCATGCTCGATACGCTCGGCCAGCCCGAGAGCGCGCAGACCTATCCGCCCTATAACATCGAGCGCACCGGCGAGAACGCCTATCGCATCTCGATGGCGGTTGCCGGCTTCTCGGAAGACGAGATCTCGATCGAGGCGCACCGCAATGTGCTGACCGTCAAGGGTGAGCGCAAGGAAGAGAACAATGGCGAGGGTTCCGAGCTGCTCTATCGCGGCATCGCTTCGCGCGCCTTCGAGCGTCGCTTCCAGCTCGCCGACCACGTTGAGGTCGAGGGCGCCACGCTGAAGAACGGCCTGCTCTTCGTCGACCTCAAGCGCAACATTCCGGAAGAGCTGAAGCCGCGCAAGATCGCGATCACCTCGTCTTCGGACAAGGCCAAGCAGATCGAGGCCAAGGCCGCCGCGTAAGCCGCGGGCTCGGTGTAAGAAACGTCTCCCTCCCGAGACGAAAGCGGCGCCGGAAGGGCGCCGCTTTTTTGTGACATTAATCCTGCGCCAGAAAATCAACGCGGCGACATTTCGCCGATGTTTTCTGGCTTTTTTGATCCTGCTTGGCCTCGAACTGTCGCTGGGGCCTTTGCTCGCCTGATCATTGCGAGAGGTGTTGGCCGAGACGGTCGATCTCTTGGGTGGTGGTGGCGAAGCTGGCGACGAAACGGTAGATTGCTTCCTTGTCGCCGAGATGGCCATCGAAACCCTGCGGCACGCCCCATTCATAGAATTTGGCGCCGGCGGTCTGCAGCTTTTCGGCAAGAGCGCGGTCGAAGATTGCGAACACTTCGTTGGCCTGCGGCAGCCAGGCGAGCCTGCCCGCCGGCGCGTCCTCGATCGTCTCGGCGAGATGTGCCGCCATCGCATTGGCATGCCGCGCCATCCTCAGCCAAAGGTCGTCGGTGAAATAGGCTTCGAATTGCGCCGAGATGAAGCGCGCCTTGGAAAAGGTCTGTCCGGCGCGCTGGCGAAGCAGGCGCAGATCCCCGCCGACTTCCGGGTTGAAGATCACCACCGCGTCGGCCATCCAGCAACCGTTCTTGGTGCCGCCGAAGGAGATCAAGTCGACGCCGCTCCTCCAGGTCATTTCCGCCGGCGTGACGTCGGTCGCGGCAATCGCATTGGCAAAGCGCGCGCCATCCATATGCAGCGGCAGCTTGTGCCTACGGCTGACCTCGGCAATCGCCTTGACGTCGTCGACGGTGTAGACGGTGCCCACCTCGGTCGCCTGGGTGATCGTCACGGCCATCGGCTGGCCGGCCGGCGCAAGATCCTGCGAATAGCGCTTGATGGCATTGTCGAGAGCCTGCGGGTTGATGCGCCCCAGGGGACCCGCAACCGGCGCCGTACGAGCGCCGCCGGTGTAGAAGCCCATCGCGCCGAACTCGTCGACATTCATATGCGCTTCGGAATGACAAAGGGCGATGCCGCCGATACGGTTCAACGCCGCCATCGAAAGCGCGTTGGCCGCGGTGCCGGTGGCGACGAAGAACACCTGAACTTCCCGCTCGAAGATCTCGCTGAAGCGATGGTAGACGGTGCGGTCCAGGTCGCCGTCGCCATACGCGGTCGCGATGCCGGCCGCGTGGCGGGAGAGGTTCGCCGAAATGTCGGGATGAACGCCCGCCCAGTTGTCGGATGCAAAGAACATCGAGAGGTCCGTATTGTGATTGGCGGAAAGCGGCGCGACTTGACTGCTTTGGCGCGCGAAGCGCAAGGGCCAATCTTTCGCAAAACGGTGAAGCCAGCCGGGCCGTAACGACTGACTAGAGGTTGCGTTTTTTGATCCCTTCGCGAAATTTTGTGTCGCGGCACGCCCGAGAATTTTGTGAATCGGTCTTGTGCAGGTGCGGGATTTCTGCCATAAAAAATTTAGGACAGTAGTGCTGTCTTATTTTGTCGCACAAAACAGGCTGGACTGGCATATCATCGCTGCCATTCCGGCCATTGTCGCGAGCGGCGGGTAGACGGCACCGCTCTGGCCTGTACGATACCGGATGCGAACCGGGCGTATGGCCGCATGGTTCGGCAAGAATTTCGCGAGACGTGCAGCAAGGACGAAGGGAGGCATCGTGCTTCCCAAGGCAAACCAGCGCCCCGAGGGAAATCACCGCCAAGGGTGCGGAACGGAGGACAGGACGATGACGGAACTGACGCCATCTGCGATCAACGGCCAGGCCGCGCAGACGAAAGCGGCAGCCGTCAAAACTGGTACCACCGCCAATGGTTTGATCGCGCAGGGCCTCTACGATCCGCGCAACGAGCATGACGCCTGCGGCGTCGGCTTCATCGCCAACATGAAGGGCGTAAAGTCGCACCAGATCGTCGAGGACGGTCTGGCGATGCTGGAAAACCTCACCCATCGCGGCGCTGTCGGCGCCGATCCGCTGGTCGGCGACGGCGCCGGCGTGCTGGTGCAGATTCCGGATCGGTTCTTCCGCGATGAGATGGCCGCAAACGGCGTCGAACTGCCGCCGGCCGGCCAATATGGCGTCGGCCACTGGTTCATGCCGCAGGACGCAGCACTTCGCGCCCATATCGAGGACATCATCGCCGAATCGGCCCAGTCCGAAGGGCTGCCGCTGATCGGCTTCCGCGACGTGCCGGTCGATAATTCGTCGCTGTCGAAGGCGCCGGAGATTGTCGCCTCCGAGCCGTTCCATCGCCAGGTGTTCATCGGCCGCACGGCCGAGATTCCGGACGACGAGGAATACGAGGCGAGGCTCTACCTGCTGCGCAAGGTGATCTCGGGCCGCATCTATGCCGAGAACGACAACAAGGATGTCGGCGCCTATTGCGTGTCGCTGTCGGCGCGCACCATCGTCTACAAGGGCATGTTCCTCGCCTACCAAGTCGGCGCCTATTACAAGGACCTCAAGGATCCGCGCTTCGACACGGCGCTGATCCTCGTCCACCAGCGCTTCTCGACCAACACCTTCCCGTCATGGAAGCTGGCGCATCCCTATCGCATGGTCGCGCATAACGGCGAGATCAACACGGTGCGCGGCAACAACAACTGGATGGCGGCGCGTCAGGCCTCGGTCGATTCCGAGCTGTTCGGCAACAACATCTCGAAGCTGTGGCCGATATCCTATGAAGGCCAGTCCGACACGGCGTGCTTCGACAATGCGCTCGAATTCCTGTTTCAGGGCGGCTATAGCTTAAGCCACGCCATGATGATGCTGATCCCGGAAGCCTGGGCCGGCAACAAGCTCATGGATTCCGACCGCAAGGCGTTTTACGAATACCACGCCGCGCTGATGGAGCCGTGGGACGGGCCGGCGGCGGTCGTCTTCACCGACGGGCGGCAGATCGGCGCGACGCTCGATCGCAACGGCCTGCGTCCGGCTCGCTACATCGTCACCGACGACGACCGCGTCATCATGGCTTCGGAAGCCGGCGTGCTGCCGGTGCCGGAGGAAAAGATCGTGCAGAAGTGGCGGCTGCAGCCCGGCCGCATGCTTTTGATCGATCTGGCCAAGGGCCGCATCATCTCCGACGAGGAGATCAAGTCGGAGATCGCGACCAGGCACCCTTACAAGACCTGGCTCGCCAACACGCAGTTGATTCTTGAAGAGCTGAAGCCGGTCGAGCCGCGGGCGCTGCGCAAGGATGTCAGCCTGCTCGATCGCCAGCAGGCCTTCGGCTACACACAGGAAGACACGAAGCTTCTGATGGCGCCGATGGCCACTACCGGCCAGGAAGCGGTCGGCTCGATGGGCACCGACACGCCGATCTCGGCGATGTCGGACAAGTCGAAGCTGCTCTACACCTATTTCAAGCAGAACTTCGCTCAGGTCACCAATCCGCCGATCGACCCGATCCGTGAGGAACTGGTGATGAGCCTGGTGTCCTTCATCGGGCCGCGGCCGAACATCTTCGACCTGATCGGCACATCGCGCCGCAAGCGGCTTGAAGTGCGCCAGCCGATTCTCACCAACGGCGATCTCGAGAAGATCCGCTCCATCGGACACACCGAGGACCGCTTCGACACCAAGACGATCGACATCACCTACGGTTCGAACGAGGGCGCTGCCGGCATGCAAGGCGCCATCGACCGGCTCTGCGAGCGCGCCGAGGCGGCGGTCGCGGGCGGCTACAACATCATCATCCTGTCCGACCGCCAGGTCGGGCCGGACCGCATCGCCATTCCGGTTTTGCTGGCGACGGCGGCGGTGCACCATCACCTGATCCGCAAGGGCCTGCGCACCGCGGTCGGACTGGTCGTCGAATCCGGCGAGCCCCGCGAGGTGCATCATTTCTGCTGCCTGGCCGGCTACGGCGCCGAGGCGATCAACCCCTATCTCGCCTTCGACACGCTGCTCGACATGCACAGGCGCGGCGAACTGCCGGAGGAGGTCGACGCATACGAGGTCGTCTCCCGCTACATCAAGTCGATCGGCAAGGGCATCCTCAAAGTGATGTCCAAGATGGGCATCTCGACTTACCAGTCCTATTGCGGTGCGCAGATCCTCGACGCCATCGGGCTCAAGTCGGACTTCGTCGAGAAGTATTTCACCGGCACCGCGACGCTGATCGAAGGCGTCGGGCTGGACGAGATCGCGACCGAGACTCTCAGCCGCCATACCGATGCCTTCGGCAACGACCCGGTGCTGCGCAACAATCTCGAGGTCGGCGGCGAATACATGTTCCGCATGCGCGGCGAGGCGCATATGTGGTCGCCGGATGCGGTCGCCAGCCTGCAGCATGCCGTGCGCCAGGGCTCCTGGGACACGTTCAAGGAGTATTCGGCGCAGATCGACAGCGCGACAGCTAGAGCGCAGACCATCCGCGGCCTGTTCGAGATCAAGCTGGCGGAAGAGACCGGCCGCAAGAAGGTCGCGATCGAAGACGTCATGCCGGCGGCCGAGATCGTCAAGCGCTTCTCGACCGGGGCGATGTCCTTCGGCTCGATCTCCCGGGAAGCGCACACGACGCTGGCGCGCGCGATGAACGCCATCGGCGGCAAGTCGAACACCGGCGAGGGCGGCGAAGAGGCCGACCGCTATCTGCCGCTGCCCGGCGGCGGCAAGAATCCGGAACGCTCGGCGATCAAGCAGGTCGCGTCGGGGCGGTTCGGCGTGACGGCGGAGTATCTGGTCAATTCCGACGTCATGCAGATCAAGGTGGCCCAAGGCGCCAAGCCCGGCGAGGGCGGTCAGTTGCCCGGACACAAGGTCGACGCCACCATCGCCAAGGTCAGACACTCGACGCCAGGCGTCGGCCTGATCTCGCCGCCGCCGCATCACGACATCTACTCGATCGAGGATCTGGCTCAGCTGATCTACGACTTGAAGAACGTCAATCCGGCGGCCGATGTCTCGGTCAAGCTGGTCTCGGAGGTCGGCGTCGGCACGGTTGCGGCGGGCGTCGCCAAGGCGCGCGCCGATCACATCACCATCTCCGGCTACGACGGCGGCACCGGCGCTTCGCCGCTGACCTCACTCAAGCATGCCGGCAGCCCGTGGGAAATGGGCCTCGCCGAGACGCATCAGACCCTGGTGCTCAACGGCCTGCGCTCCCGCGTGGCGCTGCAGGTCGACGGCGGGTTGCGCACCGGCCGTGACGTCATCATCGGCGCGCTGCTCGGCGCCGACGAGTTCGGCTTCTCGACCGCGCCGCTGATTGCGGCCGGCTGCATCATGATGCGCAAGTGCCACCTGAACACCTGCCCGGTCGGGGTGGCGACGCAGGACCCGGTGCTGCGCAAGCGCTTCAAGGGCACGCCGGAGCATGTCATCAACTTCTTCTTCTACGTGGCGGAGGAGGTGCGCGCGCTGCTCGCCGAAATGGGCTTCACCCATCTCGACCAGATCATCGGCGACACCGACCTTCTGGAGAAGCGCGACGTGATCCAGCACTGGAAGGCGCGCGGGCTCGACTTCTCGAAGATGTTCTTCAAGCCGGAGGCGCCGGCTGAGGCGCTGCACTGGACCGAGCGGCAGAAGCATCCGATCGACGACGTGCTCGACCGCAAGCTGATCGAGCTGGCAAAGCCGGCGCTGGAAGCCAAGCAGCCGGTCAGCATCGAGCTGCCGATCCGCAATGTCGACCGCTCTGCCGGCGCGATGCTGTCGGGCGAAGTCGCCAAGCGCTTCAAGCACAAAGGCCTGCGCGAGGACACGATCCAGGTTAAGCTCACCGGCACGGCTGGCCAGTCTTTCGGTGCGTTTCTCGCGCGCGGCGTTTCCTTCGAGCTGGTCGGCGCCGGCAACGATTATGTCGGCAAAGGCCTGTCGGGCGGCCGCATCGTCATCCGGCCGCCGGAAGAGGCCAAGATCGTCGCGGCCGACTCGATCATCGTCGGCAACACGGTGCTCTACGGCGCGACCGAGGGCGAGGCCTATTTCGCCGGCGTCGCCGGCGAGCGCTTCGCGGTGCGCAATTCCGGCGTCGTTGCCGTTGTCGAAGGCGTCGGCGACCATGGCTGCGAATACATGACCGGCGGCATCGTCGTGGTCATCGGCAAAACGGGCCGCAACTTCGCCGCCGGCATGTCGGGCGGCGTCGCCTATGTGCTCGACGAGAAGGGCGATTTCGCCGAACGCTGCAACATGGCGATGGTCGAGCTGGAGCCCGTTCCGGAAGAGGACGACCTGATGGAGAAGCTGCTCCATCATGGCGGTGACCTCGACCATAAGGGACGCGTCGACGTCTCCGGAGACATGACAAGCCATGACGAGGAGCGGCTCTATCAGCTGATCTCGAACCACGTCCATTACACGGGCTCGGTGCGCGGCCGCGAGATCCTCGACAATTGGGCAAGCTTCCGGCCGAAATTCCGGAAAATCATGCCGGTCGAGTATCGCCGCGCGCTGATCGAGATGGAGCGCATGCGCATGAGCGTGGCGGCGGAATAGGCTTTGGGCACGGCCGGGGAGGTAATCGCCCGGCCGGCATCCTCACCAACAATCCTGACCTCGGACCAAGGTTGCCACGGCGGCCTTATGAGGTTAACGGGTGCGCCGACAAGCTAGACTTGCGAGCGCGCCTTCGGACAGCAGGGACTGGACTATGGGCAAGGTAACAGGGTTTCTCGAAATCGACCGGCAGGTGCAGAAGTACCAGCCTGCCTCGGATCGCATCCGGCATTTCCGCGAATTCACGCTGCCGATGTCGGACAAGGAGGTCGAGAAACAGGCCGCGCGCTGCATGGATTGCGGCATCCCGTTCTGCCATGGACCGACCGGCTGCCCGATCCACAACCAGATCCCGGACTGGAACGACCTCGTCTACAATGGCGACTGGGACAGCGCGATCCGCAACCTGCATTCGACCAACAATTTCCCGGAGTTCACCGGCCGCATCTGCCCGGCGCCTTGCGAGGAAGCCTGCACGCTGAACCTCGAGGACATTCCGGTCGCCATCAAGACGGTCGAGCAGGCGATCGCCGACAAGGCCTATGAGACCGGCCACATCCGGCCCTACCCGCCGGAAAAGAAGACCGGCAAGCGGGTTGCCGTCATCGGCTCCGGGCCGGCCGGCATGGCCGCCGCCCAGCAGCTCGGCCGCGCCGGCCACGATGTGCATGTCTATGAGCGCGAGAGCCGGCCGGGCGGGCTGATGCGCTACGGCATTCCCGACTTCAAGATCGAGAAGCATTACATCGATCGCCGCATCGAGCAGATGCAGGGCGAGGGCGTGAGTTTCCATTGCGGCGTCAATGTCGGCGTCGACAAGCCGGTTGCCGAGCTCCTCGCCGAGCACGACGCCGTGCTCTATTGCGGCGGCTCGGAAACGCCGCGCCCGGCCAACATTCCGGGCGACGATCTCAGCGGCGTCTATGACGCCATGCCGTATCTCGTGCAGCAGAACCGCCGCGTCGGTGGCGAGCCGATCCAATCGGTGGCCTGGCCGTCACATCCGATCATCGCCGGCGGGCAGCATGTCGTCGTCGTCGGCGGCGGCGACACCGCGTCCGACTGCATCGGCACCGCCTTCCGGCAGGGCGCGGTGCGCGTGACGCAGCTCGACATCCGTCCGCAGCCGCCGGAGAAGGAAGACAAGCTCGCCGTTTGGCCTTACTGGGCGACGAAGATGCGCACGTCTTCCTCGCAAGCCGAGGGCGCGGAGCGCGAATTCCAGGTGGCGACCCTCGAATTCATCGGCGAGGACGGACAGCTGACTGGCGTCCGCTGCTGCGAGGTCGATGAGAAGCGCAAGCCGATCGCCGGCACCGAGTTCGTCATCCGCGCCGATCTCGCCTTCATCGCCATCGGCTTTGCCGGTCCGGCGAATGATGGGGTCATGAAGGAGCTGGACGGCGAGATAAAAATGGTCACCGACAGCCGCCGCTCGCGGAACGTCGAGGCCGACGACCGCGACTACAGAACCAGCATAGACAGGCTCTATGCCGCGGGCGACGTCCGTCGCGGCCAGTCGCTGGTGGTGTGGGCGATCCGCGAAGGCCGCCAGGCAGCGCGGGCGATCGACGAGGCGCTGATGGGGTCTAGCGTACTCCCCCGCTGAGGCTACCTGCAGCCACGATGGGCTCTTCCGTTGCGGCCCTACCGACGCACCGCTGTCGAGGTCTCCGATGAAGCGGTCGGCGTCTTCGGCGGCCAGGAAAAATCGTCGGCTCGGCCGGGCGAGGCGACGGGCGCCTTGCCCTCGACGGTCAGCTTTTCGCCTGGAAGATTCGGATCGGCCTTGGCTGGCGGTGCGGCACCCAGCAGCTCGGTCCCGCCGTCGAGCGCGGGGTCGCTGAGCAGCATCGGCGCGGTGCGGTCGACGATGACAGGGGCCGCGGCAGGCTTCGACGCCTCGACCGGAGCGCCCGCCGGCGCGGAAACCGTGGTGACGCTTCCGGGTGCCGCCAGCCCGAGGATCTTGGCCAGCGGCTTTTCGGTGTAGAAGGCAAGCTTGCGCTTGCCGGCCTTGGTCACGTTGATGCCGTCGTCGGAGCGCAGGCGCACCGGCTGGCCGTTGATGTCCGGACCGGAGGTGACGAAGGCGCCGTTCTCGTCGACGAAGCCGTCCCAGACATCGACGAACTCGCCGCCATGGGTCTGTGCGGCTGAATGATAAATGTCGTTGAAGGCGAGCATGTCCGAGGTCATTTTTGCCGCCCCGAACGCCGGCATGCCGACCCACAGGAACGGCACCTTTGCATCTTGAATGGCCTTGCCCAGCGCATCGGTGCGGTGCTCGTATTCCTTGGTCCAGTTCTCGGAGCGCGGCTGCTCGCGGACGTCGCCGACGCGCATCTGCTGGCGGTCGTTGGAGCCAAGCATGACCACCACGACGGACGGCTTCTCCGTCTCGATCAGAGACTTGATCTCGACCGGCCAATTGTAGAAATCGTCACGCACGAAGCCCGACGAGCCGTTGCTGCGCGAAACGATCCTGACCGCCGGATTGTCGGCGAAGGCGACGTCCAGACCCTCGGCGAGCCCGCCCGCCAGAAAATCGCCGACCACCAGCACGACGCGCGCATCCGGCGCCTTTTCGACGACCGGCGCCTCCGGCTCGGCCGGCGGGCGCGGCTTGGGTTTTCTGGCCTTCGGCTTCGGCCTCACCGGCTGGACATTGGCAGGAGGTTCAATGCGCTCGCTGCGGCGCGGGAAAAGAAGATCGCGCAGCGACCAGCCGCGGTTTCCGTCTTCCTGCGCGAAAGCCGGGGTATGAAAGGCGCTCGAGCCGGCGACGGCAAGCACGGCGATGGCCAGGACGAGAATCGGCAGGCGGCGAACGATCAGCCAGACACGCGCGACCGTAACCAATGAAAGCCTCCATCCTTGGCGCATGACAACGTAAAAAGCCGGCAAGTCATGCGCAGGCCGCAGCGCTACAGCATCCTTTCCGCTTTTGAAAGGATGCTTGACGACATGGGCGGCTCTATTGCTTCCGGAGCCATTTCAGCACTTCCAGGCTCGGATAGCCATCCTGGCTCAAGCCTACCTTCGCCTGGTAGGCCATGATGGCGGCTTTCGACCCCTCGCCGATCTTGCCGTCGAACTTGCCGTCATAATAACCGTGCTCGGAAAGCCGCTTCTGCAGTTCCTGCCGTTGCTCAAAGCTGAGCTTGGTGAAAGGCCGCTGCCAGTCCTGCACAAGCCCGGTGCCACCGGCGATTTCGTCGGCGAGCAGGCCGACGGCCAAAGCATATTTGTCGGCATTGTTGTAAGCCTTGATGACCGAGAAATTCCTGATCATCAGGAAGGCCGGTCCGCCCCTGCCGTCCGGCACCTTGAGCGTCGCCTTGTCGCTCAGGTTCCTGAACGGCTTGCCGTTGGCCCTGACGACCCCGAGCGCCTGCCACTGCGCCAGCGTCTTCGATCCGGCCGGCAGCTTGCCCGGCGGCAAGGTCACTTCATAGCCCCAGGTCTTGCCGGCCTGCCAGCCGTTCTTCCTGAGCAGATTGGCGGCACTCGCCAACGCGTCGGGTATCGAATTCCAGATGTCGCGCCGGCCATTGCCGTCCATGTCCACCGCGTAGTGCTGATAGCTGGTCGGGATGAACTGGGTCTGACCCATCGCGCCCGCCCAGGAACCCATGAGATGGCTTTCGTCGATGTCGCCGGTCTGCAGGATCTTCAGCGCCGCGATCAGCTGGGTTCGGGCATATTTCGAGCGCTTCGGGTCGCCATAGGCAAGGGTCGCCAGCGAACGGATGACATTGCGCATGATGTCGTCGCGCTTGAGGATCTCGCCATAGTTCGATTCCATCGACCAGATGGCGAGAAGGATATGGCGATCGACACCGAACCGTGCCTCGATCCGATCCAGCCATGGCTTCCATTTGCGCGCCATTGCCTGACCATTGGTCACCGACTGGTCATGCACGCGGTTGTCGAAATAATCCCAGGCGGGGGCGGTGAATTCCGGCTGGGTGCGGGCCTTTTCCAGCACGACCGGGTCGGGCTCGATGCCCCTCATGGCCCTGTCGTAGACTGCGCCGGAAACGCCGCCCGAAACCGCGGTGGCACGAAAGCCCGCGACCCACTGGCGGAAACCCGCATCGGCGAAAGCGGGTCCGGCGGGCATCAGCAAGGCAAGCGTGAGGCCCGCGGCCGTCACAAATGCCGCCAGGCGCCTTGCGCTGCTGCGAACGGACATCCTTTTCCTCCTTCATCAAAATTAGGAAGGATCATTCAACGCCGAAGCCGGTTAGTATTTAGTTTACCATAGGTGCCATTAGGAACGAAAAGAGAGGTCGGTGCTTTAACTTTCGATTTTCAAGCCATCCGCTCGGATAATTCAACATTCCGGCGCGAAAATGTTCGGGGGATTGCGGAGCGGATGGCCGCGCGGATAATGGGCTTAAACGGATGGGTGGAGCATGAAGCGAGTTCGCAAGGCAGTTTTCCCGGTCGCCGGTCTCGGCACACGGTTTCTTCCGGCCACCAAGGCCATCCCGAAGGAGATGCTAACGGTCGTCGACCGGCCGGTCATTCAATATGTGGTCGACGAGGCGCGCGACGCCGGCATCGAGCATTTCATTTTCGTGACCGGGCGCAACAAGGCGGTCATCGAGGATCACTTCGACGTCCAGTTCGAGCTCTATGATACGCTCGCCCAGCGCGGCAAGGACGACCAGCTCGCCCGCCTGCAGCGGCTGCAGCCAGCGCCGGGCCAGACCAGCTTCACCCGCCAGCAGGTGCCGATGGGGCTTGGCCATGCCGTCTGGTGCGCGCGTGAGCTGGTCGGTGACGAACCGTTCGCGCTGCTTTTGCCCGACATGATCATGCAGTCGGAAAAAAGCTGCATGAAGGATATGGTCGAACTCTATGCCGAGACCGGGAACAACATCATCGCCGTACAGGAATGCGACCCGGCCGAGGCCCATAAATACGGCATCGTCGGCCGTGGCGAGGACACCCATCACGGTTTTCGCATCACCGGCATGGTGGAGAAGCCGAAGGCTGGCACGGCGCCCTCCAATCTCTTCATCAACGGGCGCTACATCCTGCAACCGGAGATTTTCGGCATCCTCGAAAGCCAGGAGCGCGGCGCCGGCAACGAGATCCAGCTGACGGATGCGATGCTGAAGCTGGAGAAGCAGCAGGCCTTCTACGGCTATCACTATAAGGGGCGCACCTTCGACTGCGGCTCGCCGGAAGGCTTCGTCGAGGCCAATGTCGCCTTCGCGCTCTGGCGCAGCGACATGAATGCGAGCATGGCCGGGGTCATCCGCACGCTGCTGGATGAGGTGCGGCCGGCGGAGCGGATCGGCGCCGCTTCCTAGGTGCTGGCTAAGCGGAGCGGATCCTTCGGATCTCCGCGTCCGCATCGCTGGCGCGAGGATCACGAAGTGTCAGCGCTGCACCTTCAGGCCGAGATAGACGCTGTTGGCGACATAGTCGCGACCGGGAAGGTTGCTGGTGAGCTTCTCCGTCCTGATTCTTGTGGTGAGGCCGGCATAGCGGTTCAGCCACCAGGTCAGGCCGGCCTCGGCGCTCAGGACCAGATCGTGGCCATCGGAGCCGATGTAGTCGCGCCAATCGAGCCCCAGCGCTGTATTCGCCGTCAGGTTGGCGCGGACCTGCCGCTCGCCGGTGAGCCGGCCCGAATAGAGGAGGTCGCCGCTCTCGTTAGCGATGGTCGTGGTCTCGACCGTGGTTCTTCCGGTCAGCCCGATGATGGTGCCGCGCTCGGGCGACCATCTGAGGTCGGCGTTGACGTAGGGCCCCGCAATCGCCGGCAGACGGTCGTCGTCGATGCCTTCGCGCAGCCATCCGACGGAGAACTCGCCGGAGAGCTTCTCGCGCATGTCGAGCTCGAGGCCGGCACGCGCGCCGAGCCGCGTCGAGGAGCGCTCGAAACCGTTGCTGTCGAGGCGCAGATCGTAGATCCGCCGGCCGGCTTCCACCTCAAGGAATGGCGTCATGGCCGGTGAGACCTGGTAGCCGGTACGCAAGGTCGCAGAGTAGAGTGTCGAGTCGCGATCCTTCAGCGACAAGACGGTGCCGTCCGAGAGCTTGGCGTCGCCGTAGAAGTCATGCGAGACCGCGCCGGTCAGCGCGTAGCGCATCTTGCCGACATCCTTCTCGATGCCGAGGCTGCCGTCGACCGTCTGCCGCAGCGGCTGTGAGGTGACGCCGGCAATCGCATCCGGCGAGGACGCCGATTCCGGCACCGCTTCATACCCGAGCTTGGCGATGGCGCGCAGTTCATTGTCGAGGTCGACAGTGAGCTGGCCTTCGATCCGGCCCTGCGCATCGTTGATCTTCTGGCCCGAAAGCGTGTTGCGAAAAAGGCCGTAGCCGTCGACGACGGCCGAATTCTCGCGCCAGTCGGAGGTGGCGGAGAAACGCAGCGCGGTTTCGGACAGCACAGCCGACCTGCCGCCGGCGCTGGCATCGGCATTGGAAGTCGCGGTGAGGCCTTGCTCGAGTGTCGGACGGAAGACAAAGGTCCCGACCTTGATGCCGGGGGCGGCGAAGGCATCGTCCTCCAGCTTCACTTTCTGGCCCTCGATCGATCCTGTGCGCTCCGCGCCGGGATCGAGCTTCTGCCGGTCGACGCTGTCGATGGTGACGGCGCGGCGGTTCGCGCCGTCATCCTCGGTGGCCGCCGTTTCGGCCTGATCGCCGGTGGCGGCCTTGGCCGTGCTGTCGGTCGTCTGGCCAGGCTTCTTCGTGGCCTTTTTCTTGTCGGCCGCCTTGGCATCGCTTTTCGCCTTGGCACCCGCACTCTGCCTTGCAGTCGAAGGCGGGCGCGGCGCGGCCATTGTTTGATTGTCGGCGAAGGGGTCGTCCGTGGCTCGCGGCTGGTTGAGGATGCTCCCCTCCGCGCCCCCGGTCTGGTCGTCGTCGGGCACCGCGCCTGGGCTTGCCGGCTCATAAGGGTTGGCGGGCGTCTGGTCCTCAGCCATCTGGGTCGCTGGAACCGCTTGATCCAGCGATCCCTGCGGGCGCAACTGTCTCGCCTTGCGTTGCTGGTCGGCCAGGATTGCCGATTCGGAGACCTCGCCGCGCAACTCGGTTTCCTGCGAAAATGCCGGCACTGTGCGCAGCAAGGCGACGATGCTTGCCGTCAGCAAAAGCGCTGCAACGGCAATGCACTTCCGGCCCTTTTTCGTATCTGGCTCGCCGCCGAACATCATCACCACTGCTTGCGCGGCGCAGGCGCGCCATACTTACCGGACCGTAAATGCGGATGGTTAACGGAGGGTTGAAACAGGCCAAGGGCCCTGTCCGCGACGCACGCGAGACGGGAATTTCGTTGGACAGGCGGGCGACATGGCGCTAATGGCATCTGCCATGCACGCGGGGTCCTCAGAAAGAAAGCAGCCGGACAGGCAGGCAGCGATTGAATCGGCGCTGAGAACGGTGGCGACGGAGCAGGCCGGCATGGCCGCGCTTGCAGCCGCTCTCGGCAACGGCTTGTCCGAACCGTTCGCTGCCGCAGTGGATGCCATCGCGCGGATCGAGGGCCGCGTCATCGTCACCGGCGTCGGCAAGAGCGGCCATATCGGCTCAAAGATCGCGGCGACGCTCGCCTCGACCGGCACGCCTGCCTTCTTCGTCCATCCGGCCGAGGCCAATCATGGCGATCTCGGCATGATCGCCAGGGACGACGCCATCATCGCCATGTCGTGGTCGGGCGAGAGCAGGGAACTGATGGGCATCGTCGCCTATTCCAGACGCTTTTCGATCCCGCTGATCGCCATCACCTCGGGCGAGAATTCGGCGCTGGCGCGCGCCGCCGACGTCGTGCTGTTGCTGCCGGCCTCGCCGGAGGCCTGTCCGCACGGGCTGGCGCCGACGACATCGGCGCTGCTGCAGCTGGTCATGGGCGACGCGCTGGCGATCGCGCTGCTCGAGGCGCGCGGCTTCACGCCGGACCATTTCCGCACCTTCCATCCCGGCGGTCAGCTCGGCGCCAATCTGATGCAACTGCGCGAGATCATGCATGTCGGCGAGCGGCTGCCGCTGGTGCCGTCGGGCACGGGAATGCGCGAAGCGATCGTCGAACTGTCGCGCAAGGGTTTTGGCTGCGTGGCGATCACCGGCGCCGACGGTGCGCTGATCGGCATCATCACCGATGGCGACATCCGCCGCCACATTGCCGATGATCTTCTGTCGATGAACGTCGATGAGGTGATGACAAAGAAGCCGAAGACGGCTGCCCCCGACACGCTGGTGGCGACGGCGCTGCAGACGATCAATACGTCGGCCATCACCAGCCTGATGGTGGTCGAGGCCGATCGCCCCGTGGGGCTGGTGCATCTGCACGATCTGCTGCGCATCGGCGCCGCCTGAGATGGGCGAGACTCAGGACACGCAGGCCTGATTCCCAAACGGCTTCAGAATAGGAAACCCGCAAACTCAGACGGCCTCCACCGTCAGCTCCAGATCGGTGTCGGCGGCGCCGGTCACACGCACCTGGGTGCCTACGGGCAGGTCCGGGCCGGAGACACGCCACAGCGTGTCGCCGAGGCGGATGCGGCCGCGGCCATTCTTGATGGGCTCGGCCAATGTCGCCGTGCGGCCGACCATCTGAGCGCCGCGGCGGTTGAGCAGCGGCTGGTCCGCATTGACGGCACGATCGCCCACCAGCTTCTTGCCGACGAAGGCTGAGACCAGAGAGAGCACGAGGAAGGCGAGCACCTGGAGCTGCCAGGTCCAGAAGGCAGCGTCCCAAATCAGCAGCGATACCGCGCCGATGATCAGCGCGGCGATGCCGATCCACAGCATGAACACGCCGGGCGCCACGATTTCCATCACCAGCAGCACGAAGCCGAGGACCATCCAGTTCCACGGCCCGAGTTCCGAGACGATGCGATCGATCATTGACGTTCTCCCACCCAGATGGCGTGACTCAATTGTCCGACGGTCGCACGAGCGGCGTGCGCGCCCCCTGACGTTGCGGGCCGGAAGGGCCGTCGGCCTTGAACACTTCGCGGGCGATCTCGCCGATGCCGCCGAGCGAACCGATCAGCGATGAGGCTTCGAACGGCATGAGCACGATCTTGTTGTTGCTGGACGAGCCGATCCTGGCCAGCGCCTCGGTGTATTTCTGCGCGATGAAGTAGTTGATCGCCTGCACGTCGCCCTTGGCGATGGCTTCCGACACCACCTGGGTCGCCTTGGCCTCCGCCTCGGCGGAACGCTCGCGCGCCTCGGCATCGCGGAAAGCGGCTTCCCTGCGGCCTTCGGCCTCGAGGATCTGCGACTGCTTCATGCCTTCGGCGGCCAGGATCTGGGCGCGCTTGTCGCGCTCGGCGATCATCTGGCGGCTCATCGAATCCACCAGATTGGCCGGCGGGTTGATGTCCTTGATCTCGACGCGGGTGATCTTGATGCCCCACGGGTGCGCGGCCTCATCGACGACGCGCAGCAGCCGTTCGTTGATCGCATCGCGGTTGGACAGCAATTCGTCGAGATCCATCGAGCCCATGACGGTACGGATGTTGGTCATGGTGAGGTTGAGGATGGCGTTCTGCAGCCCGGAGACCTGATAGGCGGCCTGCGGGGCATTCAGCACCTGGTAGAAGGCGACGCCGTCGACGCCCACGATTGCATTGTCACGGGTGATGATCTCCTGCGTCGGGACATCGAGCACCTGCTCCATCATGTTCATCTTGGCGCCTACGCGCTCGAAGATCGGGTTGATGATGTTCAGGCCGGGCGTCAGCGTCTTGGTGTAGCGGCCGAAACGCTCCACCGTGTAGTTGTAGCCCTGCGGCACCGTTCTGATGCCTTTGAAAAGAAGGATGATGACGAGGAATACAAGAACAATGATGGCAATATCGAAACCGCTAAACCCCATTTCGTTTCTCCCTCAAAAGGCGGCGACCTCGCGGAATCACTTAAGTGTGTTTCCGAAGCGTTACAATCAGGTGATCGCGAATATTGGTTAGCGAAGGCTGTGCGAACCGGTTTCGCCGCCTAATATCGGACGTCAGACCCAGCCTGACAGTTCCCGCCGCACCAGCGCCTCGATCACTGCCATGCCCTCGGCGCTGTCGTTGAGGCAAGGGATGTGGGCGAAGTTCTTGCCGCCGGCATGGTGGAATGTCTCGGCGGCCTCGCGGCCGATTTCGTCCAGCGTCTCGATACAGTCGACGGAAAAACCCGGATTGACGACCGCGATCGATTTGACGCCGTCCTTCGCCAGCTTCTCGATAGTGACGTCGGTGTAGGGCTGCAGCCATTCCTGGGCGCCGAAGCGCGACTGGAAGGTGGTGATGAGCTTCTTCTCGTCCCAGCCGAGCCTTGCCCTGAGCAGCCTCGTCGTCTCGAGGCAATGCGCCTGGTAAGGGTCACCCTTGTCGGAATAGGGTTTTGGGATGCCGTGGTAGGAGGTGATCACCACCTCCGGCGCGAAATCGAGCGTCGCCAGGTTTTGCTCGATCGAGCGGGCGAGGGCGTCGATATAGACCGGCTCGTCATAATAGGGCGGCACGCTGCGGATCGCCGGCGCTCGCCTGATCTTCATCAGCGCCCGGAACAGCTGGTCGTTCGCCGTCGCCGTGGTCGTCGCCGAATATTGCGGATAGAGCGGAAAAGTGAGGATGCGCTCGCAGCCCTGCTCGACCAGCCGGCGGACGACGCTGCCGGTCGAGGGATTGCCGTAGCGCATGGCCCAGTCGACCACGACGGTTGGCAGATCAGCAAGCGCAATGGCGAGCTTCTCCGCCTGCGAGCGGGTGAAGGTGCGCAGCGGCGACTCGTTCTTCTCCCGGTTCCAGATCCTGGCGTAGTTGGCGCCGGACTTTGTCGGCCGCGCTGTGAGAACCAGCCCGTAGAGGATCGGATACCAGATCGCCTTGTTGAGCTCGATGACGCGCGGATCGGAGAGAAATTCTCTGAGATAGCGCCACATCGGCTTGAAATCGGTGCCGTCGGGCGTGCCGAGATTGATCAGCATGATGCCGATCTTGCCCGCCTTCGCCGGCGCGGCACCCGCCGGCGCCGGACCGGCGGTCTTGGCGGCGTTCGCATCGGCAGGATTGGCAAGCGTCATCGACGGTCTCCGGTTGTCGGCGCGAAAACTAGCGATGCCATGCCGGTTTTGGAATGCTGCGTCTGGACGCACCTTACCGCGTTTGCGTCTGAAACCGGAACACCCGTCCGGTCTTCCGGACGGGTGCCATGAATTTCCGGCGAAAGGTTACTTTGCGGCCGGCGGAATTGTCAGCGTTGCTCCGAGCGGCAGACGGCGCGGCCTGTAGTCCTTGTTGGCCTCGGAGATCAGCTTCCATTTGCTGCCGTCGCCATAGTTTTTCTTGGCCAGATCCCAATACGTGTCGCCCGCGGCGATCACATGGCTGGTCTCCGGGCTGGCCTCCGGGCCGGTCGCGGCCGGCTTGGCCTCGGCGGGCGCTGTTTCGGCCGGCTTGGCGGATTCGGTCGCAGGGGCGGCGGTCGCCGGCGCAGTCTCGGCAGGTTTTGCTGTCTCCGACGTTGCCGGTGCCGTCTCGGCCGGAACGGCCGGCGGCGTCCCGGCGATGTCGCCGGAACTGGACGGCAAAGCCGGCATGGCAGGCTCGGTGGCCGCCGGCGCCGTCTCGGCCGGCTTCGCGGGTTGGGCGGCAGGCGGCGTCGTGGCGGTCTCGGCAGGTTTTGCCGGCTCCGCGGCCGCTGTCATGGCGCCGATCTCGGTGATGCGGCCGTCGAGCTTCGGTGTATAGGGGCGGTGCGCGCCGAGATAGTCGGCCACCACCTGCTCCAGGCCCGGGCCGTAGTCATAGGCGTCCGTAGCCTTTTCGGCGAAGACCTTGTAGCCGTCGCCGCCCTGGCGGACGTAGTTGTTGGTGGCGACGAGATACTGCTTGTCCGGATTGATCGGCACCCAGGCGCCGTTCTCCATCACCTCGACCGATTTGACGCGGCCGGCATTGGGCGCGACCGACTTGTCGAAGGCATATTTCAAGCCGGCCACCTGCGGGAAGCGGCCGGCGCCGTCCTCGACCTGGCTGACGCCGCTTTCGAGACCGGCGACCAGGTCCTTGCCGGAGATCTTGAAGGTCGCCAGCGTGTTCTGGAACGGCAGCACCGTCAGCACTTCGCCCATGGTCACGGTGCCCTGGTCGATCGAGGCGCGCAGTCCGCCGCCATTCGAGATGACGATCTCGACGCCCTGGCCCTTGACCCGATCGAGGACGGCGTCGGAGACGAGATTGCCCATTTCGCATTCGCGGGTGCGGCAGCTTTCACGACTGCCATCGATCGGCTTGGTGGTCTCCGCCACTTCCTTGTTCTTCAGCGCCTCGATCGGCGCGCCAAGCTCCTTGATGCGGGCGAGCACCGCCGGATCGGGCGTGATCGACTTGTCGAGAAAGATCGGGTCGCCGCTGGCCGACTTGACGACGCCGTTGTCGTCGAACACGACCTTGAATTCGCCGAGATATTTCGAATAGGACGCCGCCTGCACCACCGGCACCTTGTAGCCGTCGGGGTTGTCGACCATCGTCGGGTAGGGGCCTGCCGCCTTCGGATCGGTGTTCGACAAAAGCGTGTGGCTGTGGCCGCCGACCACCACGTCGACGCCGGGGATTTTCGCGATGACGTCGCGCTCGCGGTTATAGCCGATATGGGTGACGGCGATGATCTTGTTGATGCCCTGCGCCTTCAGTTTCTCGACCTCGGCGGTGATCGACTTGACGTCGTCCGCGATGGCAATGTTGGGGCCGGGCGAGGCGAGTTCCGGCGTGTCGTTGGTGACGGCGCCGACGATGCCGATCTTCTGGCCGCCGACTTCGACCACGATGGACGGCTTGACCTTGCCGTGGGCGCCGGACTTGTCGTTGGGCACGACGTTGGCGCTGACCACCGGGAACTTCGCCTTGTCGAGATAAGGCACAAGCGCGCTTTCGCCGTCGTCGAACTCATGGTTGCCGAGCGTCACCGCGTCGGGCTTGAGCTGATTGAGGAATTCCTCCTCCGCTGCTCCCTTGTAGGTGATGTAGAACAGCGATCCCTGGAAGCTGTCGCCTGCATTGAGCAGCAGCACGTTCTGACCTTCGAGCTTCTTGCGCTCCTGCGCGATCGCAGTGACCAGCCGGCCGGCGCCGCCAATGCACTCGCCTTTGGTCTCCTCCTCCGCGGAACATGTCGACTCGTATTTGTTGTTGCCTTCGATGCGGCTATGCCAATCGTTGAAATGCAGGATGTTCAGCGTGTAGTCGGCAAAAGACGCTCCGGCCGAGAGGCCAAGTGCTGATGCGGAAAGGGCGGCAATGGCGGCAAATTTCTTCATTCTCGTCTCCCGGATGAGCTGACTTGAAGTGCTTAAAGCCCTCGCTTGGCTGGAAGGTAACAGTCAGCTTCGGGTCATGTTCACATCGCGTTTTGGCCGATGCAAGCGGAAATCGGGAGGAGGTTTGCCGGCACAAAAAAGGACGGCGGCTCGCGCCGCCATCCTCAACAAAGTCGATCTCTGCCTGAGCTCAGGCCCGGCGCGTCAGCACGAAATTCTGACCACTGGAGCTGGTGCAGTTGAGCTGGCTGGTAGAGACCATCAGGCAGTTGAAGCTAACCGGCGTCTGGCGGATCAGCGAGGTGCCGTGGATCTCGACCGAGGTCGCGCCGGTCATGGTGTAGCTGCCCTCGGACAGCTTCTGGCCGGTATCGGTCGCGACGGTGGTGAAGCTGCCGGCCGCGAAAGTCGAGAGGCCGGTGCCCTTGGCGTCGATCCAGTTGCCCTCGACGCCCTTGGGCGCCGCTGCGATCGGCTCCGAAGGGCCGGTGGTGGTGCAGGCGGCCGCGGCCAGAAGGCTTGCCGCGGCGCCTGCCGAAAGCAATTTGCGCGCAATGGTCATTTAGAATCCTCTCCTCTCGCGTCGGCCCGAAAACCGATCTCCGATCTTCGGAAAAGCACGATGCGTGCATTCAAAGTGCTAGAGTACTTTGTGCGTCCGAAGGAACGCCCGTTTCTCTAGGCCGCCCGTCTTCAATCGCCCGATTTCCGGGCGATTGCAAGGTGGAGACGCGGGTAGGCTTGGCTGCTATCGCACCAGGATGTTGCGGAACTGCCACGGATCGTCCTTGTCCAGATCCTCGGGGAAAAGCCCCGGGCGATTATCAAGCGGCGTCCAGTCGGTGTAGTAGCCCCTGACCGGCCCGAGATAGGGAAGCTGCACTTCCAGGCAGCGCCGGTAGTCCATCTCGTCGGCCTCGACGATGCCGGCCATCGGATTTTCCAACGCCCAGACCATGCCGGCCAGCACCGCCGAGGTGACCTGCAGGCCGGTGGCGTTCTGATAAGGCGCCAGCTTGCGCGCCTCGGCCAGCGACAGCTGCGAGCCGTACCAATAGGCGTTCTTGGCATGGCCGTAGAGCAGCACGCCGAGCTCGTCGACGCCGTCGACCAGCTCGTTCTCGTCGAGCACGTGATGCACCGGTTGCGCCTTGCCGGCGGCGCCGAACATCTCGTGCAGCGACAGCACGGCATCGTTGCAGGGGTGATAGGCATAATGGCAGGTCGGGCGATACTGAACCTTGCCCTTCTTGCCGCGCACGGTGAAGAAATCGGCGATCGAGATCGCCTCGTTGTGGGTGACCAGGAAGCCGTATTGCGGGCCGGGCGTCGGGCACCAGGAGCGCACGCGCGTGTTGGCGCCCGGCTGCTCCAGATAGATCGCCGCCTGCGAGCCATGCTTGTGCTTCTTGCCGTTCTTCGGCATCCAGGTCTCATGCGTGCCCCAGCCGAGCTCGGCCGGCTGCAGGCCTTCCGAGATGAAGCCCTCGACCGACCAGGTGTTCCAGAATACATCCATCGGCTTCGGCTTCTTGGTGCGCTGGGTATCGCGCTCGGCGATGTGGATGCCCTTGACTCCGGCCTTCTTCATCAGCTTCGCCCAGCCCTCGCGGTCGTGCTCCGGCGGGACCACAAACTCGAGCCCGAGATCGTTGGCGAGGTTGACCAGTGCCTGCTTGACGAACCAGGAGACCATGCCAGGATTGGCGCCGCAGCAGGAGATCGCCGTAGTGCCGCCGGGAGCCTTCTCCTTCTCCTGGCGCACGCTCTCGCGCAGCGCGTAATTGGTGCGCGAGGCATTGTCGGCCTTGTCGTCGAAATAGAAGCCGAGCCACGGCTCGACCACCGTATCGACATAGAGCACGCCGAGCTTGCGGCAGAGCTTCATCAACTCGAGCGAGGAGGTGTCGACCGACAGGTTGACGCACATGCCCTGACCGCTGCCATTGGTGAGAAGCGGGGTCAGAAGCTTCTTGTAGTTCTTCCTGGTCACCGCGTCCTGAACGAAGGCGATGCCGCGCTCGTCGAGCAGCATGCGGTCGCTGTCGCGCGGGTCGATGACCACCATGCGCGACTTGTCGAACTTGAAATGGCGTTCGATCAGCGGCAGCGTTCCCCGTCCGATCGAGCCGAAGCCGATCATCACGACAGGGCCGGTGATTTCACCGTAAACGGGCCAGTTCTCGTTCGCCATTTTTTCGCACACTCCTTCAAACACGGGAAAGTCCGGCATTTTTCGCCGGTAGCCCTACATCATAGATCATTGTCACAAACCAGCAAAAACCGCCAACCGACGGCCAAACCGGCCTGGCGGTTTGGTTAAGCCACCATGGCCATGCCGGCGAGGTACGAAACCAGCCGGTCGCGGTCCGCGCTCAAACCCTTGTAGTCGAGCTGCGCCTGATCGAGAGCATTGAGCTGGTCGGCGAAGGAGGCCGCAAGCGCGACCTTGTCGGGGTGGCGGGCAAGCACCGCCAGCGGGTCGAGATGGATGCGAATGGTGAAAAGGATGTCGCGCGACACCGGCAGCTTGCGCAAGGTCTGACGCTCGACGCGAATGAAGGCATGGGCGTTGATGTCACCATCCGAAAAACGCGTCGGACGGTTCGTGGCACGGTCGATGCGCTCCCCGTTGGAAAGCGGATGATAGAGCGCGTCGCCCGCCTGGATCGACCAGTTGAAGCGCTCGACCGCTTGTCCCTGCAGGCCGTCGAACATGCGGTTGATGAGGTCGGCAGGCCGCGTGCCGGGGCCGAAGCCGGGCACGGGCGCGTGGATCTGTTGTAGCGGCTTGCCGAATTTCTCCTGGAGCGACCAGGACGACGGAAAGCAGAGCGAGCCGGCGGCGAGCCGCCAGCCATCATCGCCGCGGCGCATCAGGATCAGGTCTTCCTGGATTAGCAGCGAGGCTGCGACCAGCGGGGCGTCGGGGCCGACATTGCTGCCTTCGGGGCCGGCTACCTCGATCCCGGCACCCTTGCGGCGGTAGGTTTCGGGATGTTTCGCCAGCAGGTGCGCTCCAAGCAGATCCAGCACCTCCTGCTGCGCCTCACGCGTGCCCTCCTCCTCGACAAAAACCCGGCTTGGGATTTCCGCGTAGAGACGGCGCTTCTCGGCGAGATGCGGCAAAAGAAACTCGTCGAGCTCGATCCATCGATCGAGATCGAGCGGTTTCAGCCCGATGGTGAAAAGCCTTGACGATCCGTCATAGGGCGTATGGGTCGGCTGGCGAACACTCATGCTTCCTTGAAGGCGTCCAGTTCGGTGGCGGTCAACCGCGCCGCGAATTCGGTGATTTCGTAGTCGGCCGCGCCTGCCTCGGAGAAAGGGTCGGCCGCCAGTCTGGCGTCAAGCACGTCGCGGGAACCGCGCGCGACGATGATGCCGCCGG
This sequence comes from Mesorhizobium sp. M1A.T.Ca.IN.004.03.1.1, assembly GCF_003997555.1. Lineage (NCBI taxonomy): Bacteria > Pseudomonadati > Pseudomonadota > Alphaproteobacteria > Hyphomicrobiales > Phyllobacteriaceae > Mesorhizobium > Mesorhizobium sp. M1A.T.Ca.IN.004.03.1.1. Next base: position 1,129,287 of record NZ_RZTV01000001.1, on the reverse strand, counting down.
TCCTTGGCCGTTTCGGTCCAGACGCAACAAAAATGCCTTCCGCGTAGCAGGCCTTCAGCCATTCGACATGCGCCGGCGCCAGCCGATCGATCTCGGTCAGCGGCACCTTGTAGTTCAGCGAAACGATGAACATTGCATTCTCCTGCTTGGCGTCATGCCAGCCTCGCCGGGATCAACCCACGTAGCGAATTGCCGACGAAGATCGCCTGCGCCGACTTCAGATCGTCGAAGGTGTAGATCGCTTCCGCGGCGCGGCCTTCGTCCAGAAGCTCGCCGCGCAATACTCCAGGCAGCAGGCCGCAATCAAGCCGGGGCGTCACCAGCATCCCGTCGCCGAAATCGGCGAACAGATTGGTGATCGTGCCTTCGCAGAGTTCTCCGCGCTCGTTGGCGAGCAGCACTTCGTCGGCGCGGGTGGCGAGGTATTCGGCGCGCGCCTGTTGGTAGGTTTCGCGGCGGTTGGTCTTGTGACGCAGCAACAAGTTACCGGAATCGAGGCGGACCCGCGCCAGCTGCAGACGCCATGCCCTACCTGCGGGAAGCTGCTCAAAGGGCTGCGCGGCTGCTGTCGCCTCGCCGTTGCGCTGCAGTGCAAGCCGGGTGCGCAAAGCGATCCGCTGCCCGCCGATCGCGTTCTTCAGCACCTCGCCGATCCGTTGCGGATCGCAGGCAAAGCCGAGCTCCGCGGCCGAGGCATAAAGCCGTGCAAGATGGCGCTCGAAGCGCAGGAAGCCCGAGCCAGGCTCCCAGCGCATGGTCTCGATCAGCTCGAAGTCGGCACGGTTCCCGTCGCGAAGCGCGCTTTCAGAAGACACTCCCGGTACTCCTCCTCGGCGGTGGAATCGAAGACGACGCCGCCGCCAACATTGTAGACAGCCTCGCTGTCGGCAAAGAGCGAGATGGTGCGGATCGCCACCGAGAACCGCATCGTGCCGCCGGGCGCGACCCAGCCGATGGCGCCGCAATAGACGTCGCGCGGCACGCCCTCCAGATCGTGCAGGATCTCCATGGCGCGGATCTTCGGCGCGCCGGTGATCGAGCCGCAGGGAAAGAGCGCTGCGAAGACTTGGCGAATACCGATATCAGGCAGGAGCTTCGCCCGCACCCGGCTCACCATCTGGTGCACCGTCGGGTAGGTCTCGATGCGGAACAGCTCAGGCACTTCCAGCGTGCCGACCTCGCTGATCAGCGAGATGTCGTTGCGCAGGAGATCGACGATCATCCGGTTCTCGGCCTGGTTCTTCTCGTCGTTGCGCAGGAACGCCTTCAGCCGCGCGTCCTCGGCCTTGGTGGCGCCGCGCGGCGCCGTGCCCTTCATCGGGTGCGTCTCGATCATACCGTCGGCGTCGATCTCGAAGAAGAGTTCCGGCGAGCGCGACAGCACGATCGGATCGCCGAACGAGATCAGCGCGCCGTATTTCACCGGCTGGCGCCCGGTCAGCGCCTCGAAGGCGGCAAGCGGATCGCCCGACCATTGCGCATGGACCGGAAAGGTTAGATTGCCCTGATAACAGTCGCCCTTGCGAATATGGTGGTGGAGGCGCGCGAAGCGGACGGCGTAGTCCTCGGCGGACCAGGATGCGCGGGCGTCGAAGATCGGTCCGTTGCTAGCGGGGCCTTCATTCCGCGGGACAGCCTGTTCGAGCGGCGCATCGAAGACACCGAGACAGATCAGCGGCGCGCGGCGGCCCTCTGGCAGCAACGGCACCAGTTTCGGCTCCAGCAGGTAGCCTGCCTCATAGGAGAAATAGCCTGCCAGCCATTTGCCCGCGTCGGAGGCGGCCTGTGCCGCTTCCAGCGCCGGCGTGAATTCGTCCGCGGTTCGCGCCGTGATGACCTCATGCGGCCCGTCAAAGACGAGCTGGCGGCCGGTCTCGTCATTGCGGAATATTGCTGAGGGCAGGGACATAAGCCTTGGATGGGTCGATTAAGTCGATCGCTCTATATGGGGGCGCGGCGAGGCGCAATCGAGAGAGCGGCGTCGGAGGGCGTAAAGGCATCTGGTCCAAAGCAAAAACGGCGCCCAATGGACGCCGCCTGCGCTGGGAAGACACAGCGAGATCAGTTGTTGTTCGAGGTCGCCGCCGTGGGGAACCGGCTAGCGAATTCGGCCTCGTCGCCCGCGGCCAGCAGTTTCGCCTGCTCGATCCATTTCTCGCGCGCGATGCGGCCGTCGAAATTGAGCACCTCCTCGACGCGCTTGACGTCGGCATCGGTCCAAGCGGCGATCTGGGCATAGGACGTGACGCCCTGCGCCTTGAGCAGCTTTTCATTGACCGGGCCGATGCCGATCAGGCGGCGCAGATTGTCCGCCTTGCCGGTGGTCGCCTTCGGGGCGGCGGCTTTCTTCGGAGCCGGCGCCTTCTTTGGCGCCGCGGCGGCCGTCTTTGCCGCTGCCGGCTTGGCCGCGGCGGATTTGGTCGAAGCCGATTTTGCCGCTGACGGTCTTGCAGATGAGGATCTGGCTGGGGTCGGGGTCGACATCAGCGCCGCAGGCGCCGGCGCGGAGGCTTTGTCGGTTCCCGCCTTGGCGGAAGAGGTCGGCGCTTCGCGCAGCTTGCGTTCGAGATCGGCGCGGCTGCGGCCGCATGCGTCGAGCTCGCCGCTCAGGCGGTAGGTATCGGCGCTAAACCGGTCGCGTTCGCTCTTGGCGCGACCGAGTTCGCCGCGCAGGCTGTCGAGCTCGCCACGCAGGCGGCCCCAGATGAACCAGCCAACCAGGACACCGACAACGAACGCCAGGAGCATATAGAAGAAAGTGCTCATTTCCCTCTCCAGTCCGATCGGGCCGCGGTCGCAAACGGCGGCCTTGCCGCAGGGATCGTCAATCGTTCCGCGCGCTGGGCGGAACCGCCCCTCCAATCGCTGGCGGCTGGCCCTCCTCCGGCTGCGGCCCGACGGCCGCTATCGCTCTCGCTGAAGCAACGCTAGGGCCGCCTCCGGCCTTGCTGTCGCGTCCGGTTGAGCTTGGGGTCTACGCTAGCACACGGCCTGCGCAAAGCTAATTGAAAAGTGCGGGCAGAGTTATTCAAGAACAGCACAAGTATGCGTTCCGGCCAAACTGTTCCCGGTCTATGCCGCCAGGCGAGCACCCGTCATTTGTCGAGCGCCTCCAGCTCGTCGATCAGCGCGCCGATCACACCCAGGCCGATCTGCCAGAAGGCCGGATCCGTGGCGTCGAGGCCGAAGGGCGCCAGCAGTTCCGAATGATGCTTGGTGCCGCCGGCGCGCAGCATCTCGAAATACTTCTCCTGAAAGCCGCGCTCGGCGTTCTGGTAGACGGCGTAGAGCGAGTTGACCAGGCAGTCGCCGAAGGCATAGGCGTAGACGTAGAAGGGCGAGTGGATGAAGTGCGGGATATAAGTCCAGAAGACCTCGTAGCCATCGCGCAACTTGATCGCCGGCCCCAGGCTTTCAGCCTGCACCTCAAGCCAGAACTGGCCCAGCCTGTCCGAGGTCAGCTCGCCGTTGCGGCGCTCGGCATGCACCTTGCGCTCGAACTCGTAGAAGGCGATCTGGCGCACGACGGTATTGATCATGTCCTCGACCTTCTGGGCGAGCATGGCCTTGCGCTCGCGCTTGTCGGAGGTCTGGTCGAGCAGCGAGCGGAAGGTCAGCATCTCTCCGAAGACGGAGGCGGTCTCGGCCAGCGTCAGCGGGGTGGACGCCATCAGCGCGCCCTGGCCGGCGGCCAGCACCTGGTGAACGCCGTGGCCCAGCTCATGCGCCAGCGTCATCACATCGCGCGGCTTGCCCATGTAGTTGAGGAGCACGTAGGGATGCGCCGAAGGCACGGTCGGGTGGGCGAAGGCGCCGGGCGATTTGCCCGGCCTGACCGGCGCATCAATCCATTTGCGGTCGAAGAAGGTCCGCGCGATTTCCGCCATCTTCGGCGAGAAACGCTGATAGGCTGACAGCACCGTGTCCCTGGCGTCGTCCCAGCGGATCACCGACTGCGGGGTCTCGGGCAGCGGCGCGTTGCGGTCCCAGTGGTTCATGACGTCCATGCCGAGCCAGCGCGCCTTCATCTGATAGTAGCGGTGCGACAGGCGCGGATAGGCTTCGCGCACGGCCGCGGCCAAAGCATCGACCACGCCGCGTTCGACGCGGTTGGCGAGATGGCGCGAATCGGCGATGTCCTCGAAGCCGCGCCAGCGGTCGGAGATCTCCTTATCCTTGGCCAGCGTGTTGGTGATGAGCGTGAAGGTGCGCAGGTTCTTGCGGAAGGTCGCGGCGAGCGCCTCGGAGGCGCGGCGGCGCACTTCGCCATCCGCGTCCTGCAGTCGGTTCAGCGCCGGCTCCAGCGTCAGCTCCTCGCCATCGACGTCGAATCGCAGATCGGTCATCGTCTCGTCGAACAGGCGGTTCCAGGCGCCGCGTCCAGTGACCGACTTCTCGTGGAACAACTGCTCGACCCGATCCTCGAGCTGGTACGGCTTGTCCTTCCTGAGGTCGAGCACCCAGGGGCGGTAGTGGGCGAAGGCCGGGTCGGCCGCGAGTGCTGCTTCGATCACCGCGTCGTCGATCAGGTTGAGCTCCAGCGCGAAGAACAAAAGATGCGCGCTGGCATCCGTCATCTTCTCCTGGATGTCGCCATAGAGCTTGGCGCGCTGCGGATCGGCGGTGTTGCCGGCATAGACAAGCCCGGCATAGGAGACGATGCGGCCGATCAGTTCCTCCAGCGCCTCGTAGGCCTTCAGCGCCTCGCCGAGCCGGCCGGCGGCGCCACGCTCGGCTTCGGCGGCCAACGTGCCCTTCCAGCGGACCTCGAAGGCGATGGCGTCGCTTGCCGCCCGGGCGATGTCACGCTTCAGCTCCGGCGCTTCCATACCGGAATAGAGATCGGCGAGATTCCACTCCGGCAGATCGCCAAGTTCCGCCGCGGCCTGGCCAGACGCCGTCGCCGCAAGCCGCTGACCAAACATCATGCGCATCGACAATACCTTCTTCGAATCAACGGGAAAGGAGAAGCCGGTCAAATCCTAAGGAATTCGTTCACCGGGTTTTTTGAAACCTTATTTAGAACCCTGTGCCAAGATGATCCATGGGGATTTATCGGGCGGATAATTCAAAGAGTCATGACAGGTTCCGTACTCATAGTCGATGACGATCCCGTGCAGCGCAGGCTGCTCGAGGCGGCGGTCACGAAATTCGGCCACAGCGCCATCGTCACCGACGGCGGCGAGGCGGGTCTCGATGTGCTGGACGGACCGAAGGCGCGCGATGTGTCGGTCGTCATCCTCGACCTGGTCATGCCCGGTCTCGACGGCATCGGCGTGCTGAAGGCGATGCGCGAGCGCGCCATCAATCTCCCGGTCATCGTGCAGACCGCGCAGGGCGGCATCGAAACCGTTGTCTCGGCCATGCGCCACGGCGCTTTCGATTTCGTCGTCAAGCCGGCCTCGCCCGACCGGCTGCAGACCTCGATTTCCAATGCTTTGAAGGTCGAAGCGGTCGAGGATGAGGTGAAGCGCACGTCGCGGCGTCGCGGCGGCCATCTCACCTTCAAGGATCTGATCACCCGCAGCCCGGCGATGGACCGGGTGATCCGGCTCGGCCAGAAGGCGGCGGCCTCCAACATCCCGATCCTGATCGAGGGCGAATCGGGGGTGGGCAAGGAGTTGGTGGCGCGCGCCATCCAGGGCAGCGGCGACCGCCGCTCGAAACCCTTCGTCACCGTCAATTGCGGCGCCATCCCCGACAATCTGGTGGAATCGATCCTGTTCGGCCATGAGAAGGGTTCCTTCACCGGCGCCACGGACAAGCACACCGGCAAATTCGTCGAGGCGCATTCGGGCACGCTGTTCCTGGACGAGATCGGCGACCTGCCGCTCGACGTCCAGGTCAAGCTGCTGCGCGCCGTGCAGGAGGGCGAGGTCGACCCGGTCGGCGGCCGTTCGACCGTCAAGGTCGACATCCGGCTGATCTCGGCGACGCATCGGAATCTTTTGCAGCAGGTCAAGGACGGCAAATTCCGCGAGGACCTATTTTATCGCCTGAACGTCTATCCGATCTTCGTGCCGCCGCTGCGCGACCGGCGCGAGGACATCCCCCATCTGGTCAGGCATTTCATGGAGAAGGTGGCGCCGGCCGATCCGCGTCATCGTCTCACCGGCATATCGGCCAAAGCGCTGGCGATGCTGCAGGCCTACGATTGGCCGGGCAACATCCGCCAGCTGGAAAATGCGGTGTTCAGGGCGTCGGTGCTCGCCGAAGGCGAATTGCTGACCGAAGAGGAATTCCCACAGATCCGCGCGCAGGTCGAAGGCACGGTGAAGCTCGATGCCGAGCCTGCGACTGCCGTGGCACCGGTCGCGGACGAGCCGCAGCCGGGCGATCAGGCCGTCTCTAATGGAGCGGCGGCAGGTTCGCACGAGGCCGAGGCGCGGGCGCGGCTGCAGCCGCGATTCGGCACGCTGAGGGCCTTGGACGAGCGCGGCAATGTGCGGGCGCTGGCCGATGTCGAGTTCGAGATGATCAAGCTTGCGATCGACCACTATAACGGCCAGATGAGCGAGGTGGCGCGCCGCCTCGGCATCGGGCGCTCTACGCTTTACCGCAAGTTGAAGGAATATGGCATTGACCCCGAAGCGGGTCGGCTTGATCCACTTGCCTCTTGAGACGCAAGCCCAGCCCAGCCTACCGGTTTATATTCCGACTTAAATCGTCGGTTTTTCGTTTCTGAAGGCGCTTTTTCAGTCGCTTGCGTGTTCGCGATCACGCATTTAACGCAATCGGTAACAGATTGTGTTTGGGCCAAAGCCGAATTCTCGATCTAAACCAGCGATTTACCACGAAACGTGGTGCATCATTTTTGACGGGATATCGCCACGGTGTTACCGCATTTCGGCTCCAATAAGCGATGATTAACCATTAGGATCGATATTCGTATGTGAGAACCACGCATCCGTTTGGGCAAATCCGGGGACAAACGGCAGCCTGCAAGGCCTTTTGATTTGAACCAAGTCGAACGACACACGAACGGGCGGCATTTTCACATGAGCGTCTGGCCAAGGTGGCTGACGTTTGTGATTTTGGCCGTCGGGTTCCTCTCGGCAGCCGCTTCCGGCGCGAAAGCCGAAGTCCGTTCGCTGAAGCTCTATCACCTGCACACGCACGAAAAGGCCGAGATCGTCTACAAGCGCAACGGCCGCTACGATCCCGCAGGCCTGCGCAAGATCAACATCATCCTGCGCGACTGGCGCCGCAACGAGCCGACCAAGATGGATCCGCGGCTGCTCGATCTGGTGTGGGAAGCCTATCGGCAAAGCGGAGCGACCGACTACATCCAGGTGGTCTGCGGCTATCGCTCGCCGTCTACCAATTCGATGCTGCGCAGCCGCAGCCGCGGTGTCGCCGAGAAAAGCCAGCACATGCTTGGCAAGGCGATGGACTTCTACATCCCCGGCGTGCCGCTGAAGAAGCTGCGCAACATCGGCCTCAAGATGCAGGGCGGCGGCGTCGGCTACTATCCGAATTCCGGTTCTCCGTTCGTCCACATGGATGTCGGCAATGTCCGCCACTGGCCGGGTATCAGCCGTCAGGAACTGGTCAGCCTGTTCCCGAACGGCAAGACGCTGCACGTGCCGAGCGACGGCCGGCCGCTGCCTGGCTATGAGCAGGCTCTGGCCGCCTACAAGGCGCGCAAGGGCGCCGGCACCCCCAATATCGAGCTGGCCAGCGCCGGCGGCTCGACCAAGCGGTCCGGCGGACTGTTTGCGGCCTGGTTCGGCGGCGGCGACGACGAGGCCGACGACAGCGCCGATGTCGCGAGCGCCCAACCCACACCCCAGCCGAAAGCTGTGAAGCAGGTGGCGGCCGCCAAGAGCGGCAACAGCGGCAGCCTGCCGGGCATCGCGATCGTCTCGCCGCAGGATGCCAAGCGCGCCAACATCCCGCAGATCGCCGATGACAGCTCGGACGATTCGCAACCGCAGCAGGACACGCCCGAAACCATCATTGCCGCGCTGCCGCCGAAGGAGGTTCCTCTGCCCGCCTTCGCGCCGAGGCCCAAGGCCGATGTCGGCCAGCAGACGGCTGAAAACGTGCCGTTCGCCGTGGCGGACGCCTCGGCCACGGCTGAGCAGGCGGTGGCGACGGCGCATGCTCCGGCCAACGTACCGTTCGGCATGGCCGCCGGCGCGGCGCAGGCCGCAGCCGATCCCGCGCAGGGGGCGTTCAACAATGTTCCGCTGCCGACGAGGCGGCCCGATCTGCCGAGGGAACTTGCGCCCAAGGACAAGGGCGTGCTTCTGGCGCTGGCGGAAACCGCCTCGCAGGACAAGAGCGCGACCGACGCCTTCTCGGTGCTGCCGACCGCGCGGCCCGACACGGGCAAGCCGGATGAGATCAAAGCGGTGCTCGAGCAGGCCAGCGCGACCACCGTGGCCGGCTCGAGTGGGGCCGAATACGAAGTCGCTTCGCTGACTGCGCCGGAGCCACGCTCGGCATTCAACGATCCGTCGGGTCTCGATGCAGCTTCGCCGCGTCAAGCCATTGCCGCACGCCCCGCCGGCACCGATCCGGCGCAGGCGATCGGCGCTGGCGTGAAGACGACGCGCAAGGAGGCCAGGGCGTCCGCCAACGACCTGAAGCCCGGCCCGAAGGCAATGGTGGTGGCAACGCCGCCGCAGGCAGCGCGCTGGGCGCTGGGCAGCGGCGACAACATCGCCACCGTTTCCGATCCGACCACGGCACCGCGCTATGCCTACAATATCGTGCACACGCCGCCGAGCGAGGTCTACACGGCCGGCTTCCAGACGGATGCGCAATTGCCGGACGCCAGCCGGTTCACCGGCAACGCGGTGAAGTTCCTTTCGGTCGCCCGCTTCCAGACGAAATAACGAGCCTGCCAGTGCCGCAACAGCCGCGTTGAACAACAGCGCGGCTTTTGCTTTTTATCACGGCAGCATAGTTTGAACGGCGCGGGTTTCCCGCGTGGTCTTTTCCCGCTTCGTCTAACGGTAGGACAGCGCCCTTTGAAGGCGTGAATCGTGGTTCGAATCCATGAGCGGGAACCAGCCGGCGGCTGGTTTTCGGCCCGCACCGGCATGCCATCACGCACGCTTAAACTTCTCGTGAGACCGGAACGGGCCGCGCTTTTTCGGGTTAGGATGCGTTCGTTCCAAACTGGGGATATTCATGAAGAAGATTCTATTGGCGTCAGTTCTCGCTCTGGCCGCGGCATCGGCTGCCGTGGCTCCAACGCAGGCCGAAACCGTTATCGTCAAGACCGGCAAGCATCACTGCAGAACCAAGGTGGTCACCCATTGGGTTCACCACCGCAAGGTCGTCGAGAAGGTCAAGGTCTGCCACTGACCGCATGTCCAGCCCTGGAGCGGTTCAGCGTTTGATAGACCGCTGAACCGCTCCAGGGGTTCTTTACACGATCCGGACGGAAGAACCGGTGCCCACACTTCCTGGAATTGCGTTAGGCGAGCTTGCTCGCCGCGCGCGCCAGGGCTTCGATCTCATCCCATTTGCCGGCCTTGATGAGTTCGTCGGGCGCAACCCACGAGCCGCCGACGCAGATGACGTTGGGGAGGCTCAGATAGTCGGCGGCGTTCTTGGCCGTTATGCCGCCGGTCGGGCAGAATTTCACGTCGGCGAGCGGCGAGGCGAAGGCCTTCAGCGATGCGATGCCGCCCGACTGTTCGGCCGGGAAGAATTTCAGGAAGCGCAGGCCGGCTTCGCGCGCAGCCATGATCTCCCCGGGGGTGATGGCGCCGGGCAGCAGCGGCACGGGGCTGTCCTTGGCCGCGTCGAGAAGCTGGCTCGTAATGCCGGGGCTGACGATGAATTTCGAGCCGGCGCGTGCCGCCTCGTCGAACTGCTTGGCATCGAGAATGGTGCCGGCACCGACAACCGCATCCTCGACTTCGGCCGCGACGCGGCGGATCGCTTCCAGCGCATCGGCGGTGCGCAGCGTGATCTCGATCGCCCTCAAGCCGCCGCGCGACAGAGCGCGAGCGAGCGGCACGGCGTCGGCGACATTGGCGATCTTGAGCACCGGGATGACCGGCTGGCCGTTGAGGAGCGACAGAAGCTTTTCGGTCTTGCTGGTCATTGGCTTGTCTCTCCGTTTCGGTCGATTTCAACCGATTAGCAGAAGGGGTATTCCGAGTCCACGAAGGCGGGCGTGTCGCAATGTCACGCGGCCCGTCCGCTCCGCCTTGAAACGGCTTTCAGCACGGTCTAGTGGCATGGGCGTGACAACAAACAAGGAAATTCAGCCGGTCCGCGTTGCCGCGCTCTACAAGTTTGCGTGGCTCGACAATTACCAAGCGCTGCGCGCGCCGCTTGCCGCCTTCTGCTGCGGACGCGGCATCAAGGGCACGCTGCTTTTGGCGCATGAGGGCATCAACGGCACGGTCGCCGGCAGCGAGGCAGCGATCGCCGCGCTTATCGATCACCTGGAGGCGATCGAAGCGCTTGCCGGCCTGGAAGTGAAATACAGCACCGCCGCCGAGATGCCGTTCCACCGCATGAAGGTGCGGCTGAAGCGCGAGATCGTCACGATGGGCGTCGACAATCTCGATCCGGCGAGCAGCGCCGGCACCTATGTCGCGCCGGCCGATTGGAACGCGCTGATCTCGGACGCCGACACGTTGGTCATCGACACGCGCAACGCCTACGAGGTTTCGATCGGCACCTTCAAGGGCGCGGTCGATCCCAACACCGCCAGCTTTCGCGAGTTCCCGGGCTGGGTCGAAGAGCACCGCGAGGAGCTCGAAGGCCGCAAGGTGGCGATGTTCTGCACCGGCGGCATTCGCTGCGAGAAGGCGACCGCTTACGTGAAGTCGCTGGGCTTCAGGCAGGTCTTCCACCTTAAGGGCGGCATCCTGAAATATCTCGAAGAGGTGCCGGCCGAAGAGAGCCTGTGGCAGGGCGAATGCTTCGTCTTCGACGAGCGGGTATCGGTGTCGCATGGCCTGGCCGAGGGCGAAGCCGAACTCTGCCGCGCCTGCCGCCATCCGCTCACCGTCGAGGACCGGCTCTCGCCGAAATATACGGTCGGCGTCTCATGCCCGCATTGCTTCGAAGCGCGCTCGGACGAGGACCGCGCGCGCTACGCCGAGCGCCATCGCCAGGTGGAACTCGCGCATGCGCGGGGCGCCAAGCGCCACATCGGAAGCTGAGCAGCCCAGGTTTCGTCAAATCATCCGCCCGTTCATTGTAATGTCAATGCGCGGGGCCTACGTCTTGCCGATCCGAAACCCCGCCCGGGCGCATTCGGCCGGGCCAATTCTGGAGGCATTGATGCTCGACCCCAAGAAGCTGCTCGACGACCTTTTCGGCTCGCAAATTCCCGGCACGGGATCGACCGTTCGCGACAAGGCGGGGCAGGCGGTGCAGATGGCGAAGGACAATCCGCTCGCCGCCGGCGCGCTGGCGGCGGTGCTGCTCGGCACCGGCCCCGGTCGACAGGTGACGGGCGCTGCCATGAAGCTCGGCGGCCTGGCAGCCATTGGCGGCCTCGCCTACAAGGCCTACCAGAACTACAAGGCCGGCAATGTGCCGGCACAAGAACCCGTGGCCGGCGAGCCCGAGTTGCTGCCGCCGCCCAAGGACACCGCCTTCCATCCCTCGCAGGCGCCGCAGGGCGAGGCCGAATTCACGCTGACCCTGGTGCGGGCGATGATCTCCGCAGCCAAGGCGGACGGTCATGTGGATGACGAGGAGCGGCAGAAAATCGCCGACAAGCTCAAGCTCGCCGGCATCGGTGCCGAAGCGGAAAAATTTCTGCTGGATGAGCTTGAACGCCCGCTCGATCTCGACGTCCTGATCGCCGGCGCCAAGACCGATGCGCAGAAGGTTGAGCTCTACACCGCCTCGCGCCTCACCATCGATCCCGACACCCGTACGGAGCGCGGCTATCTCGACCTGCTAGCCGGCCGCCTCGGCCTGCCGGACGCGCTGGTCGACCATGTCGAGGCGACGGTCTCGGCGGCGAAGGCGCCGGCTTGAACCGTGCCCGATCCGCGCCAGCAAATTGCCGGTTGGTAAACGCGCATCGGACGTGCTGCTGGCCGTTAATCTTTCGTTAACCCAGCAAGCGCATCATTCTAACCAGTCGGACCGGCTTATCCTCCTCCCAAGCGCGGTTCAGATGAGGGGCGGTCGCCAATGACCGCCCTTTTTGTCGGCTCCGCTTTCTTGCCGACAATAGCCGCTTGCCACGCCCTCCGTCATTTGCGATGCCACGTCTTCTTCCAGCAGTGACGGGGAGCGAGGACGATGACCGCCATGACAGAGAAAACAGCCATCGTAACCGGCGCCGGCACCGGCATCGGCAAGAGCGTCGCCACCACGCTGCTCAAGGCAGGCTGGAACACCGTGTTCTGCGGCCGCCGCAAGACGCTGCTCGAGGAGGCGATCGCCGAGGCCGGGAAGACCAGCGCCAGGGCGCTTGCCGTTGCATGCGACATCAGCAAGGCCGGCGAAGTCGACGACATGTTCGAGACAGTGGTGGAGGCGTTCGGGCGCGTCGACCTGCTCTTCAACAATGCCGGCATGGGCTACAAGTCGACGCTGATCGACGAGATCCCGGTCGAGGTCTGGAACGATGTCGTCGGCGTCAACCTGACCGGCTCCTTCCTATGCGCCCGTGCCGCCTTCGGCGTCATGCGCCGGCAAAAGCCGATGGGTGGGCGCATCATCAACAATGGCTCGGTGTCGGCCTATGCGCCGCGGCCGGGCTCAGCGCCCTACACGGCGACCAAGCATGCCATCACCGGCCTGACCAAGACCCTGGCGCTCGACGGCCGGCCCTATGACATTGCCTGCGGCCAGATCGACATCGGCAATGCGCTGACCGAGATGGCGCAGGCGATGACCGTCGGCGTGCCGCAGGCCAACGGCTCCATCGCCGCCGAAGCGGTGATGGATGTCCAGCGCGTCGCCGACGCGGTGCTTCACATGGCGAGCCTGCCGCTCGACGCCAATGTGCTGTTCATGACGGTGATGGCGACGAAGATGCCGTTCGTCGGCCGCGGGTGAGGGGGTTGAGGCTCTATTTCGTCAAGAACCCTTCGATCCGCTCCAGCGCTCGCAATATGTTCTCCTCGGAATTGGCGTAGGAAAGCCGGACATAGCCTTCGCCGAGCACGCCGAAATCGGGGCCGCCGATCAGCGCTACGCCGGCATCCTCCAACAGCGCCGAGGCAAGCTTCTTGGCCTTCCAGCCGGTCTTCGAAACATTGGGGAAGGTGTAGAAGGCGCCCTTCGGCGTGATGCAGGAAATGCCGGGGAGCGCGTTCAGCCCTTCGACCACTATCTTCCTGCGGTTGTCGAAGGCGAGCATCATCTTTTCGACATCGTCCTGCGGGCCGTCTATCGCGGCGATGCCGGCATACTGGCTCGGCGCGTTGACGCAGGACCAGCAGTTGACCGCAAGCTTGCGCACCTTGTCGTAGAGATAGGCGCCCTTTTCGCCGTTTGGCCAGATCGACCAGCCCATGCGCCAGCCGGTCATCGCCCAGGTCTTGGACCAGCCGTTGAGCACGATCAGCCTGTCGCGGAGTTCCGGAAAGTTGAGCAGCGAGCAGTGGGTCTCGCCGCCATAGGTCATGACATCGTAGATTTCGTCGGAGAGGATCGCGACCTCAGGGTGCTTCTCCAAGCCCTTCACGAGTTTGGCGATCTCCTCCCGCGCGGTCACGCCGCCGGTCGGATTGGCGGGCGAGTTTAGGATCAGCAGCCTCGTCTTCGGCGTGATGAGCGCCAGCGTCTCTTCCGCCGAGAAGGCAAAGCCGTTCTCCTCGCGGATCGGCACCGGGATTGGAGCAGCACCCGTGAACTCGATCATCGAACGATAAATCGGAAAGCCGGGATCGGGATAAAGAATCTCCGCCCCCGGCTCGCCGAACATCAGGATCGCGGCGAACATGGTCGGCTTGCCGCCGGGCAGGATCATCACGCTCTCGGGCGATACTTCGACGCCGGTGGTGGTCAGCGTGCGGCGCACGACGGCCTCGCGCGTGGCTAAAAGGCCGTTGGCAGGCGTGTAGCCGTGGTGGCCGTCGCGCAGCGCCTTAATCGCCGCCTCGACGATATGCTGCGGCGTCTTGAAGTCGGGCTGGCCGATGCCGAGGTTGATGATGTCGCGGCCCTGATGGGCAAGCGCCGTTGCCCGCGCGAGCACCGCAAAGGCATTTTCCTCGCCGAGACGATCGAAGGCCGCGATGGTGTGGAGCATTTTTCCCGTCCCTGTGGTTCTTTCTGTGGGCGAGCGTTTTTGTGAGCGTGCGCCAGGAAAAGTCAAACGGATTGGAGCGGTCGGTGTCGGAAAATCTGAAGAATTGGCAGGCACGCCCGCGCCCCGAACGCAAGGCGCTGGAAGGTAGCTATGTCCGGCTCGAACCGCTGAGCGCGTCAAAGCACGGCGACGGGCTCTATGAAGCGTCGTCGGTGCCCGATGCCGGAGGCCGCTTCGCCTGGCTGCCGGACTACCCGCCCGAGAACCGCGCCGCCTTCCAGCCATGGCTGGACAAAGTCGAGGCGAGCGAGGATCCGCTGTTCTTCGCCGTCATCGATAAGGCGAGCGGCAAGGTCGCCGGACGTCAGACGCTGATGCGCATTGATGCCGCCAACGGCGTCATCGAGATCGGCAACATCTATTGGGGGCCGCTGATCTCGCGCAGGCCGCAGGCGACGGAAGCACAGTTCCTGTTCACCAAATATGCCTTCGACGAGCTCGGCTATCGCCGCTACGAATGGAAATGCAACAACCGCAACGAGCCGTCGAAACGTGCGGCGGAACGTTTCGGCTTCAAGTTCGAAGGCATTTTCCGCCAGCATCTTGTGGTGAAGGGCGAAAACCGCGATACGGCGTGGTATTCGATCATCGACAAGGAGTGGCCGGCGCTGCGCAAGGCCTATGAGGCCTGGCTCGATCCGGCGAATTTCGATGGCGAGGGCCGCCAAAAGCGACGGCTCGAGGATTTCCGCGCCGAGTCCGGCGCGTAGCAGGAGTTGCGCGATGGCGCATGATCACGGCTCACACGCCCACAGCCACGGCGCCGATGACGTGCACGGGTCGACCGACAAGAAGCGCGTTCTCGTCGCGGGCTGCCTGACAGCCGGCTTCATGATCGCGGAGGCGCTCGGCGGCTGGCTCACCGGCTCGCTGGCGCTGCTCGCGGATGCCGGCCATATGCTGGCGGACGCGATCGCGCTCGGCCTTGCCTGGTATGCCTTCCATCTCACCGGACGTCCGGCTACCGGGCGTCTCACCTACGGCTTCGCTCGCGTGAAGACGCTGGTCGCCTACACCAACGGCATCGCCATCTTCGTCATCGCGCTTTGGATCGTCTACGAGGCCTGGGGGCGGCTGATGCACCCGGCGCCGGTGCTGGGCGGGCCGATGCTGGTGGTGGCGGTCGCCGGCCTGCTGGTCAACGTCGCCTCCTTCCTCGTGCTGCATGGCGGCGACCGCGAGAGCCTCAACATGCGCGGCGCCATACTGCATGTGCTGGGCGACCTGCTTGGCTCGGCCGCGGCAATCGCTGCGGCCCTCATCATCCTCGCCACTGGCTGGACGCCGATCGATCCGATCCTCTCCGTGCTAGTGGCGCTGCTGATCCTGTCGACGGCGTGGTCGCTGATGCGCGAGGCCGCCCATGTGCTGCTCGAAGGCGTGCCGGCAAGCCTCGATCGCGATCTCATCGCCAAGGATCTGGAAGCCGCGGTCAAGGGCGTGCGGGAGGTGCATCACATGCATGTCTGGTCGCTCGACGGCACCAGCAACATGGCGACGCTGCATGCCTGCCTGAATGACGGCGTCGATGCGCATGCTGCGGTGAGCGCCATCAAGAAGCGGCTTGCGGCGAAGCACGGGATCGATCATGCAACGGTGGAGCCCGAGTTCGGCCTGTGCGCCGACAGCCATGACGAGCACGATCATCACCATGATCACGACCATGTGCATGATGCGCCTCGCGATCGCCGCCACTATCACTGAGCCGGTGATGAGCTTCGGATCGAGGGACGGCGCCTGATGGATCGCGAGACGCGCAACGCGGCGATCGCCGCGGCCTGGATACTGCTCCTGTTCGGCCTCGCCGCCTATTTCCTGCCGACCATCATGCTGGCCGCCGGCAAGGTCTCGACGGTCCTTGCGGTCGTCATCGCCGCGCTCTTCATGGTGGGGCTGTTCGTCGTCCTGTGGCTGCGCGGACGCAGCCAACGCAAGAAGGGTCTATGAGATGAGAGTTCTGATTACCGGCGCCGCCGGCATGGTTGGCCGCAAGCTGATCGCAAGGCTGGCCAAGGACGGTGTGCTGCGCGGGCGCAAAATAACCGCGCTCGATCTGCATGATATCGTGCCGCCGCAGGCGCCGACGCTCGCCGGAGTCGATGTCTCGATCCACACCGGCGATCTTTCCACGCCCGGTGCGACGGCCAAGCTCGTTGCTTCCCGCCCGGACGTGATTTTCCATCTCGCCGGCATCGTTTCCGGCGAGGCGGAGGCCAATTTCGACCTCGGCTACCGCGTCAATCTCGACGGCACGCGCGCTTTGTTCGACGCGGTGCGGGTGGCGGGCTTCGCGCCGCGCCTTGTCTTCACCTCGTCGATCGCGGTGTTCGGCGCGCCGTTCCCGGATGTCATCCCGGACGAGTTCCATCCGACGCCGCTCACCTCCTACGGCACGCAGAAGCTGATCAGTGAGGCGCTGCTTGCCGACTACTCGCGGCGCGGAGTCTTCGACGGCATCGGCATCCGGCTGCCCACCATCTGCGTGCGGCCGGGCAGGCCGAACAAGGCGGCGTCGAGCTTCTTCTCAGGGATTATCCGCGAGCCGCTCAGCGGCCAGGAGGCGATCCTGCCGGTGCCGCGCTCGGTGCTGCACACGCATGCCAGCCCGCGATCGGCGGTGAATTTCCTGATCCATGCGGCCGAAATCGATGGCGATAAGGTCGGGCCGCGGCGCAATCTCACCATGCCCGGCGTGGCCGTCACGGTCGGCGAGCAGATCGAAGCGCTCGCGCGCATAGCCGGCGCCGAGGTGGTCAAACGGATCCGCGAGCAGCCCGACGAAACGATCTGGGCGATCGTCAGAGGCTGGCCGACGCGCTTCGAGGCGCGCCGCTCGCGGGAACTGGGTTTTGTCGCCGAGAAGAATTTCGACGAGATCATCCGCGCCTATATCGAGGACGAACTCGACGGAAAGATTGGGTGACAGTTCCGGTCGGCTTCAGACGCCGCCCGTCAGGCTGGCCGACAAGAGCAGCAGGCCAACGACGAAGATGAAGGCGGCGCCGCCGATCTCGACGATCGAATGGATGCGGTTGCCGATGCGTCCGTCGCCGGCGAAATAGACAGCCCAGTTCTTGGCCGTCACCGCGATCGTCGCCAGCGCTGAGACGGTGATCGCGGTGCCGATCGACATGGCGAGCACCGAGAGCAGGCCGCCGAGCCAGAGTCCGTTGAGGAGCGCGAAGCTCAGCACGATCAGCGCGCCGGAGCAGGGGCGGATGCCGACGGCGGCCACCGCCGACCAGGCGGTCTTCCAGTCGAAGCGATCGCCCGAAAGCAGCGCCGGATCCGGCGCGTG
Source organism: Mesorhizobium sp. M1A.T.Ca.IN.004.03.1.1 (assembly GCF_003997555.1). Lineage (NCBI taxonomy): Bacteria > Pseudomonadati > Pseudomonadota > Alphaproteobacteria > Hyphomicrobiales > Phyllobacteriaceae > Mesorhizobium > Mesorhizobium sp. M1A.T.Ca.IN.004.03.1.1. The sequence goes on along the minus strand of NZ_RZTV01000001.1, from coordinate 1,111,732 downwards.
CGAATGGCCGCAGGTGTCGCAGACTTCGCCCGGGCCGTGGTGATGATGCCCAGCGTGAGCATGGTCGTGCGCCGCGTGGTCGTGATCATGCGCCTTGTGATCAGTCGCCTCATCGCTGTGCGCATGCGAATGCGCGGCATGACCATGGTCGTGATGCGCGTGCGAGTGCGTCGAGTGGGCATGCGCGGAATGCGAATGGGAGTGGGAATGACCGGCATGGGCATGCGCGTGAGCATGCGAGTGCCCGCCACGCGAGTGGCCGGCATGGGCCGCCGACAGGCTGTAGGCCGGACCGGCGCCGAACCGCCGAAGAATGGCCGGGCCCGCCTTGCGCCACAGTAGCCAGGCGCCGAACAGCGTCACCAGCACATAACTGGAGATCTCAAGAAACCATGCCGCGTCGGTCATCGACACCGCCGTGCCGCGCAGCACGAAATAGGCAAGCATCATGACGACGACCGCGGTCAGCCCCTGCAGCAGCGCCGAGACGAAGGACAGCATGATCCCGCGCTTCAGCGCCACTTCGTTGGCGACCATGTAGGATGAAATCACCGCCTTGCCGTGGCCGGGCCCGGCGGCGTGGAAAATGCCGTAGGCGAAGGACAGGCCGACCAGCAGCCAGAGCTTGCTGCCGTCCTGGCGCATGGCTTTCATCGCGGCCGCCAGCGAATGGTAGAATTCCTGCTGCCTGAGATTGATCCACATCAGGATATGGGCGAACGGACCGGTCGTGCTCGGCGCCATGCCGTCATTGGTGCCGATGCCGAGCGAGCTCTGGGCATGGGCGACGCCAGGTAAATGCGTCATGACCAAGGTGGCGGCCGCGAGGCCGAGCGCCAAGCGCAGCGACGGTTTCATCACCGATTATCCTTCCGGCGGACAGTTCAGTTCGAGCTTGGTGGCGAAGATCTTGCTCATGTCGGTGCCCGTCGGATCGTTGAAGAAGGCTTCCGTCAGGGTCTTCTGGTTTTCCTTGATCGCTTCGTCCGGATCGGGACGGATCACCTTCTTGGTGCAATTCGCGGGCAATCCCTCAACGGTGAGGTTGGCGTCGTCGGTGAAGTCGATCGCCGTGTAGAAGGTCGGATCGTAGACGCCGATGTCGATCTTGCCGGCGAGTTTGATCGGCGTCTTCGGCTGCGACTCGAACAGAATGATCAGCTGGTCGTTGTCGAAGCTCGCCATTAGATGCGGCGGAGGGACCATGGCCACGTCCTTGCCGTCCTGCGTGACCAGCTGGAAATAGTTGAACTCGGCCAGCGAGGAATGGACGGTGTCGGCCACTTCCTTGAGCTCTTGGTCGTCAAGCTTCAGATCGGAGTTCTTGTCGAACTCCATCATCACTGTACTCGAAAACAGATCGTCGAAGCGCCAAAGGTGGCGCAGCGCCGTCACACTTTGGTGATCCGCGCCGAGGATGACGTCGAGGCGAGCCTCGGCGAAGACGTGCGGGTGCACCTGGGCGGGCTCTACCGCGGCAAAGGTGGCCGCAATTGCCGAAGCCAGTACGATTGCTTGCCGTTTCAGGTGCATTCCGGGCCGCGATTCCATCGACTTTGGGAGTGGGCTCCGAGAGTTAACAGAAAGGGGGCGAAATTGGGACGCGCTCTCGGAGAGCGTCGCGCTTTTTCCAGATTCGCCCGATGCGCTTTTAGGTCTGATTCTGCGCATGTCCTTGTGCCGAAAACGGTTCCCACCTTCGGGGGACGTGCTTCACGCAGCGTCGCGCGTCCTGAACCAGTGCACCAGGAAATCGACGAAGACACGGACCTTGGCGGGCAAATAGCGGCGATGCGGATAGACCGCGAAGATGCCGCTGCCCGAGAGGATGCGGTCGTCGAGCACCGTCACCAGCTTGCCCGACGCGACTTCGGGCGCAGCGATGAAATCCGGCAGGATGGTGAAGCCCAGGCCCGACACGGCGGCTGCTCTCGCCGCCATCGGACTGTTGACCTCGATCGGCCCCGACACGGTGACGCTCACCGAATCCTCGCCGTCTCCCTTGAAGCGCCAGTTGGCTAAAGAGCGGCCGTTGGTGTCGACGATGCAGGGCATGTTGGAAAGATCCTGCGGGCGCGTCGGGATGCCATGCTTTGCGAGCAGGTCCGGCGACGCGCAGAGCTTGATCGAAAACGGCCCGAGGCGCCGCGCGATCAGCGACGAGTTCTCCAGCCGCGAAATGCGCACGGCGACATCGAAGCCCTCCTCGACAAGGTCGACGAAGCGGTCGTCGAGATGGATGTCGAGCACGATGTCCGGATGCTGCTTGGCAAAGTCGATCAGCGACTGGCCGATCGGCGCGTCGGCGAAGGTGCGCGCCGCCGAGAGCTTGATGCGGCCGCGCACGTCGCCGGAAGATTCGCGCACGGCATCGGCGAGGCTGTCGACCTCGCGCACGATTTCGGAGGCGCGCTGATAATAGGTGTGGCCGGCTTCGGTCAGCGAGAACTGCCGCGTGGTGCGGTTCAACAACAGCGCGCCGAGTTCGTCCTCAAGCTCGCGCACATATTTCGACAGCAGCGCCTTGGAACGGCCGATCTTGCGGGCGGCGGCCGAGAAGCCTTCGGCCTCGACGACGTCGATGAAGGCGCGCATGCGGGTCAATGTATCCATGATCAGACCTTTCGGGCCGCGTCGAGAATCGTGCGGCCGAGCCGTATCAGGGCGACGTCGCTGCCGGAAGGGCCGAGCAGCGACAGGCCGAAGGGCGCGCCGTCGACGGAACCGAGCGGCAAGGTGATCTGCGGGAAGCCCGACAACCCGGCCAGGCACAAAAGATGCAGCGCCCTCTCGCGATAGGCCTGGAACTGCTCCGGCGTGCTGGTCTTCAGTGGCGCTGCACCCGGCACGGTCGGCAGAACAAGAAAGCCGCCGTTGCCGAGCAGCTTGCCGAACTCGAAACGGAAGGCTGCCCGACGCGCCGTTTCGGCTTCGACAGTCTTTGCATCGATCGTGCGGCCGAAGCCGAAACGCTCGTCGACACCTGGACCAAGCCCGTGATCGCCTGCCGAAATCCAGCCGCCATGCACCTGCCAGGCCTCGAAGGCCTGCAGCCGACGAAAGCACCAGTAGAGATCATCCGGGGAGGAGGCGAAGGCGTGTTCGGTTTCGGTCGGCTCGCCGACGACGGCTGCTGCCTGTGCCTTCATCCGCGCATATTCGGCGGCTTCCGTCGGCCCGGAAACAAAGGCATCGAGCCAGCCGATCGACAGCGGGCGGTTGAGCGGATGCTGGTGTGGATCGCGTCCGAGCAGAAGCTTGCCGGCCACTTCGTAAGCTTCTATGTCGCCGGCGAACCAGCCGAAGGTGTCGAAGCTCGGCGCGAGCTTCATGGCGCCCTCGAGCGATACCCGGCCGTGACTGGTGCGCAGCCCGATCAACCCGCAGAAGCTCGCCGGCGCGCGGATCGAGCCGCCGGTGTCGGAGCCGACGGCGATGTCGGCAAGGCCGCCGGCGACTGCTGCCGCCGAACCTGACGAGGAGCCGCCGGTCACGCGATCCGGAGCGGCTGCGTTCACCGGAAACGGGAAATGCGAATTCTGGCCGAACAGCGAGAAGGCGAGCTCGTCGGTTTGCGTCTTGCCGACGAATCGCGCACCGGCATCGAGAATCAACTGCACGGCCTCGGCCGTCCGCGAGGCGGCGTGAGCCTGTTCGAACTTGCGCGGGTTGCCGCAGCCGGTGCGATAGCCGGCGACGTCATAGATGTCCTTCACGGCTAGGCGCAGGCCGGCCAACGGGCCAAATTCCGCATTGGCCACGGGCATTTGACGCAGATCGAGGAAGGCGTTGAGAGGGCCGTGGGTGCCTGGCATTGTTCGATTTCCGAATACGGTCCACAAACATTGTTCGATGCCGCAATTTTTACAACCGGCGCTGACGATTTTTATTGATTGTGAAACCCTTCGCTCTTATATCGCGCTTGCCCAAAGTCGCACGTGCCTGTGGGTGTCCGCCGATCCTCGAATGGTGAGGGCAATCGGTAAGGTAACTGGAGCCAACCCCTCCAGTCGGTCAGTGGCCAACCACAAGACCGAGGACACCTTGAAGCAACGACGGTGCGGGCCTTTCTGGTGTCTGCCGGTCGTCCAAAGACCGGGGTTACTGAAGAGGCACACCTTCATTGCCGGCAGTGCGGACGGGTCCTCCCATCCAAGCCAAGGCAGACAAAGCGAACCGAGGCCGGGCAAGGCCAGGTTCACCGCCGCGAGACGGCGATCCGTGGTTCCGGGGTCTCCACCGGCTGGTTCCACGGATTTTCCGTCCCGCCTTTGTCCACCGCGAGTTCGCGAGGCCGAGCGCCCGCGTCCCGCAGCCTTTGTGCGCGCCGAAAGGCGCAGATGGAGAGACCTCGATGGCTACCCAGCGCATCCTTGATTTTCTCGCCACCCGACGTCCGAACGGCCCCTGCCTCGTCGTCGACCTCGATGTCGTGCGCGACAATTTCCGCGCCTTCGAGAAGGCGTTGCCCGATTCCAAAATCTACTATGCGGTGAAAGCAAACCCGGCGCCGGAGATCCTGCGCCTGCTTGCTGCGATGGGCTCGTCCTTCGACACCGCATCGGTTGCCGAGGTCGAGATGGCGATGGATGCCGGCGCGCCGGCGGATCGCATTTCCTTCGGCAACACCATCAAGAAGGAGCGCGACATTGCGCGCGCCTACCAGCTCGGCATCCGCCTCTATGCCGTGGATTGCGTTGAGGAGGTCGAGAAGATCGCCCGCGCCGCCCCGGGCTCGCGCGTGTTCTGCCGCGTGCTCACCGACGGCGAGGGTGCCGAATGGCCGCTGTCGCGCAAGTTCGGCTGCGTGCCGGCAATGGCGGTGAATGTGCTGCGACATGCCAAGGCGCTCGGCCTCGACGCTTATGGCGTGTCGTTCCATGTCGGCTCGCAGCAGACCGATCTCTCGGCTTGGGACCGCGCGCTGGGCGATGCCAAGAAGGTGTTCGCCACGCTCGCCGAGGAAGGCATCGTCTTGAAGATGGTCAACATGGGCGGCGGTTTCCCGACCCGTTACCTGAAGGACGTGCCGGCGGCGCAGGCCTATGGCCAGGCGATCTTCTCGGCGCTGCGCAAGCATTTCGGCAACGCGCTGCCCGAGACGATCATCGAGCCGGGTCGCGGCATGGTCGGCAATGCCGGCGTCATCAAGTCGGAAGTCGTGCTGATCTCGAAGAAGGCCGACAATGACAATGTGCGCTGGGTGTTCCTCGACATCGGCAAGTTCGGGGGCCTCGCCGAGACCATGGACGAGGCGATCCGCTATCCGATCGTGACGCCGCGCGACGGATCGGAGACCGCACCCTGCGTGCTCGCCGGCCCGACCTGCGATTCGGCCGATGTGCTCTACGAGAAGACGCCTTATCCCCTGCCTCTGTCGCTCACCATCGGCGATGAGGTGCTGATCGAAGGTACTGGCGCCTACACGACCACCTATTCGTCGGTCGCCTTCAACGGCTTCGAGCCTCTCCGATCCTACGTGATCTGAAGGCGCGAGCCTTCAGATCAACCGGTGTGGGTGACATCGCCCGCCCGGGCTCGCTTGTGGAACAGATCTCCGCTCGTGAAGGATCGCGGAAATGGACTTTGCAGATTTCATCATCGAGGGCGCTGCGCGCCGGGTCTCCCCCCTCGAGGGGGAGATGGCCGCGCAGCGGTCAGAGGGGGGCGTCGCGCGTGGAGCGCCAGCGCCGCTTCTCGTCACGCTGGGCGCCGGTATTACATGCGCAACGACCCCCTCTGTCGCCTTTGGCGACATCTCCCGCTCGAGGGGGGAGATTGCGCCGGCCTTCGTCATCGTTGCCGAAGGCATCGGTGATATGCAGGCGCGCGAAGCGCTGCTCGACCGCGCCATGGGGCCGAAGCGCAGGAAGAAGTCGTCCGAGAAACTGCGGCGTGGCCGCCGGCCGTCGGAAGGCCTGGCCTTTGTCGCGCGCGACCCGTCGGGCGCGCTCGTCGGTACGGTTCGGCTGTGGGACGTGACGCTGGGCGAGGGTGGTCCGGCAGCGCTGCTGCTTGGGCCGCTGGCAGTCGAGCCGGGCCTGAGGAGCGGCGGCATCGGCTCGGCGCTGATGCGGCACGCGATCGCCGAGGCTGCGCGGCTCGGTCACGGCGCGATCCTGCTCGTCGGCGATGCACCCTATTACGGGCGGTTCGGTTTTTCGGCCGACCGCACCGGCTCGCTCGCCATGCCTGGGCCCTATGAGCGGCACCGCCTGCTGGCGCTCGAGCTGAAGGAGGGCTCGCTCGACGGGGCCGCGGGCACGTTCAAGGCCGCCGGCCGCAAGGTCAAGGCGCTGGATTTCGTCGCCTGACTGTCGGAGGCATTACCGATGCGGCGCCGCGCGTTCAAAAACGCGGCGCCACATCGCTCTTCTAAAATAGTTGGCTGGCGGTCAGCCGAGCAACTGGCTGAGCGCCATGGCGACCGTCATGTCGCCCTCGACCTTCAGCTTGCCGGCCATGAAGGCCATGGTCGGGTTGAGGTCGCCGGCGATCAGCGAATCGAGATCGTCGAGCGAGAGCTTGATCGTGCAGTCGGTCGGGGCGTCGGCGGTCGAGACGGTCGCGCCGTCGATCACGATGACGCCGTCGCTGCCAGTGTCGAACTTGACCGAATGCTCGAAGCCGGCGCTTGCCACGCGCGACCTGATCTTGTCGGCAATCTCCTGAACGCCCATGGCGGTTCTCCTCGTTTGGTTGCGTTTGACGCGCATCGGCCTTGGCCGCTGGGCGAAGCGCCGCGTCGCGCGGCAGCGCGGCGACAGCCATCGGCGCATATAGCTTCGGGTTGACGTTTACGTCAACGTGGCTGCCATGCGGCATGTCGCATCACCAGACGAGGGTGTGAACCCGCCAGTCGATCGCCGAGAGCCGATCAATGCTCCGGCTGGAACGCCTTGGTCATCGCTTGCGCGGTCTCGCCGGCAGTCTTCCGGCGGCGGATGGCGTTGTCGCGGATTTCGTCCTTGGACAGGAAGTTGACCTGGTCGATCAGCACGTCATGCACCAGCTCGACGCCGACGCGGGCGTTGACGGTCTCGCGGATCGCTTTGCGGAAAGCATCGAGATCGATCGTGTCCTTCTTGGTGAAATCGATCTGCGGATTGGAATAGAGGTAGGAATAGACCTGATCGGTAATGATGGCCGGCGCCGGGATCGACAGTTTCTTTATCTGATCCGGCTCCACCGTGTAGACGAGTTTGGTGAGAAAATAGCCGTCGATTTTGGCATCGCGGACGAGCGGTACCGAAATGATGTCGGTCTTGACGTAGTCGAGACCGCCCAGCATCGGCTTCGGCGGCTCACCGACGCCGCGCTCGCCCGCCGCCTGGAACGAATAAAACACCGCGCCGAGGGTTACGGCGCAGATCCAAAGCGCTGCGGCGAGGAATTTGATCACCGAATCCTACCTTGCTCCGCAGTCATCTCATTCAAGCCCGGGCATATCCGAATTCGCCTGCCGAGTAGGTGCCGTCGGCATCGGCGCGCTGGATGGCGTTCTTCAACAGCGTGGCGACCTCGTTGACGGCATTGAGATGGGCAAGAATAGCCGCCTCGTTCTTTGCCAGCTTCTGGCGCAGCCGCGCCAGCCCTTCGCGATGCTGCTCGAGGAACTCGATCTCATTGGCGCCCTTCAGCGCGCGGGTCAGTTCGTAGAGATAGCGGCTTTTGCGGGCATTCGAGGCCTTAAGGTCGTAGCTGGTGCCGCTGCGGATACCCACCGTCTCCTCGTCCACCGCCTCCTCGATCCGGCCAATGATGGCGGCGAGGTTGCCAGGCCGTGCAGATGCCATCGGTGCTTCCGCGGCGGTGGTTCGTGCAGGCAGGTTGGAAAGGTCCGTTTGGTCGGCCATGTAGGTCCCTAGATCTTGATGTCCGTTTTTATGGTTGTGTCGTCACCGGTCATAGACCGGGCGGCCTTGCGCTCGAGCTCGTCGACCAGGGAGGTCGAAAGCCTGGTCTGCTGGTCGATCTCGGCTTTGTCCGGTCCGCCCCCAACGGACCCGACCGGCACCTTGTGTTTGCCGTCCAGATAATGGTCGGCAAGCATCGATCTCGCGATGCCGATCCCGCCATGCGCGGCCATGACATCGGCTACCTTTTCGGCAAGCTGCGATTTCCACATGTCGCCGGCCAGACCCTTGCCGTAAACGCCCTCGGTGTCCTTAGGCATCATGTTCTGGATGAAAGTGGTCAGCACCATCGCCTCGAAGCGCTGGAACTTTTTAGCCGGATTTGCCGCCTCGGCCTTGTCGGCAGCGGCGCGCGAGAGCACCGAGCCCGCCTCGACCGAGGCAGTCTGGTCGATCGAGAAGGTCTCCCCGGCACCGCCGGCCCGCCTCGCGAGTGCTGCCCGCGCGGCCTCGACGTCGGCCGGCTCCGCCGCACGGGCGACGTCCATCACGATGTCGCTGGGAGGTGAAATCGCCAAGAAAGCACTGCCTTTTGCCGGTTATGTCCGTTGCACAATGACGCAACAAGCTTGTGGCAGGCTTGCGGGGATGGCGAGGTGCAGTGCAGCCCGCTCCAAGCGGTGGCGCGCCCGCCGCCAGAGAGTCACCTCATCGATCGATCGTTCGGCCGAACCCCTCCGTAGCTTCGTACAAGCTCAAATCTTATTTTAGCAGGTATTAATATTTTAACGGTGTTGCCCCGCCGCCGGCGCAATTCGGGGTTTTGAAAACGACTAATTAACCCCGCCCCCTCATCCTCGAGACCACGCCTTGGAGACGTTGATCGTGAAAAGCGATGTCGTGCTGATCGCATTTCTGCTGTCGGTTGCCAGCCCATTTGCCGCCCAGGCCGGAACGGCGATGCAAACCAAAGGCAAGGCGTTCCCACCGCCGGCCTTCTATTCGTTCTGCAGCCGCCAACCCAGCCTCTGCAGCACGGCCGGCGGAACAAAGGTCGTCGCCCTGCGGCCTCAGCTCAGCGCGCAATTGAACGAGATCAACCTTTCGGTCAATTCACGCATTACCGAGGTCAGTGATCGAGCCGTTGTCGGCAAGAACGACGACTGGCGCGTGCCGACCGTGTCCGGCGATTGCGAGGATATCGCGATACTGAAGAAGCTCGAACTGATGAAGCGCGGCTGGCCGGCCTCGGCGCTGCTGTTGACCGTGGCAAGCTATCACGGCGAGGGACACACGGTGCTGACGGTGCGCACCAACGAGGGCGACCTGGTGCTCGACAACCTCACCAGCGCGGTCCGTGATTGGTCCAGCACGCCCTACAACTATTTCGCCCGGCAGGCGCAGGGCAATGGCAGGCGCTGGGAGCGGATCGGGGCGGCCAAGTCGGTCGGCACGACGGCGACCGGCATCTGACAGCCTCGTTCGCCGCGCGCCGGATCCACCGCTCTATCTCCTTGGTTTGACGCAAGTCCGGACGGGAGGCCACGGCGACGTCGCCGAGCCCAACCGTTTCATGCTTTTCCTGATTGCCCTAGTCATGTCCCCGCTTCTGGGCAATGAGGTCCAGCCGCTCGCGGTCTGAGCGTTCGCGCTCGTCGCGGCGGCGAGCGTCCCTATAGGCGCGCTCGACCATGTTGGTCCGCGCGGTCGCGGCGGCGATCAACGTCGCCTCCTCCCGGGCGCTTTCAAGATTCTGTTTTTGTTGGCCGAGCGCGTTCGCAATCCGGCGATGGTAAAGTTCCGGGAACAGGCCGGCCAGCGAGCTGTCAGCGTCGAAATGCCCGATGAGTTCCTTTGCTTCCGATTCGGCCGCCGCGGCCGCGGAGAGGAAGCTGGCATGACGGCTTTCGTGCACCGCCTTCAACTGCTCCTGCACCTTGACCAACTTCTTCAGTCTGTCCTTGCGCGAGGCCATCGCGGCTACCTCGCTAGCGTCAGGTCGACAAAGCCGTCGACGAACAACGACAGCAAGGTGCCGATGGCAAAGTAGAAGATGATCAGCCCGCCGGCGATGACGAAGGGCAGCGAGATGAAATACACCGGGATCTGCGGCGTCAGCTTGTTGACGAAGCCGATCGTCAAATTGACCAGAATGGCGTAGGCGACGAAGGGACTGCCGAGCCGGATGACCAGGAAGAAGGCGTCCGACACCGTGTCGGTGACGTCGACCAGCGCCGCCTGCGGGTTGAAGAATACATTGACCGGAGCAACCGTGTAGGAGGCGACCAGCGCGCGCACGATCTCGTGGTCGAAGTCGAAGACGAAAAGCAGGAGCAGCGCCGAGAACGAGATGATGGCGGCAAGCGCAGCCTGCGGCTCCGGCTCCTCGATCGCCGGGCCGCCTGAGCCGCCATAGCCGATCATCATGGCGATGGCCGAGCCCATGAAGCGCAGCGCTTCCATATACAGCCTGGTCATGGCGCCGATCAGCCCGCCGACCAGAAGCTCGGAAACGATCATCGGCACCAGAACCTGCGGGCGCGGGTCGACATAGGGATAGATGCGGTCCCAGAGGAAGGCGAGCAGGCCGCCGGTGGCGGCGATCGACACAAACAGCCGGACCTGGAGAGGCACGCGGGCGCTCGACAGGCCGGGCATCAGCATGAAACAGGCGCCGATGCGGCAGAAGGCGAGGAAGGCGGCGATGACGACGCCTTGCGAGAGCGCGTTCACGAGATCGTTCCGAGCACCTTGATCTCGACGCCCTTGGCGATCTCGACGTGGCTGAGCACGGGCAGCGTGGTGAACAGCCGCTCGATGATCATGCGCACATAAGGCCGCGCGTCCGGCGCGGTGACCAGCACGAAGCGCTCGCCGGCTTCGAGATGCTTGCGGATCGCCTTGGTGGCGTCCTGGCCGAATTCCTCGAGCTGGCGCGGATCGATGTCGAACTCGCGCACCTCGCCCTTGGCGTCCCGCTTGAGGCTCTGGTGAAAGGCGAGGTCCCATCGGTTGCCAAGGCGCAGCACCTTGAGCATGCCGCCCTCGGAGAGATCGCCGCAGATCTGCTGCGCCATGCGGATGCGGACATGCTCGACGATCTGCTCGGTGCGGCGCACATGCGGCGCGATCTCGGCGATGGCCTCGATGATCAGGTGCAGGTTGCGGATTGAGACACGCTCGGCAAGCAGAAGCTTCAGCACCGCCTGCAGGCCGGGATAGGAGATGTGCGACGTGCAGATCTCGTCGGCGAGCTTGCGGTACTCGGGGTCCAGCCGCTCGAGCAGCGCCTTCATGTCCTTGTACGACAGAAGCTGCGGCAGGTTGTTGCGGATCACCTCGGAGAGGTGGGTGAGCAGCACCGACATGTTGTCGGCAAAGGTGTAGTTCTCGCGCTTCAGATCTTCGGTGAAGGTTTCCAGCACCGAATAGGCGCGCATGCCGAAAGCCGGCTCGCGGATTTCCTCACCGGGGATGTCGGGCACGCCGCGGGTGCCAAGCAGCACCATGATTTCGCCGACGCGCATCTGGTATTCGGCAACGACGGTGCCGTGGACCTTGATCTGATAGCTCTTCGGCGGGATGGCGAAGTCGTCGGCGACGCGCACCTCCGGCACCACGAACCCATATTGCTGGGCGAATTTCTTGCGCATCTTCGACATGCGGAACACCAGCTCCTGATGTGCGACCAGCAGCCTGGTCGAGAGCTGCTTGCCGATCAGCAGCTCGATCTCGGCAGTCGCAAGCGAGGCCTTGACCGAATTCTTCTCCTCCTCGACCTTGTCGGCCTTCTCCTTGTTCTTCTGCGCTTCGGCTGCCGCCAGCGCGCGGTTGTGGCGCAGTGGGATGACGTAGCCGAGGCCGGCCATGGCGCCGGCAAGGGCAAAGAACGGGAATAGCGGCAGACCGGGCATAAGGCCGAGGATGACGAGCAGCGAGGCCGCGACATAGAGCGCGCGCGGATGCGCGCCGAGCTGGCCGAACACCGCCTGATTGGCGGAGCCCCGCGTGCCGCCCTTGGAGACGAGCATGCCGGCGGCGAGCGAGACGATGAGGGCCGGGATCTGGGTGACGAGGCCGTCGCCGACCGACAGCTTGATGAAGACGTCGGCCGCCTGGCCGAGGCCCATGCCGTGGCGCAGATAGCCGATGGCGATGCCGCCGACGATGTTGATGGCGGTGATGATGAGGCCGGCGATGGCGTCGCCGCGCACGAATTTCGACGCGCCGTCCATCGAGCCGAAGAAGGAGGATTCTTCTTCCAATTCGCGGCGGCGAAGCTGCGCCGTCTTCTCGTCGATCATTCCGGCGGAAAGGTCGGCGTCAATCGACATCTGCTTGCCGGGGATGGCGTCGAGGGTGAAGCGCGCACCGACTTCGGCGATGCGGGTGGCGCCCTTGGTGATGACGATGAAGTTCACCACGATCAGGATCATGAAGACGATGAGGCCGATGACGAAGTCGCTCGACATCACCAGCTTCGAGAAACCCGAGATGACGTAACCGGCGGCATGCGTACCCTCATTGCCATGCGACAGGATCATGCGCGTGGTGGCGATGTTGAGCGAGAGCCTGAGCATCGTGGCGATGAGCAGCACGGTCGGGAAAGAGGAGAAATCCAGCGGCCGCTGGATCCAAAGCGCCACCATCAGGATCAGCACCGAGAGCGCGATCGAGAAGGCAAGGCCGATATCGATGAGAAAGGCCGGGATCGGCAGGAACAGCACCGCCAGGATGACGACGATGCCGAGCGCGAAGAAAACGTCGCGGCCGTTCTTGGCCACCAGGCCGGACGGGATTGTTTCGCTGATCGCCATATCGTCCTCGAATCCAGACTTGCCCAGTGCAAAGGCAGGCTCCCGACCGTTAACCGGTCAAGCTTGCGCGAAGGTGGGAGAGGGGCTACGGGATTTGAGCCGGCTGGCGAAAGGAAAGGCGCATGCTCCTCATCATCGGCACGATTCGGCTGCCACCCGACAGGCTCGAGCTGGCAAGGCCGGCGATGGGACGAATGATTTCAGCGAGTCGCGCCGAAGCCGGCTGCCTGGCATATTCCTATGCGCAGGATGTTCTCGATCCCGGCCTGATCCATGTCTCGGAAGCCTGGCGGGATCGTGCGGCGCTCGAGGCGCATTTCAAGTCAGCGCATATAGCCGAATGGCGCGCGAGCTGGGCGGAACTCGGCATTGGGGATCGGAAGCTGGCGCTCTATGAAGCGGGCGAGGGTACTGCGATCTAACCGGCCGTGTCCGCGATCGAGACGGCGACCAGCCAGCGCCGGACGGCGCGCTCTTCGTTGGCCGAAAGTGCGGCGGTCAGCTCGCGTTCAAGCCGCTGCACCCGCTCGCGACATTTCTTCAGCAAGGCACGGCCGCTGTCGCTAAGATCAAGGTGCTGGATGCGCCCGTGCACCGCATGCGGCTTGCGGACCACGGAACCGGCCTTTTCCAGATTGCCGACGATCACGCTCACCGTCTGCGGCGTCAGCACCGCGAGCCGGGCGAGGTCGGCATTGGAGATGCCTGGATAGGCCGACAGCATGGTCAGCGTCGCGAATTGCGGCTGCGTGACGCCGAACTCATCCAGCGCCCGCTCGACCCGCAGCCTGTAGGCGCCGGCGGCCTGGCGCAGCAGGTAGCCGAGATAACCTTCCTCGCCGCGCTTGCCTTTGCCAGGGGCCGGAATTTCCGGTTTCTGCTTGCGCACGATGTAAGTCCTCTTATATGTTGTTCGAACTCTGATATTATCGCAAGATGGAATGGAAGACGATGGGCTATCGCATCTTTCTTGCTGGTGGTTCCGGCGCGATCGGCCGCCGCCTGATCCCGCAACTGGTCGCTGCCGGCCATCAGGTAGCTGCGACAACGCGCCGGGCCGAGAAGGCCGAGGAGCTCCGCGCGATCGGGGCCAGCCCGGTGGTGATCGATGTGTTCGATGCCGGCGACCTGCTTGCGGCGGTCGCCGAGGTGAAGCCGGAGGTCGTGATCCATCAGCTTACCGATCTGCCGGCCGGACTCGATCCCAACAAGATGGGCGAGGCCATCATCGGAAACGCGCGCGTCCGCGACGAGGGGACCCGCAATCTGGTCGAGGCCGCGGCGTCGGCCGGCGCCCGTCGCCTGATCGCGCAGAGCATCGCCTGGGCCTATGCGCCCGGACCCGAGCCGCATGCCGAAACCGATCCGCTCGACAGCGGCGCCGAAGGCGGCCGCGGCATCAGCGTCGGCGGCGTGATCGCGCTCGAACGCCAGGTTCTCGAGGAGCCCATGACGGGCATCGTGCTGCGCTATGGGCATCTCTACGGGCCTGGTACCGGAGCCGACGCTGCCGCCGACCCGGCGCTGCATGTCGATGCCGCCGCTTATGCGGTGCTGCTTGCCGTCGAGCGCGGTGCGCCGGGCGCCTTCAACATCGCCGAGCCGAACGGCCATGTCGCGACCGACAAGGCGGTCAGCGAACTCGGCTGGCGGCCCGACTTCCGTCTGGCTGTGTGAGGCAGACGGAGGAATTGCCGCCAAAGGACAGACCTGGTTCGAGCCGCCGGGCACGGTGCATCGTTCGCGGAGAAGGCGAGCGCAATGGAGCCGGCGGAGCTGCTGGCGACCTTCGTCGCGAGGGACGATTGCGGGCCGCTGACCATCTTCGATCAGTGACATTTTCCCGTTCTCGCAGCGAGGGTAGCCGGCCCAACCGTCGCTAATCGACGCAACGCCAAAATGGCGCCACAAGGGGTCGGCATTGCGGTTGCCACTCCATGCCGTCGGGCGTATCAGGCGCGGCAGCATCCATCCTCCGCATACCGGCGAGCCGCTCCGTTGCCTGCCATAAACGAACCGCAAGTCTACGCCCGCCGGCTTCGGGCGGTGCTGATCAATTCCATTCCCGTGCTCGAGGCGCGCGGCATCGTCATTGTGCTGATGGCGGGGATGGTCGGCATGATCGCGGGCGCCCTGGTCACCGGCATGAGCGCGCTGGTGCAAGCCATGCACTTCCTGCTCTTTGACGTGCAGCCGGGCGGGCGTCTTTCAGCGATGTTTTCGCTGGCCAGTCCGGTGCAGGCGATGTTTCCGGCGATCGGGGGACTGCTGCTCGGCCTTTCGGTGATCTGGCTGAGAAGGCGGAAGTTCAGAACGCCTGTCGACCCGATCGAAGCCAACGCGCTCTACGGTGGGCGCATGTCGCTCACCGATACGTTCATCATTGTCGGCCAGACCATGATCTCCAGCGGCTTCGGCGCCTCGGTCGGTCTGGAAGCTGGCTATACGCAGGTTGGTTCCGGCATCGCCTCGCGGCTGGCGCGCGCCTTCCGGCTGCGCCGCAACGACGTGCGAATCCTGGTCGGCTGCGGCGCCGCCGGCGCGATCGCTGCCGCCTTCGACGCGCCGTTGACGGGTGCCTTCTACGGCTTCGAACTGGTCATCGGCATCTATTCGGTGGCCAATGTGGCGCCGGTCATGACGGCGGCGATCGCCGCCTCGCTGACGGCTGAGATGTTCGGCGGCGTGCCGTTTCCGCTCGAACTTTCCGGCCTGCCGACGCTGACCGCCAGCCAGTATGTGCCGTTCCTGCTGCTGGGACTGCTCGGCGGGGCGGCGTCCATCGCGATCATGCATCTGGTGAGCCTTATCGAGCGCGTCTTTGTGCGGCTGGCGATCGACGCTTCCGTCAGACCTTTCATCGGCGGCATCGTTGTCGGGCTGCTCGGGCTGGTCACGCCGCAGGTGCTGTCCAGCGGACACGGCGCGCTGCACCGCGAGTTCGCCATGAACTACGCGCTTCCCGTGGTGGCTAGCGTCTTCGTGCTGAAGCTTGCTGCCTCGGCGATCTCGCTCGGCTCCGGTTTCCGCGGCGGTCTGTTCTTCGCCTCGCTGTTCCTGGGGGCGCTGCTCGGCAAGGTCTTTGCCGGCGTCATGGCGATGGCCGCGCCCTCAACCGCGCTCGATCCGGCGGTCGCCGCTGTCGTCGGCATGACCTCGCTTGCCGTAGGTGTCGTCGGCGGCCCGCTGACCATGACTTTCCTCGCGCTGGAATCGACGCGGGACCTGACGCTCACCGGCGTGGTGCTGGCAGCGTCGATCATGTCGGCCATCCTGGTCCGCGAGACCTTCGGCTACTCCTTCTCGACCTGGCGCTTCCATCTGCGCGGCGAGACGATCCGCAGCGCCCACGACGTCGGCTGGATGCGCAGCCTCAATGTCGGGTCGATGATGCGCAAGGACGTCCGTACTATCGATGCTTCGATTACCTTGGCCGAGTTCCGCAAGGAGATCCCGCTCGGCTCGGCGCAGCGCGTCATCGCCGTCGAAGAGGGCCGGCACTATGTCGGCGTGCTGCTCGTGGCCGAACTGCACAGCGACCTCTCAGACGGCGAGACTCCGGTGCAGGCGCTCGCGCAGTTCAAGGATGCGGTGCTGGTGCCGTCGATGAACGTCCAGTCCGCCGCCGAGACCTTTCAGCGCGCCGGCGCTGAAGAGCTAGCGGTCGTTGAGGATTTCGACGACCGCATCGTGCTTGGCCTGCTCACTGAAAGCCATCTGATGCGGCGCTACGCCGAGGAGCTGGACAAGGCGCGGCGGGATCTTTCCGGCGAGGGCTGAGCCCTGATTCAATCGGCGGTCTTGCGGCCCTGCTTGGCGACTTTCCTCAGCATGGATGGGCCCAAGCAAAGAGACTCGGCCCGAACTTTTCCATCTGTTTTGGCGCCACCCTGCCTTGCGACGAGATAATTGGTCATCAACCTTGCCTCAACAGGCTCCGACATAAAGAACCCTTGTGCGCCCTGACAGTGTTCGTGGATCAGGAAGTCGAGTTGGGCTTCGTTCTCCACCCCTTCCGCGACAACGGTCAGGCTTAGTGAATTGGCCAGCGCGATGATGCCTCGGACCACGTTCTGTTTCTTCGTGGAGGAAGCCAGGTCGCTGAGGAACGAGCGATCGATTTTCAATTGGTTGAAGTCGAAATCGGCAAGGTATCCAAAGCTCGCATAACCTGACCCGAAATCGTCGAGTGCCAGGCTCACCCCGAGGTTTCTGATCTTGCCGATACTCTCCAGGGCATTGCGGCTGTTCTGGATGAATATCCCTTCAGTGATCTACAACTGCAGACGCGATGGAAGCAACCCCGTTTGCCGGAGCGTCTCGGTGAGATGCGTCAGATAGGCATCGGTCTGGAGACTTCTTCCGGAGACGTTGACCGAGCAGATGAACTCTTCGGTGGAAATAGGCATCCATCGGGCGGCTTGCTCGCAAGCCTTGCCCAGAACCATCTTGTCGAGTTCCAGTATCAGCTCACTTCGTTCCGCGATCGGAATGAACGATGCCGGCGCACGAACCGCTCCCGAGACCGGGTCGTGCCAGCGGACCAGCGCCTCGGCCCCGATCATGCGGCCGGTCGCCAGCTCGAACTGGGATTGCCAGACCAGGAAGAACTCGTCGCAATTGAGGGCCCGCTTGATAGCCGCTTCTTCACCGAGCTGCATGTCGATCTGACTGAGGATCGCGGGCGAAAACGTCACGAAACCGGACCGCCCTTCAGCCTTTGCCGTGTAGAGAGCGTTATCGGCACTGTGCAGCAACGTGGAAATGTCGGAACCGTGCTGAGGGAAACATGCCATGCCGATGCTGGCGCCAATGCGCACCTGATGGCCCTCCAACTCTGCGAACCTGTTCAGCCGTTCGCGCAGACGTTGCCCCAAATTGTCATGATCATTCCGATCGGCAATAGCCATGATGGCGAATTCGTCGCCGCCCAATCGCACGGCGGCTACGTCGCCCTGCCGCTCGACCGACTGAAGGACCTCGGCAACCGCCTTCAGCAGCAGATCGCCGACGTGATGGCCGAAGGTGTCGTTCACGCTCTTGAAATGGTCGAGATCGATCAGGAGCAGCTGAAGCTGCCTACCGGTCTCCCTCGCCCGGTCCAGCATGGCGTCCCTGTTGGCTGCCATCCAGGCACGATTCTTCAGTCCGGTGGTCGCATCGCGCCAGGCGAGAAATTCCAGCTTCTTTATCGTTTCCCGGCGCCCGATGAACAGAACCGCCGTCCCGATTGCCAGCAGCGACAGGATCGTCAGAGCAAAGGCTATCTGATAGTTGAACCGATTCAGGCTGACTTCCGACGCATAGAGATCGGCGTTAACGCCCTCGCCGTATTTGTAGTACTCGTCGTTCATCCGGCCGACGATCTGCTCCAGTTCCAGACCCAGTTCCTTCAAGCGCTGCTGATCGAACGGGAGCCCCGCCGCGATCACGGCGTCGAGCCGCGTTACCGCGTCGTTCACGCGCGGCACGATGCCTGCATATGCGGGAATTGCGCTGATCGTTTCGCCGCCGTCGACCCGCTTGAAGCGGATGTAAACCAGGTCGTTTGCAGCGGCCAGATGATCGAGGCTCGCCTGAGAGTTGGGCGCGACCTCAGCGAGCGAGATCATATCCCTCAGGTGGGTCACGTCGCGTATGGCAATATGGAATTCGCGGATGGCGAAGAATCCGAACCGGGGCAGCGAAGACTCGATCTTGCTGATACTGACAAACAGCATGACGATGAGGATTGCGGAACCGATCGCCGCCAGCCCTATGGCACTGCCATAGGTAAGCGGAATTCGCCAGCCTCTCAGTCGAGATCCCACCATGGAGGCCTACCAGCCGGTCAGTTGTCGGACTCGATCGTCTTGATCAGCCAAATCCATCGCGGTTTGCGGATCGGCGTGTCGAAGGCGGGGAAGTCCTTGAGAGGATAGACCAAGCGGGTCGGACCTTGTGTTCGTCGGGTGAGCAACTCCCCGTCCTGGCGCGTCGCGAGAAGCAGAGGACCTTCCGTCCAATCCTCGTGCGGAATCACCTGCACGTAATCGTCCGCGGCCCTTAGAGTGACGGAATCCCTATCCGCCAATCCCACGGACTTGAGCACGTCTCGGAACAGGACGCCTTCAAACGTCAATTGCCCTTGCTCGAAAGGACTTGTGGTGATGACCTTATAGAGGCCGAGCTTTTCCAACTGCCGCAGCGTGAGCGGGATCTGCTTGCCGTCCTTCTGAACGGTGAAAGCTACGGAGTCTGGCGGCTCCGGATAGCTGGCCGGTTCCAACGCCCCTGCAGTCAGAGTGCCGATCGCCAAGACAGCCAGCATCAGCAGGCTGCGCATGAGCATCAACGGTCCTTTTCTTAGCCAGGATGACATATCGCGATCCCTTCCCGCTCAGCTGACCGACAATGGTCCTTGCTGTACGACATCTTGCCGGCCGACATTCGATACTGCCGTTGAATGCTTAATTTTTGGTCGGCTTCCGTTCCCCGCGATGGGATCGTGGAAATGGCATCCACCCCTATTGCCAGCTGTACAGTGGTACTGTACAAGGTGTTAAGTGGAGGAAAACGGGATGCGCGAGGCTTCGGAGGACGGCCAGGCTCCGGCGGCGATCGGTGCCGGCACGGCTGCAGCTCATGCGCAGCAGGTGCTGGGCGTGCGGCTCAAGGCCCTGCGCCTCGCTCGCCGTCTATCATTGCGTGACCTCGCGGAAGCGACCGGAACGAGCGCCAGCTTCATCAGCCAGCTTGAGCGCGGGCTGACCGGCGCCAGTACTGCCTCGCTCAACCAGATGGCTTCGGCGTTGGGCGTGAGCGTCGCGATGCTGTTCGAGGAAAGCGCGACACAGAACCATGGCGTGCTCCGGCGCAGCGAGCGGCCAAGCCTTCCGCCCAGCAACGGCTGCCGTAAGATGCTGCTTTCCCGCCCGCCGCTGAGCGACATGGAGGTCTATGTCGGCGAGTTCGATATCGGCGGCTCGACCGGCTCCGCGCTTTACACGCATGGCGACGCGCAGGAGATGCTGATCGTCCTTCGCGGTGTCGTCGAGGTCTCTCTTGGCGACGCCCGCCACGTCCTCGAAGAAGGCGACAGCATCGAATACGCGACATCGACACCACATCGCAGCGAGAACATCGGCAGTGGTCGGGCCGAGGTGATGTGGATCATCGCACCGCCGACCTCGGCACGCGCCGAGCTCGATCAATACAAGCCCTGGAAACCGCTCGCGGCCAGGTAGTCCGATTAAACGCGGGCATAATGGGAGAGTCAGAGTTATGTTGAAGTCGAAACTTGCAGGTCTTGGCGCCGTGCTGGCGCTCGGAATGCTGACAACCACCGCCTTCGCACAGGAAAAGCCTGTCGCGGGCGAGGTGAAGGAAGGCTCGCTCAAGGGCAAGACCCTGACCTTCGTCTCCTATGGCGGCATCTATCAGGATGGCCAGGTAGCGGCGCTGAAGGAGTTCGTCGAGAAGTCCGGCGTCAAGCTGCTCAATGACGGGCCGACCGAGATCGCCAAGCTGCAGGCCCAGGTCGAATCCGGCAACGTCACCTGGGACGTGGTCGATACCGGCGATCTGCCGCCTTACGTCCATTGCGGAAAGCTGTTCCAGAAGCTCGATCTCTCGAAGCTCGACGTCTCGAAGATACCCGAAGGACAGGTCGGCGAGTGCTCGGTTCCGGCGATGAACTACGGCGTCGTGCTGATGTACAATAAGGAGAAGTACAAAGATAACCCGCCCAAGAACTGGGCTGACTTCTTCGACACCGAAAAGTTCCCCGGCGTGCGCGCCCTGGACGGATCCGGCGATCCGACCGGTGGCCTGCTCGAACAGGCCTTCAAGGTGGCGGGCGGCGATCCGAAGGCGATGACCGCTGCCGACATCGACAAAGCCATCGACGTGATTCGCAAGCTCGGCCCGGACACGATCTACTGGAAGACGGGCGCTGAATCGCAGCAGCTCGCGGAGTCCGGCGAAGCCGACATGCTGATGATGTGGACCGGCCGCGCCATGACGGCGGTCAAGAACGGCGCCAAATACGCGCCCGCCTGGCAGGACTGGCTGGTGGTGATGGACCAGATGACTATCCCCGTCGGTGTCAAGGATACGGATGCCGCCTATGCGCTGCTGAATGCCTATCTCGGCAAGCAGGCGCAGGAGATTCTCACGCAGCAGACCTCCTACACGCCGATCAACAACGATGCGAAGCCGAAGGTTGACGAGTCGGTCGCAGCTTTCCTGACCAACACGCCCGAGCGCCAGAAGCAAGGCTACAAGCAGAACATCAAGTTCTGGGTCGAGAACTTCCCGGTCGCGCAGGAGAAGTGGTCCGCGCTGATGGCCGGCAACTGAGCTGACGGAGGCAAGGCCCGTGAGCGCGCTCGAACCGACGATCCAGACTGCCGAAAAGCGGGCAGGATGGGCCTGGCGGCCGTTCGCGCTCACGCTGCCGGCCATGATCCTGCTCGCCGCGGTGATCGGCTATCCGCTGCTCACCATCGTGCTGCGCAGCCTCTCGGAGCCGGAATGGGGCGTGCAGAACTATGCCTGGTTCTTTGGTGCGCCCGTCAATCTCGCGGTGCTCCAGCGCACCTTCACCATCTCGGCGTGGGTGACGCTGGTCTGCGTGGTTTGCGCTTATCCTTATGCTTACCTCATGACCGCGGTCGGGCCGCGCGTGCGGCTCGTCCTGGTTCTCTGCGTGCTGATCCCCTTCTGGGTGAGCGGCGTGGTGCGCACACTCTCCTGGGTGATCCTGCTGCAGGATTCCGGCGTCATCAACTCGTTGCTGAGATCAGCCGGCTTCGCGGGCATCCGGCTGATCCGCACCCAGACGGGCGTGGTGATCGGCATGGCGCAAGTGCTTTTGCCCTTCATGATCCTGCCGCTTTATTCGGTGATGAAAGGCATCGACCTCAGGCTGGTGCAGGCGGCGCGAAGCCTTGGCGCCCGGCCGTCCCGCGCTTTCTTCACAGTCTACCTGCCGCTGTCGCTGCCGGGCGTCTATGCCGGCGCGATCATCGTCTTCATCCTGGCGCTGGGCTTCTACATCACGCCGGCACTGCTCGGCGGGCCGCGCTCGACGATGCTGTCGACACTGGTGCAGACCCAGGTGCTCAGCCTGCTGCAATGGGGACGCGGCGGCGCGATGGGCGTGGTGCTGCTGGTCACGACCTTCCTGTTGCTGGCGCTTGCAGCGCCGGTGATGCGGTCGCGGCACCGGGAAGCGGGGCGGCGCTGATGGAAATGAAGCCGCTCACCCGTGTCGTTCTTGGCCTTGTCTGCCTGCTGGTGGCGATCTGGCTGGTGGCGCCGACGCTGGTCGTCGTGCCGATGTCGTTCAACGGCAACAAGTCGCTCTCCTTCCCACCGCAAGGCTTCTCCTGGCAGTGGTACGAGAATTTCGTCACGAATCCAGAATGGTCGACCAGCTTCCTCAATTCCCTGAAGGTCGCCTCGATCGTGGCGGTGCTGGCAACGGTGCTCGGCACGCTGGCCGCCTTCGGCCTCGACCGTATGAAGGCGCGGCCTGCCAATCTGCTGCGGATGCTGATGCTGACGCCGATGGTTGTGCCGGGCGTGGTGCTGGCCATCGGCATCTATGCCGTCTATCTCGATGCGCGACTCGTCGGCACGCTGCCCGGCTTCGTGCTCGCCCACACCATCCTGGCGCTGCCCTTCGTGCTGATCGCCGTGTCGGCCAATCTCGAAGTGTTCGACAGGCGGCTGGAGACGGCTGCGGCGAGCCTCGGCGCCGGCGCGCTCACCACGTTCCGGACGGTGACGCTGCCGCTGATCCTGCCCGGCATCCTGTCGGGCCTGCTGTTCGCCTTCGCGACGTCCTTCGACGAGATCATCGTCTCGCTGTTCATCACCAACCCCTATCTGAAGACGCTGCCGGTGCAGATCTTCTCCTCGATCACGCGCGACGCCGACCCGACCGTCGCTGCCGTCGGCACGATCCTTTTGTGCGCCACGACGATCCTGATCGGCGGCGGCATGCTTCTTCTTGGCCGCGAGCGGAAGGGACGCCTATGAACCCAAGACCGGACAATCGCGGCGCGGCGATCGACCTCGAATTCGTCACCAAGGCCTATGGCGCGTTCAAGGCGCTGGACGGCGTGTCGCTCAGGATCGAGCCCGGCGAGTTCATGACGCTGCTTGGGCCGAGCGGCTCCGGCAAGACGACGACGCTCAATGTGATCGCCGGTTTCACGGATGTGTCGAGCGGCAAGCTGCTGGTCGGAGGACAAAGCGTCGTCGGCGTGCCGGCGCACAAGCGCAACATCGGCGTCGTCTTTCAGCACTACGCATTGTTCCCGCATATGACGGTTGGCCGCAACGTCGCCTATCCGCTGACGCTGCGCGGCGTTGGGCAGGACGATCGGAAGCGGCGCGTGGCCAAGGCGCTCGACATGGTCAAGATGGGCGACTTCGCGCATCGCTATCCGAGCGAATTGTCAGGCGGCCAGCAGCAGCGCGTGGCGCTGGCGCGGGCCATCGTGTTCGACCCGCCGCTGCTCCTCATGGACGAGCCGCTCGGCGCGCTCGACAAGAAGCTGCGCGAATGGCTGCAGCTCGAGATCAAGCGCATCCATCGCGAGCTCGGCACCACCTTCGTCTATGTCACGCACGACCAGGAGGAGGCATTGGTGCTGTCGGACCGCATCGCCGTGTTCAACCGCGGCCGCATCGAGCAGGTCGGCACTGGACGGCAGCTCTATGACGAGCCGGCAACGCTGTTCGTCGGCCGCTTCATCGGCGACTCCACGGTGCTGCGCGGCGAAGCCAGAAGTGACGGGACCGGCACTGCGCTGACCATCGCCGGCGAGACGGTCGCCGCGCCGCGCCGGCTTGCCGGAGAAGCCAGCCCGGTGATGCTGCTGCGGCCCGAGAAACTTGCCATTCGCCGGCCGGGGCAAGCCGACGGCAAGAACCGCCTGGCGGGAACGATCGCCGAGGCGATCTATCTTGGCTCGGGATCGAAATACGAAGTGAAGCTCGGCGACGGCTCGACCGCGATCGTGCGGTCGCCGCTGACGGGCGAGAATTTCGCCCTCGGCGAGAACGTGGAACTCTGCTTTGACGGCGCCGACGCCAAGCTTCTGCCCGACGACAGCACGGCAGACACGACGCTCACCTGATCCCTCTCTCCGGTCTCCTGGAAGCCATCCCATGCAAGTCAAGCGCAACGGCGACATCTCGTTCTGGTATGCGGATCTGGGCGCGGTCCCAAGCCCGCGTCCGCCCTTGCCCGGCGACATCGAAGCCGATGTTGCGATCGTCGGCGCCGGCTACACCGGGCTCTGGACCGCCTATTATCTGAAGAAGGCGAAGCCCTCGCTTCGCATAGTCCTGCTCGAACGCGAATTCGCCGGCTTCGGTGCCTCGGGGCGCAATGGCGGCTGGCTTTCGGGCGGCTTCGGCTGGTCGCGCGAAAAATATCTAAAGACCTCGACCCGGCAAGCTGTCAGCGCCATGCAGGCAGCGATGGCGGGCTGTGTCGACGAGGTGATCCGGGTGGCGACGGCCGAAGACATCGACGCCGACATCCGCCGTGCCGACAATCTGACGGTCGCCACCAATGCCGCACAGCTCCAACGTGTGCGCGAGGCGTGCGAGACGATCC
Organism: Mesorhizobium sp. M1A.T.Ca.IN.004.03.1.1; assembly: GCF_003997555.1. Taxonomy (NCBI): domain Bacteria; kingdom Pseudomonadati; phylum Pseudomonadota; class Alphaproteobacteria; order Hyphomicrobiales; family Phyllobacteriaceae; genus Mesorhizobium; species Mesorhizobium sp. M1A.T.Ca.IN.004.03.1.1. The sequence continues at coordinate 1,087,442 of NZ_RZTV01000001.1, read as the reverse complement.
GCTCCTGGGACGCCGACCCCGAGCGCATCGAATTGCTCGACGCTGCAGCCACACGCGCGCGCATCAATATCGCGAATGTCATGGGCAGCTTCGTCATCCACGGCCAGGCGCGGGTGCAGCCGGCCAAGCTGGTGCGCGGGCTGGCGGAAGCGGTCGAGCGGCTCGGCGTGCCGATCTACGAAAAGACGACCGTGACGTCGATCGCCAAGGGCAGGGTGGCCACCGACCGTGGCACGGTGCGGGCGGAAACGATAATTCGCGCGACGGAGGGGTTCACGGCCGGCATTCCCGGGGAAGAGCGGACATGGCTGGCGCTCAACAGCGCGCAGATCGTGACCGAGCCGCTGCCACAAGAACTCTGGCGCGAGATCGGCTGGGACGGGCATGAGCTCCTCGGCAATGCGGCGCACGCCTATTGCTATGCCCAGCGCACGCGCGAGGGCCGTATCACCATGGGCGGACGCGGCGTGCCCTACCGCTATGGCTCGCGCACCGACGTCAACGGTCGGACGCAGCAGGCGACGATCGACCAGCTACACACGATCCTGACGACGCTGTTGCCGCAGACGGCCGGGTGCCGCATCGACCACGCCTGGTGCGGCGTGCTCGGCGTGCCGCGCGACTGGTGCACGACGGTCGGCCTCGACCCCAGGACGCGCATAGGCTGGGCCGGCGGTTATGTCGGGCTGGGCGTGTCGAGCTCAAACCTTTCCGGGCGCACGCTTGCCGATCTGATCCTCGGCAATGACACGGATCTTACGCGACTGCCCTGGGTCAACCGCAAGGTCAGACCCTGGGAGCCGGAACCGTTCCGCTGGCTCGGCGTCCACTCGATGTACCAGCTCTACCGCATCGCCGACCAACGCGAGGCCGCCGGGCTCAATTACACTTCGAAATTGGCCGCCCTGGCCGACAGCATCACAGGCCACTGAGACGGTTCGGCGTTCGCCGAACCGCTCTAACTCTTTGTTTTCGCGCAATTCCGGACGGAAAACCATTGCACTTTCCTGGAATTGCTTTTGACACTGGAGCCTATCTTGATCGACCTTTCGACCTTCCGCGACCTCGTCACGGCCGATATCGGCGCCTTTTCACCGAAGCCGACCTCGATCGAAGGCGATCAGGTCGAAGCGGTGCGCTCGTTCTTCCAATCGCCGGACGGGACCGTCGATATCGGCATCTGGGAATGCACGCCCGGCCGCTTCACCGCCGACCGCTCGGGTTCATCCGAGATCTGCCACATCATCTCCGGTCGCGTGGAAGTGAGCCGCGCCGACGGCGAGATGCGTGAGCTGGGGCCTGGCGATCTGCTCGTCCTGCCGAAGGGCTGGAAGGGCGAGTGGCTTATTCATGAGACGACGCGCAAACTATATATGATCCACAGCGCTGGCTGATCGGAATCAGATATTCCGGGCCAATAGACGCGGGTTAGTGATCGATCGGCCCCTTGGGTGAGACCAGCGCCGTGCCGGCGGTGGTCGGGCGTTCGATCATGCGGCGCACACGCGGCGGGTTCTCGCCGCTGTGCAGCGCGCGGATGCGCTCGCCGACAACGGCGTCGGCATGAGTGGCACGCCGGTTGTGGCGGATATACTCGACCCAGGTCGGCGTGTGGTAGTGCTCGATCCAGATGCCCGGATTTTCGAGATCGCGGGCGAGCGTCCAGTTGCGGGCGCCGTCGCGGCGGCGGATGCGGCCACGCTCGGCCATGGTGGCGAGGAATTCCGGCACGTCCTCCTCGCGAATGATGTATTCGATCATGATGGCGATCGGGCCGCTGCGCGGCTTCAAATCGAGCGCCAGCATCGGCTCCTTGAACCGGTTGAGCGGATCGAGGTTGAGAGCGGTGTGCTGCGGCAGCGGCAGGATCAGGCCGATGGCGCCGCCGACGAGCATGGTGACAGCGGCAACCATCAATGCAGTCTCCGCGCCATGGGCGTCGGCGACGACGCCCCAGATCCAGCTGCCCAGCGCAATGCCGCCGAAGGTTGCTGTCTGGTAGATCGACAGCACGCGCCCGACCACCCAGCGCGGCGTCGACATCTGCACCGTGACGTTGAAATGCGAGAGCGCGATCACCCAGCAGGCACCGCCGATGAGCAGGCCCGCCGACGTCTGCCAGGCATTGTCGCTGACGGCGGCGTTGAAGGCGCATAGCGCGAAACCGGCGAAGGCGGCGCGCACCATCGTTTCGCTGGAGAGCCATTGTCTGAGCCTGACGCTGATCAGCGCACCGCCGACCGCGCCGATACCGAAGGCACCAAGCATGATGCCGTAGGTCAGCGCGTCGCCCTTGACGACATCGCGCGCCACCAGGGGCAGCAGCGCCAGCACCGCGCCGGCGCTGAAGCCGAAAGCGAAGCCTCTCGCCAGCACCTTGCCGATGTTCGGCGACATGGCGACGTAGCGCAGGCCGGCTCCCATCGCGGCGCCGAGCGATTCCCGCGGCAGGGTCGGCGCGGGCACTTCCGGCTTCCAGCGGAAAAGCACGACGATCAGGCCGATATAGCTGATGGCGTTGGCGGCGAAGGCCGCCGCCGCCCCTGCGGCGGCGACGATGATGCCGCCGATCGCCGGGCCGACGCTGCGCGTGATGTTGAAGCCCATTGAGTTGAGCGCGATCGCCGCCGGCACCTTGGCGCGCGGCACCATGTCGCCAACCGACGCCTGCCATGACGGGCTGTTCAGCGCCGTGCCGCTGTCGATCAGGAAGGTGAAGGCAAGCAGCGTCCACGGCGTCATCCAGCCGAACCAGGTGAATACGGTGAGCAGTGCCGAGACCACCAGCATGAAACTCTGCGCCACCAGCATGACCTTGCGGCGGTTGAAGCTGTCGGCAATGGCGCCGGCAACAAGCGCGAACAGCATGATCGGCAAGGTGGTCGAGGCCTGGACCAGCGCCACCTGGTAGGATGAGGTGGCGATCGTCGTCATCATCCAGGCGGCGCCCACGCCCTGGATCAAGCCGCCGAAATTCGACACAAGGCTCGCCGACCAGACGGCACGGAAGATGCCGTGCCGGAACGGCGCCAACGCCGAGACGCGTTCGCTTTCCGGCTCGTCGATCATGGTCGCTGTCCCGCCTTCATCTTGCTGTCTTGCGCTCGCCCGACGCCATTATCGCGCCGGCGACTCGCCAAAGCATCCCGGTCCAACAACAGGAAGGCAAAGGCGAAAATGCGTCGGCGAAGCTTTAAGCCAAGCATCTTGCCGGTGTGGACCAAACTTTTGCTGGTCCGCGCGGGCGGGATGCCCGCGACCGCAGGTCAGAAGCCGTGCTCGATGCGTTCGAAGATGACGTTGGTGAAGGCCGAGATCTGGCTGCCGATGAACGGGCCGGTCAGCGCCACCACCAGCATGATGGCGACGATCTTGGGCACGAAAGTGAGGGTGATTTCCTGAATCTGGGTCAGCGCCTGGATGAGCGCGATGCCGATGCCGACGGCCATAGCCACGAGCACCACCGGCGCGGAGGCGGTAAGCACCGTCCACACCGCATATTGCACGATATCGAGGGCATCGGCCTCGTTCATGGGCAGACTCTATACAAAACTCTAGGCGGCCGGCTTGATCGATACGCCTGCGCCGACAGGGATCTCGGTGCCGTCCTGCAACACCGCGATCAGGCCGCTGCTGGCGAGCTTCACCGAAGCCACGGTCCCTGTTGTCTTGCCGTCGGCGGCGGTGATCGAACGGCCGATCAGCGCGTCCGCCTGCGACAGCGCCGAGGATTGCATGATCTGGTCGAGCTTGCTGTTGGTCTGCACCGATTGCTCGACCTGCGAGAAGGTCGCGAGCTGCGCGACATATTCCGTCGAATCCATCGGCTTGGTCGGATCCTGGTTCTTCATCTCGGCGATCAGAAGCTTCAGGAACGACTGGTAGTCGACCGCCGTCTTCGAGGTCTGCTGGCTGCTGGCCTGGGTGGCGCCAACCGGGATCGTCGTTGTCATGTCCACGGCCATCTTTATGCTCCCACAGCCAGCGCGCGCGGCGCTTCCGGAATGTCGTCATTGCCGCCAAGCGCCTGGCGCTCGAGCGGATAGAGCGCGCGGATCGCCTTCAGCGCCTCGTAGATATGATCCTCGCCGACCATGCGGTCGATCTGCTTCAGCGCGCTGCAGATTTCCTGATTGTCGAAGCTTGCGATCAGCATCGGCAGCGAGCGGCGGAACATGTCGCGGGCCTCGGAGGCTCCCGGCGGGTTGATCAGCATGATCTGCACGATGAAATAGAGCTGCCTGAGCGGCGTCGAGGCCTGCTCGGCCTGGATGACGTGGCTTTCGAGCAGGAACTGAACGTCGTTCATCAGCTCGATCGTGACCTTGCGGTCGACCCGGATGACGGCGCCGTTGATGTAAATCTTCTCGTTCGGCTTCAGCGAGATCTTCAGCGTGTTGCTCATTGGATGCCGTCTCGGATGATCTGGGAGACCTCGATCAATCCTTCGAAATTGTTGGTGCGGCCCTGCCGGATGTCTTCGGTTTCGCGCAGCAGCCACAGGCCGATCGAGATCAGATTGGCGCGCAGTTCCTTGGGCAGCGCATTGTCGCTGGAGCCGAGATCCTCGACGAAGGTGGTCCAGATGCGGTTGGTGAAGTGCAGCGCCTCGACCGCCTCCATCGACTCCGGCCCGACGGAAGCAGCCGTGGACAACATGTCGATCGATCGGGTCAGCAACTGCCGCTCCCGGTCCTTGGCGTCGGCGACGGAGTCGGTCTGGATGTCGGCGTAGGAGAATTGATACATCGTCGGAGCTCTGGCGTTCCGGTGAGAGTGTTCAGGTGAGATAGTTCAACAGGCTCAGCTGCTGCAGTCGCGCGGTCAAGGCGAAGGACGTTTCTATATGCTGCGTCAGGTCGGCCACGCGGGTGGCGGCCTCCGAGGGATCGACGCCTTCGAGGTCGATGATATGCTTCTCGAACAGATCGACCTGGGTCTTCATGCGATCGCTGGCGTCGGACACGCGCTTCTGGGCGAGGCCGGCTTCGGACTGCACCTGGACGATGCCGCCGATGGCTTCGCCGACCAGCTTTTGCGCGCGGCTGACGATCGTATTCTGCCCGGCCTCGCTGATGTTGCCGGCGAAGAGCGTGCCGACCATGGCGGCAGCCATGGCGAGCTTGCGGATGCCTTGCTCGTTGGCGCTGACCGATGTCTGCGTGGTCTCGTTCAATGAAATGCGGCTGGTGATCTGGTCGTCGGTGGCGTTCGACCAGTTGGCCTGCCATCCGGAGCCCAGGAACTGCGGCTCGACCGCGGTGGTGATGAAGTCGTCCATCTGGGCGGCGGTGATGTTGGCGGCCGCCGGGTCGTTCTGGGTGAAGCCGAAATAGCTGGTGAAGGCGGCGTCGAACGCCGCCTTGGCGGGGGAGCCGGCGGCGCTGAAATCGTCGATCGGCTTGACGTCGGTGTTGGTCCCGGCAAACAGGTATTCGCCGTTGACGCTGGTGTTCAGGATGCCCGTCATCTGCTGCAGCGCCGTGGCGCCGGCGGTCTGGGTGATGCTGGTCGAGGAGTCGCCCGACACGGCGCTGGTCAGCGCCGTCAGCAGATCCTGCGCGACATCGGAGAGCTGACCCAGCGAATCCTGTGTCGAAGTCAGGCGTGCGGCGACCAGCGAGTTCGAATCGACGATGCCGTTCAACCGGTCGAGATCGCGCTGGAAGGTGACGGCCTGTGTCGTGCGCCCGCCGAGCGCCAGGCCGACATCCGCTACCTTGCCGGTCTGGGATTCCGTGGTCGCCTTGACGAGATCGGCCTGCATGCGCATCTGCTGATAGCGCAGGGCGTTGGAGATGGCGGCTGAGGAGACGGCTGTCGCTTTCATCGATTATCCCACCGCGCCCAACAAGGCGTCCAGCATGTCGTCGACGGTCTTCATCATGCGCGCCGACGCCTGATAGGTATGCTCGAGGTCGAGAAGCAGGGACATTTCCTGGTCGACATTGACGCCGGTATCGTTCGACAGCGCTTCGGCGGTGCGAGTGGCCAGCGCTTCCTTCGCGTCGGCGTTGGTCGACGCCTGCTGGCGCACGCCTTCGAACCAGCCGATGGTGTTGGCCGCGTAGTCCGAGACGCCGGAGCTGACCGTGATGCCGGCGGAGGTGTCGAAGGCCATCGGCTGGTCGAGCCTGTTGCCGTAGGCGATCAGCAGGTCAGAATAGGAGGCGCCGCCGCCGGTGTTGGAAACATAGGCCGCGCCGTTGGCGCCGCCGTCGCGCAGCAGCGCCGCGCTGCCGCCGGCGCTCGGGTCAAACGCGGCGTTGACGCTGATCGAGCCGGCGAGGCCGTCGACCAGGGTGCCGGCAGCGGGAATAGCCGGCGCGCCGGACCAGGTGAACAGGCCTGCGGCGTTGGGCTGAGACGGCGCGGTCTCGGCAAATGCCGTGATCAGGCCGCGCGCGATCTCGTCGAGCTGGCTCTGCATGGTCGCGGCAACGCCGTCGCGCAGCTTCAGCATGCCGGCAAGCTTGCCGTCGGCGCTGGTATTGTCGCCGGTGCCTGCAGAAAGCGGTACATTGTCGATATAGATCGTGTTGCCGGGCGTGCCGGCGGTGTAGCCGGCCGAGGGCGTGAAGGTCACCGACCGCGGCACCGTCTCGAACAGCGTCGTGCCGTCCTTGGTGGTGATGACCATGTCGTTGTCGCCGCGCGTGAAGGTCGAGACCGGGACATATTCGGCGATCTTCTTGAGAAGCGCGTCGCGCTGGTCGAGCGCGTCCGACACATCCGTGCCGGAGCGCGTGCCGGCGATGACGGCCTTGTTGGCGTCCTGGAACTGGCTGAGCAGCGAGTTGAGGTCGTCGACCGCGGTGGCGATCTGGCCGTCCGTCTGGCTGCGGAAATCCTGGATCGCCGTGGTGCCGTCGTTCAGTGAGCTCACCACCTGCTTGGCCGCGTCGATGACGCTGGCGCCGAGATTCTGGTTCGACGGCGTGGTGGCGTAGAGCTGCAGCGCCTGCTGCAGATTGCCGATCGCAGTCGACGCAGACGACGCATTGTCGACTCCATTAACCGATAGGTCGAGCTGATCCATGCCGCTATAAAGCGCGCTCTGCCCGCTCCATGCCGACAGCGCGGAAAGGTTCTGCCGGAACAGAAGATCATTGGCGGCGCGCTGTATCTCCACCGATCGCGCGCCGGGCGCCGTGCTGGTGACGACGGCGACGCGACGAGCATAGTCCGGGTTGGACGCGTCGGCCACATTGCGCGACACGACGCTGGTTTGCTTGGATGTGGCCAGGAGCGCCGACTGGGCGATGCTTAATGCGGTGGAAAGCGACATGCGGGTCTTTCACGGGCTGGCGCCCGATGGGGTTATCTCTTCAGGTTGACCAGGACGTCCATCAGGTCGGAACCGGTCTGGAAGACCTTCGAGTTGGCGGTGTAGCTGCGCTGCGCCGCAATCATGTTGGTCAGTTCCTCGGCGATATCGACATTGGAATTTTCGAGCGCGCCCGAGACGACCGAGCCAAGCTTTCCTTCATTGGCAAAGCCGATGCGAACAGCGCCTGAGTCCGCGCTTTGCACATAGACGTTGCCCGGCATCGCGGTGAGGTTGTCGGGGCTCTGAACGTCGGCCAGCGGGATCTTGTAGAGCGGCTTGGTGGAGCCATCCTCGAATTGGGCGTAGATGACGCCGTCCTGGCTGATCTGGATCTTTTCGATCGTGCTCGGCGCATTGCCGTTGACGTTGGCATCGGAGACAGTGAAGCCGGTTCCGAGCTGCGTCAGCTTGGAGAGGTCGAGGTTGAGAGTCGAACCGTTCGGCACCGTGAAGGACACGCCGGTGGTCGCGCCGGTGAGCTTGCCGGTGGTGGTGTCGAAGGTGAGATTGGCCGAACCCAGCGCGCCGCCCGCATAGGGGAACGACGTGCCGGCCGTGGCCTTCGACTGATCGAATACCGAAACCTGCCAGGTGCCGGTGCCGGTGTTGGTGAAGTAGACGTCGAGCAACACCTTGTTGCCGAGATTGTCGTAGGCGACCAGCGACGATTTCGACGTGTATTGTGACGAGGTGCTGTTGTCGGTGGGTAGGTTGCCGGCGGTGACAGCGGTGGCGCCAGCCGGCAGGTTGCCGGTGAATGTCCCTTCCGTGCTCGGCGTCGCCGTCATCTCCTGATCGGAAATCTGCACCGGCACGAGGCCTTCGAAGCCGTTGGCGGTGGCGGCCGGATCGCCATTGGCGTAGCTGTAGGCCATCAGCTGGTAGCCGGCGGCGTTGACGAGGCGTCCTTGAGCGTCCGGAACGAAGGCGCCGGCGCGGGTGAGATAGGGCGTTCCGCTCGGGTCCTGCACGACGAAGAAGCCGTCGCCGTTGACGGCTAGGTCGGAGACCGAAGTGGTGTATTGCAGAACACCCTGCGAGCTGACGGCCGAGCGGATCGTCGTCGTGACGCCACCCGAATTATAGGCGCCGCCGGTGCTGGGCATAATCAGCGTCGAGAATTCGGCGGAGGAGCGCTTGTAGCCGGTGGTGTCGGAATTCGCGATGTTGTCGGCCACCGTGGACAAGCGGTTGGCCTGGGCGTTCATACCGGAGACGCCGGTGCGCATCATTCCGTAGAGGCTCATCGATACATCTCCTCGGTGCCTTTCTGAGAGGCTAGAAAACTAAGCCTCGTGTCTTGCGCGAGGCTGGCGCGGGATGTGCCGGCGACGACCATCAAAACACTAGCCGGTAGCCGAGGAACCTCTTGGAATCGATCGGGTCGTGGCCGAGCTTCTCACGCAATTTCTTGCGCAGCTTCGAGATGTGGCTCTCCACCACGTTCTCCTCGACCTCCTCGTCGAAGATGCCGTAGATGGCGTTGAACACCTGCGTCTTGGTCACGCGCCGGCCGCGATTGCTGGCCAAATACTCCAGGATGCGCCGCTCGCGACGCGGCAGCGGCAGCGGCTCGCCGTCGATCTCCGGGTCGCGCCCATCCATGAAGATGCGCATCGAGCCGACCTCGGTGTAGGCGGCCTCTTCGCGGGCGCGGCGGCGGATGGCGGTGATGCGGGCGAGGATCTCGCGGATGTGCACGGGCTTGCGGACGACGTCGTCGACGCCGCTCTCGAAGAGCCTGAGCGTGTGTTCCAGCGAGTGCTGTTCACTGAGCGCGATCACCGGCGCCCCGGTGCGGTCGCGGATCTGGCGCGGCGAGATGGCGCCCTCGCGGCAGTCGCCGATAAGGAAAGCCCTGACCGATCTTAAATCCGTGTCGGCGGCAGAGTTCACCCACTCGCCGAACTCGCCTGGCGCGAAGCCGGCGGTGGCGACGCCCTCGCGATCGAAAAGTGAGCTGTAGCCCTCAGTTACGAGCTCGCGCTCATCAACGATCACGATCATCGGCCCGCCCTCCGAATCATCTCATTTGCCCCGTGCGGAAAGCGGTATCCGGTGCGGTGAATCCTGAAAAACCGTCATTTCTTGTAGCTATTTTCTTGGGAGTTTTTTTGGGAGCCGTAATAAAGCCGGCCGTGAAGGGTCTATTCGCGGTACTGGATGGAGGGCGATGCCGGCGGCGCTGTGAACCCCATCGCGGCGGACTAAAGGGCATATGCTTGAGCAACTATTGGTTGCAGAACGCGCTGGCGTTCGGCGTCCATTTCCCGAAGCCGGTGGCGACCATGTTGGCGATGACGCGGCAGACATACACCTTCTGCGCCGGGTCGTTGTCGGGGCCGGCATGATAGCGGGCGACGGCCATCGACCAAGTCATGTGGCGCGCGTGGAGGCTCGCCAGGAAGCGCGCGGCGTAGTCGACGTTCTGGTGCGGGTCTAGCATGTCCTCGACGCTGCGGAACTGCGCGCCATGATAGCGATGATTGATCTGCATGCAGCCGAGATCGATCAGCGTCTTGCCCTCGCGGCGGGCATTCTCGAACGTCGCCAGCGCTTCGCCCCTGCTGCGCGGAAAAACAGCCTTTCCTTCTACATTCAAAGCATTGGGCTGAAGGCTGCCCTTCTTTCCCGTTTCGGTCAGGCCGACCGCGTAAAGGATACCGGCCGGCACGCCATAGCGATCGGCGGCGCGCAGGATTTCCGGCTCGCAAGGATTGAGCGCGGCTTTGGCGACGGTCGCGGCCAGACTAGATATAGATATCGTCGCCAGCGCGCTCGCGAAGAGGCGAAGCAGCGCGGCCGAATTCCTGTGCGCCATTGCCGTTGTTCCTTCCCGGTTGCCGATCGCCGCCGGCGCTGTTGCCGCCCGAGTTCCCGGGCTGGAACGAAGGCTGGTCGCGGCCCGTAGACATCGGCGGCGCGCCGCTCGCTTCGACGCGACCGGCCGAATGGACTGCTATGGCAGGTTGCATGATGGTGACGTGATCGACGTCGAAACCAAGACTGCGGAGCGACTTGACGATGGTGTCGCTGTCGGCGGTCAGACGGCGATACGCCTCGTGCGTTTCCGGCTTCATCTCGATCGAAAGTTGCTCTCCGGAAAGACGCAGGCTGGCGGTGACCATGCCAAGCTCAGCAGGGTGGAGCTCGATCTTCAGGACATGTGTCGAAACGGCAACAGAGTTGGTCGCGTGCGAGCCGATCGGGCCGCTCGAGTAGGCCTGCTGAACGCCGCTGTCCGAGGCGATCGCCTCGGCCAGCGCCGATACCGTCTGGCCGAAGGCGTTTTGGGCCGGCGCGGGGAAGCTCTGCTGGCTGACCACATCCAAGCGCCCAGCGGCGGAGGATGGCCTGGCTTGACTGTTCGATGCGAGGGCTTGCGCCGTTTGCGCGGCCTTCTGGGCGGCTGCCGGACGCCAGCCTTGCGGCGTCGTTGCGTCGGTTGCGGCTCCTTGCGTACCAGACAGTATGTCGTCCTTGCGGATCGACATGTCCGGGCCCTGACCAGCGCCGGCCGGTTTCTGTCCGAAATCGGGTCCGGGCTTCTCGGCCGCCATCGTCGCGCGACCGGATCGCGGCAATGGCTCGCTGCCTTCGGAAGCGTCGGCCAACATGCGTTTGCCTTGACGGATCGCCAGCTGCGAAGACGCGGCCTGGCCGATCGAGGGCTGGGTTCCTGCCTCTCCCTCGACAGAAGATCCACCGCGCTCGGCATTTGTCGACGTTGCGAAGTGGCGGATGTCCCCCAGCGCCATCAACAAGGGCAAACCGTCCTGAAGCGGAGCGCTATCTGACGATTGCGCCGCCGCATCGGCATCGTCCGTGGCCTTTACATGGTCGGCCTCGGCGCCATTCTTCGCGGCCTTTCCGGCCGCTGGCTTCGGCGCGGCAGTCTTGTTCTGGCCATCCTGATCGGGTCGTGGCTTGGGCGAACCGGCGAGGGCGCGCCGCTCCGGCTGCGCATGGGAAGACACAGGTTCGGCGGGATGCTTTGCCTCCCTCGCCGATTGTCCGGCGCCATGCACCATCTCGCCAAAATTCGCGCCGTTTTCCTTGCCGTCGGCAGGATGCTGCCGCGATTGGACTTGGGCGGATGCAAGTCCCGGCGTGGCCTGGCTCACGCTGTTCATTTGGGCGCTGGTCATTTGGGAGCGGCTCCGAGTAGCTGGTCGATCTGCTCGAGCTGGCGGCGCGCTTTGAGCATCGCGGCATCGGTGGGATCGTGCGGATCGAGGCTTGCTGCGGCCGCCGGCGCGGATGCAGGCAGCACGGATGGCGTTTCGGGCTGCGCAGGAGCGGGGGCTTGAGCCTCGGCCGCGGCCTGAGCCGTCGTCGGCGGAGCCGGCGGCGCGTCCGCCGGCTTGACCGGGGCCGGCTGCTCGGCCATCGCGCCCTCCACCGGTGGCAACCCTTCGGCGTCGGCCGGGCTCGCAGCCTCGGTTTCAGCGGGTTTCGCGGCATCGCTCTTTGCCGGACCTGCGGCCTCCGTCTCATTCATGGCGGCCGCACGCACGGGAGCGACGACCTCGCCGGCAACGGCTTGCGCTGCATCGAGCAAAGCGCGGTCGCTCTCCGAAAGCTTGCCGCGATCAATCGTGCCGAGCCTCGCGCGCACATCGTCGATCGTGGCCGATGTCACCGTGGAGAGGCTCGAATAGAGCACTGCGCGCGGGTCGTCCTGATTGCCTTTGCCGTTGCGGCCCTGCTCGGCCCGGGCCGAGGCGAAGGCGGAGAGGTCGCTCAGCCCGTCGATCGCGGCGCGGCGCGCGATGCGCAGATAAATCACCTTCTCGCGCTCGGGGTCCATCATCGAGGTGATGTCGGCGAGCTTGTCTTGGCTGATCGACATGTGCAGCGCAATCACACCGGAGACGAAGGAATCGGCGAACTGGCTGGCATAGGGGGAATAGAGATAGCCGGCGACATATTGCGTCGAGGCAAGCGCGAAGCGCGCGGCGTCGCCTTGTGTCGCTGCGAGGCCGACCGAGCGGCGAAGCGCTGCCTCCTCGACCAGTGTGCCGGGGCTGAGCAGGCGGGCCTCGTCCAGCAGCGTCAGCGCCGTTGCGGGTTCATCGGTCGCAAGCAGCGAGCCCTTGACCAACGCCAGGAAGGCGCCGAGGTCGGCGGGCACGCTCATCGGGTCGATCGGCTTCAGGATTTCGATTGCCGCGGCCGGCCTGCCGTTGAGATAGGCGACGACCCCTTTGGCGATGGCGAGGCTTTGCGGGTCGGTCGCCGCGCGCGAAGCTGCCGCCTCGACTGTGACGGGATTGCCGCCGCTCATGCCATAGACGAGCAGAGCGCGGAAATTCTTCGGGTCCTTGAAATCGCCGGCATCGGCGGCGCGAAGCCTCGCATCGGTCATTTCCAGCAGCTTGGCCTGCATCGGCAGCGCCGCATGATCGCCTCCGGCGATGCGGTCCTGGACCAACTGCAGCGAGCGCACCAGCTGATAAGGCTGCAGGCCGTCATCCTGTGCAAAAGCGGCAGCGGGCGATCCTGCGGCGAGCAGCAGCAGCCCGACTGCGCGGCCGATGGCGGTCCTGCCCCTCATCCGCCGGTCGCCATCAGGATCTCGATGCGGCGGTTGGCGGCGGCCAGCGGATCGGACGCGATCTTGGGCTGGCGGTCGGCGAAGCCCGCGACCTCGGTGATGCGGCTTTCGTCGACGCCGCCGCGCACCAGCATGTAATAGGCGGAGTGGGCGCGGGCGGTGGACAGCCGCCAGTTGTCGTAGGCGTCGCTGCGGAACGGCCGCGCATCGGTATGGCCGCCGATGGTGATGGTGCCCTTCTTCTCGTTGACGATGCGGCCGATCTTCTCCATCGCCAGCACCATCTCGCGGCGCGGCACGGCCGAGCCGATCTCGAACATGCCGAAGTCGAGCTGATCGGTGATCGAGATGACGACGCCCTTGCCGGTTGCCTCGACGGAGACGCCCTCGGCCAGCTTTTCACCGGGCGCAAAAGTCTTGGCCAGTTCCTGCTTGATTTCGGCGGCCGCCTTGAGGGCGGCGCTGCTCGGGACATTCTCTCCCTTTTCCGAGGCTTGCTTCGGCTCCGCCTTTGCCGGCTCGGCCGTCGCCGCTTCGGCCCCTGCGGCTCCCGGCATCGCAGCATCGGTAGCAGCGGCCTCCGCCTTTTCGGCTTCTGCCTTTTCAGCTTGGGCTTTCTCGCCCTTGACCGCCTTGCCTTCGGCCTTCCCGACTTTCGTGTCACCGTTCGATCCGGCGACCACCTTGGCACCGGGTTTTTCCGGTGTGGCCAACGGCTCGAGCGGCGCATCCAACTGCGGCGGGGCCGGCGGAGCGGCCTTGACTTTCGGAACATCGGTCTCGGCGACCTTCTCGCCGGGCCTGGCCGGATCGCCTTCGATCCTCCTGCGTTCGGCGCTGGCCTCGGCGCCGGGTGTCGCAACCTGCTGCGACCAGAAGTCCGGCGCGAAAGGATCGCGATAGGATTCGCCGCCGGAAGCGCCGGTCGCCGGACCGGCGTTCTGAGCGCCGCCTTCACCCTTGGCGCTGACATTCTGCATCACGCCGGTATCGGTAGCGATCTCCGACAGCACGGCATAGGGATCGGCAAACAGATGCTCGTCGGAGAGATCGGATTTCTGCGAGGCCTCCTTCGTCTGCCTGCGGTCGGAGGAGCCGGCGCCGCCCTTGCCGTCCTCGCCGGCCTTGCTCGCGCCATCCTGCGGATTGTCGGCGGTGAGGCCAACCTTGCTCGGGCCGTCGCCAAGGTCTTCCAGGCCCTTGCGGCTGGAATTGCGATCGATCAGCTCGACCGGGTTGAAATAGCTGGCGACCGCCGCCTTGGTCTGCTCGTTGGCGGCGTTGATCAGCCACATGACGAGAAAGAAGCACATCATGGCGGTCATGAAGTCGGCAAAGGCGATCTTCCAGACGCCGCCATGATGGCCGTCGTCATGACCGTCGTGGTTCCGCTTGACGATGATGATCTCGTGCCTGGCCTCGCCGTGGTCGATGGCGCTCATGATAGGACCTCCGACAGGGAAGCCGACCATTCGGCGATGCGCGTCTCGAAGACGGTTTCATCGATGGTCACGGTCAGGTCGAAGCCGGCGGCCTCGGTGAAATCGAGATTGGCCGCGCGATCTCCGAGCGACGCCTTCAGCGGCTCGAACAGCGACAGCGGCCCGCGCACGCCGATACGCACCGCCTCACTGTCGGCAATCGCGGCGCTTACGGTACGGGCAAGAGCTTCGATCGAGCGCTCCTGCAGATCATCGCTGACCACGCCGCCGATGATGCGGGCGACGGTGGCGGCGGTGAGCTCGGCCACGCGCGCTTCCATGGCATCGATCCGTGTCGCGACCGCCGCCCCCAGATCGCCGCCGAAGCTTTTGAGGAACGCCTTTGCCGCATCGTCATTGGCCTGGCGTTCGGCCTCGAGGGCCGCCTCGTGGGCGGCCGCGAGCCGCGCCCCGAGTGCTGCTTCCGCATCGGCCACCGCCTCGGCGATCAGCGCGCCGATGTCGGCCTGCGGTGGCGATATGTCTGGCTTGCGCTCGATGTCAGGCGCTGACGGTGCCTGGCCGGCGCGCGGGGCGCGCGAACCGAAATCGGGCAGGAGATCGAAAAGGGCCGCCGAAGCCATGGCTTAACCCGCGGCTTCCGGGGCGGCGGCCCATTTGCGCAGGATCTGGGCGGTGCGTTCCTCGTTGAGGTCGACCATGCGTGCTAGCCGTTCCTGCGGCGCAGGCCTGATCTTCTGGCGCAGGTCGTCGAGCGGAGTGGCGCCCGGCCGGGCGCCCGGCAGCGCGCCGACGGCCGTGTCGGCTGCGATTGCGGCCACCGGCGCGTCGGGGGTCGGCAGCGAGCGCTGGACATCGTCGAAGCTCGGGCCGGCGAGGGCCGCGGGCTTGGCCGACGCCGTCAGCGCGGCCGCCATCGGCCGCAGGCCGAAGAAGGCGACCAGGAACACGACGACGATAAAGGCGCCGGCATTGATCAGCGTGCCGGTGTATGTGCCGATCGAGGCGAGGATGCCCGGCTGGTCGATCGGCTCACCGTCCAGCCCGTCGATGAACTCGACCGCCGAGACATCGATGACGTCGCCGCGCTTCTCCTCAAAGCCAGTGGCGGAGGCCACCATCTTCTGGATATCGGCGACGCGCTTGGCAATCTGCTCGGGGGTGGCGTCCTTGCCGAGGATGGTCTTCAGCCGATCCTGGTTGACGACGACGGCGATCGACATCTTGGTCACCGAGTAGCCGTTGGAAACGGTGGCGATCTTCTTGGAGTTGATCTCGTAGTTGGTGATCTCCTCCTTGCGGTCGTTCTGCGAGGAGGACTGCGGCCCTTCAGTCGTGGTCGTCTGCGTCTCGGGCAGGTTCTGCTCGACGCTGGTCGGGTTCGAGGCCTGCTTCTGGTTGCTGGCCTCGTTGGTGCGCACCGACTGCACCGAACGCTCGACGCGGGATTCGGGATCGAAGATCGTTTCTTCGGTCTGACGGGTGTCGGTATTGACGTCGGCCTTGACGCTGGCGCGAAAATTGTCGGGGCCGAGATAGGGCGTCAGCGCGCGGCGGATGTTGTCACCGATCTGCGCCTCGACCGTCTGCTCGACGCCGAGCGTGCGGGCAGCACTTGTGTTGGAAGTATCGTCGCCGGCGGCGAGCAGATTGCCGTTGGAATCGAGCACGGTCACCTTGTCGGCCGACAGGCCGGGAACCGCTGCGGCGACGAGGTGGCGGATCGACTGGGCGCTCTTTTCGGCATCGACGCCGGCATAGCGGATGACCACCGAGGCTGAGGGCTGCTGCTCGTCGCGGCGGAAATTGGCGCGCTCGGACATGACGATGTGTACGCGCGCCGCCTTGACGCCGGCGATCGACTGGATGGTGCGCGCGATCTCGCCTTCCAGCGCACGCACGCGGGTGATCTGCTGCATGAACGAGGTGAGGCCGAGCGAGCCGACATTGTCGAACAGCTCGTAGCCGGCGTTGGCGCTGGTCGGCAGGCCCTTTTCGGCCAGCAGCATGCGCGCCTGCGCGGTGGTGCCGGCCGGCACCAGCACCGATGTTCCGTCGGCGCCGACATCGAAGCCGATGCCGGCCTCGCCCAGCACCAGGCCGATCTGGTTCACGTCGCTGCGGTCGAGCCCGACATAGAGCGTCTCGTAGGCCGGGCGGTTGAGATAGACCGAGCCGACGCCGATGACGGCCATGACCAGCGCGGCGATGCCGCCCATGAGAGCGAGACGCCTGACGCCGAAGCCGCGGAGGTTCGCGATGAGGCTCTGGATCTGTTCCGGCACGATTCAACCGCTCCCAGCATGACTTTCCGCCGGAAGACTAGACCGCGAAGCTTGTGCGAGGATGATAGTGCGTGCGGCCAGGGGCTATGCGAGGCCCGAACGGCCCGGAGGCAGCAGTCCGACGCGCAAGAAAAAGGCCGCGCTCAGGACGCGGCCTTGCGATGGAGGGGTTGCCTCAGCGGAAATATCAGCTCTTGAACAAGGCCAGGATCGACTGCGAGTTGCCGTTGGCGATCGACAGCGCCTGGATGCCGAGCTGCTGTTGCACCTGGAGCGCCTGCAGGCGGGTCGATTCCTTGTTCATGTCGGCATCGACGAGGGCACCGACGCCCTTGTCGATCGAATCGGACAGGTTCGACAGGAAGCTCTGCTGGGTGTCGATGCGCGACTTGGCGGCGCCAAGGTAGGCAGCGCCGGTGGAGAGCTTGGCAAGCGCGGTTTCAACGCTGTCGAGCGCGGTGTCGACGGCGGTGTCGGAAACGGCCGCGGCACTCGGATCGAAGAAGGTCGTCGCAAGCAGCCCGCCGACGATGCCGCCCGTGCCGGCGGTGTCAAGAACCTGCGTGTCGGTCGCTGCCACGTCGATGGTGTCGATGGAGACAGTCGTGCCGGTGCGGTTGTACGAAGCCACGACATGCAGGTCCGAGGCGGCCGTTCCGTCATTCTGCAGCAGGTTCGAACCGGCATAGCTGGCATTGGTGACCGACGACCTGATCTGGTCCTGGATGGCCTTGATTTCGGTCGCGATCTTCTGCTGGTTGTCCTGACTGGCGCCGCGCGCGGTGACCAGCTTGGCCTTGATCGCGTCGACCTGGTCCTTGATGTCGGTGATGGCGGTGTAAGCTGTGTCGACCTTGCCGGCGCCGAGGCCGAGCGCGTCCTGGACGGCCGAGAGCGCCTTGTTGTCGGACCGCATCGAGGTGGCGATCGACCAGTAGGCGGCGTTGTCGGAAGCGGTGGCGACACGGTAGCCGGTCGAGATGCGGCCCTGCGTCGTCTCAAGCGCCTTGTTGGTGGCGTTGAGGCTCTGCAGCGCGGTGAGCGCGGCGGCGTTGGTCATGATGCTTGCCAAGATACACCCCTTCTCAAAGCAGGCATGCCTCGCGCATGCCGGTCAACTCTCTGGCGGGGGCGGTCATGCCTGTCGACCGTCGGTCGGCCCGTCATAGCGATTGGTTAACCATAGCTAGCGCGTCACAGTTAACGGCGCGTTAAAAGCCAGCCTTGAAACCGCGGTGCGGTAATATTTCCCGAGGGAAGAGGCGCGCCTCGGAGGGGCAGCAGCATCAAAAATGAAAATCGGGCCGCGCTGGTGGCGCGACCCGACAAAGATGCCTGAAGTTCGCTGGGCGATCAGCCGCGGAAGAGCGACAGGATCTGCTGCGAGTTGCCGTTGGCGATCGACAGCGCCTGGATGCCGAGCTGCTGCTGCACCTGGAGGGCCTGCAGGCGGGTCGATTCCTTGTTCATGTCGGCGTCGACCAGAGCGCCGACGCCCTTGTCGATCGAGTCCGACAGGTTCGACAGGAAGCTCTGCTGGGTATCGATGCGCGACTTTGCGGCACCGAGCGAGGCGGCGCCGGTGGACAGCTTGCCGAGCGCCGTTTCAACGGTGCCGAGCGCGGTGTCGATGGCGGTGTCGGCGACGGCGGCGGAGCTCGGATCGAAGAAGGTCGTCGCAAGCAGACCGCCGACGATGCCGCCGGTGCCCGCCGTGTCGAGGACCTGCGTGTCGGCAGAGGCCACCTTGATGGTGTCGATGGTGACGGTCGAGCCGGTGCGGTTGTACGAAGCAACGATGTTCAGATCGGAAGCAGCCGTGCCGTCGTTCTGCAGCAGGTTCGAGCCGGCGAAGTTGGCGTTGGTGACCGACGACTTGATCTGATCCTGGATGGCCTTGATTTCGGTCGCGATCTTCTGCTGGTCTTCCTGGCTGGCGCCGCGGGCGGTAACCAGCTTGGTCTTGATCAGGTCGACCTGATCCTTGACGTCGTTGATGGCGGTGTAGGCGGTATCGACCTTGCCGGCGCCGAGGCCGAGCGAGTCCTGAACGGCCGAGAGCGCCTTGTTGTCGGACTTCATCGAGGTGGCGATCGACCAGTAAGCGGCGTTGTCGCTGGCGGTGGCGACGCGGTAACCGGTCGAAATGCGGGACTGGGTGGTCTCGAGCTGCTTGTTGGTGTTGTTCAAGCTCTGCAGCGCGGTCAGCGCAGCGGAATTGGTCATGATACTGGACATGATACTCGTACCTTGGTTTTTACACGGATTTTTTTGACATACCGGCTTGTCCGGTATGACGGTGCGGCATCATGCCAATGATCGCTGAGACCCGATCACCCGCCATCTGGAGCGGACTATGCGGGCAACTTCCTACCAAACGGCTAAACTGGACGGTTAATCCAAAATAATTCGCGCGGGCTTTAGCAGGCGAAGCCTTAAGTGTCGTCCTCGATCCCGGCGGGGCGGTCAGGTAAAGGATCGCACCAGGCTGCCGACCAGAAGGTTCCAGCCGTCGATCAGCACGAAAAACAGGATCTTGAACGGCAGGGAAACCACCGTCGGCGGCAGCATCATCATGCCCATCGCCATGGTCACGGTGGCGACGATGAGATCGATCACCAGGAACGGCAGCACGATCAGAAAACCGATCTCGAAGCCGCGCCTGATTTCCGAGATCATGAAGGCGGGCACCAGAATGCGCAGGTCCACGGTGTCGCGCGAGACAGTCTGGCCGCGCTCGCGGGCGAGATCGGCAAAAAGATCGAAATCCTTGTCGCGCACATTGTGCAGCATGAAGCTGCGGAACGGATCCGAGATCTTCTCGAAGGCCTCGGCCTGGGTGATCTGGTTGTCCATCAGCGGTTTGACGCCGGTGTTCCAAGCCTGGTCGAAGGTCGGCGCCATGACATAGAAGGTCATGAACAGCGACAGCGAGATCAGGATCAGGTTGGCCGGCGTCGACTGCAGGCCGATGCCGGCGCGCAGAATCGAGAAGGCGATGACGAAGCGGGTGAAGCTCGTCACCATGATCAGCAGGCCCGGCGCCACCGAAAGCACGGTGAGCAGCCCGAACATCTGGATGAGATAACCGACCGTGGTGCCGTCGGCCTTGCCTATGCCGCCGAGATCGAGCTGCTGGGCCGCGGCGACAGAGGTGGTGACGACGATGAGCGCCGTGGCGATGAGGAACTTTCTCATTCGAGCAGCATCGTCCTGATGAGAACCTGTTTGACGTGGCCGCCGCTGCGCAGCGCCGCACGCTCGTCGAGATCGGCCTTGAGATGCTGGTAGCCGCTGGCGCCTTCGATCTGATGCATCTTCAGCGTGCGCACGAACGCCAGCAGGTCCTGATGGATCTGCTCGGTCATTTCCTGCGGCTGCGGCGCGTCGTAGAGCACCGATGCCTCCAGCCTTATCCAGATTTCGCTAGGTGCGGCGAGATTGGTGGTGATCGGCGCCAGTTGGACCACCGTCGGTCCGGCGATCTGTTTGCCCACTTCGGCCGACTTCTCCGGGTTGCCGGCGTTCTCAGGTGCGGCAGGAACAGGCGCCGGGGCTTCTCCCTGCTTGAGATAGCCGCCCGAGAACCAGCCCATGCCGACGGCCGCGCCCGTCATGGCCAAGAGCATGGCGAGCTGGACCACAAGGGAAGGTCCCTTCTTGGGCTGGATCTGCTCGACATTTGCCACGCCCGCGCGCTCCTGTCCTAGAAAGGAAGAACCTGGTCGAGGATCTGCTGACCGTAGGCCGGCTGCTGGACCTCGCTCACGCGGCCGCGTCCGCCATAGGAGATACGTGCCTCGGCGATGCGCTCGTAGGGGATGGTGTTTTCGGCGCCGATATCGGAGGGACGCACCATGCCAGCGATGGTGAGGACCCGAAGTTCGTAATTGACGCGCACTTCCTGCGAGCCCCTGATCATCAGATTGCCGTTGGGCAGCACTTCGGTGACGACGGCGGCGACATTGAGCTCGAGATTCTCCGAGCGATTGATCTCGCCGTCGGCGTTGGTCTCGGTGCTGGAGCTCAAGCCGGCATCGCCCTTGCCGCTGGTGCTCTTGCCGTCCCAACCGAGCGTCACGTCGTAGCCGAGCTTGCGCGCGGCGGTGCGGCTGCGGTCGTTCTTGTTCTTGAAATTGGCCTTGTCGTTGAGCTTGATGTTGACGGTCAGGATATCGCCCTCGCGCAGCGCCCGCGGATCGGTGAAAAGCCTGCTCTGGCGATCATCCCAAAGCGAGAATTTCTTGACGGGTCTCGCCGGCGGCTCCGGATAGGAGTAGGGGGCAGCGCCGCCATTGCCGATGCCGGAGCCGACCGGTGAGAGCGCAGGCTCCCGGCCGACTTCCTTGAGGTCGGTGCCGCAGCCGGACAGTGCCGCGACCGCGACAAGGACGAGCAATTTCAACTTCATGACGGATCAACCCTTCGCGCCGCGCTGGCCATGATGCCGGTGAGCGTCGCCGCCGCCTTCTGGTCCATTTCGTTGAGGATGACACCGGCCTTGCGCGCATCGAGCTTCATCAGGATGGCCGCAGCGAGCTCGGCGTTGACCATTGCCAGGCGCTCGGCCGCGGCGTCTGGCTTCATGCCGGCATAGATCTTGACGACGCTCTCTTCGGCGCGCGCCAGGAATACCTCGCGCCGCTTCAGCCACTGCTCGTACTCGGCGCGTTTTGTCTCCAGCGCCTTCATGCGCTCGTCGATGCCTGCCTGGAGCTGCTCCAGCTCCTCGGCCTGCAACGCGTAGCGGCGGTCGCGAGCCGCATCGGCGATGTTGGAGCAGAAGCGCTGGATCTCGCTCTCGTCCCGCGCCTTCCCGCGCGCGAGATCAGCCGGCTGGGCCGGGGCCTGTCCGCCGGGCAGCACCTGGCGGACTTCTTCCGCGCGACCCGGAGTGCCGCCCATCAGCGCAGCGATCGCGACAGCGGCTATCAGCTTCATGGTCGTATGAAGTCTCGGGCGACGATGCGGGTTTGAGGAGAAGAGCTCCATCATCGGCATGCCTATTGGAGAACCAGGTCGGCCTGCAGGGCGCCGGCCGACTTGATGCCTTGCAGGATGGCGATGATGCCGTCGGGCTTCACGCCGAGACGGTTGAGACCGGAAACGAGCGTTTCAAGGTCGGGGCCGTCGAGCACGGCAACGCGGGCGTCGGGTCGCGAGGCCTCGATGGCGGTGAAGGGCTCGACCGCCGTCTCGCCCTTGGAGAAGGGCTCCGGCTGAACCACTTTCGGCGCCTCGGTGATGCGCACGGTGAGAGTGCCGTGGCTGATGGCGACGCGCGAGATCTTGACGTTGTTGCCGATGACGATGGTGCCGGTGCGCTCGTCGATGACGACGCGGGCAGGCGCATCCGACTCGACGACCAGGTTTTCGATCTCGGCATAAAAGCGCGCGGCCGATACGTTCTTCGGCCGTCTGATCTGCACGGTGCGGGCATCGCGCTCGGCCGCAACGCGCATGCCGAAGCGCTGCGAGGTGTAGTCGTTGATGGCGTCTGCGATGCGGATGGCGGTCGAGAAATCGGGATTGCGCAATTGCAGCGTCAGCACGCCCTGGTCGTCGAACTCGGCGGGCACCGAGCGCTCGACGATGGCGCCGTTCGGCACGCGGCCGGCGGTGGGCACGCCTTGCGTCAGCTGCTCGGCCTGGCCCTGGGCGGTGAAACCGCCCACGATCACCGAGCCCTGGCCGACGGCGTAGATCTCGCCGTCCGCGGCCTTGAGCGGCGTCATCACCAGCGTGCCGCCGGCAAGCGAGGTGGCATCTCCCATCGAGGAGACGTCGATGTCGATGCGCGCGCCCGACTGGACGAAGGGCGGCATGTTGGCGGTGACGATGACGGCGGCGACGTTCTTGGCGCGCGCGCTGCCACCTTCGGTGGCGATGCCGAGGTTCTCCAGCATGGCGCGGATCGACTGTTCGGTGAACGGCGAGTTGCGCAGGCTGTCGCCGGTTCCCGCCAGGCCGATGACCAGGCCGTAGCCGACGAGCTGGTTGTCGCGCGCGCTCTGCAGCTGGGCAATGTCCTTGATGCGCGCGGCGACCTGGCCGGGCGGCAGCGTGCTCGGTCCCGTCGAGACGCGGAACATGCGGTTGGTGGTGGCCGGATCGTATTCCGGATCGTCGTAAACGCCGCCATTTTTCTGCGCAAGTTCGCGCTTGGCCTTGGACGTGAGCCCATCGGCCAATGCGGGCTGAAGACCGATCGCGGCGCTCAGCAGAAGGGCAAAGACGCGCCTCACGATGCGCCGACCCGAATCGTGCCGTCGGCCATTACTGTGCCGGAAATGATCTTGCCGCTGTCGACATTGCGAATTTTGATGAGGTCGCCGGCGGCGCCCGGCTGCAGCGTGACGCCGGCGGCCGAGATGGTCAGCGCTCCGGCGGTGAAATAGACCTGCACCGAGGCACCCTGCTCGACCAGCCAGGCATCGCGGATCGCGGCCGCCGGAATGTAGCGGCCGGGCACGAGGGTGCGCTTGGCGACCTTGCCCCGAAGTTCCTCGGAGCGCGTCGCCATTCCGTCCGGCTTGTGCTTGCCCGGGACAAGCGTCACCTGCTTCAGCGCCGCAAGCTCGATCGTCTCGCCGGGATAGATGACCCGGTTGGGGATCAGCACGGCTTCGCCGACCGCTTGATTGGCGGCGAGCTGGTTGGCCGACTCCCCGGATCGCAAGGGAGATGGGCCCGTCTCTTGCGCAAGCGCCGGCACGCCGACGACCACCAGCGCAAGGGCCAGCACGGCGCGACGAAAAGCAGGGCAGGAAGCCGGCATGGCCATCGTCGGTTACCTGATGTTCTTTGAGACCACCGAGGCCATGTCGTCGGCGGCCTGGATGACCTTCGAGTTCATTTCATAGGCGCGCTGCGCCGAGATCAGCTCGGTGATTTCCTTGACCGGATCGACGTTGGAGGACTCCAGATAGCCCTGCTCGATGGTGGCGAAGCCCGGATCGCCTGGAACGCCGACATTGGCCGGGCCAGAGGCCGCCGTCTCCTGGAACAGATTGTCGCCGAGCGGCGCCAGGCCCGCCTCATTGGCGAAGTTGGCGATCTGAAGCTGGCCGAGAAGCTGAAGGTCGGTCTGGCCGTCGATACGGGCAAAGACCTGGCCGGTCTTGTTGACGATGACCTCGACCGCGTCGGTCGGCACGGTGATCGCCGGAATGACGGTGGCGCCGTCGGCGGTGACCAGCTGCCCGGTGGCATTGGTGTTGAAGGCACCGGCGCGGGAGTAGAGCGTGCTGCCGTCGGCGCCCTCGATCTGGAACCAGCCGCGGCCGGTCAGCGCCAGGTCGAAGCTGTTGCCCGTGCTGGTCAGCTCGCCCTGTGTATGGACGTTGCGCACGGCCGTCGTCTTGACGCCGAGGCCGATCGAAACGCCCTCGGGCACAAGCGAGGTGTTGGAGCGGTTGGGCACCCCTTGGGTGCGATCGACCTGGTAGAGCAGGTCGGAGAATTCGGCGCGCGCCCGCTTGTAGCCGGTGGTGTTGATGTTGGCGATGTTGTTGGCGATGACTTCCAGATTGGTTTGCTGGGCGTTCATGCCGGTCGCGGCGATGGCAAGGGCTTTCATGACGCGGTCCTAGATACTCATGCGGCTGATTTCGAGATAGGCCGAGACGACCTTGTCGCGGATGGCGATCGTCGTCTGCAGGGCCTGCTGGGCGCTCAGCACCGCATCGGCCACTTGGCGGGTGTCGGCGTCGCCTTTGAGCGCCTGGATCGACATCTGCTCGGCGTTCTGCAGCGTGTTGACGGTCTTGGTCGCAGCCTGGCTGAGAGCCTCCGCAAAGCTGCTGCCGACGCCTTCGCCTGCTTTGGTGCCGACACCGCCCTGAAGCAGGCCCGGCGAGGCGGCCTCCGTGCCGTCGATTGCCGGTTTGAACTGTAGTGCCCCGATACCGCCGATCATTACTGGTTCCTCATCAGGTCGATGGTCATGGAAATCAGATCGCGAGCCTGCTTGATGACCTGCAGGTTGGCCTCATAGGAGCGGTTGGCCTCGCTCATGTCGGCCATTTCGACCAGCACATTGACGTTGGGCATCTTCACGTACCCTTTTGCGTCGGCGGCCTCGTTGCCGGGCTGGAACTCGATCGGGAAGTCCGACGGGTCGCGCGCGATCGAGCTCACCTCGACCAGCGAACCACCGCTCGTCCGGTCGAGCTCGGACTGGAAGCTGATCGTCTTGCGGCGATAGGGATCGGCGCCAGGCGTGTTGCCCGTCGATTGCGCATTGGCGAGGTTCTCCGACACCACACGCAGACGCTCCGACTGGGCGCCAAGGCCGGATGCCGCGACTTTAAGGGCTGCGGTCAGGGCGTCCATGGTCAGCTCTTCACCACCATCGTCATCATCGAGTGGAAGGCTTTGACGATCGCCGTGTTGAGCTCGAAGGAGCGGCGCACTTCGCCGGCCTTCATCAACTCGTCCTCGAGCACCACCGTGTTCTTCGACGGCATTATCGAGCCCGTGACATCCTCCGGCTTGAGATTGAAGCCGGCATTGGTCCCCTCGGGGCCCAAATGGCCGGTCTGGGTGGCCGCCAGCGTCACCGCAGTCCGGTCGAGGACCTTTTCGAACGGTTCGACGTCGTTTGCCGTGTAGCCCGGCGTGTTGGCATTGGCGATGTTGGATGCGATCGCCGACTGGCGCACGGCTAGCCATTGCGACTGCCGGGTGGCGAGGTCAAAGAGGTTGACGGGTTCCATGGGACTCTCCGGGCGAGTACGCACAAGACTAGGCCGCCAGTCTTGCGCGGACCTTGCGCGGAGCGAGCCCGCGGCCCGTTACGAGGCCATTACCTGGAAAGCTGGATCACCTTGTTGGCATCGGTGACGATCACCCACTTGCCACCGCGCTGCTCGATCGCGGCGACGCGGCTGGAGTCCGGCAGGACGGAGCCGCGCTGGACGATCCACAGGCCGGTGTCGTCCTCGATCATTGCGCGGCCATTGGCAACATGCACCATCCTGAATTCCGCCGCGGCCGCAGGGAACGGCTGGTCGCCAGGCGCCGGCGGGGGTTCGTCCTGCACCGTTCCAGTGGCAAGGAGGTC
Source organism: Mesorhizobium sp. M1A.T.Ca.IN.004.03.1.1 (assembly GCF_003997555.1). NCBI lineage: Bacteria > Pseudomonadati > Pseudomonadota > Alphaproteobacteria > Hyphomicrobiales > Phyllobacteriaceae > Mesorhizobium > Mesorhizobium sp. M1A.T.Ca.IN.004.03.1.1. The sequence continues at coordinate 1,061,764 of NZ_RZTV01000001.1, read as the reverse complement.
GATATCGGCGTTGGGAACGTCCTTGGCCGTCAGCGGTCCGCTGCGTTCGGCCGCGACGCCGCCGCCCTCGCGTCCGGAATTGCTGCCGCTGCCGCCGAACTTGATGGTCTGGACGCCGAACTGCTCCTGGTTGAAAAAGATATACCAGGGAAACAGCGCGCAGATCAGGCCGAGCGTGATGCCGAGCGCTGCGACGACGAAATCGCTGCGCCGGTCCGCTTTCCTGTTGGCCAGGCGGGGGAACTGGGCCGGCGGCGGCTGCGGCCACTCCACCTTTTTCGGGAACAGGCCGTTGATGAGCGAGTCGCGGCTGGCGTCGGCCTCCTCGGCGGCCTTGGCCTCGGCAATCATCTCACGCAGCATGCGCTCGGTCTGTTGCAGGTCAGTCTCCTTGATCGCCATTCTGCTTCCCCTTGAGATGGCGGGCGAGATCGGTGAACGGATCGGCCGATGCGCGGTCCCTCGGCGACTGCGTGAGCGCCTCGTAGATCAGCGGCACCTGGCGCACGGCGATGTCGAGCTCGGCGTCGGCGCCCCCCTGATAGGCGCCGAGCAGACGGATGTCGCGCGTGTCCTCGAAGCGCGCGATCATCGCTTTCAGCCTTGTCACCAGCATGCGCTGCTCGGCGCTCCAGGCCTTGTCGGCGAGACGTGAGATCGACGACAGCGGATTGACCGGCGGGTAGCGTCCCTGCTCGGCGATCGCGCGGTCGAGCACGACGTGGCCATCGAGGATGCCGCGCACCGAATCGGCCACCGGATCGTTGTGGTCGTCGCCGTCCACCAGCACCGAGATGATGGCGGTGATCGAGCCTTTGCCCTCGGCGCCTGGTCCGGCGCGCTCGAGCAGCTTCGGCAGATCGGTGAAGACCGATGCCGGGTAGCCGCGCGCGACCGGCGGCTCGCCGGTGCCCGTCGCCACCTCGCGCAGCGCATGGGCAAAGCGGGTGATCGAATCCAGCACCAGGAGCACGCGATGGCCCTGGTCGCGGAAATGCTCGGCCACGCGCATGGCTGTGTCGGGCGCGCGCCGGCGCATCATGGCGCTCTCGTCGCTGGTGGCGACGACCGCGACGGTCTTGGCCATGCTGTCGGCGCCGATGGTGTCCTCGAGGAATTCGCGTACCTCGCGGCCGCGCTCGCCGATCAGCGCCACGACCACCGTGTCGAAGGCCTCGGCGCCGGCGAGCATGGCAAGCAGCGTCGACTTGCCGACGCCTGAGCCGGCGAAGATGCCGAGCCGCTGGCCGAAGCAGAGCGGCGTGAAGATGTCGATCACCCGCACTCCGGTCAGAAAGCCGGTGTCGACCCGCTGCCGCGACATGGCGCCGGGCGTCAATGTGTCGGCGCTGCCGGCGGCATTCGGCCTGACCAGCGGCGGGCCGCCGTCGATGACGCGAGTCAAAGCGTCGATGGCGCGCCCGCGCCAGGAAACATCCGGCGCGACCGCGAGTGGGCCGCGCCGGAAAACGGTGTCGCCGATGCCGGCATCGGCGTGGCGCTCGAACGGCGCGACCACCACCTCGTCGCGGCCTATCCTGACGATCTCGCCGCGGCGCGTGCCGGTCTTGCCGCGCTGCTCGACGATGTCGCCGAGCCTGGCAATGTCCGAAAGGCCGCGCACCTTGTAGTGAGTGGGCGAGATCTCGACGACGCGGCCGCCGCGGCTGAGCAGCGTTTCCGGGTTGTCGAACCGCCGCCAGATGCGTTCGAGCGCGGCCAGCCGATCCGTGGGACCGGCGTCTGCAAGCTTCTCAGGCGCGCGGAGCAGGGACGAGCCGTTCGCCATCCCGTTACTTGTCGCCGAGCGTCTTAATCGCATCGTCGGTGGACGAAGCACTCTGCCGGATCAGCGCAGCCGTATTCTCGAAGGCGCGCTGCACCTGGATCAGCCGGGTCATCTCCAGCACCGGATTGACGTTGGATTCCTCGAGAAACCCTTGAGCTACGCCGACATCGGAGCGGTCGGTGACCGGTTCCGGGGTCCGCGCGGGAACGATGCCCGAATTGCCGTAGCGGACGAAATTGGCGCCGGGGTCGAAATCGTAGAGGCCGATGGCGCCGACGAGCTGGTCGTTTTGGCGTAGCGAGCCATCGGCGCCGGCCTTGGGCGGACCGTTGCGCGGATCGAGCTGGATCGGCGCGCCGCCGCTGTCCAGCACCGGATAGCCTTCGATCGACATCAGCTCGCCGTTCTCGTTCATGGAGAAACGGCCGTCGCGGGTCATCACCGTGCCGGCCGGCGTCTCGATGGCGAACCAGGCGTCGCCTTGGATGGCGAAATCGAAAGGATTGCCGGTTTCGGTCAGCGAGCCGTGCGCGCTGGAAAGATAGGTCTTGCCGGAGGATGCGAAGGATACCGACTTCGGCCCGGTGCCGGAGACTACGTCCTCGAATTTCACGCCGGTGGCGCGAAAGCCGATGGTCGAAGCGTTGGCGACGTTGTCGGCGATGGTGTCGAGACGGCGTTCGAGCGCAATCTGCGAGGAGAGGGCGACGTAGAGACTGTCCTGCATGGTGTTCTCAGAACTTCAGCTTCTGCATGGCCATCATCAGATCGGTCGAGATGCCGACTGTCGTCGGTTGCGCGAACAGCACGCTGACCGAGGTCACGGCAGTGGTCGTCGGGTTGTTGATCTCCCACAGGCTGGTGAAGCGGGTAAGGAAGGTGTTCAGCTTGTCGGGATCCTTGAAGTCGGCGATATCGAGCTTCTGCTCGAACATCTGCGCCTGCTTGTCGATGTCGGCGGAGGCGATGGAGTCGGGCAGGCCGAGAGCCGTGCGCACCACGCTCGAAAGGGCCGTGTCGGCGAGCACGTCATACCAGCTGTTGATGTCAGGCGCCTTACGCTGGAAATAGAGCGCCAGCCGCACGCCCTGATTGGTCTCGCCGGCATTCTCCTCCAGCGTCTGGCGCATGTATTTGTCGACCGCGCCTTGCTGGGCGGAAGGATAGAGCGTGGCGGTCGAGCCGTAAGCCGCAAAGTTGAACGCTTTGACGAAGTCGGCGTAACGTTTGTCGCTCAGCTTGTTGGCGAAGCTGTCGGAGTCGGACACGCCTTCCTTGAGCGCCTTGACCATGAAGGCCTTGGCATAGGCCATGTCTTCCAGCCCGTACGCCTTCATCGCGTAGTTGAACAGCCGAGTGTTGTTGACGAAATCGTCGATGCTTTTGACGTTGCCGATATTGGCCAAATAGTAGTCGGTGTCACGCTTCACGACGGGCTGCGACTCGACCTGGTCGATTGCCTTTGGGATGTCCTTGGCGATGAGCTGATAGCTCGTATAGGTGTTCAACATCTGCGCCTCCGGCCGAAGCTTTCCGGTGACGATAGCGATGCTTCCTTGTGCGAGGCTGAATCGGTTTCCGCATCGCGATTCAAGCCTCACACAAGGCACGAGGACTATCCCTGATCCCCGACGTGACATGCGGAAGGACCTGTCGTGGGTATTCTGATCGGACTTGTGGTGACGCTTGGCTGCGTGCTCGGTGGCTTCATGGCCATGGGTGGGCATCTGCATGTGCTGATCCAGCCTTGGGAAGCGGTGGTCATCTGCGGCGCAGCGCTCGGCACTTTCCTCGTCGCCAATCCGATGAAGACGGTCAAGGACACCGGCAAGGGCATTCTCGAGGCCTTCAAGCAGGCCGTGCCGAAGGAGCGCGACTATCTCGAAACGCTTGGCGTCCTGCACAGCCTGATGCGCGAGTTGCGATCGAAGTCGCGCAGCGAGGTCGAGGCGCATATCGACAATCCGGAAGAGTCGGCAATCTTCCAGGCGTTCCCGACCGTGCTCAAGAACCACGACCTGACGCATTTTATCTGCGACTATTGCCGCATCATCATCATCGGCAATGCGCGCTCGCACGAGATCGAGGCGCTGATGGATGAGGAGATCCAGACGATCCGCACCGACAAGCTGAAGGCCTATCACGCGATGGTCGCGGTCGGCGATGGCCTGCCGGCGCTCGGCATCGTCGCGGCCGTGCTCGGCGTGGTGAAGGCGATGGGCGCGCTCGACCAATCGCCGGAAATTCTCGGCGGGCTGATTGGTGCTGCGCTCGTCGGAACCTTCCTCGGCATCTTCCTGTCCTATGCCGTGGTCGGTCCGGTCGCCACCAAGATCAAGACGGTGCGCGAGAAGAAGAACCGCCTCTATATCATCGTCAAGCAGACGCTGCTCGCTTACATGAACGGCGCCTTGCCGCAGGTCGCGATCGAGTTCGGCCGCAAGACCATCTCGTCCTATGAGCGTCCGACGATCGATGCCGTCGAGCAGAGCACGATGAGCACCGGCACCGCCGAGAAGAAGGCGGCCTGAGCATGCAGAACTTCAGCCGGGGCCGCTTGCCGTCATGACCAGTCCGGCAAGTCCGTCGCAAACCCGGGCTCTCATCATCGAGCGTCTCGTCGGCGACAGCGGCGAGGCCGCGCAGGTGATCGGCGTCGGCCGCGGCATGGCCGAGCGCTCGCTCCCGCTGCTGCAGAAAGCCCTTTCCGGAGAGCTTGGCGCGCCGGTCACCGTCGACCTGCAGGCGGTCGAAGTGGGACGTGTCCCCGATGCGCGTATGCGCGCGGGCGAAACCTTCGCCATGACCATCGTTCCGTCGCCGACGTCGGCCGACGCCATGACGCTCGTCATGGACGCGCCGGCGATCGCCGTCATGGTCCAGGCGCTGTTCGGCGGGGACCCGGATCAGCCGGTGGCGCCGATCGAGCGCGACCTGTCACAGATCGAGACCGACGTCGCCACCACCGTCTTCCAAGAGGTTGCGATGGCGCTGAACGGATCGGGCCGGCGTTCTCTCGAGCTGCGCCAGCCTGTCCCGAGGGCGATGTCCGGCAACGAGGCGAAACGGCGCGTGCTGCGCGACGGGGCGGCGGTTCGCATCATCTATGGCATCTCGACGCCGACCGACACCGGCACGGTGACGGTGATGATCCCGCAGCGAATCCTTTTGGCGACCCGCGGCGCCACCGCAGATCACGGCGGCGACCAGACGACGGAATTCGACTGGCGAGCCCGCTTTTCGGAAGAAGTGATGCGCTCGGCCGTGCGGCTCGAGGCCACCATGCCGCTCGCCCGGCTGTCGCTTGGCGATCTCGCCGCCTTCCAGCCCGGACAGGTGATCGAGTTCGAGGAAGATGCGCAACTGCAGGCAAAGCTCAGCGCGCGCGACAAGACGCTGTTTGTCTGCGAGTTCGGCAAGCTCGGACAGAACTACACGGTCCGCATCCGGCATCCCCACGATGGCGGGCAGGGTTTCATCGACGGATTGGTGCCGGGCTGAGGCCTGGCTTGGGATTATTGGAGACGAGGCATGGCAAAGACCAACTTGGAAGCCGAACCCGAAGCCGACCAGCCGGACGAGCAGCTCGACCGCGCCATCGAGGAATTGCGCGGCGTGCTGCGGGAGGAGGAGAACCGCCCCGACGCTGCCCTGCAGGCCGGCGCCAATTCCTCGATCATCATGACGATTCCGGTCGATGTGCAGATCATTCTGGGCAGCACCGAAATGCCGGTGTCGGAGCTAATGGCGCTGCAGAAGGGCTCGACGGTAGCGCTCAACCGCCGCATAGGCGAGCCGGTCGACGTGGTGGTCAACGGCCGCAGAATCGCGCGTGGCGAGATCACGGTGCTGGAACACGATCCGTCGCGCTTCGGCATCAGGCTTACCGAAATCAACGCTGCTACCAAGAGCGCCTGAGCATGGACGGCGAGAGCATTCACCGGCAGCGGAGCCAGGCCCAATGACGTCGTTGACGCTGACGCGCCCGCAAAAGGCCGCCGCCATCCTGGTGGCGATGGGCAAGCCCTCGGCCAGCCGGCTGCTCAAATTCTTCAAGCAGGAGGAGCTGAAGGCGTTGATCGAGGGCGCGCGGCTGCTGCGCACCATTCCGCAAACCGACCTGGAGCGCATCGTTGCGGAATTCGAGGCCGAGTTCACCGAGGGCGCAGGCCTGCTCGATTCGGCGGACCGGATGGACACGATCCTCAACGAATCGCTGTCGCCGGAGGAAATGAGCGCGATCATGGGCGAGAAGAAGTTCGAGCCCGCTCCTGAGGGACCGCCGCCGATCTGGCCGGATCTGGAAAAGCTCGAGCCGACGCGCCTGGGCACCTTCCTCGCCGGCGAACACCCGCAAACGTCCGCCATGGTGCTGTCGAAGCTTGCGCCGCAGACCGCGGCCAATGTGCTGCTGACGATGGAAAAGCCGATACGCAGCCAGATCATCAAGCGCATGGTGACGATGGCCAACATTCCGGATGCGGCAGCCAGGATCGTCGAGAACCAGTTGCGCGCCAGCGTGCTTTCGCAAAAAGCGACCAGGGACACCTCGGTCGGCCAGGAGCGCGTCGCCAGCGTGCTCAACGAGATGGCCAAGCCCGAGCTCGACGAACTCATGCAGGATCTGGAGGAAGCGGGCACGCCCGATCTGGCCGGGGTCAGGTCGCGGCTGTTTGCCTTCGACGACTTGCCGCTGCTCGCCCAGAAGGCGCGCGTGCTTCTGTTCGACGGGCTGTCGACGGAGCTCGTCACACTGGCTTTGCGCGGCGCGCCGGCGGAGCTAACCGAATCCGTGCTGTCGGCGATCGGCGCTCGCTCGCGCCGCATGATCGAATCCGAGCTCGGACAGGGATCGGAAGGTATCGCGCTGGCCGACATCATGGCGGCGCGAAAGACGATCGCCGTGGCGACCATTCGTCTCTCGCGGCAGGGAGCGTTCGAGCTTCCCTCGACGCAGACCACCGCCGAAGCCGCCTGACGATAGCGATGCGGTCAGGGCACCATGGCTGACGCGGTCGACAAGGATTCCAAAACCGAGGAAGCCACAGAAAAGAAGATCCGCGACACGATCGAGCAGGGCAAGCTGCCTCACTCGCGCGAGACGGCGATCTTCGCTTCCTTCCTCGCCATACTGGTGTTCAGCGTCTTTTACGCCAAGGACGCCATCGTCAATCTCGGCATGTTCCTCGCCATGTTCCTGGAAAAGCCGGAAGCCTGGCCGATGGACACCGAGACCGACGTCATCGAGCTCTACAAGACCGTGCTGTTCGAAATCGGCCGCGCCGTCGTCAGCCTGCTGGTGCTGCTGGTGGTCGCCGGCGTCGGCGCTTCGGTGTTCCAGAACATCCCGCAATTCGTCGGCGAACGGATCCGGCCGCAGCTGTCGCGCATTTCGATCGCCAAGGGCTGGAGCCGCCTGTTCGGCGTGCAGGGCTTTGTCGAATTCGCCAAGTCGCTGGCCAAGCTTGCCTTCGCCATCGCCGTGCTCGCCTTCACGCTGTCGGAAGATCACCGCAGGCTGCTCGCCGGCATGATCACCAACCCGGTGTCGTTCGGCATGGTCATCCGCGGCATCTTCGTCGACATATTGGTGGCGATCGTCTTCGTCATGGGGGCGGTCGCGGTCGCCGATATCGTCTGGTCGCGCTTCCACTGGCGGCGCGACCTGCGCATGACCAAGCAGGAAGTGAAAGACGAGCTGAAGCAGTCGGAAGGCGATCCGATCGTGAAGTCACGCCTGCGCTCGCTGGCGCGTGACCGGGCGCGGCGGCGCATGATGACGGCGGTGCCGCGCGCGACGCTCGTCATCGCCAATCCGACCCACTATTCCATCGCGCTGAAATATGTGCGCGAAGAGGACTCCGCTCCGCTGGTGCTCGCCAAGGGCCAGGATCTGGTGGCGCTGAAAATCCGCGAGATCGCGAGAGAGAACAACATCCCGATCTTCGAGGATGTGGCGCTTGCCCGCTCCATGTACAAGCAAGTTTCAGTTGATAGCGTGATCCCGTCGCAATTCTACCAGGCCGTCGCCGAATTGGTGCGGATCGTCTACTCGAAGAAGGCCGAGCGAAAAGTAACCCAATGATCGGACGCTGTTTCTATCCATGAACCGGCAACCACACGCCAATTCACGCGAGCAGATCGTCGCCAATGCCATCCAGGACGTGGTGGGCGAGCTGCGCCTGATCGAGGTCGCTGACTATATCGCCTTCATCCGGCTGGAGCATTTCGCCTGCCTGTCGGACCTGGTGGACTCGGCTGCGGAGCTCTATTTCCAGCCGGGCACGCTCAGGCTCGGTCATGGCGGCGAAGCGCATGTCGACTGGAGCGGCAGCCCGCGCATCGTGCTCGATCTCGAGCTTCGGCCGCGCGGCGTAACCGTCTATTTCCAGCTGATGCTGACCGGGCAGGGCACGTCCGTGATCGTCAATTACGTCTCTTTCGAGAAGCCGGGCGAGACGCCGGAGCACAACACCGCCCTGCTCGAGGACGCGATCGACGAGGCGCGCATCCGGAGGACCGAGCCGCTCGCTTTTCCCTGACGATGTTTCAGGTCTCGGCGCCTGGCCTGGGCGAGCTACTCGATCAGGCCAAGGCGCAGCGCCTTCGCGACCGCCTGGTTGCGGTTGACAGCGTTGAGCTTCTGCGTCGACTGGGTGAGATACTGGTTGGCGGTGTGCACCGACAGTTTCAGGAGCTTCGCGATCTCCTCGCTGGTGTTGCCGTTGGCGGTCAGCTTCAGGCATTCGAGTTCGCGCTTGGAAATGGCGCGCGTCCTGCCGGTTTCGCTTGGACGGATGCGGGCGACCGACGCGAACAGGGCAAAGCAGCGCGCGTGGATTTCACATAGCGTGTCGTCCGAAAGGGTCATGTCCGGCCCCAGGAAGACGAGTAGCCCGCACTGGCCGCGCTCCGCATGCACCGGAAAGGCGATGCCGTCGGTGCCGGGCGCGAGCGGCGCGGTCGGTTCGGACCATGCCAGGCTCTCCAACCTCTGCTGCGAAACGGCCATGCCGCTGTCGGCCCACCAGCGCGGCGTCGTCGAGATGCGGCTGTGGCGCACCATTTCCTCGCCGCTGGCGCCCGAGATGAATTTGGTGGTGAGGCCGGTCGACGGATAATCCGAATCGAAGCAGGCGACGAGGCGCGCTCGCTCCAGCGAGGGGCTGACGAAGAACAGTCCGAAACCAGAAGCGTTGATATCGACCGCGATCCAGCGGCAGCGGCGCACGGCGTCCGGAATGGTCACCGCGTGATGCGTCTCCGATCCGAGCGAGAAGGCGCCGAACGGATTGCGCTGCTCGTTGAAAAGGGCGGCAGCGGCCTCTTTGATCTGTGCGTGCTTCAAATGATGCCGCTCCTGATAGCGGTCGCAATCGCCATCGCGCGGTTCGAAGCCGCGAATTTCTGGATGGCATGCGTGATGTAGCTGTTGACGGTGTTCGACGAGACGCCAAGGATGAGGGCCACCTCGTCGGTGGTCTTGCCCTCCGATACCCAGAACAGGCATTCGCGCTCGCGGTCCGACAGCGGATCCTGCATGGATGCCGCGGCGATCAATTGCGGGATGCTGGATAACGCGTAGCAGCATTTCAGCTGCGCCTTCATCAAGGCCGTAAGGTCGATCTTGCCGGGCTCGGCGGCGGAAAACAGCACGAAAAGGCGCTGGCGGCCAACATTCAACCTCAGCGAATAGATCTCGGCGTGGCCGAGCACATCGAGCAGCCGCGCTTCCTCGCCGCTCAGTAGCGCGCCGGCGTCGGGCGCATGCGCCGCGACCAATGGCTTCGGGCGCACGCCCGGCGCTGCCGTCAGCGGGCCGAGCGCGAGATTGGCAATCAGCCGCTTGCCGATCAGCTCGATGGCGTCGAAAATCCAGTTCGACGACACGATACGCGCGTCGTTTCGATCCTGATCGTGCACCATGGCGACCAACATATAGCTGTCGGCGCCGATATCGGCTGAAAGCTGCATGAAGAAACTGGTGAGATCGCCGCGCGACGCCAGGCGCGAGCCTGAAGCGTCGGAATGAAGAAGCGCGGCGGGACTGCTCATTTTGATATTCTGACCGGAATCGATCCTTGCGCCCGGTGCTGGCATTGGCCAGCGCTCGGACCCGAAACGCGTCACGTTTACGAAGACACACCCACGGGCGCGCACAGCGCCCAACCGAGCCGAATCCTTACAGGGAACGCGAAGCCGTCCGCGTCTGGTACCGGCAGGACGCCGGAACTTGAGACTTTGGGTGGTCGCCGCGCCCCCCGTGGACCGGCTGATTCGGGTCTAATCTACCCGCAGATGAATCCGACATCAAACGCGATTTGACAAAATCGAATCCGCTGGACTCGTGTTGCGACTCAGCGGCTGCTCATCGCGTTGCTTGGGGTGGCTTCAGAGCTGCATCGAGCCGACGATTTCCCGGTGAAATCGAAAAAATAACGCTCCGTTGCAGGTGGAGCGCGTCCGTTTGATCAGATATGGCTCAGCGGTCCTCGAAGCCGGTCAGCACGCCGACGGCGTTGATGCCGATTTCCTCAACCGCGTAGCCGCCTTCCATGACGAACAGCGTCGGCAGGCCGAGCTTGGCGATGCGGCGGCCGATCTTGGGATAGTCTTCGCTCTTCAGCTTGAACTGGCTGATCGGATCCTTCTCGAAGGTGTCGACGCCGAGCGAGACCACGACCACGTCCGGCGCATAGGCGGCAAGCTTGGCACAGGCGTCTTCCAGCGCTGCGTTCCAGCCGTCCCAGTTGGTGCCGAAGGGCATCGGGTAGTTGACGTTGAAGCCTTCGCCTTCATCCTCGCCGCGCTCGTCGGCATGGCCGAGGAAGAAGGGGTACTCGACCATCGGATCGCCATGCAGGTTGAGCACCTGGACGTCGCCGCGGCGATAGAAAATCTCCTGCGTGCCATTGCCGTGGTGGTAATCGACATCGAGGATCGAGACACGGCTTGCGCCCTGGTCGCGGAACCATTGCGCGACGACGGCGGCGTTGTTGATGAAGCAGTAGCCGCCCATGAAGGCAGCGCCGGCGTGGTGGCCGGGCGGGCGGCAGAGCGCGAAGGCGGTCCGCTCGCCGCCCTTGACCAGGGCGGCCGCCGTCAGCGCGACGTCATAGGATGACTTGATCGCCTTCCATGTGCCTTCGACGAAAGTGGCGCCGGCATCGAAGGAATAGTAGCCGAGCAGGGCGTCGATGCGCTTCGGCGGGACATCGCCGCGCAGGCCGCGCGTCGGCCAGGTGAAGCCCATCGCCGAGCCCTTGAAGCCGGCGGCGACCCATTCCGGCCAAACCGTCGGCAGGAAATCGATGTAGTGCGCTTCATGCACGCGCTTGGCGGCGGCAAGGTCGTGCTCGACCGGCCCGATGATCGGCCCCAGCTTCTCGCTTTCCACCCTTGCCTTGATGAATTCGGCCCGCGAGGGCTTCTCGAAACCCGGCACGATCGCCGAGGTGACCAATTCCATCTGGCCGGCGTGACCGGCGTGAAGCGGTGAAAAAACTGTCTTCATTTTGGGAGTTGGCTCGCTGTTCGAGTTCTGGTTTCGGGGCCTCAAACAGCTTTGTGGCAGAGAGTTCCGGCGCCGCCAAGGGGCATTTCAGTTTGTCGTTCGGGCCAGCATGGGACGGCTTGCCAGACGCCAATACTCTGCTAGCCTAGGCGCAAACCGGGAGAAAATGATGCCGCAAACGGCCGATCTTATCGTCGAGAACGCCAGCATATTGACGATGGATCCGGATACCCCCGCCGCCCAGGCCATTGCCATCAAAGGTGATAAGATAATTGCGATCGCAGATCGCGATAGCGTCCGCGACTGCAAAGGCCCTGCCACTCGTGTCGTCGATGCTCAGGGCGGCTCCGTCCTGCCGGGCTTCATCGAAGCGCACATGCATTTGTTCGGCGGCGCGGCCGAGCTCGACAATCTGCATCTGGCAGGCGTGCAGGGCTTCGACGCGCTTCGCGACGCGATCCGGGGCTTTGCGGCGAAGCGTCCGAAAGCCGGGCTGCTGCTCGGCGCCGGTGTAGACTATGCGATCCTGCCCGAGCCGGTGACCCGCCATCACCTCGACCGTATCATTCCCGACCGGCCCTTCGCCATGTCGGCCTCCGACCATCACACGATGTGGGCAAACACCAAGGCGCTGGAAGAGGCCGGCCTGCTGCATGGCAAGCAGGTGGGACCAGGCAACGAAATCGTCATGGGCGCGGACGGACTTGCCGCCGGCGAGTTGCGCGAAGGCGAGGCGTTCGGTCCCGTGCTCGACCATTTCGGCGCGAACCGGACGCGGCTCGGCCTCGAAGGTGCGGAGCCGGATCCCTATCCGTCGGCAGCGGAGCTTGCCGCCGACGGCGATCTCATGCACCGCGGGCTCGAGTGGTGCGCAAAGCACGGCATCACTTCGATCCAGAACATGGACGGCAACCTCTACCAGCTCGAGCTGCTCGCCGGGCTGCAAGAGGAAGGACGGCTCATCTGCCGCACCAAGATCCCGTTCCACTTCAAGAATTTCATGAAGCTGGACATGCTGGAAAAAGCCTCGCGCATGGCGGCGGCGTACAATTCCGAGTGGCTGTCGTCCGGCATGGTCAAGGTCTTCTACGACGGGGTGCTGGATTCCTGGACCGCGGTGATGGTCGACGATTATGCCGACCGTCCGGGCTGGCGCGGCGAGCCGCTTTTTTCCCCCGAGCATTTCGCCGAGGTTGCGGTCGAAGCCGACAGGCGCGGCCTGCAGATCGCCGTTCATTCGATCGGAGACGGAGCGGTGCGCGCCGTGCTCGACGGTTACCAGGCGGCAGCGAAGAAAAACGGCAGGCGCGACAGCCGGCACCGCATCGAGCACATCGAAGTGATCACCCCGTCCGATGTGCCGCGTTTCGCCGAGCTCGGCGTGCTCGCCTCGATGCAGCCGCCGCATCCGCCGGGCGCGATGAATTTCCCGCTGGAGCCGACGATCTCGCGCATTGGCCATGATAAGTGGCCGCTGAGCTATGCCTGGCGCACCTTGAAGAATGCCGGCGCGCGGGTCCTCTTCGCATCCGACTGGCCGGTCTCGCCGGTTGACCCGATCCTGGGCATCCAGGCGGCGGTCTTGCGCAAACCTTGGGCAGAAGGCCTGCCGGACCAGAGCTTCTCGCTGCATGAAGCGATTGCCGGCTACACGGTCGAAGGCGCCTATGCCGAGTTCATGGAACACCGCAAGGGGCGCCTGAAGCCCGGATACCTCGCCGATATCGTGGTTTTGTCGGCCGATATCGAGAAGACGGCGCCGGAGGCGCTGCACACCGTGCGGCCGGTCACCACCATCTGTGGCGGCAAGATCACTTTCCAAGCTTAGGATTGACTAGGCCTGAGGCTGGCATGGGTATTGCGTTAAAAAAACGAGTAGCAGCTCCGCAGTTGCCAAGCCGGTCGGCTTATGGTGACAATCAAACAGGAACGCACCTGCCGCCAAGAGCAGGCTCTCTCAATGGGGTAATCGTGCCGGAACAACCGGGTAAGAACGCGATCGAAGTTCGCGGCGTACGAAAAGTATTTGGAACCGGTGAAAACCAGGTAGCCGCTCTCGACACGGTGTCCGTCTCGATCCGCGAGAATGAGTTTTTCACGCTGCTCGGCCCGTCCGGATGCGGAAAGACGACGCTTTTGAGACTGATTGCCGGCTTCGATTTCCCAAGCGCCGGCGAAATCATGCTGCACGGCCAGGACATCGCGCCGCTGCCGCCGTTCAAGCGACCCGTCAACACCGTCTTCCAGAGCTACGCGCTCTTCCCGCACATGACGGTGGCGCAGAACATCGGCTTCGGTCTGGAGATGCTCGGCAAGCCCAAGGGCGAAATCGAGGCACGGGTCGCTCAGATGCTGAAACTGGTCAAGATGGAGGCGCTCAAGGCGCGCCGCACCAGCCAGATCTCGGGCGGCCAGCAGCAGCGCGTGGCGCTCGCCCGGGCGCTCGCGCCACAGCCGAAGGTGCTCTTGCTCGACGAGCCGCTCTCGGCGCTCGACTACAAGCTGCGCAAGGAGATGCAGATCGAACTGAAGCGGCTGCAGCACGAGACCGGCATCACCTTCATCTTCGTCACCCACGACCAGGAAGAAGCGCTGACCATGTCAGACCGGATCGCGGTGATGTCGGCCGGCAAGATCCTCCAGGTCGGCACGCCGCGCGACATCTACGACAAGCCGGCGGAACGCTTCGTCGCCGATTTCATCGGCGAGACGAATTTCTTGGCCGGCACGGTGTTGTCGAAGAAGCCAGGGGCGGCCACGGTCAAATTCGCCAGCAACGCGACGATCGCCGCCGGCTATCCGGAGGGCTTCGATCCGACAGGCAAGGTGACGCTGGTGGTGCGTCCCGAGCATGCCGACCTGGTGCCCGATCCGACCAAGGGCACGATCGCTGGAACGCTTTCCAACATCGTCTATTTCGGCACCGATACGCATTACCACGTGAGGCTCGACGGCGGTGAGAACTTCATCGTGCGCCATCAGAACAGCCGCTCGTCTCCGGTGACCTACGAGACCGGCGCCAAGGTCGGCATCCAGTTCGAGGAGGGCGCCGCGCGCGTCCTGAAAGACTGATGACGACAGCCACGCTCTCCCCGACCATGCCTTCCAAGGCCGCGTTGTTCGAAGCCCAGGCGGTGAAAGCCGGCGCGCGACGCAACCGCCTGCTGTCGCTGCCGGCGCTGCTCATCATCGGCATTTTCGGCGTGCTCCCGCTTTTGATCATCTGCGTCTATTCGTTTCTGGCCGCCGCGCCCTATGGCGGCGTGCAGTGGCGGTTCTCGACCGACGCCTATCTGAACTTCCTGTTCCAGCGCGACATCTTCGACGACACCCTGCAGTTCACGCCGGACTTCCTGATCATCTATCTGCGCTCGTTCCTGTTCGCGGTGGTGACGACGATCATCTGCCTGCTGCTCGGATTTCCGACCGCCTATTTCATGGCGACGCGACCGCCGGCGCAGCGCAACTGGTGGGTGCTTCTGATCACCATCCCGTTCTGGTCGAACCTTTTGGTCCGCACGCTGGCGATCATGTTCATCATCCGCGACGAAGGGCTGATCAATAACGCGCTGCTGGGGCTCGGCGTGATCGATAAGCCGATCACCATGCTCTACACCAATTTCGCAATCCAACTCGGCCTGCTCTATGCCTTTCTGCCGTTCATGGTGCTGCCGCTCTATTCCAGCCTGGAGAAGCTCGATTTCCGGCTGATCGAGGCGGCCTACGACCTCTATGCGACGCGCCGCCAGGTGTTGTGGCGGGTGATCATCCCGCTGTCGAAGCCCGGCATCATCGCCGGCTGCCTGCTCGTCTTCATCCCGGCGCTCGGCGCTTATGTCACGCCGCTGATCCTCGGCGGGGGCGTCCACCTGATGATCGGCGATCTCATCGCCCAGCAATTCGGATCGGGGCGCAACTGGCCGCTCGGCTGCGCGCAGGCGCTGATCCTGATGGCCGCGGTGCTGGTGGCGCTGTTCTTCTACGTCCGCAATACGTCAGGGAAGGTGCAGCATGGCTGAGCCGCGCAGCATCGACATCAAGGAGCAGCCGGGCTTCCGCTCGATTGCTGTCATCTGCCTGCTGGTGCTCTACGTGCCGGTGCTGATCCTGATGATCTTCTCGCTGAACAGCGGCTCGCTGGTCACGCATTGGGAGGGCGTCACGCTCGGCTGGTACGGCAGCGCATTGCGCAACGAGGAATTCCACAACGCTGCCCGCAACACGCTGATCATCTCGATCAGCGCCACGATAATCTCTACCGTGTGCGCGACGCTCGCGGCGATCGGCATGACAAGAGTGAAGCCGTGGCGCGGGCTGGCGGCGGCCTTCATGGTCATCAATCTGCCACTGATGGTGCCGGAAATCATCACGGCGGTGGCGACGCTCTCCTTCTTCGCGCTGATCGCCGGCACGTTCGGGCTGAATTTCGGCATCGGCAATCTGATCCTCGCCCACACCGTGTTCTGCATTCCGTTCGCCTACATGCCGATCCGGGCGCGGCTGGAAGACATGGACCTGACGCTGGAATATGCCGCCGCCGACCTTTACGCGACGCCGTGGAAGGCCTTCAAGCGCATCACGCTGCCGTTGCTTGTTCCCGGCATCATGTCGGGCGCAGCACTCGCCTTCATCGTCTCATTCGACGATTTCACCATCACCCAGCTCGTCGCCGGCCCCGGCCAGACGACTTTGCCCCTCTATATCTGGAACCAGATCCGGCGGCCGATGACGCCGGAGATCAACGCCATCTCCACCATCCTGCTTTTGGTGTCGATCCTGTTCGTCTCGGTCTCGTTCCTGATCGCGCGGCGACGCGCCAAATGATCCGTGAGCTCCAACACAAAACAATGGGAAGGCAAGGAGAACATTAAATGTCTGGAAAACTGATGGCGGCCGTTTCCGCGGCCGTGCTGTTATGGGCCGTTCCGGCGCTCGCCGACGGCGAATTGCATATCTACAACTGGGGCGACTACACCAACCCCAAGCTGATCGAGAAGTTCGAAAAGCAGTACAACGTCAAGGTGACGCTGGACGACTACGATTCCAACGAAACCATGCTGTCCAAGGTGCGCGCCGGCAATTCGGGCTACGACATCGTCGTGCCGTCCGACTACACCGTGAAGATCATGATCGAGGAGGACCTGCTCGAAAAGACCGAGCCCAACGCGATGCCGAACGGCAAGAACATCGATCCACGCTTCCTCGATATCTACTGGGACTCCGGACGCCATTACACCGCGCCGTGGCAATTCGGCACGACGGCGTTCTCCGTCAATACGGATAAGTTCAAGGGCGACATCAACACGCTGGCCATCCTGTTCAACCCCCCGGACGAACTGAAGGGCCAGATCAACGTGCTCGACGACGTCAACACCGTCATGCACGCGGCCGAGCGCTATGCCGGCGTGCCGCGCTGCGGCGCAGACAAGGCCGGCCTGAAAAAGATCAACGACATACTGATGGCCGCCAAGCCGTCATGGAAGACCTTCAGCTACGACACGATCACCAAGATCACTTCCGGCGACGTGATCGTGACCGAACAGTGGAATGGTGCGGCCTACCGCTCGCGTCAGAAGATCCCGGCGATCAAATATGCCTATCCGAAGGAAGGCATCGAGGGCTGGATGGACAATGTCGCGGTGCTGAAGGGCGCCAAGAACCTGGAGAACGCCAAGCTCTTCCAGGATTTCGTCATGGCGCCTGAGAACGCGGCGCTGATCTCCGAGTATGCCGGTTACGACAACGGCATCGCCGGCAGCCACAAATTCCTGCCGGCGGAGTTCGCCAACTCGCCGGAAATCAGCCCGCCAGCCGGCTCGCCGACGCCGGAATTCGTGCCGCCGTGCCCGCCAGATGTGGTGGAGATCTACAACAAGATCTGGACCAACCTGCGCAAGTAACTGAGCGGGAACGCATGAAGGGAGGGGAGGCTCCGGCCTCCCTTTCTTATGTGCAGGGAGGATTGATGACATCTTACCGCAACTCCGATCCGCGGCCGCCGATCATGCAGGGCTCGCCGCCGGCCATGGCTCTGCCGAAGCTCGACTGGGATCGGCCACCGTGGAACCGCTGGGCCTTCCAGCACGTGCGTGAGTTTTTGCCGACCGTCGAGGTCTGGCGCGGCCAAGGTCATCGCCGTCGGCTCGATCGCGCCGAGGTCGATCTCGATGACCTGGCGGTGGCGGATAGCGAGGGCCGTCCGACAACGCTCGCGGGCCTGCTCGATGAGACCTACACGGACGGTTTGCTGGTGTTGAAGGACGGCAGGGTCGCCTATGAGCGCTACTTCAACGGCATGGACGAACGCACGCTGCATCTGTCGCAGTCGATGGCAAAGTCGGTCACCGGATCGGTGTTCGGCATCCTGGTCGGGCGCGGCCTGATCGACCCGGCCAGGCTGGTGACGGATTATCTTCCGGAGCTCGGCGAGAGCGCCTGGACCGGGGCCACCGTGCAGCAAGTGCTCGACATGACGACCGGCGTGCGCTTCTCGGAAGAGTACACGGATCGCTATTCCGAGATCGGTCAGGTCGATGTCGCCACCGGCTGGAAGCCGATCCCGCCGGGCAGCGATCCTGATTTCCGGTGGCCCGCGCATCTGTTCGAGCTGATCCTGCGCCTGAAGGACAAGGTGCGCGAACATGGCGAGGCCTTCGAGTACCGCTCGATCGAGACCGATGTGCTTGCCTTCATCATGGAGCGGGTGAGCGGCAAGCGCCTGGCGCAGCTGGTCTCGGAAGAACTCTGGCAAAAGCTCGGCGCCGACGAGAGCGCCTGTTTCACAGTCGACAGCGCCGGCTATGCGCTGGCCGATGGCGGCTTCAACGCGACGCTGCGCGATTATGGCCGCTTCGGCCAGTTGATCCTCGACAATGGCGGCGGGGTCATCCCTGCCGAGTGGATCGAGGCGACGCGCAGCGGCAAGCACGGACCGGACTTCAGCCCGAGCCTTCCGGACGGCAGCTACCGCAACCAGTTCTGGATCGAGGATCCACGCTCTCGCGCACTGATGTGCAAGGGCGTGTTCGGCCAGATGATCCATATCAGCTGGGAGCACAGGATGGTCGTCGTGAAGCTTTCGACCTATCCGGATTTCCTCAACGCCGCCTATTCGGTGGCGACGCTTAAGGCCGTGCACGCCATAGCCGCCGCGCTAGGCTGAAAGTCAGAGATAGACGACCGGGAGACAATCGTGACCGGCAACACCGCGTTCGAGACCAGATACGGCTTTGCCCGCAAGGATGTGCGGCTCGATAATTGGCGGCTGAGGCCGTTCAGCCAATGGTCGTTCCAGAATGTCGGCGAACTGGTGCCGAGCGTCCACGTTGCCGCCGCGCCCGGCGGCGAGGAAGAGGTGAAATCGCTCGGCGCGCTGCTCGAGGAGAAAGTCACCTTGGCCGGCGGCGCCGAAACAGTCGAAGCCTTCCTGAAGCGCTCCGACACTGACGGGCTGACGATCCTGAAGGGCGGCAGGCTGGTCGGCGATTGGTCGGCCCCGCATATGGCGTTCGGTCAGCGCCATATCATCTTTTCGATCAGCAAGTCGGTGACGGCGATCCTCGCCGGCATCCTGCAAGGCGAGGGGGTGTTCGACCCGGAAGCGCCGGTGACAGAATACATCCCCGAAGCCAAGAGCTCGGCCTATGGCGATGCGAGCGTGCGCAATGTGCTCGACATGACGGTCAGCCTCGACTTCGAGGAGGCCTATCTCGATCCGGAAAGCGCCTTCGCCCGCTATCGCCGCGCGACACTGTGGAATCCGGGCGGCGGGTCGGAAAGCCTCGCTGCGTTTCTGTTGACGTTGCCGCGACTCGCCGAGCCGCATGGGCAGACCTACCGTTATCGCTCACCCAATTCGGATATGCTGGGCATTCTGGTGGAGCGGGCATCCGGCAAACGCGTCAGCGACTTGCTCAGCGAGAAACTGTGGCTGCCGCTGGGCGCCGCGAGCGAGATGTCAGTGACGGTCGACATGGAAGGCACGGCGCGTACCGCCGGCGGCATGTCGATGACGCCGCGCGACCTTGCCCGCATCGGCGAGATGATGCGACAGGGCGGCACGGCCAATGGCCGCCGCATCGTGCCGGAGGCTTGGGTGCATGACACGGTTGCCAGCGGCGGCAGCCATGAAGCGTGGCGGCGCGGTACGATGGTGTTCCTCTTCCCTAAGGGCCGCTACCGCAACAAATGGTACCAGATGGGCACGCCAAGCGGCGCCTTCTGCGGCATCGGCATTCACGGCCAGTGGATCTACGTCAACCCGAGCGACGAGGTGGTCATCGCCAAGATGTCGTCGCAGCCGGAACCGGTCGACGATCAGCTTGATCTCGATGTAGTCGCCTTCTTCGAGGCCCTGAGCCGGATGGTTTGAGCCGTTCGGCTGGTCTTTCCTCGCAGCTCTTTCCTGTGGAGCTTTCCTGTCGGGTGGAGACAGCGCGGTTGGCGCAGCCGTCGTCCCGGCCTATTGTCGCCGCTCTTTTCGGCAGGAACCAGCATGGCATCGGACATCAAGCGCATCGCAGCAATCATCGCGGCCGAGATCGGCTCGCGGCCGGAGCAGGCGGCAGCCGCAATCGGGCTGCTGGACGAGGGCGCAACGGTGCCTTTCGTGGCGCGCTACCGCAAGGAGGTCACCGGCGGCCTCGACGACACGCAGTTGCGCGACCTTTCCGAGCGGCTTGCCTATCTGCGCGAGCTGGATGCGCGCCGCGACACCATCCTCGGTTCGATCCGTGAGCAGGGCAAGCTGACCGAGGACCTCGAGGCAAAAATCGCGGCGGCGACCACCAAGGCCGAGCTCGAAGACATCTACTTGCCATACAAGCCGAAGCGCCGCACCAAGGCCGAGATCGCCAGGGAACGTGGACTGGGGCCGCTGGCCGAGGCGATCCTCGCCGACCGTTCGGCGGTGCCTGCCGAACTCGCGCTAGCCTATCGCACAGACGAGGTTCCCGACGCCAAGGCGGCGCTCGAAGGCGCACGCGACATCCTGTCGGAGCAGTTCGCCGAGAATGCCGATCTGGTCGGGAAGCTGCGCGCCTATATGAAGGAGCGCGCCTTCCTGCGCGCCAGGGTCGTCGACGGCAAGCAGGAGGCGGGCGCGAAATTCTCCGACTATTTCGATCATGTCGAGCGCTGGGCGAACGTGCCCAGCCATCGCGCCTTGGCCATGCTGCGTGGCCGCAACGAAGAGGTGCTGTCGCTCGACATCGAAGTCGATGCCGACGATCAATCGCCGGTGAAACCGGTCGAGCGGATGATCGCCAACGCCTATGCGATTGGTAGCACCCTGCCGGGCGACCGCTGGCTGATGGAAGTGGCCGGCTGGACCTGGCGGATAAAACTATCGCTCCATCTGACGCTTGATTTGATGCGCGACCTGCGCGAGCGGGCCGAGGACGAGGCCATCCATGTCTTTGCCCGCAACCTCAAGGACCTGCTGCTCGCCGCGCCCGCCGGCTCCCGGCCCACGATGGGTCTCGATCCCGGCATCCGCACCGGCGTCAAGGTGGCTGTGGTCGACGGTACCGGCAAGCTGGTGGCGACGACCACCGTCTATCCGTTTCCGCCAAAGAACGATGTGCGCGGCACGCAGGCGGAACTTGCCAGGCTCATTCGCTTCCACAAGGTGGAGCTGATCTCGATCGGCAACGGCACCGGCAGCCGCGAGACCGAGAAGCTGGTGGCCGACATGCTCGCCAGCCTGCCGTCCGACGGCGGGCCGAAGCCGATCAAGGTGATCGTCAGCGAAGCCGGCGCGTCGGTCTATTCGGCCTCGGCGACGGCGGCCGCCGAGTTTCCCGACCTCGACGTGTCGCTGCGCGGCGCGGTGTCGATCGCCAGGCGCCTGCAGGACCCGCTCGCCGAGCTGGTCAAGATCGAGCCGAAGTCGATCGGTGTCGGCCAGTATCAGCACGATGTCGACCAGTACCGGCTCGGCCGCTCGCTGGAGGCGGTGGTGGAGGATGCGGTCAATGCCGTCGGCGTCGACCTCAACACGGCATCGGCGCCGCTCTTGGCGCGCGTGTCGGGACTGGGGCCATCGCTTGCCGAAGCGATCGTCGCGCATCGCGACGTCGGCGGTCCGTTCGCTACGCGCCGCGATCTGCTGAACGTGGCGCGGCTTGGACCGCGCGCGTTCGAGCAGTGCGCCGGCTTCCTGCGCATCCCGAACGGCTCCGAGCCGCTCGACGCTTCATCCGTGCATCCGGAAGCCTATGGCGTGGCAAAGAAGATCGTCGCCGCCTGCGGCCGCGACGTGCGCGCGCTGATGGGCGACAGTGCCGCGCTCAAGGCACTTGACCCTCGTGTCTTCGTCGACGAGCGCTTCGGCCTGCCGACGGTACGCGACATCATCGCGGAACTGGAAAAGCCCGGACGCGACCCGCGGCCGGGCTTCAAGACGGCGACCTTTGCCGAAGGCGTCGACGACATCAAGGACCTGAAGCCCGGCATGCTGCTCGAAGGCACGGTCACCAATGTCGCCGCCTTCGGCGCCTTCGTGGACATCGGCGTGCACCAGGACGGGCTGGTGCATGTCTCGCAGCTGGCCGACCGCTTCATCAAGGACGCGCATGAGGTGGTAAAGGCCGGCGATGTCGTGAAAGTTCGAGTGGTCGATGTCGACATCAAGCGCAATCGCATCGGCCTCTCGATGCGCAAGGATGGCGGCCAGGGTGGGGCGCCTCGGGTCGGCCAGCGCGACAGCGGCGGCGGCAAGCCCGTACCGCGCTCGCCGGCGCCGCAGCGCCAGCCTGAAAAGCCGTCACAGGGTGCGTTCGGCGCGGCGCTCGCCGAGGCGATGAAGCGGAAATAGCTACCACGCCAGAACAGCCGGCTCCTTCTCAACCTGGCCCCGCAGCCAGTCGCGAAAGCTGGCAACCGGCGGATGGCCGCGCTTGGCGTGCGGCACGACGAGATAATAGGCACTGCGGCTCTGCATCGGCTTGCCCGGCGCCGGCGCCAACTGGCCACGCTGCAATTCTCCGGCGATCAGGATCTGCGGCAGCAGCGCCACGCCGAGCCCCGCCATGCAGGCCTGCGCGACCGTACCGAACTGCTCGAACTGCATGCCGGGGCCGGTCGGCGCGTCGAGCTCCTGATGCTCGAACCATTCGCTCCAGGCGTCGGGACGCGTTGCCATGTGCAGCAACGGCAGGCGGCCGATATCGGCCGGCGTCGCGACCTTCCGCTGCGCCAGGAATTCGGGCGCGGCGACCGGCATCACGGTCTCGCGCATCAAAAGCGTGCAATCAGCGTCCGGCCAATCAGGCATGCCGTGGTGGATTGCGGCGTCGAGCCGCTCGCGCGCGAAGTCGAAGCGGCCAATGCGCGTGGCGAAATTGATCGTGATGTCCGGATGACGGGCGACGAAATCCGGAATGAGCGGCATCAGCCAGCGCGTGCCGAAGGTCGGCAGGATGGCAAGGTTGAGAACACCGCTATGCCGATTGCTCATCAATCCAAGCGCCGCATCGCGCAACTGCGCGAGTGCCGAGCGCACCGCGCCGGCGTAGATTTCGCCCGCCGTGGACAGCCTGACATTGCGGCTGTCGCGTTCGAAAAGCCGGCGCCCGAACTGCTCTTCCAGCAGATTGATCTGCCGGCTGACGGCACCTTGCGTGAGATCGAGCTCGCGGGCCGCGGCGGTGAAGGAGCCGAGACGCGCCACCGCCTCGAAGGCGGCAAGCGCGCTGATGTTTGGCAAGAGGCGGCGCTGGACGTTCATGACCTATTACTATCGCTCATTGATGCTTGATGCAATTTCGTTTGATTTTTTCCAGATGGAGGCGGATAAGCCGGGCCATCCAAGATTTTACCGGGAGACCCACCTCATGGCCGCCGAGAAGAACGCCTTCGTCTGGAACGATCCCTTCCTGATCGAGGACCAGCTTTCCGAAGACGAGCGGATGGTGCGCGACGGCGCAGCGGCGTTCGCCGCCGACAAGCTGGCGCCCCGCATCGAGGAAGCCTATGCCGATGAGAAAACCGATCCCTCGATCTTCCGCGAGATGGGCGAGGCGGGCCTGCTCGGCATCACCATTCCAGAGGAATATGGCGGGCTCGGCGCCAATTACGTCACCTACGGGCTGGTGGCGCGCGAAGTCGAACGCATCGATTCCGGCTACCGCTCGATGATGAGCGTGCAGTCGTCGCTGGTCATGTATCCGATCCATGCCTACGGCTCGGAAGAGCAGCGCAAGAAGTACCTGCCGAAGCTCGCCTCCGGCGAATGGATCGGCTGCTTCGGCCTCACCGAGCCGGATGCCGGCTCCGATCCGGGCGGCATGAAGACACGGGCCGAGAAGACGGCGAACGGCTACAGGCTTTCCGGCTCCAAGATGTGGATTTCCAACGCGCCGATCGCCGACGTCTTCGTCGTCTGGGCAAAGTCGGCCGCGCATGACAACCAGATCCGCGGCTTCGTGCTGGAAAAGGGCCTGAAGGGGCTGTCGGCGCCGAAGATCGGCGGCAAGCTTTCGCTGCGAGCCTCAATCACCGGCGAGGTAGTGATGGAAGGCGTCGAGGTCGGCGAGGAGGCGCTGCTGCCCAATGTCTCGGGCCTGAAGGGACCCTTCGGCTGTCTCAACCGCGCGCGCTACGGCATCTCGTGGGGCGCCATGGGCGCGGCCGAGGATTGCTGGCACCGCGCGCGGCAGTACGGCCTCGACCGCAAGCAGTTCGGCAAGCCGCTCGCCGGCACACAGCTCTTCCAGAAGAAGCTCGCCGACATGCAGACCGAGATCGCGCTCGGCCTGCAGGGTTCGCTGCGCGTCGGCCGGCTGATGGACGAAGGCAAGATGGCGCCGGAGATGATTTCGATCGTCAAACGCAACAATTGCGGCAAGGCGCTCGACATCGCCCGCCAGGCTCGCGACATGCATGGCGGCAACGGCATCCAGATCGGCTATCACGTGATGCGTCATGCCCAGAACCTGGAGACGGTCAACACCTATGAGGGCACGCATGACGTGCATGCGCTGATACTGGGTAGGGCGCAGACGGGGCTTCAGGCGTTTTTCTAAGCCGGCAACGCTGCTTAAATTAGGTGCAACGCAACATCTCTGCTTGGAGAATGCCCAGCACTTATGTCAGGGTTCGGCGACTGAAACGCCGTTCCCCGGGGCACCATGGCAATTCTGGCAGCCGTCCACCACCTGACCCATTACAAATACGACCGGCCGGTCGTTCTCGGCCCTCAGGTGATCAGGCTGCAGCCGGCGCCGCATTCGCGCACCAAGGTGCTCAGCCATTCGCTGAAGGTCGAGCCGAAGAACCATTTCGTCAACCTGCAGCAGGACCCGTACGGCAACTTCCTCGCCCGCTTCGTCTTCCCGGAGCCGGTGACGGAACTGAAGATCCAAGTCGATCTCGTCGTAGATATGACGGTCTATAATCCGTTCGATTTCTTCGTCGAGGAATCGGCCGAGAATTTCCCGTTCGATTACCCGGAAGAGATCAGCCAAGACCTCGCCATATACCGCACGCCCGAGCCGGCCGGCCCATTGCTGTCGGCCTTCCTGAAAACCATCGACCGCAGTCCGACAAACACGGTCAATTTCCTGGTCGGCCTCAACGCGCGGCTGCAGCGCGAGATCGCCTATATCGTGCGCATGGAGACCGGCGTCTATTCGCCGGAGGAGACGCTGGCCGCAGGCAAAGGCTCGTGCCGGGATTCAAGCTGGCTGCTGGTGCAGATCCTGCGCAACCTCGGCATCGCGGCGCGTTTTGTCTCCGGTTACCTGATCCAGTTGAAGCCGGACCTCGTCTCGTTGGACGGACCGCCTGGAACCTCGGTCGATTTCACCGACCTGCACGCCTGGTGCGAAGTCTATATTCCGGGCGCCGGCTGGATCGGCTTCGACCCGACTTCCGGTTTGCTCACCGGCGAAAGCCATGTGCCGCTGGCGGCGACGCCGCACTTCCGCAATGCCGCGCCGATCTCCGGCATGGCGAGCTTCGCCAATGTCGATTTCGGCTTCGACATGCGCGTCGATCGCATCGCCGAGCATCCGCGCATCACCAAGCCGTTCTCGGATGAAAGCTGGGAGGCGCTCGACGCCTTGGGCAACAAGGTCGACGCGGTTTTGCGGGAACAGGATGTGCGGCTCACCATGGGCGGCGAGCCGACCTTCGTGTCGATCGACGATTTCGAGGCTGCCGAATGGAACACGGCGGCCGTCGGGCCGACCAAGCGCGATAAGGCGGATCAGCTGATCCGGCGCCTGCGCGAGCGCTTCGCGCCGGGCGGTTTCCTCCACTACGGGCAAGGCAAGTGGTATCCGGGCGAGAGCCTGCCGCGCTGGACCTTCTCGCTCTTTTGGCGCACCGATGGCGAGCCGGTCTGGCGCGACCCGTCGCTGATCGCGCGCGAAACGAGCACCGTCTCTGTCGGGCCTGAGCAGGCCGCAAGCTTGCTCACGGCGATCGCTGCCGAGCTCGGCATCGACAAGGCGATGGTCGGCGAGGCCTATGAGGATCCGGCCGAATGGCTGCTCAAGGAAGGCAAGCTGCCGGATAATGTCGACCCGTCCAACTCGAAGCTGGAGGATCCGGAAGAGCGCAGCCGCATGGCACGTGTGTTCGAGCGCGGCCTGACCAAGCCGTCAGGCTATGTGCTGCCGGTGCAGCGCTGGAACAGCCAGGCCGCCGGGCAGCGCTGGCGTTCGGAAAAGTGGAAGACGCGGCGCGGCCGGCTGTTCCTGGTGCCGGGCGATTCCCCGGTCGGTTATCGGCTGCCGCTCGGCGCGCTGCCTTACGTGCCGCCGGCGCAGTACCCCTATATCGTGCCGGTCGATCCGTCGCTGCCGCGCGCTACGCTGCCGGCGCGCGACGCTCTCTTGCCGGAACCTGCCCCAGCAGAACTTGAGGGCCCCGACGAAATGGCGCGCCGCCAGCTGGCAGCGTCCTTCACCGCGACAACGGGCCAGCAGGACCGCGTCGAGCAGGAGATCACCGAGATCGGCGGTGCGGTGCGCACGGCGCTCACCGTCGAACCGCGTGACGGGCGGCTCTGCGTGTTCATGCCGCCGGTCGAGGCGCTTGAGGACTATCTGGAGCTGGTGGCGGCTGCCGAGAACGCAGCCAAGGCGATCGGACTGCCGGTGCATATAGAGGGTTATGGGCCGCCGCACGACCCGCGCCTCAACGTCATCCGCGTGGCGCCCGATCCCGGCGTCATCGAGGTAAACATCCACCCGGCCGCCGACTGGCGGGAATGCGTCGCGACGACCGCGGCGATCTATGAGGAAGCCAGGCAGTCGCGGCTCGGCACCGACAAGTTCATGATCGACGGCCGTCACACGGGCACGGGCGGCGGCAATCATGTCGTTGTCGGCGGCGCGACGCCCAACGATAGTCCGTTCCTGCGCCGGCCGGACCTGTTGAAGAGCCTGGTGCTGCAATGGCAGCGGCACCCATCGCTCTCCTATCTGTTTTCCGGCCTGTTCATCGGCCCCACCAGCCAGGCGCCGCGCATCGACGAGGCACGGCATGATTCCCTCTATGAACTCGAGATCGCGCTGGCCCAGGTGCCGCATCCCGACAAGGGCGAGGCGCCGTTGCCGTGGCTGGTCGACCGGCTGTTCCGCAATCTCTTGACCGACGTGACCGGCAACACGCACCGTTCGGAAATCTGCATCGACAAATTGTTCTCGCCGGACGGTCCGACAGGACGGCTCGGTTTGGTCGAGTTCCGCGGCTTCGAAATGCCACCCAATGCCCGGATGTCGCTCGCCCAGCAATTGCTGGTCCGGGCTATCATCGCGCGGGCTTGGAAGAAGCCGCTGGACGGCCGCTTCGCGCGCTGGGGCACGTCGCTGCATGACCGTTTCATGCTGCCGCATTATGTCTGGGCGGATTTCCTCGACGTGCTGGAAGATCTGAAGCTCAACGGCTTCGACTTCCGCCCGGAATGGTTCGCAGCCCAACTCGAATTTCGCTTCCCGTTCTGCGGTGAGGTGCAGCATGGCGGCGTCAAGCTGGAGCTCAGGCAGGCGCTCGAGCCCTGGCATGTGATGGGCGAGCAAGGCGCGATCGGCGGCACGGTCCGCTTCGTCGATTCGTCCGTCGAGCGGCTGCAGGTGAGGACGGAAGGCCTCAATCCGGAGCGTCACGCGGTCGTCTGCAACGGCCGCATCGTACCGATGAAGGCGACCGACAGCAGAGAGGTCGCGGTGGCAGGCGTGCGCTTCAAGGCCTGGCAGCCGGCCTCCGGCCTGCATCCGGCCCTTCCGGTCAACACGCCGTTGGTGTTCGACATCTACGACCGCTGGTCGGGCCGCTCGTTGGGAGGCTGCGTCTATCATGTCGCGCATCCGGGCGGCCGCAACTACGAGACCTTCCCGGTCAACGGCAACGAGGCGGAGGCGCGGCGGCTGGCCCGCTTCGAGCCGCGCGGCCATACGCCGGGTGCCTATGTGCTGCGTGAAGAACAAGGTTCTGAGGAGTTTCCCATGACCCTTGACCTCAGGCGACCGGCGAGATTCTGATCGAGCATGGCCAAGGGGAATCAGAAACGGGCGGGCGGCAGGCCGCGGGCGCAGAGCCTGTTGGAGCATTACCGGTCGATTGAAGGCGTCGTCGACGAGATGGTCGACGCGTCGGGCAATCCGCGCCCGGCCTGGCAGTCCTTCATCGGAGCGCTGGACGATCTGGGGGCTGAGGCGCTCGGACAGCGCTTTGCCCGCGCCGACCAATATCTGCGCGATGCCGGCGTCTACTACCGCGTCTACGACAAAGCCGGCGCCAACGAGCGCGAATGGCCGCTGGCGCATGTCCCGCTGCTGATCGACGAGAAGGAATGGGCCGAGATCAGCGCCGGCCTCGTCCAGCGCGCCGACCTGTTCGAGACGATGCTGGCCGACATTTACGGGCCGAACCGGCTGATCGAGAAGGGAATCCTGCCGGCGGGGCTGATTGCGGCGAGCCCGGAATATCTGCGCCCGGTGGTCGGCGTCCGTCCGGCCAGCGGCCATTTCCTGCACATGGTCGCCTTCGAGCTCGGCCGCGGCCCCGACGGCCGCTGGTGGGTTCTGGGCGACCGCACGCAAGCGCCGTCGGGCGCCGGCTTTGCGTTGGAGAACCGCGTTGCCACCACGCGCGCCTTGTCTGACATCTATGGCGAGCTGCATGTGCATCGCCTGGCCGGCTTCTTCCGCCGCTTCCGTGATGCGCTGAACGGCATGGCGAAGGATTCCGGCGGCCGCGTCGCCATCCTGACGCCCGGACCGCTCAACGAGACCTATTACGAGCACGCCTATATCGCGCGTTATCTCGGCATTATGCTGCTCGAAGGCGAGGACCTGACGGTGTCCGGCGGCCGGCTGATGGTGCGCACGGTTTCGGGCCTGATGCCGATCGGCGTTTTGTGGCGGCGGCTCGATGCCGCTTTCGCCGATCCGCTGGAGCTCAAACCGGACTCGCAGATCGGCACGCCGGGGCTGGTCGAGGCGATCCGGCGCGGCACCGTCTCGGCCGTCAACGGGCTCGGTTCCGGCTTGGCGGAAACGCGGGCGCTGCTTTCTTTCCTGCCGCGGATCGCGCGGGAATTGCATGGCGAGGAACTCAAGCTGCCGAACATTGCGACCTGGTGGTGCGGACAGCAGGCCGAACGCGACCATGTGCTGGCCAATATCGACCGCATGGTGGTTGGCCCGGCGCTGTCGACACGGCTTGCCTTCGAGGACGATGGCGCGACCAGGCTCGGTTCGGCGCTTTCGGCCGGCGAGCGGGCGGAGCTTATCGCGCGGATCGAAGCCGACGGGGTTGGCTTCGTCGGCCAGGAGGCGGTCACGCTCTCGACTACGCCGGTCTTTGCCGGCGGCCGCTTGGAGCCGCGGCCCGCCAGCCTGCGCGTCTACCTGGCGCGAACACACGAAGGCTGGACGGTGATGCCCGGCGGCTTTGCACGCGTCGGCTTCTCGCTCGACCCGACCGCGATGGCCATGCAGCGCGGCGGTCAGGCGGCGGATGTCTGGGTGGTCAGCGACAGGCCTGTCGAGCGGGAGACGCTGCTGCCGCAGGAGACCGACGGCTTCACCCGCACCATGCCCGGCAGCCTGCCGAGCCGCGCCGCGGAAAACCTGACCTGGCTCGGCCGCTATATCGAGCGCTCGGAAGACACGGTGCGGGTGCTGCGCGCTTATCACGTCAGGCTGGCGGAGACATCCGATCCCGAGATGCCGCTGCTCGCCGACATCAGAGACTATCTCGAACCGTTCGGCATCGAGGTCGAAACCGCGATCCCGCTTGGATTGATCGGCACATTGGACAGCGCCGTCTACAGCGCCGGCCAGATCCGCGACCGCTTCTCGCCGGATGGCTGGCTGGCGCTGAAGGATCTGTCGAAGACCATCCACAAATTCGCGGAGACGGTCGCTCCGGGCGACGACGCGACGCGGGCGATGACCGTGATGCTGCGAAAGCTTGCGGGCTTCTCGGGGCTGCTGCACGAGAACATGTACCGCTTCACCGGTTGGCGCTTCCTGGAGATCGGCCGCCGACTGGAACGTGGCATCCAGATCGCGCGCACGCTAGCCAGGCTGACAAAGGCAGACGCGCCCGACGGCGCACTCGACATGATGCTGGAGATCGGCGACAGCGTCATGACCCACCGCCGGCAATATCCGGTTCAGTCAGGCCGGCGCACGGTTATAGACCTCTTGGCGCTCGATCCGCTCAACCCGCGCTCGATCCTGTTCCAGCTCGAGCGGCTCAAGGCCGAGATCGGCATGCTGCCTTCCGTCGGGGGCGAGGGACATATGTCGCCCGCGGCGAAAGAAATCCTGCAGCTCAACACGGCGCTCGCCGTGATGGAGCCTCAGGACATGACCGCGAAGGTGCTGGACGATCTCGCCATTCAGATCGGCGATCTCTACAACAGTCTCGCCAGGGCCTATTTCGGATAAATGCTCTACGACATCAGGCTCCATCTTCATTACGGCTATGCGGCCGCAGCCGGCGGCGGCAGGCACCAGGTGCGCGTGCTGCCACAGACGATCGCCGGCGTGCAGCGGGTTATCGCCGCCTCGCTGTCGTTCCAGCCGAATCCGGCCGAGCGCGCGGATTTTTCCGATTTCTTCGGCAACAACGTCACTGCGATCGCCGTTCGCGACGCGCATGAGGAGCTCCACGTCAGGATGAGCGCCCGTGTGTCGGTATCGCGGCCGGAAGCCGGCCTCGACGTCTCGCCCGACATTCACGGCTTGAGGGCGGAACTCGACGCGGTGCGTTCGCTGTCCCCCGACGCGCCGCATCACTTCCTCGCCGCCAGCGACCACGCCAGCATCGATCCGGTAATCACGGACTATGCGCGGGAAAGCCTCGCCGGTTCGGCGATCGCCACGGCGGTCGATCTCTGCAATCGGATCCACCGCGATTTCACCTATGACGGCAAGGCAACTACCGTGCAGACGCGCGCCAGCGATGCCTTTGCGCTTCAGCGTGGAGTTTGCCAGGATTTCTCGCACATCATGATCGCCGGGCTGCGCGGGCTTGGCATCCCCGCCGGCTATGTCAGCGGCTTCCTGCGCACGATCCCGCCCAAGGGTAAGCCGAGGCTCGAAGGCGCCGACGCCATGCATGCCTGGGTCAAGGCCTGGTGCGGGCGCGATGCCGGCTGGCAGGAATTCGATCCGACCAACGGCATGCGGGCGAGCAACGACCATATCACGGTGGGATACGGCCGCGACTATTCCGACGTGGCGCCGATTGTCGGCGTCCTGAAAACCACCGGCGAGCAGATCGGCGAGCAGGCGGTCGATGTCATCCCGGTCGCTGCCTGAAGGCGCACGATCGGTGATGCGGCTGCTTCTCAAATCGCGATCCCGCCGCTATCTTGCCGCCGGACCGTGGACCGGCCTGCCGGGCACTTGCGCGGAGTTCAATTGTTGACATCGGTCAGCATCATCATTCCAGCACACAACGCGTCGGCAACCGTTGCAGACACGTTGGCAACCTTGCGCTCGGAAGCCGAGATCATCGGCGAAGTGATACTGGTCGACGATTCCTCGACGGACAACACGGCGGCCGTGGCCGCGGACGCAGCCTCGCGGCTGGCGCTGCCGTTCCGGATCATCCGGTCCAATTGTCGAGACGCGGGCGGCTCCCGCAATCTTGCGCTGGCCGAGGCGCGCTTCCCCTGGATTTACATGATCGACGCCGACGATCTGCATATCGAGGGTGGGTTGCGGACGCTGCTGTCCAAGACCAGGACCAAGCCAGGCGCCGACATGGTGGTCGGCGCCTACCGCCGGCGGACCGATGGCCGGGACCGACAGTTCAAAACGCCGGCCGGCTACATGACTGCCGGGCTCGCCAATGCCTCCGCCTATGTGGAAGGCAGGATACGGTCGATTGCCGTCGGCAGCGCGCTGGTGTCGCGGCATACGGTCGGCGACACGCGCTTCCCGACCGGTCTTGCCTACGACGAGGACACATTGTTCTGGGCGCGGGTTATGAGCAAGGCATCGCTCGCGGTCGTGAGGCAACCGATCATGATCTACTTCGTATCGTCGGACCGTTCGGATGACCGCTTCGCGATAAAGCCTGCGCGACGCTTCCTCGAATGGCGCCTGGCGTTGCGCGAACTCGCCGACTGCGGCATTGCGAAATCGTCGTTGAAAGCGAGGGAAGGGCTTGTGGCGCTCAAGATCGCCCGCGTTCACTACGCCCGCGGCGATCTCGAAACGGCGGCAAAATTCCTGGCGGTTGCCGAAGCCGCGCCCAAGGTTTCCACCGACATCTGGCGTTGCATGCGCTATCGGCTCAAAATCGCGGCGCGGCGCCGGTTCCCGGCTCATCGCGTCCAGCTGCAAAGTGCCTGATGGCCGACGGGCCGGAACTTGCAGTCGTGGTGATAGGTTTTCGGGCTCCGACCGATCTGGTCGCGGCGGTCAGGTCGGTGCTCGGCCAGAACATCCCGCTCGAGGTGGTGGTCGTGAATTCCGGCGGCGGGAATGCCCAGGCGCTTCTGGCCAATGCCGGACTCGACGTGCCAGTCATCGAGTGCGAAGAAAGGCTCTTTGCCGGGGCCGCGAGAAATCGCGGCATAGCGGCGACGAAAGCTCCTTTCATCGCCTTTCTCGCGGATGATTGCCTGGCATACCCGCGATGGGCAGAGGTCCGGCTGCGCCATCACCGGGAAGGCGTCGCGGCCGTGGCAAGCGCCATCGCCAACAGTCATCCGCGCAATCTGGTCGCGTGCGCGGCCCATCTCGTTACCTATATGCGGCGCCTGCCAGGTCTTCCCGCTCATAAGGCACTTCGTTACGGCGTTTCTTTCGACCGAAAATTGTTCGATCGGTATGGCCTATTCGACGAACAAATGGCGACGGGAGAAGACACGGAATTCCTGGAAAGGCTGCCGAAGGCGATCGTGCCGCTATGGGAGCCGGCGGTGCTTACCGTCCATCGCAACGAGACACGGCTGATCCGAGTGATTGTCGACCAGTATCTGCGCGGATACCGATATGGGACCTACCTCAAATCCGTTGGGCACCGAAAGCCATTGCGGATTTTCAAAGGGGTGTTTCGGGACCGGCGCAATGTCGGCAAGTTCGCAAAAGAAGGCCTGGCCGAAGAGGATAGACGTTTCGCGATGTTATCGCTGCCGATCGTATGGGCTGCATTGTTCGCAAAATCGCTGGGGGCAGCCGTCGGCGTAACGCATGGCGATAGGACAGGCACGCGGCCATGATCACCCTGGAGATGAAGCAGCCGCGCCGGCGGCGCGGTCGATGGCTTTGGGCGCGGCAAAGGATCGTCGCCATTTTCAGCTATCGCTACGACGCACATCTGGTGCCAGACCTCCTCGCCAATCTCGACGCAATCGTCGATGGCTGGATCGCCTATGACGATCGCTCGGCGGATGCGGTCTTCAGCAATGAACCGCAGAGGCGGCGCGCGCTTATTGCCGCGGCCTATGAGGCGGGTGCCGATTGGCTTCTGGCAATCGATCCGGACGAAAGGCTGGAAGATGCCGTGGCAAGCCGGATAGGCCAACTGACCAGCGGGTCCAGGCGCAATGCCTGGGGATTTCGCCTAAGGGAGATGTATACGCCGGCAAGCTATCGCATCGACGGCGTCTGGGGCCAAAAGATGCAGCACAGGCTTTTCCCCGCCTATCACCCGGATCTGAGCCGGTCGCAAGGGCTGCATGAGGCCTGGTTCCCCGAAGATCTGCGCTTCGAGCTTCGGGACAGCGGCCTTAACCTTTATCATTTGAAGATGATCGAGCCGAAACGGCGCGTGGCACGTCGCGACCTCTACAATCATCTCGATCCGGAGCAACGTTTGCAGCAGATCGGCTACGACTATCTGACGGACGAGTCGGGAGCGGTTCTGGAAGCGATACCGGCCGGGCGAGACTACTTTCCCACCCATCTCGACGACGGCAGGCTTTGGATGGCTGAGGTGTCCGCCGACCGGCGGAGCTGAAGGACGCCCTCTGGGGACGGCGGAACCAGCCGCTGTCGCGCGGCTTATCTACGGACCAGTTCCGTGGAGTTACCATGCTGCAACGAGCACAATCGTCCTTCGGCCGCCTGGCGGGTGGTCTGGAAATACAAGGGAACGGCGCGCAGAGTTCCGCCGAGCGCGCCGCGCTCAGCTATGTCAGCGATGCCGATCCGGGCATCCGGCGCCTGAGAAAAGGCAAGGGATTTTCCTATGTCGGCCCGAACGGGAGTGCGGTCACCGCGGCCACCCTTGACCGTATCAAGGCGATCGTCATTCCGCCCGCGTGGACGGATGTATGGATCTCGCCCGACCCGAACGGCCATATCCAGGCGACCGGCCGGGATCAGCGCGGACGCAAGCAGTACCGCTATCATCCGCAGTGGACCGAGGAACGGGACGGCGTCAAATACTCCAGCCTCGTTGCTTTCGCGCAAAGCCTGCCCTCCTTGAGGCGCCAGGTCGATGCCGACCTGCGCCGTCATGGACTTCCGCTGGAGCGCGTTGTCGCCTCTGTCGTCTGGCTGCTCGACAACACCATGATCCGTGTCGGCAATGCCGCCTATGCCCGCGACAACAAGAGTTTCGGCCTGACCACGCTGCGCGACCGCCATGTCGAAATCACCGGTTCCAGCCTGCGCTTCTCCTTCACGGGCAAGTCCGGCAAGGAATGGAAGCTGAAGCTCGTCGACCAACGCATCGCCAAAATCGTGCGCGGCGCGCAGGACCTGCCTGGCCAGAAGCTGTTTCAGTATCTTGATGACGAGGGAACACGCCGGCCGCTGCGGTCGGAGGACGTCAATCGCTATATTCGCGAGGCATCTGGCCCGGAGTTCAGCTCCAAGCATTTTCGCACCTGGGGCGGCACCATCCATGCGGCATCCCTGTTCGCGCAGGCGAAGTTGCCCGAGAGCATGACCCAGAAAAACCGCGTGATGAACAGTATCGTCGACAAGGTCGCCGAACGACTCGGCAATACGCGAGCCGTCTGCCGCCGGTGCTATATCCATCCGCTCGTCTTCGAGGCGTGGGCCGAAGGGAAGCTGCTCGGCGAAATGGCCGAAGCCAACAAACGAAAGCGCCTTATACCGGGCCTCGACGAGGAGGAGACGCTGGTGCTGAGATGGCTGCAGGCGCGCGAAGCCTGACCACCAGGAGGATAGCGTAAACCCTCGATAGCCCTACAACTTTTTTGTCGACCTTGTGTCGGGAAGGGTCCTACTGTTGCGTCCTTTGATACGGAAAGGACGCGCCATGCTTTATGCCATCCTCTGCTATGCCTCCGAAGACGTCGTCTGCTCCTGGAGCAAGGAACAGGACGAGGAGGTCATGGCAAAGCTCCTCAACGTACAGGACAAATACGCCAGGGCAGGCCGGCTGGGGCCGGTGGCGCGCCTGCTGCCGACCACAGCCGCGACGACGCTTCGCAAGGTCAAGGGCGAATCGGTGGTGCTCGACGGCCCGTTCGCCGAGACCAAGGAGCAGTTCCTCGGCTTCTACACGCTCGAATGCAATCACCTGGACGAAGCCGTCGAGTTCGCTCGCGAACTCTCCGAGGTCAATCCGAGCGGTGGTTCCTACGAGATCAGGCCGATCTCGGTCTTCAATCCGACAAAGGTTCCCGCATGACCGAGCTTGCCTGGATCAGCAACGCGATCAGCACCGCCCGTCCGCAGGCGATGGGCGCGCTGCTGCGCTATTTCCGCGACCTCGACGCCGCGGAAGAAGCTTTCCAGGATGCATGCCTGAGGGCGCTGAAGAACTGGCCGAAAAACGGGCCGCCGCGCGATCCGGCGGCCTGGCTGATCTTCGTCGGCCGCAACAGCGGCATCGACGCGGTGCGCAAGCGCGCCAAGCAGGCGCCGATGCCGGAAGAGGACCAGATCTCCGATCTCGAGGATGCCGAAGGCGATATGGCCGAGCGGCTGGACGGCGCGCATTATCGCGACGATATCCTGCGGCTCCTGTTCATCTGCTGCCATCCGGACCTGCCGGCGACGCAGCAGATCGCGGTCGCGCTGCGCATCGTCTCCGGCCTGACCGTCAAGCAGATCGCGCGCGCCTTTCTCGTCGGCGAGAGCGCCATGGAGCAGCGCATCACCCGGGCCAAGGCGCGCATCGCCGATGCCGGCGTGCCGTTCGAGACGCCAGGCGCGGTCGAGCGTTCCGAGCGCTTGGCGGCGGTCGCGGCCATGATCTATCTGATCTTCAACGAGGGCTATTCGACCAATGGCGGCGAGGCGCCGGCCCGCGCGCCGCTTTGCGAGGAGGCGATCCGGCTCGCCCGGCTGCTGCTCAGGCTGTTTCAGCAGGAACCGGAGATCATGGGCCTGACGGCGCTGCTGCTTCTCCAGCATGCACGCGCGCCGGCGCGCTTCGACGCGCATGGCGAGATCGTGCTGCTCGAGGATCAGGACCGGTCGCTCTGGAGCCGCAAGATGATCGACGAGGGCCTGGCGCTGGTCGACAAGGCGCTGCGTCATCGCAAGCCTGGCCCATACCAGGTGCAAGCGGCGATCGCGGCATTGCATGCGCGGGCGGCAACACCCGAGGATACGGACTGGACCGAGATCGACCTGCTCTACGGCTTGCTCGAGCAGATGCAGCCGTCGCCGGTAGTGACGCTGAACCGCGCGGTTGCGGTGAGCAAGGTGCGCGGCCCCGAAGCGGCGCTGGCGATGATCGAGCCGCTCGAAGATCGGCTGGCAGGCTATTTCCACTTCTTCGGCCTGAAGGGCGGCCTGCTGATGCAGCTCGGCCGTGGCGAGGAGGCGCGCGTGGCCTTCGACCGCGCGATCGCTTTAGCCAACACCGCCGCCGAAGCCGCTCATATCCGCATGCATATCGACCGGCTGATCAAGGAAAGCACCGAGAAGTCGCAGGCCAAGAAGGCGCGCTGATCCCATTTTCACTGCTGGCCCAATTTTGCGCGCCGGGGGTTGGACCATCCCGGGGTGGCGGTTTTTCCCTGAAACGAGTAATGCCACGCCATGAAAGCGCCGTCGTGCCTCAGGGCGGCGACAAGACGTGGCGCAAGGCTTCGACGCTCGCCATATCCAAGGCGAGATCTGAAAAGGAACAAACATGACGATTGCGAAGGAAACGGCCTCACTTCTGGAGAAACTTGGCGTCGCCAAGGATACGCTTTCCGGCGGCGACCTCATCGTGCGCAGCCCGGTGACGGGCGAGCAGATCGCGGCACTGAAGTCGATCTCGGCGGTCGATGCCGGCAAGGCTATCGATGTCGCGCACAAGGCCTTCCAGGCCTGGCGGCTGGTGCCGGGGCCGAAGCGGGGCGAACTGGTGCGCCTGCTCGGCGAGGAGTTGCGTGCTCACAAGGCGGAGCTCGGCCGGCTGGTGTCGATCGAGGTCGGCAAGATCCCGTCCGAGGGTCTTGGCGAAGTACAGGAGATGATCGACATCTGCGATTTCGCGGTCGGTCTTTCCCGCCAGCTCTACGGCCTGACCATCGCCACCGAGCGCCCTGGACACCGCATGATGGAAACCTGGCATCCGCTCGGCGTCGTCGGCGTGATCTCGGCCTTCAACTTCCCCGTCGCGGTGTGGTCGTGGAACGCGGCACTTGCACTCGTGTGCGGTGACGCGGTGGTGTGGAAGCCGTCGGAAAAGACGCCGCTGACGGCGCTTGCCTGCGGGGCGATCTTCGAGCGCGCCGCCAGGCGTTTCGGCGCCGATGCGCCGGAAGGACTACTCCAGGTGCTGATCGGCGACCGCGCCGTCGGCGAGGTGCTGGTCGACCATCCGAAGGTGCCGCTGGTCTCGGCCACGGGCTCGACCCGCATGGGCCGCGAGGTCGGTCCGCGGCTGGCCAAGCGTTTTGCACGCGCGGTGCTCGAGCTCGGCGGCAACAATGCCGGCATCGTATGCCCGAGCGCCGATCTCGACATGGCGCTGCGCGCCATTGCGTTCGGCGCCATGGGCACCGCCGGCCAGCGCTGCACGACGCTCAGGCGGTTGTTCGTGCACGAGAGCGTCTATGACGCGCTGCTGCCGCGCCTGAAGAAGGCCTATCAGAGCGTTTCGGTCGGCAATCCGCTGGAGACCTCGGCGCTGGTCGGTCCGCTGATCGACAAGGCCGCCTTCGACAATATGCAGAAGGCGTTGAACGAAGCGGAAGCGCATGGCGGCAAGGTGACCGGGGGCAAGCGGTTCGAGAACGGCCATCCCGAGGCCTACTATGTGCATCCGGCGCTCGTCGAAATGCCGAAGCAGGTTTCGCCGGTGACGGAAGAGACCTTCGCGCCGATCCTCTATGTGATGAAATATGCCGATTTCGACGAGGCGCTCGACCTGCACAATGCGGTCGGCGCAGGCCTGTCATCCTCGATCTTTACCCGTGACCTGCAGGAATCGGAGCGCTTTCTCGGCGTCGACGGTTCGGACTGCGGCATCGCCAATGTCAATATCGGCACGTCGGGCGCCGAGATCGGCGGCGCATTCGGCGGCGAGAAGGAAACCGGCGGCGGCCGGGAGAGCGGCTCGGACGCCTGGAAGGCCTATATGCGGCGCGCCACCAACACGGTGAACTTCTCCAAGGCCCTGCCCTTGGCGCAAGGCGTGTCGTTCGACATCGACTGAGGACATAGAGCGGTTCACCGTTCCACGGAAACGGCAAGCCTCCCTAGCTCTTTGATTTGACAATTCCGGACGGAAGACCGTTTCACACTTTCCTGGAATTGCTCTGAGCGCCGCGTCATGGTCGAAGCGGCTCAACGGCGCGTCTCTTTGCGCGCCGTCACGGCAAGCTCGGAGCAGGCGCCGCGGCGCTCAGCCTTCGCTCGCGCCGGAAAAACTCGCCTCGAAGGCTGCGTCGACGATGGCGAGCTTGGCTGCCTGGACGGCCATGTATTCGTCGAAGAACTGCCGCGACACCCACATGACGGAATGTCCGCGCTGGCCGACCCAGCCGATGCTGCCGAGCGCCTCGGCGTCGCGGAGCTTGCGCGCCAGATGCGTGCGCGACAGCTTCAGCCAATGCGCAAATTCGCTGATCGAGATGACGCCGGTCGGAATCTTCTCGAGGCTGGCGTCCTCCGGATCGATACCCGACATCAGCCAGTCCATGACGATGCCGCCGTTGTTGAGCCAGATGAACAACGAGAAGGTTTGCTGGGGTTCCCGCACCGGAATGGATGCGAGCAATCCGTCGCAGATCAATGGCTGCAGCTTGGCCAGCATATCGGGGTGTCCGAGGAAAGTCGTCAGCCGGGCTCCGCCATCGATGCGGTCGAGCGTTCGCAAATGGGCATGGATCCAGCCGGTAAAGGTCTCGATGGTGGCCGCGGTCACCCGCAACGGATGAGCCCGGCCATCGCCACGCGACGAAATATATTCGGCGACGTTGTAACGGAGCATTTCCTTGACGAACGCTTCGGCGGTGTTGCGGCTGGCGACTGAATTGCGGCGCACGACCTCGATGAAACGCGCTACGGTCATTTCGGTGCGGCGGTCATCGGGGTCGCGCCTGAAATGCAGCGCAAGTCCGACATGGCCGAGCAGCCAGCGCTGCTGGGTGGCAAAAACGGCGGCAAGGCGCGGGCTGGTTTCGTAGATATGGATGAGCGCGCGCGACTGCTCCTTGACACCGCGCAGAGCTGCCGGATGACTGGCGATTTCTTCGGCGCTCAGGGGCATTTCCTCGGGCACTCCATTCAATTCGAAGCAACGACCAAAGAAGATTCCCCGCCTTCGACGGTCGTGTCCAGTTGCCCATTGGAACAACAGCTGATGTTTCGGCGCGTTCTTGCTAACCCTTTGCATCGATTCGAAAAACCCGGATAATAATTCGCTCGACGGTCTAGCGTTCAATGGGCGGTCTCTTCGCCGAATCGGCGAAGGAGCATCGACGCTTGGGCTTCGTGGCGTGGACAGGTCGGCAACGTCCGAGATCCTGGCCTATGACCGCCAGTGCTTCCCGGCGCCTCGGGAGGCCTTCCTGCGGGCATGGCTGCAGCCGCCCCGGATCGCGATGATGTCCACTGGCTCGACCGGCCTTGCCGGCTACGGCGTGGCGCGCCGATGCCGCGAAGGTTTCAAGATCGGTCCGCTGTTCGCGGACGACATGGAGACAGCCCTGGCTTTGATGGCGGAACTGACGGGAAGGACGGCAGGCGAGGCGCTGCATATCGACGTGCCGGCCACCCAGATCGGCTTCACCGCCGTGCTTCAGGCTGTCGGCATGGTCCCCGGATTCACGACGACCCGCATGTATCGGGGCGGCAAACCAGGCAATGTGCCGTCGAAGGTTTTCGGCATCACGACGCTGGAGCTGGGGTGATCGCGAAGCGAATGGCTTCGGTGCTGTGATCATTGTTTGTCCGGCGTGGCGCATGCGAGATGTCTCTCCGACGTGGTTCGGATGCCGGACTGTGTCTCGCCGCAACGCTCATCGCACAGCGGAGGTTATCGAATGGCTGCAAGAACCGTCCTGATCGCGGGCGGCGCCGGGGGAATGGGTCTTGCGACGGGACTGCGCCTTGCGGCTGACGGTGAGCGGATCGTGCTCGCCGACCTTCCCGGCGCGAAACTCGACGAGGCCGTGTCAAGGATTGCCGCGACCGGTGCGAACGCGATCGGTCTGCCGCTCGATATCCGTTCCGTCGCCGCCTGCCGGGAGGTTGTGGACAAGGCCCGCGAGTGGGGAGGCGGCCTGGACATTCTCGTCAACGCCGCCGGCGTCTGGCTCGAGGGAGCGGCAAGCGAGGTCCGCGAAGAGCAATGGGACCTGGTGCTGGATGTCAATCTCAAAGGCGCCTTCTTCCTGATCTCGGCCGCCATTCCGCACCTGTCGGCGGCGCAGGGCGTTATCATCAATATCGCCTCCGACGCGGGCATCGTCGGCAACAGCGGCGCGGCGGTCTATTGCGCCTCCAAAGGCGGGCTGGTGATGCTGACCAAGGCTCTCGCCCTGGAGCTTGCGCCGCACGGCATCAGGGTCAACGCCGTCTGTCCTGGCGACACGGCGACGCCGATGATCGAGTATCAGGCAAGGACCTATGGCGGAGATGACCCGGACGGCTACAAGCGCCGGCTCCTTGGGCACTACCCACAAGGGGAAAGAGCACGGTTCATCGGCGTGGAAGAGATCGCCTCCTTCATCCATTATCTTTGCCAGCCCGGCGCGGCGCCGATCACCGGGGCCGCGCTTTCGATCGATTTCGGCATCAGCGCCGGATACTGACTCGCGGCA
Organism: Mesorhizobium sp. M1A.T.Ca.IN.004.03.1.1; assembly: GCF_003997555.1. NCBI lineage: Bacteria > Pseudomonadati > Pseudomonadota > Alphaproteobacteria > Hyphomicrobiales > Phyllobacteriaceae > Mesorhizobium > Mesorhizobium sp. M1A.T.Ca.IN.004.03.1.1. The sequence goes on along the minus strand of NZ_RZTV01000001.1, from coordinate 1,020,796 downwards.
TTGGCGTCATCGCCTTGGAGGGCTCATGACCACGTTTCGCAAATCCCGCACGGCGCTGGTGACCGGCGCGGGCGCCGCCGACGGCATCGGCGTCGCGGTGGCGCGCGCACTCGGCGACGCCGGGCTTGCGGTCGCGATCACCGCCTCGTCGCATCGCGTCGAGCAGCGCGCTGAAGAGCTGCGGGCGGAGGGGCTCGACGTTCGTGCGGTGGTGGCCGATCTGACGCGTGCAGCGGATGTCGAGCGGCTCTGCTCGGAGGTCGGCGAGATCGATATCCTCGTCAACAATGCCGGGATGGGAACGGTCGCTCAGCCGGCGCTGCAGCGGCGATTTCTCGATCTCAGCGAGCGCGACTGGGACCGCGGCATCGATGTCAGCCTGAAGACCACATTCCTTGCCACACGCACATTTCTGGCCGGCATGGTAGAGCGCGGTCATGGACGCGTGGTGAACATGGCCTCGGTCACCGGCCCTTACGTCTCCAACGAAGGCGAGGCCGCTTATTCCGCCGCCAAGGCAGGCATGGTCGGGCTGACGCATGCGCTTGCGCTGGAGGTCGGCCGCAGCGGCGTCACCGTCAACGCCGTGGCGCCGGGCTGGATCGCGACGGGCGCCTCGACGCCGGAAGAGCTCGTCGCGGCGCAAAACACGCCGCTTGGACGCGCCGGCACTCCGGAGGAGGTCGCTGCGGCTGTGCTGTTCCTGGCGTCCGACGGCGCCAGCTATGTCAACGGGGCCGTCCTCGTCGTGGATGGCGGCAACATCCTTCAGGAGCGCAAGGGCTGACCGCGAAGGTCAACCGTCGGCCGCCGCCATCGGCCGTTACTTGTTCGTGTCGGCAATCGCGTCCGGCACCACCACCAGCTTGCCGACGAAGTCCTTGGCCATGAAGTCGGTCTGGGCGCGGTGGAAGTCCGACAGCTTGTAGACGCCGCCGACCAGCGGGCGGATTTTCTTCTCCTCGATGTAGCGCACGATGCGGCGGAAATCGGCCCTGGTGCCCTGGCTCGATCCGTGCAGCTGAAGCTGCTTCAGATACATGGTGCGCAGGTCCAGCTGCACCACCGGCCCAGCGATGGCGCCTGCGGTGGTGTAGCGTCCCTCGGGCCGCAGGATGCGCAGCAGATCATTGAAGATGGCGCCGCCGACAAGATCGGCGACCACGTCGATGGGTTGGCCAGCGGTCGCTTCGTTGACGGCGGCAGGCAGGTCGGCCACGCCGCGCGTGATCACTTTCTCGGCGCCGATGTCGAGCACCGCTTGCTCCTTGCCCTTGCCGACCACGGCATAGGGAATGGCGCCCCGCGCCCGCGCCAGCTGCACGATGCCGGAGCCGACACCGCCGGAGGCGCCGGTGACCAGCACCCGTTCGCCGGCCTTCAAGCCTGCACGTTCCAGCATCTGCTCGCCGGTGAGATAGGCGCAGCAGAAGGTGGCGAGCTCGACATCGCTCAAATCGGTATTGACGACATGCGCGTTCTCGGCCGGCAGCGCCTGGTATTCGGCATAGCCGCCGTCACGGCCGTGGCCCATATAGTCGATGTCGGCAAGCGAATCGTCGTCACGGTTGTAGATGGAGAAGTCGACCATGACGCGTTCGCCGATGCGCTCGGCGGGTACGCCGTCACCGACGGCGACGATGGTGCCGACCGTATCGGTGCCCTGGATGCGAGGAAAGGTCAGCGTGTTGCCTTGCCGGCGCCAGGTCGATACCGCGGCCGCATCTTCTTCCGTGCCATAGGCGCCCTGGCGCACCCACACGTCGGTGTTGTTCATGCCGCAGGCGCTGACCTTGACCAGCACCTCGCCGGCAGCCGGCGACGGCACCTTCACATCGGTGCGGTAGACGAGTTTTTCCAGGCCGCCGTGGCCGGTGAGCTGCACGGCGGCCATCGTGGCCGGGACGGTTCTGGTCATGGCATTCATGTCAATCTGTTCCTTTGCCTTCGCGCAATTCCCCACGGAAAACCGTTTCACACCTTTCTTGGATTGCCTCAGAGGCTGGCAAACACGCTGTTCACGGCGTCGGCGGTCTTGGCGACGATGGTGTCGGCCTCCTCGCGCGTCAGGCAAAGCGGCGGCGCGAAGCCGAGGATGTCGCCCTGCGGCATGGCGCGGCCGATGACGCCGCTTGCCGCGAGCGTCGTGGCGATCTGCGGGCCCACTTTGAGCGCCGGATCGAAGAAGACGCGATCGTCGCGATCCCTGACGAACTCGACCGCAGCCAGCATGCCGTCGCCGCGGACCTCGCCGACGTTTCTGTGGCCGCCGACGGCCTTGGCCAGCTCGGCGAGGAAATAGGCGCCGGTCTCGCCGGCATTCCTCACCAGATCCATCTCGTCGATCAGTTCGAGATTGGCGACGCCCGCGGCGACGCAGATGGGATGCGCCGAATAGGTCCAGCCGTGGCCCAGCGAGCCCAGCTTGTCGGAACCCCTGACCAGCACCTGCCAGACCTTGTCGGAGACGATGACGCCGGAAAGCGGCGCATAGGCAGACGTCAGGCCCTTCGCGATGGTGATCAGGTCCGGCTTGATGCCGTAATGGTCGGAGCCGAACATGGTGCCGAGACGGCCGAAGCCGGTCACCACCTCGTCGGCGACAAGCAGCACGTCGTATTTGTTCAGCACTGCCTGGATCTTTTCCCAATAGCCGGCGGGCGGCGGCACGATGCCGCCGGTGCCGAGGATCGGCTCGCCGATAAAGGCCGCGACGGTGTCCGGGCCCTCGGCAAGGATCATCTCCTCGAGCTTGTCGGCGCAATATTGCGAAAACTGCTCCTCGCTCATCGAGCGGTCGGCGCGGCGGAAATAATAGGGGGCCTCGGTGTGCATGATCGGCGCGCGCGGCAGGTCGAAGGCGTTGTGGAACAGCTCGAGCCCGGTCAGCGATCCTGTCATGACGCCGGAGCCGTGGTAGCCGCGCCAGCGCGAGATGATCTTCTTCTTCTCCGGCCGACCGAGAACGTTGTTGTAATACCAGATCAGCTTGATGTTGGTCTCGTTGGCGTCGGAGCCGGAGAGGCCGAAATAGACCCTCGACATGCCCTTCGGCGCGCGGTCGATGATCATCTTGGCGAGCGTAATCGAGGCCTCGGTGCCGTGCCCGACATAGGCGTGATAATAAGCGAGGTTCTTGGCCTGATCAGCAATGGCATCGGCGATCTTGTGGCGGCCATAGCCGACATTGACGCAATAGAGGCCGGCAAAGGCATCGATGCTCTTCTTGCCGGTGTTGTCCCAGACGGTGACGCCTTCGCCGCCGGCCATGATGCGTGCCGGGGACTCGCCCCGCGCATGCGTGCCCATATGCGTCGAGGGATGGAAGAAGTGGTCGCGATCCCAGGCCGAAAGTTCGTTGGACTGTTCGAGCATCTTTTTTCTCCTTGCAGGGAATTCTTCCGGCGTGCGCTAGGCGACGTCCAGACAAAGGTATTTCAGATCGGTGAAGGCTTCGAGGCCATGGCGCGAGCCTTCGCGGCCGATGCCGGACTGCTTGACGCCGCCGAACGGGATCGGCGCGCCGGTGATCTTCACCCGGTTGATCGCGACCATACCGTATTCCAGCGCGCGACCCATGCGCGCCTGGCGCGCGCCGTTCTCGGTCACGACATAGGCGACGAGGCCATATTCGGTAGCATTGGCGCGGGCGACGACTTCCCGTTCCTCGTCGAACGGGGTGACGGCGGCGACCGGGCCGAAGGTTTCCTCATGCATGATCAGCGCCTCGTCCGGCACATCGACGAGCAGCGTTGGCTGATAGAACAGCGGCCCGGCCGCATGGCGCTTGCCGCCGATGAGGCAGCGCGCGCCGCGAGCCAGCGCGTCTGCGACCTGCTCCTCCACCTTCTTGACGGCGCGCTCATGCATCAGCGGGCCGATATCGGCGTCGGGGGAAAGCCCGTTGCCGGTGCGCAGACGCTCGATGCGACGGGCGAGGGCGGCGCAGAAGCGGTCATAGATCTGGCGCTGCACATAGATGCGGTTGGCGGCAAGACAATCCTGGCCGGAGGTGGCGAATTTGGCGTCGAGGGCGATCGTCACCGCCTTTTCGATATCGGCATCACCGAAGACGATCAGCGGCGCATGGCCGCCGAGCTCCATGACCAGTCGCTTCATCGTCGGCGCGCTCTGCGCGGCAATCAGCCGGCCGACGTCGGTCGAACCGGTGAAGCTCATGGCGCGCACCCGGGCGTCAGCGCACATCGCGCCGACGATGGTGCGCGCATCCCCGGTGACAACGTTGAAGACGCCGGCGGGCAGGCCGGCACGCTCGCCGAGCTCGGCCAGCGCCAGCGCCGAAAGCGGCGTTTCCGAGGACGGATGCGCCACCACGGTGCAGCCGGCGGCAAGCGCCGCAGCGGCCTTGCGGGTGAGCATGGCCGACGGAAAGTTCCATGGGGTGACGACGCCGACGACGCCGAGCGGCTCGCGGCGAACGGTCATCTGAGCATTCGGCAAATGGCTGGTGACGCTTTCGGCATTGAGGCGCTTTGCTTCCTCGGCATACCACTCGACGAAGGAGGCGGCGTAGTCGATCTCGCCCAGCGATTCCTTTAGCGGCTTGCCCTGTTCAAGCGTCATCAGCAGCGCCAGGTCGTCCTTGGCGGCGACGATCAGCTCGAACCATTTTCGCAAGATTCCGGAGCGCTCCTGCGGCAGCGCGGAGCGCCAGGCCGGCAGGGCACGCGCTGCCGCGTCGACAGCCTCCGCCGTTTGGCTTGCGCCGAGGGCGGCAACGAAGGCGACTGTGGCGCCGGTGGCCGGATCGGTGACTGCGAAGCTCGCAGCCGAGTCGCCGGCGGTCCAATGGCCCCCGATATAGCCGAGATCGCGCAGCAGCCGGCGATCGGCGAGACGATCCAGTGCTTCGTGGCGGTGTGGGCGTGCAAAATGCGCGGACATCGTTTGTCTCCCGGTGCCAAGGCGATGCGGAGAGATTAGCCGCGCGACCGAGACAGAGAGGCTTTTTCGGCAGCCGCCAGGAGAGAGATTGTCTCCCATGGCCCGCCGGGCCAGACGATCTCTCCGGCTTCAGCCTGGCAACAGGTCGGCGACAGGCACCACGGACTCCTCCTTCACCGTCTTGGTGACGATGTAGGTGAAGTAGCGGTCGATGCCGATCTCGCGTTCCAGAAGGGCGTCGACAAGCCGCTGATAGGCGTCGATGTCCCGCGCCATCACTTTAAGCACATAGTCGACGCCGCCGCCGACCGACCAGCAGGCGACGATCTCGGGTACGTCGCGGATGACCCGCTCGAAACGGTCGAAATCGGCCTGCCGGTGGCTGGCCAGTGTCACCTCCATCAGCACGGTCGCCACCGGCGCGATCGCGCGCATGGTGATTGCGGCGTGGTAGCCGGAGACAATGCCGGCCTTCTCCAGCTTGCGCAGCCGCATCCAGCAAGGCGTCGGCGACAGGCCGACCTTCTCGGCCAGCGCCAGCTTGGTGATGCGCCCGTCGCGCTGGATGGCGTCAAGGATCTTGAGGTCGATCGGATCGAGTTTTGCTGCCGCCATGCCGGCTCCAGTTTTTGTTCCGGACACCATGACGATGCATTATTTCGATTGTCAATTGTACTGATTTCGATCTCTAATAAAGTCATGACATTATGGCAGCCAGATCCTGCGCTCATCCGCCGCCCGGCCTACCTCTCGCTGGCCGATCAGTTCGCGCGCGCCATCCATGACGGAAAGCTCGCCAATGGCGCGCGACTGCCGACGCACCGGCGGCTTGCCGACGACCTGAAACTTTCGGTCCAGACGGTCAGCCGCGCCTATGAGGAACTGATCCGCCGCGGTCTGATTGCCGGCGAGGTCGGGCGCGGCAGCTTCGTGCAGACGCAGCGCCGCGAGCCGGAGCCGCCCTACCTCCCGGAACGGTTGGGCGAGGTCATCGACCTCTCGATCCTGAAGCCGGTCTGCGAGCCGATGCATCTGGAGAAGCTGAAGCAGGCGTTGGGGTGGCTGGCCGAGAACCTGCCGTCGAGTTCGGCGCTGTCGTTCCGGCCGAACATGGTGTTCCCGCGTCATCGCACGGTGGCGGTCGAATGGCTGAAGCTCTGCGGCCTCGACGCCTCACCGCAGAACATCAGCCTCACCAACGGCGCCACCGCCGGCATGACGGTAGCGCTGATGAGCGTCGCACCGCCCGGTTCGACGGTCGCCACCGAGGCGATCGGCCACCACACGCTGGTGCCGCTCGCCCGCTATCTCGGCTTCAACCTCGAAGGCCTGCCGATCGACGGCAACGGCCTGATCCCGGAAGCGTTGGACGAGGCCTGCCGTCTCTCCGACATTCGCGCTGTTTTCGTCCAACCTTCGGTCATCAACCCGACGGCGAGCTTGATGGACGACAGCCGGCGCGAGCAGATCGCCGCGGTCGCGCGCAAACATGACATCGCCATCATCGAGAACGACGTGCTCGGGCCGCTCGTCGAAGGCCGGCCTCCGGCGGTTGCCGCCTTCGCGCCCGAGCGGACGCTCTACGTCACCTCCTTCACCAAGATAACCGTGCCCGGCCTGCGGATCGGCTATCTCGCCGTGCCCGACCGCTATGTCGCGGCGGTCGCCAACCGCCATCTCGTCTCGAACTGGATGGCGACGCCGATAGTGGCGGAAATCGCGACGCGGTGGGTGAATGACGGCACGGCTTTTGAGTTGGTCGACTGGCAACGCGGGGCGTTGAGACGCCGGCAGGAAATCGCAGCCGAAATGCTGGCCGGCGTCGACTATCGCTCCCATCGCGACGGGCTGCATCTGTGGCTCGAATTGCCGGGCGACCGCGCCGAGGAGAGCTTCGTTGCGCAGGCGCGCCTGCGCGGCGTGGCGATTGCCCCGGGCACGTCGTTCCGCATCGCCGACACGCCGTGGCATCCGGCCGTGCGCATCTCGCTCGGCTCGACCACCGAAGGGGAACTGCGCTCGGGCTTGAGCGTTGTCGCCAAGCTCCTGCTGGGCGATCCGGAGCATCTTCTGCTCGCCATCTGATGCAAAAGCGGATCGCCAATTGCCCTGAAATTGTGCAGCGCTCGAAAAATTGTCATGATATTATTTTCCTAATTGACATGATTTAGCGCGTTTCGCATCGTTAGGAGCATAGGCCGTTTCAGAACGGGGAAATGGATTGCCCGCGCCCATCATCAAGGTCGACGCCATTTCGAAGAGCTTCGGCGCCTTCAAGGTGCTGGACGGCTTGTCGATGCAGGTCATGCCAGGCGAGAAGCTGGCGCTGATCGGCCCATCCGGATCGGGCAAGACGACGATCCTGCGCATCCTGATGACGCTGGAAAAGATCGACGGCGGCCATATCCAGATCGACGGCGAGCAGCTCTATCACATGGAGCGCAACGGGCAGCTGGTGCCGGCCGACGAGCGGCACCTGGCCAAGATGCGCCAGAAGATCGGCATGGTCTTCCAGCTCTTCAATCTGTTCCCGCACAAATGCGTCATGGACAACGTCACGCTGGCGCCGATGCTGACCAAGGGCGTGGCGCGAGCCGCCGCCGAAAAACGGGCGATGGAGCTGCTCGACATGGTGGGCCTCGCCGATAAGGCGAAGAGCATGCCGGCACAGCTTTCCGGCGGCCAGAAGCAGCGCGTCGCGATCGCCCGCGCGCTGGCGCTGTCGCCCAAGATCATGCTGTTCGACGAGGTCACGTCGGCGCTCGACCCTGAGCTTGTCGAGGAGGTGCTCAACGTCATGCGCAAGCTCGCCGCCGAAACCGACATGACGATGCTGCTCGTCACTCATGAGATGGGCTTTGCCCACGACTTTGCCGATCGCGTGCTGTTCTTCGATCGCGGCAGGATCGTCGAGGAGGGCAAGCCCGATGAGATTTTCCGCCATCCCAAGCAGGAACGAACGCAGGGCTTCCTGAAGAAGATCATCGCGGCCGGCCATCGCGTCTGACCGTCATGCCAGGGCGGCGAAGCCGTCCCGAAAGCCAGAAACGGGTGGCAAGGACGCCATCCGAACCGAGCGAACCAAGAAGAGAAACAAGGAGTTGGGAACGATGAAGAAACTTGGCATCCTGGCTGGCGTCGCCGGTCTCGCCGTAAGCACCATGCTGCTCGCCTCCGGCGCGCGTTCGGCAGACGACGCAAAGCTCGAGCAGCTCAAGCAGCAGGGCTTCGCCCGCGTCGCCATTGCCAACGAGCCGCCTTACACGGCGGTCGCCGCGGACGGCAAGGTCTCGGGCGCTGCACCCGACGTAGCGCGCGAGATCTTCAAGCGCCTCGGCGTCAACGATATCGTCGCCTCCATCTCCGAATACGGCGCCATGATCCCCGGCCTGCAGGCCGGCCGCTTCGACGTCGTCACCGCCGGCCTGTTCATGAAGCCCGAGCGCTGCGCGGCAGTCGCCTATTCCGAGCCGGTGCTGTGCGATGCGGAAGCGATGCTGGTGAAGAAGGGCAACCCCAAGGGTTTCAAGAGCTATGAGGACGTCGCCAAGGACACGTCGGCCACTATCGGCGCGCCGGGCGGCGGCACCGAGGAGAAGCTGGCGCTCAATGCCGGCGTGCCGCGCGACCGCGTCATCGTCGTGCCGGACGGCCAGAGCGGTCTGAAGATGGTGCAGGATGGCCGCATCGATGCCTATTCGCTGCCCGTTCTGTCGATCAACGACCTCATCAAGAAGGCCAATGATCCGAACCTCGAAGTGATCGCGCCGGTGCAGGGCGCGCCGGTCTATTGCGACGGCGCCGCCTTCAAGAAGGGCGACGAGGCGCTGCGCGATGCCTATGACGTCGAGCTCGCCAAGATGAAGAAATCCGGCGAGTTCGCCAAGATCATCGAGCCTTACGGCTTCTCGGCCAAGGCGGCGATGTCGACGACGCGCGAGAAGCTCTGCGCGGCGAAGTAATCTCCCTTCTTCCCGCTTGCGGCGAGAAGGTCACTCGAAGAGCCGGATGAGGGGGCGGCGCGCCAGCATTTCAAGGTCAGCGCTGCCCCTCATCTGCCTGCCGGCATCTTCTCCCCGTGAACGGGGAGAAGGGGCTGTCGCAGCCGTCTCGCAACAACTGCAAAACGTTAGGAAAATTTGAGACTCAATGACCCAGTGGTCCGGCTATCTCGGCCTGATATTGCAGGGAGCGCTTGTCACCATCGAGCTGACGCTGATGGGGTCGGTGCTCGCGCTCGTCATGGCCTTTCTCGCCGGCATGGGACGCGTATCGCGCTTCTTCATCGTGCGCGCGATTGCCACGACCTATATCGAGTTCTTCCGCGGCACCTCGATCTTCGTGCAGCTGTTCTGGGCCTATTTCGTGCTGCCCTTCGCCGGTCTGTCGCTGACGCCTTTGCAGGCCGGCGTGCTGGCGCTGGGGCTCAATGTCGGGGCCTATGCGGCGGAAGTTGTGCGCGGCGCCATCCTGTCGATCGGCCGTGAGCAATATGAGGCCTGCACCGCGCTTAATCTCGGCCGCTGGCAAGGCATGCGCCACGTCATCCTGCCGCAGGCGCTGCTCATCATGCTGCCAACCTTCGGCAACAACGCGATCGAGCTGCTCAAGGCGACCTCGGTCGTATCGCTGATCTCGCTTGCCGATCTCACCTTCCAGGCGCAGGTGGTTCGCTCGCAGACCGGCAGCACGCTGATGCCCTTCGTCTCCGTTCTCGTCATCTATTTCGCGCTCGCGCTGATCATCTCCTGGGGCGTGCGCTCGCTGGAGCGCCGCATGGCGCGCGGTCTCGACGGAGTGCGTGTCTGATGGAATGGGCCCGCTAATGGAATGGGATTGGAACTTTGTCTGGGAGATCATGCCGACCCTGATCCAGGGGGTGAAGATCACGATCCTGGCGACCGTGCTCGGCTCGATCTTGGCCGGGATCGTCGGTCTGGCGATCGCGCTGGCGCGGCGCTCGCCTAACCGCACGGTGTCGCGCAGCGTCGGCTGGTTCGCCGAATTCATCCGCGGCACGCCGCTTCTGGTGCAGCTCTATTTCATCTTCTACGTGCTGCCCGATATCGGCATCCTGCTGCCGCCCTTGGTGGCGGGCGTCATCGGGCTTGGACTGCACTACGGCACCTATACGGCCGAGGTCTATCGCGCCGGAATCGACAATGTGCCGCGCGGCCAGTGGGAGGCTGCCAAGGCCTGCAATCTTAACGGCCGCCACACCTGGACGCATGTCATCCTGCCGCAGGCGATCCCGCCGATGATCCCGGCCTTGGCCAACTACTTCATCGCCATGTTCAAGGAGACGCCGCTGCTTTCGGCGATCACCGTGCTGGAGCTGATGAACCAAGCCAAGAGCGTCGCCAATACCTATTACCGCTACATCGAGCCGATGACGCTGGTTGGCGCCTTCTTCCTCGTCATCAGCCTCTGCTCCGTCGTGCTGTTGCGCTGGCTGGAGCGTCGTTACGGCAGGATCGAGAGATGAAAGTCATGAAACTGTTGCCCGAAATCGAGCTGGCATCGACCCGGCCCGCACTCGATGCGCGTCCGCTCGAAAAGCGCGTCGGGCTGATTGCTTTGGCCACCGATCATACCAGCGAGGTCGACTTCCGCCGCATGGTGGCGAGCGAGCGGATCGGCGTCTATGTCGCGCGCATCCCCTACGCCAATCCGACGACGCCGGACAATCTGCGCAAGATGCAGCCCTCGCTTTCGGCGGGCGCGGCACTGATCCTGCCGGACGAGACGCTCGATGCCGTCTGCTATTCCTGCACGTCTGCTTCCGTGGTGATCGGCGACGCCGAGATCGAGCAGGCGATCCAGGCGGCCAAGCCGAATGTTCCCGTGGTCACGCCGCCCATGGCCGGCGTGCGCGGCCTCAACGCTTTTGGCGTGAAGCGGATCAGCATTCTCACCCCTTACACTGTCGAGACCAGCCGGCCGATGGCCGCCTATTTCGCCGCGCACGGCTTCGACATCGAGAGCGTCACCTGCCTCGGCTTCGAGGACGATCGGGAGATGGCACGCATCGAGCCTACCTCGCTCGTCGATCTGGCGCGCAAGGCGACGCATGCGCAGGCGGATGCGCTGTTCGTTTCATGCACCGCGCTACGCGCGGCGCTCGCCGTTCCAGGCATGGAGGAGGCAATCGGCCGCCCGGTCGTCACCAGCAACCAGGCGAGCGCCTGGAACTGCCTGCGGCTTTGCGGCGACGACACGGCGCGGCCGCAGTTCGGCCGGCTGATGACGAAGCCATTGGCCCGGTGAGCGGGCATGCCAATGACCAAAACGGAAGTCACGCTTCAGCATATCCGCGCTGCGCGCGAACGCATTGCCGGAAAGGTCGAGCGGACGCCGACTGTGTTGTCGCAAAGCCTCTCGGATCGGGCGGGCCATCCCGTTCACCTCAAGCTGGAACATCACCAGACGACCGGCGCGTTCAAGCTGCGCGGCGCGTCCAACGCGATCGCCGCGTTGAGTCCGCGAGAAAGATTGCGCGGGGTGGTCGCGGCATCGACCGGCAATCACGGCCGCGCGCTGGCCCATGCGGCGAAGCTCGAGGGCATGCGCGCGGTGATCTGCTTGTCGAAGCTGGTGCCCGAAAACAAGCTCGATGCAATCCGCCGCCTTGGCGCGGATATTCGCATCGTCGGCAACAGCCAGGACGATGCCCAGCAGGAGGTGGACAGGCTGGTTGCGGAGGAGGGGCTGGTCATGCTGCCGCCCTTCGACCATCCGGACATCGTCGCCGGGCAGGGCACGCTGGGGCTGGAGATCTTGGAGCAGGTTCCGGAAGCAGCAAGTGTGCTGGTGCCGCTCTCCGGCGGCGGCCTGGCGGCCGGCGTTGCCGCGGCGGTCAAGGGGGTGAGCCCGGCCACCAAAGTCGTCGGCGTCTCGATGGCGCGCGGTGCCGCGATGAAGGCGAGTCTCGATGCCGGCCGCCCCGTGCAGGTCGAGGAATTGCCGACGCTTGCGGACTCACTCGGCGGCGGCATCGGCCTCGATAACCGGCTGACCTTTGCCATGTGCCGTGAGCTGCTCGACGACGTCATCCTGCTTTCCGAGGACGAGATCGCCGCCGGCATCCGGCATGCCTATGAGGAAGAGCGCGAGATCGTCGAAGGCGCAGGCGCGGTCGGCATCGGCGCGCTGCTTGCTGGGAAGGTCACTGCGAAAGGACCGGTGGTGGCCATCCTGTCTGGCCGCAACATCGACATGAGCCTGCATCGCCGCATCGTCTGCGGCGACGCTGCACTGACGGAGCGCCCCAGATGAGCCGCATGACCATCCTCACCGAAACAGACCTGCGCAAGGTCGTGACGCTCGATCTGGATGCGGTCGCCTGCGTCGAGAACGCCTTTCGGGCTTTGGCGACAATGCCGGTGGCGATGCCGCCAATCTTGAGGCTCGACATTCACGAGCATCGCGGCGAGGTCGACGTGAAGTCCGCCTACGTGCCCGGCATAGATGGCTTCGCCGTCAAGATAAGCTCCGGCTTCTTCGACAATCCGAAGCTCGGCCTGCCGAGCGGCGGCGGCATGATAGTGCTGCTTTCGGCCAAGACCGGTGTGGTCGAGGCGCTGCTGCTCGACAATGGCTATCTGACCGATGTGCGCACCGCCGCAGCCGGCGCAGTCGCGGCCAAGCATCTGTCGCGCGAAGACTCCAGCATAGCGGCGATCTTCGGCGCCGGTTTGCAGGCCGGCCTGCAATTGGAAGCGCTGCGTCTCGTCAGGCCGATCGCGGAGGCGCGCGTCTGGGCGCGCGATGCGGCCAAGGCCGAGGCGACCGCGGCCCGCTTGCGCGAGAGACTGGGCATCATGGTGCGTGCCGAGCCGGATGCGGCGAGGACGGCAGCGGGCGCCGACATCATCGTCACCACCACGCCTTCGACCGAGCCGCTGATCAAGGCCGGGTTCGTCTCGGCCGGCCAGCACATCACCGCGATGGGCTCGGATGCCGAGCACAAGAACGAGATCGCGCCGGCGATCCTTCGCCTGGCAGATCTCTATGTCGCAGACAGCGCGAAGCAGACGCGGCGCTTGGGCGAGCTTCACCACGCCATCGAGGCAGGGGCGATGGCGGCCGACGCGGAAGTCACCGAGCTCGGCCAGATCATCGCCGGGAAAAAGCACGGACGACGATCGGCCGGTGACATCACCCTCGCCGATCTCACTGGCACCGGCGTGCAGGACACCGCGATCGCCACTTTAGCCCGCGACCGCGCGCGGGCAGCGAAAGCGGGAACGATTTTCGAAAGCTGAATATGGCCGCGAGGCCCAACAAACGAGGACCAACAAAATGCAGCCAAACCTGAAATTCTCGCGAAGCGAATTTGCCGATCGCCTTGCCAAGACGCGGAAAGCCATGGAGGCCAAGCGGGTCGATCTGCTGATCGTCAGCGATCCCTCCAACATGGCCTGGCTGACCGGCTATGACGGCTGGTCCTTCTATGTGCATCAGGCGGTCATCGTGCCGCCTTCGGGCGAGCCGGTCTGGTATGGCCGCGGCCAGGACGCCAACGGCGCCAAGCGCACCGCCTATCTCGCGCATGACAACATCATTGGCTACGCCGACCACTACGTGCAGTCGACCGAGCGGCACCCGATGGACTATCTCGCCAGCGTGCTTGCCGATCGCCGCTGGGACAAGCTGACCATCGGCGTCGAGATGGACAACTATTGGTTCTCGGCGGCGGCCTTCGCCTCGCTGCAGAAGCACCTGCCCAACGCCCGCTTCGTCGACGCCACCGCTCTGGTCAACTGGCGGCGCGCCGTGAAGAGCCCGACCGAGATCGACTATATGCGCAAGGCCGCCCGCATCGTCGAGGCCATGCATCAGCGTATCGTCGACAAGATCGAGGTCGGCATGCGCAAATGCGATCTGGTCGCCGAGATCTATGATGCCGGCACGCGCGGCGTTGAGGGCATCGGTGGCGACTATCCGGCGATCGTGCCGCTCTTGCCATCGGGCGCCGACGCCTCGGCGCCGCATCTCACCTGGGACGACCAGCCGATGAAGGCGGGCGAGGGCACCTTCTTCGAGATCGCCGGCTGCTACAACCGCTACCACTGCCCGCTGTCGCGCACCGTCTTCCTTGGCAAGCCGACGCAAGCCTTCCTCGACGCCGAGAAGGCGACGCTCGAGGGCATGGAGGCGGGCCTTGCCGCCGCCAAGCCGGGCAATGCCTGCGAGGACATCGCCAATGCCTTCTTCGCCGTGCTGAAGAAGTACGGCATCGTCAAGGACAACCGCACCGGCTACTCGATCGGTCTTTCCTATCCGCCGGATTGGGGCGAGCGCACGATGAGCCTGCGCCCCGGCGATCGCACCGAGCTCAAGCCCGGCATGACCTTCCATTTCATGACGGGTCTGTGGCTCGAGACAATGGGACTTGAAATCACCGAATCGATCCTGATCACCGAGACCGGCGTCGAGTGCCTGGCCAATGTGCCGCGCAAGCTGTTCGTCAAGGATTGAGCCCGATGTCAGCTCTGCCTCCATCGCCGATCACGCCGACGGTCGATTTCGAGCGCGACGGTGTCCAGCACGGCTTCCTGCGCCTGCCCTACAGCCGCGACGATTCCGCCTGGGGGTCGGTGATGATTCCGATCTGTGTCGTCCGTAACGGCAAGGGGCAGACGGCGCTGCTCACCGGGGGAAATCACGGCGACGAATATGAAGGCCCGCTGGCGCTCTACGAGCTCGCCCGCACGCTCGACCCGAAGGATGTCACCGGTACCGTCATCATCGTGCCGGCGATGAACTATCCGGCGTTCCGCGCCGGCAGCCGCACCTCGCCGATCGACAAGGGCAACATGAACCGCAGCTTTCCTGGCCGGCCGGACGGTAGCGTGACGGAAAAGATCGCCGACTATTTCCAGCGCGAATTGTTGCCGCGGGCGGACATCGTGTTCGACTTCCACTCCGGCGGAAAGACGCTGGACTTCGTGCCGTTCTGCGCCGCGCATACGCTGCTGGACAAGGAGCAGGAGGAAAAGGCCTTCGCCGCGGTCGAGGCCTTCGCGGCTCCGTTCTCGATGCGCATGACCGAGATCGATACCGTTGGCATGTATGACACCGCGGCCGAGCAGATGGGCAAGGTCTTCGTCACTACCGAGCTCGGCGGTGGCGGCACGGCCCGGGCCGAGACGGTGCGCATCGCTCGCCGTGGCATCCTCAATGTGCTTCGCCATGCCAGCATCGTTGATGGTGCTATCGAGAAAAATCGAACTCAATGGCTCGACATGCCCTCGGGGGACTGCTTTGCGTTTGCCGAGGACGAGGGCATGATCGAGACCATGATCGATCTCGGCGAGAAGGTGGAGGAAGGCCAGGTCGTGGCGCGCATCCATTCGACCGGTCGCACCGGCACCGCGCCCAAGGAGATCAAGGCCAGGATGTCAGGGCTCCTGGCCGCGCGCCATTTCCCCGGCCTGGTCAAGGCCGGCGATTGTGTTGCGGTGCTTGCCGTCGAGGTTGACTGAAGCGCGCCAGGTAGAAGCGACGCCGTAACGCCGCCAAGGCCACCTGCGTTACGGCTCGCATTCAACTGTGGAATAGGTAGGCGGCAATCGAGTCCGGCTTCATCTCGATCGAGAAGCCCGGCGCCGTCGGCGGCATGTAGGCCGCATTCTCAATGACACAGGGCTCGAGGAAATGCTCGTGCAGGTGATCGACATACTCGATCACCCGTCCATCCTTGGTGCCCGACACCGCGATATAGTCGATCATCGACAGATGCTGGACATATTCGCACAGGCCGACGCCGCCGGCATGCGGCCAGACCGGCAAGCCGAACTTGGCGGCGATCAAAAGCACGGCCAGCACCTCGTTCAGGCCGCCCATGCGGCAGGAATCGATCTGCACGACGTCGATCGCGCCGCCGGCGATGAACTGCTTGAACATGATGCGGTTCTGGCACATCTCGCCGGTCGCAACCTTGATCGGCGCCACCGCCTTGCGGATCTTGGCATGGCCGGCGACATCGTCCGGGCTGGTCGGCTCCTCAATGAAGGAGGGCTTGGCGAAGGCAAGATGGCGCAGCCAGTCGATCGCCTGGTCGACCTCCCAGACCTGATTGGCGTCGATCATCAGGTAACGGTCCGGACCGATCACCTCGCGGGCGATCCTGAGGCGGCGGATGTCGTCGGCGCGATCGCGGCCGACCTTCAGCTTGATGTGATTGAACCCCTCGTCGACTGCTTCCTGGCAGAGGCGCCTCAGCTTGTCGTCGGGATAGCCGAGCCAGCCGGCCGATGTGGTATAGCAGGCATAGCCTTCGCGCTCGAGGCTGGCGATGCGCTCGGCCTTGCCGGCCTCGGCCTTCCTCAGGATCTCCAGCGCTTCGGCCGGCGTGATCGCATCGGTGAGATAGCGGAAGTCGACGATGCGCACGATCTCTTCCGGGCTCATCTCGGCGACAAGGCGCCAGACCGGCTTGCCGGCTTCCTTGGCCCAAAGATCCCAGACCGCATTGACAACCGCGCCGACGGCGAGGTGCATGGCGCCCTTGTCCGGGCCGATCCAACGCAATTGGCTGTCGCCGGTCACGTGGTGCCAGAAGCGGCCGGGATCGTGCTTCACCCAGTCGAGGTCGATCCCGACGACGAGATGGCGCAGTGCCTCGATCGCCGCGCAGCAGATCTCGTTGCCGCGGCCGATGGTGAAGGTGAGCCCGTGGCCGCTAAGCCCCTCGCTATCGGTGTCGAGGATGACATAGGCGGCCGAATAATCGGGGTCCGGATTCATCGCGTCCGACCCGTCGAGGCTCTGCGACGTCGGGAAGCGCAGATCGAAGACGCGAAGATCGGTAATGCGGGTCATGCTCGGTGCCTCATCAGATCGACCAGCCGCCGTCGATATTATAGGCCTGCCCGGTGGTATAGGTGGCGCCGGCGAGATAGACGGCAAGGTCGGCGATCTCCTCCGCCGTGCCCAACCTTCCCATTGGCTGGCGGGCGATGAAGGCGGCACGGGCGGCCTCATAGTCGCCTTGCGCCCGCATGCGGCTTTCGAGCGAGGGGCTCTCCACCGTGCCGGGGCAGATCGCGTTGCAGCGAATGCCTGTGCCGACATAGTCGGCGGCGATCGACTTGGTCAGCCCGATCACGGCCGCCTTGGTCACGCCATAGGCGAAGCGGTTGGGCACGCCTTTCGGGGCGCCGGCGACCGATGCCATGTTGATGATCGAACCATCGCCGCGCTCCAGCATGCCGGGCAGCACGGCGCGGATAGTGCGGATCATGGCGCGCACATTGAGGTTGAAGGCAAAGTCGAGGTCCTCGTCCTTCATCTCCAGGATCGAGCCGGAGTGGACGAAGCCGGCGCAGTTGAAAAGCACATCGACGCGGCCGATTTCGGCGAAGGCGGCCTTCACGGCGTCGTCGTTCAGCACGTCGAGCTTGCGACTGACGATGCCTTTGTGGCCGCCGAGATCGGCCAGCGCCGCTTCATTGATGTCGGTGGCGTGGACGATCGCGCCAGCCTTGGCGAAAGCCAACGCGCTAGCCCGACCGATGCCTTGCGCAGCGGCCGTTACGACCACCACCTTGCCTGTCAGATCAGCCATGTTGTGTCTCCATCTTCAGCCGAGCCGGGGGCGCCGCTCGACGATATAGATGTGATCGGCGGCCAGCACGACTTCGTCGCGCTGGTTCAAAACCTCGACGCGTTCGATGACGCGCCCGGAGGCGGGCCGCTTCGGATCGTCTTCCTTCGCGGCGATCGTCGTGCGCGTGCGGATCGTGTCGCCGATGAAGACCGGCCTGATGAAGCGCAGCCTGTCATAACCGTAGGAGAAGGCGACCGGGTTGATGACGCTCGCGGTCAGGCCGACGCCGACCGAGAACACCAGCGTGCCATGCGCGATGCGTTGGCCGAAGGGCGTCGTCTTCATGAACTCGGCGTCCATGTGATGCGGAAAGAAATCGCCGGTGTGGCCGGCATGGACGACAAAGTCGGTCTCGGTGATGGTGCGGCCGCTGGTCAGCCGCGACGAACCGATCTCGTAGTCGTCGAAATAGGTGACCTGTTCCATGCCGTTCCTTACGGATTTGCGGTGAGCGGCGTCGCCGGCGCGGCGCTCGAACGATAGGCGGCTTCCACCAGTGCCATGGTGTTCCAGGCATCTTCGACGGAGCTGACCAGCTCTTTGTCTTCCCCGGAGGCGAAGCGCTGCACATTGGCCATGCGCCCGACAAAGGCGTCGGGGAACCATTCGCCGGTGAGCGGCACGCCGACCCAATCGGAGCCGCCTTTAGGGTGGATTTCCAGCACGTCGGGCTCACCGCGCGGATAGTCGAGATTGAGGCCAAGCTTGACGTAGGCGGCGCCCTCGGTGCCGCAGATACGGAACTCGCAGGCCTGATGCCGCCGTCCGAACTTATGATCGTGATTGATCGAGAGCGCGCAGCGCACCGTGTCGCCATAGTCGAGGATGGCGTTTGTCCGGGTCTGCGCGACCTTGTGATTGGGATGGCCGAGCGTCTTGGCATGCACGCCCTTCGGGTCGCCGAGAAGCTGCCGGATCAGGTCGAGATAGTGGATCGAATGCATGGCGATCTCGACACGCGGCGCCGCGAGCAGGAATTCCCAGAGCTGCCACGGCGTTGCGAGCGCCAGCCAGGCATCGAAGTCGACGACCTCGCCAAGCCAGCCCTTGGCGATCGCGTCCTTCAGCGCCAGCATCATCGGCGCGAAGCGAAGCTGGAAATTCGCTGCAGCCTTGAGCTTCTTGGCGCGACAGATTTCAAGGATCTCGGTTGCCTCGCCAAGGTAGTTGCCCATCGGCTTCTGGATCAATGCGACCGCGTCGTCGGGCAGGGCCTTCAGCACCTCGGCGTGCCGGCCGGGCGGCGTTGCGAGATCGAAGATCGCATCCTTGACGGCAGCCGCTTCGTCCACCGAGCCGAATGCCGTCACGCCCCATTGTTCGGCCAGTTTCCGAGCCTTGGCCTGGTCCGGATCGTAGAGACCCACCACTGGAAAACCAGCCTTGCGATAGGCCGGGAAATGCGCATCGCCAACGATCGAGCCGGCGCCGAAGGTGACGATCGGACGCGGCTTTGCAGGCATCGGCCAGGATTGCGCCAGCGAGGCGGGATCGAAGGCATCAGTCATGGTGGAAGACTTCATCCATCGTCGCCCACCACTCGCCCTCCTGCCTTGTCGGCAAGGGTTCCTGGCATGGCATGCAGACCGACCACCATTCCTGGGTCTTCGGATCGGCGGCCATCTTGGCCATGTCGGCGGCATAGTCGGTGCCGTGATACTCGAAATAGGAGAACAGCAGGTTCTCCGGCCGCTTGAGGTAGATCGAGTAGTTCTTGATGTTGCAGGCGGCGATCATCTCGAGCACGTCCGGCCAGACGGCGGCGTGCAGGCGCACATATTCCTCGACCTTTTCCGGCTTCAGGCCAAGCACCATGCCCATTCGCTGCATTCTCAGTTCCTCCGTTCCGTGACGGTGACGCTGAATTCGGCGATGCTCAGGGCCCTGATCGCATCGAAATCCCAGTCGATGCCGAGGCCCGGCTCGTCCGGCGCCAGCGCGTGGCCGTTTTCGATCACCATCTTCTTGCCCGTCAACTCATCCAGCTGCGGAATATATTCCACATATTTGCCGTTCGGCACCGCGCAGGCCAGGCTGACATGCAGTTCCATCAGGAAATGCGGGCAGATCGGCATGTCGAAGGCTTCCGCCATATGCGCCACCTTCAGCCAGGGCGTGATGCCGCCGATGCGGCCGACATCGACCTGGACGATGCTGCAGCCGCCCTTCTGCATATATTCGCGGAAATGGCGGATCGAATAGAGCGACTCGCCGACGGCGATAGGCGTCGCCGTCGAATTCGATAGCCGCACATGGCCGTCTATGTCGTCGGCCGGCAGCGGTTCCTCCATCCAGGCGAGATCGAGATCGCGCAGCCGCTCGGCGCGCCGGATGGCTTCGTCGACGGTAAAACCCTGGTTGCAGTCGGTCATGATCTCATAGCCGTCGCCGACCGCTTTGCGCACGGCCGACAACCGGGCAAAATCCTCGGCGCCGTGCGGCTTGCCGATCTTGACCTTCGAGCCGGTGAAGCCTTTCGCCTTGGCGGCCAGCGCATCTTCGACAAGCGCGTCAGTCTCGATGTGCAGCCAGCCGCCTTCGGTGGTGTAAAGCGGACAGCGGTCCTTGGCGCCGCCGGCGAGCTTCCAGAGCGGCAGCTTCTGCTTCTTCGCCCGAAGGTCCCAGAGCGCAGTGTCGATGGCGGCGAGCGCGATGGCCGTGATGGCGCCGATGGTGGTGGCGTGCGTGGCGAATTCGAGATCGTGCCAGATGGCCTCGATCCGGTCGGCATCCTCACCGATCAGGCGCGGCGCGAGGTGGTCGGCCAGAAGCCGCATCACCGAAGAGCCGCCGGTGCCGATCGTGTAGCTGTAGCCGATGCCGACCGCCCCGTCGACGTCGGTGATGGTGACGATCGGCGTCTCCTGGCTGACGAAACTCTGGATGGCGTCGGTGCGCTTCACCTTCGGCACCAGATCAACCATTGCAAGCTCGACTTTCTCGATCTTCGCCATCGTCAGGCCCTCAAGGATTTGCCGGTTTCCGCGGAAAAGAGATGCGCCTGCGACAGGTCGAAGCTCATCGCCACGCGATCGCCCGCCCGCAATGGCCTCGGGTTCAGCATCCGCGAAACCCAGTCGCGGCGGTCGAATTCGGCGAACACCAGCGTCTCGTTGCCGAGCGGCTCGGTCACCGTCACCGGCAGCTCGATCTCGTGGACGTCAGCGGCATCGCCCGAATGCAGGCCGTGGCCCACGGGGTAGAGGTCGTCGGGACGCAGGCCGAACACTACCTTGTCGCCGGCGTTCACCTTGGCCTTGAAGCGGCCGGGCAGCGGCAGGCTCTGTCCGCCGGAAAAGACGATCTTGCCGTCGTCCACGGTCGCCTCCTGCAGGTTCATCGGCGGCGAGCCGATGAAGCCCGCCACGAAGCGCGTCGCCGGCCGCTGGAAGACCTCGTCCGGCGTGCCGACCTGCTCGATGTTGCCGTCGCGCATGATGACGATGCGGTCGGCGAGCGTCATCGCTTCGACCTGGTCGTGAGTGACGTAGATGACGGTGGACTTCACCTTGGCGTGCAGCTTCTTGATCTCGGTACGCATCTGCGTGCGCAGCTTGGCGTCGAGATTGCTGAGCGGCTCGTCGAACAGGAAGACGTCCGGATCGCGCACGATGGCGCGGCCCATGGCGACGCGCTGGCGTTGGCCGCCGGAAAGCTGGGAGGGGCGGCGCTCGAGCAGCGCGTCGAGGCCGAGAATGGCCGAGGCCTCGGCGACGCGACGGTCCATCTCTTCCTTGGGCGCGCCGGCGATCTTCAGCGAGAAGCCGAGATTTTCGCGGACCGTCATGTGCGGATAAAGCGCGTAGGATTGGAACACCATCGAGATGTTGCGCGAACGCGGCGGCAGATCGTTGACGATGCGGTCGCCGATCTCGATCGTGCCGCCGGAGATGTCTTCCAGCCCGGCGATCATGCGCAGCGTGGTCGACTTGCCGCAGCCGGACGGCCCGACCAGCGCGATGAATTCGCGGTCGGCGACATCGAGGTCGATGCCGTGCACGATCTCCATGTTGCCGTAACGCTTGGTCAGTTTCTTGAGCGAGACAATCGCCATCGGATCAACCTTTCACCGCGCCGGAAGTCAGGCCGCCGACGAGGTGTTTCTGGACGATGAAGGTAAGGAGCAGCGCCGGGATGATCATCACCACCGCCAGCGCGCACATGCCGCGCCAGTCGATGGTGAATTCGGCGGTGTAGTCGAGCAGCCCGACGGGGAGCGTCTTGGAATTGATCGAGCGCGTCAGCTGCGAGGCGAGCGCGAATTCGTTCCAAGAGGTAAGGAAGGCGAAGATGCCGGCCGACGCGATGCCTGGCCCGGCGAGTGGAAACTCGACCTGCCAGAAGGCCTGCCAGCGCGTGCAGCCGTCGATTTGCGCGGCCTCGGCGAGATCCTTCGGCACTTGGCGGAAGAAGCCGTCGATCAGCCAGATGGTGAACGGCACATTGAGCGCGACATAGGCGAGGATCAGGCCGAAATGCGTGTCGATGATGTCGAGCCGCGCATAGACGAAAAACAGCGGCAGCGACAGCGCGATGCCGGGCACGGTGCGGGTCAGCATCAGGCCGAGGAACATCGCCGACTTGCCGCGGAAACGGTAGCGCGCGAAAGCGTAGCCACCGGCCATGCCGATGGCGATGGCAATGACGGTCGAGGTCACCGAGATGATCAGGGAATTGCGGAAATAGTCGAAGACGGGGATGCCGCCCTTGCCGACACCGCTGAACATGGCGACGTAGGCATCGAGCGAGACCTGCTGCGGGATCCAGACCGGCGGCTTGGCCAGGATCTCGACCGTCGGCCGCAGCGAGGACAGCACGATCCAGATGCCGGGCAGACAGATCAAAAGCATGGCGAGGAACAGGCCGACGCGGTGGGCGACGACGCCGGCGCGGCGCTTCAGGCGGGCGGATGTGTTGGCGTCCATCCTCACCACTCCGCGCCGATCTGGGTCCGTGCCGCGGCGAGCTTCTTAAAGAAATAGACGGTGAAGACGATCGACAGCAGGATCGAAAAATAGGCCATCGCATTGGCCACGCCCATGCGCGCGTCACTGTAGGCGGTGCGCGCGACCAGCGTCCACAACAGTTCCGTGCGGCCGGCTGGGCCGCCATCGGTCATGATCTTGACGATGTCGTAGGCGCGCGCAACGTCGAGCGAGCGGATGGTCATGGCGATATAGGCGAAGGGCATGATGAAGGGCCAGGTCACATAGCGGAAGGTTTGCCACGGCGTGCAGCCGTCGACGCGCGCCGCTTCGACCGGCTCCTTCGGCATGGCGAGCAGGCCGGCGAGGATCAGGATCGCGAAGATCGAGGTCGACGACCAGATCTCCGCGACTGAAATGGCGATGAAGGCGAGATGGCCTTCGATCAGCCAGGGAATGGCGTCCCGCGTGATGCCTAGCGACTGCAGCGCGTTGTTCACCAAGCCGATATTGTCGTTGAACATGAACTTGAACTGGAAGCCGACCAGGATCGGCGAAAACATCATCGGGAACATCATGATGGTACGCAGCAACCGCTGGCCGCGGCTAGCCTTCTCGACCAGCAGCGCGAGGCCGAGACCGAGCAGCATTTCGAGATTGAGCGCGATGGTGAGCAGGAGCACGGTGCGGCCGAAGGCCCACCAGAAATTCGCGTCGGACAGAATGTTGCGATAGTTGCGCAGGCCGATGAAGGTGAAGAAGGTTTCCGGCCGTGTCAGCCTGAACGGCGTGAAGCTTGAATAGAATGACAGGCAGAGCGGCACGACCACCACGGCCGCCAGAACGAGCACGGCCGGCAGCAGAAGAAGCGTTGGCGCGGAAAGCCGCTTGGCCGTCATGCAAAGTCCCAAAATTGTTTGCACGGCCGGCGATGGGGCGGCCGCCTCGGTCAAAGCGGCGCCGGTCGCGAAGACCGACGCCGCTGGGAGGATAGTCCCTTAGAGCTTGCCGGCGTCCTCGAGGATCTGCGTCGCCTTGGCGGCAGCGTCGTCGAGCGCCTGCTTGGAAGTCTTGTCGCCGAGGATGGCGGCCTGAAGTTCGGGATAGACCGCGTTGGAGATCTCGATCCATTCCGGCGTCTGCGGCACCGGGAAGGCGTTCTTGGCGGCTTCCTGGAATGCCTGCAGCACTTCGGTTTTGTAAGGATCGGACTTGGCCTGCTCGAGGTCCCATTCCCACACCTTGGTGCGGGTGGGCAGCGGGCCGGCCGCGGCTTCCAGCTTCTGACTGTCCTCGTTGGTCAGCCACCAGACGAGCGAGGCGGCGGCCTCCTTGTTGGCGCAGTTTTCGGTCACCGAGAAGCCATGCGCGCCGGACCAGCCCGAGCGCTTGCCGGACAAGCCTTTCGGCTGCACCTTGACGCCGACATTGCCGGCGACCTTGGACGACTTCGGGTCGTTGAAGAAGCCGGCCCAGCCCGGCCAGTCGAGATTGAGCGCCACCGTGCCGGACGCGAACCCCTGGCCGAGATCATCCCACAAATAGTTGGTCGTGCCGGCGGGCACAGCCTTGGCCTTGTAGAGCTTGACGAACCAGTCGAGCGCCTTGACGCCGGCCTCGGAGTTGAAGGCAGGCTTGCCGTCCTTGTCGAGATATTCGCCGCCGTCGGCGATCAGCATCTCGTAAAAGCGGCCGTTGATCGCCTCTTCCTTGCCGGCATATTGCGTACCGTAGAAGTCGGGCGGGTTGGCGAAGAATTCCGCCTGCTGGGCCATCTCGTCGAAGGTGTCCGGCGGGGCGAGCTCCTCGCCGTATTTCTCCTTGTAGGCCTTCTTCTTGGCTTCGTCCTGGTAGAGGCTCTTCTGGTAGTAGAGCGCCGAGACGTCGAACTGCGCGCGCGGCAGCATCACCAGCTTGCCGTCGAGCGTGCCGGCGGCGATGTTGGCCGGGACGAAAGCGTCGATCTCCTCCTTCGGCAGCAGCTTGGCGAGGTCGGTGTAGATGCCCGGATATTGCGGCGCGAACGAGGTGTGGTTGGAGCCGACGCACCAGGTGATCGAGTTGGAGGCGATGTCCGACTTGATCTCCTTGTCGAGATCGAAGTGGTTCTTCTTGGATACGACGTTGACCTTGGCGCCAGTCGCTTTCTCCCACTCGCCGATGCGCGCGTAGAGTTTTTCGTATTGCTGGCCGCCGATCAGCTTGGCGTCGATCGTGACGCCGGTGAACTTGCCCGGCAGGTCGGCAGCAAAGACCGCACCCGATGCCATGAGCAATGCGCCGGCGGCGACGCCGGAAAGCAGTCTGTTCATGAATATCCTCCCTGGAACGGCTGTAGGCCGTCGTGGCTGAAGCTCCATGCTTCATTCATATGCAAACAAATTATTCATAAGTCGTCAAGCCGAAACTTCTTCCCTATGAAGGCTGTCTTGCGTATATGAAGATCAGAATTCACCAGAGGGCATCGGGTGCAGGACGACGAGGAAGACCGCTATCGCGCGCCGGCACTGGACAAAGGGCTGGACATTCTGGAACTGCTCGCCAGCGTCGATGGCGGCCTGACCCAGGCCGAGATAGCCAAGCGGCTCGACCGCAGCCCGAACGAATTTTACCGGATGCTCGACCGTCTGGTGAAACGCGGCTACGTCACCCGGTCAGACGGCGACCGCTATTCGCTGACGCTGAAGCTCTTCGGGCTTGGCCAGCTGCATGCACCGGTGCGCAGGCTGGTCTCCTACGCCACCTCGATCATGCGCGAGCTGGCCGAGACCTCCTGGCAGGCAAACCAGCTCGTCGTGTTCGACCGTGGCAGCGCCGTGGTCATTGCCCAGCAGGAAGCGCCGCGATACTGGGGCATCTCGATCCGCGTCGGCTCGCATATCAGCCTGTTCGACACCGGCTCGGGACATGTGCTGCTGGCCTTCCGCTCGCCGGAAGAGCGCGAGATGATGATCGCCGAGCATTTGCGCAGCAACGAGGAGATGAAGTTGTCGCCCGACTTCTTCGCCCGCCTCGACCAGGTGCGCGATCGTGGCTACGAGATGATGGCTTCGTTGCAGACGGCCGGCGTCTACAATCTGTCGGCGCCGGTGCTCGGTTCCGACGGGCACGGCATCGCCGCGCTCACCATACCCTATATCACTCTGGTCAACGCGCCGGCAGCGCCCGATATCACCAGGACCATCACGCTGCTCCAGGCAGCAGCGGCCCGCCTGTCGCAACTCGCCGGGTCGGATGTCAGGTCAAAGGAATAATTCTTATTTGAATGGCGAATTCTCAGGTGAGATGATCGAGTCCATGTCTGAAGCATGTCGTTTGCGCAAAAGCCGCTGCGCAATTCGGGCCACGTGGATAGCGCGACAAGGGAGGAAGCCATGATCGTCGATACCCACCTGCATCTCATCGACAGGGCGGCGCTACGCTATCCCTGGCTGTCCGGCGTGCCGGCCCTCGACCGCGATTTTTCCCACGACGAATACGCCACCGAGGCGCGCCGCGCGGGCATAGAATTGGCGCTCCATATGGAGGTCGACGTCCACCCGGCAGATATCGCGGCTGAGACAGCCCTTGTCGAAGGACTGTCGAAGAAGCCGGGCAGCCTGGTGCGGGGCGCGATCGTGTCGTGCCGGCCGGAAGAACCTGGCTTCGCCGCCTGGCTGGACAAGGTGAAGGCCGATCCATTTGTCAAAGGATTCCGCCGCGTGCTGCATGTCGTGCCCGACGACGTCTCCGAGGGCGCCCTGTTCCGCGAGAACGTCGGGCGCATCGCCGGCAGCGGGCTGACCTTCGATCTTTGCGTCCTGCCGCGACAGATGAGCCAAGCGATCGCGCTGGTCGATCTGGCGCCTGACGTGCAATTCGTTCTCGATCATTGCGGCGTGCCCGACATCCAGGGCAAGGCCGAGCATCCCTGGCGCGAGCAGATCGCCGAGATCGCCCGGCGCCCCAATGTCGTCGGCAAGATCTCCGGCGTCGTCGCCTATGCCGATCCGGCGAGCTGGACCGTCGAGACCCTGCGGCCTTATGTCGAGCACACGATCGGCAGCTTCGGCTGGGATCGCGTCGTGTGGGGCAGCGACTGGCCGGTCTGCACGCTCGGTGGCGGGCTGCTCGGCTGGGTAGCGGCGACGCACGCGCTCCTTGCCGGGGCGAGCGAAACCGAGCGCGCGAAACTGCTCTCCGGCAACGCGAAGAAGCTCTGGCGGCTGTGAGCCGCAAGGCCGATGCCCGACTGTATTAGCCGGGCGCCGCGAAGCTCTGCCGGAACAGGCGATTGATGTCGGCGACGACGCGGGGGGCGTCCTGCCGGCCGGCAAGACCCTCGTTGAGGCGATCGGACGCCGCCTGCTGAAACGCCATATAGCCGTCGTGGCGCGGGCGCACCCAGGCGCCTTCCAGCGTCGCCCGCGTGCCGCGGTAGAAGTCGCCCGTCGCGACATTCACGGCTTCGTCCTCCCAGGCGGCGGCATGGCCGGGCTGGCCGCCGGCGGCGGCATAGAGGCCGCGCTGCACGTCGCCGCTGGCGATCCAGTAGGCGAAGTCGATCGCTTCCTCGCCGGCAGCGGAAAAGGCGGAGACGGCGATGCCGGTGCCGCCGAGCGCGGAGCCGACCGGGCCGTTGCCGCCCACAGTCGGCATGTCACAAAAGAAGAGCCGGTTCGGCCGGAAGCCTGCAGCGGCATAGGGCACGTAGCCGTAGATCAGCGGCGCGCAGGCGATGCGCGAGCCGGCCTCGGCCATCTTTTCGAACACCGCAATCGGATCCATCGTCAGGCACTCGGGATCGAGGAGTGCCGCGATCTCACGCAGCATTTCGAAGACGGTCTCGCCGGTATCGGGATCGATCAGATCGCTCGGGCTTTCGACTGCACATGGCCGGCCGAGATCGGCGGCAAGCGTGAAGAAGCACATCAGCGAGTGCGGCGGCCTGAGCGGCAAGAGCACGCGGCTACGCTGGGCAAGCTCCAGCACTTCGGTCCAGATCTTCGGCGCGGCGTCTATCAAATCGGGTCGCCAGGCCTGCACCTGCGTCGCGGCGTCGATCGGAAAGGCCCATTGCCGGTCCTGCCAAGTGTAGCTCGGATAGGACCGGCCGACGCTTGCCTTCGCCAGCGCTTCGCGCTCCGCCTCGCGGCCGGGCACGTCGAGCGGGGCCAGGCACTTCTCGGCGGTGATCTGGCCGACATGCGGATGATCGATGACGATCAGGTCGTAGGCGCGGGCGAGTTCTTCGACAGAGAAGGACTCGAAGTCCTGCAGCGAGCGCTTCTCCCACTCGATAGAGACTCCGGTCTTTTCCCGCCAAAGCCGGGAGCAGGCGACCATCGGATCATAGCCGCGCGGATGGTTCCAGGTCATGCCCTTGAGTGTCGTCACAGGCCGAACTCCTTGCGGATTTTTGCGCTGTGCTCGCCGACGCGCGGCGCCGCATGCTCGACTTTGGCACGCATGCCGTCGATCCTGAGCGGTGACCGGGTGGTGTCGATCGAAACACCGTCCTCGCGCGTCACGGTCTGCAGCAGGTCGAGCGCCTTGAAGCCGTCGCTTTCCAGCACCTCTTTCCAGTTCAGCACCTTCGCGCACCAGATGTCGGCGGGCTCGAGGATCGCCAGCCATTCGTCGACCGACTTCTGCGCGATGCGCTGCGCGATGATCGCCTTGATCTCGTCGCGCGCCGTGAACCAGGTCGCCGGCTTGTCGCGATAGGGCGCCAGCCCCTCGATCTCGAGCAGGTCGGCGAGCTTCGGGATCGGCGTCATGGCGATCGCCAGGAAGCCGTCCTTGGCCGGATAGACTCCGTAGGGCGCCGCCAGATAGGCGTGGGCGCTATGGAACGACGAACGGCGCGGCAGCCGCCGGCCGTCATTGAGATGCGTCGTCAGCACCTCGAACTGGAGGTCGATCAGCGCCTCGAAGAGGCTGGTCTCGATATGGCCGCCCGCGCCGGTGATGCCGCGCCGGACCAGTGCTGCAAGGATGCCTTGCGCGCAGGCCGCGCCGGCCAGCATGTCGGCGATTGCCAGGCCGAACGGCACCGGACCCTGATCTTCGTCGCCGTTCAGCCACATGACGCCGGAGCGCGCCTGGGCAAGCAGGTCCTGACCCGGACGCTTTACCCACGGGCCTTCCTCGCCATAGCCGCTGATCGAGGCGTAGACCAGGCGCGGATTGAGCGTCCGCACATGCTCGTAATCGAGGCCGAGCCGCTCGATGACGCCGGGCCGGAAGTTCTGGATCAGCACGTCGGCCTTGGCGAGCAGCCCGCGCAGCGCTTTAAGGTCGTCCTCGTTCTTCAGATCGACCGCAAAGCTTTCCTTGGCACGGTTGATGGCGTGGAAGATGGTGGAATCACCACCGATCTCGGTGTCGCTGAGATAGAGCCGGCGCGACAGGTCGCCACCATCGGGCCGCTCGATCTTGATGACGCGGGCACCGAGGTCGAGGAGCCTCAGCGAGCAGTAAGGTCCCGACAGGAACTGGCTCATGTCGACGACGACAAGGCCGGACAGCGGCAGGTCGGCGGCCATCATTGCTTCTCCGTCTTGCCGGCGAAGTCGGCCGGGTCCTTGTATTTCACCGTCTGCAGATGCTCGCAGTAGAGCACCAGCTCGCCTTCGCCCTTGAACACTTCATAGCTGGCGCGGATCAGCCCCATTTCCTTGTAGCGGGGCTTCTTTTCCATGTTGGTGCGGATCGAATAGATGGTGTCGCCGATGAAGACCGGCTTTATGAAGCGGAGCTTGTCATAGCCGTAGGAAAAGGCATTGACGCAGTTGGTGGCGACTAGACCGAGCCCGGCCGAGAAAACGAACGCGCCCGCCACGAGGCGCTTGCCGAAGATACCTTCGCGCTCGGCGAACATCTGGTCCTGCACATAAGGGTGGATGTCGAGCACCAGGGTGTTGAAGAGATGACTGTCGCCTTCGGCCATAGTGCGCCGGAGCGAGCGGATTTTCTGGCCGATTGGCCAATCTTCATAGAACCAGTTTTCGGCATTCCATACCGGCAGCAAGGCGTGATCGGGCGGCATGTCGGCAGGGCAGGTCGAAGCGACGCCGACGGTGGGCGGGAAGCTGGTCATTGCGCTGTTCGTCCGCTCCGGGAGAATGGCCGCACCGCTCCGGCAAGCCGGAGTCGGACGCGATCGATCCTCCAAATCTTCTTTTGTGAATACTATATTCACATATGAGATTTGCGCACAAGCCGGTCCGGTGAAATTTTGCCTGCACGATCGAACTCGGAGTTGCCTTGGATGCAGCAGGCACAGCGCCAGGCGCGGCTACTTCCGGCAGTTGCCAGCGGACTTCCGGGTCACGGCGAACGCCGCTGTGCCGGCCGGGATGGCGAGGCGCTTCTGCCAGGAAGGACCGCCACCGGCCCGAATCATACAAAACCAATGATTGTTTTAGTCAATTCCACAATTGTAACCCGCCTAAGGGTAATGCGACGATAAATTGTAGGCGGAGGAGCACTGCACGATCCCGTCAAATCCGGCCAATAAAATTAGCTTCGATAGCGGTGTAATTCGTTAGTAATCGATCGTCAGGATAACCCGGACCTCGACATATTTGGTGCCTTTTTCTTGAGTCGATTATGGCGGTTCTCGGCGCATTCCCTCCCGGTATCGGCTGCCGGCCCTTCGACGAGAGGGATTGGGGAGGCGTGGCGGATTGCCTGCACCGGGGGTTTCCGGAGCGCAGCAGGAGCTATTGGATAGAAGCGCTGACCCGCCTGGCGCAGCGGCCAGCGGTCGTCGATTTTCCGCGATATGGGTTCGTCCTGGAGAAGTCGGGCCGGATCGTCGGCGCAGTGCTTACGCTCTATGCCAAACACAGAAGCCTGGAAGGCGATGAAATCCGCTGCAATCTCTCGAGCTGGTCCGTGGACGCGGAATTCCGGCCCTATGCCAGTCGGATGATCGCGACGGTTATCCTGCGCAAGGATGTGGTCTACACCAATATTTCTCCATCGCCCGGGACAGTGAGGCTCAACAAAGCCTTCGGTTTTCGCCTGTTTTCCGGCGGACAGATCGCCTTCTTGCCCATTCTGAATGGTATGCCGCGTCCGGACCAGGTGTTGGAAGCCCATGCGGACCTCGCCGAAATGGCTGAACTCACCGACAACGAAAGATACATATTGCTCGAGCACGCCGCGTTGGGCTGTCTTTCGCTGATCTGCGTCTGCGACGGTCTGGCGTTGCCGCTTGTGCTGAAGCCGCGCCGGATATTGCATGGGCACGTGTCGTGCTGCCAGGTCGTCTACTGCCGATCCCACGCGGATCTGGTCAGGTGCGCCGGGGTCGTGGGCCGCTTTCTCCTGCGGCGCGGACAGCTGCTTTGCCTCGTCGATGCGATGGGCCCGGTTCCCGGTCTGTCCGGCAGGTATTTTCCGAACAAGGGGATCAAGTATTTCAAGGGTCCGAAATCGCCTTCTCCGGGAGACCTGACGTTCACCGAAATGGTGCTGTTCGGTTCCTGAACGAAATCGTGAAGCCGGTCTGGAGCCCAGCCGATCCGAAGTCAGTCCGCCGCTTCGGCTCTTGCCGCCATGCGCCAGCGTGTTCCCAGCGAGACGCCCACGAGCAGCAGACAGAAGGCGAGGGCAA
The DNA here is from genome assembly GCF_003997555.1 of Mesorhizobium sp. M1A.T.Ca.IN.004.03.1.1. Taxonomy (NCBI): domain Bacteria; kingdom Pseudomonadati; phylum Pseudomonadota; class Alphaproteobacteria; order Hyphomicrobiales; family Phyllobacteriaceae; genus Mesorhizobium; species Mesorhizobium sp. M1A.T.Ca.IN.004.03.1.1. The sequence goes on along the minus strand of NZ_RZTV01000001.1, from coordinate 989,748 downwards.
GAGGGGAGTAGAAAGCCTCCTCCTGTAATACGGCATTGGCCGAAATGGTGACGATGCCGACAAAGCCGAACAGGAAATCCGGGTCGCCGGTCTGGATAAGCTGCCGTCGCAATGCCACGGCCAGCGCCGCCAGGAAGCCGAAGAAGACGAGGCTCCCCACGCCCATCTGGTAAAGCATGACACCGACCGCGCTCTCGACCGGCACGGAGGCGGCGCCTTCGGCCTGGGCGGTTTGCCAGTTGAGATTGATGCTGGTGCTCGACAGGTTGCCGCCGAGACCCAAGCCCTGGCCGAGCGGATCGGCCAGGAAATCGCGCATGCCGGCAATCAGACCGAGGACGTGATAGTCGCCATGGGTGGCGCCATAGCCGATCGCCGCCGTCGTCCAGACCACGGCCAGGGCCATCGCGGCCATGAGCGCCAGACCGGCGCGGGAGGGACTGTAGATCAGCCGCACGGCAATTGCGACGAAAAGCATGAAGGTCGCGCCCTTGGAGCCGATGACGAGCAGCAGCGGCAGAGCCGCGAGAGGCAGCACCCATCGTCCTTTGAAGAGCAGCCAGGCCGAAATGATGCTTAAGGCGTAAGCATAGCTGATCGGATGGAAGTTCGGGCCGCCGATGCGGAAGACGCTTGGCAGGATGTCGTTGAACAGGGGCGTGTTGAAGAAGGTCGTGGTCATCACGTCTTCGATCCCACGGTAAACGAAACCGGTTTCCTGAAGCGCTTTTTCCCACACGCCGGTCTCGACCTGCCGCGAGATGCTGCGCTCGACATATTGGTCGCCGTGGAACAGTCCGAGGAAATCCATGGTGAAGGTCAGTTCCGCATAGCCATAGACGATCGCGCCGGCGCCGAGCCACAGCATGCTCTTGCGCAGATCGACGGGATAAAGGCTGGCGGCGAGGACCGCGACGTGGAAGCAGGCGAGCGGCGTGATCGTGTTGCGGAAATAGACGACCGCGTCCTTGGGGTCGCCATGCACGACGCCGAGAGCGAAATAGAAACAAATCGTTCCGCACAGGACCATGCTCAGCAGCAGCCACGGGCGCAACTCGGTCAGCGCGCGGACGCGGTACTGAAATGAGGCGGCCAGGAAAATGCCGAACGCTGTCATCAGGATGATGAAGTTGGTGCCGCGCAGCGCGTCGAACGTGTCGTTGTCGGGAATGTAGGGGGTGAACCAGGCGACCACGAGGTTCTGAAAGAGAAAGGCGCAGATGATCAGCACCGGAACGCCCGCCGGCATCGCGTTCGAAACGATCAGCGTCAGCACGAATGTTGCGGCAATCCCGAACGGCGTCCACACGGCAAATGCGGAGACGGCGAGCGCAACGACAAGCAAGGCCGTGCCGACATGCAGCAAGGTTTCGGGCGTATCCCTGCCCGGCAAACCCAGTCTGACGGGCGAAGAGACCTGCATCGTGCTCATCGCTGATCCGCTCCGCTCGTCACTTGTCCCAGCAAGCGTAGACGGCGCCTGTCGTCCATTTCCGGCCTAACCTCCAAGGAGCGCGGCAATCATCGAGCCGTCGAAGCCCTCGACGCTCTGCCTGCTCCTGATGAAGCCGAAGCCCTGATCGAGCTCCCAATAGGTCCATGCCACATGGTTCGCTTCAGCCGCCTTGCGCACGGCGCGCACCCAGGAGGCGCGGCTTTCAGCATCCACGCAGAAGTTGAGCACACCGAATTCGTTCAGCATGACCGGGCAGCCGTTGGTGGTGGACCAGCGCGCCAGATCGGCAAAATCGGAGCCGATCCGCGCGGCCGTCCAAGGCGCCGACAATTCCTCTTCAACGAGGTTGGCGGCTTCTTCGTCGCCGGCCGACCGCAGTTTGGAGATAAGCCGGCTCACCTGGGCCATTCCCTTGCTTGCGGGAAAGGGCAGGTCCGCGATGCGGGCGAGCGGCGAGGCATCCCAGGTCTCGCACTGGTGGGTGAAGGCCAAGGGGGCGTAATAGTGAACGGCGGCAATCTGGTTGTCGTCGGCGAGCGGCGGCGCGTCGGCGATTTCCCAGATGCCCTGAAACCGTGCCGGTCCCCAGACCAGCGTGTGGCGCGGACATTTCGCCCGCAGCGCCGCGGCGATCCGTTCCCGCAGCGCCAGCCAGGCGCTCCGTTCCATCGGTGGCTCGTTCAGCAGCTCGGGATAGACCCACTCCGCAGGCAGATCGGCAACGACGGCACGCAACGCCGTCCAGGCCTGAAGCACTCTTCCTGCAGCCGCCTCGGGATCGTTTCGAAAAACTCCTACAAGCTCGCCAGAAGGATGCATGTCGAGGAGGACCGAAAAGCCCAGCCCGACAAGATCCCTGATCCCGTTCTGGATGCGGCGAAGCGTTGCCGGGTCGCCGCTGGAGACGAGATCGCCGTTGACCGGCAGCCGGATCGTTTCGAAGCCTGATTGGCGCAGCTTCTCAAGCGTGGCCGTGGCGGGAGCAAGCCCATCGTTTCGGTCGAGCCATCCGGGAAGGTTGAAGCCGCGCGACGGAACTTGGCCGGCCGTCGCGAGCGCAGCGGATTGCGGCAGAGGGGAGGCGGCGAAAACGGCTCCGGCGGCAAAGGCCAGCGCCTGTCGCCTCGACACCTTGGGCGGCGATGTCATCGATGCACCGCCTCCACGGTCTAGCCCCGAACGGTGGCGCTGCGGCGCTGCTCGCCGGCCGCTCGCGGACTGTCGATCGCCGTGGCTGGCCGCGCGCTTTCCGCCGCGACGACAAGAGTGCCACTGCGGCCGATCTGGCCGGCACCGAATTTTTGCGCGAGCAGCCTGGCGGCTTCCGAAGGCTGCTCGGAGGGGCTGAGCGCCAGAAGCGCAAGATCGGCTTTGGCGAAGAGCTCCGGATTCCAGCCGTTCTCATTGAGCGAGGGCGTGATCACGACGACGAAATCGAACGCGCTCCCGGCTTCGGCCAGAATGCCACGGAACGAGTTGCGATCGGCAACGCCAGGACTTTTTTCCGCCACTGAGCTGCACACGACAGTCTGCAGACCGGTCGCGCCATCGATGAACAATCCGGCTCCGTCTGTCGTCGCGCTGGACAGACGATCGCCAATTTCCACCATCAGCACGTTCTGATCGGCTCGTTGCATTCCGATGCCCAGCATCGCGCCCGCAATCCTTGCCTCGAAACTGCTGTGGATCGAAGACACGAGGATGACGAACGGTTTGCCGTGGTCGTTCAGGTGCAAGACCATCTGCCGCATGATCTTCAGGACGGCGAGCGACAGCGTTTCGTTTCCGGTCTGGAAGAGCTGTTTCCTGATCGCCTTGATGTTTGAGTAGGCGGTCCCACCGGCGACGCCGGGCAGACGGTACTCGCCGAAATTGGCTGGCATCGGCAATGGCCGGGGGCTGACCGGCGCGCTGTCCTTACGGTCCACGACCGGCTCCGGCACGGCCGCCTTCGGCGCCTGCGGGTCCTCTTGCGGCTGCGGGACCGGACCAAGCGCCAGAGCGAGGCCGCATCCGGCGAGGAGCCCCAGAACGGCGCTCACCAAGAGAAGCAGGACCGGCTTCGGCCATGTCGGCTGGACAGGCGGCGAAGCCACGCCGATCTTGCGCGCTTCGGAAGTCTGCACGCCCTGCATCTGCGACGTTTCCTGTGCACGCTTGAGATAGTCGTCGAGCACGGCACGGGCCGCCTGGGCTTTCGATTCCAGCTGCCGCAGCTGTACCTGCGCGATGTTCGAGTTCGTCGACTGTTGGCGCAGGGCTTCGAGCTTGTCCTGCAGCTTGCCGACATTCTGCACGGCGAGATCATAGCTGGCCTTCAACTGCTGCCTTATGCGATCCGCCTCGGCGGACATCAGCCGCTTCAACCGCTCCAGCTCGGACTGCAGCCGCCCGATGGTCGGGTGGCGCGGCCCGTACATGGTTTGCAGGCTGGCAAGCTCGGTGGCGCGCTGGTTGTAGTCGTCGCGCAATTTGATGGCCGAGGTGGAGGTAAGAATATCCGCAAGCTTGGCGAGCCCGGCCGGCGAACTGCCCGCAGCCAGCGCCTGATTGTAGCGGTCCTTGGCCTGGTCGGCGTCGCCCTGGGCGGCGATCAGCTGCGTCGTCAGCTGATCGAGCTGCGACTGCAGCGTGCCGCCGTCCGTCGAATTGACGATATTGTGTTTCGTCTTGAAGTCTTCGACCGTCCGCTCGGCGTCGCTGACGTCCTTTTGCAGGCCGGAGATCCTGTCCGTGAGCAGCGTATTCACGTCGCTGTTGGCGCTCTCGCGTTCTCCCACCAGGCCTGCCCGGTACTGATCGACGATGGCATTGGCGATGCGCGCGGCCTTTTCCGGCGACGGCGACGTGAAGCTGACATTGATGACGTAGGTCAGCCCTTCGCGCTCGACAGAAACCTTGCTCTGGAAGCGCTTGAAGGCGGCGTCCTGCGGCGCGCTGGCGCCGGCTCCGAACAGACGTGAAGCAAGGCCGCCGCCGGCGAATTCCGGATCGCTGTCGAGCTTCTGGCTTTTGAAGACGGCGCCGAGCAGGTCTGGCGACTGGATGACGAAGACTTGGCTGGCGATAGCGGCGCTGTCGGAGCCGATCCCCGGAAGCACGTTGTTGAAATTGGTCGCGCGCGTGTCGCGGGGGTCGATCAGTATCGAGGCCGTTGCGGTATAGCTTGGTTTGGTCACCGCAAGATAGGAGAGCGCCAGCAGCACTGCCGCGCCGGCGATGGCAAGCACCATCACGCGTCGCGCCCAAAGGATGGCCCACACTGCACCTATGTCGAACAACGGCGTAAGAGTGCGCTCGTCGATACTGGCTGGCTTCATCGATTTTCCTCGTCGAGAGCCGCGACTTCACGACCTCACTCGTCTCCACAGTATTAAGGATTATCGTTAGCCATCCGTTAAGCTTGGCGGCGTGACGATGCGCTCGGCGCTGGCGATGCCGGTAACCATGCGAAGCGTTCGCGCTGGCGCGGTTGCGGCATTTTGCTTATGCAGGATCGGGTTTTGAGCGTCGTCGTAGGTGCGGGTAGCCCATCGCCGATCGTCTCAGGAGGCGAGGTTGAAGGACACTAAAGGGAACCGCGAGGCCGCCCCCGGGGCAGGGGCCAGCCCGGCGACCGACATGCGCATGTCGGTCACGGCGCTTGCCAAGAGCGGCGCCGTGGCCGGCATCATCAAGCTTGCCAGCGCGGGCCTGTCCTTCCTGATGTTCGTGGCCGTGGCGATGGTGACGAACGAACGCGAGTTCGGTCTTTACAGCGCTACCTATGCCGGCGCGAGCCTGGTTTCCTTCTTCGCTTCGGTGGGCCAGCAGAGCACCGTGCTCAGGTTCTGGCCTCAATATGCCGGGCTGGGCGATCTCGGCTCGGCTCACGGGCTGATGGCGCGTGCCATTCTCGTGGCGCTGGCCGGGCTTGTCGGCACCAGCCTGCTCATCATCGTGGTGGGATACCTGCCCTTCGTCGGCAGGGGAACGCCGGAATGGCTGCCGCTATGCGTGGCGGCGGCGGTGCTGTCGTTCTCGCTCGGCTGGTCGGAGTTTACCTCGGGCGCCTTCCGGGCCAAGAACGCGCTGATATCGGGCCTGCTGCCGCGGGACATCATTTGGCGCGCGGCGACAATCGCCGCCGTTGCGGCGCTGCACTTCATGCAAGTGAAGATCGATGCGATCGCGGCGACATATCTGACGGCGCTGCTGCTCATCCTGTCGGTCGTCCCGCAAACAATTGTGCTGTTGCGCGACACGGCGCGGGCAGATCGCGGTGGTCTCACGGAAGGGCAAAAGCAGGAATTCAAGACGGTGACGCTTGGCCTGTGGGGCGTCACCTCGCTGCCGCCCGCGCTCGGCCAGGTCAGCACCCTGCTCGTGGCGATGATCCTGGGGCCAGAGGCGGCAGGCGCGATCTTCGTGGCGGACCGGACCACGCGCTTCGTGACCCTTGCCCTCAACGGCATCAACCAGGCGCTGGCGCCGCAGATATCGGCGGCCTTCTACAGCGGCGACAGGGCTCACGTGCAGCGCATCACCAGCCTCGCCGCGCTTGGCGGCTCGGCCATTGCGCTGTGCGTGCTGGCGTCCTTCTGGATATTCGGCGACTTCATCCTGTCCATCTTCAATCCGGCCTATGCGACGCCGACCATGAGGGCGACGCTCGTCATCTTCGGCATCGGGGCAACGTTCGGCACCGCTTGCGGCCCGATCGAAGTCCTGTTGCAGTTGACGGGTCTGCAGCATGCGCTCTTCAAGGTGCTGGTCATCGTCAACGTTGTCGGACTTTGCGTGACGGCCGTGGCAACTTACTACCTCGGGTCCATAGGAGCGGCCCTCAGCATTGCCGGAACCGTCATCGCATGGACGGCTTTCGGGGTATTGATCGCCCGGCGCAGAATCGGCATCAACCCGTCGATCCTCGGCTTGTCCCTGGACAGGATCGGGCTGGTGCCTCATGCCCTCCTGAAGGGGCGCACGTGAAGATCGTCCAAGTGCAGACCCAGGCGGAAGCAGCGGGGGCGCAGCGCATCTCCGACATGGTGGGCGAGGGCTTGCGGGCGCGCGGGCACGAGGTGCGCACCGTCTTCATGTACCGCAAGACCGAAGCCTATGACCGCGATCCCAATGTGGATTTCGTCCTGACGGACAGACCGCGCGGATTGCCCGGGCAGATCCGGGCGACCGTCGGCTTGGCGCGATATCTGCGCGCGGCAGGCCCCGACGCAGTCATCACTTACCAACACTATGGCAATATCTTCGGCACGATCGGCGCCCGGCTGGCCGGCGTCAGGCACATCGTCGCAAACCAAAGCGGCGCCCCGCAAAGCATGGGCGTCATGGGGCTGCTCTCCCAAATCGACAAGCTGATGGGCACGGTCGGCCTTTACCAGGCGAATGTCGTCAATTCCGGCTGGACTCAAGCGCAGTTCGATCGCTATCCGCGCTCCTATCGGCGGCGCATGCGTCGCATCGATCACGGCGTACCCGCGCCGGGCGAGGAATTCGACAAGGCAGCGGCGCGCGCCGCCTTCGGCCTGCCGCAGGACGTTTGGCTGGCCGTATCATCGGGCCGACTGACGCGGATGAAGAACCAGATCGCGCTTGTCGGCGCGCTCGATCGACTGCCCGACGTCCATGTCGCGCTGGCAGGCGCGGGGCCGGAGCGCGAAGCGCTCGTCGCCTTTGCCGAAAGCCGCGGCGTTGCCGACCGCCTGCATCTCGTGGGCGAGGTTCCGCCGACGCGCATCTTCGAATTCCTCGCGGCCGGGGATGCCTATGCGTTTGCCTCGATGACGGAGACCTTCGGCCTCGCCTGCGTCGAAGCAGCCATTTCCGGGCTGCCGGTTGTGGCCAGCAACCTCGACGTCTTGCGCGAGGTGCTGACCGCGGAGGACGGCTCTCCCGCCGCACTCTTCGTCGAGGCCGACGCTGCCGGCATGGCCAGGGGCCTTGGCGATCTGTTTGCGCGGCCGGAAGCCAAGGCCAGGCTTTCAGAGGCGGGACGGCAGCTGCGGGATAAGTATTCGCCGGCCAGGATGTGCGCGGGCTACGAGGCGCTACTGCTTGCCTGACCGCTTGCGCACGGCGGCGATCCCGTCGATCACTTCCAGGCGCCCGGCCCGATTGAGTGTGTGGATTTTCGGATAAGGAAAGTCGCCAGCCGCATCGATCGGCCGCGGCGGCGACAGCCGCACCGTCTGCTGGTTGAGCTCCAGCAGCTTCGACAGGCCCAGCCCGCCGCCATAGCCCAGCGTTCCGTCCTGGACCGGAAGAAGCACGCGGCCGTCGCGGTTGCGCACGAAGGCTCCGCCGGGGCGGGCCATGCGGTGGTCGATCAGGATCGGGTTCGCCGGATGCGGCCGCCACGGACCGGCAAGCGCGGGGGCGGAGAAAATCACCAGCGTGTCGGAAGTGCTTCCATGGCCGTCACGATCCGTGGCGAACAGCCAGAGCATGCCTTCATGCTCGAACAAGGTGGCATCGGAAATCTCGCCTTCGACCAGCACGGTCTCGGCAAGCCAGCTGTCCGGGAAGCCCGACGCGCGGTAGAGTGTGAGCTTGCCGCCGGCGCTCGCCTCCGGCAGCATCCAGATCGCGCCGTCGCGCTCGAATACCTGCGGGTAGGAGAGGTGGTGAGCCTCCTCCAGCACGACCCGAGGCTCGCCAGGAACGCCATCCGCGTCGAACGGGACAACGGAAATGACCGCCTTTCCGGTCGCGTGCGGATAGTCCTCGACGAACACAAAGGGCTGACCCTGCCACCAGAAGGGGAACGGGTCGGCATAGAAATGATCGCCCGGGTCCGGCAGCACCGACCAGCCGGTGCCGAGCTTGCCGGTATCGGCGACGCCCAGGGCATCGGTAAAGCGATAGCCGACACGCCAATGCGCGTGGCGGAAGCGCGCGCGCCGAAGCGCTTCCCGGCCGAGCCGCGGCAGCGCCGCGCCGAGATAGGCGGATGTGAACCCGCCTCGCTCGCCACGACCATGGATTTCAGCCACGGCCTCTCGTGGCAGCCGGTCCGCCGCGAACGCGCGGGTGACCGACTGAACCAGAGTAATGGCGCGGGCGAACACGTCCTCGGTGCCGAGTGCGGTGGATTCCCGCTTGTCGACCATGGGCCGCGCCTGGCCGACTACCGTCTTCCTGTCGAGCACGGCCTCGATCACCGGGAGCCTGCCGGCCGCGACGGCGATTGCAGCCGACAGATCGGCGCTGGATCCGTCGAAGCGAAGGCCGATGGTGGGGACATTCGACAAGGCCGCATCGCCGGCAAGATCGAGCCTCAGCGCGGCGGGGCGCCCGCCGGGCCGTGCCGGGATTGCTTGCAGCGCGGAGCCGAGAAGGGGTCCGCGCCGGCGGAAAAGACGTTGCTCGAACTGGAAGGCGGCTTTTGCCGCGGCCGGCCAGGTCGACGGCCCGGGCTGATGCGCCACCGCGACATCGTGGCCGTCCGCCTCCAGCCGCTCTATGGCGAGCTGCTGCCAATGGCGGGGCGCCGATTGCGGAACGATGACCTCGATCGCCAGCATGTCTTGCGCGACTATGTCCTGCTCGGATTTCCAACAATGAGGAACGAGAGACTGGCCGAAAATACTTACATCGGCGTTACACGCAAAACCGGATTTCTACTTTTTCGGCATGATTTTCGACTTGCGATCCCGAAGCGGTTGTGGTCGTCCGCCCGGCCTGCCATGCAACGCAAGATTAGCGGTTTCGGCATATACCAAGATTCCAACAATCGCGGCGACCGGTCTTGACCTGGAACGTAAGAAGTCGTGGATAGCCGCTGTCCCTGCCGGTTCGGATCACATGTTTGAAGTCACTGCCGAGGATGCGTTCGATTTCCGTTCGACGGAGTACGCCGAGCTCTTCGCCAGCTCGGCGGCAACCGCTTTTCAGCATCCGATTTGGCTCGCGCAACTTTATGAGAGGCTCGTGCGGCGAGGCGCCGCCACGCCACTGATCATCGTCGTCCGCGTGCGTGCGAGCGGAAGGCTCGCGATGGTCCTGCCGCTGGTGAGGCGCCGCTACACGCTGCTGAAGGTCGTGGAATTCGCGGATATGCGGGTTTCGGACTATGTCTCGCCCGTCGCCGACGAGGAGACCTTCTCCCGCATTCTTGCCGACGCCCGCACCGTCGCCGCCATCCGCAAGCATCTGCGGCCATACGATCTCCTGCGCATCGGCAAGCTGGCGGACCGCTCCTTGGCGATGGAGCGCCTGCTTGGCGTCGACAAGCGCGACAGCATGGGCATGAGCGCCTATTCCAGCAAGCTGGAGCCGACATTCGCCGGCTGGCGCGAGCAGCGGCTGGACCAGTCCTATCGCAAGGAGCTGGACAAGAAATCCCGGCAGCTCAACCGCATCGGGGAGGCGCGCTTCGAATGCGTTGACGGCCCGGCCGCGGTCCGCACGACATTCGATGCCCTCAAGCTCTATCGCGGCAAACGCTTCGACGGCAGCAACGGTCCGGCCGACCTTTTGCAGCTGCCTTCCTATTTCGATTTCTACCTGGCCGTGGCCAATGAAGGGTGCGGCGGCTTCGCCCGCACCTATGCATTCTGGATGAACGGCCAGCCGATCGCCGGCGCGCTCGGGCTCGAGCACCGCGGCTCGCTCCTGGTCATCCTCGGCGGTTTCGACGAGGCCGGCTACCGGAAGCAGTCGATCGGCAGCCTGATGTTCGAGCAGATCGCCCGCGATTGCATCGAGCGCGGCGATCAACACCTCGATTTCACCATCGGCGACGAGCCCTACAAGCGCGTGTTCGGCGGCCGGCCTTCACCGATGTGGCAAATCTACCGCGCAGGGAGTCCGCTCGGCTATGCGGCGCATCTAACGGTGCAGAAATTGCCGGCGGCCAAGGCGCTGGCGCGGCATATCCTTGAGGCCGCGCATGTCAAGAAGGCCAAGCCTTCGGCTGTCATCGTGCCGCCGGCTGCCGATGAAGCCGCCGAGTCGTCCTAGTTGAAGCGGGTCGGTTCGGACGCCTTACGCTAGCTTCAGGCGGTCGCGCACGCCTATGCCGAAGCGTACTTTGAACGAAATGCGCCGGCTTACCCGCAATCAGGTCACGGCTTCCACTTGCGGCCGCTTGAGACCGCGCAGCCGCGCGGCAAAGCTCGGGCTGAACTTGTCGATCTCGTGCAGGATGCGGCGACGGCTGAAATGAACCTGCCGGCGCGCGCGCCAGCGCAGGTCCGTGTCGATGGTCAAGCTGCGGCGGAAATTCGCCAACTCGAGCCCCCGTTCATCCATCGCCTGCTTCGTGGGATCATCATAGAAGGTGGCGATCTTCGCCGCCGCCATGCCGGGCGAGGCCATCCACTGCGGCACGTGCACCATGCACAGGCGCTCCACATCGGTGAGGAGGCGGCTGACGCCTGTTCCGGCGGCCGGACAGGATGTCTGATAAGCGTCTCCGATCAGGACGACGCCGTCGCGCTTGCAATTTTCGGCGACGGTGATGTCGGTGAGCCAGCTCGAAACGCGGTCGATGACCTCGAAATCGCCAAAGGTCTTGAGGAGTCCCGGAAGCGTTTCAATGAGCGTTTCGCGCGGGCGGTCGCGCAGCGCCTTGACCCACGGGTCGGTATGCTCCCGGAAAACAAAGAGGTTGGCGCGGGTAACGCCGCCGGCCGGGAAGAAGTTGAGGTAATCGATGCCGTCCGAAACGCGTTCGCCGTAATAGGTCAACGCCGGATGCTTGAACGCGCTTGCTCCCGCCGGCCGGACATTGAAACCGAAAGTCAGCGATTGGCGCTGGTGGACGAACCGGCGCTCGATGCCGACGTCGCGCCGCAGGATGTCGCCCATGCCGGTGGCGAGCACAAGCAGGCGAGCCGTCACATCCGGCTGCCCGATGATCGACACACGCTGCCGCTCTGGGCCGGCCTCCACAGCGCTCACCCTGCCGGCGACGAAGCGTACGGCCTTGGGCAGTTCGGCCCGCATCGCCGCGACGAGGTCGTCGTAAAAAATGCCGTAGTGGCGGGCTCGCGTGCGGTCGAGTACTCGCCCCTTGCGCACGTTGACGATCTCGTCGAATGCCGCGGCCGCCGTGGAAAGACTGTCGAGGAGGCCGATCCGGCGCAGCTTGTCGATTTGGTCGCCGGCGATCTTCTCGACACGGAACTCGCGCGGAAAAACGGGGTGGCGGTCGATCAATGTGACACGGTAGCCCGACCGGCCGAGGAGAGTCGCGGCAAGTGTCCCGGAGAGCCCGCCGCCGACGACAGCGATCTCCGTGTCGGTTCCCTCCGGCAGCGGACGAAGCGAATGTTCGGCTGTCATTGGGAATACCTCAACAGGGCATAAAGGGCACGCGGATTGGTGGTGAAGTAGCGCCAGAACAGCCGGCGCGGCTCCATCAACATGCGCCACAGCCATTCGAAACCCGCCTTCTGGACCCAGAGGGGCGCGCGCCGGACCTTGCCGGCAATATGGTCGAACAGCCCTCCGGAAGTCTTGATCACACCGACATTCGAGAGCCGCGAGCCAAAATCGCGGACAAAGATCTGCTCGCGCGGCACGCCGAGGCCGAGCCACAATATGTCCGGTGCAAGCGCGTCGATCTCTTCGAGCTTTTTCTCGAGCGCTTCGCCGGTGAGGTAGCCATGGCTATGGCCGACGATGCGCAGGCGCGGATAGCTGGCTTTGATGGCGGTCACGGCCTTGGCGTTCCCGGCCTCAGTCGATCCAAGCAGATAGAAGGTCGCGGCCTCGTTCTCGGCGAGCTTCGCCACATCGTGGAACAGATCGGTGGTGGCCACCCGTTCCGGCAACCGCGTGCGGCACAATAGGCGCGAGGCGAGAACAAGCGGCTGGCCGTCGGCGAAGATCTGGTCGGCTTCGCGGAAGAGGGCGGCGATCTCAGATTTCGCGCGAACCTGGGCGATGACGTCGCCGTTGGCGGAGGTGAAGTAGTAGGGACGGCTGCCATGGCGGTGCTGCCGCGCCGCCGCGAGCATCAGGCGGGCGGCGCCCTGCCGATCGATCACGGTGACAGGCAGCCCGCCAAGCTGCACCGTCGGCAATGCAGGCAGGTCCTGCCGGGAAGGGGCTGCTTCCAGCGCTGCCACGGCGGTCACGCTTGGACGTCCGGTCGAAGTCTGGTGCTGCAGCCGCGGAAAACGAGAGGTCTCATGGTTCAGATGTTGGCTGGAGTGGAGCGGATCCGATCCGCCGGTCGTAACGCTGTGTTGTTCAAAATCTCTTTTTGAAGTTTCTAAAACTTTTCGCATAGGAGAAGTCGCCCCATTCTCCGGTAGTTCGAACTACCTCCTTCATGGCACCATACGTAAAAAAATCAAAAAGTTAAGCGACATGTTAATAGTTAGTTAATATGGACAATTTGAATCGAAATATAAATCAGTTTAAACCTTTTGACCTCGACTTCACTTGCTTTTGGGTGATTTTGAACCTGCGTTTTCAACACGAATGCGATGCGATCGCCACTGGTGCGACCACATTGCAATGCCAACGAGCTCCTGATCTATCCTGGGTGATCGTCGGGGCCACGAAAATCAGTTGTGAGGCGGGGAGCGACATTCATGGCGCCGCCTGACGGGCAAAGCGGAAATCGTCCGGCGTCAGCTACTCCGGCAAAGGCCAAGACCGATCTTCATGCCTCTATTTCACACCGATGCCGGCGGTCAGGCCGCCGTCTATCTTGTAATCCGCGCCGGTGCAGAAGCTCGCTCTGGAGGAGCACAGAAAGGCGATGAGTTCGGCCACTTCTTCTGGTTCGCCGATGCGGCCAAGCGGATGCGCCGCACCGAAGCGCCTGTACGCTTCCTCGACATCGGCATCGCTGCCGGTTTCGCCACGCGCGGCCTTCTCCAGGATCGGTGTGCGGATCGAGCCTGGGCTGACCGAATTGACCCGGATGCCAGCCGCCGCGTAATCCAGCGCCAGCGAACGCGTCAGCGTATGGATTGCGCCCTTGGTCGTGGCATAGGCGGCGACGTTCTGCTGACAGGCGAAACCCTGCACCGAGGCGACATTGACGATGGCGCCGCCACCGCGGCGGATCATTTCGGGGATGCCGTAATGCGCCGTCAGGTAGATCGAGCCGACATTGACCGTCATGGCCTTGTTCCATGTTTCCCAGTCGGTCGTGGTCGCGGTTCCGTAGGGATGGACGGCCGCCGAATTGACGATCACGTCGAGGCCGCAGAACCGTGCGACCCCGGCAGCGACGGCATCGCGGACCTGGTCCGCCACGGAGACGTCGGTGTCGACGACCAGCGCGCCGGCTTCGGAACTTTCCAGCTCCGCTCTCATTGCCGCATTGGCCGAGCGGTCGATGCCGCAGGCGATGATCGCAGCACCCCCTGCGGCGAGGCGCCTGGCGGTTGCCAGACCGATTCCCGTCGTCCCCGTCACCAGGGCGACCTTGCCAACAAAATCCTTCATTGCGGGAACTCCTTCAGTCACGTGTCGGAACCCGGCTCTTCCGGCAGGAATCGCAGGGCGAAATCCAGATGGCGGCTCATCAGGTAGGCGTAGGCCACTCTGTCGCGCGCGCGCAGGGCGGCGACGATCTCGCCATGCGCGGCGCGGGTGTCGGCCAGGACCGGGCGCATCTCCTTGCCGATGGTCATGATCCGCAGGATCACCGGGGAAAGGAAGGAATACATGTCCGACAGCATGCGGTTGTCCGCCAGCCCGATCAACGCCATGTGGAAATCGAAATCATTCTCGGCGGCCTCCTGGATCGAGCGGCTCTCGACGATCCGCGCGTTGACCGCGTCGAGCGCTTCGATCTGCTCGTTGGTGGCGTTGAGCACGATGTGGTCGCCGATGCCGACTTCGATGATGCGCCTGAAGCCCTGAATGTCGGCGAAGGAGGAGCGCGAGACATCCATATGCGCGGCAAAGAAATTCTGGATGGCGATGCTATGCCCGTCCGCGAGCACAGCCCCGACGCGGGGTTTCGGTTCGATCAGCCCGTAGGTCCGGATAGCGCGCAAAGCCTCGCGCACGGTGTTGCGACTGGCGCCGGTGATCTCGCTGAGCTCGCGCTCTGTCGGCAGCACGTCGCCGACATTCAGCTGCCGCGAGCGGATGAGATCGAGGATCCGCCCGGCCGCGGCATCGACCGCCGAGCTGCCGCCGGCGTGGCGGCGGGCGCCGCTCTCGCGCGCGGCATGAGAATTTTCCAATGACGAATCTCCCAAATTGTTGGACCAGGATATCCCAAGATTCCGGGAAAACAATCGAGTTGGACGCCGTTTCGATCAGTTTACCGCGCTACCTGTCGGCCGTCAGGCGTTCGAGAAAGCCGAAATTGTCGATTGACTCTCATCCTGGTCCAACAATAAGTTTCCGCTCTCTCTCAAAGGAAGGCAGCAAATGGAGCAGTGCTGGCGTTGGTATGGCCCGGACGATCCGGTGACGCTGGATCACGTCAAGCAGGCCGGGGCGACGGGCGTCGTCTCGGCGCTGCACGACATCTATGACGGGCGCGCCTGGCCGCTAGAAAACATCCTGGAGCGCAAGCGGATCATCGAGGCGGCGGGGCTGACCTGGTCGGTCGTCGAGAGCATCCCCGTCCACAACTCGATCAAGATCGGCTCGCCGGAACGGCTGCGCTATGTCGGCTTTTACAAGGATACGATCCGAGCGCTGGCGAAGGCCGGCATCGCGACGATCTGCTACAATTTCATGCCTGTGGTCGACTGGACCCGCACCGATCTGGCGTATCGCCTTCCGACGACGGGTTATGCATTGCGTTTCGACGCGATCGATTTCGCGGCCTACGACCTGTTCGTGCTGAAGCGACGGAATGCCGAGGCCGGCTACAGCGCCGCGCGCATCGCCGAAGCGGAAGTGCGATTGAAAGAGCTCAGCGACGAGAAAATCGACCGGATCGAGCGTAACCTTATCGCCGGACTGCCCGCCACCGAGCGCAGCTACAACCGGGACACTTTTCGCGAGGCCTTGGCCGAGTACGATTCGATTGGGCCAAGGGAATTGCGCGACAATCTCGCCTGGTTCCTGCGCGAGATTATTCCGGTCGCCGAACAGGAAGGGGTGCGCATGTGCATCCATCCCGACGATCCGCCCTTCTCGCTCTACGGCCTGCCGCGCATCGTTTCGACAGCTGACGATGCGCGATTCATCCTCAATGCCGTGGACAGCCCGGCAAACGGGCTGACATTCTGCACCGGCTCCTACGGCACGCGCGCCGACAACGACATCGTCGCCATGGTCAAGGAGTTCGCGGGCCGCATCCATTTCGTCCATCTGCGCAACGTCACCATCGAGGATGACGGCTCCTTCTATGAGGCCGAGCATCTCGAGGGCGGCACCGACATGGCGCATGTCATCCTCGCCCTGATGCAGGAGGAAGCGCGCCGTCGAAAGGAAGGCCGCGCCGACTGGCGCATTCCGATGCGACCCGATCACGGACATCTGCTCGCCGACGACATCGGCAAGACCAGGATCAATCCCGGTTATTCGCTGATCGGCAGGCTGAAGGGCCTCGCCGAACTGCGCGGCATCATGCGGGCCGTCGAACGGTTCGGGCTGGCATAGAATCGAAACTCTCCACCCACATTACCGGCGAGCGCAATTCGCTGCATAATGACCGCGCTGGCCGAGAATCGGTGTTCGGCAAGCCGATCCTCCACGGCGGCGTCAGTTCTGGTATTCTCAATGCCCTGGTCGCGGAGGATTTGCCCGGGCCCGGGACCGTCTTTCTCGAAATCGCATGGAAGTTCGTCAAGGCGGTCGGCGTTGAGTAGGCGATCATCGGACGCGTGGAGGTCAAGAAGTTGCGCCCCGACAAGCCGATCTGCAAGATCGAGACCAGCCTACGCAACGGCCAGGGGAGCTTTGTCCCACCGGCGCGGCGACCGTGTTGACCGTCCCGCTGCAAGGCGCATGAGCGCGGTGAGCGGCAGCCCGCTTGGCATGGCCGCCGACAGCGGCCGCTGGCGCGTGCTGTCGCTGCTTTGCCTGGCGGTCGTTCTGTCGCTGACCACCTGGTTTTCGGCGACCGCCATCCTGCCCGAACTGAGGCAGGAGCTTGCGCTCGGCGCCGGCGGGGAGGCCTGGCTGACCAACGGCGTTCAGGTCGGCTTCGTGATCGGTGCGCTGGGGGCGAGCCTGGTCAACCTTCCCGATTTGGTGCGGCTCAGCCGGCTGATGGCGGCCGCCGCTTTTGTCGCCGCGCTCGCCAATGCGAGCCTGCTGTTTCATCTCGGGCCGGGCGGCGTGATCGCCGCGCGTATTGTCACCGGCGCAGCACTTGCCGGCGTCTATCCGCCGGCGCTGAAGCTCGTCGCCACCTGGTTCACGCGCGACCGGGGGCTGGCGCTCGGCGCAGTCATAGGCGCGCTCACCATCGGCTCGGCGCTGCCGCATCTTTTTCGCGCTGTCCTGACCGCGCTCGACTGGCGGCCGGTGGTCGCGGCCGCCAGTCTAGCAACGACGGTCGGCGCGCTCCTGTTTCTCTTGTTCGCAAGGGAGGGGCCCTATCCTTTCGGCAAGGCGGTGTTCGAGCCATCGCGCATCGGGCAGGTGTTTCGCGAGCGGCCGCTGCTCCTGGCCAATCTCGGCTATCTCGGCCATATGTGGGAACTCTACGCCATGTGGGCGTGGCTGCTTGCCTATACGCGCTCGGCATTCGAGGCGCAGGCGATCGGATCGGCCGCTGCCGCCTCGCTTTCGACCTTCTTCGTCGTCGCCTCCGGCATCATTGGCTGCCTGTTGGGCGGCTATCTGTCGGACCGCATCGGCAGAACCGCGACCACCGCCGGCATGATGATCGTCTCGGGAAGCTGTGCGCTGCTGATGGGCTTCCTGTTTGCCGGGCCGCTTTGGCTCTTCATGCTGGTCGCCGTCGTCTGGGGTATTTCGGTGATCGGCGATTCGGCGCAATTCTCAGCCGCAGTGACCGAACTCGGCGATCGCCGCTTCGTCGGCACGGCGCTGTCGGTGCAGCTTGGCGCCGGCTTTGCGCTGACGGTGCTCGCCATCTGGCTGACGCCGCGCTTCGCCGACTTCATCGGTGGCTGGCGCTGGGCCTTCCTGCTGCTGGTGCCGGGTCCGCTTCTTGGGGCGGCCGCTATGCTGTGGTTGCGAAACTTGCCGGAGAGCGAGAAAATGGCCGGCGGCCTCCGCTAGCGCTCTTGCTCCTCGACTGTCTAGCGCTGGAGCCGATTGAGAACTTCGTCGCTACGCAAATCGCCAGCGCACGGCCCGCGCTGCTCCGTTGGGCGTAAGGTTGGCGATTGCACATTTGCCGGGAACAATGCAGCCTAGCTTCGAGGCTCGAAAGCTGCCTCCCGGAGCGGGGCCATGCAGGCAGGATACGCGGCACAGTTACTGGTGCAGATGTCATGACACGCGCCCAGTTGGCCGGCGTCATCCTGGGTCTGTCGCTGGTCGCAGCGCTTACCATTGTCCGGGCGAGCGACCCGCAGCCGTTGAGACTCGCCCGCGAAGCGACGTTCGACCAGTATCAGAGGCTGGCACCTCGCCGCTTCGAGTCGATGCCCGTCCGCGTGGTGGACATCGACGAGGCCTCATTGCAGCAGTTCGGGCAGTGGCCGTGGCCCAGGGATCGCATGGCGGCCCTGGTCGAAAAGCTGACGGAGCTTGGTGCGGCAGCCATCGCATTCGACATTCTTTTCGCCGAGCCCGACCGTCTGTCGCCTCGCACTGTCCTCCGCGACGTGCCGGGCATCGATCCGGCCCTGCTCGACCGCCTGCCCGACAATGACGAGATCTTCGCCGGGTCGATCGCCGGCAAGCCAGTTATCCTGGGCTACGGCATCTCCAACGAAGGGAACTATCGGCCGCAAATCAAGGCTGGCATTGCCTTTATGGGCGAGAGCCCGATCGCTGCTCCTCCGCCTATCAAGGCAGCCACGCCGCTGCGGCCGCAGCTTGAGGCCAATTCAGCCGGCATCGGACACATCAGCCTCAATCCCGGCAGATCGACCGCTGTGGTGAGGACAGCCCCACTCTTTCTGACTGATGGCGAGCAGCTTTATCCGGATCTTGCCCTCGAAGCCATAAGAGTAGCGCAGGGGGCCTCCACCTACCTCATTGCCGGCGCGCCGGATCGGCAGGGCATAATGACCTCCGTCAAGATCGGCGACTTCGTTATTCCGGTGACCTCGGCCGGCGAACTCTGGCTCTATGTCAGTCCCGACAGGGCCGAGCGTTATGTTTCGGCGAAGGACGTGCTTGCACCCGGCGGCGTCTCGTCCGAAACGAGGGCCGCGATCGAAGGCAGCATCGTGTTTGTCGGCACTTCGGCCGCCGGGCTGCAGGACATTCGTGTCACCGCGCTCGGTGAGAACGTGCCGGGCGTCTCGATCCACGCGCAGATCGTTGAACAGGTGCTGTCCGGCCACTATCTGTCTCGGCCTGATTGGGCAAACGGGCTGGAAATCGCGTCGATCGCGATGCTCGGCAGCCTCCTGGTGATTCTGACGATTTTCGTAAGCCCCGCGATTGCGCTCGCCTGCGGCCTTGCGATCACGGGACTGGCGCTCGTCGCATCATGGTTTGCCTTTTCGCTTGCGGGACTGCTGTTCGACCCGTTTGCGCCGATCCTCATGGGCACGATCACGCATTTCGCGACAACCTCTTTCCGCTTCCTGGTGACTGATCGAGAGCGGCGCGCGATCCGGCGGGCCTTCGGTCAGTATTTGTCGCCATCGCTTCTCTACCGGATCGAGCACACGCGCGACGCGCTTCGTCTTGGCGGCGACGACCGAGAACTGACCGTGATGTTTGTCGATGTGCGAAACTTCACGGAGATCAGCGAAAGACTGCCGCCCACCGCCGTCGTGCGGTTTTTGAACACGCTTCTCGACGCGCTCAGCCGTCATGTCACCGCCAATGAAGGCACGCTCGACAAGTTCATCGGCGATTCGATCATGGCCTTTTGGAATGCCCCGGTCGACGTCACCGATCATCCCCGCAAAGCCGCTCGCGCGGCATTGGCGATGCGCGAGACGATTGCCCGCCTCAACGAAAGCGATGCATTCGGATTCGGGGCCGGGCAGACGGTTCGCATCGGTATCGGAATCCATACCGGCGTCGCCTGTGTCGGAAATATGGGCGCGGAGTCGCGTTTCAACTATTCGGCCGTTGGCGACGCGGTGAACATCGCAGCGCGTATCGAGACAACGTGCAAGACGGTGAGTTTCGATATCCTCGCGTCCGACGACACAGTAAGATCGCTGCAAGGCTGGGCCTTGCTCGACGCGGGATCGCTGGAACTCAAGGGAAAGAGCACGAGGACCAGAATCAATGCCGTCGTAGGCGATGAAAACGTTGGGTCGTCGCCGGATTTTGCCGAATTGCGGCTTCTCCACGGCAAGCTCGTGGAGGCGTTGCAATCGCGCTTGCCAGGCACCCGAAAGATGATCGCGGCGGCCAAAGTCAAGGCTGCGGGCCTGCCGACAGGGTTGCAGGAATTCTATGGCCGGATCTCGCGCAGAGCGGATGATTTTGTTGGCAAGCGGGCGGGAGCGGCGATGGAAGCGAATGCCGGCTATGCGGAGCAACAATTCGGCTCCGGTTCCTGACCTTCATTGATGTAGGGCGGTCGACCGCTCGACTCGGTGGTGTTCAAAGGGCAACAATTTCGTCCACCCCGACGTAGGGGCGAGTTGGCCCAGACCGGTTGGCGAAGTCGGATACGGACGCGCCGAGAAAAAGAGCGGCTATCCGCTGCTCTTGCCACTGCCGGCCACCCCTGCCGCTACTTTTTGCCAGGACCCTTGGATTTTCCGGGATTGCTGGGATCGTGCTTGCCCGGATCATTTCCATGGCCGTTGTTGCCGTCATCTTTGTCGCCCCGCGGCGGGCTCGGCGGATCGGGGGTGCCCGGACTGGGTGGTGCCGGTGAGTTGCGCCGCTCCGGCCGCGCCGTATGCTCCTGCTGAATGGCAGCCGTAAGCCCGCAATTTCCGCCGATTGGGTCAAAGCCTCCCGAGAGCTGCTGATTGCCGGTCAGAAACGGCAATGCCCGCGAGGTGCCGAGTGTGGTGAGCACAGATCGATTGACCTTGATAACGTCGGACATCGCGCCTGACGGCGTCGCGACCACGCAATCGCAGCGCCGCTTCAGTTCCCTGCATCCGCCGCCGCTGCAGAATCGGGCCGACCCCTTCAGCAGCACGACGGCGGTTTTGCCGTTGGGCGCGATGTGGACATCGAATGCTGTTCCCCGCACGCCTATTGTGCCTGCGGGCGTCACCATCTGGTAGGCGGACGAAGGCGAGTTCCCGCTTATCCAGCGAAACGTTCCCTTGGCAGCGCGGATGGTGAGCTTCTTCACCGAATTATCATCGTTGAAGACGTATTTGTCGAGGACGACGGAAGAACCCCACCCCACCGCCAGCTTGGTGCCATCCCGGAACACGAATTGGCCAAGCCCGGTATTGGATGTCCTGATTCGTTCGTCCCGATGAACGGGTGCGCTGACCACCAGTGGTCCGGTTGCGCCGGTAACGGCAGTCTTGATCACGACTGCCCGGCCCACTGCTTCGGCGGCTATGGTCGGTGTCGCATTGATGAGATTCGCGGCAAGCGCGACAACTGCAGCCCACCTCAAGGACGGCATGGCATCCTCCCCGAAACGACTTTATTAGCACATGCTTGAAAGGCTGTCCCCGCGGAGTCATACCTCAATTTGAGTAGGATATGGCTCTTTCACTTGGGCGACGCTCGAAGGCACAATCGTCGACGTTAGGTCCTGCGCTTGGGTGGGCCGCGCGGGTTGCCCCCTCGCTCATCGGGTCGGAGGTGGGATAACGCCAATGCTGTTACTGAATTCGTCTGGCTGAGGGACAAGGCGATGTTCTGCGTGGGCTGCGCGAGAGCGCCCGCATCTGGGGCATCGATCATGGTTTGTGTCGGCGCGCTCTCTTTGAAGATCTTCAGCCCATTCTTGGGCAGTTTAGCCGCGTCGGCCACGAGGGAGGAGCGCCATCGCCCTGGCCGCTTTTCTGAAAGCAAGCAATCGGCCAGCCCGCGACCCGTCTCGATACAAGTGCATGTATCCGCCGTGATCTATCTGCAGCGCACGAGGCCGACAAGGCAAATAGGCTGGGCATCGCATCCAATGTGCATAGCAGCTGACCAGACGCTGCTCAGCATATGAACCCTCTTGGGTAATATAATTTGAAAAAATTGCTCCCTCATGTTCAAAACAGGTCGATAGACCTGCGAGACATGGGTTCGAATCCTGCGGGGGCCCGCGGTCCTCAGGCGAGAATTCTAAAGAGGTTCGACAATGACCCAGCACGTACAAGATGCTCGAATTCTCATGTACAGCCACGACACGTTCGGGCTCGGCCACTTGCAGCGCTGCCGCACGATCGCGCATTCCCTGGTCGAGGATTTCCACGGACTTCAGGTGCTTATCATTTCGGGCGCGCCTATCGCCGGCGCCTTCGACTACCGCGCCCGCGTCGACTTCGTGAAGATCCCGAGCGTCATCAAGTTGCGCAACGGCGAATACACCTCGCTGGAAAAGGATATCGATCTGCATGAGACGCTAAGAATGCGCCAGTCGATCATTCGCCACACAGCCGAGACGTTTCGGCCGGATATCTTCATCGTCGACAAGGAACCGCTCGGGCTGCGCGGTGAGATCGAGGACACGCTGTCCTACCTCAAGACGCGAGGCACTACGCTGGTGCTTGGCCTGCGCGAGGTGATGGATGCGCCGCATCTGCTGGAAGCAGAGTGGGAACGCAGGGATGTGATGCGCAAGATAGGCCTGTTCTACGACAAGGTCTGGGCCTACGGTCCGCCGGATTTTTACGATCCGTTGACCGGCCTGGATGTGCCGCCGGCTATCAGGGCAAAGATGAAGTTCGTCGGTTTCCTGCAACGGAGCCTGCAGAAGAACGAGTTGCCCGGCCACCGCCCCGAGGGCGACTATATCCTCGTTACGACCGGTGGCGGCGGCGACGGCGCCGATCTGATCCACAACGTTATCGATGCCTATCAGCAGGATCCGCAATTGCAGCATAGGGCGTTGATCGTGCTTGGGCCCTACATGCCGGCGCGCAAGCGCAACAAGTTTCTTAAGAAGGGGTCCAAAATCCCGTATATCAAGATCATCGAATTCGACAACCGCATGGAAGAGCTGATTGCCGGCGCCAAGGCGGTAGTGGCGATGGGCGGTTACAACACCTATTGCGAGATACTGTCCTTCGACAAGCCGGCGCTGATCGTGCCGCGCATCAAGCCGCGCGAGGAGCAACTGATCCGCGCACGGCGAGCAGCCGAACTCGGTCTCATCAAGATGCTTTCGCCGGAAGAAGCCGAGGATTCCCAGCGGTTTGCCGATACACTGAAGGTGCTGCCGGATCGGCCCCGCCCATCGCAGAGCAATCCGCATCTGAGGCTGGAAGGGCTGCCTCATATTTCCGCGATCGTCGCGGAACTGCTCGACAGGCAGGCCGGCCATCATCTTTCGGTCATTGAAGGCATCAACTGAGTGCAACATCGCAAGATCGTCATGGTTCTGAAGGGTTATCCGCGGCTGTCGGAAACCTTCATCGCGCAGGAACTGCTCGGGTTGGAGCGAGCGGGGTTCGACCTGATACTCGTTGCGCTGAGGCGGCCAACCGACGCAAAACGCCATCCGGTGCATAACGAGATCAAAGCGCCCGTCCATTATCTGCCGGAATACCTGCATGAAGAACCGCTGCGCGTGGTTCGCTCGCTGTTTGCTTGTCTGCTGCGGCCAGGCTTCTGGCGCGCGTTCGGATCGCTGGCTGCCGACATCCCCCGCGACTTTACGCGCAATCGCGTGCGCCGCTTCGGGCAAGCGCTCGTGTTGGCGGCCGAATGGCCGGAAGATGCGGGCTGGCTGCATGCGCATTTCGCGCACACACCGGCATCGGTGACACGCTATGCCAGCCAGCTTCGCGGTCTGCCGTGGAGCTGCTCGGCCCATGCAAAGGACATCTGGACTTCGGCTGACTGGGATCTGGCTGGCAAGCTTTCCTCGGCCCGCTGGACGGTCACCTGCACGAAAACCGGCTTCGACCGTCTGAAAAAACTCGCAAACGGCAACTCGTGTTTACATCTGAGCTATCATGGGCTCGACCTTGATCGCTTCGGCAGCTTCCGCGGGGCGCGCAAACCGCATGACGGCTCGGCACCGGACGAACCGGTTATCGTTCTGAGTGTCGGGCGCGCCGTTGAAAAGAAAGGTTACGATACCTTGCTGGAGGCGCTTGCCCTCCTGCCTGGTGATTTGGCGTGGCGTTTCGAGCATATCGGCGGTGGCGACGAACTGGAACGGCTCAAGGCGCTGGCGCAAAAGCTCGGCCTGGATGGTCGCGTCTCTTGGAGAGGCGCGCTTGCTCAGGAGGAGGTGCTTGAGCACTACCGCCGCGCCGACATCTTCGCCCTGGCCTGCAGGATCACCGCAAATGGCGACCGGGACGGTCTGCCGAACGTTCTGGTTGAGGCGGCCAGCCAGCGGCTCGCCTGCGTGTCGACCGATATTTCCGGCGTGCCGGAGCTTTTATCTCCGGATGAAACCGGGCTGCTGGTCCCGACAGAAAATCCAATTGCCCTGGCACAGGCGCTGGAGCGCCTTATCCGTGATCCCGTGCTGCGCGCCCGCCTCGGTGACGCTGCAGAGTGGCGCGTGCGCGCCAATTTCGATCATATGACAAGCATTGGGCAGCTCAAGGAACTCTTCGAGCGGGAGTGGCGGACCGCCGAATGAAGCGACTGCGCGCCTTCTTCTATGTCCAGCACCTCCTCGGTATCGGCCATCTTGCGCGCGCCAGCCGCATTGCGGCGGCTCTGGTCGATGACGGGTTTGACGTAACCGTGGTGACGGGCGGCGCGCCGATCGCGGGGTTTCCAGGATCGGGCGTCAAATCTGTATCTCTGCCACCCGTCACCTCCGGCGATGAGGGATTTTCCGGACTTGTCGACCTGCAGGGCAAACCCATCGACGATGCTTTCAGGAGATGGCGTTCGGAGATGCTGTTGCAGGCCTATCGGGATTGCGGGCCCGATATCGTCATTGTCGAGGCGTTTCCATTTGGACGCCGGCAGATGCGTTTCGAACTCCTGCCGCTGATCGAGGCCATCGACGCGACATCACCCAGACCGCTGCTGGCGACGTCCGTCCGTGATATCCTTCAGGAGCGCGTCAAGCCGGGCCGAAACGAGGAAACGGTCGATCTCATCAACAGGCATTTCGACCTTGTCATGGTCCACGGCGATCCGGCTTTCGCGACCATCGACAAGACCTTTCCACTGGTCGGGGCGATCAGGGCCAAGGTCGCCTACACTGGGCTCGTTGCCGCGCCGCCACCGCCCGCGGTCTCCGAGCGCTTCGATGTTCTGGTGTCGGTTGGCGGCGGGGCTGCCGGAAAGAGCCTCGTTAGTGCCACTGTTGCAGCGGCGCGGAATGCCAACAGCGCTTGGAAATGGTGTTTGATCACCGGTCCCAACCTGCCGAAAGGCGATTTCGACGCGATCGCACGCGATGCCACGCCGGGCCTGTCCGTCTTCCGGTTCCGCGAGGATTTCGCCAGCCTGCTGACCGGCGCCCGCCTCTCGGTCTCGCAGGCGGGTTACAACACGGTCTGCGACGTGCTTCGCGCGGGTTGTCGCTCCCTACTCGTTCCATTTGCAGCGGGCGCGGAAACCGAACAGACGGTTCGCGCCCTGATGCTCGAAGAACTCGGTCTTGCAACGGTGCTGACGGAAAAGGACCTAACGCCTGAAGGTTTGGCGCGAGCGATCGAACAGGCGCTTGCTGGACCGAGGCCGTCCGCGCATCGTCTCGATCTGGAAGGCGCGCGTCGCTCGGCCCAAATCCTGCGCGAGCGACATCGAACATGGTCCCTGAAAACGGAACTCTAGCTAACGCGCGTCGCCCCGGTGAGATTCGCGCGACGTCGTTATTCGACAGCCGTCACGCTTCTTTAGAGCGAAATGCGTTAAACAGTTCCAATCAGCATGAAACGCGTATAATTTTTGGTCGGCAGTTCGCCCGCGAACCGCACCTCCCGTAGCGGCGCCATTGCTTCGAAGGCTGCCAGTGAAGCCACGCAGTTGACGTGCGTCGGCTCGCTGAAATAATCGTTGGATTGCAGCAATACATTCGTGCCCCGCGGAAGCAGGGCAAGCCAGGCGCGCAGATCGACTATGTGTTCGCAGCTCGTATTGACCACCAGGTCGGGCTGCGCGGCCACATAGTCAACGGCGTACATATCTGCCGTCAGCGCGCGGAACCGGTCAACGGCATCCCGGTTGAGGGTCCGGGCGACCGGCGCGACTTCAGGATCGATGTCGATGCTATCAATCGCTCCGATGTCGAAGCGAGCATCGTTGAAAAGCATTGCCGGCAATACGCCGTACCATCCACCCAGAACCCATATGCGCCCGAACCGGCCGCCGCAGCTATCGAACAGCTTGTCGAGTGCCCACATCTTGCAGGCGACCTGCTTGTGGTTGAAGGCGTTGGCGATATCGGCCTGCGGATGCCTGGCGATGACGCGCGCCAGCCCTGCCACGAGAGGGTGGTTGACATAGGCGGCAATTCCCCGCGTGAGGTCCAAGGCCTGTTCGTGCCCGTCCATGCCCGCATTGCGTGGTTGCGTGACATCCATCATACTCGTCTTGTAGGTTGGGATTTCGGGCGACACAACGCAATCTTGCCCCGGCAAGGCTGGTTGGTTCGCGGACGTTGATCATGCTGCACGCCGCTTCGCCATTGCCCCGTGCCGGAGAGGGGCTGTCGCATCAGTCCGGACCATCGGCGTTCATGCGCCAGCATCAGCAGCGCAGCTGTGGCGGCCGTTCGCCAAAACGCCACGGCAGCCGTCAATCGTTTGGCCAGCTGCTTTCTTCGCTAATCAACAATGCCCGTGTTGCGGTCATCGACCATGCGCCTGAACTGGATCGCGCCGCCTCGCAGCGTCCTTTCATCGTTGAGCGCAGGACAATCACGGTGCACTGTGGCTCGAAGCATGTCGTTGGCGACGAAGAAATTGCCGATGCGCCATTAGCCAGCAGGTGCTTCTATGTCCTGCAGCCTTGCAATTGAACGGTCCACGGTCGGATGGAACCCAGTTTAGCCCGCTATATCTGGACGCACACCAAGAAGCAGCAGGTCTGGATATTGATGATCGTCGTGCTTTCGATGATCCCGTATTTCATATCCTTCGATCTGCCGAAGCTGATCGTCAATGGCCCCATCCAAGGTAAGGGTTTCGGAGAACCCGGTGCGACCCAGCCGTTCATGAGGCTGCACTATGACCTGCCATTCATTGGTGAGGTGCAGTTCTTCTCCGGCTTTCAGCTCGACCGCACGGAGACGCTGTTTGCGCTGAGTATTGTTTTCCTTTTGCTAGTCATCATCAACGGCCTGTTCAAACTCTACATCAACACATACAAAGGCCGACTTGGCGAGCGTATGCTGCGGCGTATCCGATTCGATCTGATCGATCGCGTGCTGCGGTTTCCGCCGATTTACTTCAAACGCGTGAAATCCGCCGAAGTGGCGACCATGGTGAAGGACGAGGTGGAGCCGCTGGGGGGCTTCATCGGCGATGCCTTCCTGCAGCCGGTGCTGCTCGGCGGTCAGGCGCTGACGGCCATGCTGTTCATCATGGTGCAAAACTTCTGGCTCGGAACGATTGCGGTCGTGATCGTGGTGATCCAGATCGTCCTCATCCCGCGCATGCGGCGGCGGCTGATCGTGCTCGGGCGCGAACGGCAGTTGACGGCGCGCGCGCTCTCGGGCCGGGTCGGCGAAATCGTCGACGGCATCGGCGCGGTTCACGTCCACGACACATCAAACTACGAGCGCGCCGACATAGCTGCCCGGCTCGGCCTCATTTTCAAGATCCGCTTCGATCTTTACCAATGGAAATTCATGGTGAAGTTCCTCAACAATTTCCTGGCGCAGCTCACGCCCTTTCTGTTCTACATGATCGGTGGCTACCTGGTCATTCGGGGGCGGCTGGACGTCGGCCAACTGGTGGCCGTGATCAGCGCCTACAAGGACCTGCCCGGACCGATGAAGGAACTGATCGACTGGGATCAGGCTCGCCAGGATGTCCAGGTCAAATACCAGCAGGTCGTTGAGCAATTCACCGTCGAGGGTCTCATTGCGCCAAGAATTGGGGCGTTGACGATCGATGCTCCCGGTCCGATGACCAACCCGCTGTCGGCGATCAATCTGTCCATAGCGGACGATGGCGGTGGAATGCTCCTCGACCGGATCTCGCTCCAGGTCAAGCCGGGTGAGACGGTGGCGCTGGTCAGCACCGCAACAGGTGGAGCGGAGGCGCTTGCGGAAGCCTTCGCGAGGCTGAACTGGCCGGACAGCGGGAAGATCGCTTCGGGCGCCGACGACCTGCTTGAACTTCCCGAAGCGGTGACCGGCCGGCGCATGTCCTACGCCTCGTCGGATGTTTTCCTGTTCCATGCAAGCCTCCGTGATAACCTGCTCTATGGGTTGAAGCATGCGCCGCTGACATCGGTCCCTTATGAGGGTGCTGCGGCAGACCAGCAGCGCTGGAACGTTCACGAGGCGCGGCGGTCGGGCAATTCGGACCTCGACATCCGGAGCGACTGGATCGACTATGCATCCGCCGGCGCCACCGGCCCGCACGACCTCTTTGAGGCGGTGCGCCGGGTGCTCGACGCAGTGCTTCTGTCGCGCGACATTCTGGATCTTGGCTTGCGCTCCTCGGCTGACCTGACGCGTCACACGGAACTCGCCAGGCGCATCGTCGAACTGCGTGCGGCGCTGCGAACCCGGCTGGAACAGGAAGGGCTGAGCGGACTGGTGGTTCCTTTCGAACCAGGCGCCTACAACAAGGAAGCATCGATCGGCCAAAACCTGCTCTTCGGCGCCGCCGCCGGCCCCGAACTGGCCGACAAGGCGCTAGCGGCCAATCCCTATTTTGCGTCTGTGCTGAGGCAAGCCGGCCTCGACCGCACGCTTTTCGAGATGGGCATGGAGATCGCCGAACAGGCGATCGAGCTGTTTGCCGACCTGCCGCCCGATCACCAGTTCTTCCAGCAGCTCGCCTTCATGGGCGCCGAAGAGATACCCGCCTACGAAACCTTGTTACAACGGCTCAAGAACCGTCCCTACGAGGCAGTTTCGGAGAACGATCGCGCCATGATCGTTACACTGAGCTTTGCCTATATCGAGCCCCGGCACCGCTTCGGCCTGCTGAGCGAGGATCTGATGAGCAAGATCGTCGCTGCACGCAACCGGTTCTATGAAACCCTGCCGTCCGAGCTGCAAAATGCGATCGAACGCTATGATCCTGCCAAATACATTGCCGCGGCCAGCGTCATGGATAATGTCCTGTTCGGGCGTGTGGGCAACAACCATCCCGACGCGCCGGATCGCATCCGCTCCATCGTCTATGACATTCTCGACGAATTGGGGCTTTATGCCGAACTTCTGGATGTTGGCCTGGACTTCAACGTCGGCGCCGGCGGCAGGCGGCTGACCGCTGGACAGCGGCAGAAGCTCGATGTTGCCCGGGCCCTGCTCAAGCGTCCCGATTTTCTCATTCTCAACCGGCCGCTGTCGGCGCTCGACCAGCGTGCGCAGGACAAGGTGCTGCGAAACGTGCTCGACGAAGCCAGGTGCGACGGCCATTCGCCGGCAATTGTGTGGGTCGTGACGAATCCGGCAATGGGGATGATGTTCGATCGCGTTATCGTCTTCGACTCGGGTAAATTGGTGGAAGACGGAACGCTCGAGACACTTTTGGCAGGGAAGGGTATCTTCAAGGAACTGCTGTCTTAGATCAACGGGCATTGAGATGGGATCGTTCTGTCGGTGGGAATTGGCTGCAAGGCCTCGGGATACGGCGCCTGGCAAACGCGAATTTTGAGAAGGTTTGCGACAATGCTGCTCAAGGATGAAGTTGGAATGCTGCAACGCGTTCCCTTGTTCTCCGGCATCGAACCGACAAAGCTCAAGCTGCTTGCGTTCACATCCGATCGTGTGAGCTACAGCGCCGGCCAGATCCTTTTCCGGCAGGGCGACGAGGGAGACGCCGCCTATGTCATCCTTTCAGGCAGTGCGGATGTTCTGGTCGATTCCGACAGCGGGCCGATAAAAGTTGCCGAACTGGCGCCAAATTCGATCGTTGGCGAGATCGCCATCTTGTGCAACAGCTCCCGCACTGCCACCGTCAGAGCGGCAAGTCCGCTGGAAGCCTTGAAAATCAGCAAGGATCATTTCCTGAGGCTTATGAAGGAGTTCCCGGAGATGACCATCGAGATATTGCGGGTTCTTGCCGATCGTCTAAGCCATACGACCGCGGACCTGATCGACGCACGAAACGCCTAGCAGCAGTTGTTGGCCACGACGGGCGAAGGAGCAGCATGGATTTCCTGGTCAGGTTTTGGGGCGTGCGGGGCAGCATTTCGGTATCGGGACCAGAATTCTCTCGTTATGGCGGCAACACGAGCTGCATTGAGATGCGATGCGGCAAGCATATGCTTCTGTTCGACGCCGGCTCTGGCCTAGGGCTTGCCGGCAGAGCGTTTCGGGCCTCGGGCGTGACCGATTTCGAGCTGTTTTTCACCCATTGCCATTACGATCACATCATCGGGCTGCCGGCCTTCAAACCGATCTATGACCGGAGCGTCAAGGTCAGGCTTTGGTCCGGCCATCTTGCAGGACGCATGACGACCCGTCAGATGGTCGATGAATTCATGCGGCCGCCGTGGTTTCCGGCCAAGCTCGACATCTGCAAGGCAAGCATCGACTGCCGCGATTTCGTATCCGGAGACGTTCTAAGGCCGCGCGAAGGAGTGGTCGTCCGGACCGGCAGTCTCAACCATCCCGGAGGCTGCATAGGCTACCGCGTCGAATGGGGCGGCCGCGTCGTGGCGGTGATCACAGACACTGAGCACGAGCCGGGTAAGCTCGATCAGGCGGTGCTCGACCTGATCGAAGACGCCGACCTCGTCATCTACGATTGCACCTACACCGAGGACGAAATGGAAGACCGCCGTGGCAACGGGCACTCGACATGGCAGCAGGGCGTCAAACTCTGTGAGGCAGCCGGTGCCCGAGGGCTTGGGCTGTTCCACCACGATCCGACACGCACCGACGACCAATTGGACGAGATCGAGAAACTGGCCAAAGCCAGGTTTGCCGGCGCTTTTGCCGCGCGGGACGGCCAGACGCTCAAATTTCCAGTCTCATTGCACAAAAAGCGCTGAGCTATTTTGCTCTATCTTATTGTTTTGATGCAATTCCGGAGGAAAATCGCTCACACTTTTCCTGGAATTGCTCTACCGCCGCTACGCCCGATCAATGTCCTGATCGGAAGCCATGCGCAGGCTTCAGTCTGTGCGGCGACTGTGAACAGCCGTTCGAGAAAAAGCCAGGCCGATTCATCGTGTACGAGATGGTGCGTGAGCAGGCCGACCGGTTCGCCACCGTCGAATGCATGCCGCAATTGCGCAATGATGGCCTGAACCAAGGACCCATGATCGCGACAGCCGCGCGTGCCATGCCAATCGACGATGTCGACATTGCTGTTGATGACCGGCACTGGGGCCAGCTTCGGCGGCCCAAAGACCGACAATGCCGCAAATCCTACCGATCCAAGCTCCGATACCAAGCCGGCGTCGATTCTGTTCCAGGGTGGCACCAGCATCGGAACGGCACGCGCGCCGTGCAACCCGGTTAGGCGCGACAGCCCGCGGGCCATCTCATCGAGCACCGCCTGGCGTGGCCGATGGGCGCCGAGTTCCTGCTTTTTCTGGTCCTGCGGCGCATAGTTTCGGTGCGCCCAGCCATGGATGGCGACCGAGGCATGCGGCGCCTCGTCAAGCCGGACGACAAGCCTCTCGTCGGTCAGCGCCGGAATGACGGCCAGAGTGAGCGGCACCTCGAATGCACGGGTGAGTTCCACCAGCCGATCAAGCGCAGCCGTCGGATCCACAGCGTCGTCGTCGCGCAACCAGAACTCCGCCTTGCGGTCCGCCCGTCGCCAGCACGCCAGTTCTTCCACCAAGGGCTGCCAGATCTGATCGACTGTCATGCAACCGCGATCTTCGCAAGAAGTTCGGAAAGACGCGCCGCTGCAGTACCGAGAGAGCGTTCTTCGAGGATGAAACGTCTGGCGTTGCCGGCCATGGCGGTTCTTTCGTCGTCACGGACCAGAAGCCTTTCAATGGCAGACGTGAACGCCGCCACATCGCCCGGCGGGGTGAGAAATCCGGTCTGGCCATCCCGCACGACCTCCGGCACGCCGGCGATGTCCTGCGCCACCACCGGAAGGCCGGCAGCTTGTGCTTCAAGATAGGCAACGCCATAAGCTTCGCCGCAACCCGGCCAGACGTAAATCCCTCCACTGTAGAGGACATCCGGCACGGCGGCTGGCTCGATCTCGCCAAGCCATTCGATCCGGTCGGCGGGCAGGCCGGCGAATTGCGCTTTGACCTCGTCACGGGCAGGCCCGTCCCCGACGACCGACATGGTCCAGGGCAGGTGGCCGATCGGAGCGAGGGCGTGCGCGAGCATGCGATAGCTATCGACCTTGTCGCCCGGTCGCATCATGGCGACGGTAACGAGACGCGTCGGACAACCACGCGCCGACAGTTCCCGGAATACCGATGTGTCGATGAAGGGCGAAAGCATGCCGAAAACGGCGTCTGGAAGAGCGTCTGTCAGTCCCCGACAATCCCTTTGCGTGAAGCAGATGTTCAGCGCCGCCTGTTCGACGGCTCGCGCCACCAAGGCTTGCATATCGGCCCAAAAACCGACGTTGCGCCGCTTCGAATAGGAGGCTTCCGCGGTCACATAGGGGATGGCAAAGGCCGACGCCAGCTCGGGCCCGATCAGGTCGGGCGCCTTGTAATAGAGATGATAGGAGAACCAGAGGTCGGGCTTGCCGTCACGCTGCCAAAGCTCTGTCAGCCGCGCGACTTCCTCTCGGGCTTCGACCTTGAGCGCATCGAAACTTTTCGACTCCGGTTCGCGTAGATAGAAGCGCAATTCGGATGCCAGATCGACGCGATGCCCTCCATGCTCAAGCGCCTTGATCAACATCCGTGCCATCTGACGGTCGCCAGAGGCAACGGCATGATTGGGCGACTTCAGCGGCGCGTAGAAGGCAATTCGCATCGCCGGAGCCTATCATTCGAAAGCCTGCGCAAGTCAATTTCGAAGCATGATCGAGTTTCACCTTCAAGCAGTGGAATGTGCTATTGCATGCTCATGGAAACAGCCGCAGCGTCCGACCCGTTCGTCGCTTCCTTGCCGGTGTTCGCGAAGTTCGAAAGCGTTGCCGACATCGACAACTATCGGCCGCTTCCCGATGGCTGGGCGCTGGCCACCGCCGACATCGTCGGCTCGACCAAGGCGATCGAGGCAGGGCGCTATAAAACCGTGAATATGGCCGGCGCCAGCGTCATTTCGGCGCTGCTCAATGCGCTGGGTCGGCAAGATCTTCCCTTTGTCTTCGGCGGCGACGGCGCGCTCGTGGCGTTTCCGAGTTCGGCGCTGGAGATCACGCGCAACGCCCTGGCGGCCGTCCAGCGATGGGTGGCGGACGAGTTGGCCCTGACCTTGCGTGCCGCAATCGTGCCGATAGCGGATATAAGAGCGCAAGGCCTCGACGTTCGGGTAGCGAGGTTCCGGGCCTCCGAAGCGGTGTTCTATGCCATGTTTGCCGGCGGCGGCGGCAGTTGGGCGGAAGCCGAGATGAAAGCGGGGCGCTACCTGATCGATCCTGCGCCGGCCAACGCGCGGCCGGATCTGACTGGTCTCTCCTGCCGCTGGAGCCCGATCGAAGCCCGGCATGGCGAAATCGTCTCGATCATAGCCGTTCCGGGCGCCTCGCGCGATGTGCGCGGTTTTCAGGTTCTGGCTTCCGACATCATCGCCCTTGTCGGTCGACAGGAACGTGATGGCCATCCGGTGCCGGTGAACGGGCCGGCCTACGGTTTTTCGCGCGCCGGCCTCGATCTCGAGGCCCGGGCCGTCGCGCCGGCGGGAAGGCGGTGGTTGTCGAAGCTGTGGATAGTGTTCCTGTTGTCGCTTGCGGCTGTGACCGATCGATATGGCTGGACGATCGGGAGGTTCGATCCGAAGATCTACAAACGCGACGTGGCCAGCAATTCGGATTTCCGGAAGTTCGATGACGGCTTGAAGATGACCATCGATGTAGATGCGGATTTGTTGCAGCGGATCGAGCACCGGCTGCAGCAGGCCGAAGAGGCGGGCATTTGCACCTATGGCCTGCACCGCCAGCAATCGGCGTTGATGACGTGCCTCGTCGCCTCGCCGCTGCAGCGCGATCATGTTCATTTCATCGACGGCGCCGCCGGCGGTTATGCGATGGCTGCCGCAAGCCTGAAGGCGAAGGTGTCGGCCTGACGACGGCTTGCGGAGATCCATTTTCCGCAATATGCCTCGGGGTTGTTGGGCCCACATGAGCCTCGCCGTGGAAGCGGGCAGTCTGTCCACATTGAGGAAAACAGATTTTTGGACGCCTCACGATCGACATATGACAGTCTGCTGAACCGGATTTCGACGCGCACCGCGCAAGTCGGGGTGATCGGACTGGGTTATGTCGGATTGCCGCTGGCGGTCGCGGTAGCACGCGCCGGCTTCCCGGTTTTCGGCTTCGACATTGAAGCCCAGAAGGTCGAGAATCTGAACAGCGGGCAATCCTACATCGAGGCGGTGACGTCCACTGCCCTTGCCGTCGAGGTGGCGAGCGGACGGTTTCGCGCCACTGCGGATTTTACCGAACTGGCCGCCTGCGATGTCATCGTCATCTGCGTTCCGACGCCGCTGACGAAAAACCGCGAGCCAGACCTCTCCTTTGTCAGGAACACGGCAGGCACCATCGCGAAGCATCTGCGTCTCGGCCAGTTGGTCGTGCTGGAATCGACCACCTATCCCGGCACCACCGACGACGTGATCAAGCCCATCCTGGAACAAACCGGCTTGCAGTCGAAGATAGACTTCTTCCTTGGCTTCTCGCCCGAACGCGAGGATCCCGGCAACCGCAGCTTTGAAGTCGCGACGATCCCCAAGGTCGTGGCAGGCGACGGCATTGAAGCGGCGGCGCTCGTGAAGGATTTCTACCAGGGTGTGGTCAAGACCGTCGTTCCGGTTTCCACCACCGCGACCGCCGAGGCGGTCAAGCTGACGGAAAACATCTTTCGCTCGGTCAACATAGCCCTGGTCAACGAGTTGAAGGTCGTGCTCGGTGCGATGGGCATCGACATCTGGGAGGTGATCGAGGCGGCAAAGAGCAAGCCCTTCGGCTACATGCCGTTCTATCCTGGGCCCGGACTTGGCGGGCACTGCGTCCCCATCGATCCTTTCTACCTGACGTGGAAGGCGCGCGAATACGAACTGCCGACCCGCTTCATCGAACTGGCGGCAGAGATCAACACGGCTATGCCGCGTCATGTGGTCGATGAACTGGCCAGGGCGCTGGACCGGCGTTGCGGCAAGGCGCTCAGCCGCTCGCGCATTCTCATCATTGGGCTCGCCTATAAGAAGAATGTGCCGGACATCCGCGAGAGCCCTTCATTGCGGCTCATTGAACTCATCGAGGAATGGGGCGGCAAGGCCGAATTCCACGATCCGCACGTCAGAGAAATTCCGGCGACACGGGAGCATATGCCGATCAAGGGGCGTCGGTCTGTCGAATTGAGCGAGGGGACCTTGAAGGATTTCGATGCTGTCGTCGTTGCAACCGACCACGACGCGATCGACTATCAGGCGATCGCCGATCACGCCCTTCTGATCGTCGACACGCGCAATGTTTTCGGCCGCCTCGGGCTAGCCCGAGAGACGGTGGTAAAGGCCTGATGGCGGTCTGAGCCGGCGAATTCTTTGCTCGATGTCAGGATCGTGGTTGCACTCGGCCGGCAGCGTCGACACATAATGCCGCGAGTAAATAGATACAGTTAGCCTGTCGCTCGCCCGCACGGACAGCCAGTTGCGAAGTTCTTCGCCGGCTTTTCCTGCCAAAGCTGGCTTCATTGACTTCGGGGATCTCTTCTTGGGGTCGTTGGCGGACTGTGTTGTGGGCGGATCAAAGGACAATGCCTCGTCTTCGAGGAGTTTCGAGATAGCATGAGCACAACGCAAGCAGAAATTTCCACCATTCTCATGGATAAGGTAGCCGATTGGCTGAACCAATCGGTACTTGCCGGCAACGACCTGGAAACATTGGTAAAAGGCTTTTGCGAACGGCTGGCTGCTGCCGGCCTGCCGTTGAAGCGGGTGCATTTGAGCTTTTCGATGCTTCATCCGCTTTATGATGCGCTTGGCTTCACCTGGGTTCGCGGCCGAGGCTTAGAAATCGAAAGCTTCCGCAATGAGCCCGGCGCGCCGTCCGACAGGTTCCTGACCAGCCCATACTATCATCTGCTCAGCAATAAGCTCGACCACCTGCGACGCCGGCTCGACCCGTCGCTGCCTTCAGAGTTTCCTGTTTTCGATGATCTCAGGCTTATAGGCGTCACCGACTATTTGGCTTTCGTGCATTCCTTCAACGGCAACGCCAGTCAGGGCATGATGGGGTCCTGGTCCACCGACAGTGCCGCAGGGTTCAGCGACAGCATGATTTCGGCGCTGCTGCGCATCCAGAACCATCTCGCTATGGCAACCAAGATGGCGGTGCTCACCAAGCTCGCCGACAACATGATGACCACTTATCTCGGCGGCGACGCCGGCAGGCGCGTGCTTGACGGTCAGATCAAGCGCGGCGAGGGCGATACAATCCGGGCCGCGCTGGTCATGGGCGACATGCGCGGGTCGTCAAGGCTTGCCGAAACCTCCGGCCGTGAAATCTATATCGATACGCTGAACCAGTTTTTCGACGCCGTTGCTGCACCTTTCAATCGCAAAGGGGGGCAGATCATGAGTTTCATCGGGGATGGCTTCATCGCCGTTTACCCTTGCGAAAGGCATCGCTCGCAGTCCGAGATCGCCTGCCAGGCTGCTCTTGCGGCAGCGCGCAGCGCCACAGCGCGCGTGACGGATCTCAATCTGCGCAGAAAGGAAAAGGGGCTAACCGACATAAAATTTGGTATCGGTCTACATGTCGGCAATGTGATGTTCGGCAATGTCGGGCTTACCGACCGGCTCACATTCTCCGTCTTCGGATCGGCTGTAAACGAGGTCCAGCGTCTCCAGGTACTGACCAAGAAATATCCGCACAGCATTCTCGCCAGCAAGGACTTCGCCAGCTATTGCGGCGCCAGCAACTGGCTGACGCTCGGCAGCGAGGAACTGGCTGGCATCAAGCAGAAGCTGACGGTGCTCTCACCCGATCTGTCGGGTGCTCTCGCAGTCGATGAAGACGGTGCGCTGGAGCCGGTTTATGACCGAAGATCGGACGCCGAGCAGGTCATGCTGCTTCACCGCGATGCCGCGCGGCTGTCGGCGGGCGACCCGAGCAAGCTCCAGTAACCGCCACGACCTGATCCGAAGGGCCCCAGATAGACAGTCCGCTCGCCGGTTCCGCCGCTGGCGACCGTTCCGAATCCAAGTTGCTCTAAGCTGGCAATAGGTTAGTCTCGCTTCCGAACCTGCCAGATTGGGGCTGGTGTGGAATGAATTCGGGTGTTGATCTGCTGCGGATCGAGGATGTTGGCATCTCTTTTGCCATCATCGGCGGACCGTTGCATGCCGTCAGGCGCGCAAATCTTCGCGTCCTGCCCGGCAAGGTTACCGCGCTTGTGGGCGAGTCCGGCTCCGGAAAATCGGTTCTCAGCCAGGCAGTGATGGGCATTCTGCCGGGATCAGCCCATGTTCGCGGCCGTATCCTGTTCTCCGATCCCGAAAGGCCCGGCACCACGCAAGATATCCTGAAGATGCCGCGTGATGGACCCGAAATCCGGGCATTGAGAGGCAGCCGCATCGGCAAGATCTTTCAGGAGCCGATGACATCGCTGTCGCCGCTGCACACGATCGGCAACCAGGTCAGCGAATCCTTGCAGATTCATACCCCCATGGCTCGGGCGGAGCGCAAGGCGCGGACCGAGGAAATGCTCGGTCTTGTCGGCTTTCCGAGTCCCAAACGCGCCTATGATATGTATCCCTTTGAGCTTTCAGGAGGATTGCGTCAGCGCGCCATGATCGCCATGGCGCTTATCTGCCGGCCCGCCCTGTTGATCGCCGACGAGCCGACGACGGCGTTGGACGTCACCATCCAGGCGCAAATCCTACATTTGCTGCGCGGCCTTCAGACCAAGCTGAACATGGCGATGCTGCTGATCACCCACGACCTCGGCGTGGTCGCCAACGTCGCCGACGAGGTCGTGGTCATGTACCATGGCGAGATCATGGAAGCGGGACCTGTCGAGGCGATATTCCGCCGACCAGGTCACCCCTACCTGAAGGGCCTGATGGCAGCCGTTCCGCATTTCGACCTGAAGCCTGGCGAAAGGCTAAAGGCGCTGCGCGAGGTGCCGGTGAATGTCGAGAACCTGCTCGGCAAGCAGACGGCGCCGCCGTCGAAGGGGCCAGACGATATCCTGTTGTCGGTCAGGGATCTGAAAAAGACCTTCACAATCCGCAAGTCCGGATTGTTTGGCGGGGATCATCAAACCACGGTTCGCGCCGTGGGCGGCGTGAGCTTCGATATCAGGCGCGGCGAGTGCCTGGGGCTGGTCGGCGAAAGCGGCTCCGGCAAAACCACGGTCAGCAAGATCCTTATGCGGGCTATCACCCCTAGCGGCGGCTCTGTGACGTTCAACGGCCGCGATGGAGCGATCGACGTCTTGCAAGGCGAGGGAGACGCCCTGCGCATGCTGCGCGCCAAAATCCAGATGGTCTTCCAGGATCCGGTTTCATCGCTGTCACCTCGCATGACGGTGGAGAACATCCTGAGCGAGCCGCTGGAGATCCATCAACGTGGCGATGCCGCGTCCCGACTCGCCACTGTCAAAAGCCTGATGCAGGCGATCGGGCTCGATCCGCGCTTCATCAAGCGCTATCCCCACAGTTTCTCCGGCGGGCAGCGTCAGCGTATCGGCATCGCGCGCGCGTTGGCGCTGGGCCCTGAACTGCTGATCTGCGACGAGCCGGTTTCGGCGCTCGACGTCTCTGTCCAGGCGCAGATCTTGAACCTGCTGAAGGACCTGCAGAAGGAACTGGGCCTGACCTACCTGTTCATATCGCACAATCTGGCGGTGGTGGACTACATGGCAGACCGAATCGCAGTGATGTGCGGCGGGCGTATCGTCGAGCTTGCGCCACGCGAAACTCTGCTGAGGAAACCGATCCACCCCTACACGCGCTCACTCGTCGCCGCAGTACCTTTCCCCGACCTCGACAGGCCGATGGATTTCAAGACGCTGAAGCTCAGCGGCGCTTCCGACACCAGCGCATGGGGACCGCAATTCCGCGACGAGGGCGACGAGGATGTATTGTCGCCGCTCGATCTTGGTGGCGGCCACCTCGTGTTGGCCCGACGTTCGGCCGATGTCAGCGAGCTACGCCATTGATCAGCCGGCGCACCGTCCTCGGACTCATGGCTTCGGCGGTTTTGCCGGGCACATTGCACGCAGGCGATCTGGAGCCGCAGTTTCTTCAGCCGCTGCTGAAGGCCCTGGCGCTGCCGGCACTCTCCGAGCGCTTGCCCAAGAAGCCGCGCGTGTTGAATCTCGCTGCGATGGGGCGGCAGCCCGGCCAGTATGGCGGCACGCTGCGCACGATCATCGGCAGTCAGAAAGATATCCGGATGATGACGATCTACGGATATGCTCGCCTGGTCGGCTATGACCAAAAGCTCAACTTGCAAGCCGACATTCTTGAAAGTTTCGAGGTAGCGGACGATCGCGTCTTCACTTTCAAGATACGGGAAGGACATAAATGGTCTGACGGTAGCCTGCTGACGCCGGAGGACTTTCGCTATTGCTGGGAAGATGTCTGGCTGAACGACGAACTTTCGCAAGGCGGGCTCGCCCCGGCCCTGCTGGCCGACGGCAAGCCGCCACGCTTCGAGATCGTCGATGCGTTGACGGTCCGTTATAGTTGGGATGCGCCAAATCCCGACTTCCTGCCCAAGCTCGCGGCTGCTTCGCCGTTATCGCTTGTTCTGCCGGCCGCCTATCTCAAGCAGTTCCACAAGAAATACCAGGATCCATTCCGGCTCGCCGGCCTGATGGAGGAGAACAGGGCCAAGAAATGGACGCTCCTGCATATCCGCATGTCGCGGCAGTATCGCCCGGAGAACCCGGAACTGCCGACGCTCGATCCCTGGCGGAACCGGACCAAGCCGCCGGCTGAGCAGTTCGTCTTCGAGCGCAATCCGTTCTTTCACCGCATAGACGAGAATGGCCGGCAACTACCCTATGTTGACCGGATTGTCATGAATGTGAGCTCGTCGGCGATTATTTCCGCCAAGACCGGCGCGGGCGAGAGCGACCTGCAATGCATGGGAATTGATTTCAGCGATTACTCCTTCCTGAAGGACGCGGAGAAGCGCTACCCGGTCAAGATGCATCTCTGGAAACGCACACAGGGTTCGCGACTGGCGCTGCTGCCCAATCTGAATTGTGCCGACCAAGTCTGGCGTGGCCTTTTTCGCGACGTGCGCGTGCGTCGTGCACTTTCGCTCGCTGTGCACAGGCGCGAGATCAATATGGCTGTGTTCTATGGATTGGCGCAGGAAAGTGCCGATACGGTCCTGCCGGAGAGCCCGCTCTACCGGCCCGAATTCGCGAAAGCCTGGGTCACCTACGATCCTGATCAGGCCAATGCCCTGCTCGACGAGGTCGGGCTTCAGGCGCGTGACGATGACGGCCTGCGGGTACTTCCCGATGGACGCCCGGCGCAGATCGTCGTGGAAACGGCCGGCGAAAGCACGCTGGAAACCGATGCGCTCGAGCTCATCAGCGATCACTGGCGCCAGATCGGTATCGCCCTGTTCATCCGGACTTCGCAGCGCGACATCTTTCGCAGTCGCGCGCTTGGCGGCCAGATCATGATGTCGATGTGGTCGGGCATCGACAATGGCGTGCCGACCGCCGACATGAACCCGTACCAGCTGGCCCCCACCATTGACGACCAACTGCAATGGCCGCTCTGGGGTGCTCACTACTTGTCTCGTGGCAGGCTCGGCGAGGCGCCCGATCTTCCGCCGGTGGTCGAGTTGATGACCTTACTCAAGCGCTGGAACGCATCGACCGAAGCCACGGAGCGCGCTGAAATCTGGAATTCAATGCTGTCGATCTACACCGATCAGGTGTTTTCGATCGGCACGGTGAACGGAACATATCAGCCGGTTCTGGCCTCCTCGCGGCTGCGCAATCTGCCTGACAAGGCGCTCTACGGCTACGACCCGACCGCCTATTTCGGTGTCTACATGCCCGATACATTCTGGCTTGGAGAGTCCTGAGCGTGCTTCGATATATTGTCTGGCGCCTTGCCGTAATGGTTCCAACGCTGCTGATCATATCGGCGCTTGTGTTCACGATCATCGAACTTCCCCCAGGCGACTATTTCGACAGCTATGTTGCCGAGCTTCGGGCTCAGGGCGAAGCGGTGGATTCCGACCGCATCGAGATGATGCGGAAGGACTATGGTTTCGACAAGCCGCCGGTCATTCGCTACTTCTACTGGGTCGGCGGGATGCTGCACGGCGATTTCGGCTATTCCTTCGAATATGAGCTGCCGGTTCGCGACGTGATCGGGGACCGAATGTGGCTGACCGTGCTGGTTTCCTTCGTGACGATCCTCTTCACCTGGCTCATCGCCTTTCCGATCGGCATGTACTCCGCCACGCATCAATACAGTTGGGGCGACTACGGCCTGACTTTCTTCGGCCTTCTCGGCCTTGCCATCCCGAACTTCATGCTGGCGCTGATCCTGATGTATTTCGCCAATATCTGGTTCGGCACGTCCGTCGGCCATCTCATGGACCAGCAATATCTCGGCGAGCCGATGAGCTGGGCCAAGGCGAAGTCGATCCTCGCCCATCTCTGGATCCCGGTCTTGATCATCGGCACCGGGGGCACGGCAAGCATGATCCGGCGGCTGCGCGCCAATCTGCTCGATGAGCTTCACAAGCAATATGTCGTGACGGCGCGCGCCAAGGGCCTTCATCCCTTCAGGACCCTGGTCAAATACCCGCTGCGCATGGCGCTCAATTTCTTCATTTCGGACATCGGCTCTATCCTGCCGGCCATCATTTCCGGTGCCGAAATCACGGCGATCGTGCTGTCTTTGGAAACGACCGGGCCGATGCTGATCAAGGCGCTGCAAAGCCAGGACATGTATCTGGCAGGGTCGTTCCTGATGTTCCTCGCCTTCCTGACGGTCATCGGCGTGCTGATTTCCGATCTGGCGCTGGCACTGCTTGATCCACGAATTCGTTTGCAGGGCGGCAGTACCAAATGAACACGCAATCGCCACTTCCCGCTCCGGGTGCTCCGCTGCAACACTATGTTTCCATCGCGCCCTTTGACCTGCAGTCGGTCGAGGCAATGACGCCGGAGCAGTCGAAGGTCTTTCAGGCGTCGCAGTTGCGGCTGATGTGGTGGAAATTTCGACGGCACCGGCTTGCTCTTGTATCCGGCATATTCCTGGCGGTGCTCTATTTCGCGATACTGATCTGCGAGTTCCTGGCGCCCTACAATCTGCACACGCGCAACATGGACTACATCTATGCGCCGCCGCAGCGGGTGCACCTGTTCCACAACGGCCAGTTCGTCGGGCCGTTCGTCTACGGCCGCCAAATGACGCTGGATATGGACACGCTGAAGCGGAACTACATCGACCAACAGGATGATGTTCAGCGGATCCGTTTCTTCTGCAAGGGCGACAGCTACCGGTTCTGGGGCCTGATCGAAGGTGACAGGCATTTTGTCTGCCCTGCCGAAAACGGCCAGCTCTTCCTGGCCGGCACTGACAGGCTGGGGCGCGATGTGCTCTCGCGCATCATCTATGGTGCACGCATTTCACTGACGATCGGCCTCGTCGGCATCAGTTTCAGCTTCCTGCTCGGCATAGTCATCGGCGGACTGGCCGGCTATCACGGCGGCATCTTCGACCTGATCGTTCAACGGATAATCGAAGTTCTGCAATCGATCCCCAGCATTCCGCTATGGCTGGCTCTGGCTGCGATCATGCCGATAACTTGGAGTCCGATCCTGATCTATTTCGGCATCACCGTCATTCTCGGGCTGCTCGACTGGACCGGATTGGCGCGGGCCGTGCGTTCAAAGCTTTTAGCGTTGCGAGAGGAGGATTACATTCTGGCCGCGCAATTGATGGGCGCCAGCAGCGGCCGCATTATCCGGCGGCACCTCATTCCGGGCTTCATGTCGCATCTGATCGCGACGGCGACGATCTCCATACCCGGCATGATCCTGGGCGAGACGGCGCTGAGCTTCCTCGGGCTCGGGCTGCGGGCACCGATAACCAGTTGGGGCATCCTGCTCACCGAGGCGCGCAGCGTCAGCGTGATCGCGTTTTATCCATGGCTACTTTTGCCGATCCTCCCCGTCATTCTCGTCATTCTGGCGTTCAACTTCCTCGGCGACGGCTTGCGGGACGCTGCGGACCCCTACAAGTGACATCGCCAGTCCGCCGCGCTTCAAGGCGCAGACTCCGCCCAGTTCGTCGGGGGCCTGTTCGGTTGTTGCTGTGTTGAACGTTCGCCTCTATATGCGGCGACGCCGGATCGGGCTAACACGTTGCTCGGGTTTATCCTGGTCGCGGGCATTGCCGGTCTCTTGAGCTGGTTCAGGACACACAGACGCATATGAGTCGCCTCGAAAGTTTCATCCGCAGGCTGACGGCACAGCGCGACATTCTCGATCAAGTCTGCGCGGAGGTGGCGAAGATCGAGGGTCCCATCCTTGAGCTCGGCCTCGGCAATGGCCGGACGTTCCACCATCTGCGCGAGCGTCTGCCCGGCCGACGGATCGTGGCGTTCGACCGCGCACTTGCCGCACACGCCAGCTCAATTCCCGAAGCTGAAAACCTCGTGCTCGGCGAAATCCGCGAGACGGCGAGCAGGTTCATCGGCATCGAGGCCGCCCTTGTTCATGCCGACATCGGCACCGGCTATGAAGATCGCGATGCAGTGACCTCTACCTGGCTTCCCGAACTAACCGCGCGCCTGCTTCGCGTCGGAGGCATTGCGGTCAGCGGCACGCCGCTCGATCACCCGCAGTTGCAGCGCCTTCCACTGCCGCCTTCGGTACCCGCCGATCGCTATTTTGTCTGCAGGCGTGTCTGAGGCCGAAACGGCCCAAGTCTTCAG
Organism: Mesorhizobium sp. M1A.T.Ca.IN.004.03.1.1; assembly: GCF_003997555.1. Taxonomy (NCBI): domain Bacteria; kingdom Pseudomonadati; phylum Pseudomonadota; class Alphaproteobacteria; order Hyphomicrobiales; family Phyllobacteriaceae; genus Mesorhizobium; species Mesorhizobium sp. M1A.T.Ca.IN.004.03.1.1. The sequence continues at coordinate 946,041 of NZ_RZTV01000001.1, read as the reverse complement.
GGGATCGTGTATACTGCTATCTCCCGCTCGATGCCGCGCAGCGAGACCTCGTGGGGCACGGGCGTCAGCGCGTTCCTGTGCAACAGATCGGCGGTGAGATTGTCGTCGACCACCGCGCGCGTGGCGAAGATCGCCTGTGCGTTGGCAAGGTTCTGGACCCGCGAAGCAATGTTGACCGTCTGGCCGAAATAGTCCTGTCGCTCGTTCATAGACACGGCAATGCACGGGCCGGCATGGACTCCGATCTTGAGCAGCAGATCCTCGCGCCCGCTCTTCTCATTGAGCGCACGCATGGCATCGCGCATCCTCAGGGCCGCGGCAATCGCACGATCCGGCGTCGCGAAGGTCGCCATCACCGCATCGCCGATCGTTTTCACCACCGCGCCTGCCTCCGACGCGACGATCTCGTGCAGGACCTGAAAATGCACGCGCACGAGATCGAAGGCTGAAAGATCGCCAACCCGCTCGTAAAGCTCGGTCGATCCGCGCAGGTCGGTGAACAGGAAGGTGAGGCTAGTGATCTTCAGGCGCTGGTTGATGTCGAGCGTGTCGGTGCGATAGAGATCGCGGAACGTCTGGTTGGTGAGCAGGCGCTTGGCTGTCAGGAACGGCCGGCGTTTGCCCAGGAGATCATGCAATTCCTGGCCGGCGATGAAGACCGTCGGCAGCACGCGGGTGTCGGTCCTGTTTTCCAGCGAAATGCGCAACGGGCCGGGTTGCATCTCCAGCGTCTGGTTCTGGACATGCTCGCGGTCGAAGACCAATGAGAGGCTTCGGCGCTCTCTTGCCGGTTCGCCCTTGACGTCGATGAACTGCACTGAATGGGTGACCGGCTCGAAGACGATGATGAATTCGGACGGAAGCTGTACGGGCAGAACAGCCTTTTCACCTGGCGCAAGCTCGATATCCTCCAGCGAGAACGCTTCCATCGTCTTGGCGAAATCCTCTTCCGGCAGGTCGACGCCGGACGCCCAGTAGATCTGGCGGAAATACTCCACCAACGGCAGTTCGTGTGGATTGTGGGCGGCAATCTTGCGCACGCGAGGACTGACCGTGAATGTCACCTCGACCATCTCGTCGAGGGTCGGTGAATAGCCTTCGGAACACAGCGCGCAGGTATATTCGTCCTTCTGCAGGGTTTTCAGCGTGGCGTTGCTGTCGAGCACGCCGCCACAGCCCGGGCATAGAACATTCCAGGAAATGTCGAACAGGCCCACCCGCGCCGCATGCAGAAAGGCGCCTATGGCGCGTTCCTCGTCGAGGCCATGCTTGCTGGCGAAGGCTAGAGCATTGATGCGGCAAAGCTCGCGGTCCTTGCCCTCCGCGATGGTTCGCTTGATCGCATCGATTGCCCGCGGATCGACATCGGTCGATTGCCGCAGAAGCGAGAACAGATCCTGAGCTTCGTTCATCGTGCAGGCTCCGGAAGAAATGCGCCGCCGAAACGTGTTGACCGGACCGGTCCTGGTCCGACTGCGCCATTTTACTTCGAAACCGACCCTACGGCCATTCGAATAGACAAGCCGGGCGATACATCAAGTCCGTTTGGTGGATTTTCGCCGGCCGCAACCGGCACTATGATGATCCATGGGCATTTATCTATGCGGGCTACCCGATGCCGACATCCGACAATCCGCCGTTTCCCGGCACCCTGCGCCTCTTTTCCTTGGTGGTCATTATCGTCCTGACCGTAGGCGCCGGCCTGTTCTTCGCGCCCGTGCTGGTCAAGCCGCGCTGGCCGTGGGCCGTCACCCCGTTCAATGCCCGCTTCCTTGGTGGCTTCTACACCGCCGAAATGGTCGTGATGGCGGCGCTGCTGTTCTGGAATCGCTGGTCGCCCGGCAGGCTCGTGCTCGTCATGGCGCTCATCTTCACCGTCATCGTGTCGGTGGCGTCGTTCATCAATCTCGGCTATTTCAACTTCGGGCGCAAAGCGCCCTGGCTCTGGTTTCTGGTCTATCTTGGTTCGGTCGCGGTATCCGGGCTGTTCCTATGGCGGGCCAGGGCCCGTCCTTCTGCAAAAGGCGTGACCTTAAGGCCCGCATGGCGCGGCTACATGCCGGTGGAATCGGCAGTCCTTGGGCTCTATGGCGTCGGCCTGTTGCTGTTCCCACTGACATTCGGCAGCTTCTGGCCATGGCCGGTCGATGGCTTCCACGCTCAGGTCTACAGCGCCATCTTCCTCGCGGGGGCGGGCGGCATATATGTCGTCTGGAGAAGCGCGCGGCGCGAGGAACTGCTGGTGCTGGGCTTGGCGCAGTTGCTGGTTGGCCTGCTTGCCATTGTTGGACTCGTCATCACCGACGCTGCCGTGCACCGGATCGACTGGGCGGCGATCGGGACATTGTGCTGGCTTGCCCTTTTCGCCTGGATCGGCATCAGCGGTGTCTTCAAACTCTTCGCCGCCACTCGGTATTTTAGCTCGCAATCGGCATCATAGGTTCTAGAGACGGCTGGATTTTCAGGTGACGTAGGGTGCATCGTACCGTGCCGATTGCCATCGCCGGGAACGTTATGACCAGCACAACCTCGCCATCCTCCGAGAAAATCCAGCCGCAGCTCCGATCCGTTCGGCTAAGCGATGCGGAGGCGCTTTGCGCCATCTTCAACATGCCGGGCTTCCGCTGGGGCACGCTCAGGATGCCTTTCGAGATGGTGGAGCAGGTGGAGCGGCGCATCGCCAAGTCCGGCCAGGAAACCACCTGGATCGTTGCGGAGGTGGAGGGCAGGGTCGTCGGCCATGGCAGCCTGGTCGTGCAGGGTTCGCCGCGCCGTTCGCATATCGGCGAGATCAATATCGGTCTTGACGATGCCTTTGTCGGCAAAGGCATCGGCTCTGCCATACTTGGCGCGCTGCTCGACGTGGCCGACAATTGGCGCGCTCTGAAGCGGGTCGAATTGACCGTCTACGCCGACAACGAACCGGCCATGCGCCTCTACAAAAGCCATGGCTTCGAGGTCGAAGGTCGGCATGTGAAGGCCGGCTTTACCGACGGCCAGTACCACGACCTCCTCAGCATGGCCCGGCTGCGATTCTGAGGTCCGCTGTTCGGTCTTAACTGTTTGTCCAATCTAGCAATCCAAGCCGAGTCGGCGAACTGGCGGTTGCCGATGGAGAGCTCTGTAGGATAACTTCGTCTCACACCGTTCTGATCGAGTTGACGATCCATGTGTGGGCCGGCATCCAGAAAGTCTGGTCTCCCTTGGCGTTTGCACCGCGAGCCGCCAGACGGGACAGATGACCGCCGTGGCTGACCCAATCCCTACGCCTCCAGTGGAAATTCTGGCTGTGCTGTCGCTGCTCTGCCCGGAGGTCGTGCGTGACATCGAGCAGAACTGGAACGCACCGGTTTCCGATTATGCCCGCCATCTGTGGCGGCCGGTGGCAAGGCCTGCATCGGACCCGGCGATCGCTGCCCGCTCGATCCTGCGCGACGTGCTGCATCAGCGTCTTGGTGCGATCATGCAGCCTGAAGAGGTCGGCAAGGCCCTCGACGAGTTCGAGCACAGACCGGTCATTCAGTCCGGCCTGCACTGTCTGCTTCTGATGGACCGGATCACCTTCGACGCCCTGCTGCTTGCCTGGCTCGGCGCGGTCGAAAGCGGGCTCTCGGCCTTCTTCTGCTTCATGGGAACGACGATGACCATGGAGACAATCGGCCGGGAGGGGCCCGGATGGCTCGATGTCGGCGACGACAAGGTCAACCTGTTTGGCATGGGGCGCCACAAGCTTTGCCGCAAAAGCGCCTGCGCGGCCGGTCCCGTCTTCCTCAACAAACGCGCGCTCGAAGCGGTTGGTGATGAAACGGATGCCAGCCGCTGGCTGGGCACACTGCTTGCCAGCCGGGACAAGATGTTTGCAACCGCGGCCGACGCGGTCACAGCCCTCAACGAGGATCTGGTCGCCAATTGGGATGGTTCCGACATGACTTGGCCGGTTTTCATCGATGATCGGCTGGCCGCGGCCGCCATGGCTCGGCATCTGGAATATGACGGCAGCCTTCTTTCCAGGCTGCTGTTTAAGCCGGCGAGGCGCCAGCGTCTCGAACGTGCCTTGGAAGAGACCGCATCGAGACCATTTGGCAGATTCCTGCCCAATGCCACAGCCTATTTCTGGGGCATCCGCGACGAGCGCGTGCGCAAGCTCGTCCTCGAGAACGGCCATCTGATCGAGCCCGACAGGCGGCATGGTCTTTCCATCCCGTTCGAGCGAACGCATCTCAAGCAGGCGCTACTGGAAGGCGTGCTGCTGCCGAACTTGTTCCTCACGTTCCTCGTGCTCGCCATATTGCCGCGCGTGCGGGTTGTGGGCGGCCTGAGACAGATTGGCTATGTGGCGCTTTTCCACTCGATCCTGCTGGCCGCGCTTGACGAGAACGCGCCGGAAGAGCGCGATCTGGCTCAGGAGCTGCAGGTTCGGGAAAATGCCTGGGGCGTGCGGGTCATCGATGAAAAGATCTCGGTGCGCGAGCAGCTTGCCGGCCTGCCGCAAGGGGCGCTCTTCGCGGATCTGCTCCGGCAGTATCGCTTGCAAACATTTGCCGAGACGACCGACTACCTGAAACTAGTTCGGGAAGACGCCCGATGGCGCAAGATCGGCCAGGCAGAGATCAAGGCGACCTGAGCTTCGCATCAGGTTTTATTCGCGGAGAGTCCATTCGCGAATGAACGCAGTTCAAGGCCTGACCTGACATGGCCTCACCTGTCATTGCACGATACCGGCCTTGCGGAGCCCGTCCACGATGAGTTCGAAATCGGCAGGGTTCTTGTAGGGCAAGACCTTGCGTCGGTAGTCCAGCGAATAGTCGGGATTGACGCGAAGCACCTCCTGCCATGCCTCGCGGGCCTCGGCGAAACGGCCCAGATGGCCGTAGCTGGCGGCCAGAAGCGCGCGCGAGACATCGGTGACAGCGTTGCGAGCCAGCCGCTGCAGCAAGAGGTCAACGGCCTCTTCGTACCTTCCGAGTTGAAACGATGCCAAAGCCTGGAAATGCAGAAGCACATCCGGAAAGTATGGATTCAAGGTCTTGCCCCGGGCGTAACTCTCGAGCGCCTGTTCGGATCTGCCCGAATAGTGCAGCGCCTCGCCGAGGATCACGTGCCCTTCGGCGAAGTTCGGATTGAGAGCTATCGCGTGCTCGGCCTCGTTGATGGCTTCATCGTGCCGTCGTGTATACAGCTTCACGATAGCCAGTGCCCAGTGCGCCCAGGGATCGCTGTCATCCAGCGTTACCGCTCGCGTTGCAGCCTCTTCCGCTTGCGCCATCGATTCCGGCGGCGACGCACTCCACCTGTTCAGGTAATCGAGCCCGTGCGTGAGGGCGAGGAAGGCGTGGGCAGAGGCAAACTTCGGGTCCAGTTCGATCGCACGTTGCAAGAGGTCGCGGGCTGCGACGTTCGTCTCCTTCGTCAGCCGGTGCCACAGCTCCCGGCCCCGCATGAAATAGTCATACGCCTGCGTGTTGCGCGCATACTCGGGCGCCAGCCGCTGACGGTCGCCTTCGGTGAGATTGAGCGCCAAGGCTCCGACGATCTGCTGCGTCACGTCGTCCTGCACCGCGAATATGTCAGTCAGGTCGCGGTCGAACCGCTCTGCCCAAAGATGGCCGCCCGAGGTTGCATCGATGAGCTGCGCGGTGATGCGCACCCTGTTCCCCGACTTGCGTACGCTGCCCTCAAGTACATGCCGCACGCCGAGCTTCGAGCCCACCTCCTGCACATGGACGTTCTGGCCCTTGAAGGTGAACGACGAATTGCGTGCGATGACGAAGAGCTGCGACAGTTTGGACAGCGCCGTGATGATGTCCTCAGAAATGCCGTCGGCGAAGTAATCCTGTTCGGCGTCACCGCTCATGTTGGCGAACGGCAGGACGGCGATCGACAGTTTCGGCGGCGCTGCCGTCGCGGGCCGGCTTGCCGCGGTTTCCGGGGTCGCGGCCGCCTTGGTCCCGGCGCTGCCGACTTGTAGCGAATAGACCCGGATCGGCTCGGCGATGTTCTTGAGCTGTGTGCTGCCGAGATCGCTGACCGAGAGGTCGAGCCGCGCCTTGACCTGGCGATAGGCATCCTCGGACAGGCAGATGGCGCCGGGCGCCGCGACGCCCTCCAAACGCGAGGCGATGTTGACGCCGTCGCCCATCAGGTCGCCGTCGCTCTCTTCGACCACATCGCCCAGATGGATGCCGATCCTGAACTCGATGCGGCGGTCCTGCGGCACGCCGGCATTGCGCTCGACCATGCCGTTCTGAACCTCAACGGCGCAGCGCACGGCATTCACCACGCTGCGGAACTCGACCAGCGCTCCATCCCCCGTGCGCTTGATCACCCGCCCGTTGTGCACTGCGATGATTGGATCAATCAGGTCGCTGCGCAGTGCCCGCAACCTCGCCAAAGTACGATCTTCGTCCTCGCTCGCGAGCCGGCTGTATCCAACCACATCTGCAGCGAGGATTGCGGCCAGCTTCCGGTTTTCGCTCATGGGCACGTGTCCTCGGCTCCATAATAGCAGGAAGGCGGAGGCTAAGAGGGAATTTTCGTGGACGACGGCTACGCAGACGCGCGAGTCGGCAGCGCTCTGCCACCGGGCCTGGACCGATCGCTCGATGCCCCATTTGCGCTGCCGCTTGCTGGCCGACGACTATCGGTTCATTCTTGTCTGAATACCCGGCCGTGAAGTGCGTGGCGAGATCACGCCGTCATGGCTCCAGTGAGGTCTTGCTCGATGGACTGCTCGGGCTGCGGTTTCGAGGTCGAGGGCGGTTTCGCTTTCTGTCCGAAGTGTGGCAGGCGCCAGCCCGTGCCATGCGCCAGCTGCGGCTACCTGTGCGCACCCGATTTCGAGTTCTGTCCGAAATGTGGGGCAAGCGTCGGTGCGACGGCAAAAGCCGTCGAACGGCCTGCTCCGACATCAAGCCGGACCATTGTGCCGCCTTCTCGAACTCCGTCGCTGCTCGCGAACATCGAAAGCGAAGATGATGGGTTGCATCCCGTCTCTGAAGCCGATCGCAGGACGGTGACGGTCCTGTTCGCCGACCTTTGCGGCTTCACGACACTGAGCGAGCAGCTCGACCCCGAGGTGATGCAAGCGCTGCAGAACCAACTGTTCAAGGAATTGACGGCAGCCGTGCGAAACTTTGGCGGTTTCGTCGACAAATTCATCGGCGATGCATTGCTTGCCTTGTTCGGTGCCCCGGTCGCGCATGAAGACGATCCGGAACGTGCGCTTCGCGCCGCTCTCGACATGATGGCCCGGACGACGCGGCTCGGCGAAAGCGCTCCCCACTCCGGCTCGCCTCTGTTGCTCCACATCGGCATAAACACTGGTCCGGTCGTCACCGGCGGATTGGGCATCGGCACCGCCAAATCCTATTCGGTGACCGGCGATACCGTGAATACGGCGCAACGCTTGCAATCGCTGGCCGCACCGGGTGAGGTTCTGGTAGGCGAACTCACTCACAGGCTGACCCGGCATGCCTTCTCTTTCGAGCCGCTGGGCGATGTTGTGCTTCGCGGCAAAGCAGGCAGTGTGCTCGTCCATCGACTGGACGCACCGCTTGCGTTGCCGCGTGCAGCGCGTGGGCTCGAGGTGCTCGGCCTGAGCGCGCCGATCATAGGTCGTGGTGCGGAGCTCCATAGAATGCTGGCCAGCCTTGACCAGGCGTGCGGCGGCTCGGCCCAACTTGTTCGCCTCGTCGGAGAAGCCGGTATCGGGAAATCGAGGCTGGTGAAGGAGTTCGTCGCCCGCGTCGGCGACGAGGATCGTTTTCGCAACGTCGCCGTGCGGCAGGCCACATGCTCACCGCTGGGCGAACAATCTTTTGGCGCCTTGGGCGCAGTGGTGCGCAGCGCTGCCGGGATGATGCAAAGCGATACTGGGGACGAAATGCGGGCGAAGCTCGCAGGCTTGCTGACCGACCTCGGCCTGCAGGGCGAGGAGGCGAAGCGGCTGATGCCTTTGCTCTACCATGTGCTTGGCCTTGGCGACCCCGATGCCACCTTGCAGCATGTCGAGCCCGAGCAGCTGCGGAGGCAAATTCTCTACGCAGTCCGCACGATCATCGAAAGGCGGCTTGCGTTGTCGCCGCTGTTGATTGTCGTCGAAGATCTGCACTGGGCCGACGCCGTGTCGCTCGAGGCGCTGCGTTTCGTGATGGACAGGTTGGAACGCACGCGGTTGATGTTGCTGGTCACGCATCGTCCGGCGCCGGACAACGACCAGCTCGACTCAAGTCGGGTCAGTCACACAGCGCTGAGGCTTTCGCCGCTCAACACTGATGACGGACGCGGGCTGCTGGCGGCGCTGTTCGGGGAGAGCTGGGTAAAGTCCGCAGACAGGCTTGTCGACCAGATCCTCGAGCGCGCCGGCGGCAATCCGCTTTTTATAGAGGAGATCGTTCGCGGCCTGATCGATCGCGGTGTGCTGATGCGCGAGGGCCAGCGATGGCGGACTGCGGCAGGCGAAGTCGCAACCGGCATTCCCGCCACTATCCAGGCAATGCTGCTTGCCCGGGTCGACCGGCTGCCCCAGGAGGTGCGCCGGTTGGCCCAGGAAGCCGCGGTGATCGGCCCGCGTTTCGATGCCACACTTTTGAAAGCCGTGACAGCCGAACCCGGCCGCTTGGAAGCCGGCTGCGAACTGCTTTGCGATGCCGAAATCATCGAGGAGGTCGCCGGATCAGGCTCGATCTCGTCGCCAAGCTACCGCTTTACGCAAACGTTGCTGCAGGACGTGATCTACCAGAATCTGCTGTTGCAACGCCGGACCGATATCCACGGGCGGGTCGGTGCCGCCTTGGAGCAGCTGTGTGGCGACAAGCCGGAACGGCTCGAGGATTTGACCGTGCTCGGTCATCATTTCGCGCAGAGCGCGGAGCGGGAGAAAGGCGCGCATTACTTGCAGGCGGCGGGCGATCGCGCTCGCATGATATACGCCAACGACGACGCCCTTCGTTTCTATGAGCGAGCGCTGGCTGCGTTGGGCGCGATCGGGCAAACGCCGCTCAAGCTGGCAATCGCGGAGCGCATTGCCGATTTGAGCGGCCCGGTGGGCCGCCGCGAGGTCGCGCACCAGCACTACGAAACGGTGCTGCAGGCATATCGGGAGTCAGGCAATCGCGTCGCGTCGGCACGAGTTTTGCGCAAGATCGGTCGGCTGCTCTGGGACGTCGGCAAGCGGGACAACGCAGAAACCCGCTATGCTGAAGCCGCAGCGCTCCTCGAAGGAGCGGATGCCCCGATCGAGCAGGCGCAGCTGTGGCAAGAACGTGGCCGACAGGCGTTCCGTAGCGGAGATCACGCTCTTGCAGCAAAATGGGCAGACGCGGCGCTGGATGGCGTACGCGCTCTGACAGCGGAGCATGTCTCCGAGGAAGGGCGTGACGCCACTCTTGTGACCGCCGAGGCACTCAACACCAAGGCTGTCGCGCTGGCTCGCCTTGGGCGAAACCTTGAAGCGGTGCGCCAGATTGAGCGTAGCATTGAACTGGCCGAAGCCGCCGGTCTGCTGGGCGCGACCTGCCGCGGCTATACCAATCTCGGCGTGCTTTACACGACCATCGATCCGGCACAGGCGATAAAGGTCTGTCGGCGCGGTCTTGAAGTGTCGCGCCATATTGGTGATTTGGGCTTTCAGGCGCGCCTCCTCGCGAACCTGGCGGTTGCTTGTTGTACTTTCACGGATCGTTGCCCAACGGAGGGCGTGCCTGCTGCCGAGAAGGCCATCGAGATCGACCGGGCACTCGACCAGCGCGAGCACCTGCCGGTGCCGTTGATCGTGCTTGCGCAGATCCACCAGTGCAACGGTCGTCCGGAACTGGCGGTTGGCTTGTTCCATGAAGCACTGGACGTAGCGCGCGAAACGAGTGAACCCCAACTGCTGTTTCCGTGCTATGATGGTCTGGCAACGCTTAATCTCGACCTCGACAATCTGGCCGAGGCCGAACGCTACTTTTCCCTGGCGCAGGGTATATGCGCCCAGCACGGGCTAGACCCGGAAGCGCTTGTGGTGCTGCCTTTTCTCGACTAGCCGGGTGGGAGGTTGAACAATGTCCGCGCGTATTGACTTGGTACCGCTTCAGCCAGGCGATCGTGCGCCGAACGTGGTGCTCGACGCCATAACCCAGGAAGGCAAGATCGCGCTTGACGACTTCCGCGGACAAAAACCGGTGCTGGTTGGCCTGTTTCGAGGTCTGCATTGTGCGTTTTGCCGACGCCATATCGCCGCCCAGGCGCGGCTTGATCCGGAACTGCGCGAAAAGGGGGTGGAAAGCCTGACGGTGGTCAACACGCCGATCGAACGGGCGCGTCTCTATTTCCGCTACCACCCGATGCCGAATCTGCTTGCGGCTTCCGACCCTGAACGCGCTTCGCATCGTGCTTTTGGACTGCCCAATCTTGAATTCACCCAGGATGACACGAACTGGCCGTACAAGGTCTCGATGGCAGCGGCAAAGGATATGCGGGTCGACATACCAGGCGAGTTGCCCGCTCCCATGGATCCTTTTGCGGCCAGCGAATTCCTCGACAAGAAGGACCATTACGAAGTGACCGAGGCCGACCAGCAGATGATGGCAACGGGACACGGACAACTGATCGGTCAATTCCTGCTGGACCGGCAGGGGGTGGTCCGCTGGAGCTTCACGGAGGTTCCAGAGGGTGGGCGATACATGTTTGGGGCGCCAAACCCGCAGGAGCTGATGTCAGCCGTATCCCAGGTCGTTCAATAGACTTGCGAACAAGATAGTCGGGCGGGACACCGATAAAAAAGCAGAACCCGGTTTGTTGACCGGTCATCCGAGCACGGCCTCGACACGCGCAACAAAGTCTTCGAGCGAGCGATCCCCGCGAACCTCGATGCGCGGAAGGTCGATGGGATCGCAATCGAGATCCGCCGGCCCGTGTTTGCCGCCGAAGCCGATCCGATAGCCGCACTCCCTGGCCAGCCGGCCAAGCCGTCGGTCGGTGACAGAGAAGGGTGCCGCGAACGCCGTGGTTGGCCGACCGGTCCACCGTTCGACGAACATGCGAGAGCGCAGGAGCTCGGCGGCCAAATCAGAACTCGACAGACCATCGATCGCGCGATGCGTCGCCAGATGGCTTGCGAAGAACGCACCTTCGCCGGCGAGACGTCGCACCGTCCCAGCGTCCATAAGCTGCGTCGGCGGACCGCTGTCGATGTCCCACCGTGCACTTTCCCCTACCAAGTCCGTTACCAGGAACACTTCCGCGGTCAGGTCGTTCGCGCGCAAGATCGGCCAAGCATGGTCGGCAAAATTCTGGAAGCCGTCATCGAAGGTGATGAGCACCGGGCGGCCAACGAAAGGTTCACGGTTGGCGATGGACCATCCCAGTTGCTCGGACGTGATGGCGTGAAAGCCATTGGCGCGCAGCCATGCCATCTGGCGGTCGAATGCGGCGGGCGTGAGCCGAAAACGGGCGAGCGCGGCTGGACCATCATCGGCGATGCCGTGGTACATGAGGACAGGGACATGCTGCCGCCGCTCGCTGCGCGCGACGTCGCGGCGCAAGGCCCGTGCCCCGCCCCAGACGATATTTCGCGCGACTCCAACACCGATGGGCGCGTGGATTGGCACATGATCAATCACCGGGTCCGTCGCCACGCCGTCCGGTGACAGGCGGCGGAAGCGGTCTATGCGATAGAGCTCGGTCTGGATCGATCGCTCGAGGACGAGGCCTTCGGTCGCCGCCAGCGTCTCCGAGATCGCTTGTGCGCCGAATGTGTTCCAGTCGAAGCCCGTCCTCTCAACATTGTCTCGGAGCACGAATGCGTGTGCGCTGACGACACTGCCGCCAGGCGTCAACGCCTCAACAAATTTCTTGGCGATGCGCCGCAACTCAGCGAGATCGTCCAGGTAGTAGAGCACTTCCGAACAGACGATTAGATCCATCTTGCCCGGAAGCGTTTCCGCGGAGAAATCCAGTACGCCGAAGTCGACATTCGGCTGACCGCTGCATCGCGCGCGCGCCCGCTCGACGGCTACGCTGGAGATGTCAGTTGCGGTCAAATGGCCGACTCGCGGCGCCAGCTGCCGCGTGAAGTGGCCCTCCGCGCAGGCCAGCTCAAGCGCCCGTCCGATGAGACCGGCAGGCAGAATTTCGAGCTGCCGCTCATACTTTTCCTGCTCATAGGGCGAACGATAGTTCCAGGGATCCTCGGTCGCGAAACGGCGATTCCAGAACGACGTGCGATCAGTACCGTTGTCATCCGCGGCCGGTTTACGGCGCGGTGCCGCAAATGGCTCTGCAGGTTCGGCGCTCGACCGAACCAGTTCCTGCGCTTTCGCGGCCAATCGCGCCAGCTTGCCGAAGTGGCTATCCGGATCGGACGGAGGCTCCGCCATGGACAACGATGCCTCGGCTTCAGACATGTTTGACTTGTCGGCGACGCCGCTCTGCGAGGCCAACTCAATCCAATGGTTCCTTGTCACTTTCCCGAGCGCGCCGAACTGCACGCGAGCCTCGATCCGGCCGTCCATCATCAGATACGCATAAATTCGATCGATTCCTTCCGGCAGGTCGGTGGAGGCCGGATTTCCAACGTCGACGCGAATTCCCAGTGTCCGCGTCAGTCTGCGCGGCGCGGCGAGATCGTCGGAGTCGAGAAGCATTTGCTCAAGGTGATACTGGACGCGGCGACCCGCTGCGGGATCGTACCAGACCCTGCCGAGTTCGACGATCAACTCGGTGAGGGGGCCACCGAACCTGTCCCACCTGGCAGCCAATTGCGCTGGCACCGACAGGCTTCCTACCATAAGGCCATCGAAGACCACCCTGGCGATCTCACGCGCCCATTTGCGTGCTGCCGGGACCGCGCGCAGGGACTGCGCGTCGATTGAGCAGGCGCCGCGGCCGCAATCCGACGCGGCGTTCCACAGCGCGAACCACGCGAGTGCTTCGGCAGCGGAGCAGCCGTTCGCGTCGATCGCTCCATTGGCGTGAACCGATGCCGGGTGTTCGACCCTGGGATCAGGAGAAAAGCCGCGGACGATCACGATTGCCGCATCTGCCAGCATCTGCGTCGAATTGCAGGAGAGCGAGTTGGGGCTGACCCGATGGAAAGCGAGAGGCTCGTCGACCATCACCCAACGTTTGCCCAGACGTGCGAGACGCTGCCACAGGTCCCAGTCCTCGCAGGTGCGCAGCGACACATCGAAACCGCCCAACTCGACAATTGTCTTCCGATCGACCAGCAGCGCGTGAGTGCGAATGGCGCGCCGGCGCGCGAAAGTTTCGAAGGGCTCGATCGCAACCTCTGTTGAGATGCTCGACGGGGTCAGTTCGCCGTCGGGCATCACGCGCCGAGAACCGCAATAGGCGGCCACCGCATCGGGAGCGGTTTTCAGAGCGGCCAGCATTTTCGCAAGGAAGCTGGCATCCACCCAATCGTCCGCATCCAGAAACATGAGCCATTGGCCGCGCGCTGTCGAAATCCCGCTGTTGCGCGCGCCGGCGGCGTTGTGCGCGCAAGAGCTCAATGTGCGAAATCGGGCATCGCGCTCAACATAACCGGCGATGATCGCGGGGGTGCGATCCGTGGAGGAGTCATCGACGATGATCGCCTCCCAATCCGCTATATCCTGATCGAGAAGGCAATCGAGTGCGCGCGCCAGCGTTGCCTCGGCGTTGTGCGCAGGAACCACGATTGAAACCAGAGGATTATGCGCCACGCCGTCTTACCCGCGCCTGCTTCGAACGTAGAACAAAAGTCCCAAACCATAGCCCGCGATTTCCTGCAGGCAAACAAGACTTGAAAACAGGCTTGAATGGAGAGCGCTCATGCCCGACGGTTTAGAATTAGGCCCGTGCGCCGGGGCGGTGTTTTCGCGTCACATCCGAGGCACTCGCGCTTACCGAAGGGGCTGTCGGGTGTGACTGGATTAGCGTAAGCTACTGTTCACAGGGGGTGCAAAACATGCACCGTGTCATCGCCCTAGCGATCCTAGTTCTGGCGGCCGTGTTCAGTTCCGCGAGGGCTGAAGTGCTGATCGGGGTCTCGTCTGCGATGACAGGGCGGCTTGCCTGGATCGGCGAGCAGGGGCAACGCGGCGCGGAGAGGGCGGTGGCCGACCTCAACGCGGCGGGTGGCGTGCTCGGCCAGAAGGTGAGGCTGATCTCGGTCGACGATTTCTGCGATCCCGAGCAGGCGGTCGCGGCCGCCCAGAAGCTGGTGGCCGACGGGGTGGTGCTCGTCGTCGGGCATTATTGCTCTGGAGCCTCGATCCCCGCATCAAAAGTGTATGAGGCGGCGGGCGTCGTGCAAATATCCCCAGGCTCGACCAATCCGCAGCTGACCGAACAGGGCCGTGGCAATGTCTTCCGCACCATTGGCCGCGACGACGCGCAGGGTTTCATCGCCGGCAACTACCTTGCCGATCACTGGGGCGACAAGAAGATCGCAATCCTTCACGACAATTCGACCTATGGGAAGGGTCTCGCCGACGAGACCAGGAAGCAGCTGAACAAACGGGGCGTGACTGAAGCTTTTTACGACGCATACAGGCCTGGGAAGGACGACTATTCAGCCGAGGTCGCTGCGTTGCAATCCGCCGGCATTTCGGCCTTGTATGTGGGCGGGTATCATGCCGACGTTGCGCTGATCGCTCGCGCTGCAGGCGACCGGGACTACACGCTTCAGCTCATATCCGGAGATGCTTTGGCTACCGAGGAATTCGCCCTGATCGCAGGCTCAGCGGCGGAGGGGACCCTGTTCACCTTCCCGGCGGACCCGCGGCGAAATGCCGGCGCGGCCGCGATCGTGGAGCAGTTCCGTGCGGACAACTTCGAGCCCGCGGGCTATACGCTGTTGAGCTACTGCGCGGTGCAGGTCTGGGCCCAGGCGGTGGCGAAGGCAGGTTCGCTGGCGCCAAAGGCGGTCATAGCGGCACTGCGCGAACAGCAATTCGACACCGTCATTGGCAGGGTCGATTTCGACGCCAAGGGCGACCTCACGAGGCAGAGCTGGGTTTGGTACGTCTGGCGGGGCGGGGAGTACGTGCCGGTTGAATAGGGTGCGCCGAACGCCGGCGTGACGCTGAGACGTCTAGTCTGATGCAGACCAGTGTGGCTGGATTGTTCCGACTCCCCACGATGCTTGAACGCCTCGGCATACGCGGTCGGCTGTTGCTCGCCTTTTTCGGGATCAGCGGCCTTGCGGTGCTGGCTACCGCCGCGGCGCTTTATGCCTTCCTCGATGTCGGCGACGTCGTCGACCGAATTACCAGGGATCGGGTGCCGTCGGCGCTGGCCTCCCTCCAGCTGTCGCGCCAGGCCGAACGGGTCGCCGCTGCCGCGCCATCGGTGCTGGCGGCGACAAGCAAGGCTCAGCACAGCAAGGTCTCGGCGGCCGTCGCGCTCGAGATGTCCCGCCTCGAGGCCCTGCGTACGGATCTCAGAGATGCTACGCTGGGCACAGTGCCTTTAGCTGAGATCGAGGAAGCTGCGGTTGTCCTGAGGCGCAACCTGAAGGAGCTCGACTCTCTTGTTGTCGCCCGCCTCGATGTGGTCGCCCGCAAGGAGGAGCTTCTGAACCGCCTCGCCGCGACGACGACCGGCAGCCAACGCCTTCTGGCCACCGGCATCGTGGTGATGGATTCCAGGCTCCCGCAATGGCGGGCGGTCGCGGCCGATACGTCGCTGTCGCCCGATCGACGCGCAGCGACAATGGCCGACATGGTCCACGCGATTGCGGCTTACATCCCCCAGCAGAAGGCGCTGCTGGAGATCTCGGCAGTCAACGACGCGCTGGTGAAGGCCGCGACCGCGCCGACGCGAGGCGACCTGGCGTTGATCCTGTTTCCGCTGCACCGCTCGCTCGCCGCTCTGGAAACGGCTTCCTCGGAGATCGACGAAAAGCTGCAAACCCGTTTTCGGCTGCGGGTGGACGAGTTCGAGGCACTCACCGATGGTGAGAGCAGCATCCCGAAGGCACGGGAGGAGGAGCTTGCGGTCCTCTCGCAGGGCGAAAAGCTTCTGGCTGAAAACAATCGGCTGTCGCGCAGTCTGACCGCAGCCGTCGACCGTCTTGTCGCCGCAGCGGACCGCGAGATCGCTGCCTCCGGTCGCGAAGCCGCGCTCGTCCAGCGCTACGGCACCGGAGTTGTCCTCGGCTCTGCGTTTCTCAGCCTGTTGAGCTCGGTTCTGGTCGTCTGGCTCTATGTCGACCGCAGCCTACTCGCCCGTCTGGGAGCGGTGAGTCAGGGCATGCTCGCGATCGCGGGCGGCGACCTTCGTGCGCCGCTGCCGGCGGCGGGCAGCGACGAAATCGGGCGCATGGCCGAGGCGCTGAGCCTCTTCCGGGATACCGCTGTCGAGGTCGAGGAAAAGAACCTGCGCGACGTTGCAGAAGCGCGTCAGCGGCTGGTCGATGCCATCGAAAGCATTTCCGAAGGTTTCGCTCTCTATGACAAAGAGGACTGGCTTGTCCTTAGCAACAGCCGCTACCGCGAACTGCTATACGCCGGTCTGGAGGCAGAGCTAACCCCCGGCATGGCATTCGAGGAGATCATTCGCCGATCCGCGGAGCGTGGCTACATCAGGGATGCCGAGGGTCGGGTCGATGAGTGGGTCGCGGAGCGCCTATGGCGGCACCGTAACCCCGGCGAACCGTGGGTGCAGCGGCGGGGCGACGGACGATGGATCATGATAAACGAGCGGCGGATCAGCGCCGGCGGCACGGTCGCCGTCTATTCGGACATCACCGAGCTGAAGCAAAGGGAGGAGAACCTCGCCGAGAAGTCCGCTGCCCTGGAAGCGCTTTCCAGCAAGCTGGCGAAATATCTGGCGCCCCAAGTGTACAGCTCGATATTCACCGGCCGCCAAGACGTTAGAATCGCCAGCCAGCGTAAGAAGCTGACCATATGCTTCTCCGATATCGCCGGCTTTACCGAGACCACCGACAAGATGGAATCCGAGGATCTCACCCAGCTCCTCAATCACTACCTGACGGAAATGTCGAAAATCGCGTTGGATCATGGTGCCACGATCGACAAGTACGTCGGCGACGCGATCCTGATGTTTTTCGGCGACCCTGAGACGCGCGGCGTCAAGCAGGACGCGCTGGCTTGCGTGCAGATGGCGCTTGCCATGCAAAAGCGGATCAGCGAGCTTACGGAGGTCTGGCGGGACATGGGGATCGAAACACCGCTGCGCTGCCGCATCGGCATCCATACCGACTACTGCACCGTTGGTAACTTCGGCAGCGAGGACCGGATGGATTACACGATAATCGGCGGCGCCGTGAATCTCGCCTCGCGCCTGGAACAAGAGGCGGCTCCGGGGACCATCCTCATTTCCTACGAGACGTTTGCGCAAGTGAAGGACACGATCGATTGTGAGGAGATGGGGCACGTCCAGGTCAAGGGCATCGCCTATCCGGTCGCTACCTACCGCGTCATCAAGGCCAATCTAGCGGGCGCCTGTCGCGTTGTTCGAACCGAGCTGCCGCACTTCAGGCTGGAACTTGAACCGGGGCTGATGTCCGCCGATGAGCGTGGCGGTGCCGCCACTGCGCTTCGAGACGCGCTGGACCGGCTTTCCCACAAGCCCGGGCAGTAGGAGCTGGGTGCCGCGCCTGCCGGCAAATCACCGAACCGGGTCCGAGCAAGTCACGAACGATGTATTCGGGTCGGACAGGTGTGAGATGGTAGCGGAGGAGGGACTTGAACCCCCGACCCCAGGATTATGATTCCCGTGCTCTAACCAACTGAGCTACTCCGCCAGGAGCGGCGAAGAGGCTCGAAGAACCACACCGGTCGTGGGCAATTCGAGGCGTTCGCCAAGGTCGCGCGGATATAAGGTTGGCAGGGCAAAGCTGTCAAGCCGCACTCATCAGCATAATCCTCATCCCGGAAAAGCCTTGCCGGGCAGACGCTGAAGCGCATGCAATCGGGGTTGAGTTCGACGGGGCACGTCGCTATGTCTCGGCCACGAAATTCTAGAGTTTGAGCGAATGAAGCCGCGCATCGCCGTCCTCGGTTGCGGATACTGGGGCAGCAACCACATCCGCACCCTCAAGGCGCTTGGCGCGCTCCATGCCGTTTCCGACGTCAACCGTGCCCGCGCCGAAGGCTTTGCCAGCGAGCAGGACTGCCTGGCGATCGGGCCGGACCAGCTGTTCGAGCGCGCCGATGTCGACGCCATTGTCATGGCGCTGCCGCCGCAATTCCATGCCGACATGGCGCTGCGCGCCATCGAGGGCGGCAAGGACGTGCTGGTGGAGAAGCCGATCGCGCTGACGGTCGCGGACGCCGAGCGTTCGGTGCAGGCGGCCAGGAACAATGGCTGCGTCTTCATGGTGGGTCACGTGCTGCGCTTCCACCCCGCCTTCGAGACGCTGAAGGCGCTGATCGACAATGGCGAGCTTGGTGAGGTGCGCTACATCCACTCGCATCGGCTCGGCCTTGGCAAGTTCCACACCGAGAACGACGCGCTCTGGGACCTTGCGCCGCATGACCTCTCGATGATCCTCGCCATCACCGGCACCGAGCCGATCGAGGTCAGGGGCGAGGGCGCGGCACTGCTCGACAACCTCAGCGACTTCGCGCATCTGCACATGCGCTTTCCGAACGGCGTGCGCAGCCATCTCTTCGCTTCTCGTCTCAATCCCTATCGCGAGCGCCGGCTGACCGTGGTCGGAACCAAGGCGATGGCGGTGTTCGACGATGTCGAGCCGTGGGAGCGCAAGCTTGCCGTCTACAGGCACGCTGTCTGGCAGGACAGCGGCCAGTGGGCGTTCACCGCCAACGAGCCTTCCTACGTTGCGGTCGGCGAAGGCATGCCGCTGACGCGCGAGCTCGCCCACTTCATGCAGTGCATCGAGACGCGCGCCGAACCCCGCACCGACGGCGAGGAAGCGATCCGGGTGCTGCGCATCCTGACGGCTGGGACGGTGGCGCATAGCGGGTCGCCCGCTTAAGGCGCGACCACAAAAGGAATCCTGAGGCAAAGCGCCCGATTGAAGGCGTGGGTTACTCGGCGGGGACGTGCGCGGGCTGCTGCGCAAGCCTAGACAGCATCGCCTCGGCCTCGGCGCCGCGCTCGGAGCGCTCGATAAAGCCGCCGCCATAGACTCGCGCCTCATCGCCGTCATCGGAATAGAGCACGCAGGCCTGTCCGGGCGCGATGCCGGATTCGCCGTCGACCAGCTCGACCGAGGTCACGCCGTCGCGGTGATGCAGCACGGCCGGGCGCGGCGGCCGGGTCGAACGGACTTTTGCGAAAAGCTCGATCCCGCCGGCCGGAACGTCGGAGAGCGGGCCGTCGCCGAGCCAGTTCATGGCGCGCAGGTAGATCCTGTGCGTCTCCAGCGCCTCGCGCGGGCCGACAATGACGCGGGCGCGGTCGGCGTCGAGATGGACGACATAGAGCGGCTCGCCCGAAGCGATGCCGATGCCGCGGCGCTGGCCGATCGTGTAGCGCAAGATGCCTTCGTGACGCCCAAGCACGCGACCGTCGATATGGACAATATCGCCCGGATTGGCGGCCGCCGGCTTCAGCTTGGCGATAATGTCGGAGTACTTGCCCTGCGGCACGAAGCAGATGTCCTGGCTGTCCTGCTTGGCGGCGACCGTCAGCCCCATCTCCTCGGCGATCGCCCGCACCTGCGGCTTGGGAAGTCCGCCGAGCGGGAAGCGCAGATAGTCGATCTGCGCCTGGGTCGTGGCGAACAGGAAATAGCTCTGGTCGCGGTCTGCATCGACCGGCCTGTAGAGCGCGCGATGCGCGCCATTGGCGCGCGAGCGGATGTAATGGCCCGTGGCCAAAGCATCGGCGCCGAGATCCTGGGCGGTGGCCAAAAGGTCCGCGAACTTGACCGTCTGGTTGCAGGACACGCAGGGGATGGGCGTCTCGCCGGCGACGTAGCTCTCGGCGAAGGGATCGATGACCGCCTTGCGGAAGCGCTCTTCATAGTCGAGCACGTAATGCGGGATGCCGAGCGTCTCGGAAACGCGGCGGGCATCGTCGATGTCCTGGCCGGCGCAGCAGGAACCGGCGCGGTGCGTTGCCGCGCCGTGGTCGTAAAGCTGCAGGGTGACGCCGACGACATCATAGCCTTCGCGCTTGAGGATGCCGGCAACGACCGATGAATCGACGCCGCCCGACATCGCGACGACGACGCGGGTGTCTTCTGGGCGTCCGGGAAGATCGAGGCTGTTCATGGTTCTTTCAATCTGCGTGGCGCTGGCTGCCAATGGCCGGAATATAGGTCAAGCATCCCGGCGGCGCCAGCTTGGCTCCTCAAGCGATTTTATCGGCGATATTTCCGGGCAAAATCAGGGCCGGACCGCGATTATCTCAAATGCCGAACGAAAACCTAACGCGACGTTCACGATCCTTACCTAGTCATTAGGCTTCGCTTAGGCAATTTTTAAAGCTGTGGCAGTACGGTGGCGGGGATTGGGTCTTTGAGTTTTTAGTAGAGAGTACGATGACCGATCTGGTTAGACCTAGAGTCAAATATGTTATCGGGCCCGACGGCAGCCCTCTCACGATAGCCGATCTACCGCCGACGAATACACGGCGCTGGGTTATCCGGCGCAAGGCGGAAGTGGTCGCGGCGGTCCGCGGCGGACTGCTCAGCCTGGAAGAGGCCTGCCAGCGCTACAAGCTGACCACCGAGGAGTTTCTCTCCTGGCAGGCATCGATCGACGAATATGGCCTTGCCGGGCTGCGCACGACGCGGATCCAGCAATATCGCCACTAGGCTCCGACTGCCGGAAACCAAAGAAGGGCGCGGAACTCCGCGCCCTTTTGCTTCCGGGATCTGCGCTGATCAAACCGTCAGCACAACCTTGCCGATCGGTCGGGTGGCGAGGAAGGCATGGGCGGCACCTGCCTGGTTCAGCGGAAAAGCCTTCGCCACGTGCACGGCGAGCTTCCTGGCATCGACTAGCCTGGCGAGTTCCACCAGCCCCTCGCGATCCGGCACCACCGACATGCGCTCGACGCGGATGTTGCGCTCCCCGGCCTTGGCCCTTGTCGCATCATGGACGTTGAGCAACGACACCAGCACGCCGCCTTCGCGCAGCACTTTCAGCGACCGGTCGGCATGGTCGCCGCCCATTGCGTCCAGCACCAGGTCGATATCGCGGACCCGTTCGGTGAAATCGCCTTTGGTGTAGTCGACGACCTCATCGGCGCCAATCGAGCGGACGTAATCAAGCTTGTCCGGGCTCGCAGTGGCGATGACCCAGGCGCCGCGCGCTTTGGCGATCTGCACAGCGAGATGGCCGACGCCGCCGGCGCCGGCGTGGATCAGGACGCGCTGGCCGGATTGCAAACCGCCGTGGCGGACGAGACCCTGCCAGGCGGTCAGCCCGGCCAGCGGCAGCGCCGCGGCTTGGGCATGGTCGATGGCGGCAGGCTTGGCTGCGATCTCGTCCACCGGCGTGGCGACGAACTCGGCATAGGCGGCGGCCTGCTTGGGGAAGCGCGGCATGCCGAAGACCGCATCGCCGACCTTGAAGGCGGTCACGCCGGTGCCCAGCGCCTCGACGGTGCCCGAGATATCCCAGCCGAGAATGAAAGGTGGTTCGCCGATGAGAGGGAAGTAGCCGGCGCGCACCGCGCCATCGACCGGGTTGATGCCCGCGGCCTTGACGCGGACCAGAACCTCGCTGGCCTTGGGCGAGGGGGCCGCCTGTTCGGCGACGAAAAGGACGTCGGGTTCGCCAACGGAATTCTGGGTAACGGCACGCAATGGATGGTCTCCTGCTTGATTGCTGCCGCTATCATTTGGATAGTAACAATCTCTTGTCTAGTATGCACCTTTCGGATATATAGATACCTCATGGATAGTGAAGACAGCGGTTCCTTTGGCTACGATGCATTCCGGCGCACATGCCCGTCGCATACGGTGCTCGAAATGCTGGCCAGCAAATGGGTCTATCTGACGGTTTGCGCGTTGCGGCGCGGCCGCCTGCGCAATGGCGAGCTCGCCCGCAAGCTGGAAGGCATCACGCCGAAAATGCTGACGCAGACGCTGCGCGTGCTGGAGCGCGACGGGCTCGTCCGGCGCGAGGTCTATCCGGTCATACCGCCGAGGGTCGAGTATGAATTAACGGAGCTCGGCCAGAACCTTGCGGGACTTCTCAGCCAGATCAGGTCCTGGGCGGAAGAGCATGCCCCCGACATCAAGGAAGCCCGAGCGCGGGCATCGGTGGACCATCAGGATGATGAAACGGCGATGCTGCCCTAAGCCGGAGGCCGGGCTTTTTCGGCTCGTGGTTCGAAACGGCGATCAGGCAGCGCTCCGAGGGATCAATTGCGCTCGGCGGTCAGCCGATCATGGCGCTGCGGCCGCCCACTTCCGTGTCGCGGATCTTGCTGTCGCGCGATTCCAGCATCTCCGCCTTGGAAAGCTCCGCTTCAGCTTCGCCGAGTAATGATTCGGCCATGGTTCGCTGCTGGGCAAGATCGTTCTGCGAGTTCCTGAGGTTGTCGCGGCGCAGGCGTGCCGCCTTGGCGAAGGTCGGATAGGCAAAATGATTGATGTCGGTGATGCCGGCTTTTTTCTCTTCGGCGACGATTTGCGCCTCCAACTCGACGGCCATGCGTTCGAATTCGGCGATCATCATGTCCAGCTGCAACAGCTGGCGCCGCTTCTCATTCACCTGAAACTGCTTCAGCCGAACGAGGTTTTCACGTGACTTCATGACTCGGTACTCCGCAAAACGCACACCTGCATATCGTCCCATCGACCTCGAGAGGCCTACGCGTCGCCCGTTTCCACCGGCTTTCCCCGCTCTATGGGAAACAAAGCCCTAAAGATTTTTGCCGGCGGTAACCATTCGTTTACGGGCATTGTTAATCATACGGGCGAGGACTTAAGGCCGGGTAAAAATTCCGGACAGCGGCAGGAAGCGCGGCCTGCGAGTCTCTGGAGTCACTTAGGCTTGCTTATTAATGTGGTACATGAGCGATTTGGGTCTACGATTCGTTATTAGATTCAAGTGGGTGTAGAAAGGGGTTAAAAAATCTGATATCGTGACCGACACGAAATTAGGATTTGTTAACCAGTCGGTGGCACCTTCTGTTCAGGCAATCACTGCTCCGGGTTCGGGACGGGTCGTGACGCGGCCCGGCGGCAGAAAAGGGGAATGAAATGCGTGTTCTGCTGATTGAAGACGACAGTGCAACCGCACAGAGCATCGAGTTGATGCTGAAATCGGAAAGCTTCAACGTCTATACGACCGACCTCGGCGAAGAAGGGGTCGATCTCGGCAAGCTTTACGATTACGACATCATCCTCCTCGATCTTAACCTTCCCGACATGTCGGGCTACGAGGTGCTGCGCACGCTTCGCCTCTCCAAGGTCAAGACTCCGATCCTGATCCTCTCCGGCATGGCCGGAATCGAGGATAAGGTGCGCGGCCTCGGCTTCGGCGCCGACGACTATATGACCAAGCCTTTCCACAAGGACGAGCTGGTGGCGCGCATCCACGCCATCGTGCGCCGCTCCAAGGGCCACGCCCAGTCGGTCATCACCACCGGCGACCTGGCGGTCAATCTCGACGCCAAGACGGTCGAGGTGGGCGGCCAGCGCGTGCACCTGACCGGCAAGGAATATCAGATGCTTGAGCTGCTCTCGCTGCGCAAGGGCACGACCCTTACCAAGGAAATGTTCCTCAACCACCTCTATGGTGGCATGGACGAGCCGGAACTGAAGATCATCGACGTCTTCATCTGCAAGCTGCGCAAGAAGCTCGACGCAGCGTCCGGCGGCCAGAATTACATCGAGACGGTGTGGGGCCGCGGCTATGTGCTGCGTGAGCCGGAAGACATCCGCGTCAGCGCCTGATCCTCTGCCAATTCAAACAAAAAACCCGGCTCAGGCCGGGTTTTTGTTTGGGGTGTCGAAAAGCTCAGGCCGCGATTTTCAGGAAGCGGAAGCTCTCGAGCAACTGCGCGCGGTTGAAGGGCTTCAGCAGGTAACCCTGGGCGCCGGCACGTTTCGCTCGCATGATCGAGCCGACATCGACTTCGACGAGCGAGACCAGGATCTGCGGCTTGACGCGGTTTTCGATGGCACGGATGCGGCGAATGAGGTCGACCGCCTGCATATCCGGCAGGCCGCCGTCGACAACAATGACATCGGGCATGTCGCCGGAGCAGATCTCGATCGCATCAAGCCCGCTGGCCGCCTCGAAGACCACGATGTCCGAGCCGCCAAGGATACGCTTCGCGACCTTCCTGATGACGCTCGAGTCGTCCACGAACAGGCAGCGTTTCATTTCCGGGTCCTCTTTGCCATCTGCCGAACCGGCAATCCGGTAACCGTGAGGCACCCTAGAACAATCTGGTAAAGAAGCCGAAAAGCGGTTAGGTAAAGTTTTTCCAAAGAACCGCTTTGCGCGGTTTTGGCCTGCGATGCATTGCAGTGCCAGGCGGCAGGCAATGCTTCGATCGCACTGCCAGCTGCAAGATCAGTGACAATGGATACTTGACCTGTTCTTGGCTGTCGCCTCAGGCCGCCGACAACACGATCTCATCGGCCGTCGCATGGATCGAGATCGTCATGTTCGCCTCGCGCGCCAGAAGCAGCGTGTAATAAGGCTGGACCGAGTGGGCGTCGATCGGCTCCTCGGGCTTGTGGCCCGAATGCAGCTCGAGGAATTTCGGCGGCACCCGCAGCATGGGGCCGCTCGCCGACAGCGAGAAACGCGGTTCGGTCTCGAGGTTCTCCAGCGTGACAACCAGCCTGCCGCCACGCGGTATGGCGGCATTGGCGACAAGAATGAGATTGAGCAGAAGCTTGACCTTGTTCTTGGGCAGCAGCGCGCGGGCGCCGTTCCAGACAAGTTCCGGCTTCTCGTTCTTCAGGAAGGCAATGGCCACGGCCTCGGCGTCGCCGGTATCGATCATCATGCCGGCGGAGCCCGCGGCGCCGAAGGCGATGCGGGCAAACTGCAGCCGCGCCGAGGCGTTCCTGGCGCTCTGGCGAATCAGCTTCATGGCGTCTTCGTCGGCGCCGCCTTCATCGAGCAGTTCGAGGCCGTTGTTTATGGCGCCGACCGGCGAAATGATGTCGTGGCATACGCGGCTGCACAAAAGCGCAGCCAGATCGGGGGCGGAGAGGGTGAAGAGCTCGGCCATCGGAGAAATCCCTGCTGGTTCACATGTCATGGCCGAACGTTGTCGCGCCCGCTACGCGAATCACGCTCTTTTCCAAGGCCTTCTGAATACACAGCGTCCGTCCATGCATCAACAAATCCACAGCTGCGGACAGCGAAAATGGTGCCTGATGCCGCGAAATTGAGGCTGATAGAGATCGTGTCAGGCTCTTCAGCCCTCGAACCGCCATCTTCCTGCGCCAGCTTAATGGTTGAAAAAGGATTACGGCATAGTTTGCCTGTAACAGTCATCTCGAAACGGCCGCCAAGAGCCGTAGGGATACGAGGCGTCGGCGAAAGTGCTCCCTGACGGAGATTGGAAGCATGTTTTCCCGATTCTTTGACCGGATGTTCGTCCGCGTCCTCACCATGACGATCGCCCTCTCGGGTGCTCTCATCCTCTCAACCTCGGCGTCGCGGGCCCAGGAATACACCGCGCAAGAGATTGTCGATTCCGGCCACAAGTTCTTCGGCGCGACGTCGGGAGGCCTCGCCACCGTGGTCGAAAAGGTGTTCGCGTCCTACGGCCTGCCAAACGGTTATCTGCTCGGCGAGGAGGGATCCGGCGCGCTGATCGGCGGCCTGACCTATGGCGAGGGCACGCTGTACACCAAGAACGCCGGCGACCATAAGGTGTTTTGGCAAGGCCCATCGCTCGGCTGGGATTTCGGCGGCGAAGGCTCGCGCGTGATGATGCTGGTCTACAATCTCGACGATATCAGCAGCCTCTACAACCGCTTCGGCGGCGTCGCCGGATCGGCTTACGTCGTGGCGGGCGTCGGCTTCAACGTGCTGCAAAGCAACAGAGTGCTGCTCGTTCCGATCCGCACCGGGGTCGGTGCCCGGCTCGGCGTCAATCTCGGCTATCTGAAGCTGACCGAGCGGGCGACGTGGAATCCGTTCTGACCGGACAGGATTGCCACAGCCGCTCGGATAAGACTGATCGTGCCGCGGCGCGCTCTTGCCGCGGCGCTGGATTTCCGCCATGCCAAGGTGGCACAGTCGGCATGGCGGGTTGCCGCCTCGCATACGGATAGTCCACCTTGGTCCAGTCGATCCTGTTCTTCGCACTCGGCTTCCTCTGCGCGGCCTTTCTGGTGTCGCTGATCGCGCCGGCCGTCTGGCGGAGGGCCGTCGTGTTGACACGCCGGCGCCTTGAGGCCTCGATGCCGCTGACGCCTGCCGAGATGCTGGCCGAGAAGGACCGTATCCGCGCCGAGTTCGCCATGAACACGCGCCGACTCGAGATGAACATCAAAAATCTGAAGGAAAAGGTGGCCGAGCAACTGGTCGAGATCGGCCGCGCCCAGGAGGCCCTGAAGGGACTGGCGGTCGAGAAGAAGGACAAGACTCAGGCGCTTTCCGATCTGCAGGCCAAGAACGCGGAGCTCAGGCTGCGCGAGGAAGAGTTGCACAAGCTTACGGAAAAGCTGGCGCAGGCGGAGCGCTCGCTGGAGAAGCGCGCGCTGGAGCTGCAAAAGCTCGAGCAGATGTATGACGAAGCCAGCTTTTCTTCCTCAAACCGCCAGATCGAGCTCGTCGCCCGCGAATCGGAACTGGACAAGCTTGCCAATGACATTGCGGTGCTGCGCAGCCAGCGCAAGGAAGCGGACCGGCGCAATCAGGAACTGGCAGCGGAAAGCAAAGCCGCCAGGGACGCGCTCAAGGCGGAGAAGAAGCGGACGGCCGAGCTGGACAAGAAGGTCGAACGGCTGCTTGCAACCCTTGCCGACCGCGAGGAAAAGCTGGACAGGCGCGAAAAGGAGCTTGCGCCGATGCGCGAACGCCCAAGCAAAGATCATGCGGTAAATGGCGGAACGCATAAGGCCGACGAAGTCCAAGGGATCGACAATGCCATCGCCAAGCTCGAAGGCGATCGCGAGCGGCTAGAGGCGCGGCTGACGGCGCTTGCGCGGGAGAACAAGCGGCTCAAGACCGATCTTGCCGCCCTCGAAACGGCACAGCCCGAACAGGCAGCCGAGGCACCGCGCGCCGGTGCGGCGCTTCGCGAACAAATGAACGAACTGGCAGCCGAGGTCGTCAACCTGACGATGAGGCTGGAAGGGCCGGATTCGCCGATCGCCAAGGCCTTGGCGACACCTCGCGACGAGCGGCAAGATATCGGCGAGCGCGGCATCAGCCTCGCGGACCGTGTCAGGGCCTTGCAGAAGGCCAACGCAAGCAACTGATCCGAATGCCGTGGCGAGCGGAGCGTCTTGGTCGCTGCGCCGCTATCGTTTCGAGAAGTGATGCAGGGCAATGGCCGATGCGGCTGCAACGTTCAGGCTGTCGAATCCCTCCGCCATGCCGATCCGTACGGTCCGCAGGCGACTGAGCAGGGTCTCGGGCAGGCCTTCGCCTTCCGTGCCGAGAAAGAGGGCCAGCCGAGACGTTCTTTCCGCAGCGCGGATGTCCGTTTCGCCGCGCGGCGAGAGCGCGAACTGGGCGAAACCCATCCGGTCAAGCGTTGCGGCCAAGCTCATCGCATTGTCGAAGGAGCCGAAGGGCACCTTCAGCGCCGCGCCGACCGAAACGCGGATCGCCTTGCGGTAAAGCGGATCACAGCAGGTGGGATCGAGAAGCACGGCGTCCGCGCCAAAGGCTGCGGCGTTGCGGAAGATCGAGCCCATATTGTCATGATTGGATATGCCGACCAGAACCACGACCAACGCGCTTGCCGGCAAGGTTTCGAGCAGCACCTCGGCCGGTTGAGGAGAGCCCCGAACGCCAATCGCCAATACGCCGCGATGCATGTGAAAGCCGGCGATCCGGTCCATGACGTCGCCGTTTACGACATAGATCGGGAGGTCGGCTGGCGCCTTGCGCAAGACACCTTCGAGGCCCGCCCGCCTGTTCTCCAGAATGAGGGCCGATTCCGCCGCGAAGCGTCCGGCCGACAGCAGAAGATCCAGCACCACCTTGCCTTCGGCGACGAAGCGCCCATGTCGGCCGACGAGATCGCGCTCGCGGATATCGAGATAGGCGGCGACACGCGGATCCCGCGGGTCGTCGACAGGGATGAGGTTCATAGAAATCTCGCCGGCGAACGATCGTCAGCAAGGTAAGGGGCTTTGCAGAGCCCGGGTCAAGTCCCGGCGCGGCGCATCCTGTAGGCCATCTGAGACAGGTCGCCGTCGCCGAAAATGCCTTCCAGCGTGCGAAGCAGCTCGCGCACCGCGTCGGAGTTGCAGGAATAATAGATCATCTGGCGATCGCGACGCGTCTCGACGATATCAAGCGCTCTCAGCTTGGCCAAATGCTGCGACAGAGCGGACTGGCTCAACTGGACTTTCTCGGCGATGGCGCCGACGGACATTTCGCCCTCGATCAGATAGCTGACGATCAGCAGCCGCTTTTCATTGCCCATGAGCGTCAGAAACGCGGCAGCCGATTCGGCGTTGGCGACTAGCTTGCTTGAGATCATGGATCCCCCATGTTTTCTGGCTCATCCAGCTGCCATGGGGGCGATGGCGGCTGATTTCCACGATATTCAGGTCAGGGAGCGCCGCTGAATCGGCGCTGCAACAAAAGGTAGATCATTTTACCTAAATCTCAAGAGTTGCTTTCGATCCGGGACGATTAACTTTCGCTACTGTGCCCGGCCTGCGGCGCGCCCGGCCTTTGCCATCTCGACCAGCACGGACCGCAACTCGCCGGCAGTGCCGAGAGGCCGAGGGAAGAAGACCCTGCAGGTGGCATCCGGAGAAGCCAGATCCATGCCGTCCGCATCGAAACCCGTAGCGATCCAGCCATCGCCTTCGGCCCGGCCGAAATGGCGCGCATAAATGCAAAGCGCATCGCGATGGTCGGCATTCATGTGGTCCAGCGCCGACTGTTCGCTGGCCGCCAGCTCCTCGACGATCGGGCCGCCGGCGATCAGGTCGGCGCGATCCAGAAGATAGGCTTTGCCGAAGCCGCCATTGAGACTGGCGCGTTCAGGCTCGAGCCGGAATATCGAGAAGTCGCCGAGCCCGGCATAGAGTTTCGCCTTCGGATTGCGGTTGAGATAGCGCCGTTCGGCGCGGGCGTGACCCACCGATCCGCGCTCCAACCGCAGCGCCTGGCATACAAGCGAGATGCGGGGATGCGCGAGCGGATCGCCCTTGCCGGGTTCGCCGACGAGCAGCGAGCAGCGCGGGTCGGCGAGAAGCGCGCCGGTATGCGCCGACAGCATCGAGACCAGGATCAGCGGCGCGCCGTCGATGTCGGTCGCCACGCCGACCCGGCTTGCCAGCGGCGCCCCGGTGCCGGGCTCGATGGCCGCAAGCGCGCCGAAGCGGGCCGAGCGGACCAGAGTCTTCGCCAGCCTGACGGCCTCGGTGTCGGTCTCGCGGATGACATCCTTCCTGGTCTCGGTCACAGCGCTCACCGCGATAAGTTGATTTCTACTCTCCGGCTATCTGCCAAACAGGCCGGACCTGACAAGGGCTTCAATTTCAGTCTCGTCGATGCCGAAGCGTGCCAGCACAGCCGAAGGCCGGCGGTCGGCGACGGTCGGCGCCGCGGCAAGCGTCGAGGCGGCGTTGGAGAAGCGCGGCGCCGACGTCGGACGTTCGAGCTCGCCCGATCTTGCAAAATTTTGCCGGGCGCGGCTCTGCGGATGATCCCTGGCTTCGGTCAGCGACAGGACCGGAGCGACGCACGCGTCGGTCGGTCCAAACACCTCGGCCCACTCGTCGCGTGTCTTCGCTCTGATTCTCGCGGCAATGGCAGCGCGCATGTCGGGCCACGATGTCCTGTCATATTGACCGCCGACAAAACGCCGGTCGAGCGGCAACAATCGGGCGAACTCGGCAAAGAATTGCGGTTCGAGGCAGCCGATGGCGACATGCCGTCCGTCCGCCGCCTCGTAAACGTCGTAGAAGGGGGCCCCGGAATCGAGCAGGTTCTCACCGCGTCGCTCGCTCCAGAGGCCGGCCGCCATGAAGGCATGGATCGGAGCCGCGAGCATCGATGCACCCTCGACCATGGCGGCATCGATCACCTGACCTTTGCCGGTGCGCGAGCGCTGGAACAGGGCCGCCAGCACGCCGGCGATCAGCATCATGGCGCCGCCGCCCTGGTCGGCGACAAGGTTCAGCGGCGGCACGGGCGGCGCTCCCTGCCGGCCGACGGCATGCAGCAGGCCGGCATAGGCGAGGTAGGTGATGTCATGACCGGCGCGGCGCGATAGCGGCCCGTCCTGGCCGAAACCCGTGAGGCGGCCGTAGATCAGCGCAGGATTGCCTTCCAGCACGACATCAGGCCCGAGGCCCAGCCGCTCCATGACGCCTGGGCGAAAACCTTCGATGAGAACGTCGGCCTTTTCCGCAAGGCGCAGCAGAAGCTCCGCGCCGTCCGGCCGCTTCAGGTCGAGCCTGAGGATGGAGCGGCCGTGGCGGTCGAGGTCGTGGGCCTCGGGCAAGGATAGAAGCGGCTCTTTGGCGTCCGCCCGCTCGATGCGCAGGACGTCTGCGCCCATCTCCGATAGCATCAAGGCGGCGAGCGGCACCGGGCCGAGGCCCGCCATCTCGATCAGCCTGAGGCCAGCCAACGGCCCTGTCTTGTCGGCGGCTGTCGGCGGCGTGCTCATTTCGCTTTTATTTGGGCGCCATGCGGATCGCGCCGTCGAGGCGGATGGTCTCGCCGTTCAGCATCTGGTTCTCGATGATGTGGAGCGCGAGTGCTGCATATTCCGAGGGCTCGCCGAGGCGAGGCGGGAAGGGCACCGAAGCGCCGAGCGAATCCTGCACCTCTTGCGGCATGCCGGCCATCATCGGGGTCTTGAAGATCCCTGGGGCGATGGTGCAGACGCGAATGCCTGAGCGCGCCAGGTCGCGCGCCACCGGCAATGTCATGCCGACGACGCCGCCCTTGGACGCCGAATAGGCAGCCTGGCCGATCTGGCCGTCATAGGCGGCGACCGACGCCGTGTTGACGATGACGCCGCGTTCGCCGCCGGCGAGCGGGTCGAGTTTCGCCGCCCGGTCGGCGACCAGGCGGATCATGTTGAAGGTGCCGATCAGGTTGATCTCGATCACCTTGCGGTATTGATCCAGCGGGTGCGGGCCATCCTTGCCGACCGTCTTCACTCCAATGGCAATGCCGGCGCAATTGACCAGGATGCGCGGTTCGCCGAGCTTTGCCGCCACTTCGGCGATCGCCGCGCTGCCACTGTCTGCGCTGCTGACATCGCATTGAACCGCGATGCCGCCGATATCGGCGGCAACCTTGGCCGCGCGATCGATACCGATATCGAGTATCGCTATCTTAGCGCCCTTGGTGGCAAGGGCGCGCGCCGTCGCTTCGCCAAGGCCGGAGCCACCGCCAGTGACGATCGCGATCTGGCCGTTCGGGGTCATGGTGGCGTCCTCCCAGAATTTCGGATCATGCTACGAAGCGCGCTGCTGCGGCGCAACCTGAATGACCGGATCGATCGAGGACTGCGGAATGGCCGAGGCGCGGACCGCGACCTGGGCCAGGTCGGCAACCCGCGCCGTATCCGCATGACAGACCTCACCGACGAACCGGGCCACCGCGCCAGGCCTGATTTCGTGATGGAGCAGCCGGTCGAGATCGACCGGACGCGGCATGGTGATCTGCCCACGCGGGAAGCGCTTGAAGCCGAGCGGCCCGTAGTAGGGCTCGTCACCGACCAGCATGACGGCCGGCGCGCCGGCCTTCGCGGCGGCTTCGAGCGCGATCGCGACCAGCCTGCGGCCTATGCCGAGATTCTTGAAGGCGGGCCGGACGGCAAGCGGGCCAAGCATCATGGCGCGTCCGGCGCCTGCCGCCACGCGCGTCATGCGCACCGAGGCGATCACCGTCTCGTCCTTGAGGGCGACAAAGGACATCGAGCGGTCGTGCCCGCCCGCCTCGCGGATCTTATAGGCGGCCAGCACGAAACGGCCCGGCCCGAAGGCCTCGTCGTTGATGGCTTCGATTTCAGGATCGTGCGCCGGGGTCTCCGGCAGATATTTCACGTCGGCAAGGCTCATGGTCTTTGCGTTCCGGTATGCGAGGAAAGGTTTGCTGCAAGCGGCAGCGTTCGCCAGTCAGCGCTTCATCAAGCGCGGGCGTCCTTTCGTCGTCGGTCGAACCGGATCGTGGCAAAGTCAAACATGGGCGCTTCCGCTAGCATCAATTGTTCACGGCTGCAATCGGCCCTTTTCACCTTTCTTTTCGCCGTTTGACGAACTGTTCAGCGCCTGAGGGCTTCGACATTCCGGGTAAGCGCCTAGATGTCCGTTGGAACCTGAGGGAGATTTCGCATGGGATTGCTAGTTGAAGGCAAATGGCAGGACCGCTCGACCGTTGCCGACAGCAGCGGCAGGTTCGTGCGTGCCGAAGCGCAATGGCGCGACTGGGTGACGCGCGACGGTGCGCCGGCGCAAGGGCGCAAACGCGGTTTCAAGGGGGAGCCCGGGCGCTATCACCTTTACGTCTCGCTCGCCTGCCCCTGGGCGCACCGGACCTTGATCTTCCGCGTCTTGAAGAAGTTGGAAGACATCATCTCCGTCTCCGTGGTGCACCATTTCATGGGCGAGAACGGCTGGACCTTCACAGCCGAGGACGGCGCAACCGGTGACACGCTCTACGGCTTCGACTTCCTGCACCAGATCTATGCCAAGGCCGATCGCGGCTATTCGGGCCGCGCGTCCGTACCGGTGCTGTGGGACAAAAGACAGGAAACCATCGTCAGCAACGAGTCGTCAGAAATCATCCGCATGCTCAATTCCGGCTTCGACGAATGGGGTGATGCGAGCCTGGACTTCTATCCGCCGGCGTTGCGTTCCGAGATCGACAGGATCAATGCGCTGGTCTATCCGGCGATCAACAACGGCGTCTATCGCGCCGGCTTCGCCACCTCGCAGGAAGCCTATGAGGAAGCGTTCGGCGAGCTCTTCGCAGCACTCGACACGTTGGAAGAGCGGCTGTCAAAGCAGCGCTATCTTGTCGGCGAGCGGATCACCGAAGCTGACTGGCGTCTATTCACCACGCTGGTGCGCTTCGATCCGGTCTATGTCGGCCACTTCAAATGCAATCTGCGCCGGATCGCCGACTATCCGAACCTGTCGAACTATCTGCGCGACCTCTACCAGGTGCCCGGCGTGTCAGGCACGGTCAGCCTGCATCACATCAAGTCGCACTACTACGGCAGCCACAAATCGATCAATCCGACGGGGATAATCCCGGCGGGACCTGAACTCGACTATGCCGCACCACATGATCGCGGCCGGTTCAGGAAGGCGGCATGAGTTACCAGTAGGCCGAGACCTGCTCGCCGCCGAAAATTTCGGCAATCCGACGTCGCGTCGCCGGCGTCGCATCTGCCGGCAAACGGTCGAGCGGAAAGAACGCCGCCTCGGCGATCTCATGGTCCGCCGATTTCGGCGCCGTCTGGTTGAAGGCTTCGACCAGATAGAGGCCGACGTGGTCGCGTGTGCTGGCGCGACGGTTGAAGTGCATCGATCTCAGCACCGGCGGAGCCGTCAACGCGATGTTGCCCTCCTCGGCGAGCTCGCGCGCCAGCGCCTCGACAAGCGTCTCGCCGACCTCGACGCCGCCGCCAGGCAACTGCCAGCCCGGAACATAGGTGTGGCGGATGAGGAAGATGGAGTTGGATGCGCGGTCGTAGATCAAGCCGCGCACGCCAAGCGTCATCGGGCGCCGCAGCAGGAAATAGAGATGGAACAGCCTTGCCCGCAGTCCCGCCCAGCCGGTCCGGCGGAACGCCTGTTCCGGATCGGCGCCAGTCATCCACGAAACCGCGAGCGGACAGGAAACGTTGAGTAGAAAGCCCGGACCGGGTCGCTTAAGAAGGGGCTATGCTCAGGCTTGCACATATTTCCGATGTCCATCTGGGGCCGCTGCCCGATGTAACCTATCGCGATCTCGCGTCCAAGCGCGTGCTGGGTTACGTCAACTGGCAGCGCAACCGCCGCCGTCATATGCACGATGCGGTGATCGACACGATTGTCGGCGATATCAAAGCCAACGCCCCCGACCACCTCGCGGTCACCGGCGATCTCGTCAACCTGGCGCTCGATGGCGAGATCGAGATGGCGAAACATTGGCTGGAGACGCTGGGCTCTGCGAACGACGTATCCGTGGTGCCGGGCAATCACGATGCCTATGTGCCGGGCGCCTTCGACAAGGTCTGCCGGTCATGGGCGCCGTGGATGACGGGCGACGGCATCAACAGCCCGATCGACCGCAATTCCTTTCCCTATTTGCGGGTTCGCGGTGATGTCGCTCTGATCGGCGTCACGACGGCGCGGGCCACGGCGCCCTTCATGGCCAACGGCTTCTTCATGGAGGGCCAGGCGGAGCGGCTCGGCAACATCCTCGACGCGACGGCCAGACAGGGGCTGTTTCGCGCCATCATGATCCATCATCCGCCGGTGCGTGGCGCGGTCTCGCAGCATAAGCGGCTGTTCGGTATCGCGCGCTTCCACAAAGTCATCCGCCGGTATGGCGCCGAGCTTGTGCTGCACGGCCACTCGCACTTGCCTTCGCTGTTCACCATCGGTCCGCGCGGCGTCAAGGTGCCGGTGGTCGGCGTGGCCGCCGCCGGCCAGGCGCCGGGCGGCGATCATCCCGCCGCTCAGTACAATCTGTTCGAGATCGGAGGAAAAAAAGGTGGTTGGACCATCCGCCTGACACGGCGCGGCCTGACCGGTCCGGCACTGCCGCCGTCGGACATTCAGGTGATCGAGCTCGGTGCCGATATGCCGGTGGTGCGCGAGCCCGTCGTCAGAAGCTGATCTTCATCTGGGCGATGCGGTCCCAGAACAGCACCAGCGATACCGCCAGGCCGACCAGGGCGCCCGCGGCGATCAAGCCAAGGCCGGCGAAGAAGGTCGTCCAGCCGTTGCGGCGCGTTGCAGCCTGCAAGGGCGGCTCGGCTTCCCGGACCTCGGCTCGATGCAGGCCAGTCACCGCGCTCTCCACCGCGCCTTCCATCATCCGCTGCCGCTCGACGACACGCTCGGCCACGTATCGCGTAACGGCATCGGCGACGGGCTTCATGTCGGTCGATTCGGCCAGCACCACGCGGCCGATGCGCGTGTCCTTAAGGAAGCGGAAGGTGCGGCGATCCCGCCCCATGGCGACATGGCTCACGGCATCGACCCACAGCCGCGGCTGCAGGCCGGACGAGACGGCGAAGTCGAAATTGTCGATATCCGCCGGCACGTCGGCGAAAACGGGGGCGAGTTCCGTGGCCAGCAACTCGAGCCGCATGCGGTGCGCCTCGCGCATGTCGACCACCACATCATCGCGGTCGGCGAAGGCGTTCTTGACGTCGCGGATCGCGTCCGCGAGCTTTCGCGATGGCTCGATCGGGGTGATTTTGTCGCCTGCATCCTTCATGGCGCTGCCTCGCTGTTGGTAAACAGCGAGTTAACACAGTCGCCGGCAAAATGCACTGCGAGATGGGCTCAGCTTGCGGCTGCGCTGAACACCGGTCTCTGGATTCTGCTGCGGCGACGCGTGTTGCGGCGCACGGCCTCTGCAATCAGGTCAGGCGCCTCCTCGACCAGCATGTGGCCCGCCTCCAGCACGTGGTGCAGGTGGAAATGCGGCGGCAAGTCCTCGGCCTGGGCGACGGGCAGGACGGGATCGTCCGTTCCCCAAAGCACCATCACCGGCATGCTCAGGGTTTCCAGCCGTTCGCTCGGGATGATACCTTGTCGGTCTTCCCTGGTGATCACGGCTGCAGCACCGACGAGGGTCCGCAACTGGCCCGGCCGTTTGCGCATGCCGCACAGCGCCTCCACCACGTGTTGAGGAGGAGAACTTTGCGGCCCCGACATGGCGGCAAGACAGGCGCGGATCTCATCTCTATCGGCCGCGGCCGCATAGCGCCGCAGCAACGGACCGTTGATCTCGGGGCCGAAGCCGCCGGGCGCCAGCAAGGTCAGCGAGGCCACCCTTTCGGGATCGGCAGATGCCATCAAAGTCGCGATCGCGCCGCCCATTGAATGGCCGACGACGTGAACTTTGCCCAGGCGGCGCGCGCCCAGATCGGTCAGGATGACCTTGGCGGCTTGCTTTATGCCTGTCGCCTGGCACTGCAGGGAGTTTCCGTGGCCCGGCAGGTCGTAGGCAAGTGTCCTCACATCGGGCGTCAATCCCGCAAT
The DNA here is from genome assembly GCF_003997555.1 of Mesorhizobium sp. M1A.T.Ca.IN.004.03.1.1. NCBI lineage: Bacteria > Pseudomonadati > Pseudomonadota > Alphaproteobacteria > Hyphomicrobiales > Phyllobacteriaceae > Mesorhizobium > Mesorhizobium sp. M1A.T.Ca.IN.004.03.1.1. Next base: position 909,791 of record NZ_RZTV01000001.1, on the reverse strand, counting down.
CACGTCGCGCCAGATCGAATGGCAAGCGCCGAAGCCGTGCAGGAAGACGATCGTCTTCGAGCCAGCACCGCTTTCGGCGACGTGAAGAGAGTTAAACATCGAGATTGTTGGCTGTGAAGCAGTATGAGGGGCAATTCAAGATTGTGGCTGAATTGCTCCCTGAGCAGGTCGATAGCCTCTTCGCGAATTCGCCGTGCGCGCCCCAATCAAACGCGTAAGCAGGCCTAAGACTCGTTGAGTGTCGACGCCCGCTGTGCCGAGCAGATCCGGCGTGCGAATTTAATATTCCAATCAGTCCGCACGTCAGCGAATGCTCCACGTTCGCTCAGCTCGGATTGCCAATCCCCGCAGAGCGCAAGGATTGCACCAGCCGGTCGATGAGATCGGCGGGGTACTTCCTGTCAACAAAAGTGGCGCGCGGATTGGCGGCGAATTTCGGGAATTCGGCCGTGAGCTCGTTCGCCAATTCGTTTGCGAGCTTGTCGCGGCCTGAGATCTTGGCGCCGATCAGGCGCGCCGCCAGGTAATGCGATTTGGACGCGGTGGTCCGCAGCGACTCGCTGGCAATCGCTGCCCTCTGGGTGTCGCCTTGCATGAAGGCTCCGACAAACAGGCCATAGTCCCACCAGGTCGGATGACCGCTGAAGGCCTCGACGGCATGGCCCAGGATCGGCGTCCCTTCCTGGTATCTGCCAGCGAAGATCAGGCCGTAGCCATAAGCGGCGGCCATGCCGAGATCGTAGGGGTTGAGCTCATAAGCCTTGCGCATCCAGCGGATCGCTTCGTCGGTGTTGCCGAGGCGCGAGTTGAGGTAGCCGTAGGCGCGATGCGCGTGCGGGCTCATCGGTGCCATCTGAATGGCGCGGTGGGCAAACGACATGGCCTGCTCGACCGTTGCGCCGGGCGGATAGGCGTAGCGGTTGTTGACGGCTTCCAGATGCAGGGAAGCCAGTTCCGAGTAGATGAGCGATGATTTGGTGCTTTCTCTGACCAGCTTCTCCAGACAGCGATACGCAGCTTCGTGCGCCTTGGCGCTCTGGTCGAGATAGTAGAGGTCGTCGAGCACCAGACATCCTATCTGGCTGGTCCGGATATCGCTCTGGTCGATATAGCTGTAGATCGCGCCCGAAGCGGGGACGGTAGAGCTCAGGAGATTGGCGATGTTGCTCTCGACCGCACCAGGCGCGCTTTCGGCCGATGTCAGGTTGCGTGACAGGAGAACCCGTCCCGTCGCGACGCTCTGCAGCTCGATCATGACGTCGCCGGCGTTAGTCCCGGGAATAAGATCGAAAACGAAGCTGATCGGATCGGCGGAACGATTGCGCGTAGCGTCGGCGTCGCGTCCGATGAAGTCTATCGTATCGAAGCCGGCCAGACCGGCGCGCAGCGAGGAAGCAACACGGGCCGCCTCGGGTCCGTCGGCTTTGATGGCCAAGTAGATCAAAGGCAGGCCTTCGAACGTTTGGGAAGCGACGCTGCTGGTCGCGCCTGCCGTTTCGACTTCAACCGGCGCGACCGCGTCGTCACCACGAAGAAAGGCGTTACCCTGGCGGACGACAAGGATACCCAGCATGGCGATGACCAGCACCATGGCGGCCCAGAAGAACCGCAACTGGCGCGTCAGCGATGACGCGGATTGGGTCGGTGCCGGGGTCGTCGTCAGCGGCACGGCGTCGACCGGTGCGGCGGCGGCCTCGGGCTTCTCGAAATGCTTGGAAGGCCGGGCGATCGGGGCATCCGCGGGTTTGGCGTCGGCTGGGAGCCGTATGGCGTTCAACTCGTAAGAAGGCACATAGCCGCCGCGCGGAATGGCGATGCGTACCGGCTCGCCAATGCCTTCGCTGGCGAAATATTGATCCAAAAGCTCGCGCAGCCGCCCCGCCTGGACCCTGACGACCGCGTCGGTCGATCCGTCGAAATCGCCGTCCTTGCCGAAGACATCCATGGCAATGGACACACCCTTCAGCCGGTCGGCTTCGCCTGCCTGCTCGCGTTCGACCAGATAGCGTAACAGCCTGCGGGCCCGCTCGGATCGTCCGAACGTTTCGCTGGCAAGCAGTCGCTCCAATGTCTCGCGCACTGCGGGGGCGGCAGGCGTGGCAGGCTCCAAGTGTCGGACCTTTCAGAGTCGGCACAGGTTAGGGCGCGATAATATAGCGCGCGCTCCAGCGCACAAGGAACCTTCTGTTATGTGATCGCGTAAGCCACGGGAAATTTACCGGCCGGTTAACGAATTTGAACGCGGCTCGCGCCTGCCATGAAGCGTGGCACGTCCGATGAACGCGCCACGCTTTATCAATCGAACAATCAGGCGGCCTTGCGGCCCAGGATGCGGTTGGCGGCCGAGACCACGGCCTCCAGCGAGGCGGCGACGATGTTGGTGTTTATGCCTGCGCCGAACAGCTTGCCGCCGGGATATTCCATCTCGACATAGGAAATGGCCGAGGCGTTCGAGCCGCGCTGCAAGGAATGTTCAGAATAGTCGAGCACCGACATGTCGACGCCGATATGGCGCGAAAGCGCATCGACGAAGCCGTCGATCGGGCCGGTACCGGTGCCGGTGATGGTGACTTCCTTGCCGTTGTCGAGGATCTCCGCCTCGACCACGCGACGGCCCTTTACCGCAGTGTCCGGATAGGTGCGATGGTCGAGGAATTTCAGCCTGGCGCCGGGCTGGTCGACATAGGCTTCGAGGAAGCGCTCGTGGATGCGCTTGGCCGGCACTTCCTTGCCTTCGGCGTCGGTGATCGCCTGGATGTCCTGGCTGAACTCGATCTGCAGGTTGCGCGGCAGATTGAGGCCGTAGTCGGCCTGCAGCACGTAGGCGATGCCGCCCTTGCCCGACTGCGAGTTGATGCGGATGATCGCCTCATAGGTGCGGCCGACATCAGCGGGGTCGATCGGCAGGTAGGGCACTTCCCAAACCGGCGTGTTGGCTTTGCGCAGCGCCTTCATGCCCTTGTTGATGGCATCCTGGTGCGAGCCGGAGAAAGCGGTGTAGACGAGCTCGCCGACATAGGGGTGGCGTTCCGGGATCTTCAGCTGGTTCGAATATTCATAGACGTCCTTCATCCGGTTGATGTCGGAGCAGTCCAGCTCGGGATCGACGCCTTGCGTGTACATGTTGAGCGCCAGCGTCACGATGTCGACATTGCCGGTCCGCTCGCCATTGCCGAACAGCGTGCCCTCGACGCGGTCGGCGCCGGCCATCAGGCCGAGCTCGGTGGTGGCGATGCCGGTGCCGCGGTCGTTGTGCGGATGCAGCGAGATAATCAGCTTGTCGCGGTTGTCGAGATTGCGGCACATCCACTCGATGCGGTCGGCATAGACGTTGGGCGTCGACATCTCGACCGTCGATGGCAGGTTGACGATCAGCTTGTTGTCGGCCGTCGGCTTCACGATCTCGGTGACGGCGTTGCAGATCTCCAGCGCGACCTCGAGCTCGGTACCGGTGAAGCTCTCCGGCGAATATTCGAAACGGAAGCCGCCGCCGGCCTTGGCGGCCATGTCGGTGATCATCTTGGCGGCATCCGTGGCGATGCGCTTGATGCCGGCGACGTCCTTTTCGAAGACGACGCGGCGCTGCAGCTCGCTGGTCGAGTTGTAGAAATGCACGATCGGGCGGTGGGCGCCCTCGAGCGCCTCGAAGGTCCGCGTGATCAGCTCGGGCCGGCACTGCACCAGAACCTGCAGCGACACGTCCTTGGGCACGCCGCCCTCCTCGACGCACCAGCGGGCGAAGTCGAAGTCGGTCTGCGAGGCCGACGGGAAGCCGATCTCGATCTCCTTGAAGCCCATGTCGAGCAGCAGCGCGAACATGCGCGCCTTGCGCTCATGGCCCATCGGGTCGATCAGCGCCTGGTTGCCGTCGCGCAGGTCGACCGAGCACCAGATCGGCGCCTTGTCGATCACCTTGGACGGCCAGGTGCGATCGGCGAGGTTGACGGTCGGGTAGGGCTGATATTTGCGGGCGGCATCGGCCATGCGGCCGGGCGCTTGCGCGCCCGTTTCGGCCTCGCCGGCGCGGATTGCTTCTCTTCTATTCATCGTCGTTTCTCCCGGCGGCTCGTGGGACCGCCTTCAGGCGGATCGGTGCCGAGCGGCGCCTTTACCAAAGAATTTCGTTCGCTTGATGTGACTTGCCAATCTAGCCAAGGAGCAGGCGCCCAAAGCGGCGGTTTTCGACCGCCGGGCGCTCCTTCAGCGAACCCGGCGATCGCCGATAAGGCCGAGAAGGAGCAGGGTCGAAGCAAGCGCGCGCACGGTCTCGCGGGCAAAGCCGGGGCGAGAAGAAGCGACGGAGCGGGTGCGCGTGGTCATGCCGGCTCTCTTACAGGAGCGGCCATCCGGAGGCAAGTGCCGGCCCGGCTTTAAGTCTTTGGTTTCATGCATATCGTCTTCCCAAAACCGCTGCACAGTTTTGGTCGACATGCTTTGGCGCGGCTCTTCCCCGCATCAGCCAAATGCGCCACACTCGCCTCCGGAGGACCTGATCCGAGGGGGAGGTCGTGCATGAATTTCGTGTTCTTCTCGCCGCATTTTCCGGGCAACGGCGCCGATTTCTGCGACCGGCTGAAGAAGGCCGGCGCTACCGTGCTCGGCATCGGCGACGCGCCCTATGAGACGCTGAGCAGCAAGCTCAAGGCGGCGCTTTCGGAATATTATCGGGTCGCGGACATGGAGAACTACGATGCCGTATTCCGGGCGATGGGCCATTTCATCCACAAATGGGGCCGCATTGACCGCTTCGAGTCGTTGAACGAGCACTGGCTGGAGCTCGAGGCCAATATCCGCACCGACTTCAACATCTTCGGCACCAAGCTCGACTTCGTGAAGAATTTGAAGCGCAAGAGCCGCATGCGGGCCTTCTTCCGCAAGAGCGGCGTCGAGACAATCCCGCAACGCAAATGCTCCGATCGGGCCGGCGCCATGACCTTCATCCGCCGGGTCGGCTATCCGGTGGTGGTGAAACCGGATTCGGGCTCCGGCGCCTCGAACACGTTCAAGATCTCCAACGCGAAGGAGCTCGATCAGTTCTTCAAGGACAAGCCCGAAGGCGTGACCTTCGTCATGGAGCAGTTCATCGAGGGGCTGGTGGTGACCTTCGACGGGCTGGTCAACCGCGACGGCGAGGTGGTGCTGGCGGCGAGCCACCGCTACGACCAGAGCGTCATGGAGGTGGTCAACCGCGACCGCCATATGAGCTACACCTGCTTCCCCGAGATTACGCCCGCGGTCGAGGAGGCAGGCCGCAAGATCCTGAAGGCGTTCGACGTACGCGAGCGCTTCTTCCACATCGAACTGTTCGAGACCAGGGACAAGCGCATCATTGCGCTGGAGGTCAACATGCGGCCGCCAGGCGCCTGGATGACGGATGCGATCAACTACACTTTCGACATCGACGTCTATGCCGAATGGGCCAACATGGTGGTGAAGGACGCGGCCGGCGGGCCCTACAAGGGCAAGTATTTCACGGCCTATGCCAGCCGCAAGCGACACCTCGACTATTTGCACAGCCATGAGGACGTGCTAGCCGCCCACGGCGACAAGATCGTCCACCATCAGGCCATCGAAGAGGTTTTCAGCCGCGCCATGGGGAACTACGCCTACCAGATGCGCTCGAAGGACCAGAAGGCGCTGCGTCAGGCGGTCGACTATATCCACGCGGAAAAGGCGTGAGCCGATGGACGTCTCCTATCACAAGGCCCATGCCCGCAATCTCGGCCGCTACATGGAATACAAGCGCTACGGCCATGCCGGGCGGCCGGTGGTGGTGTTTCCCACCTCGCAGGGGCGTTTTTACCAGTTCGAGGATTCGGGAGGCGTCGCAGCACTCGCCGAATTCGTCGACACCGGCCGCATCCAGCTGTTCACGCTCGACGGCATCGATTCGGAATCCTTCTTCGACAAGCATGGCGATCACGTCAGTCGCATCGCCCGCCACGAAGCCTATTTCCGCTATGTGCGCGAGGAGGCGCTGCCGGAGCTGCAGGCGGTTGCCGCCAAGGCCAATGGCGGACGCGCCCTCAAGCCGCTGTTCTGCGGCTGCTCGATGGGCGGCTACCACTCGTCGAATTTCGTGTTCCGCTTTCCGGAGCTGGCGAGCGGCGTGATCTCGCTATCCGGCGTCTATTCGACCCGCGACTTTTTCGGTCGGGCGCTCGAGGGCAGCATCTTCTACAATTCGCCGCTCGACTATCTGCCGGGCATCGTCGACCAGAAGCTGCTCGGGCGGCTGAGGGCGCTGAGGCTGATCTTCTGCTGCGGGCAGGGCGCCTGGGAAGAACGAATGCTCGTCGAAACGCGCGAACTGGAGCAGGTGCTGCGCGAGAAATCCATTGGGGCCTGGGTCGACTATTGGGGCGGCGACGTCAGCCACGACTGGCCGTGGTGGCACAAGCAACTCGTCTATTTCTTTGGCCGCTGGCTCGATGACGACCTGATGCACAGGATCGACTGATGACCGCGCCCGACCCGATCCGCCGCTTGTCGAAGCCACCAATGCCGGCGACCCGGGGCCTTTCTCGAACCCTCACCGCCGATGCCTTGCTCACCGATTGGGGCCGTTCCTTCCGCGGACGCGAGCAGATCTCGCGCTGGAACCAATCCGACAGTATCGGCGTACAATCCCTTTTGATGCGCGTCGCGGGGTTGGCCGCCACCTCGGGTCATGTGGAATGGCGGCGTGGGCGCGCTGTCGCGATCCTCGCTCAGTAGGTCGCGCGCCCGCCGGACAGATCGAAGGTGGCGCCAGTGGTGAAGGAATTCTCGTCCGACAGCATGAAGGCGACCATGGCCGCAGCCTCCTCCACCTCGACGAATCGACCGCGAGGCACCTTGCTGAGCATATAGGTCACCTGGGCCTCGGTGAGCTGTTCGAGGATACGGGTGCGGGCGGGCGAGGGGGTCAACGCGTTGACGGCGATGTCGAGACCGGCGAGTTCCTTGCCGAGCGACTTGGTCAGCGCAAGCACGCCGGCTTTGGCGGCCGAATAGGCGGCGGCGTTGGGATTGCCTTCCTTGCCGGCCACGGAAGCGACATTGACGATGCGGCCGTAGTTGCGCGCGATCATGCCGGGCACCAGACGTCGGCAGCAGTAAAAGACGCCGTTGAGGTCGATTTCGATGATCTGCCGCCAGGCGGCGGGGTCATAGTCCACCACGGTCGCGGCCGGCCCGGCAATGCCGGCATTGTTGACAAGGAGATCGACAGGCCCGAGCGCCTGCTCGGTTTCGATGGCGGCGCGGTCGACGGCCTCGATCTGCGACTGGTCGCAAAGCAAGGCATCGACCCGGCCCAAGGGAGCAAGCTCGGCCACAGCGCTCGCCATCGCGGCCTGGTCGATGTCCCAGATGGCGACGCTTGCGCCCGACGACAGCAGGCGTCGGGCGACCGCAAGGCCGATGCCTTGCGCGCCGCCCGTCACGACCCCGACGCGGCCAGAGAGATCGACAGCATTCAAACGACGGTTCATGGCCAATTCCTCTGCTTCTCCATGCACTTGGTAGCGCGGATCAGTCCCTGACGTTTCGCGCCACAAGCTTGGCGACGCTTGGCCCAACAAGCAGCACGACGAGGAAACGGGCCGATTGCAGCGCCATGACGAAGGAGATGTCGACGTTCTGCGCGGCGGCGGCGATGATGGCGACGCTGTCCATGCCGCCGGGGCTGGTCGCCAGATAGGCGGTCAGCGGATCGATGCCGAGCACGCCGCTGATGACGAAAGCCATGCCGCCGCAGAAGGCGATCAGCGCTACGATCGAGGCGATGATCTGCGGCAGGGCGCGTGCCGCGTGGCGCAGGATCGGCCGGGTGAAGTTCAGCCCGATCGCCCAGCCGACCATGGCGTAGCTGACGGCCAGCAGCCAGGGCGGCAATTGCATCGGCACGCTGAAGCCGAGATGGATTACCGCGCCAAAGATGAAGGTGCCAAGGAAGAAGGGCGAGGGCAGTCTGAGCAGCTTGCCGAGCAGGCCGCCGACGACCGCGATGCCAAGGGTGGCGCCAAAGGCCAATGGATCGATCGGCGGAAACCAGATGATGGGCGGCACTTCGACGCCCGACGTGTCGACCCACATCTTGGCGACGAGCGCCGCCGTCACCGAAACGAAGATGACACGCAGATATTGCATGAAGGCGACGAGGCGCTGGTCGGCACCGAAGGCGCCGGCCATCAGCACCATGGCGGTGGCGGCGCCCGGCGAGGAACCCCAGACCGCCGTGGTGCCGGGCAGGATGCGCCAGCGACTGATCAGCCAGCCTAGCAGGCTGGAGGCGGTGAGCGTCGCCACCACCATCCCGAAGAAGAGCGCCCATTCGGCGTAGAAGACCGGAAATATGTCGACCGAGATCGAATTCGCCACCAGGCAGCCGACCACGGCCTGAGCGGAACCGAACAGCGCGCGGGGTACGCGCACCGTGGCGCCGTTGGTGCCGGCCAGGATCGCGGCAAGCATCGGGCCGATCAGCAGCGCCGCAGGCAAGGCGGCCAATTCCAGCGCGCCGGCAAAGAGCAGCGAGAGCACCACCAGCGCCAGCCACTGCTGCAGCGGGCGCAATCGCGTCATGCGTTGAACAGACGGTTGCTCCAGTGACGGTCCTTCTGATGAAGAGTCCATATCCGGCTCTTAGCCCGGGCACGGACAAATGCGAACCCATTTTCCCGCGGAAATGCCGTTGGCGACGGTCTCGCGCTCAGCTGCCCTTCTCGGGGGCCGGAAGGCCGAAGCCGCCGACAGGATGGGTCTCGACCTGGAATTCGAAGCCGGCGATGAAAGGACGCGCCTTGGCGATTGCCGCCTGGACTTCGGGCAGTTGCAGGGACGCCTTATGGCTTGCCTGATCGGTCCACACTTCGGTGACCCAGATCGCGTCGGCATCGGCCGGATCGGTGGCGATGATGTAGCTCAGGCAGCCGGGCAGGGCACCGGTCGTCTCACGCAGCACGTCCATGACTGCATCGCGCTGGCCGCGTGCCGCCCGCATCTTGCCGATCAGTCCGAACATTCACTTCCTCTCCCTCCAGGTTGCACGCTGAGCTGAGTATGCAATCGCCAGCTCACGGCATCAACTGGCCACCATTGACCTCGATCACCTGGCCGATGATGTAGCCGCTCAAGCGGTCGGAAGACAGGAACAGGTAAGCGCCGACGCAATCTTCGGCCCTTCCGGCGCGACCCTGCGGAATGGTGGCGACCATGCCCTTCATCTGCTCGGCGGTGGAATAGCGCTCGTGGAACGGGGTCAGGATGGTGCCGGGCGCCACGGCGTTGACCCGGATGCCGAAGCCGATCAGCTCCTTGGCCATGCCGCGCGTCACGTTGGAGACGAAGGCCTTGGACGAGCCATAGAGGCCGGCGCCGCCGCCGGCGCCGTTGCGGGCGGCGATCGAGGTGGTGTTGATGATGAAGCCGCCCTGGCGCTTCAGCCATGGGATCGCTCTGCGCGAGGCCGTCAGCACCGAGCGCGCGTTGAGATCCATCACCGCATCGTAATGGGCCTCGGTCTGCTCGGCATAGGCAACGCGGCCGAGCATGCCGCCGGCATTGTTGACCAGCCCGTCGAGCCGGCCGAAATGTTCAGCGCTCCCCTCGACCACGCGCTCGACGTCGGCGGGAACCGAAAAATCGCCCTGCGTCAAGAACACCTCGCCGCCGTCGTCGCGGATGGTTTTGGCGAGCTCTTCGGCGGCTTCCCGGCTTGAGTTGTAATGCAGCGCAACGCGGCATTTCTGCCGGGCATAGGCGAGGGCGAGGGCTGCTCCGATCCCGGTCGACGCGCCGGTGACCAGCACCGCCTTGCCGGCAAGATCGGGAATGACAAGCGTGGTCGGGTCAGTTGGCACGTCGATATCTCCAGGATTGCGCTGGCAATTGGTAGACGCTTCCCGGCCAGGTGTTCAAGTCAAGGCAAGATCAGGGCGCGAATTCAGGGCCGCAGATAGACATAGCCCTGGCGCTGCAGCTCCGCGAGCTTGACCACGCCGCCTTTCTCCGCGACCTGGAAGCCGGCAAGCAGGTCGGTCAGTGCGATGTCCATGCCATGCATGGTGTTGCTGCAGGCCTGCGGAACAAGTCCCTGCTGGACGAGGCCGGCAAAGCGGCTGGAGGTCGCGCCGGAAGCGCTCTTTGCCTTGAAGGCCGCAAGCGCCCGCCCGTGCACGACCAGCACGACCTCGACATTGCCGCCGGTGCCCTCATAGTGGTTCTTGATGTTGCCGAGGACGAAGTTGACCTTGTCGCCGTCGCTGAGATGGTAGGCGACCTTCAGCCTGTCTTCGCCGGCGGCGGCGCTCGCCTGTCGCAGACCGAAAAAACCGCCCACTCCGGCAAGACCGGCGCGGAAAACGTCACGGCGCAGCATCGCATCCTCCTCGATCCGGCGGCTCTCGCAAGTTTGCGTGGCCCAGCCTTCGTGCCTAGACTAGCATGAATCGCAATCACGTCCTGTCGGTGCGAGGAGAGGATCACATGACGTCGAGGATGGTGGCAGGTGCGGTGCTGGGTGCCGCGCTGTTCATTGCCGGCGCGGCGCTCGCAGATGATGCCCCCAAGCTGACCGAACTCAGCCCGAACGGCGCCGACGTCTGCTTCGGCCGGGTCTATGATGCCGCCCATCTCAAGGCGCATCCGCACCAGAAGGTGGCGCGCATCTTCTTCTACCATGGCCACGATCCGGCCAGCCGGCCGAACGAGGAGCCGAGCTCGATGTCCGACGCTGCCTATAACGGCTTTCTCACCACCACGGTGCGCGGCGCCAAGAAGCCGGAATGGGCGGCTGGCTGGTGCAACAAGGAGGATCCGAGCGACAAGGCGAGCGGCATCCGCTGCGGCATGGAATGCGACCGCACGCTGGCCTCGCTGAAAGTCGACGACAAGGGCCGGCTGATCCTCTCCAACGTGCAGCCTGACGTCTATCTCGACGCCGGCGCGGAGGAGGATCTCGGCAAGGCGAAATACAACGAGCAGGCGCTGGGCAGCGAAGACGATAATTTCCGTCTCGATCCGATGCCGGCCGACACCTGCAAGGCGGAGTTCGCGCGCATCGATCCGATCGACCCGGCGATCGGGGCCCCGCTGCGCGAGCGGCTGAAGCCGGACCAGCCCTTCTGCTACGGCCGCGACTATGACGACGCGCATCTGAAATCCCATCCGGACCAGATGACGCAGTCGATCCGCGTCTTCCGCGGGCCGATCGAGCTCGCTTCCTTTGCCGCCGGTGGCGATGCCGGCAACTGGCCAGACGGCGCCGACATCGCCATCTCGGTGACGACCAGGCAGAAAGAGGCCAAGGTTACGCAGACCTATTCCTGCCAGGGCGAGGCCGATCAGTGGCGCTGCTCGGCCAGCTCCAAGATGAGCGACTTTGCCTGCGACATCTCGCAGAAGGAGATTTTTCTCAAGCGGGGCGCCAGCGGCACGATGCTGCTGGCCAACCCCAACAATGCGCTCGCCATCGTCGACCTCTGCTCGAAGATGGCGGGCGGCAAGACCACGTCCGACGACAAGGTGTACAGACTCAATCCGATGCCGCAGTCGGCCTGCACGCCGTGAGTGTGCCACTTCGTCACTCTAAAGTGTGGCGCTTCGTCATCCTATGCGGAGCAAGGAGGGAAGCGACGCGCGCAGCCATAGGATCCATGCCGTTATGCTAAAGCGTTGAAACGGTGCAGAACTCTGCTTCGCTGCATGCTTCGGCCAAGGCCACGGCATGGATCCCAGGGGTCTCGGCGATGGAGCTTCGCTCCTGCTTCTTCCAGGGATGACGACACCGCGGAGGCCCGGCCAATTTTCCAAGGCGTGCCTGGAAATCGCTTCAGGCGAAAGGCACCGCCGTTGTGCCTTTCGGCAGCTTCGCCTCGTCGTCCGGCTCGACATGGATGGTGACGCGCACCGAGGGGATCTCGGCCTTCAGCGCGTCCTCGATGCGGTCGCAAATGACATGGCTGGCGCCGACCGTCATGTCGGCGTCGACGACGAGGTGGAACTCGATGAAGGTCGCTCGCCCGGCGATGCGGGTTTTCAGGTCATGCACCTCCAGCGCACCCTTCGAATTGGCCGAGATGATATCGCGGATCTGCATGTGCTCCTGGGTGTCGACGGCACGATCCATCAGTCCGCTCAGCGACTCTCCGGTAAGCTTCCAGCCCTGATAGAGAATGTTCAGCGCAACAAGAAGCGCAAGCAGCGGGTCGAGGATATGCCATCCAGTCATCACCGCGGCGACAAGGCCCACGATGACGCCGACCGAGGTAAGCACGTCGGTCATGATGTGCTGGCCGTCGGCGACCAGGGCCGGCGATCGTTCGCTGCGGCCGTTGCGGATCAGCACGAATGCCCAGACGGCATTGACGAGCGCCGCGCCGGCATTGATCGCTAAGCCCTGCCAGGGCTGTTCGAGCGACGCGGGATTCTGCAGCGATTGCCACACCTTGGCGATGATCAGCAGCGCCGCAACGACGATCAGAACACCCTCGAGCACCGCAGAAAAATACTCGGCCTTGTGATGGCCGAAGGGATGGTCGCTATCGGCGGGCTTATGGCTGATGCGGATCGCCCAGAGAGCGGCTGCTGAAGTGATGACGTTGACGATGGATTCCAAAGCATCGGAATAGAGGGCCACGGAGCCGGTCATCTGCCAGGCAACGAATTTCAGCCCCATCACCAGGAAGGCGATGACGATCGACCAGAAAGCGAGGCTGGCGATCTTGCGCTTCGCGGCGGCTCTTGCGGCCGCCGTCGCCGTGTCTTCCACCGCGGCCATCGTTGCTAGGCAGCCTTTTCCTTGGCCTTGCGCGGCAGATGCGCAACGATGTTCTCGATGATGCGCATGCCGGCATTGTGGCCGAGCGTCATGATCGATTCCGGGTGGAACTGAACGGCGGCGATCGGCTCCTTGCGGTGCTCGAAGGCCATGATGACGCCGTCCTCGGTCTCGGCCGTCACCACGAAACCTTCGGGCAGGCGCACCGGATCGGCGAAGATCGAATGATAGCGGCCGACGGTCACTTCCTTGGGCAGCCCCGAGAAGATGATGCCCGGCTTCGAGACACGGATGCGCGAGGGCTTGCCGTGCATCGGAATGTGCAACTGCCGCAACTCGCCGCCATAGGCTTCGGCCAGCGCCTGCAGGCCAAGACAGACGCCGAAGACCGGCAGGTCGCGGGCGCGCGCTCGTCTGATGGTCGCGGCGCAATCGAAATCCTTCGGCGTACCCGGGCCGGGGGAGAGCACGACGAGATCGGGCTTCAGCCGCTCGAACACCTCTTCCGGCACCGGCGTGCGCACGGTGGAAACAGTGGCGCCGGTCTGGCGGAAGTAGTTGGCCAGCGTGTGGACGAACGAGTCCTCGTGGTCGACGAGCAGGATGTTGACGCCGTCGCCGACGCGCGCGGTGGTGCGTTCGGTGCCTGCGGCGTTGCCGGTCTTGGCGTCGCGTATGGCGGAGAGCATGGCGGATGCCTTCAGTTCGGTTTCGGCTTCTTCTTCCTCAGGAACGCTGTCGAAAAGCAATGTGGCGCCGGCGCGCACTTCGGCGATACCGTCCTTGATGCGGATGGTGCGCAGCGTCAGCCCGGTGTTCATGTCGCCGTTGAAATTGACCATGCCGATCGCCCCGCCATACCAGGCGCGCGGGCTCTTCTCGTTCTGCTCGATGAAACGCATGGCCCACAGCTTCGGCGCGCCGGTGACGGTGACCGCCCAGGCGTGTGACAGGAAGGCGTCGAAGGCGTCCATGCCTTCGCGCAGCCGTCCCTCGATGTGATCGACGGTGTGGATCAGGCGCGAATACATCTCGATCTGGCGGCGGCCGATGACGCGCACCGAGCCCGGCTCGCAGACGCGCGACTTGTCGTTGCGGTCGACGTCCGAGCACATGGTGAGCTCGGACTCGTCCTTCTTGGAGTTGAGCAGCTTGAGGATCTGCTCGCTGTCGGAGATGGCGTCGTCGCCGCGCTTGATGGTGCCGGAGATAGGGCAGGTCTCGACCCGACGGCCGTTGACGCGCACGAACATCTCCGGCGAGGCGCCGATCAGATACTCGTTTTCACCGAGATTGATGAAGAAGGAATAGGGAGAGGGGTTGATCGACTTCAGCTTGCGGGAAATGTCGGAGGGCTGGGTCTCGCAACGCTCGTAGAACATCTGTCCAGGCACGACCTCGAACAGGTCGCCGCGCTTGAAGCTCTCCATCGCCCGGCGCACCAAATTGGCATATTCGCCGGGTTCGTGATCGCCGCGCGGCGGGATGCGGTCGGCGGTCCTGAACGGCTCGACATGAGCATCGCGGGCCAAGCCTTCCGTGGAAAACCCTTCGCCGGAATAGTCGTAGCGGTCGGTCCAGGCCTTGGTCGAATAGTGGTCGACGACGAGGATCTCGTCGGGCAGGAACAGCACCAGGTCGCGCTGGCTCTGCTTACGCTCGAGCTTGTAGTCGACCGGGTCGAACTGGAAGGCGAGATCGTAGCCGAAGGCGCCGTAAAGGCCGAGATTGGCGTCCTCGGCAGTCTTGAACAAAGCCGTGATGGCGCGCAGCACCGTGAAGACGGACGGCACGCGGCTGCGCTCTTCCTCGGTGAAGACGCGGCCGGGCTTGGCGACATCGAGGCGGATCAGCTTTTTCGAGCTCTCGGCAATCGCCACCTCGCTCAGCTCGCCAAGCGCCTTGCCGATCACCGGCAGCAGCACTTCGCCGCGCTGGTTCAGCGCCTCGATCCGCATGGCGCGGCCGCGCGCCGAGATCACCAGCGGCGGATCGATGATGGCCGTGTCCCAGCGCGTGTAACGGCCCGGATATTCGTAGTTCGAGGAGAACACCGCGCCGCGGCGGGAATTCAGGCCGTCGACATAGGCGTCGATCGCGCCTTCATAGGGCTGGTCATGGCGTTCTCGGGTGATCGTCACCCCGCCCGCGGTGACGAAGCGCTCCGCCCCGTTGTCCAGAACTGTAGTCGTCATTGCCGTCTCCATCAGCGTTTTGGGCAACGGACCCGGGAATGGCTTGGAAAAACAAATGGCCGCCCGGACATTCCGCTGCGGCCACCCTCATTTTCACGCATGCGCGTTCGAACCGGCCGCTGTCAGCGAGCCCACCACCAAACGGTCTTGTTCGAACGCATGTTCATGGCGACTCCCATAGCGGCGAATGACGGCCCGCGCAACTGGATTTCACGCGAACGGTAAAGCCGGCCCGTCACTCCTCCAGCGTGCCGGAGCGCGCGTCGGCGCTCCTCTTGTCGCCGGCAAGCTTCAAAAGATCCTCGCCGGCGCGAATGATGCGGCGCGAACGACGGGTCAGGATGAAACCCGACTGGGGCGCGAACACCTCGGTGCGGCCGCCGGCTTCGCCGGGCGCATGGACGATCGTCGCCAGCCGGTCGCCCTTGTTGACGCGGTCGCCGGGCTTGACGTCGTAAAGGATGGCGCCGGCCTTGGGCGAAGGCATCATCTCGATGTTTTCCAGCGGTACGACGGCGCCGGAGAAGCTGCTCGCCTTCGGGACGGAAGGGTCCTGGATGACGCCGCGCGTCACCAGCAAGCGGTAGAGGCCGGCGGCATCGGAGGCGGCCAAGCGGCTGTCGACATCCAGCATGCCGCGATATTCGACCGTGGTGGCGACGCGCCGGTCGAAGCGCGCGACGCTCGCTGGCACATTTTGATAGGGCATGATCGAGGCGCCCTCGAAGGTGCCGCTACTGTCCTCGCTCCACAGCAGGACGGCATCGATGCCCATCGCAGCCGCGCAGTCGGCCATATGCGGCCACAGGCTGGTGTGGATGTAGAGATAGGCAAGGCCCTCATCGTCGCAGTGGAGATCGAGCACGATGTCGTTGCCGAGCGAGAGTTGGACGAGCCGCTTCTTCAGCCGGCGATCGGCGCCGCCGAGGTTGACATCCGCTAAAAGCTTGGCGTCCGGCGCGGCAAGCAGCGGGAAAGCACGGTTGAAGTTGGTGCGGGTGCCGAGATTGAATCGGCCCTGGTGCTCGCCGAAATGGTATTGCGCCCGGCCGATTGGATTGGCCCAGGGCACCAACGTGATGGCGCCCCTGATGCGGCCTTCCGCTTCCGCCTTGGCAAGCATCGGCATCAGCGCGTCGATGGCGACGACACCCGGCAATTCTCCGGCATGAAGCGCCGCCTGCAGATAGGCCGAGGGCGCCGCCTTGTCCGTGCCCTCGAAGCGGAAAACCGGGAATTCGTAAGCAACGCCTTCGCTGTCGCCTGCGATGCGCTCGATGGTCTTTTGCACGGGGTTCCTCCGGTGGGTGGCCAGGCATGCATGGTTACGGCCCGGGTGTCAGTGGTCCAGTCCGCCCGCGCGATAGGCGCAAGCCGATCGTCGGACGCCTTGAGCACTGTTTTGCCAAGACCGAGAGGCCCCGACGTGGAGCGGCGATCTGCCGTTATGCCAGCGGCTTCAAGTCCTGGGCGATGGTCGGCAGAAGCTCCGAGACGTTGGGGTGGATGTGCATGGCGCGCGCCAGCGTCGAGATCGGCGCCTTGGCATACATCAGGTCGAGCACTGAGTGGATCGCCTCGTCGCCGCCCGGTCCGAGCACCGAACAGCCGAGGATCTCGCCGGTGTCGGCGTCGGCCAGGATCTTCATGAAGCCTTGCGTCTCGCCCTTTTCGACGGCGCGGCCGACACGGGTCATCGGCCGCTGGCCGACAAGCGCGCGGCGGCCGGATTTCTTGACAGCGGTCTCGGTCATGCCGCAGCGGCCGAGCGGCGGATCGATGTAAAGCGCATAGGCCTCGATGCGATCGGTGACCTTGCGCGGATCGTTGTCGAGCAGATTGGCGGCGACGATCTCGTAGTCGTTGTAGGAGGTGTGGGTGAAAGCGCCCTTGCCGTTGCAGTCGCCCATGGCCCAGATGCCGGGCACATTGGTGCGCAAGTGGTCGTCGACGACGATGTAGCCGCGCTTGTCGACCTCGACGCCGGCCTTGTCGAGGCCGAGGTCGTCGGTGTTGGGGACGCGGCCGAGCGCCAGCAGCACATGCGAGCCGACCGCCGGCGGCTTGCCGGCAGAGAAGGTCACGGCGATACCGTTGCCCTGCCTGGCAAAGCCGATGTCCTCGGCGCCGACATGGACGGTGATGCCTTCGTTTTCGAGGATCGACTGGATCGCGGCCGAGACGTCCTCGTCCTCGCGGCCCGTCAGCCGCGGCGCTTTCTCGATCACCGTGACCTCGGAGCCGAAACGGCGGAACATCTGGGCGAATTCGAGCGAGATATAGCTGCCGCCGACGACGACCAGATGGCTGGGCAGCACATCGAGATCCATCATCGAGGAGTTGGTGAGATAGGGGACGTCGTTGACGCCGGGCAGGTCCGGCACGGAGGCGCGGCCGCCGGTGTTGAGGAAGATTTTTGGCGCGGTCAGCAGGTCGTCGGCGACGCGCACTGTATTAGCGGATTCGAACCTGGCATGGCCGCGATAAAGCGTGCAGCCCTTCATCCCCGCGATCCAGCTTTCGAGATTGCCGCGGGCATCGTTGGTCACCTTGTCCTTGCGTGCCTTGATCCTTTGATAGTCGACCCCGACCGGACCGGAGAGCGCGACGCCATAGTCGGCGGCGCGGCGGGCAAGATGCGCGGCGTAGGCGCTCGCCACCATCGCCTTGGTCGGCATGCAGCCGGTGTTGACGCAGGTTCCGCCAATAAGCTTGCGCTCGATCAGCGCAACGCTCATGCCGGCGGCGTCGAGCCGGCCGGCGAGCGAAGGGCCGGCCTGGCCGGCGCCGATGACGATGGCGTCGAAGTTTTTCGCGCTCATGCGACCGCCGCCACGATCAGCAGGCCGCCGATGATCGCCACCGCGTCCTCGATGAAGGCGGCGGGCGGATCCTTGCCGAAGGCGGCAGCCATCCTGGCGCGTGCTTCCGCGCCGCCCAGCGTGCCGATCACCGCGCCGATCGCGCCGGCGATGAGGCCGCCGATGGTGGCGCCGACCGTGGCGCCGATCACCGCGCCGCAGAAGGCGCCCGTGACGATGCGCGCGCCAAACTGCTGCGGCACCTTGCGGCTCGGCGTCGACGGCAACTGGTCGGTGACAAGTTCGACAATCGCCAGGACGGTGAAGATGCCGACCGCGATCCAGTGGCCCATGAAGCTTGCCCATGTGCCGGCAACCGGGATCCAGCCGAGATACGAACCCCAGGCAACGGTCGCTGGCGCGGTCATGGCGCGAAGGCCGGCGACGACGCCAATCAGCAATGCCAGAATGTAGAGCATCATCATCCCCTCAAATTCGGAGCTCCGCACGGTTCCGCGGATGGCAAGCTAGCATAGGCCTGGCGTTTGGCCATGGGCTTTTCCGGTCGGGCGGATTGTGCTTTGGCAGCGGGACGGGAATGGAGGAGCAGCCATGACGACAAGCGAGCGCATGAAGATGGCGGCGGGTGAATGGTACAGCTGCATCGACCCGGAGCTGGAGGCGATGCGGGTGGCCGCCCGCGACGCAGTGTTCGAGCACAACAGCATGCCGCCCCGGCAGCGCGGCGACATCGGCGCGACACTGCGAGCGCTGCTCGGCGGCCTAGGCGAGGGCGCGCGCATCGAGGCGCCGTTCCACTGCGCTTACGGCTTCAACCTGTTCCTCGGCGAGGGCGCCTTCCTGAACGCCGGTTGCACCATTCTCGATGCCGCTCCGGTGAAGATCGGCAGGAGGACGCTGCTTGGCCCCAATGTGCAGATCTATTGCGCCGAGCATCACCGCGAGGCCGCCGGGCGGCTGGCCGGATTGGAGATCGCCAAATCGGTGACGATCGGCGACAACGCGTGGATCGGCGGCAGCGCGGTGATCCTCGCCGGCGTCAGCATCGGCGAAGGCGCCATCGTCGGCGCCGGCGCGGTGGTGACGCGCGACGTTCCGGCCAATGCGACCGTGGTCGGCAACCCGGCGCGGATGGTTACACGCCGCTGAGGGCGACCCGTGCGCTGCCCTTCGAGAATTCGCGCCGGTACTGCATCGGCGAGGTTCTGAGCCGTGCCGCGAAATGCTGGCGCAGCGACGTGGCGCTGCCGAAGCCGGCCTCGAAGGCCACCATGTCCATCGATTTGTCGGTCTGTTCCAGCAGCCTCTGCGCCAGCGCCAAGCGCTGTTCGGCCAGCCAACTGCCGAAGCTGGTGCCGGTCGTCTTCTGGAAGCGACGCGTGACGGTGCGGCGGGTGAGGCCAGCTGCTTCGGCGACGCTGTCCAGGGTGTGAGCTTCGCCAAGCGTTGCCCGCACCCCGTCAAGTGCCTTTGTGAACCGGTCGGCGTTTGGCGTCGGCGCGAGCGGTCGCTCGATGAACTGAGCCTGTCCACCCTGCCGGTGCGGCGACAGCACGACGTGGCGGGCGAGCCGAAGCGCTGCCTCGGCGCCGTAGCGGGCGCGCACAATGTGCAGGCAGCAGTCCAGCCCGGCGGCGACGCCGGCCGAGGTAACGATGTCGCCTTCATCGACATAGAGCACGTCGGCATCGACGGCGATATCGGGGTGCAGCGTCTGCAACTGGTCGGTATAGGCCCAATGCGTGGTGGCTTTGCGTCCCGCCAGCAGT
The DNA here is from genome assembly GCF_003997555.1 of Mesorhizobium sp. M1A.T.Ca.IN.004.03.1.1. Taxonomy (NCBI): domain Bacteria; kingdom Pseudomonadati; phylum Pseudomonadota; class Alphaproteobacteria; order Hyphomicrobiales; family Phyllobacteriaceae; genus Mesorhizobium; species Mesorhizobium sp. M1A.T.Ca.IN.004.03.1.1. The sequence continues at coordinate 890,242 of NZ_RZTV01000001.1, read as the reverse complement.
CCGGCGGCGGCGATGGCGAAGGTGCCGAGGCAGAGGCCGACGATCAGCGCGCCGCGCTTATGTGCCCGTTCAAGAGCATGCTTGAGCGGCGCGGCCAGAGGAGCATCGAGCTCTTTCCAGCTTGGGATGATGACGATGTCGGCCTGGTCGAGCGCCGAAAGATCGTGCGGGACCGAAATGCTCAAACCGGCATCGGTATGGATAGGTCCTTGCTCCGCCGCGCAAACGCGGAAGTCGAAGCGCGGCAGACCGAGCTTGGTGCGGTCCGCGCCGAAGACCAGGCAAGGCACGGAAAGGTGGAACGGGCTGATGCCGTCGAAGGCGACGACGGCGACGATCGGAGTGCGCATGGCAGACATCACCAGGTTACGGCAAGGAGTGTCCCAATTCTTTCGAATAATGTCAATTGGGCCACTTTCTGGGAATAGATGTTCGGCCTAGCTTCGCCACCTATCAACCCGCTCGAAAGGAACCGCCATGTCAGCACCAGCCACCCAGCCACGCCGCGCACTACAATGGCGGCAATCTCGCCATCCAGCATCCGCCCTTCGCCGACAGCGTCGCCAACGTGGCGCGCGCCATGGACGCCGCCACTGCTGCCGGCATCAAGGTCGTTGTCGTGAAGCAGATGGCGCCGGAGACTTCGCCGATCTTCGCCAAGGGCAGCCATGGCGGCGAACTGCATCCCGAGATCGCCGGGCGCGCCCGCGACCACTATGTCGAGAAGACGCTGCCCTCCGCCTTCACAGGCACCGACCTCGAGAACTGGCTACGCGCCAACCACATCGATACGATCGCGGTCGTCGGCTACATGACGCATAATTGCGACCTGTCGACCATCATCCATGCGGTGCATATGGGCTTTGCCGTCGAGTTCCTCTCGGATGCCAGCGGCTCGGTTCCCTACGCCAACAGCGCCGGCTACGCGTCTGCCGAAGAAATCCATCGCGTGGTGAGCGTGGTGCTGCAGTCGCGCTTCGCCGCGGTGCTCAAGACCGCCGAATGGATCGATTGCCTGAAGACCGGCGCCCTGCCGGAGCGCGACACGATCTATGCGTCGAACCAGCGGGCGCTGAAGCGGAACGCTGCCTAAAGCATTCACCGTTTCACGGAAACGGCGAAATGCTCTGGCTTTTTGTTTTTGACGCAATTCCGGACGGAAAACGGCTCACACTTTTCCTGGAACTGCTCTAGCCGCACCAACTCCGAAAGAAAAAGGGCGCGGCAGCAGTGCGGCGCCCTTGGTCGTTTCAGCTCCCAACGCTGCCTAGAACAGGCCCTCGATCTGGCCCTGCTCATTGAGGAAGATCTTCTCCGAGGAGGGCGACTTGGGCAGGCCGGGCATGGTCATGATCTCGCCGCAGATGATGACGACGAAGCCGGCGCCGGCCGAGAGCCTGACCTCGCGCACCGGCACGGTATGGCCGGTCGGCGCGCCGCGCAGGTTCGGGTCGGTCGAGAAGGAGTACTGGGTCTTGGCCATGCAGACCGGCAGATTGCCGTAGCCTGCCTGTTCCCACGCATGCAACTGGTCGCGGATCGACTTGTCGGCGATCGCCTCGTCGCCGCGATAGATGCGCTTGACGATGGTGTTGACCTTCTCGAACAGCGGCATCTCGTCCGGGTAAAGCGGCGAGAACTGCGAGGCGCCGGATTCGGCGATCTCGACAACCTTCTTCGCCAGGTCCTCGATGCCGGCCGAGCCTTGAGCCCAGTGCTTGCACAGGATCGCCTCGGCGCCCTGCGCCTTGACGAAGTCCTTCATCGCCTGGATTTCGGCGTCGGTGTCGGTGGTGAAGTGGTTGATCGCCACCACCGCCGGCACGCCGAACTGCTTCACGTTCTCGATGTGACGGCCGAGGTTGAGGCAGCCCTTCTTGACCGCTTCGATGTTTTCCTTGCCGAGATCTTCCTTCTTGACGCCGCCATTCATCTTCATGGCGCGCACGGTGGCGACGATCACGGCGGCCGCCGGCTGGAGCCCGGCCTTGCGGCACTTGATGTCGAAGAATTTTTCGGCTCCCAGGTCGGCGCCGAAGCCGGCTTCGGTCACGACGTAGTCGGCAAGCTTCAGCGCCGTCGTGGTGGCGACGACCGAGTTGCAGCCATGCGCGATGTTGGCGAACGGGCCGCCATGCACGAAGGCCGGGTTGTTCTCCAGCGTCTGCACCAGGTTGGGCTGGATGGCGTCCTTCAAAAGCACGGCCATGGCGCCGTCGGCCTTGAGATCGCGGGCATAGACCGGCGACTTGTCGCGGCGGTAGGCAACGATGATGTCGCCGAGGCGCTTCTCAAGATCCTTGAGGTCGGTGGCAAGGCACAGGATCGCCATGACTTCCGAAGCGACGGTGATGTCGAAGCCTGCTTCACGGGGGAAGCCGTTGGCGACGCCTCCCAGCGAACAGATGATCTCGCGCAGCGCCCGGTCGTTCATGTCCATGACGCGGCGCCAGGCGACGCGGCGGGTATCGATGCCGAGCTCGTTGCCCCAGTAGATGTGGTTGTCGATCAGCGCCGAAAGCAGGTTGTGGGCCGTGGTGATCGCGTGGAAGTCGCCGGTGAAGTGGAGGTTCATATCGTCCATCGGCACCACCTGGGCCAGGCCGCCGCCGGCGGCGCCACCCTTCATGCCGAAGTTCGGGCCGAGCGAGGCTTCGCGGATGCACACGATCGCCTTCTTGCCGATGCGGTTGAGGCCGTCGCCGAGGCCGACCGTGGTGGTCGTCTTGCCTTCGCCGGCCGGCGTCGGGTTGATGGCGGTGACGAGGATCAGCTTGCCGTCCTTGTTGCCCCTCACCGATTTGATGAATTCGGCCGAGACCTTCGCCTTGTCGTGGCCATAGGGCAAAAGGTGCTCGTAAGGGATGCCGATCTTGGCGCCGATCTCCTGGATCGGTTTCTTCCTGGCGGCGCGCGCGATCTCGATGTCGGACTTCACTTCGGCCATGACGGCTTTCCTCTGGATTGGGCGGTGGAGGGGAGGGTTTCGATCACTACAGCAATTCCAGGAAAAGTGTGAGACGGTCTGCCGTCCGGAATTGCGTTAAACGAGGAAACGGGGCGGTTCTGCGTTTCCGCCCGGACGCAAGGGCATGTTCTAACCCTGTCGCTGTCACGGCGTCAACTTCCATGCAACTATGTTTCCTGCGAAGAAATTATTGCGTTCCCGGCCGACCTCCCCAAGGTTCTTTGGCGCCCGGTCGTTGCGAGCGTATAGAAGCCAGAGCAGGGATCGTTCCGCCGTCTCAAAACAGCCGCGCAATGCGCGGAATGCGACAGACGCGACGGCGCAAATCCGCCACCCTCCTGCTGTGGCGGCCGCGCTATTGGCTGAGCACGTTGCTGATCTCGACCATGTTGGAGCGCACGCGCAGGATATAGAAGCCCATGGTTGTCAGATGCGTCGGCAACAGCCAGCCGTCCTCGCGGCCGTTGGCGATGATGAAGGGCTGGATGCGCAGTGCCGAGACGAATTGCGCGTCCATGGTGTCCCACAAATTCTGCAGGTGCTTTTCCTTGATCACGTCCTCGAAGTCGGCCTGCGCCGCTTTCATCAGGCCGTAATAGGCGTAGAGCTGGCCATAGGCGAACCAGAAGCGGTCGTCGGCGCGGAAGTCGAACCAGCCGTCATTATGGTTCTCGGCGCGCTCCTTCAAGATCGCGGAGGTCGAGCCGATGTCGCTGGCGATGCGGTCGATATATTGCTTCAGATTGTCGGCGCGGGCATCGAACGTCGCCTGACAGCTGGCAAGGCGAGCGTTGAAGGAGCGCAGCTTGCGCACCGCGTCGCGGTAGTAGCTCGGCGTCGGCGTCTTGGGGCCGAACGGGTTGAGGCCGAAATACCAGGTCTCTTCGTCAAATTGCAGATTGCCGCGTGCATCCTGCAGGTCGGCGTCGATCTGCGAGGTGGTGCGCACGCGGCCGAGATTGTCGGCAAGCTCGGTGGCGGTGCGCCGGACCGCCTGGTTGATGCCGCGCTGGAAGGAGGCCTTGTTGTCCATCCACGGCGTATGGTCCCAGTCGATGCCGAACAAGCCGAGCTTGTAAAGGATCATCGAGGAGACCCAGGCATTCTGGTTGACGTTGAAGTCCGTCAGATCGGCAGCCACCTGGGCTATCCCTGAGTTGCCGCAGGTCTTGGCGGTGTCGGTGCCAGCGCCGGCGGAGACCTGCTCGCCGGCCGAGACGCTGCGCTTCTCGAAGGTGTATTTGTCAGGATAGTTCGGGTCGAAATTGTTCCACCACTGGGTGGCGTAGAAAAAGTTGGCGTAAAGGCCGATCAAAACCAGCAAGGCAAGGCCGACCACCGCCTTCAGGATCCAGCCGCGCTGGCCGTACCAGCGGCCGGCCCATATGAACGGCCAGAGAATAATGCCGACGACGAAGCCTATGCCGCGGCCGATCCACTGGAAAATCCGGGTGAAGAAACTCACGATCGGATCAAGCATGGCTCTCGTCCCCCCCTCAGTCCGTCAAGCCGAAAAGGCGCGCGCGGAATGCCGCCTTGTCCTTCAAATATGTGGTTTTCAGAACGTCCACAACATGCGATCGCCATGCATCGCTGAAGCCGTCGAAGTCCTTGTAGAAGCCCGGTTTATTGAAGACGTAGCGCGAGACGAAGTCCTGCGGCACGAAATCCGAGATCAACTGATTGGTGAGCCAGGCATCGGGATGATCGGGCTTGGCGCGCACAACCAGGAAGCGCTGGCGCGGCGGCACATCTTCAAGCTTCAGGTGGCCGAACTGGGCGATCTCGCGCTTGGCGACGTTGAGGAAAGGGAAATTGCCGTCGCTGGCAATCAGGTCGGCATGGCTGTGGATCCAGGTCTGCAGCCAGACCTTGTCGACGTTCGTCAGGTTGCGGTTGGGCTCGGCATCGCGGATCAGCGCCCTCACCACCATCTCGGCGCGGTGCTCCAGATAGCCCGAGGTCTCGATCCAGGAAGCGCGCGGCAGGTCCAGGCGGCCGGTGGCGGTGAGGAAGCGGAATACCTTGTCGGCGTCGTTGATCGACAGATAGCTGACCTGCCACGGCCGCGAGCGGCGGAAGCCGGGGGCTGCCGGATCGCTGATCACCGTCGTCATGTCGGGGTCGACGAAGACGTAGAGCCCGCCGAAATGGCTGGTCCAGTAGGCGTTGTGGCGGAAGATCACCTGATCGGGCACCAGCGCGTTCTCGCGGATGTCGCCGCAGACCTTGGCGAGGCCGACCATGCGCTCGAGCATGGCGTTGTCGCGCCAGGCGTCGGGCTCCTGCTTCAGCCGGTCGACCAGCTTGCCGAGCTCGGCCGCCTTGCCGAGCACGTCCTCGGCCGACAAAACCTTGAACTCGACCTGATTGATCGACAGCAGGTCCTCGATGTCGTCGACCTTGGGGACGGAGTCCTCGATCTCGCCGTAGATGACGTCCTTGATGGTCAGCGCGTCGATGGCGCGCTGGTTCTTGGACATGAACTCGAACATCAGCTGCGAGGTGTTGGAGAAGGCGGTGTGCACGACCGGCAGATCGATTTGCGACGGCGTCAGGATGATGAAGCGGCGGTTGACCTCGTTGGGATCGAGATAGCCGTAATCGCCGCATTCCTCGGCCACCTCGGGCGAGAAACCGGTGCGGTCGATCTGGAAGCTCGTCAGCTTGGTCGGCTCGAGGCCGAAGGCGACGAGAGCCTTGTTGTAGCGCTGGATGAGATGCGGCTCATCGACGACGAGCAGCCTGCCATAGATCAGCTCGTTGTCGCGCAGAAGGTCGGGCTTTTTGGCGGGACGGGTCATTGGCAAAGGTCCGACGGATGTAGCCTCGAAAGGCGAAGCGGCAACGCCGACGCCCCCCTCTCCCCGTTCTTGACGGGGAGAGGGTAAGGGTGAGGGGCGGCGCCAACGATCAAAGATTTGTCTCCCCGTAGCCGCTGGCAGCAATAAATCGAAGCTCGTGCGTCTCGATCAGACGATCGAGACGGCATTCGATCGCAGCAAGTATGGTTTCGAGCACCTCATCCCGCTTCTTCAAGACATCGACATTCCAGAAGCGGAGAACGGACCGATTGTTTGAGACCAGGAAGCGATCCCTGATCTGGTCGTAGCTGTTGCCTGCATGCTGGCTGCCATCGTCCTCGACAACGAGCTGGCACTCCCTGCAGGCAAAATCAGCGAAATAATTGCCTATCGGAAACTGCCGCACAAACTTATGGCCATTCAATCGTCTGTCGCGCAGTTCCATCCAAAGAGCTGTTTCCGCGTCGTTATCCGACTGCCGGAGGCGTCTTGCCCGTTTCGTTGTAGCGACTTCTGGTCCACGCACGGCGCTGCCCCTCACCCTTACCCTCTCCCCGTGAAGGACGGGGAGAGGGAGGCGCCGACGTTGGCACCACATCCTTCCGCACTTGCGGGCAGCGAAGGAGGCCTACGCATTCCAAAGCCCCTTCTTCTTCAGCTCCTCCATCTCGCGCACGGCGCGTTCGCGCAGCCGCGCGTCGCGCAAAAGCTTCTCGACCGCCGCGTCGTCGGACTTGTCGGAGTAGCGGAATTCGGAATCGGCGTAGCGGTTGATCTCCTGCATGACCATGTCCATCGAGAACGGCCCGCGCAACTCCTCGATCATCGCCTTCTTGTCGTCGTAGCTCTTGTGCATGAAGGCTTCCGGCTTCTCGAACCAGTCGTCCGGCAGCTCGATATCCATGGCGCGCATCTTGATGGCGTCGGTCACATTCTTGATGGCGCGGCCGGTGAAGCGCGGCTCGGCATCCTTGATCATGTGCAGGTAGGTGCCGATATCGGCCATCGTCTTCGGCGCGCCGTTTTCCTTCATGTAGCGCTCATAGACCTTCATCAGCCCATCTTCCTGCGGCTTCTCGTGCTCCTCATAAGCGGCAGTCACCGCGCGCTGGATTTCCTGCGCGGCATAGAGCTCGTGCTCGCCCAGCGGGATCTTGTGGTTCTTGCCGGCGAGCAGCACGAAGATGTCGATGTAGTCGTCACGGCTCTGCGGGCCGTCGACCCGCCAGCGGGCGCCGGCGCGCTGGCGCAGCGCATCGTCGACATTTTCGGGGTAGTTGGAAAACATGCCGAAGGAGCAGTTGCCGCGCACCACGGTGGAAGCGCCAGCGAATGCGTCCATGAGGACGCCCGTGATCTCCTGCTGGCCGGCGGATGCGCGGTCATCGGAGCGGCGCGCCGCAACCTGGTCGATGTCGTCGATGGTGCCGAAACCGATGGCCCGCGGATTGAGCACATTGTTGATGAACTGCCGGCAGTTCTGGCCGGACTTGCCCTGGTAGGAAGAAATCTGGTCGACCCCGAAATTCTTGTAGACGAAGGGATAGCCGGCGACCTGACAGTAGTTGTTGACGAGGCCGGCGATCATCTGGATCAGCGTCGTCTTGCCGGTGCCTGGCGCGCCGTCGCCGATGAAGGTGAACAGAAAGCCGCCGAGCTCGACGAAGGGGTTCAGCTCGCGGTCGAAATCATAGGCCATCAGCATCTTGGCAAGCTTTACCGACTGGTATTTGGCAATGTGATTGCCGACGACCTCTTCCGGCTTCTTGAAGGTCATCACCAGCGGCTTCAAGCGCTTGCCGGGCGCGACGTCGAAACCGTCGAGGGTGAAGTCGTCGGCATCAATGCGGATATGCGCGTTCTCGAACGGACCGATGCCGTCGAAGCGCCCCTTGCGCGCGAGCAGCCCGTCGATGGCGACGCGGGCGAATGCGCGCGCCCTGGTCATCAGATCGGCATCGTCCTTGGAGCCGGCAATCGCCTTGTCGAGGCCTGCCACGATCGACTTCACCGCGTCCTGCGGCGTGTCGAACAGGAAGTCGGGTTCGGGACTGTCGTTCGGCGCCTCGCCGTCGCTATCGATCAGCTGGAACAGGTAGGAGGCGAAGCTGAAAGCCGAAACGTAGGCGGAGGCCGACAGCAGCTTCTTGAATGTCGCCGCCTCGTCGCCTTCGAGCGGGGCACGCGCGTTCTTGGCCTGCAGGCTTTCGAGATCGGATCCCTCGGCAAAGACATCCGATATGGCCAGCGCGATCGCCAGGCCGCGGCGGGCGCGGTAGAGAAGCATGTGCTGGGGGATGCTCATCAGCTGGTCGTCGGGATGGATCGCGGCGACCGTTTTCGACAGTTCGACCTCGCGCGTGCGGCGCACCGAACCGGCCGAGACGGTCGAGACGAAGCGCCGGTTGGTGCCGGCGAGCGCGGTGCCGGACTCGCGCGATGGATCCTCCAGCACGACGATGCGGGTGATGAAGCTCTGCGCGGTGGCGCGATGCTTTTCGATTGTCGATTCCGAGATCGTGGTCAGCCCGGTGTCCATTACGGATACTCCGCGATTCGACGGTCACACATCGCTGATGACCTGCCCTTTGGACAGGATGTGGACCTTGTAGCCGGAAAAGATCTTCTGCGCTTCGCCCGCGGCATAGAGCGCCTGATAGGCCTCGTGCGGGATCAGCGCGTGGTTCTCGTAGCTGGAGACGCCTTGGCGCGCCGCTTCGAGGTCGTCGGTGTTGATGAAGAATTCCTGCGTAGACTTTTCGCTGGAGAACAGCCCCTTGCGGCCGGGCTTCTCGGACTTGGAAAAGACTTCCTGGATGGTCCAAGTGAGCAGCCAGGCGTTCTCCGGCTTGCGCACCTTGGCCAGAACCTCGGTAACGGTCGAATTGTTCTCGGTGATCCCGGCCGAATAGAAGGGGCCGAGCACGACGCGCCGCAACTGCTTCGGGTGCAGCGGCTCGAAATCCTTGTCGAGATTGACCGCGATGGTCGCCGGCGACAGCGTGTAGGCGGAATTCTTCTCGGTGAAATCGTCGAAGCGGTGGGCAAGCTCGGGGTTGAGCAGGCCATCGACAGGAAGCGGAATGTCGATCTTCTCGTTCAGCTTGCCGTTCGCGTCGACGAGCTGTCGCACCATGCTCTCGGAGGAGTCCTCGACCGTCACCATATAGATCAGCGGCAGGTTGGCGCTGCCGTCGAACGAGGCCCAGTGGACGAGGTAGTAAGGCCGCATGGTCTTCGGATTGACCGAGACTTTGGCCGTCTGCGCCAGGGTGAACGGACCGAAGGTGGTCTCGCTCTTGACACCCTCCAGATAGAGCCGCTCGGCCATCGACCTTTGCAGCGCCACAGGCAATTCCTTGTGGCGCAGGATGAAGTCGGCCATCTCCTCGCGCAACTCGCCGGCCTGCGGAATGTTGGCCAACCGGCTATCTGCCTGTCGGCGGTCGTTCTCCAATTCGAGCAGATTCTGGAACACCGGATAGCCGCTGTCGGCGCGCGAAATGCGGAACGTATCCATGAAGCCCAGCCGGTTGCGCCAGCAGTCGAATGAGTTTTCCAGCCGGGCGATGTATTCGGCGACGATCTTGGCGACGATGCCGTGCCGGTAGAGCGGCGAGCGGTCGTCGCGCATGAACAGTTCGAGCCCGCTCAGCGCTGCGGTGATGGCGAAGAAGTAGCGCGCCGCCGCTTCATTTTCGGGGGTCATGGCACCGCCGTGTCGAAGAATGCCGTCACACCGCCTACTGCTGCACGTAGTTCGCCGAATTGTGCTTCTTCATCACCTCGTCGAAGCGGCGGGCGAAGGCGTCGTCGGCGAGTTTCTTGCGGCGCTGGATGTCGGCGGTGGCCACCATATTCTTCTCGTGCATCTCCAAGAGATCGCCGATGTGCTTCTGCGAAGCGGCGCCGATGCCGGCCATCGTCTCCTCGGCCGTGTTGTCGACCTGGCTGCCCAGCGTGTTGATCTTGTGGGCAACGTCCTGCTGGGCGGCCGTCTTCAGCGAGTCTTCCAGAGCTTTGTAGAGCACGATGCGCTGCTCGGTGTCGATTGTCAGCTTGTTGATCAGCGTCGACTGCGCGGCGATCTGGTTGTTGAGGGAATCGACAAACGTCTGAAACATCGAGGTGTAGCGCTCCAGCGTCTGGCTTTCGGCCAGCAGCTCCTGCTCCTTGGCCTGCTTCTCGTTGTACTCGGTCGCCATCTTCGAACGCTCGCCCTCGAGCTGGGTGCGTTCCTTCTGGCTGGTCGAGGCGGCGATCTTGTTCTCGATGTCGAGCAGCATCGGGTTGAGTTCCTCGATGCGTTTCTGCACCGCCTCGAGATTGGTCATGGTCGCCTTGCGGCGCTCGATCACCTGCGACAGGCTAGCTTCGGAGGTCTTGTAGCGCTGGTCGAGGATCTGCTTCTGGGCTTTCAGGATGCCGACGATGGTGTCCGATTTCGCCAGCAGCTCCTGCAAATTGCCGGCGAGCGACATGTTGCGCACGCGGTCGGTGCGCATGCGCTGCTTGCGCTGCTCGGAGAAGACGCCGACCAGATTTTCCCAGCCGGTATAGCTCTTCATGCTCTCGAATTCGGCGCCGAAGACATTGGTGGCGTCCTCCAGCCCGATGATCAGGTCGGCGATATTGCCTTCCATGACCTTCTGCTGTTTCAGCACGTCCTCGATGCGGGCGTTCTCGAGGTCGAAATTGGCATCGCCGATCTTCCTGTCGGCCTGCGCCAGCGTGTCGAGCACGGTTCCGGACTGCTCGATCTTGGTGCGCATGTCCTCGACGACCTGCTTGGTCTTGGCAATTTCGGCATCGAAATTCTGCAACGTCGCCATAGGGGCCTCCCGCTTCGGCATCCGGTTTCGTGTCGCACGTCGCCGAATATATGTGGGGGCTCAAGGGATTGAAAGAAGGAAGACAGGGAGACGTGGCAAAACAAAAGAATTGGCCAGGTCCTTGAAAGATAAGGCAAGCATGCTCCTGGCGGAGTAATGCGCGCCGCCTTCAGGCAGCTTTAGCTGGTATGCCTTAAGCTCTTGTTTTTGCGAACAAGCTGCGGCGCTGGGAAATGTGCAAAATCTCTTGTGGCGGATCGTGGCAATCAAGCCGGCCATCAGCCGGCCGATGGCAGCGATTGCCCAACTTAGTCGGAAGTCGCGAGGCTCCCGTCTCAGTTGCGGGCAAAGCCGATGAAGTCGTCGGGCGCAGCCCTGCCCATTTCCTCTTCCCAGTGCCGGCGGCAGAGCGAGACATAGACGTCCTTGCCGATCGCCACCTGCTCGCCTTGCTTTGCCACCTTGCCGTCGGGACCGAGGCGAACGACCATCGTCGCCTTGCGGCCGCAGCGGCAGATGGTGCGCACTTCGCGCAGATCGTCGGCGATGGCGAGCAGCGCGCGCGAGCCGGAAAACAACTTGCCTTGGAAATCGGTGCGCAGGCCGTAGCACATGACCGGGATGTTCAGCCGGTCGGCGATGCGGGCCAACTGCCAGACCTGCTCCTCCTCGAGGAACTGCGCCTCGTCGACGAATATGCAATGCACGGTGGTGTGCTCATGATGCTCGGCGACGCGGGCGTAGAGATCGTCGCCGTCGCGGAACATCTCGGCCTCGGTCTCGAGACCGATGCGCGACGAGATCAGTCCCTTGTCGCCGTTGCGATAATGGCCGGCGACGAACAGCATCGTCGTCATGCCGCGTTCGCGATAGTTGTAGGATGCCTGCAGGAGCATCGTCGTCTTGCCGGCATTCATCGTTGCGTAGTTGAAGTAGAGCTTGGCCATATGAGTGTTTAAGCTCAATTGCCGCGGGGCGGGGAAGGGGCCGCGGGCTCCTTCCACCAAAAAAGCGGGCCCGCCGGAAAGCGCGGCATGTCGCTGAATGGCAAGCGCGCGCCGTTGATCGCGGTGTGGAACCGCTTGAAACCGCATCAAAATGGTGTTTGGCTGGCGAAACAAGGCGGGCGCAAGAACCGTGACTTCGCGCCGCTTTAAAAAACCGCAATGGGAGAAAGTTCATGTCGCGTATGAAATCCTTCGTCGCCGGCCTCGGGCTGGCGGCGCTTCTGTCCACGACCGCGGCCTATGCCGGCGATCCGGCGAGCTGCAAGGCCGTGCGACTGTCCGATGTCGGCTGGACCGATATCCAGGCAACCACCGGGGTGGCTTCGGTGCTGCTCACCGCGCTCGGCTACGAGCCGCAGGTGATCCAGCTTTCGGTGCCGGTGACTTATGCGTCGCTGAAGAACAAGGACCTCGACGTCTTTCTCGGCAACTGGATGCCGTCGATGACCAATGACATCAAGGACTATACCGCCGACGGCTCGGTCGAGACGGTAAGCACCAACCTGACCGGCGCCGGCTACGGCATCGTCGTGCCGACCTATGTCGCCGATGCGGGCGTCAAGACACTGACCGATCTCGGCAAGTTCAAGGACAAGTTCAACGGCAAGATCTACGGCATCGAGGCCGGCAATGACGGCAACCGCATCATCCTCGACATGATCAAGAACCCGAAGGACAATCTCGAAGGCTTCGAGCTGGTCGAGTCCTCGGAAGCCGGCATGCTGACGCAGGCCGAGCAGTCGATGAAGAACAATGAGTGGATCGCCTTCCTCGGCTGGACGCCGCATCCGGTGATGGGCGCCATGAAGATCACCTATCTCGACGGGATGGGCGACAGCGGTTTCGGCGCCGCCACCGTCTATACGAACACGCGCAAGGGCTACACCACCGAGTGCCCGAATGCCGGCAAGTTCATCTCCAACCTGAAATTCAATCTCGACATGGAAGGCGAGATGATGGACGCGATCCTGAAAGGCGGCGATGCCCAGACGGTCGCCACCGACTGGCTGAAGAAGCATCCGGACGCGATCGCGCCCTGGATCGCCGGCGTGACCACCTTCGACGGCGGCGATGCGGCTGCGGCCATCAAGACCGCGCTCGGGAGCTGAGCCGGCTTTGAGTCCGGCATGATCTCCGGAAAGGGGCAGCCGCTGGAAAAGGCTGCCCTTTTTCATATGCTGTGAGAAGGTGACCGCTCGGCAAGGGCGGCAAGGATCAAAGAGGGGAAAGATGGATCCGATCTCGAAATTTCTGGTCGCCTACAAGATTCCCATAGGTCCATGGGGCAAGGCCTTCTTCGGCTTCCTCACCGAGAATTTCGATACCGTCTTCAGGGCCTTTTCGAACGGCCTGAACTTCATCCTCGACGGGGCGGTGGACCTCCTGCTGATGCTGCCGCCGGTTCTGCTGGCGCTGGTCGTCGCCGTCATCGCCTGGTTCCTGCAACGCTCGCGGCCGCTCGCCATCGGCGTCTTCATCGGCCTCATCTTCATCATTAACCAGAACCTCTGGAAGCAGACGGTGCAGACACTGGTGCTGGTGGTGGCCGCCGCCGCCATGGCAATGGCGATCGGCGTGCCGCTCGGCATCTGGGCGGCGCACAAGCCGAAGGTCTACCGCGTGATGCTGCCGGTGCTTGACCTGATGCAGACGCTGCCGACCTTCGTCTACCTGATCCCGGTGCTGACGCTGTTCGGGCTGGGCAACGCGCCCGGCCTCATCGTCACCATCATCTTCGTCATCCCGACGGCGGTGCGTCTCACCCATCTCGGCATCGTCTCGGTGCCCAAGGCGATCATCGAGGCGGGCGAGTCCTTCGGCGCCACCAAGAACCAGCTTCTGTGGAAGGTCGAATTGCCCTCGGCGCTGCCCACGATCATGGCGGGGCTGACCCAGTCGATCATGCTGTCGCTGTCGATGGTGGTGTTCGCGGCGCTGATCGGCGCCGGCGGTCTCGGCACCGAAATCAACCGCGCGCTGGGCTCCCGCAAGATCGACCTCGGGCTTGAAGCAGGCCTTGCCATCGTCGTGCTCGCCATCGTGCTCGATCGCATGACCCGCATCGGCGTTGGAGGCAAGAAATGACCGTCGCCGTCGATTTCAAGAATGTCGATATCGTCTTCGGTGCCGATCAGGCGCAATCCCTCGCGCTGATCGACCAGGGCGCAACCCGCGCCGAAATCCTCGAAAAGACCGGCAACGTGCTGGGCTGCGCCGGCGCCAACCTCACCGTGCATGAGGGCGAGATCTCGGTGCTGATGGGCCTTTCCGGCTCCGGCAAGTCGACGCTGCTGAGAGCCGTCAACCGGTTGAACGTGGTGTCGCGCGGCCAAGTGCTGGTCAATGACGGCGACCGCACGGTCGACGTCGTCACCTGCGATGAGCCGACGCTGAGACGTCTGCGGCAGAAGCAGGTGGCGATGGTGTTCCAACAGTTCGGCCTGCTGCCGTGGCGCACGGTCGAGGAGAATGTCGGCTTCGGTCTGGAGCTCGCCGGCGTGCCGGAGGCCGAGCGCAAGGCACGGGTGCAGAAGCAGCTCCAGCTGGTCCATCTCGACCAGTGGTCGAAGAAATACGCGCATGAACTTTCGGGCGGCATGCAGCAGCGCGTCGGCCTCGCCCGCGCCTTCGCCACCGAGGCGCCGATCCTGTTGATGGACGAGCCGTTCTCGGCCCTCGATCCGCTGATCCGCACCAAGCTGCAGGACGAGCTCCTGCAGCTCCAGGCGGCGCTGAAGAAGACCATCATCTTCGTCAGCCACGACCTCGAGGAGGCGCTGAAGATCGGCAGCCACATCACCATCATGGAAGGCGGGCGCATCGTCCAGACCGGCGCGCCGGAAGACATCGTGCTCAGGCCGGCCAACGACTATGTCCGCGACTTCATCGCCAATGTGAATCCGCTCTCGGTGCTCACCGCCTGGAACGTGATGCGCGACCGCCGCGATCTCGAGCAGGGCGAGAATGGCTGGGTCTGGCTCGACCGGCGCAAGACGACGCGCTTCAAGATCGACGAGCATGGCCTGGTGGCGGCGGCCGAACGCGACGGCAAGCCGGCGGTGTGGGTATCCTGCGCCGAGGTCGAGAGGCAGCCGGAGGAGGGTGCGCAGGTGTTCTGGGCCAATCCCGGCACGTCGCTGAAGACGGTGATGCTCGCCATGCACCGCTCGCAGACGGCACCGGTGGCGCTGTTCGACGAAGGCTCGCGCTTCGTCGGCGCGATCGGCATCCGCGACGTGCTGAGCGCGGTGCTCAGGCGGTAGGAGCTCGGCCTTAACTCAAGCATGAAGTGTTCGCTGGCGGGCACCTCATGCTTGATCTAGACTTGGTCGGCAGCCGGGGTGGGCCGCTCGCGCATGGGGCCGATAAAATGATCTTCCGTCAGCTTTTCGATTCCGTTTCGGGCACTTATTCCTATCTCCTCGCCAGCCGCCGCGGCGGCGAGGCACTGATCATCGATCCGGTGCTGGAGAAGGTCGAACGCTACCTGCAACTGGTCAACGAGCTCGACCTCAGACTGGTCAAAGCGGTCGACACACATCTTCATGCCGACCACATCACCGGGCTCGGCGCGTTGCGCGACAGGACGCATTGCGTCACCGTGATGGGTGAGCAGACCAAGGCCGACGTCGTGTCGATGCGGCTTGCCGACGGCGACAAGCTTGCCATCGAGGGGCTGGCGCTGGACGTCGTCTATACGCCCGGCCACACCGACGATTCCTACAGCTTCGTCCTGCCGGACCGCGTCTTCACCGGCGACACGCTGCTCATTCGCGGCACCGGCCGCACCGACTTCCAGAACGGCGATCCGCGCCAGCAATATGACTCGATCTTCGGCCGCCTGCTCAAGCTTCCCGACGAGACGCTGATCTTTCCGGCACACGACTACAAGGGCGAGACCGTGTCGACGATCGGCGAGGAAAAGGCCTTCAATCCGCGCCTGCAGGTGAAGTCGGTGGACGAGTACGTGAATATCATGAACAACCTGAAGCTGTCCAATCCGAAGATGATGGATGTGGCCGTGCCGGCCAACATGCGGGTGGGGCTGCATCAGGACGACATCGCCAGCCGCGGCTGGGCAGTGACCGCCGAACAGGCGCTGGCGCTGGTCGGTCGGCCCGACGTGGCGCTGATCGATCTGCGCGAGCAATCCGAACGGGATCGCCACGGCGTCATCCCCGGCGCGATCCATCTGCCCTATGCGCGGCTGCAGGAGAATATCGCCGCCGGCGGCATGCTGCACGAGCTGGCGAAATCGACAGCCAAGCAGATCCTGTTCTATTGCGCCTTCGGCGAGCGCTCGGCGATGGCCGTGCAGGCGGCGCAGGATCGCGGAATATCGAGCGCCCGCCACATCCAGGGCGGCATCGATGCGTGGCGCAAGGCCAGCGGTCCGCTGATGCACTGAGACCTGTTGATATTCAGGTGATGCCGACCTGCAAACGCGCGTTTGCTGGTGCTCATGGACTTCAAGTACGCTCCGCTCCGGCTCTCGGAACCCGCCATTCTCGGCTCGGCCTGACCTCAATCGCAACACGCCTTTGGATGTGCCAGAAAATCAATTCAATCCGATCAGCTTCGCGCCTCTGCGGAACAGGGCTTCGCCGTCCCGGTCGAAGCGGAAGGTGGCGATGAAATCGTCCGCCCGATAGTCGGGCCACGTGGTGCGGATCGCGGCGGCGAAGTTTCGTGCCTCGTCCTGGCGGCCGGCCAGCGCCAAGCAATGCGCGGCGATCGCCAGGATGATGACATGCGCGTTGGGCCTGGCCGCAGCTTTCAGCGCCCATTCGGCGGCTTCATCGTATTCGCCCAGCCGCGCATGGGCCATGGCCCGCGCGCCCATCATGCCGAACAGCAATGGGTCAAAGGGGCTGAGATGGCGCGAGTGATCGGAGGAGCCGATCGCCGATTGCGGATCGCCCGACTGCGAATGGACAAAGGACAGGGCATAGTGGCCGAGCGCGAAGTTCGGGCTGAGGTCGACGGCCTTTGCCAACTCGAGCAGCGAGCCGTCCTGCTCGCCGCGCAGCCACAAGGCGCGGCCCATCGCCCAGTGCGCGGCCGGATTGCGGTCATCGACCAGGAGGCTGTGACCGGCAGTTGCGAAAGCCAGCGACGCCTCACGGTCGCGATCGCCCCAACGCTGAAAGGCATTCTGCCAATGCGTGAAGGAGAGGCCTGCATAGGCTCGGGCGAAGGTCGGGTCGAGCTTCAGGGCGTCATTGAAGAACTGCTGCGCCAGTTCGTTTTCCTGGCGGGTGAAGCGGTACATGTGCCAGAGCCCGCGATGATAGGCTTCCCACGCATTCAGCGAATTCGGCGCCTTAAGCATTGCCCGGTTTCGCTCGACGGTCGCGATCTCGGCGGCGATCGAAGAGACGATGCTGTTGCCGATGTCGTCTATCACCGTGAAGATCTCGTCCGGCCTGTGCTCGAAGGTCTCGGCCCACACAATCCTCGCGGTGCGGACCTCGACGAGCTCGACCGAGACGATCACCCTGCCCGAAAGGCTGCGGACCGAGCCTGTCGCCACATAGTCGACATTCAGCCGGCGCCCGGCGTCCTCCGGCGCGATGTCCTTCTCGGCCAGCGCGAAAACCGATCCGCGGGCAATGACGAAGAAATCGCGAAGCTTGGCGAGCCGCGTTATGATGTCGTGGGTCAAGCCATCGGCAAGCCCGCCACGGAAATTGACGGCGCTTTCCGCGAACGGCATCACCGCCAACGAGGCCCGGCGCACCGATGCGGGTTCGGATTCGACGGCAACGATCGGTGCTTGCGGGGCCGGAAGAGCTAGCCCGGATCGCGCGCATGACGTTGCGCTGGAATGGCGTGCCTTGATCTCATGCCATGCTTCCCGCAAGGGAGCGACATCCAGCTCCTCGGAGCGGAAGAGTTCCGCCGCGGTCGCGATATGCTCCTCACCGGCGCCGATCTGTCCCCGCCGCGCAAGGTTTTCCAGCAGCGCCACATGGGCGCGGCCATCGAAGGGCGCGAGTTCCAGCCATCTGTCCAGATAGGCGCCCGCTTCATCGGCTCCCTGGGGGAGCAGGCCGATGATGTGCTCCAGAACGGCGACGTGGCACGAGCTGAAACGGCGGCGTTGCGCGGTCAGCCAGCTGGTGAAATGCGGGCTCCGATCGAGCTCCAGCCCGTCAAGGAAATCGCCGGCGAAGAGCTGCGCAAGCGCCCGAAGACGCCCGAGGCTGAGCGTCTCGATCCCTTCGGCGACCGCTGCGGCGGCTTCGACGGCATCGACGTTCGTATCGGCAAGACGAAGCGCCACGGTGTCGCCCTCGGTCTCGACCCTCTGCCGGCCCGGTTGGTTAAGCGCGCCGCGAAGCTTGCTCAGGCACCAGCGAAGCTCGCCGCGCGGATCGTTCGGCACGTCCCACAGAAGCTCGCAAAGCCGGCTGCGGCTGACGGGATGTGGCGCGAGCGCCAGATAGGCCAGCAGCGCGCGCAACTTGCGCGAAGAAGGCAATTTAACCGGCTCGCCGCCACGCGCGATCGTCAGTTGCCCAAGCAGTCGCAAGGACAGGCCGGCGGCAGTGTCGTTCGGGCTCGATCGGCTGGATTCCACGTATGTTCCCACGCCTTCTCCAACGCTCACCAGTTGGTCCATGTTCTATCACCAAAGACGACAGGAAGCATCCGGCAGCCCAATTCCATGCCGGAATGCCGCCGTTGCCGCATTCGCGGCAGGTCAAGCAACCTAACGCGGCAAGGTGTCGAAACCGCGCCGCCCAAGCCGCCGGTCTGTAACCGGCGCGTGAGATCGCGAGGAGAAAAGCCCATGTTGCAGAAGTTGAAAATCAGGACCACTGCCGGTCGCGGCCGGCTGTTCGACAGCATTCTCGACACCGTCGGCGACACGCCGGTCATCCGTATCAACAATCTCGGCCCCGGCCACGCGACCATCTATGTGAAGGCCGAGTTCTTCAATCCGGCGGCCTCGGTGAAGGATCGGCTGGCGCTCAACATCATCGAGGAAGGCGAGCGTAGCGGCAAGCTGAAGCCGGGCCAGACCGTCGTCGAGGCGACCAGCGGCAACACCGGTATCGGCCTTGCCATGGTCTGCGCGCAGAAGGGCTACCCGCTGGTGGTGACGATGGCCGACAGCTTCTCGATCGAGCGCCGCAAGCTGATGCGCATGCTTGGCGCCAAGGTGGTGCTGACGCCGCGCGCCCAGAAGGGTTTCGGGATGTACAAGAAGGCGGTGGAACTCGCCGACGCCAACGGCTGGTTCCTGGCGCGCCAGTTCGAGACGGAAGCCAATGCCGCCATCCACGAGGCGACCACGGCGCGCGAGATCATCAACGATTTCGCAGGGTCGCGCCTCGACGTGCTGGTCACCGGCTACGGCACCGGCGGGACCGTGGCCGGCGTCGGCCGGGTGCTGCGCCGCGAGCGGCCGGATGTCCGCATCGTGCTTGCCGAACCGGCGAACGCGCAGCTTATCGGCAGCGGCAAGCCGCAGGAGCGTGGCCAGGGCGGTGCGCCGTCCGCCAGCCATCCGGCCTTCGAGCCGCATCCGATCCAGGGCTGGACGCCGGACTTCATCCCCAACGTGCTGCAGGAGGCGATCGATAAGCGCTACTATGACGATGTGGTGCCGATCGCCGGCCCGGAGGGCATTAAATGGGCCAAGGCTCTGGCGCAGCAGGAAGGCATCTTCACCGGCATTTCAGGCGGCGCCACCTTCGCCGTCGCGCGCCAGATCGCGGGCACCGCTCCGGCGGGCTCGGTGATCTTGTGCATGCTGCCCGACACCGGCGAGCGCTACATGTCGACCCCGCTCTTCGACGGCATCGAGGCTGAGATGGATGCCGAGGAGACGGCACTGTCGCGCTCCACACCAGGCTGCCAGTTCGACGCCTGAGGACAAATCGCGGCGCTGCCGTCCACTCGGATGGCGGCGCCGCGCGACGATCCAGGAATGATGGCGGGGGAGCAGCGAATGGACACTTTGCAGGAAGCAGCGGTGATGGATGAGACGCTCGACCCGCCAGACTGGGCCGAGATGCAGGCCCTGTCGCATCGGATCGTCGAGGATGCCGTCGCTTATCTCAAGGATGTCCGGGACCGTCCGGTGTGGCGCCAAATGCCGGTCGAGGTTCGCGCCTTCTTCTCGGAGCCGCTGCCGCGCTCGCCGGCACCGATAGCCGAGGTCTATGGCGATGTCGGCCGCAACGTCATGGCCTATCCGATGGGCAATATCCATCCGCGCTTCTGGTCCTGGTATATGGGCTCGAGCAATTTCACGGGCGCGCTCGGCGATTTTCTGGCGGCGATCCAGGGCTCGAACCTCGGCGGCGGCAATCACGCCGCCGGGCTGATGGACAGCCAGGTGGTCGACTGGTGCAAGGAGATGGTGGGCTTCCCGGCTTCGGCCAGCGGCACGCTTGTCAGCGGCGGCTCGATGGCCAACCTCATCGGTTTGACCGTGGCGCGCAATGCCAAAGCAGGCGTCGACGTGCGCGAAAGGGGTGTCGGGGCGATCCCAAAACCGTTGCGCTTCTACGCCTCGGACCAGGTCCATTCCTGCCACCGCAAGGCCATGGAAGCGCTCGGCCTCGGCAACCGGGCGCTGCGGCGGGTCTCGACCGACGCCGATCTGCGCATCGATGTCGATGCGCTCAAGACCGCCATCGCGGAAGACCGCGCGGCAGGTTTCAAGCCGGCTTGCATCATCGGCACCGCAGGAACCGTCAACACGGGCGCGATCGACGACTTGCGGGCGCTGGCCGTGTTGGCGGCAGAGGAAGACCTCTGGTTTCATGTCGATGGCTGCATCGGCGCCCTGATCGCCATCGCGCCTGAAAACAGATCGCTCGTCGCCGGCATTGAACGCGCCCATTCCGTCGCGCTCGACCCGCACAAATGGCTGCACGCGCCATTCGAAGCGGGCTGTGCGCTGGTTCGCGACGCCGTCGCCCACCGCAACGCCTTCGCCGTAACGCCGGAATATCTGGAATCGACGCCGCGTGGCCTCGCCTCAGGGCAATGGCTGCACGACTATGGCCTGCAGACATCGCGCGGTTTTCGCGCGCTCAAGATCTGGATGTCGCTCAAGGAGCATGGCATCGAGAAATTCGGGCGGCTGATCGACCAGAACATCGCCCAGGCCGGCTATCTGACCGAGCTGATCCGGGCCGAGCCGGCGCTCGAGCTGACGGCGCCGACCACCATCAACATCGTCTGCTTCCGCCATCGCCTGGACGGCGCCTCCGAGGAACGGCTCAAGGCGTTCAACACCGAAATCATGCTCAGGCTGCAGGAAGAAGGCATTGCAGCCGTGTCCGACACCACGGTGCACGGGCAGCACTGCCTGCGGGTCGCGATCACCAACCACCGCACCCGCCGCGACGACCTCGATCTCCTGCTGCGTGAGACGCTTCGCATCGGAGCGGAAATCAAGGCCGCGGCGCTACCAGACTGACGAGAGAGCGCCAAGACATGTCATTCCGGGAGGCCGGCCAGCCGTAGCGCCTCGACATATTTGGCGAAATATTCTGGCCTGATCTGCCCTACCCGATGCTTGAGGTTGGAAAGCTTCAGTTGCGGGTCGAGCTCCAGCGAGCGCGCGATGTGCCTGCTCGCGGCATCCAGCCTGCCGGCCATGGCGTTGCTGGCGGCCGCCACACGCAGGCCGGTGAGATAATAGGGCTGCGCGCGCGACGCCGCCTCGGCGAGCGGCCAGGCGGCGTCGTAGCGGCCGGCCACGAAGTGAGCGAAGGCAGTGAAGGTCTGCATGAAGAAGGTCAGCGGATCGAGCGGGCTCAGCCGCCTTGCCCGCGACATGTGCTCGATTGCCATGTCCGGGTCGTCATGGCAGGCCTTGAGGCAGCCGCTGGCGCTCCAGGCGGCTGCGCAGTTCGGGTTGAGCACGAGCGCGCGGTCGGCCAGTGCCGATCCGGCCTCGTAATCGCCGGTGACATAACCCAGCGCCAGGCCGCTGAAAGCCAGCGCCACCGCATCGTCCTTGCCGGCGATAGCCACGTCGCCGACCAGCCTGGATACCTCGGCTGTTTCCTTCTGCCGGTCGATCATCCAGCCATTCGCCATGCGCCAGAAATAGCACCAGGCGGCAGCGCCTTCCGCGGCGGCAAAATCGGGGTCGAGCTGGATGGCCCTGTAGAACTGTGGCAACGCCTCCTCCAGCCCTTCTCTCGTCCAGCGGTAAAGGCTCGCCATGCCGCGCAGATAGTGGTCATAGGCGTCGAGGCTCTCGGTGGGCTTGCGCTTGGCGCGCGCCATCTCGGCCTGTTCGAGTCTGGGTGAAATTGCGCCGATGACACTGGAGGCAACGAGGTCCTGCAGTTCGAACACTTCCGAGACATCGCCTTCGAAGCGGTCGGCCCAGAGATTTACTCCCGCCGACGCCTCGATAAGCTGACCTGCCACCCGAAGCCGGCTGCCGGCCTTGCGGACACTGCCCTCCAGCACATAGCGCACCCCGAGCTCGCGTGCCACGCGGGTGACGTCAACCGCCTGGCCCTTGTAGGCGAAGGCGGAATTCCGCGCGATCACGAACAGCCAGCTGACATGCGACAGCGCCGTCGTGATCTCCTCGACAACGCCGTCAGTGAAATATTCCTGCTCGGCGTCGCCGCTCATGTTCTGGAACGGCAGGACCGCGATCGACGGCTTTTCCGGCACCGAAACGACAGGGCGAGGCGCCTTCGCTTCCAGGCGGGAAAGTTCGGCCTCGGGCTGGCCATAGTCGGCTATCGAACCCTTCAGCTCCATTGGCGCCTCGATGCGTTCGATCAGCGCCCGCGTCGCTTCCTCAGGCTCGACACCGAGCTCGCGCTTGAGCGCTTCCTTACAGGCCAGGAACTGGCGAAAGGCGTCGTTGGTGCGGCCGTGGCGGCGGAAGACGCGGATCAGGGCGCGGTGGGCCTGCTCGGCGCATGGGTCGGACGTCACTAGCCGCTCAGCCAGTCTTTCGCAGGCCTGCTCCTCGCGTTCACCGAGTTCCGGCAGGAGGCTCAGCCGTTCGGCCAGGTCCAACGCCTTGCGGGTGTAGTTCGCCCGAAGCGGCGCAAGCCATTCGTCGATTTCGCCGGGGGATGGCAGTCCGTCGAGCAGGTCACCCCGGTACAGGTCGGCAGCTGCCGCGAGGCTCGCGCCGTCATCGGCCTGGCAGTTCCGGTCGAAAATCCAGATGTCGGCCTCGTTGTCATTCGCCACCACCCAGATGGTGTCGGCATTGCCTTCGATGCGAATGGCCTCGTTGCCGGTGGACGGAAACAGCCGCCTGATGTCGACCAGGGCCTGGCGCAGGCTGTTTCGCGCCTGCTGCTCGCCGCTGCCGGTCCACAGCATCGCCGCCACCTTCTCGCGGCGAAGCCCTTTCGGGCCGGCCAGAACCAGCGCGGCAAAGAGCAGCGACGTCTTGCGCGTCGCGAAGTGCAGAGGTTGCCCGCCTGCGGAGACAACCTCGATGCCGCCAAGCAATCGAATGTACATCCGGGGCCCCGTGAAACAGCGTTAAGCAGAATACCATGTCCCGCCGCCGACTTAACGACGATTTTGCGGGCTTTTTCCTGCGGTTTCACGCCTGGACGAACGTTGCCAAAGCGCGCCGATGAGACACTGCCCTCGTGAGTTCGAACGAGGGAGAATGACAATGACCTACATCAATATCAGAACCTGCCAGCCGAGCACCCGAGTTGCCGGCACGCTCGCCGCCAAGATCGCGTTAATCTTCGCCGGGTTCCAGCGCCGGTATCAGGACGCCATGCAGCGCAGGGCTTTGGCCGGTCTGTCCATTTCGGAGCTGAAGGATTTCGGCTATCCGGCCGATGAAGCCCCCGCGGATGCTGCGGCGCGCAGCCGCACCGCCGGGCGCCGCCCGCTGCGGTGAATCCGTCGCTACTCCCGGAATTCAGGCCAGCGGCGCGCCCGGCAGATAAAGCGCAATCGGCCGGATCTCGTAGACGGCGGTGGGATTGACGCGCCTGAGATCGCGCGCCACCGCTATCGCCTCGTCCTGGTTGGCGCAATCCAGCACATAGAGGCCCAGCAACTGCTCCTTGGTCTCGGCAAAGGGGCCGTCGATCACCATGCCGTCGCCCGGACCGCGCAGCGTGACGGCTTTCGCCGTCTCCCCCAGCCTTGCCGCCGGGCCCAGCTTGCCGGCGCGGGTCAGCCTGTCGTTGATCTCGAGCAGGTCTTTCATGACGGCTGCATCCTCGTCGGGCGTCCAGGACTCGACGGTCTCTTCGACGTGATAGGCAAGGATTGCGTAGAACATGGTTCGGTTCCTCGTGCGGGGATCCGAAAATCAGAATCGATTTTTGCGTCGCTGACCTTCGGTTCGGTAAGGGTCATGCACCAAATTGAAGTGCTACAGCATCCCGCGTCCTGGAGAACGCACGGCGCTTTAGGGCGGGCTGCACTATCACAAGGATGGCGCGGCTGATCCAGTCCTCTGGAGCAGCCGGGAAAGCGCTTGCTGACTCAAGCTGCCAGCGGCAGGCGCAGCTCCGTCAGCAGGCCGCCGCCGGGATGGTTGGAAAGGCTGATCTCGCCGCCGGCGCCGCGGGCGATGTTGCGGGCGATGGTCAGGCCGAGGCCGAGCCCGCCGGTCTCGCGGTTGCGCGACTGTTCGAGGCGCACGAAGGAACCGAACACCTGATCCAGCTTTACCTGCGGAATGCCCGGCCCTTCATCGCGGATGCTGAGCGTGATTGTATCGCCAGAGCGCTGCACGCCGATATGCGCCTTCTTGCCATAGGTGACGGCGTTCTGGACTAGATTGGTGATGCAGCGGCGCAGCGCCACCGGCCGCGCGATGCAGACCAGGCCGCGCGACGGCGTGGCGTCCTCGTCGAACGAAGCGTCCTCGAACATGTCGGCGACCGCCTCCACCAGCGACCAGAAGTCGATCCGCTCGGCCTTTTCCTCGGTGACCTCGAATTTGGCGAAGTCGATCACCGAGCTTGCGATGCTCTCGATGTCGGCAAGGTCATGCGCCAGCGCTTCACGGGCCGGCGATTTGCGCAGCAGCTCGAGACGCAATCGCATCCTGGTCAGCGGCGTGCGCAAATCATGCGCCAGTGCCGCCGCCAGGTGCTCGCGGTCCTCGACATAGTCGCGCAGGCGCATCTGCATGGCGTTGACCGCCTTTGCCGCGGCGCGGATCTCGCGGCTGCCGGTCTCGGCGATGGGCGGGCTTTTGAGGTCTTTGCCGATGCGGTTCACCGCGGTCTCCATCATGCGATAGGGTGCGGTCAGCCGGCGCAGCGACCAGATCGACATCACGATGATCAGTCCCGCTATCAGCGAATAGAGCGGTAGGCTGTCCCAACTCAGGATCGGCCCAGCCGGCGTGATCGGCTCGGTGAAGTTCAGCCACTGGCCGTCGGAAAAGCGCAGCGATGCCGTCAGCTTGTCGCTCTGGGCGAAATCCGCGGCCAGCACCAGCAGATCGCGCTCGACCTGGCCGACATCCTTGTTCATCACCTGGCCGTCTGGGACATCGGCTTCCTGCGTTGCCGGATCGCGCCGCACACGCGCGTCGGTGATGCCGAACTTGGACAGGCGGCCGACCAGGATGTCCTCCAACTCGGCTAGCTGGTCATCGCCGGCGATCGAGGAAGTGACGGCGGGGCTGTCCGAAACGGTCAATGCGTAGGTGGCATTGAATAGACCGGACGCGGTCGTCTTGCGTTCTTCAGGCGTGGCGTCATGCATAAGCTGCACCAGCGAATAGGCGCGGTCGTTCAGCCGGTAGAGATCAACCACATCGTTGGCGGCGGCGCGGTCGCGCGCCACGATATAAAGCGTCGCGACCTGGCTGATCATCAGGCCGGCAATAACGATGAGCAGAACCCAGACAGGCAGGGTTTGCGGCAGCAAGCGTCTCATTCGGAGGTCGTTTCGGGCAGAAACTGATAGCCACCGCTGCGAACAGTCAAGATCAGTTTCGGCGTCTTGGGATCGTCCTCCATCTTGCGGCGCAGGCGGCTGACCAGGATGTCGACGCTGCGATCGAAGCTGTAACCGGTGTCGCCGCCGGACAACTCGATGAGCTGCTCGCGGGTGAGAACGCGTTGCGCGCTCTTGACGAAGGTCTGCAGCAGGTTGAACTCCGCCATCGTCAGTTCCACCCGCACGTCGTCGGGCGCCGTCAGCCGGCGGCGCGAGCAATCCATGGTCCAGCCGGCAAAGCGGTAGATCTGCTTGGCTGTGGGCCGGCGCGGCTCGGCCGTGCCGTTGCGCCTCAGCACCGCTCGGATGCGGGCGAGCAATTCGCGCGGATCGAAGGGTTTCGGCACATAGTCATCAGCCCCCATCTCGAGCCCGACGACGCGATCCGTCGTCTCGGTCACCGCGGTCAGCATGATGATCGGTGTCGTGTGATTGGCGCGGATCTCGCGGCACAGTTCCAGCCCGCTTTTACCGGGAAGCATCACATCGAGCACGATCAGGTCGACCTGCGCCCGGCGCAGGATCGACTCCATCTCGGTGCCGTCGGCGGCCACTGTCGTGCGCAGCCCCCGCTTCTGGAAAAACTCCTGAAGCAGGTCGCGTATGCCCTTGTCGTCATCGACGATCAGTATGTGCGAGTCGGATTTCACGAGAACCCCGCGATTTGTGTAGCCAAGCTGCCCTTCTGTGATCACCCACACGATAGAATTCGGGCCACATCTTGGCCAGTGGCGGCGACGTGGGACGGAATGGCTTCCCCAGAAACAATTCAGAAACAAAATTCTACACTCGGGAAAAACTCGTGAAAAATTTCAAGGGCATAACTGGTGCCGTGGCGGTCAGGTCATCGGCTGCGACGCAAGTTTCCGGAGTAACGGGCAAGACCGATGCAGAGGTTCTGGATCAGCGTGATGGGTGCTTTGCTTAGCATGTCGCTCATCACAGCCGCAGTCGGGGCCTCCAACGCAAAGGTAACGCCGCTGACCCGGACCGAGCGCTGCACCAATCTCAACCGTCAAGTTGACGAAGCCCTCGAAACCCATGCCGCGGCAACGCAGGTCACCGCGGCGAAGGCACTTCAAAGAAAGGGAAACCGGTTCTGCGCTGCCAAGAAACAGGCGCAGGGCATCCGGATGCTCGCAAACGCTTTGAAGCTGCTTGGAGTGACACCGATCGACCCGGTTCAGTGACGCTCAACTCCTCGACCCGCATGAAAAAGGAAATGAAGCCATGACAAAGTCCCTCCTCTCCGCCCTCGGCCTCGCTGTTGCTCTCGCTTTCTCGATGCCGGCTGTCAGCAACGCCGCCGCCACGACGACCGCCGCTCCGGCCGCCTCGACCACGACCACGGCTCCGGCCGCTGACGCTACGGCGAAGACCGCTCCGAAGAAGGTCGCCGCCAAGAAGGCCTGCAAGGTGACCAAGACCCACAAGTGCCCGGTCAAGAAGGCCCCGAAGAAGGACGCGAAGAAGTCCTAATCCAGGCTTCGATCCTGATCTTTCAAGACCGCTCCGGCCGAAACCGGCCGGGGCGGCTTCCAGCGGCCGAATCCTGACACCGGCAGCTTGCGCCGCGCCACTTCCTTAACCCGATCGCAATGCCGGTGCCGTAGGACAATCCGCATGAAGAAGCGGCTTTCGTCCATGATGCGCTCGCTGGCTCTCGGCGGCTTGGTTGCCACCGCGGCAGCAAGAGCGCTGATCATCTTGACAGCCAGCCCAGTGCCGGATCCCGCCAGCGGCAGGACCGAGCCGGAACTTTTCGCACCGGCCATCTCATCGAGCTTCGACTACATCACGCCGGCACAGAGCTGGATCCTGATCGCGCTGACGGGCGCGACTCTGATCGGCTTCGCCGCCTGGGTGATTGGCGCCTTCATGGAGCGCGGTTCCAACATGGACGACGGTGCGTCGCACGATCGGTCGGCAGGGGCGTTGAAGCGCAAACAACGCTATCCCACATAAGCCTTCGTCGTCCCTCGATTCTCCGCCCTCCAGCGGACAAATGGACAAATGCTTCCCTGCCTGAGGGAGTGCAAGCCAGACCCAGTTTCCAGCTGGTGAATTCCAATGCCTGAGACCGTCCTCAAACCGCGTACCAAGACGCAGCCGAAGACCGAGCGGCCGAAGCTCTACAAGGTCATCCTGGTCAATGACGACTTCACGCCGCGGGAGTTCGTGGTGACGGTGCTTAAAGGCGAGTTCAAGCTCAGCGAGGATCAGGCGCATCGCGTGATGATCACCGCGCATACGCGCGGCGTCTGCGTGGTCGCCGTCTTCACGCGCGACGTTGCCGAGACCAAGGCCGCGCGAGCAACCGACGCCGGTAAGGCCAAGGGCTATCCGCTGCTGTTCACGACCGAGCCGGAAGAGTAGGGCGGCTCTGCCTCGCCCGTGTCCTGGAGAGGGAAAGCGAGGCCGCCGGCCGAGCAGGGTGAGGGTGGGGGCAAGCGCCGTATTGATTGTTGCGCGCCGCCCCTCATCCGCCCTTTCGGGCACCTTTCCCCGGAAGGGGAGAAGGAAAAGGCTCTACCTTCCTTCTCGATACCACATCGAGCCGATGGCCAGGAGCAGCAAGCCGAGGCCGAGGAAGCCGCCGAACAGCGGCACGCGCGAGACGGCCTTCAGCGTGCTGTCGTCGGTGGTGCGCAGCCCGATCCAATCGTTCCCCGATGCCGCCCCCGAGGAGCGGACCGGTACGATCGAAGGCAATGCCACACCGCCGGCAAGATCGCCAAGCATGGAGGATGGCGCGAGCCGGCGCACGCTGCCGCCGGTCGCCTCGGCCGGCGCCTTCAGCCTGTCCTCGGTGGAAACGACATCGGCGAATTCAGGCGCATTGATCGGGCCGACATGGGCAAGCGCGGTGAGGTCGCCGTTGCCGACCTGATAGAGGCCGATCTCGCTGGTCTGCAGGCTGCCCGTGAAAATCCCTGGTTCGGCTTTTTCCAGCTTGACCGTCATCGTCTTGCCGGAAGGCGTGATCACCTGGGCGGGGCCGGGATCGTCGCTCATCGTCTGGCGGCGGATTTCCAGCACCATGCCGCGGCCGTCGGCGGTCAGCCGTTCTTCTTCAAGTTCGGGTTCCTTCATCAGCCAATGGGCGATGCGCCGATAGAGCTGGACATGCGGTCCACCGCCTTCGAAGCCGCGCGCCCACAGCCAGCCCTGATCGGAAAGCAGCATGCCGACCCGGCCTTCGCCCTTGCGGTCGAGCACAAGCAGGGGGCGGTCGTCGGCCCCTTTCATCACCACCGCGCCCTCGGGATTCTTGACGCCGATGGTGCGGAACCAGCGGCTCCAGCGGGGCGGATCGGCGGCGGAGCCGTCGAGCCCGCGCGTGACTGGGTGGCGCTGGCCGAGATCGGTGAGACGCGGATAGAAGGCCTTATCGACGACCTCGCCGCTCGGCATCGCGGGCAGGGCCGACATCAGCGGCGTTCGGGCGATGGAGCTTTCGCCGGCATATTCGGGGCCGGCGGCAATCAGCAGCGCGCCACCCTTTTCGACATATTCGGAGATGTAGTCGTAATACAGGATCGGCAGCACGTCGCGGTGCTGATAGCGGTCGAAGATGATCAGATCGAAGTCCTTGATCTTCTCGACGAACAGCTCGCGCGTCGGGAAGGCGATCAGCGACAGCTCGTTGATCGGCGTGCCGTCCTGCTTTTCCGGCGGTCGCAGAATGGTGAAGTGGACGAGGTCGACCGAAGCGTCGGATTTCAACAGGTTGCGCCAGGTGCGCTCGCCGGCATGCGGCTCGCCGGAGACCAAAAGCACGCGCAGATGATCGCGAATGCCGTCGACCAGCGCGATGGCGCGGTTGTTGGTGTCGGTCAACTCGCCCGGCTCGTGGTCGATCGAAAGCTGGACGACGTTGCGGCCCGCGTTGGGAATGGTGACTTCAAGCTTCATCGGCTGACCGATGGTCGCATGCTCGACAGAGACCTGCTCGCCATTGACCGAGACCCGCACGTCGACCGGGCCGCCCTGACCTTCGGTGGAAAGCACCCGATAGCTCATGTCGAGCGGCTTGCCGACGAGGCCAAAGCGCGGCGCGTTCTCGAAGCGGATGCGGCGGTCCTTCTCGTGCTCGTTGCCCGTGATCAGCGCATGGAGCGGCGCGTTGAATTCCGGAGCGCCGGCCGGCGCGTCATGCACCTCGCCATCGGTGATCATGATGGCGCCGCCGATGCGCGAGGGCGGCACATCGCGGAAAGCGCTTTCCAGCGCGCCGAACAGCCTGGTTTCCGTGCGCTCATCGGCGGCCTCGGATTTGCCGGCCTCGACGACGCGGACGTCGAATTGCTTGAAGCGGCCGAGGCGCTGCTGAAGGCCCGTCAGCGTTTCGTCGGTCTGCTTGGTGCGGTCGCCGATGTCCTGGCTCTGGCTGCGATCGACGATGACCGCGACGACGCTCTTCAATGCCTCGCGTTCCTCATCGAGGAAAACGGGATTGAGCAGTGCCGCGCCCAGCGCCAGCAGGGCGATGAAGCGCAGGACAGAGCCGCGCTGACGGAACCACAGGCCAGCCAGCGCGAGCAGCGCGAGCGGCACGATGACGACCCAGAACAGCGGCCAGGAAACGAGCGGCTCGAAGGAGATCGACCAGTTCATGAACTACTGTCCCAGCCGTTCGAGCAGGACGGGCACATGCACCTGGTCGGATTTGTAGTTGCCGGTCAGCATGTACATCATGATGTTGACGCCGGCGCGCAGCGCGTAGACGCGCTGCATCGGATCCGGCGGCACGGTCGGCAGCATCGGATCGCCGTTCTCGTCGACCGCCCAGGCGCCGGCGAAATCATTACCGGTGATCATGATCGGGGAGACGCCGTCGCCGGTGCGCACGGGACGGTTCTCGGTGTTGCTGGCATCGAGCGAGGCTTCGACCCAGAGCGGACTGCCGTTGAAGCGGCCGGGAAACTCGGGAAGGATGAAGAAGGACTTCGTCAGCACATGGTCCGAGGGCACCGGCTCCAGCGGCGGCACGTTCAGATTGCCGAGAATATCGCGCAGCCGCTCGGTGGCCGGGCTTGCCGAGCCGGCGCCGATGCCGTTGGAGAACTGGTCGCGCGTGTCGAAGAGAACCGTGCCGCCCTGCTGCATATAGGCGTCGATGCGGGCGATCGCGGCTTCGCTGGGCATCGGCGCGGTGGCGTCGATCGGCCAGTAGATCAGCGGATAGAAGGTCAGTTCGTCCTTGGAGATGTCGACGCCCGCCGGCGGGCCGGGTTCCAGCGCGGTCTTCTCGATCAGGAAGCGGGTGAGGCCCTCAAGGCCGGCGCGGCTGATTGAATCGACGCCGGGCTCGCCGGTGATGACATAGGCGATGCGAGTTTTCGAAATGTCCTCGATGGCCTGGGCATCGCCCGGCTTCGAATCATCGGCGCGGGCAAAGTCGACGTGGGCGAAGAGCCCGCCGAACACGATCAGCAGGGCAGCGGCGGTCGCCGCGGCGCGGCGCGGCCGGCGCGAGAACAGCCCACCCATCCAGAACACGGCAAGCGTGTCGAGCACCATCAGCAAGAGGGCCAATGTGACCAGCGGGCCTTTCAGGTTCTCCGATTCGTCGAAGGCGTAAGCGATGGCCGTCACTGGCAGCGAGACCTGTGGCCGAGCAAGCGGCGTGAATGTGCTCGAGGCGTTGAGCAGGTTATGCGCGAAAACGCCGGTTTCCGAACCGTAGAGGCCGGGCGGGTTTTCCAGCGTCACCGGAAGCGGGCCGGCGGCGGGCACGAGCGGCCGCGCATCGGGTGTCGGCGGCACCAGCGCGCCGTCGGCGCCGATCATGCGATAGGGCGCCAGCGAAGCGGCGGCCGCCTCGGCATTGGCGACCGCGGTGCCCTGGTTGCGCGACAATTGCACTATGCGTCTCAGCATCTCGACGAAGCTGCCGGAGATCGGCAGGTTCGACCAGGTCGCCTCCGGTGTCACGTGGAAGAGCACCAGCGTTCCCTTGTCCTTCTTCATGCCCGTGACCAGCGGCGTGCCGTCGGCAAGCGTCGCCCAGGTGCGCTCGACGATGTCGGGCGTCGGCTCGGCCAGCACCTGCCGGCTGACCGTCACCTCCGTCGGCGGCGCGAGGTCGGCGAACGGGCCGTTCTTCGGGAATTCGGTGACCGGTTGCGGCGTCGTCCACGAAAGCGCGCCGCCCAGCGCGCGCTCGCCGCTGCGCAGCCGGACCGGCAAGAGATCATCGTCGTTGCCGGCGGCAGCCAGCCTTGAACCGGCAAAACGAACCAGCGTGCCGCCATTGTTCACCCAGTCGACCAGCCGTTGCCGGACCTGCGCAGGGATGGTGCCGACATCGGCCATGATGATCATCGCCGGCTTCTGGTCGAGAAGCTGCGGAATGGCATCGGCCAGATCGGCGCTCGACGGCTCCACCAGATCGGCGAAAGGCTGCAGGGCGCGGCGAATGTAATAGAGCGGCGACAGCAGCGGCTGCGCCTGGTCTGCCTCAGCCTGCGAAAGCAGACCGACGCGGCGGCGCTTGGAGCTCTCGTCCAGCACGCGAACGGCGCCGGCCTGGTGCTCGCCATCGAGTGCTATCGAGGCGAAGTCGTTGCGCAATTCGAACGGCACCTTCATCGTTCCGGTGGCGGTGGTCTGACCCGGCGCGAAGGTCAGAGTCGCGTCGGCGATGCGGCGGCCCTTGTCGTCGAAGGCGCCCGCGGTGATCTGCGCCGGCGCCGGATCGCCCGGCGCGCGGATGGCGGTCAGCGTGAAGCCGTCGACCTGATTGTCGGCGCCGGTCAGGCCGGTGAGCGAGAGCCGGTCCGAGGTAGCCCAGACCAGCCTCGCGGCATTCCTTTCCAGGAGCGTCTTGAACGCTGCTTCGTCACCGGTGGCGGCAAGGCCATCGGCAAGCACGGCGACGCTGGCGCCGGGCAGGCGCTCCAAAGTGGCTGCGACGCGGGCATAGACGGCGGGGCGGTCGGTCGGGATCGGGCGCGGCTTTGCCGCGCGCAGGCGGTCGAGCGCGGCCGATGCATCGAAGGGGCCGATCTCGGCATTCGGCTTCTCGGCGGTAAAGGCGATGACGACCGGCACGCCGTTCGAGCCTGCATCGGCAATCAGCCGCTCGGCGGTGGCGACGCGCTTGCCCCAGTCGGCGGCGCTTGCCCAGTCATTGTCGATGACCAGCGCGAGCGCCGAGCCCTCGGCCGGCAGCTTTTCGCGCGGATTGAAGATCGGCTCGGCGAGCGCGGTGACGACAAGGGCGGCCATCAGCAGGCGAAGCAGCGTCAGCCACCAGGGGCTTTGATGCGGCGTCTCCTCGCGCCTCAGGACGCGGGCGAGGATCCTCAGCGGCGGAAAGACCTCAGTCCGCGGCCTGGGTGGCGTCAGCCTCAGCAGGTACCAGATCACCGGCAGGGCCAGCAGCCCCCACAGCACCATCGGCGCGCCGAAGGAAAGCGGCAGCCAACTCATGCGACCGCCTTTCCGGCATCACCGCCCGCGGTCAGCCCTGCATGACCGCCACCGGCGGTCAGCCCGGCATGACCCGAGGTCAGACCCGGACGGCTGCTGTCGGCGGTCATCGCCATGTGGACGCGCACGAGCGCCTCGGAGGCGAGGCGGTCGGTATGATTGACGGTAAAGCTCCAGCCGAGGCGCTTGCACCAGCCGGCCAGTTCCTGGCGGCGAGCGATATAGAGCAGGCGGTATTCGTCTTTAAGCGTTTCGGCGCGGCCGGCGGTCAGCTTGTCGCCGGTCTCGGGATCGGTGAATTCGGTGCGGCCGGCATAGGGGAAGGTCTCCTCGGCCGGGTCGGCGACCTCGATCAGATGCGCGCGCACGCCGTGACGGGCGAGCACGTCGAGCCAGGCCATGGTCTCCTCGACCGGATCGAGAAAGTCGCTGACGATGACGATGTCGCAGAAGCGGCGGATGGTGGAGAGATCGGGCTTAGCCGCCAGGTTGCCGGCATGGCTGAGCTGGGCCGCGATGCGTTCGGCGCCGTTGCGGGCGGTGAACGGGTCGGTGAGGCCCGGCCAGGCGATGCGCTCGCCGCTGCGCGACAGGAGCTCGGCCAACGCAAGCGCCAGCACCAGAGCGCGCGATTCCTTGGAAACGCCGGCTCCGGAGGATTTGTAGAGCATGGACGGCGAGGGATCCGACCAGAGCCAGACAGTATGGGCCGCCTCCCACTCGCGGTCGCGCACATAGGTGTGGTCGTCGCGGGCCGAGCGGCGCCAGTCGATGCGCGAGGCATCGCCTTCGACATAGGGGCGGAACTGCCAGAAATTCTCGCCGATGCCGCGCTTGCGGCGGCCATGCCAGCCGGCGATCACCGTGTTGACGATGCGGCGCGCCTCGACCAGCAGATCCGGCACCAGAGAGGCCCGCAACCGGCCACGGGCGAGCGCGTCGCGCGTCGCAACCGGTGCCTGGACCTCGCCTATTCGACCCATCAGATGCCTTTTGCCAGTTTCGCCACCACGTCGCGCACGGATGTGCCTTCG
The DNA here is from genome assembly GCF_003997555.1 of Mesorhizobium sp. M1A.T.Ca.IN.004.03.1.1. Lineage (NCBI taxonomy): Bacteria > Pseudomonadati > Pseudomonadota > Alphaproteobacteria > Hyphomicrobiales > Phyllobacteriaceae > Mesorhizobium > Mesorhizobium sp. M1A.T.Ca.IN.004.03.1.1. The sequence continues at coordinate 856,219 of NZ_RZTV01000001.1, read as the reverse complement.
GCGCGGGCGGCGAAGGTCAGCGCCATGCGATGCTGCAGCACCGGCTCGGCGAGGGCACGGATGTCGTCGACCGACGGCGCCAGCCTGCCATCATATAGAGCGCGTGCTCGGGCGCACAGGGTCAGCGCCTGGCTGGCGCGCGGACCAGGACCCCAGGCGACGTGCTTGTCGGTGTCGGCAATGCCCTGACCGGGACGAGCCGAGCGCACCAGCTTGAGGATCGCCTCGACGACGGTTTCGGGCACCGGCATGCGGCGGATCAGCGTCTGAATCTCCCTCAGCCTGGCTGGCTGCAGCACATTGTCGGCCCTGGCCTCCTCGACGCCGGTGGTTTCGAGCAGGATGCGGCGTTCGGCCTCGATCTCCGGATAGAGGATGTCGACCTGCATCAGGAAACGATCGAGCTGCGCTTCCGGCAGCGGATAGGTGCCTTCTTGCTCCAGCGGGTTCTGCGTCGCCAGCACGTGGAAGGGCGAGGGCAGGTCGTGGCGAACGCCGGCAATGGTGACGTGATATTCCTGCATCGCCTGCAGCAGCGCCGACTGGGTGCGCGGCGAGGCACGGTTGATCTCGTCGGCCATCAAAAGCTGCGAAAAGATAGGCCCGCGGAGGAAGCGGAAGGATCGTTTGCCAAGCTCATCCTGCTCCATGACTTCGGAGCCGAGGATGTCGGACGGCATCAGGTCGGGCGTGAACTGGATGCGGCGGGAATCGAGGCCGAGCACGATGCCCAGTGTCTCGACCAGCTTGGTCTTGGCGAGGCCTGGCACGCCGACGAGGAGCGCATGCCCGCCGGCAAGCAGCGCAACCAGCGTGCGCTCAACAACGGCTTCCTGGCCGAAGATAACGCGGCCTACGGCGTCGCGGACCTTGGAGATGTCGGACAGCGCCTTCTCGGCCTGCTCGATCATCGCCTTGTCGCTCAACGGGCTTTCCTTGATCATCACGCTCATGCCGTTCGATCCTTGTGGTTGGAAATACCGGCTTGCATTCTCGATTCGCAGAATGCCGCGATTCGGCCTCGCCCGGCGCCTGCGATTGAACTTAAATCACAGGCTTGGGCTGACAAGGCTGACAATCCGGACAACAGTGACTATTTCGTGACCATGACGCATCGCACAGAATCCGGTGAAAAGGGCCTGACCAGCGCCACCGAGGCGCGCGGGCTGGAGGCGCTGATCTCGCGCGCGGCGCGCGCCGGCAAGGGGCCGGCTCCGGTGGAGCGCTGGAATCCAGACTTCTGCGGCGACCTCGATATGGAGATCAGGGCCGACGGCACCTGGTTCTACCTCGGCACGCCGATCGGGCGCATGCCGCTGGTGCAGCTCTTTTCCAGCGTGTTGCGCAAGGACGCCGACGGCAAGACCTACCTGGTGACGCCGGTGGAGCGCGTCGGCATCCGCGTCGCCGACGCGCCCTTCATCGCCGTCGAGATGAACGTGTCCGGGACCGGCAACGGCCAGATCATCACGTTCCGCACCAATGTCGGGGACGTGGTCACCGCCGGGCCCGGCCATCCGCTGCGCTTCGTCGACGAGGACGCCACCGGCGGGCTCAAGCCCTATGTGCTGGTGCGCGGGCGGCTGGAAGCCTTGGTGGCACGGCCGGTGATGTACGAATTGGTCGAGCATGGAGAGGTGATCGACGTCTGCGGCAGGGCAATGTTCGCCGTCCGCTCCGGCGGCGAAGTTTATCCGATCATGTCGGCCGACAAGCTCGAGCGGCTAAGCGCGTGATGGACCAGGTGGCGCCGGTGCCGTTCTCGATCGCGGATTTTCGCGCCCGCGCAGCGGCCCAGGCCGAGGTCCAATCCGGCGACGAGTTCGGCGACCACCGCTTCAATCCAGGGCATCCCAGGCTGAAGCATGTAAAACCGCTGCGCGACGCCGCGGTGCTGATCCCGGTCGTCGATCACGCCGACGGCGCCACGGTGCTGCTCACCAAGCGGGCCGAGAAGCTGCGCAGCCATTCCGGCCAGGTCGCCTTTCCCGGCGGCACCATCGATCCGACCGATCCCAGCCCTGAGGCCACAGCGCTGCGGGAGACATTCGAGGAGATCGGCCTCGACCGCGATCACATCGAAATTGTCGGCCGCATGCCCGACTATGTCTCCGGCAGCGGCTACCGCATCGTGCCGGTGCTTTCGGTGGTGCGGCCGGGCTTTTCGCTGATGCTCAACGCCGACGAGGTCGACGCCGCCTTCGAGGTGCCGCTGCGCTTCCTGATGGACCCTGTCAACCACGCGCGCGACAGCCGCATGTGGAACGACCTCGAATGGTTCTTCTACGAGATGCCCTATGGCGGCCAGCGGATCTGGGGCGTCACCGCCGGCATCATCCGCACACTCTATGAAAGGCTCTATGCGTGAGCGCTGAGGTGTCTCTCTCGGGCAGGGCCGATTGGCTGGGCGAAAAGCATCTGCAGAAGCTGCTTGCCGCGCTGAAGGAGGGCGGCGAAGAGGCGCGGGTGGCCGGTGGAGCGGTGCGTAATGCGCTGATCGGCCAGCCGGTCGCCGACATTGACATTGCCACCACGACGGTGCCCGAGGACACGATCCGCCGCGCCCAGGCCGCCGGCTTCAAGACCGTGCCGACAGGGATCGAGCACGGCACCGTCACGGCAATCGCCGGCGGCAAGGCCTATGAGGTCACGACGCTCAGGGCCGACATCGAGACCGACGGTCGGCGGGCGAAAGTCATCTTCGGGCGCGACTGGAGGGCCGACGCCGCGCGGCGCGACTTCACCATCAATGCGCTTTATGCCGAAGCCGACGGCGCCATCGTCGACCTTGTCGGCGGCGTCGCCGATATCGAGGCGCGGCGGCTGCGCTTCATCGGCGATCCGGAAGCGCGCATCCGCGAGGATTATCTGCGTATCCTGCGTTTCTTTCGCTTCTTCGCCTGGTATGGCGACGGCCGGCCCGACGCCGAGGGCTTGAAGGCCTGCGCCAGGCTGAAGGACGGGCTCGGCAGGCTGTCAGCCGAACGCGTGTGGTCCGAACTGAAGAAGCTGCTTTCGGCGCCCGACCCATCGCGTGCCCTGCTGTGGATGCGCCAGGCCGGTGTCCTCACCGCCGTGCTGCCGGAGAGCGAGAAATGGGGCATCGACGCCATCCACGGGTTGGTCAGGACCGAAAAGGATCTCGGCTGGGATGCCGATCCGCTGCTCAGGCTGGAGGCCGTCGTTCCGCCGGATGCCGCGCGCATGAAGACGCTTGCCGAAAGGCTGAGATTTTCGACCGACGAGGGGGAGCGCCTGCGGCACTGGGCACAGACGGTTCCGCCTGAACCCAAGACGGCCGAGACGGAATTGTCGAAAAGGCTCTATTTCGGCGACCGCCAAGGCTTCGTCGATCGGCTGCGGCTCGCGCTCGCCGCCGCGCGGACAGGGGCCATCGAGGACGATCAGGCGATGATGGAAGCCGGCGGTTTCTCGCGCCTGCTCGGCTTCGCCTTGAAATGGCAAAAGCCGAGCTTTCCGATCAAGGGGGCCGACCTGACCGAACTCGGCGCCGCGCCCGGCCCGAAGCTTGGTGCCACGCTGAAGAATCTCGAAAGGGAATGGGTGGATTCAGCATTCGCCATGGATCGCGGCGCACTGCTCAAACGCGCCGCGCAGGCACTCGAGGCTTAGATCAGTCCTACATCGTGGCGCCGCTCAGCGTATCGCCACCGGGGCCAGGGCACGCGAAAGGCTTGCCTCGCCCTTGCCGTAGACTGAGGGGTTGTAGTTGACCAGCGTGTCGGTGCGAGCCGTGTTGAGCAGGTCGTTGGTGATCTGAACCGGGGTCGCCTTGGTGAATTTGCTGCCGATTATTGCGGCATATCCGGAGATGATAGGCGCGGCGAACGACGTGCCGTAAAGGCCGGTCTTGTCGCCTTCGACGCCGACCACCAGGAAATGGCTCTGCACGGTCGGGTCGGAGCCGGCGTAATTGGAATACCAGGCAAGCTGAGCCTTGTTTGACGCCGTGCCGTTTGTGGACAGCGCGCCAACAAAGATCGCCGTCGGTTTGCCGATCAGAGCGAGATCGAGATAATCCTGCTGTCCGCTGGTGACGCCGCCGACCGCAACCGAATCGTTGCCAGCCGCTTTCGAGACGATGGCCGATCCCTTGCTGGCGTAGGAGATGATCGATTGCTCCTCCGGGGCCCAGCGGATCTGGTTCACGCTGTAACCCGCGTTCGCGTACATGCCGTAGCTGAGGTTGAGGACGTCGCGGCCACTTGCCAGCGGGACGGCCGAACCCGTCGAGAAGTCCTTGGAGCGGATGGTCGCCGCAGGAGCGATCATGCTTGCTTCTTCGCGCGTCCACTCTCCGTGCCGCTGATATTGCGTGCCGATGCCGAAATTGCCGGAGAAGCGCGATGAGCTGCTGAAGTCGTCGACGATGGTGATGGTGACGCCCTTGCCCTTGTAGCCAGCCGCCCACGCGGCGCCGACATCGGGGCTCATCCAGCTCTGCACCGCTTGTGTCGTTCGCGCAACCGGTATCTTTGCGCTTACGCATATGGACCCGCCGCCGTGGCACAGCGCGGCCGACTGGTCCGCGTCGAGAGCTTCCTGCGCCGACGCCAGGCATGCCGGCAGAATGGTCAGTGCCGCGGCAATGCCGAGCTTCCAGAAATTACCAGACATGGTCTTACTCCCGGTCAAAGCAGGAACGAGGACGGACGATCGCGAAGTTCGGGAGCAGGAAGATTTCTCATGCGCGGCATCCCGGCGATCAGAAAGTAACACGGTAGTTGAGCCACAGGCGCAGCCTTTCGGGCGTAGCGTTAACCAGATATTTCAGCGTGTCCTCAGGCGCCGTCTCCCCGGCCGCAAGCCGGCAGTTGACGCTGTAGGTGCCCAGATCCCCGTAGTCGGCCAAGCATGGCTTTTCGCTCAGGTTGCCGCCGAAGGTCGAGGTAACCGAAAGGGAGAGAGTGCTGTTGAGGCTCGGATGGGTCTGGGTGAGAAAACCGAGCTTGAGGCTCGGCGCGATGCGGTACTTCTCGGCTTGTTCCCCGGTTCCCACTCCCCACAGAAAGCCGCTGTCTTCGGTAAGTTGCGTGATGAAGTCGACGTGCATGTCGACCCAATCGCTGTGGTACCAACGATTGAATGAGACCCAGCTCCCGTCCTGCAGCTCATAGCCGCCATTGCCGAGAGCTCTGGCGCGGTCGCTGAGCCATGACCCCTGGTGGATGTTCACGAGCGACGTGGTCATTTCCTGGGCCATCGACGGCGAGGCGCCAACGACTAGGCACAGCAACAGTGCGGCTGCGCCGAAACCGTCTCGTTTGTTGGATCTTTCGCGCATGCGCGAAGCACCTCGCCCCACCGGATCCAGACGCGCCTTGTGGCGGACGGCTCCTCGGGCAGCCGCGGTCGCCGGATCATGCGCGACGATCGCATGGAGACCGTTACCGCGGGGTTATCCAAGCCGGTACGAATATAAGTTTTTGCTTGAATTCGGCGAAGCCAGGCCGTTGCCAGCGATCAGACGCAAACGAAACGAGATGCGCCGGATGCTGCATCCAACTCGCCGGCTTTGCCAATGGTCGTCCGAAAACGGTGACCCGATGCCTCAGGCCGCGTCGCGGACCTTTTGGATGCGCGAGCGGATCGCCTCGATCATGGTCTCGCGGATGGTGGTTTCGCCATGGGTTTCACGCATGTGCTCGACGGCGCGGCGCATGACCTCGGCTTCCTCCTCGGCGCGCGTGTGCCAATCGCAGCCCGGGACGAGTGTCCCGCATTGGAACTCCTTCATGGTTTTTCCTTTCCTAGGTCCGGAGCCCTGATTCCGCTCCTTGTTATCATGCAATTCCGCATGGAAAGCCGCATCGCATTTTCCTGAAATTGCCCCGGTGGAAAACCATAACACATGTCGCCGGCTTCGGTTGCATTGGGCCGGTGGCGAATTGTTTTTTCACGGTCTCCGCGCGAAATCAAAGGCGGAGCATTGCTGCTCCGCCCGTTGCCACCTGGTTTCCGTGAAACGATGAACCGCACTGTCTTTTTGTTTTGACGCAATTCCAGCGGAAACCGCTTCAACGTTTCTGCAATTGCTGGCCGTGCAGGCCGTCACTTCATGATCTTGACAGCCTCGGCAATCTTGTTCTTGCCGCTCATATCCCAGGAAACGCGAACCTTCTCGCCCGGCTTTATGCCCGGATCCTTGAAGGCCTTGGACAGCGTGAAGGTCGATCCGTTGTCCAGAACAAGGCTCATGGCCGTTCCATCAAAGCTCTTCACTGTTCCCGTGGTGTGCTTGACCGCGGCGAACGCGGCGCCACCGGAGGCGAGAAAGGCGGCGGTTGCCGCCGTCACAATAAGCTTGCGCATAGGATGTTCTCCTGGGATGCGGGCACCATTGGGAAGGCACTCCGCTCGATCAGGGCCGTCCGGACGCGTCGGGTCGCGGCTCGTAGCAGTGACGAGCCGCCGGCGCTTCCCGACCCGGCACGTTAAATAGATCAATTTTTTCAAAAGGATATTAGACGAAAAAGAAATCGCCCCTGCCACATTGCCGGTCAAAATTCGGCGAATGGGACAGCAATGCGGCTGGCCTTCCGCTCACCGGATTTTTACGGCCACTTTACCTCGGGCGGCAGGCTGGAGAGGATCGAGGCGACATTGCCGCCGGTTTTCAGGCCGAAGATGGTGCCGCGATCGTGAAGCAAATTGAATTCGACGTAACGGCCGCGCCGGACGAGCTGTTCCTCGCGGTCGCCGTCGGTCCAGTTCTGGTTGAAATTGCCACGCACCAGATGGGAATAGACGACGAGGAAAGAGCGGCCGACATCCTGGACGAAATTGAAATCGGCGTCCCAGCCGCCCTGGCCCTCATCGGAATGCAGCCAGTCGAAAAAGATGCCGCCGACTCCGCGCGCCTCGTTGCGGTGCGGCAGGAAGAAGTACTCGTCGCACCACGCCTTGAATTTCGGATAGTCGGCCACCCCGGCGTTCTTCTCGCAGGCGAACTGCATGGCGCGGTGGAAGGCGATCGTGTCGGGATCGTCCTGGGTACGGCGGCGGTCGAGCACCGGCGTCAGGTCGGCGCCGCCGCCAAACCAGTGGCGGGTGGTCACGACCATGCGTGTGTTCATATGCACGGCCGGAACGTTGGGGTTCCAGGGGTGCGCGATCAGCGAAACGCCGCTCGCCCAGAAGCGCGGATCCTCGTCGGCGCCCGGGATCTGCTTGCGGAATTCGGGAGAGAATTCGCCGTGGACGGTCGAGGTATGCACGCCGACCTTCTCGAAGACGCGGCCGCGCATCATCGACATGGTGCCGCCGCCACCTTTGCCGTCGTCGCGCTCCCACGGCGTCTGCTCGAAATGCCCGGGCGACCATGCCGATTGCGGTCCAGTGAGTTCCTGCTCGATCTGCTCGAAGGCGGCGCAGATGCGCTCGCGCAGCGCTTCGAACCAGAGGCGGGCCTTCATCTTCTTCTGCTCGATGTCGTCAGGCAGGCCCACCGCAATGTCGGGTCGTTCCAATTCCGTCTCCAGTCCAGGCTGCTTGCCCGACAAATGACTCGTTTTTTCTGCGCGCGATCCCTAATCTCTTAAGGGCAAGGGTCAAGTCCTGTCTGACCAAGGTGCAAGGAGTTTGCTCGTGCGCACCCCGGCAAGACCGCCGCTGGATGGCTTGAAGAAGAGGCTGGAGCGCTCACGGGTCGAGCGCGAAAGAGAGCCGCGCGACGGATTTTTGCGCGAGACTTTCGTGCTGCCGCGGCCGGCCGCGCGCCTCAAGGCCAAGGAATGGTTCGAGCGCTTTCCCAAGCAGGCCTATTGGACCGAGATCGAAAGCTGGTTCGAGCGCCCGGGCGACGTCATCGAATTCACCATGCGACGGCTGCCGGCGGCAGATTGAAAAATCCTCAGGACACCAGTAGCCGTCTCGCTCCAGTTCCCTCTCTGGCCAGTCGGTCCTCCTTGTTCCGAAGCGGGCATTTGTCGATCGACATGCAACCGCAGCCGATGCAGTCGGTCAGGCCGTCGCGCAGCTTCTTCAATTGGGCGATCTGATGATCGAGGCCGTCGCGCCAAGCCGTTGAAAGCAGATTCCAATCCTCGCGCGTCGGGGTGCGGCCCTCGGGCAGAGATTGGAATGCGGCGGCGATTTCGGCGAGCGATATGCCGACCTCCTGGGCGACGCGGATGATCGCCACCCGTCGCAGCACGTCGCGGCCGTAGCGCCGTTGGTTACCCGCGGTGCGATGGCTGCGGATCAGCCCGCGCGCTTCGTAAAAATGGAGCGCCGAGACCGCGACGCCACTGCGCATCGCCACCTGGCCGACCGTCAATTCCTTCACCGGAGCCATCTCGCACTTTCCGCTTGACCTCAAGTTAGGTTGAGCTTGTAGCGAGGAAAGCCTGACAAGGCAAATTGAGGAGAAGGCGATGTGCGCCTGGGTGAGACTGACGCCGCAAGTGGGAGGCGTTCGCGACGACGAGCAGGGCTTGAGCAGCCTATCCGAGCTGGCGGACCGCTTCGCCCGCGTCCATCGCGACGGACAGCGCGACATTGATGCTGCGGGCGCCCGGCCGCATCGGAATGGTCAGTCGCGCATCCGCCGCCTGATGAACCTCTTCCGGCACGCCGGCGGATTCGCGGCCGAACAGAAGGACGTCGCCGGCGGCGAAAGCAAACCGCGTGTAGGCGGTCTCGGCCTTGGTGGTGAGCAGCACAAGGCGGCGCGCGTTCGTTCGGCGCCATTCCTCGAAGGCGTGCCAGTCGGCATGGCGGGCAAGCGCCGCCATTTCGAGATAGTCCATGCCGGCGCGTTTCAGCGCCCGATCGGAGAGCGGGAAACCGGCCGGCTCGATGATGTCGACGCCAAGATCAAGGCAGGCGGCGAAGCGCAGGATCGTCCCGGAATTGCCGGCGATATCCGGTTGGTAGAGCCCGATGCGAAGACGGTCGTTCATTTCCGCATCCTTCTAATAAGTGGCAGAACGGCCACAGGCGGCTCCGGCTTTTGGCGATTTCTAGACTGGCGGGTGGCCATTTTCTGCGAAGTCGAGTATACGCCCATCATCGTCAACCCGAACCGAAGGAGAGGGACCACATGATGACCATGCACTTCCAGCCCTTCTCCGGGCAGCTCCTCTTTGGGGCCCACGTATGCCCAACGGCGGTTTCGGTACGACGATTCTTCTGACACTTTAAGACCTCATCGCACCGATTCCCGCCGAACCCAGTTTTCGGCCTTCGAAGGAATCTTGCGATGTTTCTCAAACTGCCAAAGCGGCGCCCCGCCCCGCCTGAACGTGTCGACACCGACGCTGGCCGTCAGGTCGGGACTGACGCTTGCCGTCATGTCCTGACTGCGTCGCGTCCCTCCGGCCGAATGCCGGAGGTCGAGCTCGCATCACCCTTTTTAACGCATTTGCACATGGAGGACGGACCGATGTTCGATCCCTTTAAAATACCGGGTTCAAGAAGCTTGCATGAGCGCAAGGTGGCGACCTGGGCGCTGCTGATCGGCGAGACTTACTCGTCGGCGGTGCACGCCGAGACGCGCCGGCGTCCGCATCGCGGCATGCTGCCGGACGTCGACTTCTCGCGCGCGGTGCCCGATCCCGGTCGACCCTCGCTGGTGCGCCGGATCATCCGCATGGTCCGACCGGGCAAAACCAGGGCTGGCGACAGCTTGTCGTCAGGATCCTCTGGCAAGCCTGTCGGCGAAAAGCCCGCGACACCCTATATTGCGCGAAGCAGGGCCGGCGATACGGACAATTCCGTATCGCCGGCCCGCGGCGCCGTGCGGCCGAACGGCCTTACCAATCAACCCCGCGCCGCGTGAGCGCACAAATCGTCGAGTGCCTCGAATGTTCCGCTGGTTTGAGAAGAGGCTCGATCCGTTTCCCGCCGCGGAGCCGGTCGAGCCGCCGAAGACGCTGGTCGCCTTCTGCGTGCATTACACGCGCGGGGCCTGGCCCTATATCCTCGTCGATGCCGTGCTTGTGGCAGCGATAGCCCTTGCCGAAGCGTGGATGTTCGGTTTCATGGGCCGCATCGTCGACTGGCTGTCGGCGCAGAACCGCGAAACCTTCCTTGAGACGGAGCGCTGGAAACTCGCCGGCATGGCCTTCATCGTGCTGTTCGCGCTGCCGGGCACGGTATGGCTGCATTCGCTGCTCAACCAGCAGACGCTGATGGGCAATTATCCCATGCGCATCCGCTGGCAGGTGCATCGCTACCTGCTCAAGCAGTCGATGGCCTTCTACCAGGACGAGTTTGCCGGCCGTATCGCCACCAAGCTGATGCAGACCGCTCTTGCCGTGCGCGAATGCGTCATCAAGCTGATCGATGTCCTAAACTATGTCGTCGTCTACTTCCTCAGCATGCTGTTCATCGTCGGCTCGGCAGACTTGCGACTGGCTGTGCCCTTGGGTGTATGGCTGGTCGGCTATATCGGGCTCTTGCGCTTTTTCATCCCGAAGCTCGGCAAGGTCGGCGAGGAGCAGGCCAATGCGCGCTCGACCATGACCGGCCGCGTCGTCGACAGCTACACCAACATCCAGACGGTGAAGCTGTTTTCGCATGCCCGCCGCGAGGCAACTTTCGCCAGGGAGGGCATGGCGAGCTTCCTCGATACGGTCTACCGCTCGATGCGGCTGGTGACGCAGTTATATGGGATGCTCTACATCCTGAATTCGCTGCTTCTGTTTTCCGTGACGGCGATCTCGCTGTGGCTATGGCTGGGCGAGGCGGTGACGATCGGCGCAGTCGCCGTGGTTATCGGCCTGGTGCTCAGGATGTGGGGCATGTCGCAGTGGATCATGTGGGAGATGTCGAGCCTGTTCGAGAATATCGGCACGGTGCAAGACGGCATCCAGTCGATCTCGCTGCCGCGGCTGGTCGAGGACCGCCCGGGCGCCAGCGACATCGCCGTCAGTCAGGGCGAGATCCGTTTCGAGGAGATCCGCTTCCACTACGGCAAGCAGAAGGGCGTCATCGAGAACCTGTCGCTCACTGTGAAACCCGGCGAGAAGGTCGGCATCGTCGGCCGCTCCGGCGCCGGCAAGTCGACGCTGGTCAACCTTTTGCTGCGTTTTTACGACCTGGAAAGCGGCAGGATCCTCATCGATGGCCAGGAGATCGCCGGGGTAACGCAGGATTCGTTGCGCGCGCAGATCGGCATGGTGACGCAGGACACCTCGCTGCTGCATCGGTCGGTGCGGGAGAATATCCTCTACGGGCGCCCTGACGCCACCGACGAGATGCTGATCGAGGCGGCACGGCGGGCGGAGGCGCTCGATTTCATCGGCGCGCTTTCGGACCATAACGGCCGCAAGGGATTCGATGCACATGTCGGCGACCGCGGCGTCAAATTGTCCGGCGGTCAGCGGCAGCGCATCGCCATTGCCCGCGTCATGCTGAAGGACGCACCGATCCTCATCCTCGACGAGGCGACGTCGGCGCTCGATTCGGAAGCCGAGGCGGCGATCCAGGAGAACCTCTACAAGCTGATGCAAGGCAAGACCGTGATCGCCATCGCGCATCGGCTGTCGACCATCGCTGCGATGGACAGGCTCGTCGTCATGGACAAGGGGCGCATCATCGAGGAAGGCTCGCACGAAGAGCTTGTCACCAAGGGCGGCCTTTATGCCCAGCTCTGGCAGCGCCAGTCGGGTGGGTTCCTCCTCGATGATGCGCCGGCTGAGTCCGATGCCAAAGGGTCTCACTCCGAGATGGCGGCGGAGTAACGCGATCGCGATTGGCATCAAGGTTACGGCGATTGCGGGGAATCGCTCCCGGGCGTAACCACGACCTGTCAGAGGCCCGCCGGCGACCAAATCGGGTGCCGGCGGGGTTCCGGCATCTACGAGAGAAAAATGTTCGACCGCATCTTCACATGGTTCGAAAGCCATTATTCGCCGGTGGCGCTGGCCGAAGACAGGCAGCCGCCAATGGGACTTTGGCGGTTCTACTGGTATTTCATAAGGCAGTTTCGCGCCGCCTATTGGCTGCGCATGATCATCGTTGCCGGTCGCGGCAATAGTGGACGCGATGCTGCCGATTTTCGTCGGCCTGATCGTGGGCCTGCTCTCCAACACCAGGCCGGGCGATTTCTTCGTCGCGCATGGGCCGCTGCTCGTCATCATGGCGATCATCGTGCTGCTGCGTCCGCTGTCCATGGTTATCGACGCGCTCATCCGCAACCACGCCATCGCACCGAACCTCATCGACCTCATCCGCTGGCAAAGCCATTGGCATGTCGTGCGTCAGGACTGGTCATTCTTCCAGAACGACTTCGCCGGCCGCATCGGAACGAAGGTCATGCAAAGCGGCGACTCGGTGGAGATGAGCGTCAATCTCACCGTCGATGCCGTCTGGTACGCGCTGGTCTTCGTCGCGGTCGCCATCGTTGTGCTGGCGCGGCTCGACCCGCTTCTTCTGGCTGTGGTGGCGGCCTGGCTGGTGTTCTATTGCATGATCTTCTGGTTTGCGATGCCGAGGATCACCCAGCGCTCGTCCCAACTGTCGGAGCGGTGGTCGCAGGTGAGCGGCCGTATGGTCGACAGCTACACGAACATCCTGACGCTCAAGACATTCTCGACCGGCGAGCACGAAGACAAATATGTCTCGCAAGCCGTCGTCGAGCACGCCGACACGTTTTATCAGCTGATGCGCGTTTTCACACTGATGTGGTCGGCCCTGTTCGTCCTCAACGCTGCGCTGCTTATCGCCATAAGCTGGCTGGCGCTGGCCGGCTGGAACGCCGGCGCCATGACCACGGCGGCCGTGGCGACGGCGATACCGTTCGCGCTGCAGATCGCCAACATTTCCGGCAGGATCCTCGATGTCGGCGCCAACGTCTTCCGGCAGATCGGCGTCGCCAGCAATTCGATGACGACGATCGCGCGCCCCATCACCATGCAGGACCAGCAGGACGCGCCGGCCCTCGTGGTCAAAGCCGGCGGCATCGAGTTCGAGCAGGTGAACTTCAACTATTGGCGCAAGGACGGCAAAGGCGGCGTCATCGACAATCTGTCGCTGAAGATCGCGCCGGGCGAGCGGGTCGGCCTGATCGGCCGTTCCGGGGCCGGCAAGTCGACACTGGTCAATCTCGTGCTGCGGCTGTTCGACGTGCAGGACGGCAAGGTGCTGATCGACGGACAGGACATCCGCAACGTCTCGCAGGAAAGCGTTCGCGCGGCGATCGGCTTCGTCAATCAGGATACGTCGCTCCTGCATCGATCCGTTCGCGAGAACCTCAAATATGGACGACAGTCCGCCAGCGATGAGGCGATGTTCGGCGCCGCCAAGGCCGCGCAGATCGACGATGTGATCGCGGGGCTGACCGATCCGCATGGGCAAAGCGGCTATGAGGCGCTCGTCGGCGAGCGCGGCGTGAAGCTGTCCGGCGGCCAGCGGCAACGCATCGCCATTGCCCGTGTTATGCTGAAGGACGCGCCGATCCTCATTCTCGACGAAGCTACGTCTGCGCTCGATTCCGAGGTGGAGGCCGCTATCCAGGAGAACCTCTACAAGCTCATGCAGGGCAAGACGGTCATCGCCATCGCCCACCGTCTGTCGACCATCGCGGCAATGGATCGGCTCGTCGTCATGGACAAGGGCCGCATCGTCGAGGACGGCTCGCATGAGGCGTTGATCGCCAAGGGCGGGCTCTATGCCCAGCTCTGGCGGCGCCAGTCGGGCGGCTTCCTGCTCGAGGAAAAGCAGGCGGCCGACGATCTGCCGACGAAAGGTGAAGCCGCGGAATGATGAAGGCCGTCTATCGCTGGTTCGAAAGCTGGGTCTACCCGTTCCGCGAGCCGGCGAATCTTCGTCCGCCTGCCAGCGTCGGCGGCTTCCTCTGGCACTATGTCGGGCAAGCGAAGCTCGCTTTCTTCGCCATGCTGATCATCGGCGGCATCGCGCCGCTGGTCGAGGCCGGGCTGTTCTATTTCGTCGGACGGCTGGTCGATATCCTCGACCAGCTTCCCGGCGAACGCAGCTGGCACGCGCTGTGGGCCGCCGCCGGGCCAGAGCTGCTGTTCATGGGCGCGGTGGTGCTGATCATCCGCACGCTGGTGGTCGGCCTTTCGGCGCTGGTCGACGAGCAGACGATCACGCCGGGCTTCTACAGCCTGGTGCGCTGGCAGGCGCACCGGCATGTCTCTCGCCAGTCCTACGCCTTCTTCCAAAACGACTTCGCCGGGCGTATCGCCACCAAGGTCTGGCAGGCGGGGCAGGCCACTGGCGACCTCATGGAAAGCTTCATCGAAGTCGTCTGGTTCATGATCGTCTACACGGTGACGACGCTGGCGCTGGTCGCCGGCCTCGACCTCAGGCTGGCGGCGCTGGTGGTGATCTGGATCGTCGCCTTCGGCTGGCTGGCCAGGCTCCATCTGCCGGCAATCCGCAAGCATGCCGAGGCGACCGCCGAAGCCGGCTCGATGATCACCGGCCGCTTCGTCGATTCCTATTCCAATGTGCAGACGCTGAAGCTGTTCGCGGCCGACGGCGACGACCGCTACATCCGCAACGGCTTCGACATCTATCTCGATGCGCTGCGGCCCTTCACGCGGCGGCTGACCGGTGTGCGCGTGGCGCTGACGACGCTTTCCGGCATCATGATCACGGCGATCGCCGCCTTTGCAGTCTATCTGTGGGTGGAAGGCTCGATCACCGTCGGCGCCGTCGCCTTCACGCTCTCGCTTGTGCTGAGGCTCAATATGCTGCTGGGACGGCTGATGATGCAGCTCAACAGTATCCTCAGGAATCTCGGCGTGCTGGAAAATTCCAAGGCGCTGATCTCGCAGTCGCTCGGCCTGACCGACGCCCCGGATGCCAAGGAGCTGGTGGTTGCGGGTGGCCGCATCGACCTCAAGAACGTCACCTTCCACTACGGGAAAGGGGCAGGGGTCCTCGAGGGCATCGACCTCGTCGTGCGTCCAGGCGAGAAGGTCGGGCTTGTCGGTCCGTCCGGCGCCGGCAAGACGACGCTGGCCAATCTCATCCTGCGCCTTTACGACCTCGAGGGCGGCAGGATCCTGATCGACGGCCAGGATATCGCCCGTGTGACGCAGAATTCGCTGCGCGCCAATATCGGCGTGGTCAGCCAGGACACGGCGCTGTTCCACCGCTCGCTGCGCGACAACATCAAGCTCGGCATGCCGGACGCTACCGACGCCGAGGTGATCGCCGCGGCGCGCAAAGCCGAGGCGCATGACTTCATCATGGGGCTGCGCGACAATCGCAAGCGCCTTGGCTACGAAGCCTATGTCGGCGAGCGCGGCGTCAAGCTCTCCGGCGGCCAGCGCCAGCGTGTGGCGATCGCCCGCCTCTTCCTCAAGGATGCGCCGATCCTCATCCTAGACGAGGCGACCTCGGCACTCGATTCCGACATCGAGGCGGCGATCCAGGAAAACCTGGCAAGGCTGATGGAGAACAAGACCGTCATAGCCATCGCCCACCGGCTTTCCACCATCGCAGCGCTCGACCGGCTGGTCGTGCTCGACGGCGGCCGCATCGTCGAAGAAGGCACGCATGACGAGCTGGTGGCGCTGGACGGTCTTTATGCACGGCTCTGGAAACGGCAGTCCGGCGGCTTCCTCTTCAATGAGGAAAGCGCGCTGGAAGAGACGCGCCCGGCGGAGTAGAAACGCAGCCATGTCGGTCAGAATGCCCAGCAATTTCGGACGGTCAGGAGCGCAGGAAAGCGCTCTCGATCTGCTCGGCCACGAAATACTCGCTGAAAAGGCGGCCGCCCTCGGTCGCGCCGGCCAGCGCGTCGACGAGGCCTTGGCGAAGCTGCGCGAAAATGGGGAAGGCGGGGACCGCAACCGGCTGCTGAAAGAAGCGGCAGAAGCCGTCCACGCCTATTTCATCCAGCGCGAACTCTGCGGGCTGCGAAAGCATGACGCCGTGATCCGCGAATACGACATCCCGCGGGCGGTGCTGGCCAGGCTCGGCGCCAGCTAAGCGCTGACTTCCTTCCGAAAGCGCGCCAGGCGCAAGGCGAGCGCTCCGGGATTCTCATCGGCGACGAAGTGCCCGCTATCGGGGATGATGTCGCCCTCGACATTGGAGAGGCCGGCGGCCTTCAAGCCATTGAGGTAATCGGTGATCTCGCCGGTCTCGGCAGCGCCCCTGAGGCAGAGCACCGGCGTATCGATCGGGCTTGCCGGCGGAACGGCATTGGCCTTGGCGTCCTCGGAAAAGGCGCGGTACCAGCCGAAGCCCGCCTTGAGGCTTTCCGGCCGCGAATAGGCCTTGGCGTAGATGTCTCTTGCTTCGGCCGGGATGGCGGATTTCTCGTTCGAAAGGGTGTCGAAGAAGAAGTCGAAATAGGCGCGCTCGTGACCCCCAACCAGCAGTTCCGGGAGAGCAGGAACCGCGTGAAAGGCGAAATGCCAGAGGTTTGGATTGCGGATGACCTTGTCCCACGGCGCCACGCCCGGAACGACAACATCCATGATCGCAGCGGCGGAGAGGATTTCCGGATGGTTGCGCAAAAGCGCGAAGACGATCTGGCCGCCGACATCATGGCCGGCCACCATGACCTGTCGCAGGCCGCAGGCGTCAATCAAGGCCGCTATCACCCTGGCCAGATGGGCTTTCTCACCGGTTTTGCGCGTGCCTTGCGAGCCGCCTATACCCGGCAGGTCCGGCGCGATCACGCGCTGATCGGTGGCCAGCCGACCGATCACGTTCTCGAAGGCATGGGAACTTTGAGGCCAGCCGTGGAGCAGCACGAGGCCGGGCGCATCCCGTGGCCCGGCTTCGCGGATCGCAATGGTCAGTCCTTCAACCTCGATGCTGGAAGTTTCCATCCGCCCGGCCTTCACCTGTCCGATCGCTCCGACCGACAGAACTAGGCGGGAATCGGTCCGCGGACAGGGCCTGTCTCTCGAATAAGCCGCATCACTCCAGCCATTCGGTGATGAAGCTGCCGTTCTCGTGGATGTCGGTGGTCTCGAGCGGACCGGGGCCGAGATTGGTGAATTTGTGCGGCGTCTCGGCCGGCACGATCAGAATTTGGCCTGCGGTGGCCGTTATCTGTCGATCGCCGACCGTGAACAGGCCGGTGCCGGAACGGATGACGAAGATCTCCGCGTAAGGATGCTTATGCAGACGCGGGCCGCCGCCGATCTCGGGCTGATAATTGAAGATCAGGCAGGAGTTGGAGCCAAATGCGCCGCATTGCAGCTCACCTTGCCAACGGTCGGGCGTGCTCGCCCATTTGTCGCGGTCGATGACATGCGCCATGGCTCGACAATAGACCGGGCCGGCGGTTGCTGTCGAGGCAAGCGGAGTTCCGATTTACCGCTGAAGTTAGCGCTATTTAGCGCTGTTCGGCGGCCCGATCATCAAGCCGTTGCGCGGGCCGCGGCATGTGCCCGCGACAATGTGCCCTTGTGCCTCCACGCGTCTGGACAAAAACGGGCTTCACGCATAAACCGAACCTCCAAATGCCGGAGGAATTCGCTAGCCTGTTCGCCATGCGCTGTCGGGCCGGCGCGATTGAGCGGGGACAAGGCTCGGCCGCCGGCACGGAAAGAGGCGAAAGGATCAGGCACCCGTGAGCGCAACCGACATCCACGATCCCAACCGTCGCGATTTTCTCTACATCGCCACCGGCATGGCCGGCGTGGTCGGCGCTGGGGCCGTCGCCTGGCCGTTCATCGACCAGATGCAGCCGGATGCCTCGACGCTGGCGCTGGCTTCTGTCGAGGTCGATGTCTCCTCGCTGCAGCCCGGCAGCTCGCTGGTCGTCAAGTGGCGCGGCAAGCCGGTCGTGGTGCGCAACCGCACCGACAAGGAAATGAAGGACGGCGCGGCGGTTAGCCTCAACGATCTCAAGGATCCGATCGCCCGCAATGCCAACTTGCCGGCCGATGCGCCGGCGACCGACGCCAACCGCACCACGCCCGGCAAGGAAGCCTGGATGGTCATGGTGCAGGTCTGCACCCATCTCGGCTGCATCCCGCTCGGCCAGGAAGGCGATTTCGGCGGCTGGTTCTGCCCGTGCCACGGCTCGGTGTACGATACCGCCGGCCGCATCCGCAAAGGCCCGGCGCCGGAGAACATGGCGATCCCGGTGTTTAAATTCATTTCCGATACCAAGATCCTTATCGGTTGAGGCAGGGGGATATTTCGATGAGCGAGGGACACTCCACCTACACACCGAAGACGGGTCTCGGACGCTGGTTCGACGCCCGTATGCCGCTTCCCCGGCTTGTCTATGACAGCTTCATTGCCTATCCGGTGCCGCGCAACCTCAACTACATGTGGACGTTCGGCGGCATCCTGTCGATCATGCTGGTATCGCAGATCCTCACCGGCATCGTGCTGGCCATGCACTACACGTCCGACACCACACTCGCCTTCGATTCGGTCGAGAAGATCATGCGCGACGTGAATTCGGGATGGCTGTTGCGCTATCTCCATTCCAACGGCGCCTCGTTCTTCTTCGTGGCCGTCTACATCCACATCTTCCGCGGGCTGTTCTACGGCTCCTACAAGGCGCCGCGCGAGCTGCTCTGGATCCTCGGCTGCATCATCTACCTCCTGATGATGGCGACCGGCTTCATGGGCTATGTGCTGCCATGGGGACAGATGAGCTTCTGGGGCGCCACCGTCATCACCGGCTTCTTCAGCGCCATCCCGCTGGTCGGCAACTGGATCCAGGAACTGCTGCTCGGCGGCTTCGCCGTCGACAATCCGACGCTGAACCGCTTCTTCGCCCTGCATTACCTGTTGCCGTTCATGATCGCCGGCGTCGTCGTGCTGCACGTCTGGGCGCTGCATGTCGTCGGCCAGTCGAACCCGACCGGCATCGAGGTCAAGTCGAAGACCGACACCGTCGCCTTCACGCCCTATGCGACCATCAAGGACGCGTTCGGCATGATCGTGTTCCTGTTCTTCTTCGCCTATTTCGTCTTCTACCTGCCGAACTACCTCGGCCATCCGGACAACTACACGGTCGCCAATCCGCTGAAGACCCCGGCCCACATCGTTCCGGAATGGTACTTCCTGCCGTTCTACGCGATCCTGCGCGCCATCACCTTCAACATCGGGCCGATCAACTCCAAGCTCGGCGGCGTGCTGTGCATGTTCGGCGCCATCGCCATGCTGTTCCTGGTGCCGTGGCTCGACACCTCCAAGGTGCGCTCGGCGGTCTACCGGCCCTGGTACAAACTGTTCTTCTGGCTGTTCGTGGCCGACGCCATCCTGCTCGGGTGGCTGGGCTCGCAGCCGGCGGAAGGCTCATACGTGTTCATGGCGCAGATGGCGACGCTGTTCTACTTCGCCTTCTTCCTGGTCGTGATGCCGGTGCTCGGCCTGATCGAGACGCCGCGGCGGCTGCCGAACTCGATCACCGAGGCAGTGCTGGAAAAGAAAAACAAGGGAGCCGGCGGGCATCCGGCAGGCGCGGTCAGCGCGCCGGAAACCAAGGGCTGAGAATCTGAGGGGATTTGGCATGAAGAAGATTCTCACCTCGCTGGCGCTGCTTGGCCTGGTGGTCGCGGGCACCGCTGCCATCGCAGCCGAAGAGGAACACAACGCGGCTGCCCCGACGCATTTCCCGATCAATGAACCGAAGGAAATGAGCTGGAGCTTCGCCGGGCCGTTCGGCACCTACGACAAGGCCCAGCTGCAGCGCGGCCTGAAGGTCTACAAGGAAGTCTGCTCGGCCTGCCACTCGATGAACCTGGTGGCGTTCCGCACGCTGGAGGGCCTCGGCTATTCGGAAGCGCAGGTCAAGACGCTTGCCGCCGAGTACACCATCCATGACGGCCCGAACGATGCCGGCGACATGTTCGACCGCCCGGGCAAGCCGTCGGATCACTTCCCGTCGCCGTTCCCGAACGAACAGGCCGCCGCGTCCGCCAATGGCGGCGCCGCTCCGCCCGACATGTCGCTGCTCGCCAAGGCGCGCGGCGTCGAGCGCGGCTTTCCGCGTTTCATCTTCGACATTTTCACCCAGTATGCTCAGGGCGGCCCGGACTACATCCACTCGCTGCTCACCGGCTACGACCAGACGCCGCCGGCCGGCATGGTGATCCCCGAAGGCACGCACTACAATCCATACTTCCTGTCCGGCGTGTCGCTGAAGATGCCGAAACCGCTTTCGGACGGCCAGGTGACCTATGACGACGGCTCGCCGCAGACGGTCGACCAGTATTCGCGCGACGTGTCGGCGTTCCTGATGTGGGCCGCCGAGCCGCATCTCGAAGAGCGCAAGAAGACCGGCTTCCGCGTGCTGGTGTTCCTGCTGCTGTTCGGCGCGCTGGTCTACCTGACCAAGCGCAAGGTGTGGGCCGAAGTAGCGCACTGAACCGCGATCGGTCAGACACCTTCGAGGGGCGCCGCAAAGGCGCCCTTTTCAATTTCGGGACCGCTTTGATCCGGCCGTGTCACATGGCTGTCATTGCGCAT
The DNA here is from genome assembly GCF_003997555.1 of Mesorhizobium sp. M1A.T.Ca.IN.004.03.1.1. NCBI lineage: Bacteria > Pseudomonadati > Pseudomonadota > Alphaproteobacteria > Hyphomicrobiales > Phyllobacteriaceae > Mesorhizobium > Mesorhizobium sp. M1A.T.Ca.IN.004.03.1.1. The sequence goes on along the minus strand of NZ_RZTV01000001.1, from coordinate 835,825 downwards.
CGCGATCCTGCGTTGGCTCACCTCAAAGGATCCTCATGAAAAGATTTGCGCCGCTTGCAGCCGTGGTGCTGCTTCTTGTCGCCTCCTCGGCAGTCCGCGCCGAGGACGCCCAGCCCTTCGTCACCAACAAGGACATCGACCTGACGATGATCCTGCCGCCGCCGCCGGCCAATGATTCGGCCGAGACCAAGGCAAAACTCGGCCAGGTGCTGACCCTGCAAGTGACGCGCACGCCCGAAATGGAAAAGCGCGCTATCGCCGATGCCGAAGAGGATGTCTGGCGCTTCGCCGATGTCATGGGACCGAAATTCAGCAAGGAGACGCTGCCGAAGTTCAGCGCCTTCTTCGACCGCGTGGTGGCGACCGAAGGCGCGGTCGTCGATCCGGCCAAGGACGTCTGGAAGCGGCCGCGTCCGCATCAGCTCAGTGATCTGGTCAAACCCGCGGTGAAGCTGTCGAATTCCGGTTCCTGGCCGTCGGGCCATGCGACGGTCGGCACCATGATGGGCATCATCCTGTCCGAAATGGTGCCGGAGAAGCGGGCCGAGATCATGGCCCGCGCGGCCGAATATGCCCATAACCGCGTGGTCGGCGGCATCCATTATCCGTCGGATGTCGAGATGGGCAAGATTTCCGGCAGCGTGATCGCCGCGGTCCTGCTCAGCCGGCCCGATTTCAAGGCCGAGTTCGAGGCGGCGCGGTCCGAGCTTCGGTCCGACCTCGGCATGTGAGCCGTCCGTCACCGACGTTTCTGCAAGGGCGCCATCGGGCGCCCTTTTTCCATTGCGGCGCCGGCACGGGAGCAAGGCAGGCGATGCCGATCCTTTGCCGGATGCGCTTGTCTCCCGGGCTCCATCGCGGTAGCCGTTGTTGGTTGCGTTGCGCCGGGCGCGTCGACGCCGTTATACCCGACAGCCGGACACGCGGAGCTCGTCTCATGAAACCCTCGCTCGAAGACACGCTGCTTGCGGCCATCCGCACCATTCCGGATTACCCCAAACCCGGCATCCTGTTTCGCGATATCACCACGCTGCTCGGCGACGCTCGCGCCTTTCGCCGCGCCATCGACGAGCTTGTGCATCCTTACGCCGGGCTGAAGATCGACAAGATCGCCGGCATCGAGGCGCGCGGCTTCATCCTGGGCGGCGCAGTGGCGCATCAGCTTTCGGCGGGTTTCGTCCCGATCCGCAAGAAGGGCAAGCTGCCTTACGAGACCGTGCGCGTCGCCTACAGCCTCGAATACGGTCTGGACGAGATGGAGATGCACAAGGACGGCGTCTCGCAAGGCGAGAAGGTGATCCTGGTCGACGATCTGATCGCCACCGGCGGCACGGCGGAGGCGGCCGTCAAGCTGCTCAGGCAGATCGGCGCCGACATCGTCGCCGCCTGCTTCGTCATCGACCTGCCGGATCTCGGCGGGCGCCAGAAACTGGAAGCGCTCGGCGTGCCGGTAAGGACGCTGATCGGCTTCGAGGGGCATTAATCAGTGTTGAATGGTGAATAGTGAATGGTGAATAGGGAATGGTTCACTGGTCACCATTCACTATTCACCATTCGCTACTCCACCTTCACCAGCACCGCGCTGTCGAACTCGATAACCTTATCGCCGCTGGAGTCGAAACCTTCGGAACGCAGCGTGAGCAGGCTCCAGCCGGGGCGGCCGGCAAGGGGCCGATGGGCAAGCGCTGTGCGGGTGAAGGTCACGGTTTCGCCGGCATAGACCGGCTTCAACCATTTGAGGTTGCGAAACCCGGGCGAGGGGCCGAATTCGGGCTGCGGGCCGGGACCGGTCCAACGCACGCCCTCGGTCTCCATGCGCTTTTCGAGGTTGTATTTCATCCAGGTGGCGGCGGTGTGCCAGCCGGAGGCGCAGAGACCGCCAAGCATGCTCTTCTTCGCCGCCTCCTCGTCGACATGGAAGATTTGCGGATCGTATTTCCTGGCGAACGCCTTGATCTCGTCGGCCTCGAATTTGTGCGCGCCGAGGGTGACGGTTTGGCCGATGAGGAAATACTCGTCCAGGGTCACGCGACGGCCCCGCGGGTCAGAAACATGCCGGTGTTCTCAAGCTCGAAGACGCATTCGCCGCGCTGGTTGAACAGCTCGCTGCGCATGCTGACCAGGCCGATCTGCGGCCGCGACTTGGACTGGCGCTTGGAAAGCACGGTGACCTTGCCGGTGAGACGGTCACCGGCCAGAACCGGCTTCTTCCATTTGACATGCTCGATGCCGGGTGAGCCTTGCGAGGTCGAATCGAGCAGGAAGGCATCGCACAGCATGCGCATGAACATCGCGCAAGTGTGCCAGCCCGAAGCCGAAAGGCCGCCCAGGATGCTGGCCTTGCCGGCCGCCTCGTCGAGATGCATCGGCTGGGCGTCGAATTCGCTGGCAAACTCGATGATCTCAGCCGCGCTTACATTCTTGCTGCCGAGGTCGAGCGAGGCGCCCTCGACGAAATCCTCATAGGCCCAGGTCTTTCCGGTCATGTCGGCAATCCGGTTGACGAACGCGTGATCCCGAAGGTCGAGCATCCCGGATGGAGGCCCGAGCCAATTTGGTCAAGTCCTTTCTGGTGAGCCAGCCAGGCACTCAGGTGTTGAACTTGAACAGCATGATGTCGCCGTCCTGGACGACATACTCCTTGCCTTCGTCGCGCGCCTTGCCGGCTTCCTTGGCCGCCACTTCGCCGCCGAGCGTGACGAAGTCGTTGTAGGAGATCGTCTGGGCGCGGATGAAACCACGTTCGAAGTCGGTGTGAATGACGCCGGCAGCTTGCGGTGCCTTATCGCCCTTGTGGATCGTCCAGGCGCGCGTCTCCTTCGGCCCGACGGTGAAATAGGTGATCAGATGCAACAGTTCGTAGCCGGCGCGGATCACCTTGTTGAGGCCCGGCTCGTCAAGGCCGAGCGAGGTGAGGAACTCCATTTCCTCCTCGTCGGAAAGCTGGGCAACTTCCGCCTCGATCGCCGCCGAGATCACCACCGTGCCGGCGCCCTGCGCGGCGGCCATCTTCTCCACCGCCTTTGTATGCTCGTTTCCCGTGGCAGCGTCCGCCTCAGCGACGTTGCAGACATAGAGCACGGGATGCGATGTGAGCAGGTTCAGGCCCTGCAGGATGCGCAGATCCTCCGCCGCGATGCCATTGAGCAGGACGCGGGTCGGGCGACCTGCCTGCAGCAGTTCGAGCGCCGCCTCCATCATCGGCAGAACGGTCATTGCTTCCTTGTCCTTGCCGGCGGCGCGCTTGCGGACCTGCACGATGCGGCGCTCCAGGCTTTCGAGATCGGCGAGCATCAGCTCGGTCTCGACGGTCTCGGCGTCGGCGACCGGATCGATGCGGCCCTCGACATGGGTGATGTCGTCATCCTCGAAGCAGCGCAGCACATGCACGATGGCGTCGACCTCGCGGATGTTGGCGAGGAACTGGTTGCCCAGACCTTCGCCCTTGGAGGCGCCGCGCACCAGTCCGGCAATGTCGACGAAGGAGATGCGGGTCGGGATGATCTCCTTCGACTTGCCGATCGCGGCGATCTTCTGCAGCCGCGGGTCCGGAACCGCCACCTCGCCGGTGTTCGGCTCGATGGTGCAGAAAGGATAGTTGGCGGCCTGCGCGGCAGCCGTCCTGGTCAACGCGTTGAACAGCGTCGACTTGCCGACGTTGGGCAAGCCAACGATGCCACATTTGAAACCCATGTTCGTCCGGTCCTATCGGGAATTCGAGATTTGGTGAGGGCTATGGGCGAAAGCGCGGACGATCGTCAAGCCCTTGGCATGATCGTTTCGACGCTCAGTCTTTTCCGAACAGCTTCTTCAGCATCGCGGCCATCGGCCCGCTCTCGGGAACCTTCGCCGGCGGCTGCTGCGGGCGGGCCTGGCGGATATGGCTCTGCTGTTTTGGCGCCTTGGGCGGAGGCCGATCGTCATCGCCGGTCGGCACGAGCTTCTCGCGCAGCGCCAGGGTGATGCGGTTCATGAAGGAGTTGTCGTCGCCCTTGGCCAGCAGTGCGGCGTCGTCGGCGATCGCGTCGAGCAACACGTCGAGCCATTCACGGTCGGCCTTGGCGAAATCGCCGAGCACATGGCCGTGCACCATCTCTTTGACGCCGGGATGGCCGACGCCGATGCGCACCCGGCGATAGGCATTGCCGACATGCTGGTCGAGCGATCGGATGCCGTTGTGGCCGCCGGAACCGCCGCCGACCTTGACCCTGAGCTTGCCGGAGGCAAGGTCGATCTCGTCGTAGAAGACGGTGAGGGCGGCGGCATCGAGTTTGTAGAAGCGCAACGCCTCGCCGACCGACTGGCCGGATAAATTCATGAAGGTCTGCGGCTTGATCAAAAGGATCTTCTCGCCGCCCAGGGCGCCCTCGGCGATCAGGCCCTGGAACTTCTTCGACCAGGGCGAAAAGGAATGGCGGCCGGCTATCGCGTCCGCCGCCATGAAGCCGACATTGTGCCGGTTGTTCTGATATTTCGCGCCCGGATTGCCGAGGCCTGCAAAGACAAGCATCGTCGTCTCCTGGCGCCGAGAGAATTACTTCTCTTCGGCCTCAGCGGCCTCAGCTTCCGGCGCCGCCGCTTCGGCAGTCTCCTCCGTCTCCGGCTTCATTGCCGCGGAGCCGGCGATGGTCGCGATGGTGAAGTCGCGATCGGAGATCACCGGCTTGACGCCGGCCGGCAGGGCAACCGCCGAAATGTGAATCGAGTCGCCGATTTCGGTGCCGGCGAGATCGACGGTGATGAATTCCGGGATCGCGTTGGCAGGGCAGTGGAACTCGACTTCGTGACGAACGATGTTGAGCACGCCGCCGCGCTTGATGCCGGGCGACTTGTCCTCATTGATGAAGTGGACGGGCACGTCGACATTGACCTCGGTGTCCTTGCCGATGCGCAGGAAGTCGACATGGACCGGGAAGTCCTTGACCGGATCGAGCTGAAAATCCTTCGGCAGGACCTGGATCTTCTTGCCGTCGACGTCGATCGTAGCGATCGTGGTCAGAAACCCGCCGCCGTGGATCTTGTAGAAGATGTCCTTGTAGTTGAGGGCGATCGCCAGGGGGGGCTGCTTGTCGCCGTAAATAACTGCAGGCACTTTGCCGTTGCGGCGAACTGCACGGGCGGACCCCTTACCGACCTGTTCGCGCGCTTCGGCCTTGAGCTCGTAAGCCTCGTGGCTCATGGCATTTCCTTTCGCGTGTTATGGAGCGTTCGCGGCGGGCAAGCCCATCCGTAAACGTCGAAAGCCGTCGCGGCCTTGCATGGTCGATCCAACGCTTTTGGCTGTCCAAACGCTTCGGGGATCATGCAGGCCTGGGCCGGCCTTCCTCCGCGTTGCCTCCAAGGGTGTCTACGCGGGTGGCGGCTCTATAGCGGAAGGCGGGCAGGGGCGCAAGCCGTTGGACCGCAAGGTGTCGTAAGCACATGAGTTGTCCAGATTAGGTAGCACGAGTTGTCCGGTTTTATCGGCAGTCGGATGGAGGCTGCGCGATGATATCCGGTCGGGGAGGCATAGCCGACGCGTTGCTCCGCTGCAAAGTCGGATCTGGCGAGTTGCGCCGGGTCCCGCCCGCATGCGTCATGTAGCATCGGGCCGGTTTCAAACGTCCTTGGCAGGCAATCGAAGGACCGGAGATCGACATGAAACTACTGTTCAGCCGCAATCCCAATCCTCGCCTCGCGGTCGCGGCAGCGCGCTACCTGAAGGCCGATGTCGCCTTCGAATTCGCCTCGCCCATGGCGCCGGGGCACGCCGAGCGCTACCGCGCGCTTAACCCCAATTTGACCTTGCCTATCCTGGTCGGCCGGGGATGGAGCCTGTGGGAAGCCGATGCGATCGCATGCCGGCTCTCGCGCGACATGCATTCGGATTTCTGGCGCACCGGCGACGACGAGCCGCAGATGATCCGCTGGCTGAGCTGGGGCAAGGAGAATTTCGTCAGGGCCTGCGACATGGTGCATTTCGAGCGCGGCACGAAACAGCGCTGGGGACTGGGGCCGATCGACAAGGCATTGGTCGAGGAGGGGCTGAGGCAGTTCCACATGACGGCCGCCATCCTTGAAGCCGAGCTTTGCGGGCGCCAATGGCTGGTCGGCAATTCGGTTTGCTATGCCGACTTTCGTATGGCGACCTTTCTCGCGTTCAATGATGCCGCCCAGTTGCCTCTCGACGACTATCCGTCGCTCAGCCGCTGGTATCGGCGGATCGAGCATATCGATGCCTGGCGCGACCCGTTCCAGGGGCTGGATGCGCCGCCACTGCCGCCGGTCAGCAGAGAGGCCGTGCCGGGTTAAGCAAGGATTTTGAACGGCCCTTCTCGAAGGACCATCGTCGAGGATGCCTGCCAAGCCGCGGCGGAAATGGCCCCGGCGATGGGACGCGGGCCGTGGCCTGCACTAAGCAGACTTTGTCCAGCGTTTGGAGGTCAGGCAGCATCAGCCGATTGGTCGCCGCTCAACGCATCGCGCAACGCCCGGACTTTTCGCGTGAGAGCATCGATCTCGGCCGAGGTCATGCCTGAACGCTCGACCAGCGTTTCGCCCAGACAGCTGCATTGCGTGAGCAGCGCCCGGCCTGCCGCGGTGAGATCGACCTGCACCTGCCGCTCATCGTCATGGCTGCGCTGGCGGGTCACCAGACCCGCCTGCTCCATGCGCTTGACGAGCGGGGTGACGGTGCTCGATTCCAGCGCCAGCCGGCGCGCTATGGTGCCGACCGACATGCCATCGGCCTCTCCAAGCGCATTGAGCACGAGATACTGGGGATACGTGATCCCCATCTCGTCGAGCAATGGCTTGTAGGTACGGTTGATCGCCATGCTCGTGGCGTAGAGCGCGAAACAGAGCTGATTGTCCAGGGGCAGAGCCATCGCGCCATGATCCTTTTGTCGACGTCGTGAGGCTCTTTAGCACAAAAAATCATATCGCGATACATATTATCGTGGACAAGAAGTCATCGTTGCGCTAGATATCATTATCGCGATATCATTTATCGCGACATCTAAAACGGAGATTGAGATGACTGAAGCTTCACATGCGAAGGCCGGCTCGGGCAGCGGCACGATCGCCACCAACGACGGCACGCAGATCTACTACAAGGATTGGGGCACCGGTCAGCCGGTCGTCTTCCACCATGGCTGGCCACTGAGCAGCGACGACTGGGATGCCCAGATGCTGTTCTTCCTCTCCAAGGGCTATCGGGTCATCGCCCATGACCGCCGCGGCCATGGCCGCTCCAGCCAGACTGACACCGGCAATGAGATGGACACCTACGCCGCCGATGTGACGGCGCTGGTTGCGCATCTCGACCTCAAGAACGCCATCCATGTCGGCCATTCGACCGGCGGTGGCGAAGTGGCGCGCTATCTCGCGCAGTACGGTTCCGGAGGCCGTGTCGCCAAGGCTGTGCTGATCGGCGCGGTGCCGCCGATCATGCTCAAGACCGCTGCCAATCCCGGCGGCTTGCCTATCGAAGTGTTCGACGGCTTTCGCTCGGCGCTGACGACGAACCGCGCCCAGTTCTTCCGCGACGTTCCGGCCGGCCCTTTCTACGGCTTCAACCGTCCAGGCGCGACGGTGTCGGAAGGTGTGGTCGACAATTGGTGGCGGCAGGGCATGATGGGCGGCGCCAAGGCGCATTACGACTGCATCAAGGCGTTCTCGGAAACCGACTTCACCGAGGACCTGAAGAAGATCGACGTACCGGTGCTGGTCATGCATGGCGACGACGACCAGATCGTGCCGATCGCGGATTCGGCGCTGCTCGCGATCAAGCTGCTCAAGAAGGGCGAGCTCAAAGTCTACAAGGGCCTTCCGCACGGCATGGCGACGACCCATGCGGACGTCCTCAATGCCGACCTCCTGGCTTTCTTCCAGGCCTGAGTCCCAGCGCCAGAAAAGCACCCGCCATCGCGCGGGTGCTTTGCTCTCTGGAGCTCGTCCGGAGTGGCCGGCTCAGGCTTTCCTGGCCTCCTTCATGTTCGGCAGGAACACGGTCAGCAGGCCGAGGAAGGGCAGGTACGAGCAGACGTGGTAGACGAAGTCGATGCCTTTCATGTCGGCGATGACGCCGAGCACGGCCGCAGCGATGCCGCCCATGCCGAAGGCGAAGCCGAAGAAGATGCCGGCGATCATGCCGACGCGGCCGGGAACCAGTTCCTGCGCGAAGACGACGATGTTGGAGAAGGCCGACGACAGGATCAGGCCGATCACAACGGTAAGCACCATCGTCCATTCCAAATTGGCGTAAGGCAGCGCCAGCGTGAAGGGCAGAACGCCGACGATCGAGAACCAGATCATCGCCTTCTGTCCGTAGCGGTCGCCGAACGGGCCGCCGAGCAGGATGCCAAGCGCCGAGGCGCCGAGGAACAGGAAGAGCATGACCTGCGACATCTGCACCGAAACGCCGAACTTATGGATGGCGTAGAAGGTGTAGTAGCTGGACAGCGAGGCGATATAGGCGTTCTTGCTCAACACCAGCAGCGTCAGCACCGCCAATGCCCCCATGACCTTTTTGCGTGGGAAGGGCGAGACGTGAGCCGCCGGCTTGCGGCTGGCCATCGAGGCGCGCAGCCGGCTGTACCAGCCGCCAACCTGCCACAGCACGACGATGCCGATCAGCGAGCCGACGGCGAACCAGGAAATGCTGGTCTGGCCGAAAGGCACGACGATGAAGGCGGCGAGCAGCGGGCCCATCGCCTGGCCGAAATTGCCGCCGACCTGGAACAGCGATTGCGCGAGACCGAAGCGGCCGCCCGAGGCGAAGCGGGCGATGCGCGAGGATTCCGGATGGAAGATCGCCGAGCCGATACCGATCAGCGAGGCGCCGATCAGGAGCAGCCAGTAATGGCCGGCATGCGCAAGCACCACCAGCCCGACCAGTGATGAGGCCATGCCCCAAGGCAAGGAATAGGGCATCGGTCGCTTGTCGGTGATCATGCCGATCACAGGCTGCAGCAGCGAGGCCGTTACCTGGAAAGTGAACGTAAGAAGGCCGATCTGCCAGAAATCGAGACCGTAATTCTCTTTGAGCAGCGGATAGATCGCCGAAAGCAGCGACTGCATGATGTCGTTGACGCAGTGGCAGAAGCTCACCGCAAGAATGACCGTGAAGGCCGTCGCTTGCGCCGAGGCGTGGCTTGCCGGCGCTGGGGTGGCGACGGCGGTGGCGGTCGTATCGGTCAAGGCAATGCTCCGGGTCTTTTTGGCGGCGAACCGCAGCCAGCCAGCTTTATTGGCCGCTTGTCTTATAATCGGCTTGAATGGCGACTTCTTTCGTGGTTTGGTCCAATAGTTTCGCAAGTGGGCCACATCGAATGCCGCATGGCCGGGAAATCTTCAGGGGCGATGCCGCCGAGCTTGGCCGGCTGCATGAAAGCCGCTGGCAGTGGCTGGAGCAGGCGGTCGGGCCGGCGGTCGCGCTGCCGACCGAATATCCCGACGGCTACCACGTGCCGCGGCACCGCCACAGCCGCAGCCAGTTGCTGCATGCGCTTGTCGGCGTCGTGCTGGTGACGACCAGGCACGGCCGCTGGATGGTGCCGCCCGACCATGCGATGTGGATACCGGCCGGCATCGAGCATTCGGTCGAGATGCTGGGCGATGTCTCGATGCGCTCGGTTTATGTGGTGCCGGATGCAATTCCCGGCCTGCCGGAGGGATTACGCGTCGTCGGCATCACCGAGCTGATGCACAGCCTGATCGTGGAATCGGAGAAGCTGCCTCAGGGCGGCGAGCTCGAAGGACGCGCCGGGCTGATCATGGGGCTCTTGCTGCATGAGATACCGAACCTGCCGGAGCGGCCGCTCGGCCTGCCTTTTCCGTCGGATCCGAAGCTCGCGGCGCTCTGCCGGCGCTTTGTCGCGGCGCCCTCGCCACATGCGACGATCGACGAATGGGCGGATGCCGCTGGCATGAGCCGGCGCTCCTTCACACGCGCCTTCCACCGCCAGACCGGGCTGTCGCTCTCCACTTGGCGCCGGCAGGCCTGCCTGTTCGCGGCGCTGCCGAGGCTCGCCGACGGCGAACCCATCACCAGGGTGGCGCTCGATCTTGGCTATGACAGCGTGCCGGCGTTCATCACCATGTTCAGGCGCATGCTCGGCAGCTCGCCTCGCGGCTATATGCGCGGCGCGCGCGAGTCAGGCGAGGGGCCAAAGCGATCAAGCGGCCCGGTTCAAGCCAGCAGCGCCGCGGCTTAGTCGAACAGGCTTGAGACCGATTCTTCTGTCGCCGTGCGCGAGATCGCCTCGCCCATCAGGTCGGCGATCGAGATGACGCGGATGTTGGGCGCGTCGAGCACGGCCTGGCTGGGCTGGATGGAATCGGTGATCACCAGTTCTTGCAGTTTCGAGCCACTGATGCGGGCAACGGCGCCGCCCGAGAGCACGCCATGGGTGATGTAGGCAGTGACGCTGGTCGCGCCGTTGGCGAGCAAGGCATCGGCCGCGTTGCAGAGCGTGCCGCCGGAATCGACGATGTCGTCGATCAAGAGGCAATCCTTGCCGGCGACGGCGCCGATGATATTCATCACCTCGGATTCGCCGGGCCGCTCGCGGCGCTTGTCGACGATGGCGAGCTGCGCATCGAAGCGTTTTGCAAGCGCGCGCGCCCGCACTACGCCGCCAATGTCGGGCGATACGACGACGACATTGCCGAGCTGCTTGTATTTCGCCTTCACGTCGCGGGCCATCACCGGCACCGAGAACAGATTGTCGGTCGGGATGTCGAAGAAGCCCTGGATCTGGCCGGCGTGCAGGTCGAGCGTCAGCACGCGATCGGCGCCGGCGCGGGTGATCATGTTGGCGACGAGCTTGGCCGAAATCGGCGTGCGGCCTGAGGCGCGGCGGTCCTGCCTGGCGTAGCCGAAATAGGGAATGACCGCCGTGATGCGCCTTGCCGAGGAGCGCATGAAGGCGTCCATCATGATGAGCAGCTCCATCAGATGGTCGTTGGTCGGATAGGAGGTCGACTGCAGGATGAAGACATCCTCGCCGCGCACGTTCTCCTGGATCTCGACGAAGATCTCCTGATCGGCGAAGCGCCTGACGCTGGCCTTCCCCAGCGGGATGTTGAGATAGCGAGCGACCGCTTCGGCCAGCACCCTGTTGGAATTGCCCGCAAAAAGCTTCATGCACCGTTCCTGGTGAAGGATGGAGAGACCGGACAGACTCTCATGAGCCTTTATGCCGGGCTTTTAGCGGCCCGCGCCGGTATTGCAAGCCTCGTGATCGGGAATCGTTCGACAAGGCGCAACAAAGGCCGGCTGGATCGCAAGCCGGCAACAGGTTGGTCGATCAACCGGCGCCGCCGCTGCCGAGCCACGCGGTGAACTGGTCGATCGTCTGGTCGGCGATGGCCTGCATGGTGGCCGGCGCTACTGCCGGCCAGCCTTCGCCACTGCCGACCGAGGCCGCTTTCTGCTGCCCATTGATGCGATGCAGGCGGTTGCCCGAAGGATCGTAGATGTCCCAGACATAGATGACTGTGGTCTCCTTGCCTTCGGACATCGTCGAAAAATATCCCTTCAGCACATGCGTCGCCGTCTGGTCGGTGCTGCCGACAAGGGTCACGCCGCGCTGCCTGGCGCGCGTCTGCAATTCCGCCGTCAAGGGTGCTGCGGCCTCCACCGAGGCGCCGACGATCGGCGCTACCTGCAGCCGGGTCTTGGCGATGGCGGCGGCCTGAGCCGGCGTGGCAGGCGTTGAAGCCGCCGCGGTCGCTGTGGGCGCGGGCGCGGTGGTCGTTGTTGGCGATGCGGTGGCCGACGTGCCCTGGGTGGCCGGCAGAGCCTGGGCCGAACCCGCCGGCGGCTTGACGGCAGAAGGATCGAGGACGTCCTTGGCGTTGGTGCAGGCGGCCAGCGCCAGCGCCGCAAGCAATGACACGGTCGTCACCTGCGATCGTCTCATTTGCCCGACAACTCCTTGGTGGCGAACGCCCCCGCGTGAACCAACCATTATGGATTCACTGCACGATCAAGTCGAGATCATGGCGCGAGAGCGGCTTCGGCGCCGATTCCGTGGTAAGATAGGTGCGGCCGAGCGTCATCGCCGTATCGGTTTCCGAATCCATGATGATCATATGCGCGAACAGCGTCATGCTGGGCGCGATCGGCTCCGGATTGCCCTGGTAGAACATCGGCATGTCCATCCAGGACGGCGTGAAGCGGGCGCCGAGCGAATAGCCGCAGGCGTTCAGCCGGTGCTTGGTCAGATTATGCGCCTCGAGCGTGCGGGCATGCGCGTCGAAGACGTCGCCGAAGGAATTGCCCGGCGTCATCGCCTTCTCGACTGCAAGCAGAGCCGCGCGGGCGGCATCGAACAGTTCCTGGTGGCGCTTCGAGATCTTCCCGGTCAAAACGGTGCGCATCATCGCCGCGTGATAGTGATGGAAGACGCCCGCCCATTCGAGCGTCAGCTGGTCGTTCTTGGTGAGCTTGCGGCGGCCGGCCTTGTAGCGGCAGAGCAGGGCATCCGCGCCGGAGCCGATGATGAATTCGTTGGCGGGATAGTCGCCGCCGCCGGCAAAAACTGCTCCTTGCATGGCGGCCAGGATCAGCGCCTCGTCGCCGCCCTGCTTGATCAGCGGCAGCGCGGCATCGAGCGCATCGTCAGCGAGGCTTGCGGCTTTTTCGGCCTTGGCGATCTCGGCCGGACTCTTGAAGAGACGCAGCCGGCCGACGATTCCGGAAGCATCGGCGATCTGGCCGAAGGTCTGCAACTGCTCGTCCACGCGACGGCCATTGTAGGCCGTGAGGCCGTGCGTGTCGTATTCCACGCCGATGCGGGCGCCAAGCAGATCGAGATCGTTGAGTAGGTTGCGCAGGTCGATCGCGGGATTGGCGCCATCACGATCGGTCCACAATACGATATTCTCGATGGTCGAGGTGTTTCGCGCCTGCCTCAAATCGGCCGAGCGGGTGAGCAGCACCATCGAGCCGTCGCCCTTCACCACCAGGCACTGGAAGAAGCAGAAGCCGAAAGTGTCGTAGCCGGTCAGCCAGTACATGCTCTCCTGCGCGAACAAAAGCACGGCGTCGAGCTTCTTCTCGGCCATCTCGATCAGCAGCCGGTCGCGCCGCGCGTCGAATTCCGAACGTTCGAAATGCAGCGCCATTTACTCTTTCTCCAGAACGATTGCCGAAACCTGCCGCCCGTAATCCGCTTCCTTGCGGTGGGTGGTGCGGCGGTAGGAATAGAAAAGGTGTTCTTCGGCGTAAGTGCAGCGGCCGAGCCCGTCGGCGGTCACGCCGGCCTTGCGCAACCGATCGACCGTATATTGGTTGAGGTCGAACATCGAGTGGCCAGGGTTCTGCGACGATCTGAAGTAGAGTTGATTGCCGGGGTCGGCCTCGACGAAGCGAGCGACGAATTCCGGTCCCACCTCGTAATTGTCGGGTCCGATGGAAGGGCCGAGCACGGCGACGATGCGATCGCGGCGGGCGCCGAGCCCTTCCATCGCGGCTACGGTGTTTTCGAGCACGCCGGTGAGGGCGCCTTTCCAGCCGGCATGGGCCGCGCCGATGACGCGCGCCTCCGCGTCGGCGAACAGCACCGGTCCGCAATCGGCCGTCGAGGCGCCGACAGCGATGCCCGGCCGGTCGGTGACGATGGCGTCTGCCTTGGGGCGAGCGCCGGCAAAAGGCTCCCTGGCAATGACGACATCGGGAGAATGGACCTGGTGCGCGGTGAGGAGATGATCCGCCGGCACGCCCATCCAGTAGGCAACGCGGCGACGGTTCTCGGCAACCAGCGTCTGATCATCGCCGGAGCCCGTGCCGATGTTGAGGCCTTGATAGATGCCGCCGGAGACGCCGCCGATGCGGGTGAAATAGCCGTGGCGTATGCCTGGCGCCTTCGCAAGCAGCGGCGAGCGTACTGGATCGGGTCTGGTCTGATTCAGCATGGAGGGGTTTGTTGTCCGCGTGGGCGATTTCGTCAAGGTGGAGTTCGGTTGGGGATGTGAGGCTCGGGCAAGTGGCAGGGTCAGCTTGCACGGGTTGCCCGCCGATGTCAGCCAGTTTTCGCGGCTGGCAGGATCTTCATCACCTTGAACAACTCGCCCATCGCATCGGGGCCGGCAAGGCGCTTGACCGCCTCGGAAATCGCCTGACGCGCGACATCATCGGCCCGGGCGCCCAGCGCGCCGGCGCGCTCGAGCAAGCCCATGCCGAGCAGGAATTCGCTCTGCGTGGTCAGTTCCGCCTGGAGGCCGTGCTCCCGGACGGCTGCAGCCAACGCGGCGAAATCGACGTGAGCGGTAAGATCGGCCCCGCCGGGATTGGCCAGCACGTCTTCGTGATCGTGCCTGCGCACAGCCTGCAATGTGTCGCCGAAGCCCGGCTCAAGATGGCCGTAGTCGATGAACAGCCCGGCGCCGCCATGGCCGGCGATACGCTCGGCAATCGCTGCCATCAGCGCGGCGCGGGCCGGCGCCACCTCGACGATGGCGCCTTGCAGAGCATCGGCCGCGCCGGCCGGCAGCAGCGCCGGGTCGACGGAACCCGCGCCGGCGAAGAAATGAAGATTGTCTTGTTCGTCGAGCCCGACCATGCGCTCGCGCCAGCCGGCGCCGACATAGACGAACTGGCGGATCGGCACGGCGTCGAAGAGTTCATTGCCGACGATGAAGAGCGGCTGCTGCGGCAGCGTGTCGATGGTTTGGTGCCAGCTCAGGGCGGGGCTCTGGCCGGCGAGCGTCTCTTTCTGGATTTCGGCCAGGCGCGGACTGGTCTCGATCATGGCGAAGGAAGCCTTGGCGGCAAGCGCCGGATCGAGGCGGGACCAGGTGCGCAGCATGTCCTTCATCAGCGTGCCGCGACCGGGGCCGATTTCGGCGAAGGTGGCTGGCAGCGGACGCCCGCCGCCTTGCCAGGCCTGGTAGAGCCAGACGGCGACAAGCTCGCCGAACATCTGGCTGATCTCCGGCGCGGTGACGAAGTCGCCGGCGGCGCCGAAGGGCTCGCGCGTCGTATAATAGCCGTCCTCAGGGTCGAACAGGCAGAGCGCCATGTATTCGCTGACCGGGATCGGCCCCACCGCGCCGATCAGGCCGATGATGCGCTCCTTCAGCCTGGTCATGCCGGCTGCGTCTGCGTCGTCGGCTTTGCGGTGGCCATGGCCCAGATGCCGGCGAGCACCATCGGCGAGGACAGGACCATGCCCATGGTCAGCCAGTTGGTGCCGAGCAGATAACCGAGCTGCTGGTCAGGCTCGCGGAAGAACTCGACGAAGATGCGAGACAGGCCGTAGCCGCAGATGAAGGCGCCGCCGACGAAGCGCGGTGTCTTCAGCTTCAGCCGCGAGTGGGTGAGAAAGCGCAGCACCAGGAAGAGCACAAGACCTTCCAGCAGCGCCTCGTAGAGCTGGCTGGGATGCCGGGTGAACGGGCCGCCATTGGGGAATTCGATCGCCCAGGGCACGTCCGACGGACGGCCCCAGAGCTCCGAATTGATGAAATTGGCCACACGCACCAGCCCAAGGCCGACCGGCACGCCGGCCGAGACGACGTCAAACAGCGTCCAGGTATGAATGCCGCGCTTGAGCGAAAAGAGGGTCATGGCGAGGATCACGCCGAGCAGTCCGCCATGGAACGACATGCCGCCCTGCCAGACCGCCAAGGTGTCGAGCGGATGCGCGATATAGCGTGGAAGGTCGTAGAAGAGGACATAGCCGGTGCGCCCGCCGAGCACCACGCCGATCGCCGCCCAGACGATGAAATCGTCAAGATCCTCGGGCTTCATCGGCAGCTTGCCGTCCGGCCAAAGGCTGGCATTGCTGACCAGGCGCTTGGCGTACCACCAGGCGAACAGAATGCCGACGATGTAGCCGACGCCATACCAATGCACCGCCAGCGGCCCGATATGGACGATAACCGGGTCGATATTGGGGAAGGGCAGGGAGGCCAGCGGCAGCAGGAAATATTCGCTCAAACTGGGTCGCTCCGGTTGCGGTCGTCTATCGGGCGCGGACCATGCGGCAGGGTTTTGGCGGGGTCAAGGCACGCTTCGCTTGCAATCCGTGCCGCGCGCCACTACGTCAAAATAATCAAGCGAGGATTTGCCATGTCGACCGGAACGAACCGCATTCTCGATGAATTCGCCAAGCTGATGACCGATGCCGCGGGGGCAGCCCAAGGCGTCAGGCGCGAGATGGAGACGGCTTTCCGCAGCCAGGCCGAGCGCCTGCTCAACTCCATGGATGTGGTGAAACGCGAGGAGTTCGAGGCTGCGCGCGAGATGGCCGTCAAGGCAAGAGAAGACAACATCCAGCTTGCGGTGCGCGTCGAAGCGCTCGAGGCCAAGCTCGCCGAATTGACCGGGCAAGCCGCACCTGCGGCTGCGGCGAAGCCCAGATCAAAAAAATAATCGTAAACTTTTCCACAAAGCACGATCCGAAAAATCGCTTTGCCGTGAATCGCTTACCGGCATTGCATGAATCTTTTTGACAGCGCCTTTCCACATGCGAATGACGCAGTGCGAAAAATTGGGCTGTTCACGCGACTCCCGATCAATAGACTGAATTTGTTGCATGATTCGAAGCAGGGTCATGCGCCGGGCGGTGGGGTCCGGTTGGGGTCTTTGCGTTTGGAAAGTCCTGGCCGTCCGAGTTCTAGACAAGATTGTTCGTTGTGCGTGCCCTCTCTCGCGGAGCGTGTGGCGGCGCTCTCAGAACGACAGGAAGCATTCATGGAACTCCTCGAACTCGAATTCTCCCGCGAAATCCACCCGGTGGACGTCATCGAGCAGGTGGCCCACAACAATGACTGGTCCTTCGAACGCGCCGGCGACGACGAGATCTCGATTTCGGTGACAGGCAGCTGGACCGACTATCATGTCTCCTTCTCCTGGATGGAAGATTTCGAGGCGCTGCACCTGGCCTGCGCGTTCGACATCAAGGTGCCGGAAACGCGCGCGCTCGAAGTGATGCGGCTCCTGTCGCTGATCAACGAACAGATGCTGTTTGGCCATTTCGACCTGTGGGAGCAGGAGGGCGCGATCATGTTCCGGCAATCGCTGCTGCTTGCCGGCGGGGTCGAGCCGTCGAGCCAGCAGGTCGAGGTGCTTCTGTCATCGGCGTTAGAGGCCTGCGAATGCTATTTCCAGGCCTTCCAATTCGTCGTCTGGTCGGGTACGTCGGCCAAGGACGCGCTGTCCAGCGTGCTCTTTGAAACCCATGGAAGCGCCTGAGCGAAGCCAATACCGCCGATGAGTTCCAGCAGCGAGCGCAAGCCCGAGATCAGCTTTGCCGATTTCGATCGTGTCGACATCCGTGCCGGCACGATCGTCGAGGCTGAGCCCTTTCCGGAGGCGCGCAAGCCGGCATTCAAGCTGAAGATCGATTTCGGCCCGGCGATCGGCGTGAAGAAGTCGTCGGCGCAGATCACCAAATATTATGCGCCGGAGACGCTGATCGGCCGGCAGGTCTTCGCGGTGGTCAATTTCCCGCCGCGCCAGATCGGCCCGTTCATGTCGGAAGTGCTGACGCTTGGCTTTCCGGACGAGGAGGGCGCCGTCGTGCTCGGCGCCATCGAGCGCAAAGTGCCGGACGGCGGGCGTCTATTCTAGAACCAGCCTGGGCCGGCCTGACGTCACCGCGTTCTGATCGGCGCGCTTGCGCGGCATTCCCAGCGCTTCTTCGACAACGTCGAGGAACATCTCGGCGCATGACTTCCAGCTGTAGCGCAGTGCGCGCTGGCGCGCCTCCGCGTGGTCAATGTGAAGCGCCTTGAGCGCCGCCTCGCGCAAATCCTCGGATACGGCCCCACCGACGCCGTCGCCGACGATGTCGATCGGTCCGGTCACCGGATAGGCGGCCACCGGCGCGCCGCTGGCCAGAGCCTCGATGATGACGTTGCCGAAGGTGTCGGTGCGGCTCGGAAAGACGAAGACGTCAGCCGAAGCGTAGATTTCCGCCAGTTCGTCGTTCGGGCGATGGCCGAGGAAATGCGCGTTCGGATAGCGGGCGCTGAGCTTTGCCAGTTCCGGCCCTTCGCCGACCACCACCTTGCTGCCGGGGAGATCGAGATCGAGGAAGGCGGTCAGGTTCTTTTCGATCGCGACACGGCCGACGCAGAGGAAGATGGGGCGGGGAAAGCTGGTGTCCTTGCGTTTGTCCGGCCGGAAATGATCGGTGTCGACGCCGCGAGTCCAGGGCCTCAGCTTATTGAAGCCGCGCGAGGCAAGGTCGTCCGCCAACGATTGCGTGGCGACCAGCGTGCCCTGTCCGGAATTGTGGAAGTCGCGCAGCCAGTTATAGGCCCACCTCTCCGGCACCGGCAGGCGGGCGCTGAGATATTCGGGAAAACGCGTGTGGTAGCTGGTGGTAAAGGGACGGCCGGCCTTGCGGCAGTAGCGGCGCGCCATGATGCCGAGCGGCCCTTCGGTGACAATGTGGATGTGGTCGGCCTTTCCCGCATCGATCAGCCGCGCGACATGACTGGGGGTTGTCAAGGCGAGCCGAATGTCCGGGTAGGTCGGCAGCGGCAAGGTGCGGAAGATGTTCGGCGTCAGAAAATCGACCTGGACTTCGAAGGATTTCAGCGTTTCGGTAAGCCGCTCCAGCGTGTGAACCACGCCGTTGACCTGCGGTCGCCATGCATCGGTGACCATCAGGATTCGCATGGCGACCCTTCGCACAGATTCTTGGGCGCGCCGGCACGATGGCGGAACGGCAGCCAGGCTGCAGCTCGCGCTTCGCTCCAGCGCACCCGGGCGGGTGCGGGATCGAAGCGGGGCGGCATGGCCGAATCGATAAAGGTCGCGCGCTTCATGCGCGCACTTGACCATGATTTCATGACGGGGGGATGAAGGCCGTCTTTGTCCGACTAAGCCGGCACCTTGATCACGGCTCGCAAACCGCCCAGCGGGCTGTCTTCAAGCATGATGTCGCCGCCATGGGTTCGGGCGATGTCGCGGGCGATCGACAGACCAAGGCCGGTGCCGCTGGCATCGAGATTACGCGCTTCGTCGAGCCGCAGGAATGGCTTGAACACTTCTTCGCGCTTGTCCGGCGCGATGCCGGGACCATCATCGTCGATGGTGACGGTCAGCGAGCCGCGGCCGTGATTGGCATGGACCTCGACCGTCTTGGCATATCGGAAGGCATTGCCGATCACGTTGGACATCAACCTGGCAAAGGCGTTCGGCCGCACATGCACGGTCGGATCGCCGGTCAGTGTCGTCGACAGCTTGCATTTGCGCAGTTGCGCTTCCTCGCCAAGCTTCTGGAAATAGGCATCGAGATCGAAGCGGCCGGTGTCTTCCGCCGCCTCGCCGCGGGCAAAGGAGAGATAGCCCTCCAGCATCGACTGCATGTCGTCGATGTCCTGGTTCAGCGCGGCCTTGGTCTCGGCCTTGCCGCCGGCCAGGGCCAGCTGCAGCTTGAAGCGGGTCAGAATGGTCCTGAGATCATGGCTGACGCCGGTCAGCATGGCGGTGCGCTGCTCGATCTGGCGCTCGATGCGCTCGCGCATCTGGATGAAGGCGAAGCCGGCGCGGCGCACTTCCTCCGCGCCGCGCGGACGGAAATCGCGCGGCATCGGCCGGCCCTTGCCGAAGCTCTCGGCGGCTTCGGCCAAGGTCAGGATCGGCCTTATTTGATTGCGCAGGAAGGGGATGGCGATCATCAAGAGCACCAGCGAGGTGCCGACCATCCAGATCAGGAAGATATGGGTGTTTGAGGCATAAGCCTGGCTGCGACGCACGAAGACGCGCAGGACCTTGCCTTCGAGCTGGACGCGGACCTCGACGACATTGGAGTTGCCGACCGTGTCGATCCAGAAGGGACGGTTGATCTGCCGGGTAATCTCCGACGACAGGGCCGTGTCGAGGATTGAGAAGAACGGCTTCGGCCCGGGGGCCGGCAGCGGATCGGGCGGCAGCAGATCCACTTTCAGCTGCATGCGGTCTTGGGCGATGCGGATGATGTTGGCGTAATCGGCGTCGTGGGGATAGGTCTCCATCATGTCGATGATGGCAGCGATGTCTGCGATCGTCGCCTGCGACAGGCGTTGGGTAACTGTCTGCCAGTGGCGCTCCATGAAGACGAAGGCAACGACCGACTGCAAAAGGATCATCGGCGCGATGACGATGATCAGGGAGCGGGCATAAAGCCGCTTCGGCATGTAGAGCGCGACCAGGCGCCAGAACCGGTTCCAGGCGCGCGGCATCGCCCTCAGCGTCCGCAAAGCGAGATCGCCGGGGCTCCCGGTCTTGGGCTTTTCCAGTTGCGTGGTCGCCATTCGCCCTTCCGCTCGTAGACGGCCATTCAGCCAAGGCCGTCTGCGAGCATGTTATTCCACGCTGAGCCGATACCCAATACCGCGCACGGTCTGCAGCCACACCGGATTGGACGGATCGCGCTCGATCTTGCGACGCAGCCGGTTGATCTGGACATCGATGGTCCGCTCGCCGACATCCGATTCGTCGCCGACGAGCTCGTGCCGCGGTATGGTTTCGCCCGCCCGAGCGGCGAAGATCGCCAGGATTTCCTGCTCGCGGTCGGTCAGCTTCAGCGCCTCGCCGCCACGCTTCAGTTCGCGCTTGGCGATCTGGAACGTGTAGGGGCCGAAGACGAGCTGCTCGACTTTCGGCGTCGCCGCCGGGCCGCCGCGGCGCAGGATGTTGTTGATGCGCAGGATGAGCTCGCGCGGATCGAAGGGCTTCGGAAGATAGTCGTCGGCGCCGGCCTCGAGCCCGGTGATACGGCTGTCGGTTTCCGACAGCGCCGTAAGCATCAGGATTGGCACGTTCTTCTCGGCCCGCAGCGCCTTGGTGAGGTCGACGCCGGTTTCGCCGGGCATCATGACGTCAAGCACGAGCAGGTCGAAGTCTAGCCCCGCGAGCTTGCGCCGGGCCTCGCCCGAGTTGCCGGCGACGGTGACCCGAAAACCGTTCTCGGACAAATATTGCTTGAGCAGATTGCGAATGCGGGTGTCGTCGTCGACCACCAGCAGATGCGGCGCATCATCGCCGGGCGCTGCCGGATGATCAACCTTCTCAGTGGTCTCCATTTTGCTTCCCCGATGTTTGCGCAGGCACAATGTCGATCTGCGCTCTAAGTTCCGGATTGACCATCGCCTCGAGGAATCTCTCGATCGAGGCGCGCTCGGCGGTCCCGGAATCCTCCAATGCAGCACGGATGCGGCGCGACTGTGGCCGTGCCAGCGCCAGTGCCAGCGCGCGGCCTTTGGCAGTCGGATAGAGCTCGCGCTGCCGGCGGTCGCGCAACCCTTGCACCTGGACAATATGGTCCGTGTCGATCAGCTGCTTCAACACCCGCGCTAGGCTCTGCTTGGTGATCTTCAGCACATCGAGCAGCTCGGCTACCGTCAGTCCGGGCCTGCGGTTGACGAAATGCAGGACGCGGTGATGGGCACGGCCGAAGCCGTAATCGGCAAGGATCTGGTCGGGATCGGAGGTGAAGTCGCGATAAGCGAAGAAAAACAGCTCGATGATGGCAAAGTCGATGCCGTCCTCGTCGGTGATCGCCGTCCTGATCGGTTTTCCGGCTGCGGGGCTTCGTTCCGTCATCATTTCTCCATGCCAAGCGGGAATTACGTCAGTACTGTTGACGTAATTCCCGCAAATGATAATTTTTGACAAGCTTTTCGGCGGATTGCGAACGAAAAGGCAAGCGGAAGCCGTTTTTCCGGAACTTCCTAAGTTTGCCAGGGATTGAATATCCGCCTACGCTTCCAGACACAGGCCGGCGGTTTCGGACCCAGTGGCGGGGCCGATACGAAAGGCTATATGACACAACGATTGGCGGGCGCCCGCCCGCGGGAGGTTTCCATGGTATCCGTTCCCTTCGATCAACTGGACGGTTTCATCTGGATAAACGGGGAGTTCGTCAAATGGGGCGAGGCCAAGATCCACGTGCTGACCCATGGCCTGCACTATGCCAGCGCGGTCTTCGAGGGCGAGCGCGCCTATGGCGGCCAGATATTCAAGCTCACCGAGCACAACGAGCGCCTGCATGAATCGGCGCGCCTGCTCGGCTTCAAGATTCCCTACTCGGTCGGCGAGGTCGACGAGGCTTGCCGCAAGCTTCTGAAAAAGCAGGGTTTCAAGGACGCCTATGTGCGTCCGATCGCCTGGCGCGGCAGCGAGCAGATGGGTGTTTCGGCGCAGAACAACCGCATCAACTGCGCCATCGCCATCTGGCAGTGGCCGAGCTATTTCGACCCGGCGCAGAAGCTGAAGGGCATCCGTCTCGACGTCGCCGAATGGCGCCGGCCCGACCCGCGCACCGCGCCATCCAAGTCCAAGGCCGCCGGCCTCTACATGATCTGCACGCTTTCCAAGCACGCCGCCGAGGCCAAGGGCTATGCCGACGCCATGATGCTCGACTGGCGCGGCCAGGTGGCGGAAGCCACCGGCGCCAACATCTTCTTCGTCAAGGACGGCAAGATCCACACGCCGACGCCCGACTGCTTCCTCGACGGCATCACCCGCCGCACCGTTATCGGCCTGGCCAAGGACCGCGGCATCGAGGTGATCGAGCGCGCCATCATGCCCGAAGAGCTCGATGGCTTTGAGCAGTGCTTCCTTACCGGCACGGCCGCGGAAGTCACGCCGGTCTCGGAAATCGGCCCGTACCGATTCGAGGTCGGCGAGATCGCCAAGACGCTGATGAACGACTATTCTGCCGCGGTGCAGCCAAAGCACGCCATCGCCGCAGAATAGCGATAGTCACAGCCTTTTTGTGCAACGGGGCGGTTTCGGGCCGCCCCTTTTATTTAGGCGCCTGCGCAGCAATTCGGCGTCTCATGGGTGCGGGCGATCCGGCGACGGCAGCGGAGCAGCCGGTGGACTGGCAGGGCGATGGGCATACAAAGCATCATCGTCGGCGCCGGCGCCATCCTCACCGACATCATGCGCGCGGTCATGACCGTGATGAAGAATAGGCTTGGCAGAATTTCAGGCTTCCCATGGACGGCTATGGCCGCCCATTTCTTTTAGAGGGATCACCGGTGGACGCAGTCGGCTGTGCCCTCTACATCAGGGCAACACCTCGAAAGGAAAGCCATGGGTCAGCTCAATGCCGGCATCGTGCCGGTCACGCCCTTCCAGCAGAATTGCACCATTCTCTTCGACATGGACGACAAACAAGGTGTCGTCGTCGATCCCGGCGGCGACGTCGACAAGATAGTGGCAGTGCTTAAGGACAACGCGATCAGGGCGAAGGCGATCTGGGTCACTCACGGCCATATCGATCATGCCGGCGGCGCGATGGATCTGAAGGATGCACTCGGCATCGACATCATCGGCCCGCACGAGGCCGATCGGCCGCTGCTTGCCAATCTCGAGACCCAGGCCAAGCGCTTCGGCCTTACCGATCCGGTGCGCAATTGCATTCCGGACCGTTTTCTCAGCGAAGGCGACACGGTCTCGTTCGGAGAGCATGTGTTCGAGGTGCTGCATTGTCCGGGGCACGCGCCGGGCCATGTCGTCTACTACAACCGCGCGGCCAAATTCGCCCATGTCGGCGACGTGCTGTTTCGCGGCTCGATAGGCCGCACCGATCTGCCGGGCGGCGATCACGCCGCGCTGATCGCCGCAATCAAAGACAAGCTGCTGCCGCTCGGCGA
Organism: Mesorhizobium sp. M1A.T.Ca.IN.004.03.1.1; assembly: GCF_003997555.1. Lineage (NCBI taxonomy): Bacteria > Pseudomonadati > Pseudomonadota > Alphaproteobacteria > Hyphomicrobiales > Phyllobacteriaceae > Mesorhizobium > Mesorhizobium sp. M1A.T.Ca.IN.004.03.1.1. Next base: position 812,236 of record NZ_RZTV01000001.1, on the reverse strand, counting down.
CGATATCGGCTTCATCTGCGGTCACGGTCCGGGCGGCCGCTTCGGCGAGGAGCGCCGGACGAATCCCTTCCTGGCCTGATCCTCTGCGCAAAGAAAAAGCGCCGCTGGAGGGCGGCGCTTTTGCCTGGACTGGAAACCACAAGTCTTAGTTGGCAACACAGAAATGCTGTTCGCCATCGTTGCCCATGAATGTGCCGGTACGCGAGTTGAAGGTGCGGTAGCGGTCGGAGCAATACTCGTACCATTCGCGGGTCCACGGCTCGGCATAGCGGTCGGCATAGACGACGCGCGGCTGTACATAGTAGCGGCGAACGGGGCGGTCGACATAATAGCCGTCATCATAGGCGGGATCGTAGTATCTCGGCCCAGGGTTGCTGAGAGCACTACCGATCAGGGCGCCCGCCGCCAGGCCGACAACGCCCGCGGCAAGGGCGTCGCCGCCATTGTGATGATGACGACGCCAGCGCCAATCATCAGCATTTGCCGCCGAGAAGGTGGCCAAAGTGGTCGCGGCGACGCCGGCGGTCACAATGGCGGTCTTGAGAATTCGGTTCATTTTCGGTCTCCTTCGCGCCGGCCCGCGTATTTCAGGGGATGCGGGTCGGCTTTAGCAGGGGTTAGTAGAAGACCGTGGCTGAACGGAGGCTGAACGGCACTGCGCGAACGATTTCGCGGCTCGACAAAATTCCGAGCTCTGCGGGAGCGCCCCGCCTGCTCAGTCTCCGTCGGATCTGTCTTGAGCCGGCTTAGCCGATAGACAGGTTGACGGCCTTCGGACCCTTGCCTCGCTTGTCGGGCTCGGTGTCGAATGTCACTTTCTGCCCATCCTCAAGACCGGGAAGGCCCGACGCCTGCACGGCCGAAATATGGACGAAGACGTCCTTGGCGCCATCGTCGGGCGTGATGAAGCCGAAGCCCTTGGCATGGTTGAAGAATTTGACGGTGCCGGTCTGCGGCATGGGAAGCTCCTTTGATCCCATCAAGTCAGTCTCGGGCCGGCAAACTGCCCGAGAGGAAATTTGTCCTTTATTTTAGCGCTATCGGCAAGAGAAAGTTTTCGCCTGCCAATACAACTATTTGCCGGACAAAAAAGGGCGCGACGGAACCGTCGCGCCCTCGAAAACTCAAGCTTCCTGCGAAGCCGATTCATGATCCTGCCGCGCCGTTCATCAGCGGAAGGACAGGCAGCGTCGCCCGCTCAGGCGGCGCGGAGGTTGACCGCCTTCGGACCCTTGCCCATGCGGTCAGGCTCGACGTCGAAGGTGACCTTCTGGCCGTCGACGAGCGTACGCAGGCCGGAGGCCTCGATCGCGGAGATGTGGACGAACACGTCCTTGGCGCCGCCGTCAGGCGTGATGAAGCCGAAGCCTTTGGTGGCGTTGAAGAACTTTACGGTGCCGGTCTGGGCCATGGGGGAAACTCCTTCACCCGTATCAGTCTCGTGGGCTCGCCCGCTTCCTTGGGCTGATCCCGGTGTTGCTTCGGCAGTCATGCATTCGCGCATGGTCAAAGCCCCCGCCGAAAAACGGGGCCGTCAGAGATTCACACTATCGGGGAAAGGTCGTCCAAAACGTGCCGCTCTCCGGGTCGCAAATGCCCGAACACCAAATTTATTACACGGAAATGTGATGGTTGCAAGACAGCACCGCGGGCCGCCCTCGGCGCGCCCAACGCCGGGCCATCGATAGACCCGGCGCCATGACCGGTCATCGGCCAGTGAAAAGCCGGGCATGGGCCAGTGCGAGAAGCCGACCGGCGATAAATTTCGCCCCGGGCAAAGCACAAGCCGGGGTTGCGTTCGATCCCAAAATGGCGAGGAATTGCGCGAGCTGGCGCGATCGCGCCTGAGCCAGATAGGAGAGGGACCTATGCGATTTCTTGCGGCAATCGTTTCGCGGCAGGGCCTTGTCGCCCCGCTACTGTCGGCATTGCTGGCGGCCTGTACCGTGGTCGTCGACGAAGGACCGCGTCCGCGTCCGCCGGGGCCGCATCCGCAGCTCTGCACGATGCAATACGAACCGGTGTGCGCAAGACGCGGCGGCGACCGCCAGACCTTCGCCAATGCCTGCCTGGCGGAGCGGGCAGGGTATCGCATCGTGCGTGACGGGCCTTGCCGGGATGGCGGCGGTGGCGGCGAGCAAACCTTCTGCACCCGCGAATACGCGCCGGTCTGCGCCAGACGCTACGGCGAGGTGCGCACTTTCCCGAATGCGTGCGAGGCCCGCGCGGCGGACTATCGCATCATCGGCGACGGGCCTTGCTAGCGGCATTGCGGGCAAGTCGCCGGAGCGCTGCCCACACACTTGCATCTGCCGCCCGCTTGGCTTAGGTCCGGCGGGCGGACAAACACGGCAGGTTTCCCATTAACAGAGATCAGAGAAGAGCGGCAAACGCGGGCGGCAAGCCAGGATCGGCGAGCCCCCTCGATCCCTATGTGCAACGGGCGCTGCAGCTGCACCAGGCAGGACGCCGGCAGGAGGCGGAGTCGCTTTACCGGCAGGTGCTGGGGCAGCAGCCTAATCATGCCGCCGCGCTGCATTTCCTCGGGCTCCTCCTGCACCAGACCGGTCGCAGCGAGGAAGGGCTGGACTTCATCGAGCAGTCGGTCACGCTGCAGCCCCAAAATGCCGATTTCCTCAACAACATGGGCACGGTGATGCGCGACCTCGGCCGCGTTGCCGCCGCCGTCGATTTCTTCCGTGGCGCGGTGGACATCCGCCCGGACCAACTCGCGGCACGCGACAATCTCGGCTCGTCGCTGAAGCAGCTCGGCCAGTTCGATGGCGCTGAGGAGATCTATCGCGGCACGATCGGCCGCAACCCGTTCCATGTCCGCGCCCGCATCGGCCTTGCCGAAACGCTGCAGGAAGCCGGGCGGCTCGACGAGGCGATTGCGCTCTTCCGCGAGTCGCTGTCGATCCGGCCCAAGGATGCCGAGCTGCTCTACGGACTGGGCGTCGCCCTGATGGAGAAGGGCAAGCTCGCCGAGGCCGCCGATCTTGCCCGCCAGGCGGTGGCGATCGCTCCGGCGATGGCGAAAGCCTGGCTTCTGCTGACCCAGGTCAAGCGCCAGACAGAGCGCGACGCCGAGCTTGCCGGCATGGAGGCCGAGCACGCCAAGGCGCCGCAGGACAGCCTTGCGCGCATGCAGCTTTCCTTCGGCCTCGGCAAGGCCAATGACGATCTGAAGGATTATGGCCGCGCCTTCGACTATTTCGCCGAGGGCAATGCGATCCGCCGCAAGGGCATCGACTACGACCCGGTGAGAACGCGCGACGAGTTCGAAGCGATGAAGTCGGCCTTCGACAAGGCCTTCTTCGAAAAGCACAGGCCGAGCGACATTTCCGACGACACGCCGATCTTCGTCGTCGGCATGCCGCGTTCCGGCACGACGCTGGTCGAGCAGATCATAGCCAGCCATCCGCAGGTCTTTGGCGCGGGCGAGCTCAGCATCCTGAAGTCGGTCGTCGGCAAGCAGTTTCCGATGAGCATGCCGGGCGGTTTTCCCTCAGGGATAGCCGACATGCCGGACAAGGCCTTTGCCGAGGCCGGGCAGGCCTATATCGACATGCTGCATGCCCGGTATCCGGGCTTCCGCCATGTCACCGACAAGATGCCGGGCAACTTCCTGCTGGTCGGCTTCCTGCACATGATGCTGCCGAAGGCGAAGATCGTGCATTGCGCGCGCGACGCCGCGGCCACGTGCCTGTCGATCTTCAAAGTGCATTTCCGCGGCGACAGCCATCGTTACGGCTACGATCTTGGCGAGCTCGCCGATTTCCATAACCTCTACACCGATATCATGGCGCATTGGCACAAAGTTCTGCCCGGCGTCGTCCACGACGTCCGCTACGAGGATTTCGTCGCCGATCAGGAAGGCCAGACGCGGGCGCTGATGGCGCATCTCGGCCTGCCTTGGGACGACAAGGTGCTGGCGTTCCACGAGACCGACCGGCCGGTGCGCACGGCGTCGGCCGCGCAGGTGCGCCAGCCGATGTATCAGGGCTCGGTCGACCTGTGGAAGCGTTATGGGGAGCGGCTGAAGCCGCTGCTCGTCAAGCTCCAGAACGGATAGGGCCGGGTTGGATGGTAGGCCGCTTGCTCTCAGCCATCGCAGGCCTGTGAGATTAGCCGCTGCCTCGCAACCTCGTCATTCGAGGGGGAAGCAGGAGCTCCGTTCCTGCTCCGCCCTGGATGAGGACCGAATCGGCTGTGCTCAAACCTCGATAAATGGCTGGAAGCCGCCGAAGATCATGCGCTTCCCGTCGAAGGGCATTGTCGACCAGTCCATCTTGAGACGTTCGTCGGCCATCACTTTCGCCATGACCGCGTCGCGGCTCTGCCTGGATTCGTAAACGACCCAGGCAAAGATGACGACTTCGTCGTCCTTCGCCTGCACGGCGCGCGGGAACGAGGTCAGTTCGCCATAGGGCACGTCGTCGCCGATGCATTCGACATAGGCGAGCGCGCCGTGCTCCTTCCAGACGGCGCCGGCATTCGCAGCCATTTTCTTGTAGTCATCGAGATTTGCCTTCGGCACGGCAAGCACGAAACCATCGACATAGGACATGGGTAAGCTCCTTCGCTGAAAACGAGCGCCGGGCCGGCGGGGATACGACCCGGCGCGGGTGAGCGCGTCAGCCCTGGGATTGGCGGCCGACGCTTGCTCGCTGAGAAACCTATTTTACCGGCGCGTTCATCGCCCAGGCGACGCCGAAGGGATCCTTCACCTGGCCCCAGCGGTCGCCCCAGAACATTACCTGGAGGGGCGTGACGACTTCGCAGCCGGCGTCTACCGCGCGCTTCCACCAGGCTTCGACGTCGTCACTACCGAGATGGAGCTGGAGCGTATAACCCTGCGCCGCCTGATGCGGATGGCCGTGCTCGGGATAGGCGTCGCCCAGCATGAGCGTCGAGCCGTTGACATAGAGATGGATATGCATGGTGCGGCCCTTGTCGTCCGGCGGATAGGCAAAGACTTCCTCGGCCCCGAAAGCCTTCTTGTAGAACTCGGCCGCCTTGATGGCGCCGTCGACCTGCAGATAGGGGGTCAATCCGCCAAGAACTTTGGCGCGGGGCGGGTTCTGGTCTGTCATTTCACGTGTTCCTCTTCACGGGTTGATTGGGCGTTGCGATCAAAAGACGGACGAGGCGACAGCAATCCTACACGGGCAGCGGAATTTTTTTAGCGGGGCCGGGCCCGGACCGGCCGGGCAACCGGCGAAGCCGATGACCGTCGCATGAACCCGTTGGTCACTTTCAAATGACGTCGGTCGAGAAGGTGGCCGTTCGGCGGCTGTTCCGCGTGTCGAGAATTTCCGGAAACCCGATGTCCTTGCGCAGGTCGGCCGGCAGTGAAAGCAGAATGCGCTCGCTGCGGTAGCGGGCGCGCGCCGCCGCATATTGGCTGGCGATGCGGCTGATGGATGACAAGATAGACATGATAAACTCTCCCTGGTTGGTGCCGTCAGCATCGTGTCGGCATCCCAAGGACGAGGAATGCTGCGGCAATCCGACAGGTCGCCCGAATTTTTCATGCGCGCCCGGAAAGCCGGCCCGTATAGGCCGGCCCCCCGTATAGGCTGGCCTTGTCGTGGCTATCACCGCTCCGTCGCGGCCACCGAGCGGAAGAACCCTTCCGGACTGTCGACTTCGGTCAGCCGCCGCTTCTCGATCAGCCAGAACCGGTTGCCGATCGCGCGGATGAAGGAGCGGTCGTGCGAGGCGAGCAGGCAGCTTGCCTGATGCTTCAGCAACTCGTCCTCCAGCGCTTCCTGGCCGTCAATGTCGAGGTGATTGGTCGGCTCGTCGAGGAGATAGAAATTGGGGTTGAGGAGCCGCAGCACCAGCAACATCAGCCTCGACCGCTGTCCGCCCGACAATGCGGCGATCCTTTTCTCCTGCATCTCGATGGCGACGCCGGCGCCGGCGAGAAGCGAGCGCGCCCGCTGCTCGCCGATTTCGAAGCGGTGCGAGACCATCGCCAGCGGGGTGTCGCCGCCGCCGATGCCGGACAGAGCCTGGTCGCTGTAGCCGAGCGCGGTCGACGGTGTCACCTTGATGCTGTCTTCCGACCCCGGTTCGGCGATGGCGGCGCGGATCATTGCAATGAAGCGCGATTTGCCGACACCGTTCCGGCCGAGCAGCACGATGCGGTCGCCTTGGCAAATATGGCGCTTGCCGGTCCTGAACAGCAGCGTGCCGTCGGGCGTTTCGACCGCCGCGTCATCGAGCGTGATCAGCACCTTGGCGTGAGTGCCGCGGTTCGCCAATCGGATCGCGCCGGCCGAACGCTCGCGATGCGCTGCCACGGCTGCATCTTCCAGCCTTTCGGCCCGCTCCCTGAGCTGCTTGGTTTTGACCGTCAGCAGGTCGCTGCCGGAATTGATGCCGATGTTGTTGAGCTTGGCTGCCTGCCGGCGCAACTGCTGTGCGACCCTCATGTCGCGCTCGAACCGCCGCGCCGTCGAGGCGTCGACCTCGTCGAGCGCCTGCCGGGCGCGCGAATAGGGCAGCGAAAACACCGGCGATTCTTCCGGGCGCAGGAACAGCGTGCGGTTGGTGGTGGCGTCGAGAAAGGCGCGGTCGTGGCTGGCGATGATCACCGGGACCTCGCGTGGCAGCGCGTTGAGCCAGGTTTCGAGCTGGCCGATCCTGGCGAGGTCGAGATGGTTGGTCGGCTCGTCGAGCAGAAGCACGTCCGGGTCGGTGACCCAGACGCGGGCGATCAGCGCCAGCCTTTGCCAGCCGCCGCTCAAGGCCCGCATCGGCCTGTCGCGCATTTCCTCGGGCACATCGAGCGAATCCAGCACCACGTCGACGCGCCAAAGCTCGCTGCCAAGCTGCTCCGGCGGCAAGGCATCGGCAACCACCTGATGGAAGCTACGGTCGAGCAGCGCGTCGGGGACGGATTGCTCGACATGGCCGACGCGCAAGCCGCGCGTCCGGGTGATCTCGCCGCTCGTGGCGTCCAGCTCGCCGGCCAGGCATCTGAGCAGGGTGGATTTGCCACGGCCGTTGGCCGCGACGATGCCCAGCCGGTCGCCGGGGCCGATGGTGAGCTCGAGGTTGGAGAAGAGCGGCGCACTCATGGTGACGCCGAGGGATTTGAGGCTGATCAGGGCCATGTCGATTTCTCTGGTCTTGCCGGAGCCCGGCTCAATGCACTTTGACGGTGCGCCGGTAGGCCATCAGGCCGAGATCAGCGGCACCACGAAGGGCAGACCAAAAATCGAAGCGGGGGAAAATTCCCGGACCGTCCCGGTCAGCCCTGCAAGCAAGCTCGCAGGGCACAGACAGGGCCGCGCTGACGGTGGTGATCGATAGACACGCAGCCCTCCTTTCCAGATGTTCGAGTTGGGAAACTGGGTTACACCTCGGGAGGGGGACATGGCAAGGGGCGGCAGGACAGAGCGGGGCGCTGAAACCACCGATCTCCCCTCTTGTGGGCAAATTGTGGGGGAGATGTCCGGCAGGACAGAGCGCTGTCCCGCCGGCATGTCAACATATCAATCTCTTCAGAAATCAGTGCCCCGGCCGCCCAGTCTTGCTCGGCCGGCGCTTTTGACGGCGCTCATCGGCTGGGTCTTCGTAAGAGCCGATGCCAGAGCGCTGGCGGACGATGGGTTTATCGTCGCGTTCCTTCGCGCCCCCCTCTGTCCTGCCGGACATCTCCCCCACAAGGGGGGAGATTGGCCGTGGCTTCGTAGGCACCGTTCCTTCGACGGGTTTTTCGGTACGGCGCACCGTCATCTCGTCGAGCGAGTTCTTGCGGAACAGCGACCCGGTGCGATCGCCCGGGATGCCGAAGTCGGAGCCATGCGCTTCCTGCGCCGACTGCTTCTTGAACAGCGAACGCGAGACCGCGCCAGCGGGTGTTGCCATATCGGTGCCCGGTCCCATGTCGTCGATCGAGGGCTTGGCGAAAAGAGGCTTCTTCACCGGCACCGCGCCGTCCGCGCCCATCTCATCGAGATCCGGCTTGCGGAACAGGCCCTTGCCGTCGTCATCGACGGTGCGGTGCACCGCACGTCCCTTGTTGTGCCTGCCTTTCTCGCGGCCGGAAACCGGGCTTTCCATGTCGGCGTAGCGGGCGAGCGGATCGTCCGAGATGGACAGCTCCATTTCGCGCAGCCGCTTGATCTCGTCGCGGATGCGGGCGGCCTTCTCGAAGTCGAGATTGGCGGCGGCATCGCGCATCTGCTTGTCCAGCGCCTCGAGATGGGTTTTCAGATTGTTGCCGATCATGGCGCCGGCATCGTCGGTGAACTGCGAGATGTCGGCGCGCACGTGATCCTTCTCGTAGACGGAGTCGAGGATGTCGGCGATGCGCGACTTGACCGATTCCGGCGTGATGCCGTTGGCCGCGTTCCACTCCATCTGCTTCTCGCGGCGGCGGTTGGTCTCCGCCATCGCCCGTTCCATCGAGCCGGTGATCTGGTCGGCGTAGAGGATAACCTTGCCGTCGACGTTGCGCGCGGCGCGGCCGATGGTCTGGATCAGCGAGGTTTCCGAACGAAGGAAACCTTCCTTGTCGGCATCGAGGATGGCGACGAAGCCGCATTCGGGAATGTCGAGGCCTTCGCGGAGCAGGTTGATGCCGACCAGCACGTCGAAGGCGCCGAGGCGCAGGTCGCGCAGGATCTCGATGCGCTCCAGCGTGTCGATATCGGAGTGCATGTAGCGGACTCGAATGCCGTTCTCATGCAGGTATTCGGTGAGGTCTTCGGCCATGCGCTTGGTGAGAACCGTGACCAGCGTACGGTAGCCCAGCCTAGTCGTCTCACGGATTTCGCCGACGACATCGTCGACCTGGCTCTTGGCGGGGCGCACCTCGACCGGCGGGTCGATCAGGCCGGTCGGGCGGATGACCTGCTCGGCGAAGACGCCGCCGGACTGGTCGAGCTCCCAGCCGCCCGGCGTCGCCGAGACGGCGATCGACAGCGGGCGCATGGCGTCCCATTCCTCGAAGCGCAGCGGCCGGTTGTCCATGCAGGAGGGCAGGCGGAAGCCATACTCGGCCAGCGTCGCCTTGCGGCGGAAGTCGCCGCGATACATGCCGCCGATCTGCGGCACTGTGACGTGGCTCTCGTCGATGAAGATCAGCGCATTGTCCGGCACATATTCGAAAAGGGTCGGCGGCGGCTCGCCCGGCTGGCGACCGGTGAGATAGCGCGAATAATTCTCGATGCCGGCGCAGGAACCGGTCGCTTCGAGCATCTCGAGGTCGAAGCGCGTGCGCTGCTCGAGACGTTGCGCTTCAAGCAGACGGCCAGCCTTTTCAAGCTCTTGCAGGCGGTATTGCAGCTCTTCCTTGATCGACTTGATAGCCTGATTCAAGGTCGGCCGCGGCGTCACATAGTGCGAATTGGCGTAGATCTTGACGCTCTTCAACTCGCCGGTCTTCTGGCCGGTCAGCGGATCGAACTCGGTGATCGCCTCGATCTCGTCGCCGAACATCGAGATGCGCCAGGCGCGGTCTTCGAGGTGGGCCGGAAAGATCTCGATCGTGTCGCCGCGCACGCGGAACGAGCCGCGCACGAAGTTGATGTCCTGGCGCTTGTATTGCTGGGCGACGAGGTCGGCAAGCAAGGCGCGCTGGTCGAGCCGGTCACCGACCTGCATCTGGAAGGTCATCGCCGTGTAGGTCTCGACCGAGCCGATACCGTAGATGCAGGAGACGGAGGCGACGATGATGACGTCATCACGCTCCAGCAGCGAGCGCGTCGCCGAGTGGCGCATGCGGTCGATCTGCTCGTTGATCGAGGATTCCTTCTCGATATAGGTGTCGGTGCGCGGGACGTAGGCTTCCGGCTGGTAGTAGTCGTAATAGGAGACGAAATACTCGACCGCGTTTTCGGGGAAGAATTTCTTGAACTCGGCATAGAGCTGCGCGGCCAGCGTCTTGTTCGGCGCCAGGATCAGGGCAGGGCGCTGCGTTTCCTCGATCACCTTGGCCATGGTGAAGGTCTTGCCGGAGCCGGTCACGCCGAGCAGCACCTGGGTGCGGTCGCTTTGCTCGACACCCTCGACAAGGTCCTTGATGGCGGTCGGCTGGTCGCCGGCGGGCTCGAAATCCGACACCATCTTGATGGCGATGCCGCCTTCCGATTTTTCCGGCCGGGCAGGCCGGTGCGGCGTCCAAAGCTGGCCATCCTTGTGCAGCGGATTGCCGGATTCGATGAGTTTCGACAGCGCGGCGACGGTCGCGGTCACACCGCTCGAGGAAACCTGCTCGGCGTCCTCCAAGCTGATGTCGAGGCCGGCCACCGGGTTGAGGCCGGCGGCGGCGCGTTCTTTCGCCGATGCCGCGCCGCCCATCGAGGTGCCGCGCGCCGTGCGCCCGGGCGCAGCAGAGCGCTCGGGGACCTTCTTCGGCGCTTTAGCCTTCGGCTGCTTTTGCGCCTCGCGCTCGATCTGTCCGGCCCAATCGGAGATCGAGCCGGTGAGAGGCGCGCCGGAGAACTCGCTTTGCGGTGCTTCGGCGAAGCCGCCGCGCTCCAGGGGCTCGGCGGCGTCGAGGAATTCGGTCAGCGGACTGCGCCGTTTCGGCGCGCCCTCTTGCGCCGGCGAGGGCGTTTTCTTGTCGGTGCGTTTGGCCATTGCTCGAATATGGGAGGACTCGGCCGAAATGGAAAGAGCGGAGTGGAATGGCGGGTACGCGCTGCCGAGCCTGCTGACAGAAGGCTGTCAGGAGGCGTGTCGCACGCGCCGTTTCGTTTCAGTTGAACCACAGCGCGAAGGTCAGGAAGCCGGCGCCGCCGAACTCGCGCTGAATCTGATTGAAATCGTCGCTGGTGAGGATTTTTCCACTTTCGAGATAAGGCGCGATGGCCGGGCCGGTGATCGACAGGACGAGGTCGAAAGGTTTCGGCTCGTCGAAGAAGCGCTTCATGTTGATGCCTTTGCCGATGACACGGAAATGCGGCAGCAGCACGCGGCCTTCGAGAAGGTCCTCAGCCATGGTCAGGGCGGCAAGCCATGCCTGCACTTGCGCCTCGCCGACCTCGAGGCTGGTGAGCGGGTTGACGCCCTTCTGCTGCGGTCCCGGCAGCCATTCGCGGTCATTGTCGGTTTCGGCGCGTATCGCTTTCCAGTCCTCGCGCGAAAGCCGGATCATCTCCAGCAGGTGACGGCGCGCCGCCTTCCGGCGCTCCGGCTCGATCACCGGCCAGTTGACGAGATGCACCAGCGAGATGAAGTCGGCAAAGCGCCATTCCGAGGCGAAGATGCTGCCGCTCATGCCGCCATCCGGCGGGACCAGCGCGTCCTGCAGCGGCAGTTTCGCGTGCGGAAACAGCATGTGGAAAGAGCCGTCGAACATGGCTCTGAAATCATGCGCCAGCCAGAAATCGGCCTGCGCCATCAGGAACTCGGCGTAACCTTGCAGCCAAAAACCGTCGGCGCGGTCAAAGCGGAAGGCAAGCGAAGGGGCGGCATCGCTCGCGTCGACGCCGCGTGAGAGCGAGGCCATGATCGCGGCGATGCTTTCGTCCGGCGCGATGTTGCCGTCCTCGTTGAGATCGATACCGGCATGAGCGAGGTCGACCACCATGCCGATATCGGCATCGGCGGGCACCGAGCCCAGCGTGGCGGCGGATTTCTCCAGACGGTCGCGGAAAGCGATCAGGATGGCGCGGAACTTTTCATAGGTAAGCGGCTCGGGACTGGGATGGTCCGGCACGGGCACCCGCATCAGCGGTAGCATGAAGGATTGCGGGCTCTCGAAACCGTGCCGATGCAGACCGCTGGCCAGGATTTCCAGCGCGGTAAAGAATTCGCCGGCGCCGGCGGCATAGGCCGATGCCGGATCGCTCGGTGCCGCCGCCTCCAGTGCCGCCAGGGCTCTGTTCCGCTCGGAAACGGTTTTCGCCTCGAACAAGGCGGCAGGGTCGGGGCTAGCCGCTTTGGCGTAAGCAAAGGGCAGGAGCAGCAAGAGTGTGAGTGCCACAAGGCCCGACAGTCGCTTCACGATGGATCCTCCCGTCCCAATCCCGCCAGCCACAATACACGGATTTGCGGCGCTTCGCCTGCTGCTTTCTCCTGGCGCGAAGACGGTCTACACACGATGGCAAACGGTTGGGCATCGCGTGTCGAATTATCCGCTTTCCTACAAATTGTCGTGGCTGCCGCGTTTTCTGAAGCCGTCGCTAGGCGGCGACAGAAACGGTTTCGCGGCGGCAGCAGCGACGCTGATGGTGCCGACGCCAACGCAAACTGTGCGGCTTGCTTTCATCGGCGACCTGTCGGCGGTCGCCAATCGCCGGGTGCCGGAATGCGACCCTGCGATCGCGGCGCTGCTCGCTTCGGCCGATCTCGTGGTCGGCAATTGCGAAAGCCCGATCGTCGAGCGGCCGAGCGCGGTGGCGGGCACGCGGCTTGGCACGCATCACGCGATGAGCGAACGCTTCCTGGCGGATGCGCTGGCAGACGTCGGCATTGTCCGTGACAGGCTCGTGCTGTCGCTCGCCAACAATCATATCCTCGACCAGGGCGTTGCCGGCTTCGACGAGACGGTCGCGGCGCTGAAGCGGCTCGGCATCCGCACCATCGGCACCGCGGCCGGCGGCCCGGTCCAACACCAGGCCGCCGGGCCGCTGACGATCGGCTTCGCCGCGTTCACGCTTTGGCGCAACGCTGACGAGGCCGAATTTCGGGCGCGGATTTCCATGGCGGGCGATCCGGCCGAATGGCCGCTCGGGATCCTCGCGAACATCGACTTGCTCTGCGCGGTGCCGCATTGGGACTGGGAGTTCCGGCATTTTCCGAGACCGGCGACGCGGGCGCTGGCGCGGCGGCTGGCGGGTTACGGCGTGCGGCTGATCGCCGGCCACCACGCCCATGTCGTGCAGCCGCTCGAGCGCATCGACGATGCGATCGTGGCCTACGGTCTCGGCGACTTCCTCGGCACGGCTTTTGCCAGGCAGCCATGGCCCGGCCGCATCGGTTCGATCCTGGTCGTCGACGTCCGCACGGACGCAGCCGCGCGAGGCAAGATTGCCGCTTACAAACTGCATTTCTTCATGCGCCTCGCCAAAGGCAGCCATGAGCGGCTGGTGCCGGTGGAGGCGCTGGAGGAGGGATTGTTGAAGCGGAAGGTTACCGAACGCCTAAGCGCGATCTTTTCCGGCTGACAGCCGACTTCTGACCCGGACCGACTGGCCGCGGCGAGCTTGCCGCAAAGGCAGCTGTAATGCCTTGGATGCAGTTCAGCAGTCGAAGCCGTATTGGGTGCGCATGTAATCCGCTTCTTCCTTGGACATTTTCTTGAACATCACGCAGACGGTGAAGCTGCCGACCTGATGGCCGTCCCTGGTGTATCCCCAGTCGGAGATATCGTCCTTGGAGAATTCGATGTTCTGGCCGAATACCACGTTGCGGACGAGTTTAGGCTCGTTCGCCAATATGCCGACAAAGCCGGTGGCGGTCCGCTTGAAGGGGATGACCCAGAAATGCTCTGTCGCATGTCCGTCGACCACCATGACCTTCAGCTTGAACCTGCCGGTTCCCGGCGGCGGCGCGTCGGACAAAGCCAGGAAGTCGTCCAGGCTGGATCGTGCCTTTGCAATCGCCGCCGCCATTTGGGCATCGTCCGGGGCTACCATCACCGTTTTGTCGTCACCCTGATCGGTGTCCTGCGCTCGAAGAGGCAAGGGCGCGAGTGCCAGTAACAAGCTTAGTGTGGCGCGAACGGCAAAGGTCATGAAGCCCCCCAACTCCAGGTAGGCGCTCATCTTCCCGCATCGTGCCGGCATTATCAATCAGGCACTGCATTGTTCCGGCGCGCCAGCGGCGGCCTTCGTCTGCAGCGTTCCGGTACCCCTATGGTTTTTGCGGGGTGGTCAGTCTATCCGTCACGAGCGGATGGTAACGGGAACGGAAGCGCTCTCGGTCGTCAAAGAGTCGAAAGCGCCGAGCGCCGGAGAGGACAGGACATGCGAATGAAACTTGGTGCCACGGCGATGATCCCGGCGAGGATGCAGACGTGACCTTGCCCGGCGGTAAGAGGGCCAGGGTGCGGCTCAACCGCAACGACTTCGACACCTTCTCCGGCGGCAGGTTTTCCTTTGTTCATCCGAGCAGCATTTCCGTCAGCAAGACGGATCTCGGCGAGAGCATCACCCAATACCTCGCTGCCTCGGCCCTCGGCACCGTCGTCGTGGTGCAGGAATACGGCAAGATGAATCCGGTGTCGCTCAATCAGCTGATGCTGCAGGAGATGACCAAGGAGTCGGTTCAGGCGGGCGGCACGCTGATACAGGAGCCGACGACCCGCAAGTCGCCGACGGCAAGCAGTTGACCGGCATCAAAGCCACGGTGAAGACGCGTACCGACAAGGCCGATTTCGAGATCGTCGGCTTCGGTCTTGCCGATCAGGGGCTGCTGTTCATCACGCGCATCGGCGATCAGGACACCGCAACCGAGCAACCGATGATCGACAAATTCTGGCAGACGCTGAAGGTCAAACTGTAAGGCGCGCTGATATTCAAGTGCCTGGAATACCGGTTTCGTGCGCTTCCGGTGCTGGATTACAGCCCGCTCGGCACCAGTCCCGCCAGCCAGTTCGCCGATCGCTTTGCCATGTCCACCGTCGCGTTGGCCGCGCGGCCGAGATCGGTCTTGACCACGGCATAACCAGCCTTGGTGCGATAGAGCACGGCGCTGCCGCCGTCGACCGCGGCCTCGAAGGCAACAGGCCGCGCGGCTTCCGTCTCGCTCGCCGTCACCGTCGTGCCGACCGGGACGCTCGGCCGACGGCTGAGCTCGGGCGGCAATGGGGCAATGGGTTCGACGACGCGGTTCGGCGGCCTCAGCTCCGGCCTTGACGCTTTGGCTGCGAGCTCCGAAGTCGATGCCGACCCTTTGGTGCGGCAGATGCCGGAAACCAGCGGATAATTGAAATTGCGTTGATGCAGCATCTGGCTCTTCATCGCCGCTTCGCAGTCGGCAATCGTCGCCCATTTGGCGGGAGTCTCGCCGATATACTCGCAGAGCTTGGCGTCGCAGTCGCAGCCGACAATGGTCATGGCGACAAGGGCGGTCTTAATCACGGTCTTGTCCTTTTGAACTCGTTCCCAGGCGATCAATCGCCGGGGAACAAGGCGGGATTTGGCCGCGATTGTGAATTCAGCGTGTCGGCGCGTTGCTTGGCCTGCGACTGTGGCGGGGAAGCATCAGTGGCAGATGCTGGGGCGGTGCCGGACGCTGGGAAAGGGCCGGTGAAGGGGCAGCCCAAAAGAAGTCGGCGCTGGGATTGCTCCCAGCGCCTCCCTGTCAGATCAGGAACCGGTTACGGCAGCAACTTCCGTAAAGTCGTCGCGCCAGGCCGGCCTTGATTTTGACGGTCCTGCCAGTCGCCACCCGAAGGCAGCGTCCGTTCCAGACCACGCCGATCTCCACCCTTGCAGGCTTTGCCGGCGCACCATCGAAGGTTTCACCCGCCTTCATGGCAGCATCGGTCCGCCGTCGGCGTTCGCACGCTTTCCGCGGCACCCGTAGGTCTCGGCATCCGTCCCTCCAGCAGGCGAACCTGCTCTCGTTCTGGGCCGTACGGGCCTCAGGAAATCCGCCTTGCGCTTCTGCCTTTCGGCCGGGGCGTTCGGTAGCCGCCTGAGATGGGTTCAATGTATGCCGGGTAAGGAATTTGCGGAATAGACGCGGACCTGTGGATAGCGGGATTATCGGGGACCGATGCGACAAGTCTCGGAATTTGCGGGCCGAACGCCTTAGACAGCCTGTCCCCATTTTCCGCGGTCCTTTCGACGATGAGCCTTGCCCCGCCAGTCGGCCCGCGTTTGAATGCCGGCAAAGTGCTGTGGCGCTGCATCAGCCGAGTCGCCTTGCGCTTCCACGCAATATGCCTCGGGGGAGATCAGGTTGAAGGTCGGGGTGGTTCTCAATCCGATAGCGGGAGGGGGCAAGCTCAAGCGGCATTGGTCCGAAGCCGCCGCATCGCTCAAGAGGCATTTCGGCGATTTCGAGCTGCGCGAGACGCAGACCAGCGGCGACGCCGAGCGATTGGCAATCGACCTCGCGGCCAGCGGGTGCGATCTGGTGATCGCGGCCGGCGGCGACGGCACCGCCAGCGAGGTGGCGGACGGGCTGCTGCAGGCAGAGCATGAGACCGGCCGGACCAGCGCGCTCGGCCTTTTGCCCTGCGGCACCGGTATCGATTTCGCCAGAGGGCTCGGCCTGCCCGACGAAATCGAGGAAGCACTGACGCGTATCGCCGGCGCCGGCGCGCGCAAGGTCGATGCCGGCCGCGTCTGCTACATCGACGACCACGGCGCGCTCGCCAGCCGTCACTTCATCAACATCGCCAGCCTCGGCCTCTCCGGCGCCACCGATCGCGCGGTCAATGCGGACAAGCGCAAGGGCAGGGTCTCGGCCAAAGCGCTTTTCTTCTGGCGCACAGTGCTGGAATTCATCCGCTATCGCTTCCAGGAGGTCAGGATCACCATAGACGACGGCGAGCCGGTCGAGGCGCGCATGGCGCTGGTGGCGGTAGCCAACGGGAAATTCTTCGGTGGCGGCATGATGATTGCGCCGGACGCCGATCTGTCCGACGGCCAGTTCGATGTCGTCATCCTGCGCGCCGCCGGCAAGCTTGGGCTGATCCGCGACATCCGTCTCCTCTATGGCGGGCGCCACCGCAACCATCCGGCGATCACCATCCTGCGCGGTCGCAAGGTGCTGGTCGAACCGCTAGGCGACGTTGAGAAGAACGGAGCGCTAGTCGACATAGACGGCGAGTCGCCAGGTCGGATTCCGGCAACTTTCGAGATATTGCCCGGCGCATTGACGCTCAGGTGTTGAATCACCTGCCTGAAGGTTTGATTCCGCCGGTGTGATTAGGCGATTGAAATAGCTGGCTAAAGTTTTGGCGGATTACAGTTCGAGCTTGGCCGGGAAGCCTGGCGCGCGAAGCTCCGTGCCGACCGCATCCTCCAGAAGCTTGACGATCTGGGTCGACCAGGCGCCACCGCCATACTTCTGCCTGCCGACCTCGAAAATCTGGTTGACGAGTGGTGCCAGTTGCAGCGGCACGCGAAAATCCCTGGCCATGCACAACGCGAAACCGAGATCCTTCAAAGCCAGGTCCATGGTGAAGCCGATGTCGTAGGAGCCGTTCAGGATGAGCTGGCTTTCGGTCTCGTGGACGAAGCTGTTGCCGGAAGAGGCGACGATGGCGTGATAGGCCTGGGCGAGGTCGAGCCCGCCCTGGTCGGCGAGCATCAATGCCTCGCCGGCGGCGACCAGATGGATGAAGGACAGCATGTTGGTGATGACCTTGATCACCGCCCCCGAGCCGACCGGTCCCATCAGGAACGATTTGGCGCACATTGCCTGGATCGCCGGCCGGTGGCGCTCGTAGAGCGCGGCGTCCCCTCCTACCAGCGCGGTGATCTTTCCTGCCGCCGCCAAGTGCACGCCGCCGGTGACCGGACATTCCAGCGTCTCGACACCTTTCGCCGAAGCAAGTGCGGCCAGCCGCAGGATCTCGTCGCGGCCATTGGTCGACATTTCGATCCAGGTGCCGCCGGCGGCCAGGCCGTCCAGCAATCCGTCAGAACCGGCGAGCACAGCTTCGCTCACTTTCGGCGAGGGCAGGCAGGTGATCGCATTGCCGGCGCGGGTCGCGGCATCCGCCGGGCTCGCCGCCGCCGTTGCGCCGAGCGCGACCAAACGCGCAACCGCCGCTGGGTCACGGTCGAAAACGGCAACAGCGAAGCCGTGGCGCAGCAGGCCGGCGGCAAGGTTGCCGCCGAGATGACCAAGGCCGATGAAGGCGTAGGCGAGGCGCGCCGTCACGGCATCAGCGGCGTCTGCATCATCTGCAGATGCAGGTCTTTGCCGCTATAGGGGTGCGCCTCGCAGACTTCCTCGTTGAGCTCGACACCGAGGCCTGGCTCCTTCGACGGGATGACGTTCCCATCCTGCCATTCGATCTTCTTCTTGAGCAGCGTGGCGTGAAAACCGTCCCACTGCTTCAACGATTCCAGGATGAGGAAGTTGGGCAGAGTCACCGCAAGCTGGATGTTGGCGGCGCCGACGATCGGCCCGCAATAGCAATGCGGCGCCACCTGGATGTGGTAGGCCTCGGCCATGGCGGCGATCTTCTTGGTTTCGAGAATGCCGCCGGAGCGGCCGAGATCCGGCTGCAGGATGGTCGCGGCGCGGTTCTCGATGACGCGCGCGAATTCGAATTTTGTCGTCAGCCGCTCGCCGGTGGCGATAGGAATCGAGGTGCCGCGAGCGACCTGCGCCATCACCTCGGGCATGTCCGGCGGCACCGGCTCCTCGAACCACAGCGGATCGTACGGCTCGATTGCACGGGCCATACGAAGCGCACCGGAGGCGGTGAACTGGCCATGGGTTCCGAACAGGATGTCCGCCCTGGTGCCTACCGCCTCGCGGATCGCCTTGATCATGCGCGCCGAGAGGTCGATGTCGATCAGGCGCGGCTGATGGCCGTCATAGGCCGTGTAAGGCCCGGCCGGGTCGAGCTTGACGGCGTTAAATCCCTGCTCGACATATTCCAGAGCGCAGGCCGCGGCCATGTCGGGATCGTTGTAGACGTTCTGGCCGCGGGCGTCTTCCGAATGGACGCTGCCGGTGTGCGGATAGAGATAGGTGTAGGAGCGCAGCGTCTCGTGCACCTGGCCGCCGAGCAGCTTGTAGGCCGGCTTGCCGGCCTCCTTGCCGATGATGTCCCAGCAGGCCATTTCGAGTGCCGAAAAGCACCCCATCCCGGAAACGTCGGGACGCTGGGTGAAGCCAGAGGAATAGACGCGGCGGAAGAGGTTCTCGATATCGTGCGGATCGCGGCCGATGAGGTAGCGCTCGGCCATATCCTCGATCATCTTGGCAGTGACATGCGCCGAGAAGGTGGCGTTGTAGGCCTCGCCATAGCCGACCACGCCGCCATCGGTGGTGAGCTTGACGAAGATGAAATACTTGCCGCCGATGCCGGGCGGCGGGTTGCCGACAACCCAGGTCTTGACGTCGGTGACTTTCATTTCTGATCCTCCAGAACCCGCTCGGCGCCTTTCCATCCGGTGAGGATTGCGGCGGCGTTGGTGTTGCCCGTGATGTTGTCGGGAAAGATCGATGCGTCGATCACACGCAAGCCCTCGAGCCCATGCACCCGAAGCCGGGGATCGACGACGGCGCGCGAAGCGTCCGGACCCATGCGACAGGTCGAGACGGGATGGTAGACGGTGCCCGAGCGCTTCCTGAAATCCTGAATCAGATCGGCATCGGAAGTAATTGACGGACCAGGCAAAACTTCTTCCTCGATGATCTCGGCCATCGCCGGCATCGAGGCGATCTTGCGCACGAACTTCACCGCCGCCAGCATCTCGTCGACATCGGCGTTGGTCGAATAGGCGTTCGCCGTGATCTTCGGATAGTCGCGCGGATCCTTCGAGCGGATCATGATCTCGCCGCGACTCGACGGCCGGCAATTGGAAAGGCCGATGGAGAAGCCCGGCCACGGATCGGGCGTCAGGATCGGGCGCTCGCCGCTCTTGGGGATGACGGTCGAGAAGGCCTGGAAATAGAGCTGCATGTTCGGCCGCGCCATCGACGGGTCGGTGCGGAAGAAGCCGCCGGCATTGTTCATCGACAACGACAGCGGACCGGAACGCAGCAGGATGTACTGCATGCCCACCAGCAGCTTGCCCCACCATGGCCGCAGGATCTGGTTCAGCGTCGGCAGCTTGCCCTTGAAGGTGTAGTTGATGCCGACATGGTCTTGCAGGTTGGCCCCGACATTGTCGTTGGCGTGGACGACCGGGATGCCGAGATCGCCGAGCAGCGCCGACGGGCCCACACCGGAGAGCTGCAGCAGTTGCGGCGAGTTGACCGAGCCGCCGGAGAGGATCACCTCGCGGCCCGCGCGAACCCTCTTGGTTTCGCCGTTTTGCTGGTACTCGACGCCGACGGCGCGCTTGCCCTCGAACAGGATTTTCGTCGCCAGCGCGTTGGTCTCGACGCGCACATTGTTGCGCTTCATCGCCGGGCGCAGGAAGGCGCGGGCGGCGGACATGCGGCGGCCGTTCCTGGTGGTGATCTGGTAGACGCCGACGCCCTCCTGGGAGGCGCCGTTAAAATCCGGATTTAACGGCAGTCCGGCCTGCTGGGCGGCCGCCAGATAGCGCTTGGTCAGCGGATGCACCGCATTCGAGCAATCGGTGATGTGCAAGGGGCCGCCGACCCCGCGCCATTGGTCGGCGCCGGCCTCGTTGTCCTCCAACGCTTTGAAAGCGGGGAGCAGGTCGTCATAGCTCCAGCCCGCATTGCCGGCGGCGGCCCAGGCATCGAAGTCCTCGCGCGCGCCGCGAATGAAGACCATGGCGTTGATCGAGCTCGAGCCGCCGAGCAGCTTGCCGCGCGGCCAGTGGTCGGCATTGTTGCCGAGGCCGGGATCGGGATCGGCCTTGTAGTTCCAGTTGACGGCCGGATCGAAGAAGGTCTTCCCGTAGCCGAGCGGCATCTGGACATAGAAACGGCGGTCGGTTCCGCCTGCCTCCAGCACCAGTACCGAAAAGCGGCCGGAAGCCGAGAGCCTTTCCGCGACCACCGAACCGGCCGAGCCGGAGCCGACGATAATGAAATGATAAGTCTGCATGATGCGCGGGCGGGCTCCGAGATCCGGGCTTAGCCTAGACATTGCCGGCTCACGTCGTCGCCGGGGCTTCCGGCATGGCTTGTGAAAAAAGCGACCGAGCCGCGACGCGTCCTTCGCCTTCAGCAAAGCTTGCGACATCGCGATGGCATTGGTACGGCTTCAGGAAGCAGCGGCTGGAGGACCCCTCATGGTGCACTACGCGGACGGCAAGCCGCTCGGCGACCTGACATTGAGGACGCTCGCCATGCCGTCGGATGCCAATGCCGCCGGCGACATATTTGGCGGCTGGGTGATGGCGCAGATGGACCTGGCCTGCGGCATCCGCGCGGCCGAACGGGCCAAGGGCCGTGTGGTGACGGCGGCGGTCAAGGAGATGTCCTTCGCCAAGCCGATGAAGATCGGCGACACGCTCTGCATCTACACCCATGTCGAGCGCGTCGGCCGCACCTCGATGACGCTCAAGGTTGAGGCCTGGGCGCAGCGTTATCTCGCCGACCTGATGGAGAAGGTCACCCATGCCGATTTCGTCATGGTGGCGCTCGACGGCGACGGCAAGCCGAAGCCGGTCCCAGCCGAAAGCTGACGGCGAACGATTCCCCGGACAGGCAAATTTGTAACAACTCTTGCGCGGGACGTGCGTCCGACGACAACCGATGGCTGCTTCCGCACCCGACGGTGCGTGCCGCTGGAGGAAAGACAATGCGTCAACACATGCTGAACGGCTGGCTCGTGGCAGCCCTTCTCGCACTCACCTGCCTGCTCGGCATAACTGCCTATGTAGAAGTGAAAAAAGAGCTCCTGCGCACAGTGTGGATGCATGGCCTCGGGGCGGAGCAGAGTCAGGAAGCGATGTGCGCAGTCTGCTCCTTGGCACCCCGTGGCAGTACCACGTCAAAAGCCTGAGTGCTCCTCTCAGGCGCGACCAAAGCCGTCAGGGTCGGGCGGGCATCAAGGTTGATGTGCCCTCGAATACGACAAGTCAAAAAGACACAACTGCAGACTCCTTGCGCAGTCAGCAACGCTGCGGAGCGATGCTCGCAACACGTTGCGCTTCAAGGCCTTCAGGGATGCTCGCCATCGAATTTCCTGCGCGCCGCGCGTACTCGATTGGTATTCTTTCGTGCCCATTCGCCGAGCGCGCCAACCGGCACCAGCAACTCGTGGCCGAGCTCGGTCAGCTCGTAATCGACGCGCGGCGGAATGGTCGGAAAAACCTTGCGCGTGACAAAGCCGTCCCGCTCCAGGCCGCGCAAGGTGATGGTCAGCATTTTCTGTGAGATGCCGCCGACGGCCGTGCGCAATTCATTGAAGCGCATCGGTCCGCCGCCCAGCTTGCCGACCACCAAAACGGTCCATTTGTCGCCGACCCGTTGCAGGATTTCCGATACGGCCCGGCAGTCCTCAGTGTTGTACGGGTGCCTCGGTAACAAAAATGTGCCTCCTTGCGCGCCACTTTGTCAGTATCACATATAGCGCCGGTATCCAAACGATACCGAAATTCCCCCGCAAGGAGAGCCCGCTTATGTCCAAACCCAAAATCGCCATTGTCGTCGGTTCGACGCGCGCCGCCCGCTTCGCCGACGTCCCGACGCAGTGGATCGCCAAGATTGCCAAGACGCATGCCGATATCGACGTCGAAGTCGTTGATTTGCGCGACTGGCCGCTGCCGTTCTTCGATGAGGTCGCATCCTCCGCCTGGGCGCCGTCGCAGAACGAGGTGGCGCAGCGCTGGCAGAAGAAGGTCGCCGAGTTCGACGGCTTCATCTTCACCGCGGCTGAATACAATCACGCGCCGACCGCCGTCTTGAAGAACGCCATCGATTACGCCGCCAATGAATGGAACAAGAAGCCGGCTGGTTTCGTCGGCTATGGCAGCGTCGGCGGCGCGCGCGCCGTCGAGCAGCTTCGCCTGATCGCCGTCGAGCTGCAAATGGCGCCGGTCAAGTCGGCAGTGCACATCGCCTGGGGCGATTTCCTTGCGGTCCGCCAGGGCGACAAGAAGCTGGAAGAGATCGAACATCTGAACCAGGCGGCGGCGGCGCTCATCAATGACGTTGCCTGGTGGGCGAAGGTGCTGAAGGCGGCGCGCGCCGCCGACGCGATCGCCAGTGAAGCCCAGGCGGCTTAAGCCGCTTCATCCTCCCAAAATACCATCTAAGGGCGGCGCTTGCGCCGCCCCTTTTATTTGCGGAAGCCTCGGTCGTTCGACAGAGGATCGCTCAAGGATTTCGCTCTGCTGCCGCTTTTATGTCAGACATACTGGAGAAAGTCGGATTTCAATTGGGCATCCTTCGGGCGCAACCTTAGGCGTTCGCGTGAAGTTTGAAACGCCGATCGTCGTAGAAATCCAGATATCCCGAATGGACGGGATCCGCGAGACGGCGGGATTTCATGTAAGCCTGCGCCAGGACATGCGGACCGCCTTCAATGGGCTCAACCTCGATCGGGACGCGCAGGTTGCCGGGCTTGCCAACGGATTCGATCCGGTCAAGCCCGGCCAGGGCGCGGTCGTCGACCGCGTAGAGCTCGCCCCTGACGTGGAAGCCGAGACCCGGTTCATTGAACATCATCGGAGCGAAGCGAGGTCCGGCAATCAGCATCGGGAAACGCTCACGGGTCCTGCAGGCACCGATGCACGCGGCCCCGGACAAACCCGCCTTGTGAAGAGGAAACCCTCTCTTCAAGGTTCCGAACACGAAGAGGTTGACGAGCATTCTCCGGAACGCCGGCCGAAGCTGGAAGTTCATCCGTTTTCGCCATGTTCAGGGCAGGCGCAAATCCGCATGACTCAAGAATTCCCAATCATCCTGTCGACGGACGAAGCCGCGAAAGCCGAGGCCGCCGCGGCGCTCTACCGCTATAACGTCGCCATCACAGGGACGGACGACCGCATTCCCATAGGTGCCATATTGTGTGATGGCTCGGGCAAAGCTTTAGGCGGCCTATGGGGAAGGACCGAACTCGGTCTTCTGTTCTTGGACATGTTTTTCGTGCCCGCGCATTTACGCGGTCTGTCTTACGGCGCCCGGTTGCTTGCCGCCGTCGAAGAAGAGGCAAAGGCGCGGGGCTGCAGACGCGCCGTCGTGGAGACAAGCAGCTTTCAGGCGCCTGGATTCTACATCCGCCACGGTTATGTGGAATTCGGCCGCGTTCCGTTCGGGTTCGATGGGCAGGCCCGCGTCTTTCTTCGCAAGGAACTGGCCTGAATGGATGTTGGGAAAACCCGGCAGACCCCAAGCTCGCTATCGGCGCGCCATCGGACGGTGGCCGTCGGGCAGGCGGGTGGCGATCAGCTTGTCGATACGCCGGCCGTCGAGGTCGACCACCTCGAAGCGCCAGCCTTGCGCGTCCACGCATTCGCCGGTAGCGGGAAGGTGGTGCAGATGTGACAGCACATAGCCGGCCACCGTCTCGTAGTCGCGGTTCTCCGGCAAGTCGATGCCCAGCACCTCGGCCATCTCGTCGGCCTGCATGTAGCCGGCGAGCAGCCATGAGCCGTCCTCGCGTTTGACCGCGTTCTCTTCCTCGCCCGCATCGAGGTCCGAGCGGAAGACGCCGGTGATCGCTTCCAGGATGTCGGCCGGCGTGACGATGCCTTCGAAATGGCCGTATTCGTCATGGACGAGCGCCATGGGGACGTCCGATTCCCGCAGCCTTTGCAGCACGTCGAGCGCGTCGGCCTGATCATGGACGATTGGCGCGGTGCGCACATGCTGGCGCGGATCCAACACCCTGCCGGCAAGAAGGGCGGCCAGCACGTCGCGCGTCTGGATGACCCCTATCATGGCATCGACATTGCCGTCGCCCGCAGGCAGGCGCGAATGCTGGCTCTCCATCAGAAGCCGCTTGATGGCCGCCTCGTCGGATTGCAGGTTGATCCAGTCGACCTCGGTGCGCGGCGTCATCACGGCGCGCACGGCGCGGTCGCCAAGGCGCATGACGCCGGCGATCATGCGGCGCTCGTCGGATTCGATGGTGCCGTGATGCTCGGCCTCGGCGACCAGCATCTTGATCTCCTCGTCCGTGACCTTCTCTTCCGCCTCGCCGGCCTGGCCGAGCAACCACAAAACCGCGCGGCCGGAAATGTCGAGCAGAAAGACGAGCGGCGCCGATACCTTGGCGAGAATGGTCATCGCCGGCGCAGCGCGGACTGCGACGCGCTCAGGATCCCTGAGCGCGATCTGCTTCGGCACGAGCTCGCCGACGATCAGCGAGGCGTAGGTGATGACCGCGACGACAATGCCGACGCCGATGGGGTCGGCGATGTTCTCGCGGATGCCGGTCGAGGCCAAGTATTGAGCCAGTCGCTCGCCGAGCGTGGCACCGGAAAAGGCGCCGGAAAGGACGCCGACCAGGGTGATTCCGATCTGCACCGAGGACAGAAACTTGCCGGGGTTGGAGCCGAGGGCCAGCGCGCGGCCGGCACCCCTGACATTGCGGTCGATCATCGCCTTGAGGCGGGCCGGGCGCGACGAGACGATAGCCAGCTCCGACATGGCCAAAAGGCCGTTCACCAGGATGAGGGCGGCCACAACGGCGATTTCGAGGTATAGCATGCGGCGTCAATAGCATTGCTGCGGTGCATTCGAAAATAGCGGGTTGGGCGTTTTTCGAATTGCGCGGTTTGCCGCTTCGAGAATGCCGGATGCGCTAAGGCAATTGCTTCAACACGCCAACCACCGCCATACCGTCGGTGAAATAGGGATCGCCGCCGCCGTTCCTGCCGTTTTTCGTCGCGCCGATCCCCGGGATCTCGCTGGTCGATGTCAGCATGCCTGCGGTGCTGAGGTCGCCGATCAGGAAGTTGCGCTCGGCATCGATGTCCGCGCCGATATGGTGAGTGATGGCACCGGTGTCGTGGCTCAAGCCGACGCCGCGGTCGAAGCTGGCGGCACCCAGCCAGAGCGGGCGGCCGTCATCGCCGACGGTATTTGTCTGCCAGAAGCGGACGTGGTGGCGCCGGTCGGCGCTGTCGCCGACGGGCTTTTCGAAAGCGAGGTCCTGGGCGCGGCCTTCAAACAGCAGGCGGCTGATCGGCGCATCGGGATAGGGTCGGGAGAATAAGACGCTCTCGCCGATGTCGATCGCTGTCCTGAGCGTGACGGCGTCGGCCGTGTCCCAGCCGGCCACGGCAAAGGCGTGGACCACCTCCTTCTCGGTGCCGATAAGTCCGACATTGATCGGGTCGCCGGGAATGCCCTGCGGCGTATGCGTCACCATCTCGAAGCGCTGCGTGCGGAAGCCGCGCTCCCGCCACGTCCAGAATTCCGGCGCAGCAAGGTAGGCAAAGCTAAGATAGAAAGCACAGAAAGCCACCAGCCAGATCGCCGCGCGTCGCCAAAGGCTTCGCTCACCCACGAGAGACCACTCCCAAGCCTGTGCCCGGCCCACTCTATGCGGTGTTGGGCCGGTTGGGCAGTAGGCCGAAGGTCAGCGGCAGGCGCGGTAGCCGTTCCTGCGATTCTTGACGTCGAAGTGAAAGTGGTTGCGGTGGTCGTAATTGTAGCCCGGGCCGAGGACCGTGTTGAAATATTGGCAGCCGTCGGCGCGAACATTGTTGAGGAAGCCGCGGGTGCGGAACGCAAACAGGCCAGGCTTGCGAACGTCGATGTCGTTGCCATTGTTGAGCTCGATGCTCATGACGTCGAGCGCATTGCCCTTGCCGTGCTCCGACAAGACGCCCTCGCCGGCGATCTTGCGGCAGGAATAGCTCGAGCCCTGGTGGATCGCCTTGACGCCGGAGAAATAGCGCCAGCGGGCTGCCGGCACGAGCTCGTTCCTGGTCCAGGCGGCGAAGGTCGCGGCCATGTTGCAGGTCAGTGTCGCTGCCGGTTTCATCTCGACGCTGCCGATGGCTGAAACTTTCACCGGGAAGTCGATGCCGCACTGGCCTTCGTGGATAGGCTGGATGTCCTGGTAAACGACGCCAAGCCGTTTCAGTTCATTGCGGCAGTCGATCTCGCCAGCCGGCATCTGCTCGGGCGAAGACAAGGGCTCATCCATGCGCGGATAGGCTGCCTGGGTCAGGTAGGGATCGGACGGAACAAGCCTCTGCATGCCGGAATATTGCGGAGCCTCGGGCATGGCGGAGGTCTGGCTGCCGACGTCGACGGCCGGCTGCAGCGAAAAGACATCGCCGGTGGTGCAGGCCGAGACCGCTGTGATTGCGAGCCCCGTTGTCATTCTGACGGCAACGGAGCGCGCACGAGTGCTTAGTCGCGCCAAGGCGAGGCTGGCGCCAAATATTGCGGCCATCGAAAGGCATCCTGTCCCCGGATGGCACAAGTCTAGTCGGCAAGAGTAAAGGAAAGATCAGCGCCGGCATTCACGCCTGGGGCCGAATTGCGGCATCTGTTCTTCGCACCCACTCATTGGCAGAACGTTCCGCCATTCCGTCTCGGTTCGAGGTCGAAGTGGAAGTGCAGCGCATGGTCCGGATCGCTGCCTGGGCCGAGCACCGTCTTGAACGGCCCGCAGGCGGCCTTGCGGATCGTGTTCAGGAAGTTTGCATCTTTTTCGGGCGGCACCGGGCCGACCTCGATCGTCCTGCCGTCGGAGAGTGTGAAGGACGCGATGTCCAGCGCATTGCCGAAGGCGTGCTCCGAAAGCTTTCCACCACCGTTGCGCGGGCGGCAAACAAAGGCGGAGGCCTGGCCGATCGATTTGAGATCGGCGCCAAATTCGGCCTTCGCGGCGGGTTGGATGACTTCGACGGCAAATCGTGCCGCAGCCTCCGCCATTTGGCAGTTGAGTTCGGCTCCGGCGCCTATACTGATCGATTTTCCTAATGTTTTCATGACGATGGGATAGGGAATGGAGCAGCCGATCTCGGCGTCGTGCTCGGCCTTGTGCTCCTCGAATTCGACGCCGAGCGTCTTGAGGCGCTCACGGCAGGCAACCTCCTCCGCCGGCATCTTGTCGGCTGGCAGCTCAGCGGAGCGCGGATCGGGCAGTATTTTGTTGTCGTGGGTATCAGCCGGCTTTTCAGGTGGCTTCGGTGCGGCAGCGGGCGGCTTCGGTTCCGCGATGTCGGGTCGTTGCGTCGGAATCGGCACCGCAGACGGCGCCTCAGGTTCGCCTTCCGTGTCGGTTGACGGCTCGGTGGCCGAAGGCTCGGGATGCTGCCGCTTTCCCTCACGAGACTTTTCCTGATTGATCGGGTCAGATGCGTCAGCGTCCTTTGGACCGGCAGCCTTCTGCTCTTCCATCGTTGCGGTGTCGGCCTTTTGCGCTTCCGCGGGCCGTGGTTCTGGCACGGGAGCATCGGCGGGCAAGGTCGGCTGGTCCTGCATTTGCTGTTGCGCCAGCTTTGGCGCGACATGCTGCTTGCCGCGCGATCTCACGCGATGCTTGATCCTCGGCCGCAGTGGCTGATCGGCCCGCTGCGTCAACGGCTGCTCCATGCGCGGTGTCAGCGGCTGCCTGTGACGATGCTTGGCATCGGCCGGCGTGACCAGCAAAATCCCCGCCGCCAAAGGCAGCGCCAGTCTGCAAATTCCGGAAAAGCTCAGCCTCGCCATCGGCCGGAAACGGGCCGGGCATCGCAAGGTTGCCTTGGACGCTGCGGCGCTGCGATCAAAATCGGTTACCGGTTCGTTACGCGCCGATCGCCTCCAGGCCCTCCTCCAGCCAATCGGCGAGCTGCGGCAGTCCGAGCAGGTACTTTGCGGTGCGCTTGTTGGCTCGCTCGCGCGCGGCCGCCACCGCGTCGACCCATTCGGAAGCTTCGTAGTCGCCGCGGCCCACCCAGGCCAACGCTACGAGCTCGGCCGCTTCATCGACGTTGAGGTCGTTGATCAGCTCGCGGAACTCCTCCTCGGTGAGGTCTTCCGATGCCTCCTCGACAAGGCCGTCGTGATGATGATTGTCGTGCCTGTCGCCATCGAACTCGACCTCGTGCTCGGCGCCGTCGTCGTAGTCCTCGTTGACGGCGGCGCTCAGCGCCTTGGCCTTCAGGATGAACAGGCGCACGGTATCCGGGTCGATGGAAAGCTCCCATTCCTTCTCGAGGCGCTGCTGCACTGGCCTTTCTCCTCGTCGTGCGCTCGACTGATGATAGCGGATTTGCGGCCCGCGTCACATCCGTTCGCAGAGGCGATGCGCTGCCTGACCTCCAAATAGTTTGGCTTTTGACAGGTTTTCGGGATGAAACCGCATCGAAGCGGCGTTAATCTGCCGTTGTCACGCTCAAGGAGGCTCCGATGCGCAGACGTTTGCTTGTTCAGGTCTTCGCTGCTGCCGTTAGCCTGCCGCTGTTCGCGGCGCCTGCATTCACCGCCGGCGAGGGTGGCGGTGGCGGTGGCAGCGGCGGCCAGACCACCACCCAATGCAAGAAGGGTCAGGTCTGGGACAAGAAGAAGAAGAAATGCGTTGTGCCGCAGTACGGCATGCTGGATGACGACAGCATCTACGAGGCAGGCCACGATCTGGCGATGGCCGGGCGCTACGACGAGGCGATCTCGGTGCTGACGCTCGCCGCCAACAAGCAGGATCCGCGCATTCTCAACTATCTCGGCTATTCGCATCGCCATTCCGGCCGTGTCACGGTCGGCCTCGGCTATTACGAGGAAGCGCTGCGCATCGACCCCGACTACACGCTGGTGCGCGAATATCTCGGCGAGGCCCATCTGCAAATCGGCGATCTTGCCGGCGCGCAGGAGCAGCTCAAGGAAATCGAGAAGCGGACCGGCAAAGGCTCGCGCGAATACGGCATGTTGTCAGAGCAGATCGAACGTTTCCTGAGGAGCTGATTCTTCTCAGATGCTTTTCGAAGCCGGCTGCGAGCAATCGCAGCCGGTTTTTGCTGGCGGCATTGCGGATTTAGCGCCGGATGGCCTTGCGAAAGCGGTGGTGATTTTACTGAACTTCATTTTTGAGCGTGAAAATCGCGCGGAGATCGCTATATTCAGGGAAATTGTGGTGAAACGGTTCCGTTAGCCCGAGGCTGCCGGACCGTTTTCTTTTTGTACCCAACGACAAGGCTATTCCCGAAAAGCGGGGGTGGTGGCAGGAAAGGTCAGGCATCATGATCAAGGTCCCGATGACAGGCGAGGGGTTCGCGTCATTGAAGGAAGAACTGCGCTGGCGCCAGCAGGAAGAGCGTCCACGCATCATCGAGGCGATCTCCGAAGCGCGCTCGCATGGCGACCTGTCCGAAAATGCCGAGTACCACGCGGCTAAAGAGTCGCAGAGCCACAATGAGGGCCGTATCAACGAGCTCGAGGACCTGATCGCGCGCGCCGAGGTGATCGATGTCTCGAAGCTCAGCGGCGACAAGGTGAAGTTCGGCGCCACGGTCGTGCTGGTCGACGAGGACACCGAGGAAAAGAAGACCTATCAAATCGTCGGCGACCAGGAAGCGGACGTGAAGTCCGGCCGTATCTCGATCTCCTCGCCGATCGCGCGCGCGTTGATCGGCAAAGAAGTCGGCGATGCCATCGAGGTCAACGCCCCGGGCGGCGCACGGGGTTACGAGATCGTCCAGGTGCAATTTATTTGAGGGCTAGACTGGCGTTTCCGATCTAAGCACCAGCAGCCGCTCTGCTTCAGCCATAACTTCGGCCGGCGTGACTTTGCCGCCGGCGGGCGCCAGCAGTGTCGATGAATAGGGCCCGCGCGGGCCGGTCAGGCCGGGCTCCGTCGCCAGGAATATGGCGACGGTCGGCAGGCCGAAAGCGCTGGCGAGATGGGTGAGGCCGGTGTCGGCGCCGATGACGAGCGTCGACCGGCCGAGGATCGCAGCGACATCCGCTAGCGGCGATTTCGGAACCAGCACCGTTTCCGGCACGGCGCCGGCGATCGCCTCGGCAACACGCTTCTCCGCTTCGTTCGACCAGGTGACGATCGGTGTAAATTGCTGCGACACCAGTCGGCGCGCAGTCTCGACCCAGTCTTCGACCGGCCATTTCTTGTCTTCGCGGCTGGTGCCGTGCAGCAGGAAAGCCGTTTTACCTTCGACGCCGGAAAGTCCGCCTACCGGCGGCACTATGCCGGAGCTGAGCGTCGAGAGGTCCGCCTGATACCCCAGCGCCAGGCCGAACAGGCGTCTGGTGCGCTCGATGGCGTGCAACTCGCGCGGCACGGCGTATTTGCGCTCGTAAAGCAGCGTCGCCGAGGGCTCGCGGGCGCTGGAGCGATCGAAGCC
Organism: Mesorhizobium sp. M1A.T.Ca.IN.004.03.1.1; assembly: GCF_003997555.1. Lineage (NCBI taxonomy): Bacteria > Pseudomonadati > Pseudomonadota > Alphaproteobacteria > Hyphomicrobiales > Phyllobacteriaceae > Mesorhizobium > Mesorhizobium sp. M1A.T.Ca.IN.004.03.1.1. The sequence goes on along the minus strand of NZ_RZTV01000001.1, from coordinate 781,460 downwards.
GGCGATCGGCGCGCCGGATTGCCTGGCGACCGCGGCCGATTTCAACAGCCCCTGTGCATCGATAACCAGGTCATAGCGACGCGAGCGAAGCGCACGTCGCAGGCCGGCCATCTCGCGCCATGTGCCGCCGTCGAACGGCTTCTTGCGCCAGCGCCGGATCGCCACCTTGTGGATGGTTCCGATCGCCGGATGCAAGGCGACAACGGCGGCAAAGGCCTCTTCCACGCACCAGTCGAAGCTTATGTCCGGGCGATTGCGGAGCGCGTCCTCGACGGCCGGGAAGGTGTGGATGACATCGCCCATCGATGATGTCTTGACGATCAGAACCCTCATGCGGCCGCAGGAATATCAAGCAATCGGTCGGCGGCGGCGGCGACCCGCGCGACATCGAGCGTCTTAAGGCAGTTGAGATGGCCGAGCGGGCAGAGCTTGCTGTGGCAGGGCGAGCAGGAGAGGTGCAGCCAGATCAGTTCCGAACGGTCGGTCAGCGGCGGCGTGTTTTCGGGCGAGGTCGAGCCATAGACGGCGACGATTGGCGTGTCGACGGCGGCGGCCACATGCATCAGTCCGCTGTCGTTCGAGACGGCTAGCTTCGCCGCGGCGACCAGGTCGATGGCATCCTCCAGCTTCGTCCGGCCGGCAAGGTCGACGGCGCCCGGCGCAAGCCTCGCGATCTCGCCGGTGACCTCAGCGTCGTTCTTCGAGCCGAGCAAGGCGACGCCCAGGCCTTTTGCCATCATCCCGCGGGCTAGCTCGGCATAGTATTCGCTCGGCCAGCGCTTTGCCGGGCCGAACTCGGCGCCCGGCAACAGGGCGACGAATTCTTTTGCGCTGAGCCCGAACCGCGCCAGCAGATCGGCCTGATTGGTGAGATCGACGGTGAGCTTCGGCGGGCGAAAAGTGCCGCCGCGCGCCAGGCCGAAATAGGCCCGTGCCGTGCGCCGCTTCACCGCATCGGGCAGCGGGACGATGTCGGTCAGCAGGCCGTAGCGCATTTCCCTCAGATGGCCGACGCGGCGCGGAATTCGGGCGAAGAACGGGATCAGCGCCGATTTCCAGCTCCCCGGCAGCACATAGGCCATGTCGTAGCGGCCGCGCAGCAGGCGGCCGAAGCGCCTGCGGCTGCGGAATTCGAGCGTGCCGGGCATCAGTGGAAAGTCGATCTGGGAGCGTATTTCGGGCATGCGCTTGACCAGGGGCGCTGCCCAAGCCGGCGCGAGCACGTCGATCGCGGCATTCGGATGCTTTTCCTTCAGCGCCGCGAACAGGCACTGGGCCATGACCATGTCACCCACCCAGCGTGGGCCGATCACGAGGATCGTTGGGCTTTCAGCCATTGGACATAGTCTCTGACGCCGGTTTCGACGGTGCGGAATTGGCCATTGTAGCCGGCCGTGCGTAAGCGGGACATATCCGCCTCGGTAAAACTCTGGTAGCTGCCCTTCAGGTGTTCGGGGAAGGGAATGAACTCGATCTCACCCTTGCCGAGCGTGTCGATTACCGTCTCGGCGATGGCGCGGAACGGCTGGGCGCGGCCGGTGCCGCAGTTGAAGATGCCGCTTGAGCCCCGCTTCCATAGCCACAGATTGACGTCGGCGACGTCGCCGACATGGATGAAGTCGCGGCTCTGTTCGCCGGGGCCGAACCCGCCATAGGCGCCGAACAGCTTCGGGTTCTGGCCCTGCTCGACCTGGTTGAACAAATGGAAGGCGACCGAGGCCATGGCGCCCTTATGCGCCTCGCGCGGCCCGTAGACGTTGAAATAGCGCAGGCCGGCCACCTGCGAGTGATCGGTGTCGAAGACATTGCGGCGGACATAGTCGTCGAACAGCTTCTTCGAATAGGCGTAGACGTTGAGTGGCCGTTCGAATTCGGGCTCTTCGCGAAACTCGCTGCCGCCGCCATAGACCGAAGCCGAGGAGGCATAGAGGAAGGGCACCCGCAGCGCCAGGCAGGCGTGCAGCAGGCGCTTCGAATAAGCGTAGTTCACGTCCATCATGAACTTGCCGTTCCATTCGGTGGTGGTCGAGCAGGCGCCCTGATGGAAGACGGCGTCGATGCGGCCCAGCCCGCCATCCTCGAGCCGGGCCGGAAGCTCGTCCTTGTCGAGATAGTCAGCAATGCGGAGATCGGCCAGATTGGCGATCTTGTGGCCGTCGGTCAGATCGTCGACGACCAAGATATCGTCATGGCCTTCGGCATTCAGCGCGGCGACGATGTTGGAGCCGATCATGCCGGCGCCGCCCGTGACGATGATCATCCTTGTGAGCCTTGTTTCGTTGCCGATTCCGGCCCTTATAGGGGAGGCGCGAGCAGGTGTCGATAAAAGGTCCCCGGCTGTGGAGCATCGGCTACGACGAATGTAGGGATGGATCGGCAGAACGGCTCGCGAGATAAGCTCTGGCGCGCCGAACGGTACGTCTTCGATCGAAGCAAGCTATGGTGCCATTGAGGGCTGTGGCATGAGCCGTCGGTGTGCGTTCTTGCCGTTGGTATCAGCCATGACATCCGATTTAAAGCCAGGCCTTCACCACGTCCAAACCCTGCGGGTCGACGACTCCCTGACGGTTCCGGCCATGACAACGGCCTTTGCGAGTTTCGCCGACATGCCGCCGGTTTTCGCCACCGCCTTCATGGTAGGCTTCATCGAATGGGCGTGCGTCGAGGCATTGCGTCCGTTCCTGAGCAGCCATGAGAGAACCGTCGGCACCCATGTCGACGTCAGCCATGTCGCAGCGACGCCCGTCGGCATGACCGTCACCGCCGATGTCGAGCTTGTCGCGGTGCAGGGGCGAAAGCTGCGCTTCAAGGTATCGTGCAGCGACGAGAATGGATTGATCGGCGAAGGTTTCCACGAGCGCGCGGTCGTCGACCATGACAAGTTCATGGCGCGTGTTCTTGCCAAATCAGGGCAGACCGGTTCGTCGCCACAGTGAGGCCGCAAAGCTCCCGCTTCAGTCGGCTCCTATCGTGAGGGATCAAGATGCCGTCGACCGAACTGCTTATCGCCTTTTTCGTCACCACGGCTATCTTCGCCTACATTCCCGGACCGGCCATGCTCTATGCCGCCGCGCAGACCATGGCGCGCGGGCGTTGGTCGGGGCTGACGGCGGCGCTCGGCATCCATCTCGGCGGCTATGTCCATGTCCTTGCCGCCGCAACCGGACTGTCGGTGTTGTTCCATGCCGTGCCGCCGCTTTACATGGCGGTCAAACTTGTCGGCGCGCTGTACCTGATCTGGCTCGGTGTTTCGCTGTTCCGCGCCAAGATCCAGGGAAACGGAACGCTTCCTGCCATCGAGCGAAAATCGGCGCGTCGCGCCTTTTTCGAAAGCATCACGGTCGAGGTGCTCAATCCCAAGACAGCAATCTTCTTCATGGCATTCCTGCCGCAGTTCATCGATGCCTCGGCGACCTTTCCGGTTTGGCTGCAGTTCGTGGTGCTGGGAACCGTCGTCAACCTGATGTTCTCGTCGGCTGACATCGTTTGCGTCTTTCTCGCCGGCGCGATGATTGCGCGGCTGCGGCGCTCCGGTCGCGTGCAGCGCCTTATGCAGCGCGCAGGTGGCGCCGTGCTTGTCGGTCTCGGCGTCCATGTCGCCTTGCAGAAGAGCTGATCCGTCCGGCGCCTTGGCCGGCGCGCGTGCACCGGCCCGCCGTTGCGCTGGCCCCGATTGCGGTATATCGGCATCGCGAAGAATGAAGAGCGCCGGTTTTCCGGCGCTGCAACCCCGATCAAGAACCGCCGTTTTCGGCGCGTGCCAGTGAGATGATCAAGCACCATCTGCCTTCCCCGGAGCCTTTGCATCGCACCATCGCCCACTTCGGCGAGGTCACCGTGCTGGTGGTCGGCGATTTCATCCTCGACCGTTTCGTCAACGGCGTCATCGAGCGGATCTCGCCTGAAGCGCCGATCCCGGTGCTGCATGGGCGGGGCGAGGTGGTGGCCCTGGGCGGCGCCGGCAATGTCGTTTCCAACATCGTTTCACTGGGCGGCGCCGCGATCCCGGTGTCCGTCATCGGCGCCGACCAGGCCGGCGACAATCTCATGCGCATGCTCGGCGATCTTGGCGCCGATACGGACGGCCTTGCACAGCGGCAGGACCGCATGACCTCGTCGAAGAGCCGCTTCAGCGCGCTTAACCAGCAGGTGCTGCGTTTCGACGAGGAGGAAATCAAGCCGTTGTCCAGTGGCGAGCGGGCGACGCTTGTCGAGCATTTCCAGGCTGCCCTTGCGCGCGCCGATATCGTCATCCTGTCCGACTACGGCAAGGGCATCCTGCTCGACGGCGTGGCGGCCGAACTGATCGCGATCTGCCGCGATGCCGGAAAACCGGTGCTGATCGACCCGAAGGGCCGCGACTATGCGCGCTATGCCGGGGCGACGGCGGTCACGCCCAACCGCAAGGAACTCGGCGAGGCGGTCGGACGCCCGGTCTTCGGCGATGACGAGATCGTCGCTGCGGCACGCGACCTGATTGCCGCGCATGACTTCGAGTTCATCGTCGCGACGCGCAGCGAAAAGGGCATGAGCGTGGTCACCGCGGAGGATGCCCGCCATATCTCCACGCAGGCGCGCGAAGTGTTCGACGTCTCCGGCGCCGGCGACACGGTCATCGCCACCTTCGCGCTGTCGCTCGCCGCGGGCGCCGACCGGGTGCAGGCTGCTACAATCGCCAATGCCGCCGGCGGCGTGGTCGTTGGCAAGCGCGGCACGGCGCGGCTGACAGTGGAGGAGCTTTCCGGCGCGCTGTTCCGCTCGCATGGACCGGTCGCCCACAAGGACGCCATTCTCGACGCCAATGCGGCGGCCAGGATGGTGGCGGCCTGGAAAGAGGAGGGGCTGTCGGTTGGCTTCACCAATGGCTGCTTCGACATTCTGCATGCCGGCCATGTCAGCCTGCTGCACGCCGCGCGCAGCCGATGCGACCGGCTGGTGCTCGGCTTGAACAGCGACGCCTCGGTGCGCCGGCTGAAAGGGCCCGGACGTCCGGTCAACGACCAGCACGACCGCGCCTGCGTGCTCGCGGCGCTCGCCTCGGTCGATGCCGTTGTCGTCTTCGAGGAAGACACGCCGCTCAAGCTGATCGAGGCGCTTCTGCCCGACATCCTGGTCAAGGGCGCGGATTACACGATCGAGACCGTGGTCGGCGCCGACGTGGTGCAGAACGCGGGCGGGCGTGTGGTGCTGGTCGACCTCGTCGCCGGCAAGAGCACCACCAAAACCATCGGCAAGCTGCGCGCCGGCGGCGCGAATTGAGGGTTTCATGTCCGAGCTGAACGACTATCTGGTCCGCTCCGCGGCGGCGATCTCGGCAATGGTCGAGCGCGATCTCACCGGCGAGATGGAGCGCGCGGTGAGCGCGGTCGTGAAGGCGCTGTCACACGGCAAGGCGCTGCTGATCTGCGGCAATGGCGGCTCGGCGAGCGACGCCATCCACATCGCCGGCGAACTGGTCGGCCGGTTCCTTAAAGAGCGCAAGGCCTACAATGTCATCGCGCTGCCGGCCAATGCGGCGGTGCTGACCGCCTGGGGCAACGACTACGGCTTCGACACCGTCTTCTCACGCCAGGTAGAGGCGCATGGGTCGGAAGGCGCGGTATTGCTCGCCATCTCCACCAGCGGCAATTCGCCGAGCATCCTTGCCGCCGCCGAGCAGGCGCGGGCCATGGGCATGACGGTGATCAGCCTCACCGGCGACACCGGCGGCAAGCTCAAGCCGCTCACGGACATCTTGCTCAACGTGCCGTCGACCTCGACGCCGATCATCCAGCAGGGGCATCTCTGCCTCTATCACCACCTGTGCGAGGCGGTCGAAGCGCGTCTCAGCAATGGCTGACCGCGAAGGGGATTTTCCGCTCGTCGAGCCCGGCCTGTGGATCGAGCGGATTGGCGCCAAGGCGTTTCCGGCTGGCCTGCCGGCACTGTTTCTAGACCGTGACGGCACCCTCAATATCGATACCGGCTATCCTGACGATCCGGACGCCATGGTGCTGCGCGACGGTATCGCGCCTGCCATAGAAGCCGCGAATCGGCGCGGCATTCCGGTCATCCTCATCACTAATCAGTCCGGTATCGCGCGCGGCTATTTTGGCTGGGATGCCTTCGCCCGGGTCAATCAGCGGGTGCTCGAACTGCTTGCCGAGAAGAACGCAGCCGTCGACATGGTGCTGGCCTGCGCCTACCACGAGGCCGGTTCGGGCCCGCTGGCGATGGCCGATCATCCGATGCGCAAGCCCAATCCGGGCATGCTGCTCGAGGCAGGGCGCCGCCTCGGCCTCGATCTCAAGCGATCGCTGATCGTCGGCGACAAGCCGGCCGACATGGAAGCAGGCCAGCGCGCCGGCCTCGAGCGCGGCTGGCTTGTCGATGGCGAAGCCACACCGATGGGCGGCTTTTCCGTTTTGCCGCTGCGCGATGTGCGGGACCTGGAAGGTCTGCTCACCGCGATACGATCGCAATGATCGCGGATTGATTCAAAATTGAGCGCCAAACCGCTGTTTTTCCAGCGGCTTCACCGGAAGCCGGCGCATCAAGCCGGAAAGGCGACCAGCCCCTCATCCTTGACCCGGCGGATGGTCAGCGCGGTGCGCACCGTGTCGACATTGGGCGCCGAGGCGAGCTCCTCGATGACGAAGGTCTGGAAGGTGCCAAGGTCGCTTGCCACGCAATGCAGCAGGAAATCGGATTCGCCCGACACCATCCAGGCATCGCGAACGATCGGCCAGCCCCTCGTCCGCTCGGCAAAAGCCTTGAGCTCGGCGTCGGCCTGATGGTGCAGGCCGATCAGGCAGAAGGCGACGACATCCATGCCGAGCGCCGGCGCATTGAGGAGCGCACGGTAACCGCGGATGATGCCGGCCTCTTCCAGTCGCCTGACGCGGCGCAGGCAAGGCGGCGCCGAGATGCCGACGCGGCCGGACAACTCGACATTGGTCATACGACCGTCACTCTGCAGCTCTCGCAGGATCTTCCAGTCGATGGCGTCGAGATCGGCTTTGAGCGGCATGATCGGCTTCGCGCAAGAATCTTTCGCGATTTTGTAATTTGGTTTCGCGCACGAGGCCACCCCTTTGCGATGATTTTTCTGCAACTGGCTGCGATATGGCCCTGTATACCGCTATGAAGCTTTCCGGGGACGAAGGCCAAGCTGCCTTGCTGGCTTGGCGGGCAGCACTTACATTACCGGCAACAAAACCACGGCCCTCGCGCCGCAGGGGACTTTTTCATGAACACCAAACACGCGCCCGTTCTCATCATCGGCTCCGGGCCGGCCGGCTACACCGCGGCGATCTATGCCGCCCGCGCCATGCTGAAGCCGATGCTTGTCGCCGGCCTGCAGCAGGGCGGTCAGTTGATGATCACCACCGACGTCGAAAACTATCCGGGCTTCGCCGATCCGATCCAGGGCCCCTGGCTGATGGAGCAGATGCTCAAGCAGGCCGAGCATGTCGGCACCGAGATCGTCAACGACATCATCACCGAGGTCGACCTCAATGTGCGGCCGTTTCGCGCCACCGGCGATTCCGGCACCGTCTACACCGCCGACGCTTTGATCATCGCCACCGGCGCGCAAGCCAAGTGGCTGGGTATCCCGTCCGAGCAGACGTTCATGGGCTTCGGCGTCTCGGCCTGCGCCACCTGCGACGGCTTCTTCTATCGCGGCAAGGATGTCGCCGTGGTCGGCGGCGGCAATTCGGCGGTGGAGGAGGCGCTCTACCTCGCCAACCTCGCCAGGAGCGTCACCGTCATTCACCGCCGCAACGATTTCCGCGCCGAGCGCATCCTGCGCGAGCGGCTGTTCAAGAAGGACAATGTCCGCATCATCTGGGATACCGTCGTCGACGAGATCACCGGGCAGCCGGGCAAGGCACCGCTGCCGCCTTCGGTCGACGGCTTGAAGCTGCGCAATGTGGTGACGGGCGAAGTGTCGCGGCTGCAGGTCGATGGCGTCTTTGTCGCGATCGGCCATGCGCCGGCGGTCGAGCTTTTCATCGGCAAGCTGAAGCAGAAGCCGAACGGCTATCTGTGGACGGCGCCCGATTCGACCCGTACCGACGTTCCCGGCGTTTTCGCCGCCGGCGACGTCACCGACGATGTCTACCGGCAAGCGGTTACAGCTGCCGGGCTCGGTTGCATGGCCGCGCTCGAGGCGGAGAAATATCTGGCGGGGATCGAGGTTCACCGCGAAGCGGCGGAATAATCGATCGGCTGAAAAAAGCCGTTTAAAAGCCTGATTTTTCATTCAGACGCCAAGGGCAACACGAGGGGAATCATGGCGCTGGACTGGGACAAGCTACGCGTGTTTCACGCTGCGGCGGAGGCTGGGTCGTTTACCCATGCCGCCGAAACGCTGCATCTGTCGCAGTCGGCGATCTCGCGGCAGGTCAGCGCACTGGAGCATGACGTCGGCGTGGCGCTGTTCCATCGCCACGCGCGTGGCCTCGTGTTGACCGAGCAGGGCGAGATGCTGTTCCGCACGGCACATGACGTGCTGATGAAGCTGGAGACGATCAAGTCGCGGCTGACCGAGACCAAGGATCGCCCGTCCGGCGTGCTGAGGGTCACGACAACGGTGGGGCTCGGGGCCGGCTGGCTGACCGAGCGCGTGCAGGAATTCATCGAGCTCTACCCCGAGATCAGCCTGCAGCTCATCCTCGCCAACGAGGAGCTCGACCTCACCATGCGCCAAGCCGATTGCGCCATCCGCCTGCGCCAGCCGCAGCAGCCGGATCTTATCCAGCGCCGGCTGTTCACGGTGCATTTCCACCTCTATGCGTCGCCTTCCTACGTGGCGAAGTTCGGCAAACCGGCCTCGATCGCCGAGCTCAGGAACCACCGGATCGTCACCTTCGGCGTGCCGGTGCCCTCGCATCTGTCGGAGCTGAACTGGCTGGAGACGGTGGGCGATTTCGAGGGCGGGCAAAGAGTGCCGACGCTGCAGATCAACGATATCCTGTCTATCAAGCGCGCGGTCCAGGGCGGCGCCGGCATCGCCATGCTGCCCGACTACGTCATCAACAAGGACTCGAACCTCGTCCAGTTGCTGCCCGAAACCGAGGTGCCCTCCTTCGACACCTATTTCGCCTATCCCGACGCGATGAAGAACCAGGCGAAGCTGCACGTGTTCCGCGATTTCATCATCGCCAAGGCGCGCAGTTGGTCCTACTAGCAGGACCTGCCGATATTCGGGTGGTGCCGGCCTGACCTGGCCCACGACAGGGACTTAATCGCGCCATGGCGTGGGGCAGCCAGCCGGAGACAGCGCGCCCGGGACGGAGACAAAGATCAAGGCGCTGCCGGCAATTGTCGAAAAAGTTCGCATCGGGCTCTCCTGCCGCAGAAATAAACGCGACCAGCCCAAGTTCGCATCATTGTGAATTTAGCGTATTTCGGCACCGGAATCTGACCCGGTTTGCATATCAGCGATCGCTTTCAGTCCGGAACGGCTCTGGATTCGGCGATTTTTTCTGGTCCTATCGGTTCTCGCGACGGATTAGACCACAGCCTACCTCTTTTTGCATGCGTGTGTTGCAAAATAGATGCTTGTTTCTTGAGCATGATGAGCACATATATAGTTCATCTCCAGGGCGCGTTCTCCTCCCATTAGCGCCCTCGAGTGTTCCCCTCTGGAGGTTAGCCCTAATCGGCACTTCCAATCAAACTCAGCCGGATCTTTATTGATCCGGCTTTTTTGTTGCGCGGAAGTCACGCCGACACCAGAAATGCGTGCGCGCGGCCCGCGTAACAGTGACATGTAACATCGGGTAACATGTCGAAGACGCACTCTATCGATTAGGTAGATCATAGGACGCGGTTGGTCGGTCCGGGAGATGGGGGCATCACTCGGACAGGCCGGGCTCAGGCAGCTACCGCGTCCGAACCATTTCCTGATGCGGCGGACCTGCCGTTGCCTCCCAAGGAAGACAGTCCGCAATAAGAACGGCGCCCGGACGATCCGGGCGCCGTTTTCGCGTCTTCAACAAGATCCGATCAGGCGGCCTTGCCGTTGGCGTTCATCGCCTCGTCGGCGAGGCGCCCGGTCAGCTCGGCCATATGGTCGAAGACGGCCTTGTAGCTGGCGACGCCTGCCGTCGCCGAGCGCAGCTCGATGATCAGGTCGCCGATCTCGGCCTGGGGCATGGTCGCTTCGACCACGTCCCAGCCCGGCCAGCCGGGCCGCGCGTCATAGCCAAGGATCTGGCCGCGCCGCTGCGGGATCAAAGCGATAATCCTCGAGGTCGCATCTGAAGGCGTGACGATCTCGACCTTCATGATCGGTTCCAGCAGAACCGGCGAACAGGCCGCCATGCCTTCTTTCATCGCCAGCTTGGCCGCCATCTGGAAGGCCATGTCGGACGAGTCGACGGCATGATAGGAGCCGTCCGAAAGGTTGACGGCGACATCGACCACCGGGAAGCCGAGTGGACCGGATTTCAGATAGTCGCGGATGCCGGTCTCCACCGACTGGATATAGGTTTTTGGCACGACGCCGCCGGTGATGGTGTCGGTGAACTGGAAACCCGTGCCGCGCGGCAGCGGCTTGATCTCAATCACCACGTCGCCGAACTGGCCGTGGCCGCCCGACTGTTTCTTGTGGCGGCCGCGCTGCTGCGCGGATTTGCGGATCGTCTCGCGATAGGGAACCGCCGGCGAGTGGCCATCGATCGGGATCTGGTTCTTGCCCTCCAGCCGCTCGCGCACGACGCGCAGGTGCATCTCGCCATGGCCCGACAATACGGTCTCCGCGGAGTCCTGGTTGTGGTGCAGGCTGAGCGAGGGGTCTTCCTCGGCTAGCCTCTGGATCGCTGCCGACATCTTGACCTCGTCCTTGCGCTCCTTGGGGCGCAAAGCGAATGCGAACACCGGTTGCGGGGGCTCCAGGGCGATCAGCGGCTTGATGCCGCCTTTGGCCGAACTCAGCGTTTGGCCGGTCCTGACATTGTCGAGCTTGCCGAGCGCGACGGTATCGCCAGCCTTGGCCGACGGCAGCTTCAACTGGTCTTTGCCAAGCATCTTGTAGATGCCGGAGACCTTCGTCGTGTCGCCGCTGGAGAGGAAGAGTTCGGCCGCGTCGGCCACCTGGCCGGAAAGCACACGCGAAATAGACAGTTTGCCGCCATGCGCGGTGTGGATGGTCTTCATCACCTGCACGACCGTCTGGCTGCCATCAGGCGCGCCAAGGCGCTTGCGCGTCGCCTCGACGTCAGGCGCGTCGTGGCGGATAGCTTTCAACAGGCGCAGCACACCGTTGCCCTTCTCGGCGGTACCGATCAGCACCGGCGTCACCGAGCCGGCGCGCAGGTCGGCGGCAAGGTCATCGAAGATCGCGTCCTTCGGCGGCTCGATCTCCTCCAGCAACTGCTCCATCAACTGGTCGTCATGGTCGGCCAGCGTCTCCAGCATCGAGAACCGTGCCTCGAGCTCGCGCGCCTTGTCGTCGTCCGGAATCTCGGCGACCTGGCTTTCGGCATATTCGCGGTAGACATAGGCGCGCTCCAAGGCCAGATCGATCGAGCCGATAACGACACCATCCTTGCGCAACGGAATCTGGCGCAGCAGCAGCGGCGCCGAACTGGCCGGCTGCAGCATCTTTAGCGTCTCGCGCACGCCGGCGACCGCCTTGTCCACCTTGTTGAGGAACAGGATGCGCGGCACGCCGAGATCGTCGAGCTTGCGCATGATGAGCTGAAGCGCGGGTATCTTCTTTTCGTCCGCTTCGGCCACGACCACGGCGACATCGCAGGCGGCAAGCACCGGCTCCGCCTCGAAGGCGAACTCGATGGAACCGGGGCAATCGACGAAGGTGAACTGCTCGCCCATGAATTCCGTCGTGGCAAAGGTCGCCTCGACGCTCATGGCGTGGGCGCGGGCTTCTGGCGAATGATCGGAAACCGTGTTGCCCGATGAGACGGGATTCTGGCGGGGAATGGCGCCCGTGCGGGCGAGGATAGCTTCGAGAAGTGTCGTCTTACCGCTTGCGAAGGGACCGACTATGGCGATGCATTTCGGTCCCGTGCGTCGTCCTCCGGCGCGATTACCCATGGCTGACCTCCACTCAGGCGTTTCCCTGGGAGCGGCGGCCGGCCTGTTCAGCCGTCGCGGGCGGGGTTGTTGCTCACCACCTGCCAAGGCCATCGTCACACGGGTTCGCGGAGAGGGCAAGGAAAATAGGAAATGCGCCGGCTTTGGTTTTGTGCTCGGTTTCGAACAGCCCGGTGGCTCAAGCGATGAAAGGCGATTGCGTCGGTCGCCATATAGCAAGAAACTGACCTCCCGCTGCGGCGGACCGGTCCCTAACGATTTGAGAGTTTCTACGATGAAGATCATTGCGTGCGGCAGCGTGCCGACGATCATCGCGCCTGAAAAGTATTTCACCGGCAAGGTGCTGCAGACGCCGATCATCGAGAAGGAGGCGCCGGCGCGGCTGAGGGCAACCCTGGTCAGTTTCGAACCGGGCGCCCGCACGCATTGGCACACGCACCCGCTCGGCCAGACGCTCTACGTCACGGCCGGCGCCGGGCTTGCGCAAACGTGGGGCGGGCCGATCGAGGTGATCAGGGCCGGCGACGTCATCTCCTTCGCGCCGGGCGAAAAGCACTGGCACGGCGCCGGGCCGAAGACCACGATGACGCATGTCGCCATGCAGGAAGCGCTGGACGGCGTCCATGCCGAGTGGCTCGAGGCGGTCTCCGACGAACAGTATGGCGGCTGATTGCCGTCCAACAAAACCCGGCACCCGGCGCGAAGCCGGGTTTTGTGGATGGCGGCGTTGCCGATCAGGTCAGCGACGCAGTGAAGCGCTGGATGCGGGTGCAGGCTTCCTCCAGCAGCGCCTCCGATGTTGCGTAGGAGATGCGGAAGTTCGGGCCGAGGCCGAAGGCCGATCCGAACACAACGGCAACGCCTTCGGCGTCGAGCAGCTCCGAGCAGAAGACTTCGTCATTGTCGATGACCTTGCCGGCCTTCGTCTTCTTGCCGATCAGCTCAGCGCAGGACGGATAGACGTAGAAGGCGCCTTCCGGCAATGGGCAAGAGATGCCGCGCGCCTGGTTGAGCATCGACACGACGAGGTCGCGCCGCCCCTGGAAGATCGCCCTGTTCTTGGCGATGAAGTCCTGCGGGCCGTTGAGCGCCTCGACGGACGCCCATTGCGCGATGGTGCAGGCGCCGGAAGTCTGCTGGCCCTGGATCATGTCCATTGCCTTGATCAGCGGCACCGGGCCGGCGGCGTAGCCGATACGCCAGCCGGTCATGGCATAGGCCTTCGACACGCCGTTCATGGTTAGCGTGCGCTCGTAGAGGCTCGGTTCGACCTCGGCGATGGTCTTGAAGACGAAGTCGCCATAGGTCAGGTGCTCATACATGTCGTCGGTCAGCGTCCAGACATGCGGGTGCTTGAGCAGCACGTCGGCCAGGGCCCTGAGTTCACGCTCGGTGTAAGCGGCGCCCGATGGGTTGGACGGCGAGTTCATCAGCAGCCATTTCGTCTTCGGCGTGATCGCCCTTTCCAGCACCTCAGCCGTCAGCTTGAAGCCGTTGTCGATCGAGGTGTCGGCAAAGACGGACGTGCCGCCGCAGATCGCCACCATTTCCGGGTAGCTCACCCAATAGGGGCGCGGGATGATGACCTCGTCGCCGGGGTTCAGCGTCGCCATGAAGGCGTTGAACAGGATCTGCTTGCCGCCGGTGCCGACGATGGTCTGCTCCGGTCGGTAGTCGAGATTGTTCTCGCGCTTGAATTTTTTCGCGATCGCCTCGCGCAGCGGCGCGATGCCGGAGACCGGCGGGTACTTGGTCTCGCCACGCCGGATCGCCTCGATCGCCGCGTTCTTGATGTTATCGGGCGTGTCGAAGTCCGGCTCGCCGGCGCCGAGGCCGATGACGTCACGGCCGGCATTTTTCAGCTCACGCGCTTTCTGCGTCACCGCGATGGTCGCGGAAGGCTTCACGCGGGAAAGGGCGTCGGCAAGAAAGGCCATGACAGAGCGTCTCCAAGAGAAGGGCGCGGCCAGGAGCGGCCGCGGCGCCTCTCATGTCGCATCATCGGGCCAAGCGCAAGCATTGTCGGGTGATCCAGAGGTCAAGGTGGCGTGAGCGGCAACTATAAATTCATCAACGAGCGGTAAACCCTTGGCTGGCAGGATGGCAGATCGAATTCCGCTTATTCTGCGGAGCGAGGGACCTTTGTCGCGCAGCATCGGGCTTGCCCATATCATCCGTCATGATGACGGCACCTCAAGCGGTGTCTGGGGAATCTACACGCTGCAGAGCGCCTTCCAGCCAATCTTCGCCTTCGATGGAGGCAAGCTTTCGCTCGTCGCCTTCGAGGGGCTTATCCGCCCGTTCCGCGACGGTGAGCCGCAATCGCCGATGAGCTTCTTCGGCACTTGCCCCGCAGGCGACCGGCTGCATATCGAGGCGCTGACTAGGACGCTGCATCTGCTCAACGCCGGCGGCTGTCTGCCGCAAGAGGCGTCGATTTTCGTCAATTTCGATCCGTCGGTGTTCACCGACCGCGCCATCGTCGACAAGGCGCTGCGCGACATGCGGCTGGTGCTGCACGAGGCCGGCATCGACCCGCGCCGTATCGTGTGCGAGGTCACCGAGCAGAAATCGGCTTCGCAGGAAACGCTCTACAGCTTCGTCGAGGCGCTGCGCGCCAACGGGTTCCGCATCGCCGTCGACGATTACGGCGCCGACGAATCCGACATCAACCGCATCAAGGAATTGCGGCCGGACATCGTCAAGTTCGACGCCAACTGGATCACGCAGCTGATGGAGTCCGGAGCCGGATTCGCGCTGCTGACAACGATGGTGACGAGCTTCGAAAGTCAGGGCATCCGCACGGTTTTCGAAGGCATCGAGGAAGGCTGGCAGCTCGAGCTCGCCGAGAAATCCGGGGCGTCGATGGTGCAAGGCTATGTGCTTGCCCGGCCGGAGCTGGCCTCGACCAGTCTTCGCGTCTTCGGCAAGAGCGTGCAGGCGCCCGCGGCCGGGGAGGGCAAAACGATCGCGGCCGCCAGTCCCGCTCCGGTGGCGTCAGCTCGCCCGACCAAGGCGTTTGGGCGCAAGGTGACGCCATGATCGGGCGGCCCGACAGGCAGCGCCCCGAAAGGCGGCGAAGTGTCGCCGAAGCGATCTTCGAAGACGAGATCGGCCTTCAATTCGGCGTCTATGGCGAGTTCCGGCTGTGGAGCGCCTACCAGCCGATCTTCGCGCCGCGTGGCAGATCGCTGCAACCCGTCGCCGTCGAGGCGCTGATCGAGCCGCGGCGCGTCGCGACGCCGGTTGCGCCGCAAGTTTTCTTCGACAGCGTTGCGGCAAAGGACCGTCTGTTCGTCGAGACGATGTGCCGGATGCTGCATCTCGGCAACTACCGCAACATCGGCGTCGATGGCCTTACCCTGTTCTTCAACTACAATCCGATGATCAACGATCATCTCGGACGGGCGCTCGCCGAGATCCGGCTGATGGCCAGGCATCTCGGCGATTTCGGCCTCGAGCCGGCCATGCTGGTCTGCGAGATCACCGAGCAGGCAGCCGACGAGCATGTGCTCGCCCGCCTCGTGCGCGAGATGAGGCGTGGCGGTGTCCGCATCGCCATCGATGACTTCGGCACCGGACATTCGACCGAAGCGCGCATCGGCCTGCTGTCGCCCGACATCGTCAAGATCGACGGCGGCTGGTTCGCCGAGTTCTGCCGCCATGCCGCCGCCGAGCGGTTCTTCCGGCCGCTGGTTTCGACGCTGCACGACCGCGGCGCCAAGGTGCTGGTCGAGGGCATCGAGCATGCCACGCATCTGCGCGTCGCGCTCGATGGCGGCGTCGACCTCCTGCAAGGATATCACCTCGCCCGCCCGGCGCTCGCCGGCACCATCTTCAACGAAGAGCCGCTGGCGATCGATGCGCTGCTCGGCATGGACAACAAGGTAGTGCCTTTGCATCAGCGCCGCTGATGCTTTCACTCAAAAACAAATCACTGGATGAACTCCGCACAGGCGAGTTAGAGGCTGCCGATCGTTCGTCGCGCGCGGAGAGGGGCCATGATCCTTTATGACATGATTGACAGCGGCAATTGCTACAAGCCGCGTCTGTTGATGGCAAAGCTCGGCATTCCCTTCACCCGCATCGAAGTGAGCTCACACACCGGCGAGACGCGCAAGGCCGACTATGTCGCCAAGAACCCCAACGCGATGGTGCCGCTGATCGAGCTCGACGACGGCCGACGCATCGCTGAATCCAACGCCATTCTGCTCTATCTCGCCGAAGGCACGCGCTTCCTGCCGGCCGACAGATATGAGCGGGCGCTAGCCTATCAGTGGCTGTTCTTCGAGCAGTACAGCCACGAGCCCTATATCGCGGTGCGCAAGGCGCTGCTCACATTTCCCGAGAGGGCGAAGGATGCGACGCCGGAACGGTTGGCGCTTACCTTGGGGCGCGGCAACAAGGCGCTCGGCGTGATGAACAAGCATCTGGAGCAGAACGCCTTTTTTGCCGGCGCCAGCTACAGCGTCGCCGACATTGCGCTCTATGCCTACACTCACACCGCCGAGATGGGCGGCTTCCAGCTCGACGCCTATCCGGCCGTGGTGGAGTGGCTGAAGCGGGTCGAGACGGACAAGGGGCACGTGCCGATCGATTGGGTGGGGTAGTCTGTTTCTATGCCGCAGCATCTTGCAGCCGCCGAATGCTGGCTATTTGATGAGACGATCGTATTCGGCATGGGGTGCCGATCCAGATCCAGTCGAAGCCATCAGCGCTTTCGAGGGCCAAGGCCGATAATTGTCGTCTATCCTCGCCGACCAAAGCTCTCCCACCTTTTGAAATGGAGGGATGGATGTCGCGGATTGGTCTCATCGAAGTGAAGTTCTTGTCGGCCGGTACGGCGAACGGCCTTTGGTCACGCAGTTTGCCGGCAGCAAAGTGGGACCACAAGCGCGGGCGGCGGCTTGCCAATTCAGGCAACAAAAAAGGCGGGACAATGCCCGCCTTCCTATGCCGGTAGCCTGATCGGAAGCGTTGGGGCCGGGCCGGCAGCTATCTGCTGTTCCAGCTTGTCGGGTCCTTTCGCTCCGGCGCGCTTATCGCACGACCGTCAGTACATCCGTGACTTGCCGCCCGCTCCAGGCTCTCGCCCGGTGCGCGTCGCTAACTAGGCGCATTGTGCAATGCCAGGCGATCACGCCCGGCTGCAAAATGCCAGCGCCAAATCAGGCTGCCTTGCTCAGAGACCCAGCAGCGGACTTGCCGGTGCGGCGGTCCTGCTCGATCTCGAAGCTGATCTTCTGGCCTTCAACGAGGGTGGTCATGCCAGCGCGCTCGACGGCGGAGATGTGGACGAAAACGTCCGCGCCGCCATTGTCGGGCTGGATGAAGCCGTAGCCCTTGGTGGCGTTGAACCACTTAACCGTACCAGTTGCCATGTAGAGTCCTTCACATTTGCTTCGTTTGACCGGACCAAAGCCCGGCCGGTGGTATCGAAATTTTGGAGATAGACGTCAGCAAACGCGAAGATCGCGGCCCGATCGATCGGCCAAATTCAATGCGCCGGATATAGTATGGTTCGCGAACGAAAACAAGATGGCCTTACCGGCATGTGCCGCGATAGCGTCCAACGGAGCCCACTGCGCTTGGAAGGTTTGCAGCCGGGGATGCGTTGTGGAGGGAAGATGCGCTTGCTGTTGCGGGAGAAGATCATGAGGACAATTCTGCTTGCCGCCTGCCTGATGTTGGTGGCCGCCGAGGCGCAGGCCGTCTCGCGCTACGACCCGACGCGCATGAGCTGCGACCGCGTGCGGGCGACGATCGCCAGGCAGGGCGCGGTCATCCTGCGCTATCAGTCGACGCGCGTGCCGGGACTGCCGCTTTATGACCGCTATGTGCGGGACGAGCGCTTCTGCAACATGGGCGAGGTGAGAGCGCGGGCCTATGTGCCGAGCGCCGATACTAAATCCTGCCCCGTCTATATCTGCAAACGGCCGGACTTCGACCGGCATTTCCGACGGCGGATCTTCCCACGCCATTAGAGTCCTTTCGGCAAGCTGTGTCAGAACGCGAATGATGCCTGAGCGGCCGGCGGCGGACCGACCCGCACGCCTTCCATGGCCAGCATCTTCTCCTTGGTGGCCGAGCCGCCGGTAGCCGAGAAGCCGCCGATCTTGCCCCCCGCGGCAAGGATGCGGTGGCAGGGAATGACCAGCGGCACCGGATTGGCGCCGAGGGCTGCACCGGTTTCGCGGGCAAGCCCGGCATGGCCGGCCCGCTTGGCCAGTTCGCCATAGGTGGTGGTCTCGCCGAAGCCGAGCTTGCGCGCAGCGTCATAGATGGCGAGGCGGAAATCGTCGACGCCGTCGAGATCGACCGGCACGCCGGAGAAATCGACATCCTCCCCGGCCGCATAGGCCTTGATCGAGGCGATCAGTTCGACCACCCATTGCGGCTGTTCGGTGGAGGTAGAGGCGCCGGCATGGCGAAACAGGCGGCGCTCGACCGCTTCGCGGCTACGCTCGGGCAGGCAGAGCCGGATCAGGCCCTTTTCGCTCCAGGCGATGCCCATGAAGCCGATCACTGTTTCTAACACTGCGTGGCCGGCCGTGATCGGCAATGCGTTTTCCATGGGTGCGCTCCTTTCCGCAAACTGCGAAAAACGGGTACATCTCCAGTACAGATGGGGAACAATATCGCAGTTTGCTTCGAGTCTCGCCACCCGAAAGCTGCACACTGGCCCTGATTGCCCGGTTGGAATCGCTGGTGTAAGGACTTTTCAACAACCGACAATCGGACCTGCAGGGCTTGGCAGCGAAAATCATCCTCACCGCGATGGGCGTGCTCGTTGCCGCTGCCGGCCTCAGCGGCTGTACCTCGACCTCACAGATGAAACCCTCGCCGGCGCTTGCGGCGGCATCGACGCCGGCCGCCGAGGACGACACACCGACCATCGCGCTGCCCGAAACCGTTGCTGTGCTGCCGGAGCCTTCCGGCCTCGCTCAGGTGCAAACGGCGGCGCTGACCGGCGATGCCGTGGCCCTGGCGACGGCACCTGGGGCGACGGCGCCTGGCGCGACGACGGCTGGTGCGCCGTTGCCGCCGCCGGCGCAACCTGGCGCCGCCCTTCCGCCGCCGGCGCAACCTGCCGCGTTCTCCGGCTCGACACCCGTCGCCGGGCAGTTTCCGCCGCCGCCGGTGCTGCTGGCCGGCGCATCGCCGACCGGCCCCGGTGCGCTCAAGCAGGCCGCCGCCTACAAGAGCGCCGCTGTTGCCATGCCGGTCACCGGCCAATCAGTGAAGGTGGCTCCCATGCCGGGCGTGCAGCAGGTCGCCTATGTGATGCCGCAGAACCCGGCGCTGCTTGCCCAACCGGGCCAGCCCGAACAGCATGCCACAGGTCCGCGCGCCGAGATCGAGCGGCTGATCGAGAAATATTCGGCGATCTACGAAGTGCCGGTCGATCTGGTGCGCCATGTCGTCAACCGCGAGAGCACCTTCAATCCGAAGGCCTATAATCACGGTCATTGGGGACTGATGCAGATCAAGCACGCGACCGCACGCGGCATGGGCTATGACGGGCCGGCAGCCGGCCTGTTCGACGCCGAAACCAATCTCAAATACGCTGTCAAATACCTGCGCGGCGCCTGGCTGGTCTCGGGCGGTAATGCCAAGCGGGCCGACCAGCTCTATCAGACGGGCTATTATTACGACGCCAAGCGCAAGGGCCTGCTCGATCAAACGGGTCTCGGCGTCGACCGCCGCCGCCTGCAGCCAGGCGCCTGAGCGCCGGCAACGAGGCGCGTCCCATCGGTCTTTGGGGCAGTTGCATGCGTGACACTGACAGCCGCCGGCCGCCGACCCCAAACGATGTCCGCCTTCGCAAGCTTCTCGATGATGCGCTGACCGCGCCGCATTGGCCGGAAGGCTTCGTCATGCGCCCGTTCGAGCACAGGGATGCGCAGGCCCTGCACGCGCTGCTGGAAGAGGCATTCGACGACGGCGCCGAAGGTCCGTTCGACGAATGGTGGCCGCGCATCTCAGACGATGCCGAGTTCGATCCGGACCTCTGTTTCCTCGTCATCGACGGCAAGGGGCTGCTGGCGGGCGCCGCGCTTTGCTGGGCGTCGGGCTTCGTCAAGGATCTGGCGGTTCATCCGGACTCGCGAAGGCACGGCATCGGCGAGGCGCTGATGCGGCACGTGTTCCTGACTTTCCGCGACAGGGGTGCAGCCCATGTCGACCTCAAGACCAACACGGTGAAGAACCCCGCCGCCTTCAGGCTTTACGAGCGGCTCGACATGCTCCCAGTGGCGTGGGAAGGGTAACGCTTCGCGGCATTTGCCTGCGGCGGCACAACCGAATGCGGGGCGCATTGTGAACCGCTTCACACAAGCTGACGTTAGGGCATGCTAATGCGTCGTGGTGCAGGGCGGCCGATCGGCGGATCGACGCTGGCAAGGCGTCGGAGAGGCTGTGCCGGCATGCGTCAGCCACTCCAAGGCGGGCTCCGGGGCGGCGGGTTTCGGAGCCCGCCCGCTTTGGGCGTGCGGCCAATCGCGAGATCTCCCTTAACCGAGTGACTCGGGTCAGTCCCCTCGCGGCCCGTCCCCGATGGCCATGTCTGGAACCCCGAAGCGTCGCTCCGCATTCAATGCGGGCGGAGGGTCATCATCAGCCGACGCGGCAAGGTCCGCGTGGACGGTTCCGAGGCGAGGCCCACCAGCATGAAATTTTACCGCGCATTCCTCGCACTTGCCGTCGGCGCGATGCTCGCGGTGGCGCCGGCTCGCGCGGTCGAGCTGTCGATCGTGTCGGGCGACACGGGCAACGGCATCAAGGTCTTGCGCGAGATACTCGACCGCTACCAGAAGCAGAGCGGCAACAAGGTCGACATCGTGGTGATACCGCCGTCGGGCACCGACCAGTTCGGTCAGTTCAGATTGTGGCTCGCGGCGGGAAACAGCGACATCGACGTCTACCAGACCGACGTGATCTGGGCGCCGCAGCTTGCCAGCCAACTCGTCGATCTCACCGCGGCGACCAGGGATATCGTGGCCGAGCACTTCCCGTCGATCATCCAGTCGCAGACCGTGAACGGAAAGCTGGTGGCGCTGCCGATCTTCACCGACGCGCCGGCACTCTATTACCGCAAGGATCTGCTCGACAAATACGGCGCCAAGGTGCCGACCACCTGGCAGGAACTGGCCGACACCGCCAAGCTCGTCATGGACAAGGAGCGCACCGCCGGCAACAAGGACCTGTGGGGTTTCGTCTTCCAGGGCAACGCCTATGAGGGGCTGACCTGCGATGCGCTCGAATGGGTGATGTCGAATGGCGGCGGCCAGATCATCGAGCCCAACGGCACGGTCTCCATCAACAACCGACAAGCCGCGGCCGCGCTCGACATGGTCAAGGGCTGGATCGGCACCATTGCGCCGCCGGGCGTGCTCGCCTACCAGGAAGAGGAATCGCGCGGCGTCTGGCAGACCGGCAATGCCGTCTTCATGCGCAACTGGCCCTATGCCTATGCGCTCGGCAACAGCGAGACCTCACCGATCAAGGGCAAGTTCGATGTGGCGCCGCTGCCGGCAGGAACCGGCGAAGACGCCCGGCCGACGGCAACGCTCGGCGGCTGGAATCTCGCGGTTTCCAAATATTCCAAGCACCAGGACGCGGCGATCGATCTGGTGAAGTTCATCGCCTCGCCCGAGATGCAGAAGTATCGGACGCTGAGGACGTCCAACCTGCCCACCATCAAAGCGCTCTATGACGATCCCGATATCGTCAGGGAACAGCCGATCGTCCCGCGCTGGAAGCAGATATTCCTCAACGCGGCGCCGCGCCCTTCGGCGGTCGCCAAAATCAAGTACAACGAAGCCTCGAGCCAGTTCTGGACGGCCGTCCACAACACCATGTCGGGCGACGGCAGCGCCGCCGACAATCTGGCCGATCTCGAAGCCAGGCTGACCAAGCTGAAGGGCAAGGGCTGGTGAGGGCGATGCCTGTGAGCCGCTCGCGCCTGATGCGGCAACGCGTGCGCTCGGCCTGGCTGTTTCTGGCGCCGATGCTTCTGGTCCTTGCCGCCGTCGCCGGCTGGCCGCTCCTGCGCACTTTCTACTACAGCTTCACCGACGCCTCATTGGCCGATCTCGACGCCCGTCAATGGGTCGGCTTCGACAATTATTTCTCGATGCTCAGCATGCCGAGCGGCCGCGTGCTCTATGACGGGCTGCTCGCCGATCCGGTCTGGTGGCGCGCCGTGTGGAACACGCTGCTCTTCGCCGTGGTGTCGGTGAGCTGCGAAACGGTCCTCGGCATGATCGTGGCGCTCGTTCTCAACGCCGATTTCAGAGGCCGCGGCTTCGTCAGGGCGGCGATCCTCATTCCCTGGGCGATCCCGACCATCGTCTCGGCCAAGATGTGGCAGTGGATGCTCAACGACCAGTTCGGCATCATCAATGCGGTGCTGCTCAACCTTGGCCTGATCGACGCCAAAATCGCCTGGACCGCGAGCACCGACACGGCGATGATCGCGGTACTGATCGTCGACATTTGGAAGACGACGCCGTTCATGGCGCTGCTTTTCCTCGCCGCGCTGCAGATGCTGCCGCGCGATGTTATCGAGGTCGCCAGGCTCGACGGCGCCAATCCGTGGCAGATCTTCTGGAAGGTGACCTTGCCGCTCATCCGCCCGGCGGTCATGGTTGCGGTGATCTTCCGCGCGCTCGACGCGCTGCGCATCTTCGACCTGATCTACGTGCTGACGCCCAACAATGTGCACACCAAATCGATGTCGGTGTTCGTGCGCGAGAACCTGTTCGAGTTCGACAAGTTCGCCTATGGCTCGGCCGCCTCGACGCTGCTTTTCCTGATCGTCGCGCTGCTCACCATTTCCTACATCCGCATCGGCCGGATAGAGCTGGAAGGAGGCCGCTGAGATGGCGATGTTGAAGCGTTTAGGCTTCTTCCTCCTGGTGGGGGCAATCGTCTTCGTCGCGGTGTTTCCGCTCTATTACGCCGTCGTCACCAGCCTGAAATCCGGCACCGAGTTGTTCGAGGCGAGCCTTTGGCCGCAGGCGTTAAGCCTCGCCAACTACAGGAACGTGCTGGTCGAAGGTCCTTTCCTGCGCAATCTCTTGAATTCCTTGGTCGTCTCGGGCGCCGTCGTGCTCATCTCGCTGCTGCTCGGCGTGACATCCGCCTACGCGCTGGCACGCGTCCGGTTCCGCGGCCGTTCGGCGCTGATGCTTGCCATATTGTCGGTGTCGATGTTTCCGCAGGTCGCGGTGCTGGCCGGCCTGTTCGAGATCATCCGGGCCTTCGGCCTCTACAATTCGCTCATCGCACTGATCTTCTCCTACATGATCTTCACGCTGCCGTTCACCGTCTGGGTGCTCACCGCCTTCGTGCGCGACCTGCCGGTCGAAATCGAGGAAGCGGCGATCCTCGACGGCGCGACGCCATGGATCATCGTCACTCGCGTCTTTCTGCCGCTGATGTGGCCCGCATTGGCGACGACAGGGCTGCTCGCCTTCATCGGCGCATGGAACGAGTTCCTGTTTGCGCTGACCTTCACCTCCAACAACGCGCAGCGCACGGTGCCGGTGGCGATCGCGCTGCTTTCCGGCAACTCGCAGTTCGAGATCCCCTGGGGCAACATCATGGCCGCTTCGGTGATCGTCACGGTGCCGCTGGTGGTGCTGGTGCTGATCTTCCAACGCAAGATCGTTTCCGGCCTAACCGCCGGCGGCGTGAAGGGATAGGCCGTGCTGATGTTCAGGTGATGCCGGGCTGCGAATGGCGGTGTCCTGCGCTTCGGTGTTCACGTACTTCAAGCACGCTCCGGTATTCTCGGTACGACCATCCTCGGCTCGGCCTGACCCTGACTCAACACGGCCTCCTTCACGCCCTCAACGCAACCGGCAGCGCCATTTCGCGTTGGAAGTGCAAGGGGCTGATCGGAGATTCCAGATGAAAACGCTTCTGACCGCGGCCGCCATGGCGCTCCTTGCCGGCGCGCCGGCCACCCTTGCTCAGTCGAGCGACAGCAACGATGTCGCGCCAATGGCGACAGACAACAAGGTCGACACGCAGACTTTCGTCACCACCGTACCCAATGCCAACGAGTTCGAAATCCAGGCGAGCAGGCTGGCCGAGGAGAAGTCGCAGTCGGACGAAGTCAAGGCTTTTGCCGACGAGATGGTCAGGGACCACATCAAGGCCGGGGAGGATTTCAAGGCGGCGATGAGCCAGGGCCAGACGACGGCTTCTATCAAGCCTGCCGGCCCCGCTCTGGGGCCTAAGGAACAGCAGATGCTAGGCGAGCTGAAGCAGGCGAGCGGCACGGAGTTCGACCGGAAGTATATCAAGATGCAGATGGATGCGCACAGGGACGCGGTCGCGCTGTTCAGCACCTATGCCAATTCCGGCGACGACCCGGCGCTGAAGGAATTCGCCAAGAAGACTCTGCCGGTGCTGAAAATGCACGAGAAGCATGTGAAGGAACTGGCGGTGGCGCATCACGGGTGAGGGCGTGGTTTCTGCCCCCCGCAGCGGGTCCTCAGCTCGCCTTGATCTGCTCGACCGCCGTTGCCAGCAACTCGTCCATGGCCTGGCGAATCTGGGCATCCGACTGGACGACGCCCGCCGCGTCGAAGTCGGCACGGACCTTGCGGAACACGTCGTTGTCGCCCGCTTCCTCGAAATCCGCGCGCACCACCTCTTTCGCATAGGCGTCGGCATCCACGCCGGATTTGCCGAGCTTTTCGGCGGCCCACAGGCCGAGCAGCTTGTTCCGGCGCGCCACGGCCTTGAACTTCGTCTCCTCGTCCATTGCGAATTTCTTTTCGAAGCCTTCCTGACGGTCCCTCATGCTGCTCATGGTTTGCCTCGCTCAGACGTGAGTTCGACCGCCTCCGATGCATGCGAAGAGCGGCCAGGAGAAGCGAAAATGGGGAGCATGAAGGCCTGTAGCAAGGCCTGATCGTGGTGTGGACGCCGCGGACCCGAAATTCGTGCCATGCCGGGCCGAAGCTCCGATGTGATTTGACCTGGCCGGGCCGTAGCCTACTTTCGACCTGGCAGGAGGAGTGGAGGAGACGGGCGATGAAGTCACCGTTGAACCATATGCAGGGCGTCGTGCTGACGGCGGCGTTGATGTTTGCTGCCGGCACTGCCGCCTATGCCCATCACGGCTGGTCGTGGACGCAGGACGACTTCTTCGAGCTCAAGGGCAAGATCGCGGTGATCTATATCGGCAATCCGCATGCGACGCTGGACGTCGATGCGAAGGGGGAGGTGTGGCGGGTGGAGATGGCGCCGCCGGCCCGCACCATCGCCGCCGGCTTCACCGAGGAGGTCGCCAAGGTCGGCGACGCGGTGACCGCGATTGGCCATCGCTCGCGCGAGGAGGCGGAAAAGCGCATGAAGGCGGTGCGCATCATCGTCGGCGGCAAGCGCTACGACGTCTATCCCGACCGACTGCCGCCGGCCTAGATGGCGGAGTTTCTGGCCGGCATCGAGCAGCTTGCCTTGGTGCGCGGGCTGAAAGCCTCCTTCGTCGCTTATCCGATCGTCAATGCGCTGCACATCATGGCGGTCGGCGCGCTGCTCACCAGCGTCGGCCTCATGGATTTCAGCGTCCTTGGCGCCTTCCGCTCGCTGCCCCACGCGCCGTTCGTCGCGCTGCTGCGCCGCGTAGCCCTTGGGGCGTTTGGCGGCGCGATCATCACCGGGGCGCTGCTGTTTTCGGTAAAGGCGGGCACCTATGCGGCGATGCCGATCTTCGTTGCCAAGATAACACTGATCCTGCTGGCGGGGGCCAATTTCCTCGCCTTCACGCGCTTGACCCGCACGAGCGGGGTGGCCGAGTCGGCCGGGGGCATCGCGGCCGTCCTGGCCGTGATTTCGCTCGGCCTGTGGACCTGCGTGCTTTTCGCCGGGCGGTTCATAGGGTTTTTGTGAAGCAGTTCCACGAAGAGCCGGCTGCTGCTCAGATGTCCGGCGCGTTGCCGACTTTCTTCTTCATCTCCAGCGCCCAGGCGCGGCCTTCGTCGCCGCCCCACAGCAGCCAGGCGATGTAGCCGGCAGAGGGATTTTCCTCGTTGCCGTAGTTCTTGCCGCGCTTGTCGACCTCATGGCGGGCGAAATAGCTGACCATGCGGCGGATGGTCGAGGGTGAAAGGTTCTTGCGGTTCTTCAACTCCGTCGCCCTCGCGACGCCGATCTCGGTGCCGCCGCGGCCAAACTGCTTGCGCAGGCGCAGCCCCTTGGCGGCGTTGTCGGCGACCACCTGCGGGCAGCACAGGTCGATTTCGTCTTCGGACATGTCATTCATCGCAGATTTTTAGTCTACGAGCAGAATGCGGGGAAGCAGAGTTCCGAAGTTGCTAATCGGTGCCGGTACCAATGCCCTGAGATGAAAGGGCACGAAGTCGCGCTCTACGGCGCAATCCTAAGCAGGCGAAACGGGCGCTCAGTCGATAGGCCAGCGGTTGCGGCAACGGTTCATTAATAGTCAGCCAATCGCTGGAATGGGCCGCCCGAATGAGCGTTGCCTTGTCGCCTGCCGCCGAAGATTGGCAAGACGGTTCATTAGACAGAGATTGCACCGTGGCTGGTGCGCTTCGTAGCGCCAATAGCCTTACCCAAAATATTCCTGCAGCGGCCGGACCTCGAGGTTCCCCGCCCTTAGCGCCGCGATCGCCTCGGCCACGGCCGCAGCACCCGACAGCGTGGTGTAATACGGCACCTTCTGCATCAGCGTCGCGCGGCGGAGCGACTTCGAGTCCGACACGGCTTTCTGGCCGTCGGTGGTGTTGAAGACGATCTGGACCTGGCGATTGCGGATGGCGTCCTCGATGTGGGGGCGGCCTTCGAGTACCTTGTTGATCTTTTCCGCCGTCACGCCGTTCTCGGCGAGGAAGCGGGCGGTGCCGGAGGTGGCAAGCACCTTGAAGCCCTGCTCGGCGAGGCGTTTTACGGCGGGCAGAATTCCCTTCTTGTCTTCGTCGCGCACCGAGACGAACAGCGTGCCCGCGCGGGGGAGATCAACACCCGCCCCTAGCTGGCTCTTGGCGAAGGCCAGCGCAAAGTCGCGGTCGAGGCCCATCACCTCGCCGGTCGAGCGCATTTCCGGCCCGAGCAATATGTCGACGCCGGGGAAGCGGGCGAAGGGGAAGACGGCTTCCTTGACCGCGATATGGCCGGGATTGCGCGCGTCAGGCATGGCGCCGTAATGCGCGAAGGCGTTTTCCAGCGTCTCGCCGGCCATGATGCGGGCGGCGATTTTCGCAATGGGACGGCCGATGGTCTTGGCGACGAAGGGCACGGTGCGCGAGGCGCGGGGATTCACCTCAAGCACATAGACCGTGCCGTCCTTGATGGCGTATTGCACGTTCATCAGGCCGCCGACATTGAGCGCCCGGGCAAGTGCGGCGGTCTGGCGTTCCAGCTCGTCGACGAGTTCCGGCTGCAGCGAATACACCGGCAGCGAGCAGGCGCTGTCGCCCGAATGGATGCCGGCCTCCTCGATGTGCTCCAGGATGCCGGAGACGAAGGTTTCCTTGCCGTCGCAGAGGCAGTCGACATCGACCTCGGTGGCGCCGGTCAGATAAGTGTCGAACAAAAGCGGGTTCTTGCCGAGCAGCGTGTTGATCTGGCCGGTCTTGTCGGCCGGGTATTTCTGCTTAATGTCCTCCGGCACCAGGCCGGGCACGGTGTCGAGCAGATAGGTCTGCAGCATGCCTTCGTTGTAGATGATCTGCATGGCGCGGCCGCCGAGCACATAGGACGGGCGCACCACCAGCGGAAAGCCGAGCTCGGCAGCGACGAGGCGCGCCTGCTCGACCGAATAGGCGATGCCGTTCTTCGGCTGGGTGAGCCCGAGCTTGTGCAACAGCTTCTGGAAACGGTCGCGGTCTTCCGCAAGGTCGATCATGTCGGGTGAAGTGCCGAGGATCGGGATGCCGGCCTTCTCCAGCGCGTCGGCCAATTTCAGCGGCGTCTGGCCGCCGAACTGGACGATGACGCCGACCAGCTCGCCGGAGGCCTGCTCGGCGCGCAGGATCTCCAGCACGTCCTCCGGCGTCAGCGGATCGAAATAGAGCCGGTCGGATGTGTCGTAGTCGGTCGACACGGTCTCCGGGTTGCAGTTGACCATGATCGCCTCGAAGCCGGCGTCGCGCAGCGCAAAGGCGGCATGGCAGCAGCAATAGTCGAACTCGATGCCCTGGCCGATGCGGTTCGGGCCGCCGCCGAGGATGACGACCTTCCTGCGCGACGAGACGCGCGCCTCGTTGGCGAGCTCGCCGGCGAAGGGCGTCTCATAGGTCGAGTACATATAGGCGGTCGGCGAGGCGAACTCGGCGGCGCAGGTGTCGATGCGCTTATAGACCGGATGAACGCCGAGCTTTTGCCTGGTCTTCTGAATGACTTCCGCGTCGGTTCTGGTCAGCGACGCCAGGCGTGCGTCGGAGAAGCCCATCGCCTTCAGCATGCGCAGGTTCGGCGCATCCTGCGGCAGGCCGTGCTCGCGGATGCGCTGTTCCATGGCGATGATGCCGGCGATCTGCTCGAGGAACCACGGGTCGATCTTGCACATGGCGTGCACGTCTTCGAGCGAGGTACCCATGCGGATCGCCTGCGCCACCATGCGCAGCCGATCGGGGGTCGGCGTGCCGAGCGCGGCGCGGATGGCGTTGCGGTCGTCGACGTGGTCTGCCGAGCCAAGGCCGGGGATCTCGATCTCGTCGAGGCCGGTGAGGCCGGTTTCCAGTCCGCGCAGCGCCTTTTGCAGCGATTCCTGGAAGCTGCGGCCGATGGCCATCACCTCGCCCACCGACTTCATGGCGGTGGTCAGCACCGGCTCGGCGCCCGGGAATTTCTCGAAGGCGAAGCGCGGGATCTTGGTCACCACATAGTCGATCGACGGCTCGAACGAGGCCGGCGTCGCACCGCCGGTGATGTCGTTCTCCAGCTCGTCCAGCGTGTAGCCGACGGCGAGCTTTGCCGCGACCTTGGCGATCGGGAAGCCGGTCGCCTTCGAGGCGAGCGCGGACGAGCGCGAGACGCGCGGGTTCATCTCGATGACCACGAGGCGGCCGTCGGCCGGATTGACGGCGAACTGGACGTTGGAGCCGCCCGTCTCGACGCCGATCTCGCGCAGCACCGCGATCGAGGCGTTGCGCATCATCTGATACTCTTTGTCGGTCAAGGTCAGGGCCGGCGCGACGGTGATGCTGTCGCCGGTGTGCACGCCCATCGGGTCGAGGTTCTCGATCGAGCAGATGATGATGCAGTTGTCCGCCTTGTCGCGGACCACTTCCATCTCATACTCCTTCCAGCCGAGCACGCTCTCCTCGATCAGCACCTCCGTGGTGGGCGAGGCGTCGAGGCCGGACTGAACGATGTCGTAGAATTCGGCGCGGTTGTAGGCGATGCCGCCGCCGGTGCCGCCCATGGTGAAGGAGGGGCGGATAATCGCCGGCAGGCCGACATGGTCGAGCGCTTGCGCCGCGATCGCCATGGCGTGGCTGATATAGCGCTGCTTGCGGTCGCCTTCGCCGAGATTCCAGCGCGTCTCCAAAGCATCGAGCGCGGCATCGAGGTTTTCGGGGTTCTCGGCTTTGAGCGCGGCGCGCTCGGCCTCGTGGATCTTGCGGTCGGCGTCCTTGACTTCTGTGGCGTTGGCCAGCATCGAGCGCGGCGTCTCCAGCCCGATCTTGCTCATCGCCTGGCGGAACAGCGCGCGGTCCTCGGCCTTGTCGATGGCATGCGCATCGGCGCCGATCATCTCGACATTGTAGCGGTCGAGCACGCCCATGCGGCGCAGCGACAGCGCGGTGTTGAGCGCCGTCTGGCCGCCCATGGTGGGCAGCAGCGCGTCGGGGCGCTCCTTGGCGATGATCTTCGCCACCACTTCCGGCGTGATCGGTTCGATATAGGTGGCGTCGGCCAGCTCCGGATCGGTCATGATCGTGGCCGGGTTGGAGTTGACCAGGATGACGCGGAAACCCTCTTCCTTCAGCGCCTTGCAGGCCTGGGTCCCGGAATAGTCGAACTCGCATGCCTGGCCGATGACGATGGGGCCGGCCCCGATGATCAGGATCGACTTGATGTCGGTGCGTCTTGGCATGGTCTGTGGATTCCGTTCGGCGAGCGGCTTGCACGAAAAACCGGGCGGGGAGGACCCGGCCGGTTGTGCTTGCGATTCTGGTATCAGGCTAGGAGGGCCTTATAGGGAAGAGTTTTGGCGGATGTAACCCCGAAAATGAGGGTTTTGCGGGTTGGCGTGACGGAACAAAACAGGGCGTCTCATTCCTTCGCGCCCCCTCTGCCCTGCCGGGCATCTCGCCCACGAGGGGGGAGATTGGACGCCACGACTGCTTTCGCCAATTTTCGACGGTGAAGAAAAAGCGAGGCGCCAAAACAGCCGATCCCCCCCAAGTGGGGGAGATGTCCGGCAGGACAGAGGGGGGCGCTGTCCCGCCGGCGTCTTCAGCCTATCGCTTCCCCAGGGCCAGCTGATCCGTGATCTCAAAGCGCTCCGAAACGCCGATGCGGATCATGTTCAGGCTGCCTTCGCGGGTGAAGCGGAATTCGTCGGAGGAGTCCGAGCCGGCCGGCTTGCCGTCATGGAAGTGGATGATGCGCGTGCCGCCGTCCGGCCAGGTCACGGTCACGACGCTGTCGCCGGCCTCATGTGCGACGCTGATCAGGCAGCGGGTCATCGGCTGGCCGATCCGGCGCGCGCAGGGGATGCCGTCGGCGGCGTCTGGGGCAGGGGTGTCGGACTCCGTGATCGCCGAGGCGGCGAAGGCGAGGGCGTAGGCATCCTGCATGGCGACGGCGCTGATATCGGCCGCGGATGGCGGATCGGCCGGCTCGCTGCGACCCAGGCGCGCGGCGATGTCCGGCTGCGGTTCTTCAGAGGGCTCGGGCGCGTTCGCTTCCTGTGGCGGGCCGGCGTCAGTTGCCGGCACGGCTGCATCCTCGGGCGCCGGGGCCGGGTTGTTGGGGCTGAGATAGCGGGCCGGCGCCCATCCGACGATATGCGCGTCCTGCGTGTCCTCGACCTTGCACCAGGGATAGTTATTGACGGTCTTGCAGCCGTAATTCTTCACGGCTGCGCCGTTGGGCAGGCGCGCCGCGACCTTTCCATCTGGTGAAGCGGTGGCGCGGATGTTGAGGAGATCGTCCGGCGCAAGGCCGCCGATGATTGAAATGATCGTGGCTGGCGCGTCCTGGGCCAAAGCCGGCACGGCGGCCAGCAGCAAAGGAGCGGCGATCAGCAATGTCGATCGGAGCGTGACTTTACGCTTCATCCTTAATGCACTGCAATCCTGGCGTTTCCGCTCAATCAGATTATGAGCTTCGCTCAATCATGGATATGAGCTTCGCTCAATCTTTATAAATCCGGTCCGCGGCGCGTGCGCCCATTCCAGTCGTCCGCTTGTTCGGCCTGCTTTGCGGCAGCTTCATGGTCGTAGGCGATGGCGATCGCCTCGGAGCGGCCGGGAGGCATCCATCTCGACGATGCCGTAGCGCGCATGCCGGCTGTCCTGCTCAGAGACATGCGCCGGCGGGAATGCGGATGAACTCGCTGCGATGGCTATTGCCGCACAACGCGATCCGGCAGGCTGGAGGGCCAGCACGTTGCCAAGGATATCGGCCAGAACGGCAATGCGCATCAGGCGTCGATCTCCGCATCGGCGGTGCCGACCGCTGGAAGCGCCTTGTCCTCGCCGGCGGCCGCGATCACGCTGTCGAGCAGGCCGGGGAAGCGCCTGTCGAGGTCGTCGCGGCGCAGGGTGATCAGCCGGCTGGTGCCGACCGCTTCGGTGCGCGTCACGCCAGCCTCGCGCAGCTTGGCGAGGTGGTAGCTGAGATTGGTCTTGGAGGCGAGGTCGAGGAACTTGCCGCAGTTCATCGGCACGCCTTCCTTGCTGGCGAGAAAGCGCACGATTGCCAGCCGGGTCGGGTCGCCGAGCACGGCAAGCACGATCGGCAGGCTGATCTGATCGGCGGTCGGATGAGGCAAGGTCATGGTTGAGAATTAAGCGCAAACGGCACCAACTTCAACGCGTCTCCGCTTCTTGCTTGGTTACGCAGCTTCCCGGTTTCTACGCCGTCCTGACACAGAGCTGTCAGCAGGGTTCCGCTAATTTGCCCAAGTTCCGTTGACATCATGCCCCTTCATGTCCAATTGTTCAATAACTTTTGAACAAAGGACATATCCCATGGACAAGCGGATCTTCTGGCTTGCGCTCGGATCGTTTGCGATCTCGACCGAAGGCTTCGTCATCTCCAGCCTTCTTCCCGATATCGCCGCGGATGCCGGCATCTCCGTTCCGCTCGCCGGCTCGCTGATCACCGCCTTCGCGCTCGCCTATGCGATCGGCGCGCCGATCCTGGCGACGCTGACCGGCGAGTGGGACCGGCGGCGCGTCATCCTGTGGACGCTGGTGTTCTTCGTCATCGGCAATATCGTCGCGGCGCTAAGTTCGTCCTTCGAATTGCTGCTCATCGCACGCATCGTCATGGCGCTGTCGTCCGGCCTGTTCGCGGCAACTGCGCAAGGCACCGCCGTGGCGCTGGTCGACGACCATCACAGGGCCCGCGCCATCGCGGTCGTGGTCGGCGGCACCACGGTGGCGGTCGCGGTCGGCGCACCGCTCGGCGCGCTGGTGGCGGCGATTGCCGGCTGGCGCGGCACCTTCTTTGCCATTGCCGGCCTCGGCGCGCTTGCCGGCGCGATCCTGTGGTGGCGGCTGCCGCGCGGCATTGTCGGCACCAGGTTGCCGCTCAAGGCGCGGCTGGCGGCGGCGGTCCGTCCTGGCGTGTTGCCGATCCTGGTCACGACCACGCTGGCGCTGGTCGGCGCCTTCACCGTCTTTGCCTTCATCGCGCCTCTGGCAATCGAGGGCGGCGGCCTCAGCCCGCTGGCGCTTCCCGGCATGCTGCTTGCCTTCGGCGTTGGCGCCGTCATCGGCAACATCGCCGGCGGCCAGGCGGCGGACCGTTTCGGCGCGGCGCGCACGGTTTGCTGGTCGCTGGGGCTGAGCGCGGCGATGCTCGTCACCTTGTCGCTGATCCCGACCTTCCTGCCGCATTCGATCGCCGGGCCGGCGCTGATGGGCATGATGGTGCCGTGGGGCATCGTCGGCTGGGCCTTCCCGCCGGCGCAGGCGAGCCGGATCATCAAAATAGCGCCCGATGCCGCCCCGATCGTGCTCTCGCTCAACGCCTCGGCGCTCTATTTCGGGGTCGCCCTTGGCGCGGTGGTCGGCGGTGCGGTGCTGCGCTTCGGCGCGCCGGCCGATCTCGGTCTGGTCGCGGCTGTATTCCCGATCGTCGGGTTGGGTGTGGTGCTCGCGGGTCGCGCGCTCGCCCGCCCGGTCGCCATGCCGGCGGAATAGACTTCGCAAACCTGAAGGACTTGCCGGTCTCAGGCTGGCCGCCACATCTGCAGGATGGAGGCGGCCAGCAGCAGGCCAAGCACGATGTTGAGCGCGCGCCATTGCCGCTCGGTTCGGAGCAAACGTGCCAGCAGCGTGCCGGCTACGCACCAGAGCGACAGCGAGACGGCCGCGGCAAGGCCGAACACGGCGCCGAGCAGCAATGCCAACTGCAAGGGGCCGTCGGCAAGCGCCGCGAAGGAAGCGGCCGCACCCAGGCCCATTGCCCAACCCTTGGGATTCATCCACTGAATCCCGGCGCCGCCGAAGAAGCTGTTCGGCCTAGCCATGCTCACGTCGAGCTTGGGCGGGCCGCTGCGGCCGATCCTGATCGCCAGCCAGATCAGATAGAGCGAGCCGGCGATCTTCATCGCAAGCTGGAGCGAGGGGACGGCGGCGATCAGCCCGGCCAGGCCGGCAGCACCCGCCGCCGCTACTGACGCCAGTCCCGCGGCGCTGCCGGCCATCAGCGGCACCGATCGGCGAAAGCCGAACTGCGCCCCGGATGCCGTCGACAGCGTCGTGGCGATGCCGGGCGTCGAGGTCGAGATCAACGCGAACAGGACAAGGGGGATGATGGTTTCGGACATCCAAAGCCTCCACGGTGGAAGGAGCCTGCATGTTAGGCGCTGGGCGCTATCAGTAAATGCAATGTTGGATATGGTCTGCATTAGTGATTATAATGCAGCGATGTTCCGCGATCTCGACACCACACTTGTCCGCACCTTCGTGACGACGGCCGACAAAGCCAGCATGACGGCCGCGGCCAACGCCCTCAATCTGACCCAGGGCGCCGTCAGCCAGCAGATCAAGCGGCTGGAGGAGATCCTTGGCCAGATGTTGTTCGAGCGCGACCGCCGCGGCTTGAGACTGACGCGTTCGGGCGAACGGCTGCTCGACAAGGGCCGGCGTCTCTTGCGGCTCAATGACGAGATCCTGGCGGAGATAAGCGGCAAGGCGGTCGCCGGCGGGGTGCGGATCGGCGTGCCCTACGATCTTGTCGGCACATTGCTGCAACCTGTTTTGAAAACCTACGCTGAAGCCTATCCGCAGGTGGAGATTTCGCTGGTCTGCGCCTCTTCGCCGGAACTCGCGGCGGCGCTGGCGGCAGGGACGATCGACCTTGCCGTCATCGAGGAGCGGGCCGGTCCGACGGCCGGCGAGTGCCTACTGGTCGACCGGCTGGTCTGGGTCGGTGCCAGAGGCGGCTCGGCGCGCTTGAAGCGGCCTTTGCCGGTCTCCATGGTCGCGGATAGCTGCGCCTTCCGTCCCGCGGTGCTGGCGGCGCTCGGCACGCACGGGCTCGATTGGCGCACCGTGTTCGAGAACGGCAACATCGACGCAACGACCGCAACGGTACGGTCGGACCTTGCGGTGACCACCTGGCTCGCCTCGACGGTTCCGGCCGACCTCGACATCCTGTCCGACGCCGACTTACCGGCGCTGCCGAATTTTTCCGTCAACCTGCACCTGCCGAAGCATGCAGTGACGCGGACGGCAGAGGCATTCGCCACTCATATCCGCGAGGGTCTGGCGCGGCATCGCCGGGCAGCGTGAGCGACACTTTTCGTTCCTCGCCCCCGCTTTGGGGGCGAGGAACCTTGGCGCTACTTCCAGTTCTTGCGCCGTTCGAGCTCGGCTTCGGAAGGCTGCTCTGTCGCAAAAGATCCGGTCTTGACGCCGCCGCCACGTTCATAGGTCGCCATGATGACACCCGTGCTGGTGGTTTGCGACTTGATGAGCTTGAAGGCGGCGGGCATCGCGTCATCGCCGAACAGGCGCTTTCCCTTGCCCAGCAACAGCGGGAAGATCATCAACCGGATCTCGTCGATCAGCCCATTGGCGAGCAGGGTCTGGATCAGATTGCCCGAACCCTGGATGAGCAGATCGGGTCCGTCTTCCTGCTTGAGCTGCCTGAGCCTGGCAACGACGTCTGGTCCAAGCGGCTGCGTGTTCTGCCAGGTCAGGCTATCCGGCCGATGCGTCGCGACATATTTGGTCGCCGGGTTGAAGGCATCTGCGATCGTATCTTTCTGATACGGCCAGTACGCGGCGAAGATGTCATAGGTTCTGCGACCGAGCAGCAGGGCGAAGGGCTTTGAGAACAATTCGTCCATTGCCTCGCCCGCCACCTCGTCAAAGTAATGGAAGGTCCAGCCGCCGAATTGAAAGCCGCCGACCGGGTCCTCTTCCGGGCCGCCTGGCGCCTGCATGACGCCGTCGAGGCTGACGAATGTGGCGGCGATGATCTTGCGCATCTGTCTTCTCCCTTTTCGTGATCCGCGCCGTCGCGGCCGGATTTCGTCCTAAGGACGGGCGACAAGCCTGCGTTCCGACACAGGCTTCCGCAGATTTCTATCGTTCGCTGTCGGCGCGCATGGCGCGGGACGAGAACCAGACATCGCCGAACACGGCGGTGGCGGTTCGATCGGGCGCCTTGTCTTCGGTCAGCCAGATCGAGCGCGTGCGGCTGGCGCGTTCGCGGGTTGGCACTCTTGCCTCCGGGCCGGCGAGGGAGGCGCCGACGCAAGGGATGAACCAGGAACCCATGAAGGGCCGGCAGGCGAACCCCGCCTGCATGCGGGTGACCAGCACGGCGAGGCCGATACGCTGCGCCGGCCGCCAGGGGAAGATCAGCCGGCCGCCGGGCCTCAGCGCCCTCAGCCACGCAGGGGGCGGGGCAATGACGGCAGCATTGACATAGATGATGTCGGAGGGCGGTAGCGGGCCGGCGACAGCGTCGCCGGCAACGACCTCGACATTGCCATAGGCCGCGAGGTTCACCTTGGCTTGCGCGGCGAGATCCGCTTCGATCTCGAAGGCGGTGACGCTGCCACTGGGCTCGACCAGCCTTGCCAGCAGCGCGGTATAGTAGCCGGTACCGGCGCCGATATGGGTGACGGCTTCGCCGGGTTTCGGTTCGACCTTGCCGATCCACATGGCGTGCAGAACCGGTTCGCCGTTGTTGATGCCCTTGTCGGCATCGAGCACCACCAGCACGTTCTGGTAGATGTAGCTTGGATCGGCAGTCGGGGTTTTGAACGCTCCGTCGCCGGCAAAGACTGTCCAAGGTCCAGGGCCGAGAAAGGCCTCGCGCGGCACGGAGGCGAACGCCTCCTCGATGCGGGGATCGGCGGAGCGCGCATGCGCGGCCATCAGTTTGGCGTAGAATTTTCGGGCGTCGTCCGAAACGGTCATGCTTTCAGAAGATAGCGCGGCCGGCCGGGATGTCGCGGCTCGAACTCAGCCGGCAAAAGTGTCGAAGAGCAGCTTGAAGTTGAGCACCAGGATGATCGCCGCGACTACCCAGGCGAGTGCGGCGACGCCGCGCGAGATGGCGAAACTGCCCATCTTCTTCTTATCCGAGACGAACTGCACCAGCGGCACAACGGCGAAGGGCAACTGCATCGACAGGATGACCTGGCTGAAGACCAGGAGCTGGGCCGTGCCCTTTTCGCCGTAGAGCGCGGTGACGATCACGACGGGGACGATGGCAAGGCCGCGCGTCAGCAGGCGGCGCGCCCATTGCGGAATGCGCAGACGCAGGAAGCCTTCCATCACGATCTGGCCGGCGAGCGTGGCAGTGACCGTCGAGTTGAGCCCGGAGGCGAGCAGCGCGACCGCGAACAGGATCGAGGCGATGCTCAAGCCCAACAGCGGCGACAGCAATGCGAAAGCCTGACCGATCTCGGCGACATCCTGGTGCCCGGTGCCGTGGAAGGCCACGGCCGCGACGATCAGGATGGACGCGTTGACAAACAGCGCCAGGATCAGCGCGATGGTCGAGTCCGTGGTCGCCCATTTGATGGCGTCGCGCTTGCCGGCATCGGTGCGCTCATAGGCGCGGGTCTGCACGATCGAGGAGTGCAGGTAGAGATTGTGCGGCATCACGGTGGCGCCGATGATGCCGATGGCGATGTAGAGCATCGTCGGGTTGGTGACGATCTGGGACGACGGCACGAACATCGAATGCAGGATTGTGCCTGCGGGCGGGGCGGCGACGAAGATCTGGATGGCGAAGCAGCCAAAGATGATGATCAGGAGCGCGACGACGAACGCCTCGAGATAACGGAAGCCCCTGTTCATGAGCAGCAGCACAAGGAAGGCGTCCAGCGCGGTGAGGACGGCGCCGCCGATCAGCGGGATGCCGAACAGGAGCTGCAGCGCAATCGCCGTGCCGATCACCTCGGCGAGGTCGCAGGCGATGATCGCCAGTTCGCAGGCGATCCAGAGCAGGAAATTTACCGGACGCGGATAATAGGCGCGGCAGGCCTGCGCGAGGTCGCGGCCGGTGGCGATGCCGAGGCGGGCGGCCAGCGCCTGCAACAGGATCGCCATCAGGTTCGACAGCATGATGATGAAAAGCAGCGTGTAGCCGAACTGGGCGCCGCCGGCGAGGTCTGTCGCCCAGTTGCCCGGGTCCATATAGCCGACCGAGACCATATAGCCGGGACCCATGAAGGCGAACAGGCGGCGGAACCAGAGACCGGTGTCGGGCACCCTAATCGAGGCATTGACCTCGCGCAGACTGGGCTGTTCAGTCTCATCGGAGCGGGCAAATTGCCACGAGGGACGGGACACTGCTTCTGACATCGGGGGGGCCGCTGGAAGGGTATCGAGGATCGCCACTATGTATGCTAAGGCTGAACATTATGCAACAGGCTATACTTCATTGTTCAAGCTCTTGTGATGCAAGCCGACAGGCGCCGCGTGCAGCAGCAAACGCCGGGTTGCGCCGACCCGGGAATGCAAATAAACGGCCAGAGCACTACGGTCCGTGCTATGAGTGCGGAGCCGATTCAGCCATGAAGGAGCGCGTATTGGCGCTGAGGAACAGACCAGTTCGACGCGAAAAGCCGCTTCCTGATGCCGAAATCCATTCGGAAGGGTTCCGGCAGACCCGCGAAGCGCGTCGCAGCGCGCTTGTCGAGGACTATGTCGAGCTGATCGCCGATCTGATCGAGGACGGAAACGAGGCCCGTCAGGTCGATATCGCGGCCAGGCTTGGCGTCGCGCAACCCACCGTGGCAAAAATGCTGACACGGCTCTGCGCCGACGGGCTGGTGTCCAGGAAACCCTATCGCGGGGTGTTTCTCACGGACGCCGGTCGCAAGGTGGCGCAGGAGAGCCGCATCCGTCACGAGACTGTCGAAGCCTTCCTGCGCTCGCTGGGTGTCAGCGCCGAGACGGCGCGGATCGATGCCGAGGGGATCGAGCACCATGTCAGCGCCGAGACGCTGGATGCATTTCGCAGGGCGATGACGACGCGCTGAGCCCCGCCAGCGTTAAACTTCCCGACCACGAGTCGCTGGAACCGCCGAACGGTACGCACGTTGCTGCTGACGTTGCGCGATGATCGCGTGGAAGGGAGGAAACGACGGCGTTGAACAGGCACCGACCACGAAGGGCAAGCCAGCGGCCAAAGGGTTGAGACACGCGGCGGCTCGTGACGAGCGCAAGACCGAGGCCGAAACCGGCTCGAAGCAAAAGCTCTGATTTCATCCCATCTGGAGCCGGACGCGCGGTCTTTTGGTCAGCAAAAATGCTGTGACTCGGCGTGACCGTTGCGATAATTGTCTGAAGGGGGCGGTCATAGGCCGGACCTTCCAGAACATCTGCATTGCGAGGAAGTTGCCATGCTTTGGAGAGGCCGCCGTCAGAGCGACAATATCGAGGACGAGCGCAGCGACAGCGGCGGGTTCGGCGGTGGCAGTCCGCGGCAGTTCCGCGTTCCGATCGGGAGGCGAGCGGGCGGCGGCGGCAGCATCATCTTCGTCATTCTGGTGGTTCTCGCCGGATGGTATTTCGGCTTCGATCCATCGCAGATCCTGGGTGAAGGTGGTGGCCTCGTGCCGGGCGGCGGCGGCCAGATTACCGAAGACAGCAGTTCGCCGGACAGCGGCGCGCCCGCCTCGGACGAGATGAAACAGTTCGTGGCGACCGTGCTCGCCGAGACCGAGGACACATGGAGCGGTATCTTCAAGGCCAATGGCCTTACCTACGAGGACCCGAAGCTGGTGCTGTTCAGCAGCCAGATCCGGTCGGCTTGCGGCTTTGCCTCTTCGGCGGCGGGACCGTTCTATTGCCCGGGCGATCACAAGGTCTATCTCGACATGACCTTCTTCCAGCAGCTCGACCAGCAGTTCGGCGCCTCGGGTGAATTCGCCCGCGCCTACGTGATCGCGCATGAGGTCGGCCATCACGTGCAGAACCTCACCGGCATCATGTCGAAATTCAACCAGATGCGGCAGGGCATGGGCGAGGCCGAGGCCAATCAGATGTCGGTCCGGGTCGAGCTTCAGGCCGACTGCTTCGCCGGTGTCTGGGCGCACTATACCGCGCAGAAGGGCATTCTGGAGCAGGGCGACATGGAAAGCGCGCTGAATGCCGCCAAGCAGATCGGCGACGACACGCTGCAGAAAAAAATGCAGGGCTATGTGGTTCCGGAAAGCTTCAACCACGGCACGTCGGCGCAGCGGCAGACCTGGCTGGCGCGCGGCTACAAGAGCGGCAAGCTTTCGGACTGCGATACATTCAACAATCCGGTCTGAACAGCGACGCAGGGCTGCGGCACCGCGGCGGGCTGCCGGGAACTGATGTCAGGATGAGGCAGTTGCGGTCGTTCGCTTATTGTTCCGGCCGGCTGGCTCGCCTATAAGAGCCTCCCGTCCAAGGCGGCCGAGGAGCTTGTCACCATGATCGACCCCAAGACCGCCAAGCGGGGCCTTGCGCTCGTTTTCACGACGCTGCTGCTCGACGTCATCGGCTTCGGCATCATCATGCCGGTGCTGCCGGCCTATCTGCAGGAGCTGACCGGCGCCGGCGTAAGCGAGGCGGCTATCGAGGGCGGCTGGCTGTTCTTCGTCTATGCGGCGATGCAGTTCTTCTTCGCGCCTGTCATCGGCGGCTTAAGCGACCGTTTCGGGCGGCGGCCGATCCTGCTTGCCTCGGTGCTCACCTTCTCCATCGATAATCTGATCTGCGCCATCGCCTGGTCCTATCCGATGCTGTTCATCGGACGCGTGCTCGCCGGCATTTCGGGCGCCAGCTATTCGACGACGTCGGCCTTCATCGCCGACATCTCGAACGACGAGAACAGGGCCAAGAATTTCGGCCTGCTCGGCATTGCCTTCGGCGTCGGCTTCGTCATCGGTCCGGTGCTCGGCGGACTGCTCGGCACATTCGGGCCGCGCGTGCCGTTCTATTTCGCAGCCGGGCTCGCCTTCGTGAACTTCCTCATCGCGATGTTCTTGCTGCCGGAGACGCTGGACGAGCAGCATCGTCGCCGCTTCGAATGGAAACGTGCCAATCCGGTTGGCACGCTGATCCAGATGCGCAACTATCCCGGCATAGGCTGGATCGGGCTGGTCTTCTTCCTGATGACGCTCGGCCACATGATGTATCCGGCGGTCTGGTCCTTCGTTTCAAGCTACCGTTATGGCTGGAATGAGCAGCAGATCGGCTTCTCGCTCGGCGCCTTCGGTCTATGCGGCGCGATCGTCATGGCGACGGTGCTGCCGCGTGTCATCCCGAAGCTCGGCGAGTGGAGGACCGCGGCGATCGGCCTGACCTTCACCGCGCTCAGCGCCTTTGGCTACGCGTTTGCGACGCAGGGCTGGATGATCTACGCGGTGATCGTCGCCGGCTGCCTGGAAGCGCTCGCCGACCCGCCATTGAGGAGCCTTGCGGCCGCCAAGGTGCCGCCTTCGGCGCAAGGCGAATTGCAGGGCGCGATGACCTCGATCTTCTCGATCACCTCGATCATCACGCCGCTGCTTTATACGGCGATCTTTTCCTGGTTCACCGGCCCAAGCGCGCCGGTTGAGTTCGGCGGCGCGCCCTATGTGCTCGGCGCGGTTTTCCTGACATTGGCGGTGATCGTCTTCGTGACGAAGGTCGCCAAGCCGACACCGAAGGAGGTCGAGCGCATGCACGCGCAGGAAGCGGTGACCGACGCGGCTTAAGGCGTGTTGATATTCAGGTGGTGCTGGCCTGTAAATGACTGTTTCCTGCGCTTCCAGTGCGCACGACCAAAAAATACGATCCCCTCCGGTTCTCTGAACCCGGCCAGTTTGGTCGCTTCGCGCCCGTCTTCGACTCCGGCCCGGCCTGGCCCGAATCTCAATACGCCTTGGAGTGGGTTGCGCTTTGAGCTAGGCGCGCTCGGCCAGGGCCGGCGCGCCGCGCCGCTCGCGAATGAGATTGACGAAGCGGCGGAAGAGATAGTGCGAATCCTGCGGCCCGGGCGAGGCCTCGGGATGGTGCTGGACCGAGAACACCGGCCGGCCGGTCAGCGCGATGCCGCAATTCGAGCCGTCGAACAGCGAGACGTGGGTTTCCTCGACGCCTTCGGGCAGCGAGTCGGCGTCGACGGCGAAGCCATGGTTCATCGAGACGATCTCGACCTTGCCGGTTGTGTGGTCCTTCACCGGATGGTTGGCGCCGTGATGGCCCTGATGCATCTTCTCGGTCTTGCCGCCGAGCGCCAGCGCCAGCATCTGGTGGCCGAGGCAGATGCCGAACACCGGGAGATCGCTTTTCAGCAGGTCCTGGATGACCGGCACGGCATATTTGCCCGTCGCTTCCGGGTCGCCGGGACCGTTGGACAGGAAGATGCCGTCCGGCTGCATGGCCAGGATCTCTTCCGCGCCGGTTTTTGCCGGCACGACGGTGACCTTGGCGCCGAGGCCCGCAAGCAGGCGCAGTATGTTTCGCTTGACGCCATAATCGATGGCCACGACATGCAGCGACGACTCGTCCTGCTCGCCGAAGCCTTTGTTCCAGGCCCAGGGCGTCTCGCGCCAGACCGAGGATTGGCCCGAGGTGACCTCCTTGGCGAGGTCCAGCCCGATAAGGCCCGACCAGGCGGCGGCGCGCCGCTTCAGGTCGTCGAGGTCGAAAACGCCATCCGGTGCATGGGCGATCACGGCGTTGGGCATGCCTTTCTCGCGGATCAGCACGGTGAGAGCGCGAGTGTCGATCCCCGAGAGCGCGATGATGCCGCGCCTCTTCAACCATTGGTCGAGATGCCCGGCCGCCCGGTAGTTGGAGGGGTCGGTGACATTGGCCTTGAAGATCGCGCCGACGGCACCCGCGCGGGCAGCTGGATGCAAATCCTCGATATCCTCGCTGTTGGTGCCGACATTGCCGATATGCGGGAAGGTGAAGGTGACGATCTGGCCGGCATAGGAGGGGTCGGTAAGGATCTCTTCGTAGCCGGTCAGGGCGGTGTTGAAGCAGACTTCGGCGACCGCCGATCCCGTGGCGCCGAGGGCGCGGCCTTCGATCATCGTGCCGTCGGCGAGCACGAGAAGGGCGGTCGGCTTTTCGGTGGCCCAGGGGGCGGTCGTGGCCATGGCGGCACTCCTAGAGGCTGTTCCGGATCATCCCGTTGGAGGGACGACCCGCGCAGCAAACGACGCGCGGCGGCGAATTCGCGAGCCTGCGCGCAACCAAAGTTTCAGTTCATGCGAGGCTCAGTACATAGGGGATGGCGGCAAAGCGGTCAATGACGCTTCCTCCGAGCGGAATGGATTTATTTCGCCGAGCAAAATCAACGGTTTGCCTGGATTTGCCTTGAGCGTCCGGCGAAGCTATTGTCCGCCGCGATCGAAGGAGAAGCATCATGCGCGAGAAAATCGCCGAATCCATGAAGAGCGCGATGAAGGCACAGGACAAGCATCGGCTGCCGACGCTCAGGCTGATCCAGGCCGCCATCCACGACCGCGACATCGCCAATCGCGGCGCGGGCAAGCCTGCGGCGAGCGAGGAAGAGATCCTGCAGATCCTCTCCAAGATGGTGAAGCAGCGCGAGGAATCGGCCAAAGCCTTCGAGGACGGCAGGCGGCCGGAACTGGCGGCGCAGGAGCGCGGCGAGATGGAGATCATCCGCGAGTTCCTGCCGGCACAGCTCGACGATGTGGCGATCACGGCGGCGGCGCGCGAGGCGATCGCGGCGACGGGTGCCGCCAGCCAGAAGGACATGGGCAAGGTGATCGGCGCCCTGAAGCAGAAATATGCCGGCCAGATGGATTTCGCCAAGGCGAGCGCTATCATCAAGGGGCTGCTCCAGTAGAAGACCGGCTCAGTTCTTGCAGATCGGCACCGGCTGCGGCGGCGGCGCCGGATGGTCCTTCTTGTACTGCGCGATGATCGGCTCGAGGGTCTTCTTCGGCCAGAACTTCGGAGAGCCGATTTCCTTCAGGCAGGATGCGTTCCAATAGACGCCCGCAGCCGACAGCGCTTGGCCGGCGGCCTTGGCGCGCGCCACAGCGGCGATGTCGCGCGATTCAGGATAGATGTAGAGCGTGGTCGGGTTGTTCTTCACCAACGGGATGATCTGCTCGGCATCGGCCGGCGACCAGCTGGTGCAGCCATTGCTGCGGCCGCCGGCATAATTCACCAGCCTGCCGAACGGGACGAAGCCGTCATGGTCGGCGTAGGAGCTGTTCGGATCTTTGCGCAGGCACATGCCCCTGAGCAAGGCTGCCGGATGGCCGCCGATCACGCGCTGCCTGGCGTTGGCCGCTTCGCCTTCGCCATCGAACTGGATGAAGGTACGCATGAACACCGCGTTCTGCGCACCGACGCGATAATAGCCCTTGAAGGACGTCTTGGTCTCGGCGGTCATGTAGGCTCCGCCTGCCGTCAGCTCCGAATCCATCGCGTTGCCGAAGTTTTTCGCGCAACGCCT
This sequence comes from Mesorhizobium sp. M1A.T.Ca.IN.004.03.1.1, assembly GCF_003997555.1. NCBI lineage: Bacteria > Pseudomonadati > Pseudomonadota > Alphaproteobacteria > Hyphomicrobiales > Phyllobacteriaceae > Mesorhizobium > Mesorhizobium sp. M1A.T.Ca.IN.004.03.1.1. The sequence continues at coordinate 737,321 of NZ_RZTV01000001.1, read as the reverse complement.
GCCATTGGAGAAATCGGCAACGCCTTTGAGATTGCGGCCGCCGCCATGGCCCGAAGAAACCGCTCGAAAGAGCTGCTTGGCCTCGCAGATGATATAGTAGCGTTGACCAAGCACACTGTTGCCCAGGTCGCCGGGCCGCGTTGCATCCATGGCGAAGTAGCAGGGGTTGCTGACCGAACCTTCACTGACCTTCTTCTGGTAGAGGGCGCGCGCCCGCTCCAGCACGACCTGCGAGATCTGACCTTCGTTGTCGCCGACATGGCGCTGCAGCCAGTCCGGAATGTTCGATGGGCGCAACGCCGCGAACGAGCCGACCGATGCCGTCAGAGCGGCGAGGACGAAGAGGACGGCGGCACCAAGCGGAACAGATATCAACCGCACCGGATTAATCCCCCCTCGAACTGGTATCGCTTGTGGTGAATCACCTGCGCCAATCATAAGAGCATAGCGCCGATGGGCGAAACACTTCTTGTCTAGTGCGCTCTGCCGAAGCTGGCGCATCTGCGATTTTCGACAGGCAAGAAGTTGGCTACTATCTGATTCCGGCGCGCCCACGCCTCCTCCCTCCGTTGGGAAAGCATTGTTCATGCAGGGCATTCGATCGCTAAACCGACTGTTCGAGCATCGGCATAAGGAGGGATTGCGAAGACTGCTCGCAATAGAAGGTTTTTCGATGCGGCTTTCCGCACCCGTCTATCATCTGAAGCGCCAGGCGAGGTTGCTGTCGCGCAAGGAAAATGTTCCCCTTCATGAGGCGCTTGACCGCATGGCCTTCAAGGAAGGCTTTGGCAGCTGGAGCCTGCTTGCGGCGAAAGCCGCCGAGGCCGCACCCGCCGGGAGGCTGCCTGCGCAACTGATACCCGGCGACATGGTCCTCGTGGCGGCCCGGCCGGGTCAGGGCAAGACGCTGATGAGCCTCGAACTCGCCGTGGCGGCCATGAAGCAGGGCAGTCGCGCCGTATTCTTCACCCTGGAATACATGCATGCCGACATCCTCGACCGGTTCCGCGACATCGGCGTCGACCCTGCCGTTTTCGACCATCTGTTCGAGTTCGACAATTCCGACGCCATCAGCGCCGCCTACATCATCGAGGCGTTGGGGTCGGCGCCGCGCGGCACGCTGGCGGTGATCGACTATCTGCAACTGCTCGACCAGAAGCGCGAAGATCCCGAGCTCATGGTGCAGATACGCGCCTTGAGATCGTTTGCCCGGGAACGCGGGCTGGTGCTGGTCTTCATCTCCCAGGTCGACCGGTCATACGATGCGTCCAGGAAGCCTTTTCCCGACCTTGACGATGTCCGGCTGCCGAACCCACTCGATTTATCGCTCTTCGACAAGATGTGCTTCCTCAACAAGGGCGAAATCCGCTTTCAGTCAGCTTGAGGGCGATCCTGACCGGGGCTATGCCTGCCGATCTCGCAAAGGACACGGCTTCATGGTCGAACTCGTCAAACCAGCGCTCGAGCATCTGCCGTCCTACAAGGCGGCGCTGGAGCGCGGCTGGTCGCCGGACAATGTGCGGCTGCTGGAGGCTACGCGCGAGCAGCTCGAGGCCATTGAAGAAGATCCGGTGGCATTTCTCGCCGACCTGGACGACCCCGAGGCCAAGGGGCCGCCGATCGCACTGCCGGACGGCACAATGGTGCCACGCCTGCCGGGCTTCCGGCGCTGGATCTGGGACGGCGAGGCCGCCGGCTCGATCGGGCTTCGCTGGCAGAAGGGCACGTCGGCGCTGCCGCCGCACGTGCTCGGCCACATCGGCTATGCCGTGATGCCATGGAAGAAGGGGCGCGGCTATGCCACCGAAGCGCTGCGGCTGATGCTTCACGAGGCAAGGGCGGTCGGTCTCGACTATGTCGAGATCACCACCGATCTCGACAATCTTGCATCCCAGAAGGTGGTGCTCGCCAATGGCGGCATTCTCGTCGGCCGGTTCGCCAAAGTCGCCGCCTATGGTGGCGCGGAGAGCCTCAAGTACCGGATCGACCTTTAGGTCTCAAGGCAAGCGAACTTGAGAACCTTATTCGCCGGGCCTGGCCAGTCTTCCTTCTGCGGCCTTGTAGTAGAACTGGCTCGCGACAAGCCAGCCTTTCAGCGGCCTGAGCGGCGGAATGCAGGTCGCAAGGATGATCGGCACCGAAACGAAGGCGTGGAACCACATGGATGGCTCGAACGTCACCTGCGCCCAGACGGCGAACAGGACGGAGGGCACGCAGGCAAAGCAGATGACGAAGAAGGCGGGTCCGTCGGCCGGATCGGCAAAAGAATAGTCGAGCCCGCAGACTTCGCATTTCGGCGCCAGCTTCAGAAATCCGTCGAACAGCCGGCCCTCTCCGCAACGCGGGCATCGCCCGCGGATGCCGACCCGCCAGGGTTCGAGGTGGGGATAGTGCGCGTCGTGCATGGTCATCACTCCAGGACCTCGCATGCATTCGATCGGCCTTGAGGTCACGCATACATACTAATATGACTATTGTATGCATACAATGCGATAAAATGTATGGATACCGGTGGCATGAACAGTGAAGGGGACCTCAGCTGGCTTTCTCCCTTGGCGGAAGACTCACAGCCGCTCTATCTCAAGATCGTCGAGGCGCTTGCGACTGCCCGCTCGATCGGGCGGCTGCAACCGGGGGACAGGCTGCCGCCGCAGCGAGAGCTTGCCCGCTTCCTTGGCGTGGATCTGACCACGGTCACCCGGGCGTTCACCGAAGCCCGCCGCAGGAACCTGATCGATGCAACGGCCGGTCGCGGCACCTTCATCACGCCCGGCGAGCCGGAAGAGCCGATCCTCGATCTGAGCATGAACATTCCGCCGGCGCCTTCGGGCCTGAGCCTGCCGGCATTGATCCGGAGCGGCATCGAGGGACTGCTCAAACGTTTCAGCGCCGAAGCACTGCTTTCCTACCATCCCGGCCCGGGTTCTCCCGCGGAACGCGCCGCCGGCTCGTATTGGCTTGCCGCAGCCGGCGGCAGGTTGCCTGTCGAGCGCGTGGCTCTTGGTTCGGGGGCGCAGGCGCTGCTCGCCGCCGTCCTTCTGTCGCAAACCCGTGAGGGCGATACGATCCTCACCGATACGCTGACCTATCCCGGCCTGATCGCGCTGGCGCAGGCCACGGGGCGAAAGCTGGCTGGGGCGGGACGCGACGATGACGGCATGCGCCCCGACCATCTGGAGGAAGCGGCGCGACGATATCGCGCCCGCGTCCTCTATCTCAACCCGACACTTCACAATCCGACCACGCTCACCATGCCGGAGGGCCGGCGCCGGGATCTGGCTCGGATGGCGGGCAGGCTTGGCCTGGTGATCGTCGAGGACGATCCCTACAGTCCCCTGCAGACCGCTTCACCGCCAGCCTTCCTCAGCCTGGCGCCGGACCGGACATTCCACCTGGCTACATTGGCGAAATGCATCTCGCCATTTCTGCGCACGGCGTTCCTGGCGGCGCCCGACGCGAAATCCGTCGAGCGGATCGCGGCGACAATCCGGGGCACCACCATGATGGCGCCGCCGCTGATGACGGGGCTCGCCTGCGAGTGGGTGCGAAGCGGCCTGGCCGGCGAGATCACCGCCGCGGTGCGTGCCGAAGCAGAGGCCAGGCAGACGATCGCGCGCAAGATCCTGCCGGCCGGTTTCGCCTCGACGGAATCAAGCCTGCATCTTTGGTATCCGCTGGATGCGCGATTGCGTTCATCGGATATCGCCGAGATCGCACGCCGTCGCGGATTGGCCCTCAGCCCGGCGGAAGAGTTCTCCGTCGTGCCCAGTGCCGCTGATGGCTTGCGGCTGGCGTTGGGTGCCGCATCCAGCCACGAAAGGCTGGAGGAGGGGCTTCACGGTTTGAAGTCGATCCTGTCGGGCGGCTCTGGCTCCTTGCGTCCTCAGGTCTGAGGCGGCAGAGCGGCACGCCAAGGCTCTATTCCGCCGCAGCCGGCAACGGCGGCGTCGCCCGGCTGCGCCATTCCCAAGCCTGCGAGGCAAGCGCGACCGCCAGGGCCACCAGCATGGCAAACGCGCCGGCGACCGGCAGGCTGCGATAGCCAAGACCGGCATTGAGCATCGCAGCGCCCAGCGAGGCGGCGAGCGCGATGCCGACATTGAAGCCCGAGGGAATCAGCGACGAGGCAAGGTTCGAGGCGTCTGCCGTCCAGGCCAGGATCCGGGTCTGGATCGGCGCGCCGATGGCGAAGTTGAGGCCGCCCCATATGACGATCGCGACGATCATCGGCACCGGGTAGGGACTGACCGCATAGATGACGCCAAGCATAACCGCCTGCAGGAAAAGCATGGCGATCAGCGACGGCATCAGCTTCCAGTCGGCAAGCTTGCCGCCCAAGAGAACGCCGATCGTCGCGCCGACGCCGTTGAGCAGCAGCACAAACGGGATCAGGCTTTCGTGGAGGCCGGTGACTTCGAGCAGCGTCGGCGTGATGTAGGTGAAGAGGCCGAACTGGCCGATCATCAACATCAGCATCAGGATGAGCGAGGTCCAGACCTGCTGGCGCCCCAAGACGCGCACCTCGCGCGCGAGGCCGGCGGGCCGGTTGGCGGCGCCTGCCGTGCGGGGCAGCAGCGCAAGCATGGCAACGATCGCGACGACGCCCAGCGCGCACATCACCCAGAAGGTCGCCCGCCAGCCCCAGAGACCGCCGATCGCGGTGCCGGCCGGAACGCCGATAACGTTGGAGACGGTCAATCCAGAGAGGATGACCGCGACCGCCCGGCCGCGCTGGTCCTCACGCACCAGGCCGACCGCGACCACCATGGCGACGCCGAAATAGCAGCCATGCGCCACTGCAGTGGCAATGCGCAGGAGAAGCATCGAGGTGAAATCGGGCGCCAGCGCGCAAGCGGCCTGGCCAAGAGTGAAGGCAATGGTCAGGGCGATGAGCAGCGACTTTCGCGAGACCCTGCTGGTTGCGAGCGCCAGGAGCGGACCACCAATGGCGATGCCGCAGGCATAGCCGGAGACGAGATAGCCGGCGGTGGGCACGGAAACACCCAGACCCTGCGCTACCTCCGGCAGCACGCCGGCGATGACGAACTCAGTCGTGCCGAAAGCGAAGGCGGCAATGAACAGGGCAATGAGGGGCAGCATGGCGCGGACAGCGATCCTGAATGAGCTGGCCTCAAACCATGGATGGGACGCTGCGGGCAATGCAGAAATTGTCGATGCCGCTTTAGGTTTTCTTGACCGGGTTGGGCAGTGGTCTCGACTGGCCCTCTTCGTGCCGTACGGGCGCTCAGTCGGAGCCGTCATCAATCTCACCGTCACCTAGCCGACGGATGCGAGGATTGAACGAAGGCTAATTGTGTGCGGGCCGGTCGGTCGATGCTAGCTCGCCTTCAGCGATGCTAGCTCGCCTTCAGACGCGAGCCGCCGAGCAGCCCGCGCTCCTCCAGCACCGGGTAGGCCATGGAGGCGAGCAGCGAATTGATCTGCTTGAGGTCGCGGATGGTGTCGAGATGGATCGAACTGGTCTCGACGCTTTTCGCGGTCCCGTCGCGCAGCCGCACGAAGTGGCTGGCGCTGGTCTCTTTCTCGCGCTCGCGCAGCAGGTCCTTCTCGAGCACCAACTGGCGGGCGGTTTCCGGGTCGCGCGAGACCAGCACGTTGAAGGCAAGCCGCGCATTGGCCAGAACCGAGGCATGGAAAGCGCAAAGCTCGCGCCAGCCCTCGGGCGTGAATTCCAGCCCGCGCTCCAGCTTCTTCCTGACATGCACAAGCATGTTGCGCACGATGATGTCGCCGACCTGCTCCAGCTTGACGCAGGCGCCGATCAGTTCCTGGCAGCGCAGCGCCTCGTCCTCGCTCAGGGGGTTCTTGGTGACCTTGGCCAGATAGAGCTTGATCGCGGCGTGCTTCTGGTCGACCCGGTCGTCGAGCGCGGCCAGCGCCTTGATCTTGCCGGCGTCGGCGCTCTCATAGAGCTCGATGATCCGCTTCAGCATGATCTCGACCGTCTCGCAGACCCGGACCACCTCGCGCGTGGCGTTGGCCAGGGCCTGGCTTGGCGTGTCGAGCGCGCTCTCGTTCAGCGCGGACAGTTCGACCACGTCGAGCGCTGCCGCCGGTTCGGGCTTAGTACCGAGCGCCACGATCTTCTCCGAAGCGCGATAGACGAGGCCGGCGAGTGGCAGCCCGGCAAGCAGGATGATCACGTTGAACAGGATGTGGGCGTTGACGATCTGGCCGGAGGCCGTCGTGCCGAGGAAGGAGAAGTGCGGCCTGAAAATCATGAACAGGATCAGCATCACGAGCGAGCCAAGCCCGCGCATCAGAAGATTGCCGATCGGCACGATGCGGACTTCCGCCGCTGCCGAGCGGGTGAGCATCGGCGCGATGATCGAGGAACCGAGATTGACGCCCAGGATCAGGACGACGCCGAGCTCCGGAGTGATCAAACCCCGGCCGGCTAGCGTGGCCATGAGCAGGACCGCCGCGATGCTCGACTGGAACAGCCAGGTGATCAGTGCCGCCAGCAGGTAGGAGCTGATCGCATCGCCGGAGAAGTAGTCGATGATGACCGGCATGAGCTGGCTGTCGCGCAACGGCTCGGAAGCTTGGCCGATCATCTCCAGCGACAGGATCAGAAGGCCGATGCCAACAAGGATGCGGCCGGTCTGACGCCAATCGCGGCGCTCGGTGGCCATGAACATGATGGTTCCTGCGACCAGGCACAACGGCACCACGAGCGACAGATCAAAGGTAAGAAGCTTCGCGACCAAGGCCGAGCCGATCTCGGCGCCGCGCACGGCAAGCTGCCCGGCGGCGCCCGACACGATGCCGGCGCCGGCGAAGGAGCCGACCAGCAGCGTGACGGCGGTTGAACTCTGCAGCGCGATCGCGAGGCCACAGCCGGCCAGCACCGCCATCAGCGGCTTGCGCATGGTGGCGCGCAGCCTGTGACGCAGCACATCGCCATAGGCGCGCTCGACACCGGTTTTTACCATGCGGGTGGCGAACAGCATCAGCGCCACTGCGCCGGCAAGGTGCAGAAGGACAACGGATCCGCTCATGCCGAGCCTCGCAACGAGGCGGCCAGGAAGCGGAAAAAGGTGCGAATCGCAAGCATTTCGAAGGTCGAGACTAAAGCAGTTTACATTAGCCGGATAATAAATTTTACCCGATTCGGCCGACATTCGGCACACGACGGCGTGTGTCGGAAATGGATAGAAGGTGCTTTGGTTGCAGATCGCGGTCGGACAGGCGGCAAATGTCGCGTCGACGCGAAGCCTGGGCTTGAACCGGTTTCTGTAAATTGGTGAACCTGCTTGCGTAACCAACGGAAATCATTACGGAATTGTAACCAAGGTGTTCAGTTTCGGTTCATGCCAGCCGGAATATCTCCTTGCCTATCGACAACCAAGGAGCACTGACCATGAAGCGTCTCATACTTTCCACCGTGACCGCCGCGATGCTGACCGCTTCGGCCTTTTCGGGCCAGGCCGCGCCGCTCGTTCAGCCGAGCGAGACGCAATCGACCTACACACAGGTCGACTGGCAGAGGCCGGGCCGGCATGTCGAGAAGCGCGTCGTGAAGAAGAAGGTCGTGGTGAAGCGCAGCCATTGGCGCAATGGGCAGAAGTATTCCAGCTGGAAGCGCCATCAGGCGGTTCGCGACTGGCACCGTTATGGGCTGCGCCGTCCCGGCCCCGGCCAGGAGTGGATTCGCGTCGGCAACGACTACCTTTTGGTCAGCATCGTCTCCGGTATCATCTTCGGCGCGATCGCCGCGCACTGAGCGGGGAATGGTCCGAAAGACGGGAAGGCGGCCGCGCGGCCGCCTTCTTTTTGTCTGTGAAAAGCGGGTACGATCGGGCTTATCGAGTCGTCGCGCCCAAGCGGCTTGATTATATGGAGGGTAAACGAGCCTTTCCCGATGCGCTTTCCACCCGCCTTCCTCGACGAGATACGCGACCGAGTGCCGATTTCTTCGGTGATCGGTCAACGCGTTTCCTGGGATAGGAAGAAGTCCAACGCATCGCGCGGCGATTATTGGGCGTGCTGCCCGTTTCACGGCGAAAAGAGCCCGTCGTTCCACTGCGAGGACAAGAAGGGGCGCTATCACTGTTTCGGCTGTTCGGTCTCGGGTGATCATTTCAAGTTCCTGACCGAACTCGACGGCATGAGCTTTCCCGAAGCGGTCGGAAGGATCGCAGAGATGGCCGGCGTGCCGATGCCGGTGCGCGACGCCCAAGAAGAAAAGCGCGAGAAGGAACGCGCCAGCCTGATCGACGTCATGGAGATGGCGACGGTCTTCTTCCAGGAGCGCCTGCAGGGACCGGAAGGCGCCAAGGCCCGCGCCTATCTGCGCGACCGCGGTCTGACGCCGGCGACGCAGCAGTCCTTCCGGCTCGGCTATGCGCCGGACAGCCGCAACGCGCTCAAGGAATACCTCGCCGCCAAGGGGGTGCCGAAGGCCGATATCGAAGCCTGCGGACTGGTCCGGCATGGCGACGACATCCCGGTCTCCTATGACTGGTTCCGCGACCGCATCATGTTCCCGATCCCGGATTCGCGCGGCAGGATCATCGCCTTCGGCGGTCGGGCGCTGGCGCCGGACGCTTTGGCGAAATACATGAACTCGCCGGAGACCGAGCTCTTCCACAAGGGCAACGTGCTCTACAATTTCGCCCGCGCCCGCAAAGCGGTGGCCAAGGGCGGCACGGTGATCGCCGTCGAAGGCTATATGGACGTGATCGCGCTGGCACAGGCCGGCTTCGAGAATGCCGTGGCGCCTCTCGGTACGGCGCTTACCGAAAACCAGCTCGAGCTTTTGTGGCGCATGGCCGGCGAGCCGGTGCTTTGCTTCGACGGCGACCAGGCCGGGCTGAAGGCCGCCTGGCGCGCCGCCGACCTCGCCCTGCCGGCGATCCAGCCCGGGCGCTCGGCACGCTTCGCGCTGCTGCCCGAAGGCAAGGACCCCGACGATCTGGTCAAAGCGGATGGGCCGGACGCGTTCCGCGCGGTGCTTGCCGATGCGCGGCCGCTGGTCGACCTTTTGTGGATGCGCGAGACGGCGGGCGGCGTCTTCGACACGCCGGAGCGGCGGGCGGAGCTCGAGAAGACGCTGCGCGAGCTTACCGGCCGCATCCGCGACGAAAGCCTGCGCTACCACTATCAGCAGGAGATGCGCGAGCGCGTCCTAAGCTTCTTCGGCTCGCAGCGCGGCGCGCGGCAAGGCCTACACGAGGGACGCCAGGACGGCCGGCCAGGCGAGCGCGGCAGAGGTTCGGCGCCAGGCGGGGCGTTTGGCCGGAGCGCTGCCGGCGCGCGCACCGCCATCACCGAAAGCCTCGGCCGGTCGGCGCTGGTCAAGCGCACGGGCGAGGCCATGTCGGTACGCGAGGCGACGATCATCGTGGCGCTGGTCAACCATCCGCCGCTGATCGACGAGAATTTCGCGCATGTCGAATTCCTGGACCTTGCCAATTCGGATCTCAGGCGGCTGCATGCCGCCATCCTCGACGCGATGGCGCATGACGCGGCCGACGACCGCGACGCAGTCATCGCCACCATCGAGCGCGCCGGATGCGGCGACATCTGGGAAGGCGCGGTGGCGCTGATCAAGCGGGCGCGGCAGTGGCCGGCGCTCGAAACCGCGGGACTTGACGACGCCCGCGACGCCTTCAACCAAGCGCTGCACTTGCAGCGCAGCGCGCGCACCTTACATAGGGAGCTGAAACAGGCGCAGGCGGCGCTCGAGGCAGACCCGTCGGACGAAAACTTTCGGCATCTCGTCGAGATTCAAGCGCAATTCAACGATGTACAGGCAACGGAAGCGCTGATCGAAGGGTTCGGCGTTTCGTCGGGCAGGGCTGGGCGCGCTTAGGCCCAGGTCGGCCCGAAATGAAATGGAAATGCTCAAGGCGCGTCGATTCGACGCCTCTAAGTCGGGCAATTGATTCGCTTTTTTCATGCGAATCATGCCAGAGGCGCTTGACCTTCTGGCAGATTGGCGGAATCAGGACGATTCGAAACGTTAACCGTGCCCGGCGTCGGTGGGAAATTTTGAGCGATGTTAGGTTCTGGCGACTGGACAGGCAAAAGGCCTGCCACAGATACCAGGGTTAATCTGGACTTAATGCATGTCGCCCAAAAGTGGAACCGGTTTTGGGGCAACGACAGGCAGCAAACAAAAGAGATGATGCGGTCACTGGCCCGGTAAGAAGCGTTCTGGGGCGAGCGCATCCGGTTTGACCGGTCCGGCAGCTTACGCGGCTTCGATATTCGGCCGCTTGGAGACGACAAAGAATGGCGACAAAGGAAAAGGAAGAGGTCGAGACCGAACGTGAAGGCGCCACCGATGGCCCGCTGCTCGACCTTTCCGATGATGCTGTCAAGAAGATGATCAAGGCCGCCAAGAAGCGCGGCTATGTGACCATGGACGAACTGAACTCGGTGCTGCCCTCGGAGGAAGTGACATCCGAGCAGATCGAGGACACGATGGCCATGCTGTCCGACATGGGCATCAACGTCGTCGAGGACGACGAGCAGGGCGAGGAGGCGGAAGGCGGCGACGCGGGCGCCGACTCCGAGGAAGACGCCAACGAGCTTGCCGAGCAGACCGGCACCGCCGTTGCCACCACGACCACCAAGAAAGAGCCGACCGACCGCACCGACGACCCGGTGCGCATGTATCTGCGCGAGATGGGCTCGGTCGAGCTTCTGTCGCGCGAGGGCGAAATCGCGATCGCCAAGCGCATCGAGGCCGGCCGCGAGACGATGATCGCGGGCCTGTGCGAGAGCCCGCTCACCTTCCAGGCGATCATCATCTGGCGCGACGAGCTCAACGAATCGAAGATCCTGCTCCGCGAGATCATCGACCTCGAGGCGACCTATGCCGGCCCCGAGGCCAAGCAGGCGCCCGTTGTCGAACGCGTCGAGGAAGCGCCCAAGGCCGAAGAGAAGCCGCGCGGCCGCTCGGCGGCGCGCGAGGAAGAAGACGACATCACCAATGTCGGCGGCGACACGCGCGGGCTGGAAGAAGAGGAAGACGACGAGGACGAGGCAAGCCTGTCGCTGGCCGCGATGGAAGCGGAACTGCGCCCGCAGGTGATGGAGACGCTCGACGTCATCGCCGACACTTACAAGAAGCTTCGCAAGCTGCAGGACCAGCAGGTCGAGAACCGGCTGGCGGCTGCCGGCACGCTTTCGCCCAGCCAGGATCGCCGGCTGAAGGAGCTCAAGGAGCAGCTCATCAAGGCGGTGAAGTCGCTGTCGCTCAATACCGCGCGCATCGAGGCGCTGGTCGAGCAGCTCTACGACATCAACAAGCGCCTGGTGCAGAACGAGGGCAAGCTGCTTCGGCTCGCCGAAAGCTACGGCGTGCGCCGCGAGGAGTTCCTCAAGGAGTATCAGGGCTCGGAGCTCGATCCGAACTGGACCCGCTCGATCGCGAATCTCACCTCGCGCGGCTGGAAGGAATTCACAAAGAACGAGAAGGACGCGATCAAGGAACTGCGCGCCGAGATCCAGAACCTCGCCACCGAGACGGCGATCTCGATTCTGGAATTCCGCAGGATCGTCAACCAGGTGCAGAAGGGCGAGCGCGAGGCCGCGATCGCCAAGAAGGAAATGGTGGAAGCGAACCTTCGGCTCGTCATCTCCATCGCCAAGAAATACACCAATCGCGGCCTACAGTTCCTGGACCTGATCCAGGAAGGCAATATCGGCCTGATGAAGGCAGTCGACAAATTCGAGTATCGCCGCGGCTACAAGTTCTCGACCTACGCGACATGGTGGATCCGGCAGGCGATCACCCGCTCGATCGCCGATCAGGCGCGCACCATCCGCATTCCGGTGCATATGATCGAGACGATCAACAAGATCGTGCGTACCTCGCGCCAGATGCTGCATGAGATCGGCCGCGAGCCGACGCCGGAAGAGCTGGCAGAGAAGCTCGCAATGCCGCTCGAAAAAGTGCGCAAGGTGCTGAAGATCGCCAAGGAGCCGATCTCGCTCGAAACGCCGGTCGGCGACGAGGAGGATTCGCATCTCGGCGACTTCATCGAGGACAAGATGGCGATCCTGCCGATCGACGCGGCGATCCAGGCCAATCTGCGCGAGACAACCACGCGCGTGCTGGCTTCGCTCACCCCGCGCGAGGAGCGTGTTCTGCGCATGCGCTTCGGCATCGGCATGAACACCGACCACACGCTGGAAGAGGTCGGCCAGCAGTTCTCGGTCACCCGCGAGCGTATCCGTCAGATCGAGGCCAAGGCGCTGCGCAAGCTCAAGCACCCGAGCCGCTCGCGGAAGCTGAGAAGCTTCCTGGACAGCTGAGCGGAAACGCAACATACGAAAACGGGCGCCTCGGCGTCCTTTTTCATTTCCACCTATTTGTTATGCCGCCTTGCCGGGCTTGCTCAACAGGAGGATAATTTCAGGGTCGGATGCATTTGTGGGCGACAAGCCGGATGCCCGCCCCGGACGCCGGCCGCAACTGCCAGGCGTTGCGCTCCGTGGCTCCCGGTGGGAGGTGTGCCATGACAACCTACATCGTGCTTATCAACTGGACCGAATTGGGCGCCAAGAACGTGCGGGAGTCGCCGAAGCGGCTCGATGCCGCCAAGAAGCTGCTCGGTGAAATGGGCGGATCGTTCAAGGCATTCTATCTGACGATGGGCGAATGCGACATGGTCGCCATTGTCGAAGCGCCGGACGATGCCGTGCTTGCCCGTTTCGCGCTGATGTTGTCGTCGGGCGGCAATGTCAGGACGCGGACGATGAAGGCGTTTCCGGAATTCGCCTACCGCGAGATCATCAGTTCGCTGGGGTAGAGCGCCGGAAACAGCCCGGCTCGATGCTGATATTGCGGTGCCGCGCTCGGTCGCCGATAGTCGCGCGATGCCTGAGCCGTTGCTGACTGTCTGGTACAACACACGCTGCCCGGTCTGCGATGCCGGCATCAACCGCCAGAAACGGCGGCTGATTGAAGCGGTCAAGTCCGGCCGCGTCGAATTCCGCGACATTAATTTCGAACCGCAAGCGCTTTCAGCCTTCGGCGCCTCGCTCGAGGATGTCCGCCGGCGGCTGCATGCGACCGATGCCGAGGGCAAGCTGCTGGTCGGTGCCGATGTGGCGATCGCCGTCTGGCGGCTCACGCCTGGCGAGGGATGGCTCGCCACCCTGTTCGGCAATTCGGTCGTGCTGCGGCTGACGCGCTTTGCCTATGATCGGTTTGCCGATCTTCTCTACGCCTGGAACCGCCGCAAAGGCCGCTGGTAGGCTGTTTTCGCGGCGATCGCTGCGCATTCGACCGCCTCGCAGTTCGCCTTGCGTCAACCAAGATGCATCGTAAGATATATCTTGACTCCACCCGCCACCTAGCTAAGATATATCGTAAGATAGAACTCAAGGAGCGATCCATGCACAAGCATAATCCCTTCGGGCACAACCATTTCGGTCAGCGCATATTCATGCATATGGCCGGTCGTTTCGGTGGTCGCGGCGGCGGCTTTGGTCCCTTCGGCCAGGGCATGCGCGGCGGCGGCCGCGGCGGTCCGGGCGACATGTTCCGCGCCGGCCGCATGTTGGCCGACGGCGATCTCAAGCTGATCACGCTGTCGCTTCTGGCCGAGGCGCCGCGGCACGGCTACGACATCATCAAGGCGCTGGAGGAACGCACCAGCGGCATCTACAGCCCGAGCCCGGGCGTGGTCTATCCGACGCTGACCTTTCTCGAAGAGGCCGGCTATGCCGTCTCGTCAAGCGAAGGCAACAAGAAGGTGTTCTCGATCACCGAGGCGGGCAGGGCGCATCTCGAGCAAAATCGCGAGATGATCGATCACGTGCTCGACCACCTCGAGCGGTTCGGCCGCAAGATGGCCAAGGCGCGCGACTGGTTCGGCTGGAACGACGAGGGCGAGGACGTCGGCCGGCGCGGCCGTCACGAAAAGCGCGACCGGTTCCGCGCACTGCGCCACCGCCTACGCGCCGCGCTCAGCGATATCGTCGATGCGCCGGAGGACAAGCAGGCCGAGGCGATCAGCATTCTGGAAGACGCCGCCGCAGCGCTCGAGGCCCTCTCACGTCGCTGAGTCGCCCGGCACTGAACGGGCTATTGCTGGCTCGACCGATGACCGTCAAAGCGGGATGACTTCCAAAAGTCATCCCGTTTATCTTTGTGTGAGCATGATCTTCCCGAAAACCGCTGCACAGTTTTCGGGTTCATGCTGTAGTGAAAATCGTCCTGCGGCACGCTATGTGATGCAGGACGATTTGCCGCTGGAGGATGCGCTATGTCTTTTCTGAAACGTCTTTTCGGCGGCGGCGGTGGTGAAGCGACGGACACCGGAGCCGCGAAGCCGGCAAAGCAGGTCGAGCACAAGGGCTTCCTGATCAGCGCCACGCCCTACAAGGCGGACGGCCAGTACCAGACCTGCGGCGTCGTCTCCAAGGAAGTGGACGGCGTGATGAAGGAGCACCGCTTCATCCGCGCCGACCGTTTCGCCGGGCTGGACGATGCGGTCGACATCTCGATCAAGAAGGGCATCCAGCTCGTCGACGAGCAGGGCGAGCGGATGTTTGGATAGCCGTTGCCGCAGGGTTCTTTTTTTGCCGGGATCAGAACGCGACTTTGTCGCCGCCCTTCAGCTGCAGGATCTGCCGCGCCTCGTCGGGCGTGGCGATCGAGGCGCCGAGGCCCTCGATGATCTGGCGGACCTTCGTTACTTGTTCGGCGCTCGAGCGGGCAAGCTTGCCCTTGCCGATCCATAACGAGTCCTCCAGGCCAACCCGCACATTGCCGCCCAGCGCGATCGCCTGCGTGGCGATCGGCAGTTGGTGGCGGCCGGCGCCCAGCACCGACCAGTGATAGTCGTTGCCGAACAGCCGATCGGCCGTGCGCTTCATATGGGCGACGTCCTCCGGATGCGTGCCGATTCCGCCGAGGATGCCGAACACGCTCTGGACGAAGAACGGTGCCTTCACCAGCCCGCGCTCGACGAAATGCGCCAGGGTATAGAGATGGCCGATGTCGTAGCACTCGATCTCGAAGCGCGTGCCGTTGTCGGCGCAGGTGCGCAATATGTGCTCGATATCGCCGAAAGTGTTGCGGAAGATCCGGTCGCGCGACGATTCGAGATAGGGCCGCTCCCACTCATGCTCGAACGTCTTGAAGCGCTCCAGCATCGGAAACAGCGCGAAGTTCATCGAGCCCATGTTGAGCGAGGCGACCTCGGGCGCGAAGACTTTCGCGGGCCTGACGCGTTCCTCCACGCTCATCGTCGCCGCACCACCGGTGGTGATGTTGACGACGCAGTTGGAGCGCTGCTTGATGACCTGCAGGAAAGGGGCGAACGCCTCGGTCGACTGGTCGGGGCGTCCGTCGACCGGATTGCGGGCATGAAGGTGGACGATCGCGGCACCCGCCTCGGCCGCCTCGATAGCGGCGGTCGCGATCTCCTCGGCCGTCACCGGCAAGTGCGGCGACATTGACGGCGTGTGGATCGAGCCTGTGACCGCGCAGGTGATGATGATCTTGTTCTGGCTTGCCACTTTTTGATGCCCTGATCCTGATCTCTTCGCTATCCGAACGCGCCCTGTTCGACCGCGTCCTGTTCGACCGCTTGGGCGATGCCGGCAATGAACCGCTCGACGGCACGATATAGAACAGGGTAATCGGCAGCGCCGCCAGTGTCAGCCCGGTGAACAGCTAGTCGGCGGTGAATTTCGCCGACGAACACCGTCAGCCCCGGCGGCAGTTTCCTCAAATTGCCGGAGGTGATCAGCACCAGCGGGAAGAAACAGTCGTTCCAGATCGGCACGGCTCGACGAACATGCAAAAAAGGCAGGCGCCGATCGGCGCCCGCCTTTTCATTCTCAGGGTTTTTCCGTTCTCAGGGCAATGATTACGCGGCCACGGCGATCCCGTCCGCGTTAGCAGCCGCGGCCGCGATCGCATCCACCTTGGCGGTGGCCTTGGCAAGCGCGGCGGTGACCGCGTCGGCCCCCATGCCGACGCCTTCGACGCGGATCACTTCGACGTCCGTCATGCCCAGGAAGGCAAGCACGCCGCGCAGGTAGGGGATGGCGTGATCCATCTGCACCGCGGCACCCTCGGAATAGATGCCGCCCGAAGCAAGCACGATATAGACCTTCTTGCCGGCGACCAGGCCCTTCGGGCCATTCTCACCATAAGCAAAAGTCCTGCCCGAGCGTGCGACGTGGTCGATCCACGACTTCAACGTCGAGGAAATGTTGAAGTTGATGAAACCGGTGGCGAGGATAATCGTGTCGGCCGCGAACAGCTCGTCGAGCACCGCGTCGGACACGCCGACCACCTCGGCCTGACGCGGGCTGCGCGCCTCGGCGGGGGTATAGATGCCGGTGGCGTAGTCGGGATCGATATGCGGCAGCGGATCGGCGACCAAGTCGCGCACGACAAGTGTGTTGGACGGATCGGCGGCGGCCAGCTTCTGAGCAAGATCGGTGGCGACGCGGGTCGAGTGCGAGGCGGCGCCGCGCGGGCTGGAGGTAACAAGCAGTATGGACATGGCGGTGTCCCCTTTGATTGGATTGAACTTGCCCGAGTCATATGGGGTTGCGGCTCTATCCGGAAAACTGGTATAATTTGCATGGTACCCATCGAGAATATGGATTGCTCATGCAGCCAAATCCGACGCTCGACCAATTGCAGATCCTGGTGGCGGTGGCCGACACCGGCAGCTTCTCAGCCGCGGGGCGTAAGCTAAACAGGGCGCAATCGGTGGTGAGCTACGGCATCGCCAATCTCGAAGCGCAACTGGGCCTGAAGCTGTTCGAGCGCGAAGGCCTGCGCGAGCCGCAACTGACCGATGTCGGCAAGGCCATGCTGGAGGACGCGCGGCGCATGATCGGCGTGCTGCAGCGCATCCGCTCGCGCGCCGACGGCTACAGGCAAGGGCTGGAGGCGGAAGTAAACCTGTCCGTCGACGTGGCGCTGCCTTCGCCGGCGCTCGTGCGGGTGCTCAAGGCCTTCGAGGCTCAGTTCCCGGCGGTGATGCTGCGCCTCTATATCGGTTCGCTCGGCCTGATCGTCGATCAGGTCGTCAACGGCCAGTCGGACCTCGGCTTTGGCGGCCTGCAAGGCGATGCGGACGTCAATCTGCTGCGCATCGGCTTCATCTCGCTGGTGCCGGCTGCCGCACCCGACCATCCGCTGGCGAAACTGCCGAAGCCAATTGCGATCGAAGATCTGCGCGACCACATCCAGCTTGTCGTCTCCGACCAGTCGGAGCGGACGCGGGGCCGCGACTATGGCGTGTTTGCCTATCGCACCTGGCGGCTGACGGACGTGCGCACCAAGCATGCCCTGATGCGTGAGGGTCTCGGCTGGGGAGGCTTGCCGCGCTGGCTGATTGCCGACGACATCGCCAGCGGGCGGCTGGTCGAGCTCGATCTCGAGCCTTATCGCGAGGTGCGTGCGCCGATGTACGCGATGCACCGCAACGACCGGAGCCCCAAGCCGGCGGCGTCGTGGCTCATCGACGAGTTCAAGCGGCAGCTCGGCTGCTTCAACGAGCAGGAGCCGGGCGTTTGGACGGAGGAGGAGCCGGAGACAAGCCGTCCATGAGCGCCATCAGCACGGCGCGATACTCCTCGGCCGATGCGCCGGCCTCGATGGCCAAAGCCGCGCGATCGAAGGCGGCGGCCAGCACCGCGGTCAGCGCCTCGGCCGGCAGCTTGACCATCGAGCGCGCGCGCATGGCTGCGATCAGGCCTTCGCGCAGCGAGCGGTTGCCGTGGCGGTTGTCGATCTCGTCCATCGCCGCGCGGCCAAGCACGGCCGGCCCATCGAGCAGCAAAAGCCGCGTGCGGCCGGGCGCGCGCATCGCTGCGAGATAGGCGTCGGAGCCGGAGATCAAGGCATCGCGGGCCGAGAGCGAGGCGGGCGAGGCGCGGTCGATCTCCGCTGCGACGGTCGCTGCCTCCTGTTCGACGACCGCGGCGAGCAACGCCTGCTTGTCGGCAAAATGATGATAGAGCGCCCCACGCGTCACGCCGGCGGCGGCCACGATCTCCGGCGTGCCCGTCTCCGCATAGGATTTTTCCGTGAACAATTTTCGCGCCGCGCGGATCAGATCGGCGCGCGTTGCCTCGGTGCGGTCGCGGTTGGAGCGGCGTCCAGACTCTGGTTGCATACATACAGCCTGTATGTTAATTTGCACTTACATACAGACTGTATGTTGGATGGCAGGAGAAAGAAAGATGAAGACGACCAGCTATTATCCGGTGCTGATGACCGGCGACGTCGCCGCCACGGCGGCCTTTTATGTCGAGCATTTCCGCTTCAAGGCGCTGTTCGACAGCGACTGGTACGTCCATCTGCAGTCGGCCGAGGATCGCCGCGTCAATCTCGGCATCGTCGACGGGGACCATGAGACGATCCCTGAGGAGGGCCGGGGACGCACGTCCGGCCTGCTGATCAATTTCGAGGTCCGCGATCCCGACGCCGTCTATGAGCGCATCGTGGCCGCAGGCCTGCCGATCCTGCGCACCTTGCGCGACGAGCCCTTCGGCCAGCGCCATTTCATCACCAAGGACCCCAACGGCGTGCTGATCGACGTGATCAAGCCTATTGCGCCGAGCGAAGAATTCCTGGCGCAATACGCCAAAGGTGCGGCCGGGAGCTAGGCCGGACAGCGGGTCTCAGTTCGTCCGCGCCACCGGCGTCACGGCGACCTGGCTGACGCCGGTGCGGCGCACGACGGTGCAGAGCGTCTCGCGACCGATGCGGTCGGCGTCGAGCATGCGCACGAGATCATCGACGCCGGTGACCGGTCGGCCGTCGAGAGCGGCGATGATGTCGCCTTCCTTCAGGCCAGCCCTCGCGGCGGGGCCGTTCTTCTCGACACTGCGCAGGCGCACGGCCGTGTTGGTCGTGACCTGCGAGAGAAGTGCGGCACGGCGCGGCAGGTTGGTCGTATCGGCAGAGACGCCGATGAAGGCGCGGCGCACGCGGCCGAAGCGGATGATCTCGGAAATGACGAAATTGGCGGTGTTGGAGGCGACCGCGAAGGCAATGCCTTGCGCGCCGTGGATCATGGCGGTGTTGACACCGACGACTTCGCCAGCCGACGACACCAGCGGTCCGCCGGAATTGCCGGGGTTGAGCGCGGCGTCCGTCTGAATGACGTCGTCGATCAGCCTGCCGGTCGAGGCGCGCATTGAGCGGCCGAGCGCCGAGACGACGCCGGCGGTGACGGTCCATTCGAAGCCGAGCGGATTGCCGATGGCGATCGCGATCTGGCCGCGCCTGAGGCGCTTGGAATCGCCGAGCGGGGCGATGTCGGCGAAGCTGCCGTCGGCGCGAACCAGCGCAATGTCGGTGTCGGGATCGCGGCCAAGCACGCGCCCCTCGCGCGAAGCGCCATCCGGCATCGTGACGCGAACGTCGCGGGCGTCGTTGACGACGTGGAAATTGGTGACGACCAGCCCGTCCTGAGCGATCACGAAGCCCGAGCCATGGCCGCCGGCACCAATGCGCTCGATGCGGCACACGGCCGGTCCGATTCGATCGACGGCGTCAGCGACCGTCGCCGAGTAGGCGTCGAGCAAGGCGTCATCGGATTGGAGTTTTTCGACGGCGAAGGCCATGGGTGGGGCTCCCGTGTGATCTGGCGCAAACGATGCCTATATGTGCGGAGCGGCAGCAATTGCCGCGACCTGACCACATGGCCAGTCAGGCACTCGACTAGCCGTCAGGCGAGTATTCGCGGCGGGGCCATGGAGCGATATCTGGGTCACAGAACCCAGGAGATCATCGATATGAGCAACTTCAACCTTAGTGCCTTTTCCGATGCCGTTGCCGATGTCGCGGCGGCCGCCGCGCCGGCGCTGGCAAGCTTCGCTACGCATCACCACCGCACCGCGAGCGCCTTCCACTGGCGCGACGGCTTCTTTGTTACCGCGGAGGAAGCGGTCGAAGCCGGAGAGGAGATCGAACTGACGCTGGCCTCGGGCGAAACTGTGAAGGCCGAGCTTGCCGGCCGAGATCCTTCGACGGGCGTTGCCCTGCTGAAGCCGGCTTCCGCCGCCGGTCTGCCGCAACTGGCTGAGGCCGCTGCCGTGCGCCCCGGCAACGTGGCGATCGCCGTCGGCAATAGCGAAGGGGCAGCACTTGCGGTCTTTGGCACGGTCGGCGAGGTCGGGCCCGCCTGGCGCTCGATGCGCGGCGGCGCGATCGAACGGCGCATCAATCTGGCCATCAACGCCGGCGGCCGCTTCGAGGGCGGTCCGGTGCTCGATGCCAAGGGCGGCCTGATCGGCATGCTCTTGTTCGGGCCGCGCCGGCGGGCGCTGGTCATGCCTTACGAGACGATCGAGCGGGCGGTTGCGACGCTGCGCGAGAAGGGACATGTCGCGCGCGGCTATCTCGGTGCCGGGCTGCACCCGATCCGCAACAGCGACACCCACGGCGCCATGGTGATGAGCCTCGACGACAGCGGCCCGGCGAAAGCCGCCGGCCTGCATGTCGGCGACATCATCGTCACCTGGAATGGCGAGGCCGTGCATGGGCCGCGCGAGCTGATCCGCAAGCTCGGGCCGGACAGCGCCGGCACCACCGTGACGCTCGGTATCTTGAGCGGCGGCGCTGAGCGCGATGTTTCGATCACCATCGGCGAAAAGCCGTTGAGCTGAGAGGCCGATGGCAAGCAGCGCGATACAAACGATTGCTCGACCGGAGCCGGCAAGCACCCGGCTGACGGTGCTGATCGCGCTCGGCGACGCGGCCCGCGCCGAGCAACTGGTCGATGCGCTTGCGGCGAGCGAGGACCTGCTGCCGATCCTCGCCGGGAGCGGCATGGGTCAAACGGCGGATGTCGCCTTGGTCGATGAGGCTGCTTCGGAAAGCCGGGCCGTGAGCCCGGCAACGCCATGTGTGCTGCTGTCGCGTCGCGCCGGCCATGAAAGGCCGGGCGGCAATGTGTTTGCGACGCTGCCGGCCTCCGCCGACGGCCTGCTGATTGCCGCCGCCTTGCGCTTGGCGGCGTCCGGCTATCGCATCGGCCGGGCAGGACCGTCCGATCTTGGTGCACATGGCGAGTTCCACGCGGGGGTGTCCGAGGACGAGACGCCCGACGACAACCAGCCCCGCGCGGCGTTGTCGCCGCGCGAAGCTGAAGTGCTCGCGCTGCTGGCGGAAGGCGCGCCCAACAAGGTAATCGCCCGGCGGCTCAACATCTCCGTCCACACGGCGAAATTCCACGTCGCCGCGATCCTGATCAAGCTCGGCGCCGCCAACCGCACCGATGCGATCGCCATCGCGATGCGGCAAGGGCTGGTGCTGGTCTAGACCCTTTCAGCACGACGCTGCGTAACCTCCGACCGGTGCGTTGGGCCTTGCGCCACGGCTGCCCGCCGCGCAAGTTGCCTCACTGTTGCAGAGGGAGCCGAGACATGTCGCTCAAGGGAAAGACGCTATTCATCTCGGGCGGATCGCGCGGGATTGGGTTGGCGATCGCGCTGCGCGCGGCGCGCGACGGCGCCAATGTAACGATTGCAGCCAAAACCGCCGAGCCGCATCCGAAGCTGCCGGGCACGATCTACAGCGCGGCCGAAGAAATCGAGCAGGCCGGCGGCAAGGCGCTGCCGGTGCTTTGCGACATCCGCGACGAGGCTCAGGTCGGCGAGGCGGTGGCAAAAACCGTCGAGCGGTTCGGCGGCATCGACATCTGCGTCAACAATGCCAGCGCCATCCAGCTTACCGGCACGCTGGAGACCGACATGAGGCGCTACGATCTGATGCACCAGATCAACACGCGCGGCACGTTCCTGGTGTCCAAAATGTGCATTCCACACCTGAAGTTGGCAAACAATCCTCACATCCTGAATCTGGCGCCGCCGCTCGACATGAAGGCCAAGTGGTTCAAGAACCACGTCGCCTACACGATGGCCAAGTTCGGCATGTCGATGTGCACGCTCGGCATGAGCGCCGAGTTCGCCAAAGACGGCATCGCCGTCAATTCGCTATGGCCGATCTCGACCATCGACACGGCCGCCGTGCGCAATCTCCTGGGTGGCGCCACGGTGGCTGCGATGAGCCGCTCGCCCGACATCATGGCCGATGCCGCGTGCGCGATCTTCCTGCGGCCGGCGCGCGAGGCGACCGGCAATTTCTACATCGACGAAGAGGTGCTGCGGGCCGAGGGCGTCACGGACTTTTCGGTCTATGCGCCAGGCGCGGCGGATCAGCTTGCCGGCGATTTTTTCGTGCCGGACGAAGTGTTCGCCAACTCGCCGACGAAGGTCAGAAGGATCTACTGACAGCCCGCGGCCGCCTCATTCCGCGGCGCCCTTCCTGCCTTTCGATGGATTCGACGCGAGTTCGAGACGCGTCCTGAGATGTTCCGGGGCGGTTTCGCCCTGATCTACGCAATTCCGAAAACCGCTGCGCACTCTCCTGGAATTGCTCTGTGGGGTTCGGCCGTATCTCGGGCAGGTGGACTTATTTTCAAGATAAAGCCCCGCCGGAGAGGGGCGCCGGCGGGGCTCATGTGTCCCGCTGGAGTCGGGACAGGGCAGGGAACGCCCTGACTGGAATCTGGGTGCCGCAATGCGGCGATTCAATGAGCACGGCGGGATGAGCGGGACAATTCTTCTTGAATTCCAAGAGAAAGGGCCCGTCCGGATCCGGACGGGCCCAATCTTGTCGCGCCGATTCCGAAAATCGGCTCAGGATCTTCAAGTCATTGCTCGTTGCTCGCCACAGGCGCCACCAGCGAGGTGATGCGGCGGATGGCGACACGACGGTTCTCGCGGTTCGGGCTAGACGTATTCACCTTGAGATATTCCTCGCCATAGCCCTGTGTCGTGAGGTTCTCGGCCGGGACGCCAAAAGCGTTGGTCAACGCTTCGGCGACCGCCTCGGCACGCCGATCCGACAGTGCGAGGTTCGCGTCAGGCGTACCGACGGCGTCGGTGTGGCCCTCGATCAGGAAGGTCTCGGCCGGGTTCTTCTTGAGAAGTTTGTCCATGGCGGTGGCCACGCCTTCGAGCTTCTGCACTTCGGTGTCGGAAAGAGTCGCCGAGCCGAAATCGAAGTTGAGCGTGTCGAGGTCGATACGACGGGCGATGTCGCGCACGCGGGCCGAGCGCTTGACCTCGTCGATCGAGTAGAGACGCTGGACCCTCTCTACCGGCGGCTGCTCGAGGAAGGTGTAATACTCGTCCGGATCCTCGACTTCTTCCGAATCCAGGATGTAGTCCCGACGCGATATGTCGAGACGCATCGGCGGCAGGTCGTCGCCTGGATCGCGCCAGTCGTCGACATCCTGGTAATAGCGCTCGTCGACATAGCTCAGGACATATTCGCGCCCGTCAGGCGTGATGCGCGAACGCTGGACAATGTCGCCATTGCGGTTGCGGATGGTGACGATCTTGACGCCATTCTCGCGCTCGACGGTCTCGCGGGTGCGGCCGCGCGGCAGATCCTCGTAATAGACATCCCTGGCGCCACGGGTAATGCGAGGAGCCTCGTTGCTTTCCACGAAAGTCTGGTTGTTGAACTGGAGGATCACGCGGTCGCCGAACTGCTTCACCACATCCGCGCCCTGGGGCCGGCGGCGCTCGCGGACCACCTGCTCGGGCGTAAGCTCGATCCGCTTGCCCTTTTCCTCGGTGACCGGAACAAGCTTCTCAGGCTTGATCGCCTGCTGGGCCGCCTTGTCGTCGGTGGGCGGCGGCCCCTGATCGACCGCGGCAGGCCGCTGCTGCTGTTCGGCCTGATTGCCGCCCTGCTGTCCAGCCTGGTTGCCGCCTTGCTCGACACCGGCCTGGCCATTCTCGTTCTGGCCGGCCGGCTGGCGGCCCTTGCGCTTGCGAACGACATCCTTCTGGCTGTCGAGGATGGGAGCCTCGTTCGCGTTGGCAGGGGTCTCGCCCTGTGCGGCAGCGCCGGCGTTCGCGCCGCCTTCAGCCGGCTGCTCACCGGTAGCGGGCTGGGTGGTTGCCTGGCCTTCGCTGGAGGGCTGCTTGGTCGAAGGTTGATCTCCCGTCACCGCCTGACCGGTGCCGGGCTGCTCGCCGACCGTCTGTCTGCGCTTCTTGGTCTTGTCCAGAGGCTGTTCGCCTTCGGCCGGTGCTGCTTGCTGATTGTTTTGCTGTGGCTCGGCCTGCTGTGCCTCGCCGGCAGGGGCTTCGGTCTTCGGCGCCTGCTCGGCCGGGGCGGTCTCGGTTTGCTGCTGATCCCGCTTCTTCCTGCGCAGCTTGTCTTGCGGCGTGTTGTCGTTGGCGGGCGCCGCCTGTTCGGCAGGCTGCTCGGCCGGTGCAGTCTCGGTTTGCTGCTGCTGGCGCTTCTTCCTGCGCGGCTGCTGTTCGTCGCTCGCCGGCGCCGCCTGTTCGGCGGGCTGCTCTGCCGGGGCCGTTTCGGTTTGCTGCTGCTGGCGCTTCCTCCTGCGCGGCTGCTGTTCGTCGCTCGCCGGCGCGGCCTGTTCGGCCGGCTGCTCGGCCGGAGCGGTTTCGGTCTGCTGCTGGCGCTTCTTCTTGCGCGGTTGCTGCTCGTCGGTCGCAGCCTGTCCGCCCTGATCGGCAGGGGCTGCCTCGATCTGCTGCTGTTGATCGCGTTTCTTGCGCGGTTTGAGCTGCTGCTCCGCCGGGGCCGCCTCTTCCGCCTGGCCGGACTGCTGCTGGTCCTGCCGCTTCCGGCGCGGCTTCTGCTCTGGCTCGGCGGACTGTTCGGCCGGCGCCGACTCCGTCTGCTGCTCGCGCTTCTTTTTCCTCGGCTGCTCGGCTTGCCCCTGCTGGCCTTGCGCACATTCCTCAGCCGATTGGCCTTCGGCGCAGTTCGACTGCGCTAGGATAAACGGCGTCCCCCGCGAAGGGCCGAGATCGGCCTGCAGCGGATACGCGCCCAACGGCGCGGATGCCATTAGCAGGCCGATTGCCGTACCTGCCAGAATCCGTGGTTGGCGTTTCATATCGATTTTCTCCTACTGGGGTCCCATCGCTGCCCAAACTTTCAACAGCATCAATTGGTTCCGCCGGGCATTGTTGTCAGCCAAGGATGCCCGGCCGGCCTTTTGAAGGCAATTTCGTGTTTTTCTAATGTTGATACTGGGTCACTGTGACAGCAGTGCTTGACCGACAGGTCCCGGAGGGCCAAATCCAGCCGCATGAATGCGCCATTTTGGAAAACCAAGACTCTCGAGGCCATGACGCCGGCCGAATGGGAATCACTCTGTGACGGCTGCGGCAAATGCTGCCTGTCCAAGCTCGAGGACGAGGATACCGGCGAAATCTATTGGACGAGCGTCGGCTGCCGGCTGTTCGACGCCGAAAAATGCCTGTGCTCGGATTATGCCAACCGGTTGGCGCGCGTGCCCGATTGCGTCGGCCTCACACCGCAGAATGTGCGCACCATCACCTGGCTGCCCAAGACATGCGCCTACCGGCTCATCGCCGAGGGAAACGACCTCTATTGGTGGCACAAGCTGGTTTCGGGAAGCGCCGAGACCGTGCATGAGGCCGGGATTTCGATCCGCGGCCGGGTGAAGGCCAAGGAAACGGATCTCGCCGAGCCGGACGACTATTTTGATTATGTGCTTGATGACGAACCCTGACGGGTTCGCATCTTGAAACTTGAGGGAACTGGGGCCGCGGTGACGCGTTCCCCGCGTCAGATTTGGAAGTGCATTCGGGTGAGGGGTTTTGCCTTTCTTCCACATGAACCGGACATGAACGGCCGGTTCGCACAAAGTTCAGACACAAAAAGGCATTTTGTAATCATTGGTTCGCCAATCATCCGTTCAAGGGCGAGAGGCCCACAACAAGGAGAGAGACAATGTTCAACCAGATCAAGACGGCAGCCCTTTCGGCCCTTGTCGGGCTTGGCACGCTCGGCGCCATCCCGGCGGCGCATGCGGACAGCCTCTATCTCGGCTTCGGCAACAATCACGATCCGCGCTTCGGCGTCTACACCGGCGATGATGGCTATTACCGCCGCGATCGCGACTGGCGCCGCCGCGGCTGTTCGCCGGACCGCGCGCTCGACAAGGCCGAGCGTATGGGCCTGCACCGCGTCCGCATCGTCGACATCAGCCGGCGAACGGTGAAGGTGGCCGGCCGTCAGTATGGCGACCGCGTGGTGGTGGTCTTCGCCAACGAGCGTGGCTGCCCGATCATCTATCGCTGAGGCTTTTCTGGAGCCTGCGAGGACAGGTTGGGCATGATCCTCTGCAGGACCAGCTGACCTTCTGCGAGGTCGGGAGCAGGATGACTCTCGCCGACGTCACCTGTGAGTAGTGGAGCCCCTTCGGCCAGTGCTGAAGCGTGGCTCAGATAAACCCCGGAGGATCGGTCCTCCGGGGTTTTGTTTTTGTCGGATTACCAAAGCGGCGGGCAAGCTATTTCAGCTCGAACGTGACGGTCACCTGGACGGTGTAGGAATTCTCGCCGGCCTGCACCGGCACGGCGGCGCGGGCGGCATCGAAAGCCTTGGCGTTCAACGGCATCGGCGCCGGCGCGACGTTCTGGTCGGTGATCTCGATCACCTTGCCAAGGTTGACGCCGGCGGCCGCGGCGAGCGTCTTGGCCTTGGCGAGCGCGTCGGCAACCGCCTTCTTGCGCGCCTCGGTGATGGTGGCCTTCGGATCATCATTGGTGAAGGCGATGCCGCCGCCCTGGTTGACCCCGAGCGACACCGCCTTGTCGAGGATGTCGCCGGTCTTGTCGACGTCGCGCACGCGCACCGACAGTGTGTTCGTCACCTGGTAGGCAACGAGTTCGGCTTCCTGGCTGCCGTCCGCCTTGTTGGTGTAATTGTAGCGCGGATTGATCTGGATGCCGGCTGTCTGCAGGTCGCGATCGGCAATTCCGGCCGATTTCATCGCCGCGATCACGGCCGCCATGGCATCATTGTTGGCATCAAGCGCGGCGCGCGCGGTCTTTGCCTCACGCATGACGCTGAGCGTCAGGATCGCCATGTCCGGCGCGACAGTCGCTTCGCCTTCGCCCGAGACGACAATTCGCGGAGGCGGCTGGGTGTCGGCGGCGCTTGCCAGCGCCGGAAACGCGATCGCGGCAGCGAGCGCGACAGGCAAAAGATATTTGGTCATGAAAACTCCTCGAAATCTGCGATCCGGTATCACCTCTGCCCAGACTCGAAAAAGGCATCGATTCCCGGCGTTGCGGGCAGTCCGGACCAGTTCACGCGCCTGATGGGCGCGCACACCGCTGTACGGAGCGAATATGAGCTGATTTTGGCATTTGCCGCCAGCGCTTTCGAAAGCCTTGTGCCGGGCGGCGAAAAACACTAAGCCAGCCCGCGTGGGGCCTGTAGCTCAATGGTTAGAGCCGGCGGCTCATAACCGCTTGGTTGGGGGTTCGAGTCCCTCCGGGCCCACCATAACCTTTGATTTCGTTGCCGAAATTGAGCGAAGCCAGAAACTTCCGGGCCCGTTGACGGGCTGGGCAAAAGGCGATCCCCGCGTTTGCTCCCGTCAAGTTGGAGGCGCAGCACCATCGAGTGACTAACCACCATTGCCCGGACGACACAAGCCTACACTGGCGCTGCATGCCCATGCTGGAGGCCAAACTCGGGGCCGCCACTTGTTACCGTTCGCTTCCGGCCGCTTCCAGATTGTTGGGGTAGCATCTTATGAAGCGAGGTGAATAGCAGACGGTAACGAGTTGATGCCCTTGATCTCCAAGGTTTGTTAGATCGCCGGCTCGGACCTGGAGGGCATGCGCCTCTGACCTCCTGGGAATCGGTCAAGATGCGCATTGCGCTCGCCCGTTCAACGTCATCGCGCCCCACGAAGGAGTTCAAGAACATAGGTCTTGGCGCCCCGTACCGCCGCCTCCAACGGCAGACCTTGAGCTAACGATGCTGCGATGGCGCTGGACAGCACGCAGCCGGTGCCACGCATCCCCCGATGGACGCGAGGCGCTTCGACCCGAACTGCGCGACGGTCCGGCTGCATGAGAAAGTCATTCGCTTGATCTCCGTGCGCGTGCCCGCCCTTGACAAGCACGGCGGTCCCCACCCTCGCCAACAGGTTCTCGCCTTGAACGCACGCGCCTTCTTCGTCCTTCGCAGGGCCTGCTCCCACCAACCTTGCGAGCTCGATCAGGTTGGGGGTCACGAGCCGGCAGAGCGGCATCAGATCACGGCGCAACAGGTCGACGGCATCGTCCTCCAGCAACCCGCGTCCCGAGGTCGAGGCAAGCACAGGGTCGAGGACCACCGGCACCTTCGGATGGGCCGCCAGGACAGAGCCGACCGCCTCAATGGCTGCCGCGGTCCCCAGCATGCCGATCTTGACCGCTGCGACCGGATTGGCAGCAAAGGCAGCGCGCATCTGGGCGGCGATAAGCTGCGGCGGCATCTGCTCGATGTGTTCGACGGCCGAGTGCGTCTGGACGGTCACGGCCGTGACGGCGAGGCAACTGCGCAGTCCAAAGGCGGATACGGTCTCGACGTCTCGGGCTGTTCCCGCGCCGCCACTTGAATCGCAGCCGGCGACGATCAGCACATGCGGCGTCAACGCCATTGGGCTGTCGCCGCCAGCCATTCAGCCGTCCGCGCCTCGGGGTGCGTGTTGCGGGTGATGTCGGTGACGACCGCCGCACTTTGGGCGCCGTGCGCGAAGACACCGGCTACGCGCTCGACGGTGAGCCCGCCGATGGCCACAAGCGGAAGTTCGCCTACGCGCTGCTTCCAGGCGGCGATGCGGTCCAGCCCCTGCGGATCCCATTTCATCGCCTTGAGAATGGTCGGGTAGATCGGTCCGAGCGCGACATAGTCCGGCTCGGCTTGGAGCGCGGTTTCGAGTTCGGAGCCGTCGTGAGTGCTGAGGCCCAGCCTCACGCCCGCCCTGCGGATCGCCTTCACATCAGCCTCCGCCAGATCTTCCTGGCCGAGGTGAACGAAATCGCAATCTTCCTCGATCGCAAGGCGCCAGTAGTCGTTGACGATGAGCTGGCAGCCGTGGCTGTCACAGACTGCCTTCGAGGCGCGAATTTCTCGGCGCAGCGAAGCTTCGTCCTGGTCCTTAGTGCGCAGCTGCACCAGCTTCACGCCGAGCGGCACCAGACGTTCGATCCAAGCGGCGGAATCGACGATCAGGTAAAACGGATCGAGCTTCATGAGAATGCTGCCATGCCGATGACGGGGGTGGAGGGAACGGCCATGTCGCGCGGCTCGAGCAGGCCGGCGCAATAGGCCTCGCGGCCGGCCTCGACCGCCTTGCCGAAGGCCGCGGCCATGGCGGCGGGATCGCCTGCCCTGGCGACGGCCGTGTTGAGCAACACCGCGTCGTAGCCGAGCTCCATCACGGCCGCGGCATGCGAGGGCCGGCCGATGCCGGCATCGACGATCAGCGGAATGCCGGGGAAGTGGCCTCGCAGGCTTCGCAGCGCATTGGGGTTCTGCGGCCCGCGTGCGGAGCCGATCGGCGCGCACCAGGGCATCAGGAGCCTGCAGCCGGCGTCGAGCAGGCGCTCGGCGACGATGAGGTCGTCGGTCGTATAGGGAAACACCTCGAAGCCTTCGGAGGCAAGGATCCTTGCGGCTTCGACCAATCCGAAGACGTCGGGCTGCAGCGTGTCGTGGTTGCCGATCACTTCGAGCTTGATCCAGTCCGTGCCGAACACCTCGCGCGCCATCCGCGCCGTCGTGACCGCTTCCACCACCGAGTGGCAGCCGGCGGTGTTGGGCAGCACGCGAACGCCGAGCGACTGGACAAGCGACCAGAACTGGCCGCCGGCTTTGCCGCCCGATGTTTCGCGGCGGAGCGACACGGTGACGATCTCCGTGCCGGACGCTTTCACCGCCTCCGCCATGATGGCAGGCGAGGGGTAAAGCGCGGTGCCCAGCAGAAGGCGGGACGCGAGTTTCTGTCCATAGAACTCGAGCATGGATCAGCCTCCCTTCATCGGTGAAAGGATTTCGATGCGGTCGCCATCTTTGAGCCGGCAGCGGACGCGCTCCCTGGCCGGTACGACGTCACCGTTCAGCGCGGTTGCCAGCCAGCCGCCTTGGAAATCGAGTTCGCTGAGCAGCGCGGCAAGCGTTTCTGCCGCGACTTCATGGGCTTGGCCGTTAACGGTGAGCTTCAAGGGCAAACTCCTTTGCTCCAGGATTCCAGGATGAGGTCGGCTGCCCGCCGCGCCATGGCCGGCGCGAGCAGGAAGCCGTGGCGGTAGAGGCCGTTGATGCGAATATTCCCCCCGTCGCGCTCGACGCGAGGCAAGTTGTCGGTGAATGCGGGACGCACGCCAACACCGGTTTCGACCAGCTCGGCTTCGCCGAAGGCCGGATGCAGCGCATAGGCGGCGCCGAGCAGCTCCATGGTCGAGCGCGCGGTGATCGGGCCTTTGGCATCGCATTCGATCATCGTCGCGCCGACCATGAACAGGTTTTCCGCGCGGGGCACTACATAGACCGAGATGCGCGGATGAAGCAGCCGCACTGGCCGGGCCAGCGAGATCTCGCCCGTTCGCAGCATAAGCATCTCGCCGCGCACGCCGCGCAGTTCCGGTCGCCTGTCACCGCTGCCGGTGCAATCCACCTCAATATCCTGAGATGCGGGCGCCGAGCTGCGGCCGAACTCGACGCGCGCGCCCATCCCGCGCAGCTTGTCGCGCAGGGAAAGCAGCGCCTTGCGCGGGTCGAGATGCGCTTCCTCAGCGAAGAACAGACCGCGTCCAAACCGGCCGTCGAGCGCCGGCTCGAGTGCCGCGATTTGGCTGGCGTCCAACTGCCTGAAACCGGATGTGCGGCGGCCGAACCGGTCGAGTTCGCCGGCATCGCGGGCAGACGCCAGCACCAGCGTGCCCTGGCGCGAGACATGGCCGGGCAAGGCGGCGTCCCACCAATCGGCTGCGTCGCGTCCGAGCGTCAGCACGGTCTCCTCGGCGCTCTCGCGCTCGCACCAGGGCGCGAGCATGCCGCCAGCGTGCCAAGAGGCATTGCCGGCGATCTCGAGGCGTTTCTCGACCACGGTCACATCGGCGCCGCGCGTTGCCAGCTCGTGCGCGAGTGTCAATCCGGCGACGCCAGCGCCGCGAATGAGCACCTTCATGGCGTGTCCGTGCGCTCGGGGGTGCTGTCGACAGGCATGTAGAGATCGCCGCCGTCGCGGTACTTCGCCGCCATGGCCGCGAGCCCTTCCTTCTGGGCTTCGGCGCGGATGTCGTGCGAGATCCGCATCGAGCAGAATTTGGGGCCGCACATGGAGCAGAAATGCGCCACCTTGTGCGCCTCCTTGGGCAGGGTTTCGTCGTGGAAGGCGCGCGCCGTCTCCGGATCGAGCGACAGGTTGAACTGGTCTTCCCACCGGAACTCGAAGCGCGCCCGCGACAGCGCGTCGTCCCTGATTTTGGCGGCTGGATGGCCCTTGGCGAGGTCGGCGGCGTGGGCCGCGATCTTGTAGGTGATGACGCCGGTCTTGACGTCGTCGCGGTCGGGCAGGCCGAGATGCTCCTTGGGCGTGACGTAGCAGAGCATCGCCGTTCCGAACCAGCCGATCATCGCCGCGCCGATGCCCGATGTGATGTGGTCGTAGCCGGGCGCTATGTCGGTGGTGAGCGGCCCGAGCGTGTAGAACGGCGCTTCGCCACAAACCGCGAGCTGCTTGTCCATATTCTGCTTGATCTTGTGCATCGGCACGTGGCCGGGCCCTTCGATCATCACCTGGCAGTCCTTGGTCCAGGCGATCTTGGTGAGTTCGGCTAGCGTTTCCAGTTCGGCGAACTGGGCCGCGTCATTGGCATCGGCGATCGAGCCGGGGCGAAGGCCGTCGCCGAGCGAGAACGCCACGTCATAGGCCCGGGCGATGTCGCAGATCTCCTCGAAATGCTCGTAGAGAAAACTCTCCTGGTGGTGATGCAGGCACCACTTGGCCATGATCGAGCCGCCGCGCGACACGATGCCGGTGACGCGGTCGACGGTCAGCGGGATATAGGGCAGGCGCACGCCGGCATGGATCGTGAAATAGTCCACGCCCTGCTCGGCCTGCTCGATGAGGGTGTCGCGGAACACCTCCCAGGTCAGTTCCTCGGCGACGCCGCCGACTTTCTCCAGCGCCTGGTAGATCGGCACCGTGCCGATCGGCACCGGCGAATTGCGCACGATCCATTCGCGGATGTTGTGGATGTTGCGCCCGGTCGAGAGGTCCATTACCGTATCGGCGCCCCAGCGGATCGCCCACACCATCTTCTCGACCTCTTCGGCCATCGACGAGGTGACGGCGGAGTTGCCGATATTGGCGTTGATCTTGACCAGAAAATTGCGGCCGATGATCATCGGCTCGCTTTCCGGGTGGTTGATGTTGGACGGGATGATGGCGCGGCCGCGCGCCACCTCGTCGCGCACGAATTCCGGCGTGACGAAGTCGGGGATCGCGGCGCCGAAGCTTTCGCCATCACGTTGAACTTTCGAACGCAACTGCTCACGGCCGAGGTTCTCGCGGATGGCGACGAACTCCATCTCAGGCGTGATGATGCCGGCGCGCGCATAGGCGAGCTGGGTGACGGCGCGGCCGCCGGCCGCGCGCAACGGTCTGTTGCGAACCGGGAATTCCGGCGTCAGGCGATCGGCTGAGACGAAGCCGTTGTCTTCCGGCTTGATCGTGCGGCCCTCGTAGCGCTCCACGTCTCTGCGCGCCTCGATCCATGCCTCGCGCAGCCGTGGCAAGCCACGCTCGATGTCGGTTTTCATCGCGGTGTCCGTGTAGGGACCGGACGAGTCATAGACCGTGACCGGCGGCTCGCCGGCGCTCGGGTGGACCGAGATCTCGCGCATCGGCACCCGCAGCTCCGGGTGGAGCTGACCGGGTTTGTGGACCTTCTTCGAAGCGGGCAATTCGCCGACGGTGACGGTCGGGGTGTGGGCATTCATGAGTGAGCCTCCTTGCTCGAGTGCACGGAGACCCAGTCCACGCGATGAGGAGGAAGTGACGCTTCGCTTAGGATGCGGGCACTGCCCGAATGCCGAAGCCGGATTGCCGACCCGCGAAGCCTCGCACCGTCCCTACGCCAGTATGAACTGGATCAGGTTCAACGGGTCACTGCGCGCTATTAGCAGTATCTCAGCCCCTTGCCGGGACTCCCCTGGTGAGGCGCCTAGGTTGGACGATGCGACGCTATCCTGTCAACTCGACTTCATGACTTCTCCAGCCTCGAACAAGCGACGAGAAGGGGCGCAGCCACGCAGCTTTGATCGAGCATCTCTTACATCGACGCCCATTGAGCCACGACCTTGCGCGCGTCGAGCTGGCAGTCGGGGCCCACTTGTCATCCGCCAAGGAAACGCTTTTGCGAATCCCTTGTGGCGGCGGATTGAAGAACGCATTTTTCGCCTCGAAGAGCATCTGCTCGGCGTCTACGGACGCTGGTTCGATTTGTTCAGGACCGAATTATTGCGCAGCCGTAAGGGTCGAGTTGCAGCGTTCCTTCAACGGCCTTGCCCGTCAGCAGGTCGAGGCCCTTTGGGACGTTGGGTACGATCACGGCGACTTCCGTGGTGTTCAGCACGAACATCAGCCGGCGGTCGTCGGCTTCCCTGACAGAGACCTCCACCCCGGCAGGCAGGTCGGGCAGCAAAGGCGCTATACCGGCTTTGGCCAGCACGACATCGACAAGCTTCTCCGTCAGTTGCGGCGTGAGATACGTGCCGACATAGACAACCCGACCTTGCCCAACCTTGCGGGCGGTAATTGCCGGAGAGCCGGCGGCGAAGCGGTTCGACCAGATGCCGAGCACCTCGGTGTCAGGCGCTACATCAAGCACCTCGTACAAATGCGCAGCCTGGAATTCTTCATTGCCAAGGGTGAACAGGTATTTGCGTTCCGCGGACGAGGCCGGGAGCGGCGGCGGTGCATAGGCGCCCATCGGAGCCGGACGAAACAGCGGAAACAGGCCGCTGGCGCCTTCGGGAACGACGCGGCCGAACTCCGCCACCCTGACGCCGCTCAGGGCTGCAAGGGCCTTGCCGGGCGCCTGCTCGCGAATGATGTGGTTGTTCTCGTCCCTCGTCCCGCTCAATGCCGATAGGATCAGCGTACCGCCGTTGCGGACGAATGTTTCAACAGCCTCGTTCCATTCATCCTTCCACATCACCCAATGCGGGACGTAGAGCGCCTTGAGCCGCGAAAGATCGTCTTCGGGATGAATGAACCCGCATGCAATGCCGTTCTGATAGCAGTGGCGATGAAGCAGCGTCGCGTCTTCGAGCGGACTGGGGAGGCCGATCGGATAGGTCTTGTGAGCCTCCTGGTTGTCGAAGTCCGCGCCGGCGATGCCGAGGTCCATGCGCACTGCGGTGCCAAGAATCTGCTCCTTCGCGGCGGCGATCTCATGGAAGAAGCGGCCTGCCTCGTCATAGCGGCGGCGCGGCACGTCGTCGTGATCGATGACGCCCATCCAGTAGATCTCGGCGCCGAAATGCGCGGGACGCCAACGAAAGAACATGACACCGTCGGCGCCGCGCGCCACCGAAGTCATGGCCATGCGACGCATCTCGCCGGGCTCCGGCGTCATCGTCGAGAAGCCGGGCTGACTGCCGAAGCCCGAGGCCTGCTCCGGAACGATGAAGTTGCCGGAATAGGCGCGGCATATATCGAGATGGAGGGCCTGGGTCGCCGCATGCCCGCCGGTTCGGCGCATCTCGTCATAGAGCATCGGATAGATGTCGAAGCCGATGAAATCGAGGTCCTGTCCGAACTGACCGCGGAAGTCGATGTCGGCAAGCTGGCCAAGATTGTGGAAGATGAACCAGTCCGGATTGGCGACACGCAGGATCTCGACCTGGTCGTGTTGGAAGGCCGCGGTCGCGGCGGCCAGAAAGCGATGGTAGTCCTGCACGTGGCCGGGGCTGGGGTAGGACGGCATGAGCGGTCTCGGCAGGTCGATTTGCGAGAAATCGTCGTAGGCCGTCGCCCAGAAGTGGCCGCCCCAGGCGAAGTTCAACGCCTCAATGGTGCCGTAGGCCTTCTGCAGGTATTTCTGGAACTCCAGCCTTGTCGAAGGCGCGAACGATTCCGACACCGTGGTGTTGAGCTCGTTGTCCGTCTGCCAGCCGATCACACGCGGGTTGTGCCGATAATGCTCGGCCATGGCGCGGGTGATGCGGCGGCTGTGGGCGCGGAATACCGGGCTTGTGGTGTCGGCATGCTGGCGCGATCCGTGGCTTGAGGCCCGCCCGTTCATGTCAACGCGCAGCACTTCGGGATAGTTGACGGTGAGCCAGCGGGGAGGGGTGGCTGTCGGCGTGCACATGATCGTGTCGATCCCCGCGCGGCCGAGAAGTTCGATCGCGCGATCGAACAGGCCGAACTCGAACTTGCCTTCGCGGGGCTCGAAAATGTGCCAGGCGAACTCTCCCATACGCACTGTGTTGACGCCGGCGGCGGCCATGCGCTCGGCGTCACGCTGCCAGCAGCCTTCGTCGACATGTTCGGGGTAATGAGGTGCTCCAAGCAGAAAGCGGTCAAGATTGAGGGGCCGCCATACGGATAGCGGAGCGGGCTCTTTGCGGTTCATGCGTATGGGACTTTCGAAATTTCGAGGTTCAGACTGAGGCGAGGGGTTTTCTTGGCGTGAGCGTGCGGCCATCGGGGCCGAAGAGGTAGGCGTCGCCGGCTTCGAAGCCGACCTGCAACGCGGCGCCGACGCCGAGGGTAGAAACCTTGTTGAGCTGAAGCGTGAAATTGCCGGTGCCGCTGTCGGAATTGGTCGTCTGAAGCGGAGAGCCGTCGACGTAGAGGACAGTTTCGCGCCCCAACTGCTCGACCAGACGGACCTGGCTGGAGAAGGCCGGCATTACGTCGTCGCTTGGCTCGACGACACGCAGGGCCTCCGGACGGATGCCGATGGTCACGGCGTCACCAGCCGAAAGGCCGCCGGCGTCGATGCCATCCAAGGTGATGGCAGGGAGGCCGGCGGCGGCTACCGAGACGCTGGATGCCTCGACGCTCACTGCTTTCGCTTCGATGAAATTCATGCGTGGCGCGCCGAGGAAGCCCGCGACGAAAATGTTGGCAGGGTTGGCGTAGAGCTCCAGCGGCGAGCCGACCTGCTCGATCCGGCCCTTGTTGAGGACCACGATTCGGTCGGCCATGGTCATCGCCTCGACCTGGTCGTGGGTGACGTAGATCATCGTCGATCCAAGCTGCGCGTGCAGGCTCGAAAGTTCCACTCGCATCTGAGTGCGCAGCGCGGCATCGAGGTTCGACAGCGGCTCGTCGAACAGGAACACCTCGGGAGAGCGGGTGATCGCGCGGCCGATCGCGACGCGCTGGCGCTGCCCGCCCGACAGTTGCTTCGGGCGCTTGTCGAGCTGCTCCTCCAGACGCAGGATCCGTGCTGCGCGTTTGACGGCGACGTCGATCTCGGTCCTGGGCCGGTGGGCCATCCGCAGGCCGAAGCCCATGTTCTCGGCCACGGTCATGTGTGGGTAGAGTGCATAGGACTGGAAGACCATTGCGATGCCGCGGTCGCCGGGTTCTTCCCTGGTGACGTCTCGCCCGTTGATCACGATGTGGCCGGAGTTGATGGTTTCCAACCCGGCGATCGTCTTCAGCAATGTCGACTTTCCGCAGCCGGAGGGGCCGACCATGACGACGAACTCGCCCTTTTCGATCGTCAGGTCGACCGTCTTCAGGGCATGGTAGCCGGCATAGTGCTTGTCGACTTTTCGCAATTCCACGCTGCTCATATCGAGGCGCCTTTCCGTGCGTGTCGGGTGCGGCAGGGTTCGCGGCGGATCATCCCTTGACGGCTCCCATGGTGAGGCCGGCGACAAAGTGCTTCTGCATCATGAAGAACATCACGACCGGGGGCAGGGCGACGAAGATCGTGGCCGCCGAGATGATGTTCCAGGCCGATGTCCATTCGCCGCGCAGATTGTTCAGGCCTGCGGTAACGGGTTTGACCGCATCACTCTGGGTAAGGACGATCGCCCAGAAATAGTCGTTCCAGACGAAGGTGAAGGTGAGGATCGCGAGTGCCGCCAGTGCAGGCCGGACCAGCGGAACAACCACGTGGCGCAATGTCTGGAACGGCGAGGCGCCTTCGGCGCGCGCCGCCTGGAACAGTTCGCCCGGGAGAGCGGCGATGAAGTTGCGCATGAAAAGCGTGGCGAAGCCGGTCTGGAAGGCAATGTGGAAAACGATCAGCGCATAGACGGTGTCGTAGAGACCCAGCCTCACCATCAGGTCGCGGACCGGGATCATCATGATCTGCGCCGGCAGGAAATTGCCGCCGACGAAGAGGGCGAAGATGAGGTTGGAGCCACGGAACGGGTAGCGCGACAAGACGAAGCCGGTCAGTGTCGACAGGATGAGAACGCCGATGACGGACGGAATGGTGATCAGCAGGCTGTTGAGGAAAAAGCGCAGCATGGCGGTCTGGTCGAAAACCGCCTTGTAGTTGTCGATCAGGCTGAATTTCTGCGGCCAGCCCCAATAGTTGCCGGCCATCAGCTCCTCGTTGGAACGGATCGAGGTCAGCATCACGGCGAGCAGAGGCAGCAGCCACAGGATCACGACCAGGGTTACACCACCTAGATAGAGGGCTCGCTGGATCCTGGCGTTTTCGGGAATGGGGCGCGGGTACATCAGGCGTTGCTCCGCTCGGCCTTGATGAGGCCACTGAGATACCAGGCGATGAAGACGATCATGATCACGAACAGCACGGTGGCGATCGCGGCGCCGTAGCCAAAGCGGTAGGAAAAGATCGACTCCTGATACATCTGGTAGGCGAGCACGGTGGACGAGCCATAGGGGCCGCCACTGGTCATGACCGCGATCATGTCGAAGGAGCGCAGCGCACCGATCACCGTCACCGCGATGGCGATGAAGCCGACCTGCGACAGTTGCGGCAGGACGACATGGCGCAACATGCGCCAGCCGCGCGCACCGTCGACGCGTCCGGCGGCGATCAGATCGTCGTTGAGGCTGTTCAGGCCCGCCAGGAACAGGATCATGCAGAACGCGATCTGTGGCCACAGACCGGCGGCGGCTACCGCGAAGGTGACGAAGGTCTCGTCTGAAAGCAGCGCCGGGGCGGTACCGCCAAAGGCGCCGAAGAGAAGCTGCAGCAACCCGAAGTTTGGATCATAGACCCATCCGAACACGACACCGACGGTGACGGTCGCCAGCACAAGCGGCACGAAGAACAGCGACTTGAGGATGCGCATGCCGCGGATCTGCTGATTCACGATCAGCGCAAGCGCCAGGCCGGTCGGCGGCGCCAGCATGAAGATCAGCAGCCAGATTACGTTGTTCTTGAGCGAGACGTAGAACTGCGGATCGTCGGCCAGTTCGACATAGTTGGCGAGCCCGACCCAGGTCTTGGCGCCAATCCCATCCCAGTCGTGCAGCGAAATCCAGACCGTCTCGATGGAGGCGGCAAGGATCACCGAGCCGAACAAGATGAGGCCCGGCAGCAGGAAAAGTACCGGCGTCAACCAATGACGATTTCTGCGCCAGACAGGAGGCATGGCGTTCCATCCGAAAAAAGAGAGACGGGAGCCGCCGAAAGGCGGCGCCCGTCAGCCAGGGAGGATCAACCGAAGATTCTCTTGCGGGTTTTTTCGAGGCGCTTGAGGATCTGCTCACGTCGCTCAGGCTTGACCATGAATTCCTGCAGCCCCGCCATCCCTTCCTGGGCCATGTCCGGATCGGTGTCGCGATCGTAATATTGCGATGTTCCAACCACTTTCTTCAGTTCCTCGACCGCAGCATTGACCAGCGGGTCCTTGCTTGGCGGGCAGTCGTTGCGAGGCGGGATGGCGCCTTCGGCGGCGAGGAATGCGCCCAGATTTTCCGGCTTGTAGAAATAGGCGAGGAAGTCGCGCGCACCCTGCTTGTTCTTCGCATTCGCCGGAACGTGGATGGAGTTGACCGAAAAATCCTCGTAGCGGGCGACCCCGGGAACGATCTCGGGAAATGGCGCGTAGGCAAGCTGAGGCAAATCCGCTTCCGGAAAGGCGGATCGAACGAAGCCGCCCAGGTCCATCATTGCCGCCTTCTTTTGCGCTAGGGCAGCACCCGCCTGCTCCCATCCGAACGAACTGTGGCTCGGCGAGAAGAAGCCCGCCTTGATCAGATCGTTCCATTTGTCGAAGACTGGCGTCAACATCGGATCGGTGTAGGGAACTTTGCCGTCCATCAGCGCTATGTGCTTGTCGAGCCCGTTGATGCGCAGGTTCATATGGTCGAACCAGCCGCCCGCCGGCCAAAGCTCCTTCGTGCCCATGCTGATCGGGATCATCTTCGCGGACTTGGCCGCCTCGCCGAAGGCCAGGAAGTCGTTCCAGGTCTTGGGCGGTGTCCAGTTGTGTTCGGCGAAGACGTCCTTGCGATAGAAGAGGCCCCAGAGAAGACCTCCCATCGGCAGGCCATACTGCTTGCCGTCGACGGTGACCGCGCTTGTGGTGGCACCGAGTACGCTCTTGTAGTTCTCCTTGGCGAACAGATCGGAGATGTCGTCAAAAAGGCCCTTGTTGACGAAGGCCTTCATGCGGTGCCGGAAAACCAGAAGCAGATATCCGGAGCGCCGACGACAAGATAGCTGCGGATTGCCGTCTTATGGGCCTCGTGGTCCATGTTGTTGATGACGATCTTCGTGCCTGATTTTGCCTCATACTCGCTCGCCAGCCGCTGCAGGATCTGGCGTTGCTCGACATTGCTGAGGTTGGAAATGATGGTGATTTCCTGAGCCTGCGCCAAGGCCGGGAGGCAAAGACCAGTCGCCGAAGCGGCGAGTGCCGCGCCAGTGCCCTTGAGGAAACGGCGCCTTGTTGTGGTTAACGCGGAAAAGTCGGTGGTCATGGCTTCTATCTCCTCCCTGAGAACAGCCGGATTCCAATTGAACCATGCGAATTCGTATCGTATGGATGTCAGCATGGTCAATACTTAATTTACAAAATTAATTATGAGGCAGGAATGAAGCTCAAAGGCGATCAGCAAACGGCCCGCGCGATCAACCGGCGGCTGATCCTGAACCTGCTGCGAAGGCAAGGTGCTATAAGCCGCGCCGAAATCGCCTCTGTTACGGGCCTCAGCCCCGCGGCGGTGACGTTCGTCGTGTCTGAATTGCTCGAGGAAAATATTCTGGTGGAAGGGGAGGCGAGTCTTGGCGCGCCGGGACGTCGACCTATCCCGATCAATATAAACTACGCCGGCAGGCTTGTGGCCGGGCTCAAGCTGAAGGTAGGCGGCATCGATTGTGTGCTGACCGATCTTGCCACGACTCCACTTGTTACGAAGCAGGTCGTTGTCCCCGATCTGTCGCCACAAAGTACGGTGGAGGCCTGCGCCTCGGCAGTCGAGGAGCTGGTTTCCGACCGCAGGGCACCGACAGGCGCCCAGCTCAGCGGGATCGGCATCGCTGTACCAGGCGTCATCGATAACGGTGTCTGCCGGTTGAGCCACCGGTTCAATTGGGCCGATGTGCCGATCGCTGCGATGCTTGCCGAACGCGTGCGCGTACCCGTCTGGGCGGACGACGACACCAACGCATTTGCGCTCGCGCAACAATTGTTCGGACTTGGCCGGCATCATCGCACCGTCGGGGCCCTGGCCATCGGGGCCGGCATCAGCTGCGCGGTGGTCATCGATGGCTCTGTCCATCACGGCGCGAATGGCGCCGCGGGCAAGATGGGTCACTCGACATACGATCCGAACGGGCCGCCATGCGAGTGTGGCAGGCGCGGTTGCCTGCAGACCTTCTTCTCGGAACCGGCCCTGGTGCGGCGATGGAAGGAGGCCAGGCGACTCGCTGGTGAAGTGACGCGCCACGACATGCTGAACGCGGCCAAGACTGGAGACCGGGCAGCCATAGACCTGCTGCAGGAGGCAGGCGAGGGGATTGGACGATACCTGGGCGGTTTCTGCAATATCATCGATCCGGAAGTGATTGTCGGCGGGGGCGAAGCCGTCACCTTTGGCGACTATCTGTTCGGGCCAATGCGCGATGCATTGAAGCGTTATGCCATGTGGAACCCGCCACCGATTACACCCGATTGGGCAGACGATTCCTGGGCGCGTGGCGCCGCGGCGCTTGCGACCCAAAGGCTCTTCGACTTCGAAAGCAGCCCCGGAGAAATCGCCGGCACTGGGCTGCAACGATCAATGGTCAAGTAGCTGCAGGACCAAAGCGGCGTCCTCGTCCCGATTTCGGGCCTTCGTCTCTGCGCGCCTTTCCGTAGCCAACTGTTTGGAAAAGCGATGCTTGGCCGATGGATGAGGTTCGTGCAAAAGGACGCCGGCCGAATGGAAGAAGACCGGCGCGAAGGTGCCGGTCTTGATGTCGTAACGAGCAGAGGAGGTCGGCGACCTCCGGTCTCGGATTGCCTGAGCAGTCAAGCGGCCTTGAGGTTCTTCAAGGCCTTTTCGAAGGCATCCTTGATCGGCATGGATACGTCTTCGGTGGCTCTCAACATCACCGCCTGCAGGGTCTTGGCCTGCTCGACGGAAGTGTCGATCTGTTTGTTCACGAAAGCGGCCTGCAGCTCGAAGAACTCGGACGGCGACTTCACGGCAACCAGTGCTTCCAGGTGAGCGAAGCCGGCTTCGGCATTGGCTCGCAGAGCTGCAATCGTCTTCAGCGACACCTCGTTGCGGGTGGTCTTGGCCACCTCAAGGGTCGACTCAAAAGCCTTTTGAGTCGTCTCGGCGTTCGATTCCAATTTGGAAAATGCTTCCTTCGCCTGCTCAATGCCCTGTTCGGCGACAGCGCGAACCTGCTCGGTAACCTTGTACGGCTCGTAAGTAGCGGATTCCGCGTTTTCGATCGTTTCGGTCTTGCCGGGGATCTTGGACATTTTCCATCCTTTTCCAGAGAGTGGCATTACACAAAGCCCCCCTGTTTCATCTACGAATTTATGAAGGGGCGAATTGCCGCTCGAGGGCACCACTGCGGCGGCCCGGCGCGCCGCTGGCGGCGATCGGTGCTAACGAGATTGACCGTCACCTTCTTCGACCCAAAAAGGAGCGGCCTCTTCGCAATCCATCGCTGCATTCGACCCTGGCGCGACCTTCTCAGTTATTCTTGTACAGCCAAGACTCCGTCTCATGCCAAAACGGCCAAGGCGTCGGCGAAGAAACGGTCGCCGCCGAAATTGCCTGATTTCAGGGCAAGCAGCAGCTCGCCGTGCGGGCTGCCGAGTGCACGCAGCGCTGGGACACCCGCGGCGATTTCGGGGCCCAACTCGAAGGCGGGAATGGCAAGCTGGTCCACGACGGCGCCGGACGTCTCGCCGCCCGCCACGACCAACCTGCGCACGCCGAGTTCGACCAGACCTTCGGCGATGGTCGCCAACGACTGCTCGATCGCATGACCGGCAGCGTCGCGTCCATGCCGCGCCTGCAGCGCCGAAACCACCTCGGGCGATCCGCTGCTGGCGATGAGGACGGGGCCATCGGCCAAGCGGGCGGCGGCCCAGGCGAGCGCACGGTGCGTCTCTGCCACTCCGCTCATCAGCCTTTCCGGATCGAGCCTCAGCACCGGCATCGTCTCTTCGGCGCGGGCAATCTGCGTCAGTGTCGCCCGCGAACAGCTGCCGGCGAGGCACGCCGCAGGCCCCCCGACCGGCCGGTCCCGCAGCACCGTCCGTTGATGGCGCCGCGCGGTGCCGGCGGCGACCAGGCCGCGGGCGAGACCCAGTCCCAGGCCGGACGCTCCGACCGACAGGCGTTGTGCCAAGGCTGCCGCGCCGATCGCTTCAAGATCGCTCTCAAAGACGGCGTCGGCGATTGCCGCTCCGGCTCCATCTTGGGAAAGCGCCGCGTTGCGCGCGCGGATCGCGTCTGCGCCGCGCGCGACCGTCGCGAGGTCGACCGACCCGACCGCTGCCATGCTCTGCCGGGCGAGTACGCGCACCAGATTGGCATCGCGCATGGGATTGAGCGGGTGATCCTTGAGCGGACTCTCGTTGAGCGGCACCGCGCCGACGAAAAGATTCCCCTGGTAGACGGTTCGGCCGGTTTCCGGAAAGGCCGGCGTCACCAAAACCGATTTCTCATCCACGTCGTGACGCAAGGCGTCCAGCACCGGGCCGATATTGCCGGCATCGGTGGAATCGAAGGTCGAGCAGATCTTGTACATCACATGCGCTGCCCCGCGGGCGCGCAGCCATTGGTCGGCCGCGCGGGCGCGCTCCACCGCCTGCGCGGCGGCAACCGAACGGATCTTGAGGGAGACGACAACCGCGTCGACCTCGGGGAGATCGAGACCAGCGGCCGGAATGCCGATGGTTTGAACCGTGCGAAGACCTTCCTTGGCGAGCGTGTTGGCCAGGTCGGACGCGCCTGTGTAGTCGTCCGCAATTGCGCCGAGGGCGAGGCTCATGGCGAAACTCCGATGCCGGCCTGGGGGAGGGGCCCGCTGGCAAAGGGGGCGAACCAGCCGAGCCCCTCAAGTGTCTTGCCGCCGGGCCGATATTCGCAACCGACGAAACCATCATAGCCCAGCCCGTCCAGTTCCGCGAAGATGAACCGGTCGTTGAGCTCTTCCGAAGTCGGCTCATGGCGGGAGGGCACGCTTGCGATCTGGACATGGCCAATGATCGGCAGCAGCCGGCGCAACGCCATGACGACATCGCCGTGCAGGATCTGGCGGTGGTAGACATCGAACTGCAGCTTGAGATTGGGCAGGGCCAGTTCGCCGATGAGCTGCTCGGCAAAGTCGAAGTCATTGAGGAAATAGCCCGGCATGTCGCGGCCATTGATTGGTTCGATCACCAGGTCGATGCCGCGATCGGCAAGCTTGCCGGCGGTCCAGATGATCGCTTTGCGATAGGTATCCACGGCCGCCCTGTCCTCGCGAGCGGCGAGCCCCGACATCAAATGCAGACGCTTCACGCCCGTGGCCTCCGCGTAGGGAAGGGCAAATGCCACGGCGGCCTGGAGCTCGGCAAATCGATCGGGCAAGGCGGCCAATCCTCGCTCGCCGGCGGCCCAATCGCCAGGCGGCAAATTGAACAGAGCCTGGGTCAAACCGTATCTGCGAAGGCGCTCGCCGATCGCCTCGGGCGTGTGCTCGTAAGGAAACAGGAATTCGACCGCACGGAAGCCGGCATCGGCGGCCGCCTGGAACCGATCCAGGAACGGCCACTCGCTGAACATCATTGTCAGGTTGGCGGCAAAGCGGGGCATGGGCGATCCAGTCTTCCTCAGGCCGATGTCAGGCCGGTTGGCTAGGTT
The DNA here is from genome assembly GCF_003997555.1 of Mesorhizobium sp. M1A.T.Ca.IN.004.03.1.1. Taxonomy (NCBI): domain Bacteria; kingdom Pseudomonadati; phylum Pseudomonadota; class Alphaproteobacteria; order Hyphomicrobiales; family Phyllobacteriaceae; genus Mesorhizobium; species Mesorhizobium sp. M1A.T.Ca.IN.004.03.1.1. The sequence goes on along the minus strand of NZ_RZTV01000001.1, from coordinate 693,183 downwards.
TGCGGGTTGTAGGCAGTTCGGTGCCGGTGATCTTTGCGTAGAGCCGGGCGACGGATGCGTCGTCGTCCCGGCCCATTCCAGCCGCCGAGGTCGCCAGGAACATCTGTAGCGCGGCTGCGGCCACCGGCACCGGGAATTTGGCGCTGCGGGCCATATCCTGAATGATGCCGAGGTCCTTGACGAAGATGTCGACCGCGCTGCGCGGTGTGTAGTCGCCGTCCAGCACGTGCGGCACCCGGTTCTCGAACATCCACGAATTGCCTGCGGAGGCAGTTATCACCTCGTAGACCTTGCGGATGTCCAGCCCTTGCCGGGCGGCAAATGCGATGGCTTCGCTGGCCGCCGCGATATGCACGCCAGCAAGCAACTGGTTGATCATCTTGAAGGCTGCACCAACGCCCGGCTCGTCACCGAGTTCATAGACGTTGGCGGCTATTGCATCCAGTGCCGGCCGCGCTCTGGCGAAGGCGGCAGGGCTGCCGGAGGCCAGAATGGTGAGCGCACCCTCGGCGGCGCGCACCGACCCGCCGCTGATCGGCGCGTCGAGATAGAGCCGTCCCGTCGCTTCGAGCGGCGTGGCAAGGCGGCGCACCGCATCGGGATCGATCGTGGCCGAGGAGACGAAAACCGCGCCCTCGGCCATGGTTTCGGCGACGCCGTTCGTACCGAACAGGATGGCCTCCGTTTGCGCGGCGTTGACGACCACCGACACGACGACGTCGGCACCTTCAGCGGCCTCGGCGGGGCTTGCCGCGCCTCGGCCGCCCGCGTCGACGAGCCGGGCGATGGCCGCGGCGTCCACGTCGAAGCCAGCCACTTCAAACCCGGCCCGCCTGAGCGACATGGCCATGCCAAGTCCCATGGAACCGATGCCGATCAGGGCGGCCCGGTTCGTCCTTGCTCCGGCGGGGTTTTCCTTGCTTCGATCATAAACGGTCATCACGGAGATCCTTATTCGAAACGCAATCCGGTTTAGCGATTGACCAGCTTGGGTGGCGTCGTCAGCACCAGGACCGCGCCGAGCACCAGGATTGCGGCGAGCGCATACATGCCGACCTGCGTTGCGCCGGTCAAATCCTTCAGGTAGCCGACGAGATACGGGCTAACAAAGCCGGCCAGATTGCCGACCGAATTGATGAGCGCAATGCCTGCCGCGGCACCTGTCCCGGCGAGAAATGACGTCGGCAGCGACCAGAACAGCGGCGCACAGGTGATCGCTCCGGCCGCTGCAACGGACAGGAAGGCGATGGCGATCGTCAGATTCAAGCTGGCGGCCGCGACGACGAAACCGACGGCCCCGAGCAGTGCCGGAACGACCAGGTGCCAACGGCGCTCGCGATGCCTGTCAGCGCTGCGTCCGAACAGATTCATGACCACGACGGCACAGATGAAGGGGATCGCGCTAATCAGTCCGATATTGAAGTTTCCGGTGATGCCGGTCGCCTTGACCAGCGTCGGCATCCAGAAAGTCAGCCCGTACTGGCCCATCACGAAGGTGAAGTAGATCAGGCACATCAGCCAAACTCGGCGATCGCGGAAGATACCGGCTACCGAATGCCCACTCTCCTTGTGACGCTCCTCGCGTGCGATCTCCTCTTCCAGGGTCTGCTTTTCCGTTTCGCTCAGCCACTTGGCTTGACGAATGCCGTTGTCGAGGAAGAACAAGACAGCGATGCCGAGCAGGACGGCTGGAACCGCCTCGATAAGAAACATCCATTGCCATCCGGCGAGGCCGTGGGCGCCATCGAACGAATCCATGATCCAGCCGGAAAGAGGATTGCCCAATATGCCCGAGACCGGGATCGCGGACATGAACACCGCGATGATCTTGGCCCGGCGGTGCGAGGGATACCAGTAGGTGAGGAAAAGGATGATCCTCGGCGACGCCCAGCAGAAAGCGCAACAGGTAGAATGTCGGCGCGGACGTGACGAACATGAAGCCAGCTGAGATCAAACCCCAGGTGATCATGATGCGCGCGATCCACATGCGCGCGCCGACCTTGTGAAGAATGACGTTGCTTGGCACCTCGAAGAGAAAATAGCCGATGAAGAAGATGCCGGCGCCGAGGCCGTAGACGGTCTCGCTGAAGCCGAGGTCGGCCGACATCTGCAGCTTGGCGAAGCCGATGTTGACGCGGTCGAGATAGGCAACGACGTAGCACAGCATCAGGAACGGCACGATGCGCCAGAAGACCTTGCTGTAGGCGGTTCTCCTCGTTTCGATTTCAGCTACGGCTTGCGCCGGTAGCGCAGGTGTAAGCACGGTCATTGGTTCCTCCCTTGACTGTGAATGGGGTGTCAGCGCGCCCTCCGATAGCGGCTTTGGCAGCGCTTGCGTAACTGGGTAACATGGATTGGCAGCGCTGCCAACGAAAAGGTGGCAGCGCTGCCAACAATCGTTTGAAAAGGTTGCCGCGACATGGCAAAAGAGGATGGACGGAGGCGAGGACGGTCCAGTGCGACGTCGCGCTCCATCGGGGAGATCGAAAGTGGCCGACGGCACGCCGACGGGGACGACGACCCTTACCGATGTCGCACGCGCGGCCGGCGTCGGCGAGAGCACCGCCTCGCGCGTGTTGCGCGGGCACGGTTCATTTTCGGCCAAGACACGCGAGAGCGTCCTCAATGCCGCGAGAAGCCTCGGCTATGTGCCGAACCGCATCGCCGGCACGCTGGCCTCGACCGGCTCCAAGCTGGTCGGGATCGTGATCCCGTCGCTCAGCAACATCGTCTTTCCGGACATGCTGCGCGGCGCCAACACGGTGCTGGTGGGCTCCGGATTCCAGCCTGTCGTCGCGGTCACGGACTACGAACAGGGCCGCGAGGAAACTCTCATCGAGTCGCTGCTTAGCTGGCGTCCGGCGGGTATGATGGTGGCCGGTCTGGAACACACCGAGCGTACCGTGGCCATGCTCAGGCACGCCCGCATCAGGGTCGCCGAACTGCTCGATTCCGATGGCGATGGCATCGACATCGTCGTCGGTTATTCCAACCGCGAGGCGGGAGGCGCGAGCGCGCGTCATCTGGTCTCGCGCGGCTATCGGCGCATCGGCTATGTGGGCCACGATCTCAGCCGCGATCTGCGCGCCGCCAAACGCTTGGCCGGATTTCGCTCGGCGCTCGCAGAGGCAGGCCTTGAAGTCGCCGCGGAAGAAATCATTCCCTCATCTTCGTCGATTGAGGCCGGGCGCGACGGTCTCGGCCGGCTGCTCGGGCGCGCCCCCGATCTCGATGCCGTCTATTTCTCTAACGACGACATGGCGATTGGCGGTTATTTCCATTGCCTTGCCCGCGGCATCGCCATCCCCGGCCGGTTGGCGATTTTCGGCTATAACGGCCTGGACGTCGCCCGCGCGGCGCCGCAACCGCTTTCCACCATCCGGACGCCACGCGTCGCGGTCGGAGAGACCGGCGCCCGGCTGGTCTGCTCCGACGGGCCGCCGACGAAGATCGATCTCGGGTTCGAACTGATCGAGGGAGCCACAACATGAGCGAGGCCAAACTTCGCGAAGAGATATGCCGCTTCGGCCGTTCCCTATTCGAGCGCGGGCTGACACCGGGATCATCGGGCAATATCAGTCTGCGGCTCGATGACGGCGGCTGGCTTGTGACGCCGACCAACGCATCGCTGGGCTTTCTCGATCCGGCTCGCCTTGCCAGGCTCGATGCGCAAGGGCGGCTCGTCGCGGGCGATGCGCCGACCAAGGAAATCCCCCTGCATACCGCCCTCTACGAGACGCGGGCAGCAGCGCGTGCGATTGTGCACCTGCACTCAACCCATGCGGTGGCCGTCACCATGCTTCCCGAGATCGATCCCAAGTCGGTCCTGCCGCCAATGACGCCGTACTATCTCATGCGCGCCGGACAGACGGCTTTGGTGCCATATTTCCGTCCCGGAGACCCTGCGGTAGCCGATGCAATCAAAGGGCTCGCTGGACGCTACTCTTCGGTGCTGCTCGCCAACCATGGTCCCGTTGTCGCGGGCGAGACGCTTGAGGCGGCGGTATTCGCTACCGAAGAGCTGGAGGAAACGGCAAAGCTCTATCTGCTTCTGCGCGGCCTCAACCCCCGCTATCTGTCACCGGAGCAGGTCAGCGACCTGGTGCGGACTTTTGGGCTTTCGCTGCAGGAGCATGGTGCGCACGACCACTGAGACCCGAATTCGACTTCGTGAGGCGCTCCTGGATTGCATAGGTCGGGGGGTATTACCTGAGCATGTTGCTAAGGGAGTGCGCCTCGTTGAAGATGTCCTGACGGCCGGCAGCCTTACGAGATACAGGGCTGGCCGCTACCGAGTTGCGGTCGAGATTGCTTCTCTCTCGCGCTGTTCGGCACTAGACGTTCCGGCGGCGGGCGGAAACTCGCCCCGGACCGTCGCTGTCTATGGGTCGCGTTGCGGTCAGGCCGGCTTCGATGGATCTGAGAAGCTCAAGCGCGGCATTGAGCTTGCGTGTGTCGCCGCCGGCGGCCTCGGATACGGCAGTTGCCCACTCCTTGCGCACCAGGGCGTAATTGTGGGCGCCCCGCCGGGTGCGGTGGACGCTGACGCCCCGGCGATCTTGCGGGTCGACATGGCGCTCGATCAGCCCCTTGCCTTCCAGGTCGCGCAGCACGGTGGAAACATTGGTGCGCTGCAGCCCGGTCGCCGTCGCGATCTGGCTGGGCGTTGCGGAAGCGTGCGCAACCAGGTGGCGCATCACCATGCCCTCCGATTGCGACAGCGACAGCGCTTTCTCGTCCCTGTAACCGCGAAACTGAATCTCACGGGCAATGATGAGGATGAGGTCGGCCAGGTCCGCCCAGCGAACAGCCGGGGGAGCTTTGCGTGCGGACGAGTCCGGATCGGTTTCCATAGGGCGGAGTTTACAGACTTCAAGATCTCCTTGCGCTTTACGGCACCGACGAGCCGCTTCCGCAACGGAGGCTTCTTGCCGCCGGACCGCTGACCGCCGTTCTCGAGGACGGCAATCTGCGGACGATCTGTTTTGCCGGCGTGGAGGTGGTGCGGGCGATCAACTATCTTGCGCGCGATGCGTCCTGGGGGACTTACAAGGCCGAACTGTCCAACATGCGCATTTCCGAGGACGGCACGTCGTTCGAGCTTCGCTATGACGGACTCTGCGCCGGCCCGCAGGGACGTTTCGCCTATCGCATGAAGATTCGTGGCGACGCTTCGGGCGAGCTGAGCTTGCAAGCGGATGGCGTGGCGCTCACCGATTTTCCCACCAACCGCACCGGTTTCGTGGTGCTTCATCCTTCAGAGGCGGCGGGCAAAAGGCTGACCATCCGGCATAGCGACGGAAGCATCGAGGAGACGACATTTCCCAAATTGATCAGCCCGGACCAGCCTGCCTTCGACATTTCAGCGCTGACGCACGAGCCAGCACCCGGCCTGGTCTGCGCCGTCGCCATGGAAGGCGATGCCTTCGAGATGGAGGACCAGCGCAACTGGACGGACGCGCCTCGTTCAAGACTTATGTGCGGCCGCTCTCAAAGCCCCGACCTTATGTCATCGGCAAAGGTGTGAAGGACATACAGCGCGTCACGGTTTCCGTGCGCGCCGAGACATCGGCGCCTGGACCGGCTATCAGCAGTCCAGCAACCCTGACCCTTGGCGGACCTGCCGGGCGGATGTCGTCGATAGCGCTGTTCGTCGATCCCGACCAACTGCCGGCAGCCATCGCCGGCGCGGCTTCGCTTGGCCCGGTGCCGGAGATCATACTGCGCTTCGACAGCGCGCGCGGGCATGATCAACGCGTGCTGGAAAAGGCGGCCGAGCTTGCGAGCGCGCTTGGCGGCGGGCTGGCGGTCGAGGCGATCTTTGATGCGATCCACCCCGGGGTCGAGGCCCAGGGTCTTGCAGCTATGGTTCGCTTGGCGGGCGTCGAACCGAGCGCCATTCTGGTTTCACCACGGCGCGAATTCAAGACACGCCCCTCGAACTATTTGCCGAACGGTGAGCGACCGATTGACGAGATCGTGCAGGCATTGCGGGCTGTCGGTCTCGCTTGTCCGATTGGGGCTGGTACGCCCTCCCTATTCACCGAATTCAACCGCAACCCGCCGACCGGCGATGCGGATTTCGTCTTCTTCGGCAACGGCGCCATCGTGCATGCCGCCGATGAGCAGTCGGTCATGGAGACCCTGACCGTTTATCCTGCAGTCATGGAGACAGCACGGCAATTGTGTCCCGGAAAGCCGATCTGGCTTGGGCCTTGCACGATCGGCTTGCGGCACAATCCCTATGGTGAGGCGGTCGCAGCCAATCCCGGAAATACCCGGGTGCCCGCCGCCGGCACCGACCCGCGTCAGCGTGCATTGTTCGGTGCCGCCTTTGCCGTCGGCATCGCGGCCCGGGCCGCTGAGACCGCCGCCGAGCAATTCATATTGGCAGCACCGACTGGACCCTTCGGGCTCTTGAACGAGGACGGCTCCCGACGACCTTTGCAAGCCGTCCATGCCCAGATCGCTGAGGCCGCCGGCGTCGAACGCTATGGGATTTCGAGTGATTGGCCAGGCGTGGCAGCGATTGCCTTTCGTCTCGGCACAACTATCCGCGTGCTGGCGGCCAACCTGACCCCAGTGCCGATCGATATCGCGCTATCCTGGGATGCTAAACTGCTCTGCGTTGCAGATGAGGACACGAAGCCGGCGAAACCCCCGCTGACCACCCATACATTGGGACCGTACAACTGTGTCGCTCTTCAGTTTGTCCAGAAGCCAAGTCGACCGGACGGCAGGCCCAGGAAAAGCTGAACGTCAAGATACGCAATCCAAAGCGGGATGTCTCGTCTCTCAGCTATTTGCGCGGGCGGGGTGATGGCGCCCGGCAGGAGCATGGAGTGCGCGGACAGGCCTCAAGATCAGCAGCTTCTGCAGGCGAGCGGCGCCTCCGAAGCGCTGAACCTTCGATTGTTGCGTCGGCGTCGAGCCGCCAAAGACGTGTGCGGTCAACCGCCTCCGTACATGAGCTTCGGCAGCCAAATAACGATCGAGGGGAACACGATGCACAACCCTACTCCGATCGCCTGCAGGCATAAGAAGGGAACGGCGGATCGGAAGATCGTCGCCATCGATATCTCCGGTGGCGCGACACTCTTCAAGTAAAACAGTGAATAGCCGAACGGTGGGCTCAGGAACGCCATCTGCATGTTGACCATGAAAATGACGCCATACCACAGCGGCACGTCTTCAGGAGCCACACCGGCTAAGCCGAACGTACCGCCGAATTCGAGGGACTTAAGGATGGGCAGAAATATCGGTACGGTGAGAAGGAGAATGCCCACCCAGTCCAGAAACATGCCCAGGACGAACAGGATGATCATCATCAGAACAAGAATGCCGTAAGGCGCGAATCCAGTTCCGAGAATGGATTCGGCGACGAAGCTCTGCCCGCCCTTCAGGATGAAGAAGCCGACGAACATGGTGGCTCCGAAGAATATCCACATCACCATCGCAGTCGCCTTGAGGGTCGCCACGCCGGCTTCCCGGATCGTGTCCCAAGTCAGGCGGCGATGGGCGGCGCAGACGATGAAAGCACCGAATGTGCCGATGCCGGCGGCTTCAACAGGCGTTGCTATGCCAAGGAAGATGACTCCGAGCACAAGCAGGATGAGCAGAATGGGCATGAACGTGCGGCGCAGAAGCCTCAGCTTCTCCCCAAAGCCGATGCGCTCGCTCGGCGGCAAAGCCGGGCCTAGCTTGGGGTTGACGTAGCAGCGCGCCGTGACATAGACGACATACATCCCAGACAGCAGCAGCCCTGGGAATACCGACCCGATCAAAAGCTCGCCTAACGACTGTTGCGCGACGACGGCGTAGACGATCGCCATCACCGAAGGCGGTATGAGGATGCCAAGCGTTCCTCCGGCGAGCAGCGAACCGCAGGCGAGCTTTGCGTCGTAGTTGCGGCGGAGCATCGCTGGCAGAGCGATCATGCCCATTGTCACTTCCGTCGCACCGACGACCCCAACCATTGCTGCGAGCAGGGTGCACGAGATTATGGTGGCCGAGGCAAGTCCGCCTTTCAGCCCACCCAGCCATTTATAGACGACGTCAAACAGCTCCTCGATGATCCCCGCTTTCTGAAGGATCGCGGCCATGAAGATAAAAAGCGGCACCGCCGAGAGCTGATAATCCGTCATGAAGGGAAAAATCCGCGACGGCAGCATGTTCAGCATGGCCGCATTACCGAATAAGAAGAGGAAGAGAACGGCGAGGCTGCCCGTGCAGAAGGCCATTGGCAGCCCGAGCAATAAAAGAACGCCCAGTCCGCCGAACATGAGGATGCTCAGCCACAGGATTGGAAGCTCGAGACCCATGGCTTAGCGGAGCCTTCTTGTTGCGGTCGCGATGTCACGCATCAGGCGAGACACGCCTTGAAGCAGCAGCAGCGCGGCGCCAACAGGAATCGCCAGCTTCACCGGCCAATATTGAATACCCCACTCGGTGAAAGAACTCTCGCCCACCGCCATCGCGTCGCTGGCAAAACGCCAGCCGGCAACGAGCATTGTACCCACGAACAGGAAAAAGAATGCCGAGGTGATGATATCGCAGATCGCCCGGCCACGCTCGGAGAGGTGGCTGTACACGATGTCGACCCTGACATGGGTCTCATCGCGATAGGCATAGGCCCCAGCCAGCATGTATTGCATGCCGAACATCAGAAACATGCTCTCGTGCACCCAGTTGGTAGGGGAGTTGAAAACGAAGCGGGCGACCACCTCGTAATAGTACGCCATGACCGCGAGGACCGACCAATAGGCGACGAACTCGCCTGTCACTCTTACAAGCCAGTCGACCGGCCTAAATGGCGCAAGAGGCTGTTTGACGGGCGTCGCGGGCACATCGACGACGATCTCATGGTGGGTTGCGGCGCGCCCAGTCTCACGGGCGCGGGCGCGCCGCACAAGACCGGGTATGAGAAGGGCGTCGCCGACAATAATGAGACCGAGCAGAAGTCCCGCAATCCGGCTGATGCTGCTGTCCCACTCGAGCCCGTGAACGGCCGCCGTCAGATTGTTGCGCGCCGCCGCGGCCTCAGCCTCAGCTTTTGCAAGTCGATCGGCAGCCCCCTGCTTGTTGGCTGCCGTATCTGCCTTGGCACGCGGCAACAGTCTCTCGGCGTGCTCGCTCTGGGATCGCGCGAGTGAAACTGCCTCGCGTCCATCGCGCACCTGGGTGCTTGTCCAAAGTACCGCGATGAAGAACGGGATAAAAAAGAATCCCCACCTGCTCTTCAGATAGAAGCGGTGCATGCCGAGGAAGCCGGCTGTGACCAGGAACAGATAGGCAAGAAACAGGTTTGGACGGCCGGGATCACGCTGTGCCCGTTCTCGATGGACAAAATGCACGGCGGCCAGCGGAAAGACCGCGAGGGTTAACCAGTAGAGCCAGTGCGGCAGCACAAATGTTAGGGAAGGCATCGGCGAACGCCTGCTGCAGGAGCGAGCGCCCGTCCGGCTCAGGACGGGCGAGAAGAGGGTTCACAGGTTGATGGTCAGCCCCTGGTACATGTCCGGAGTGACGTAACCGACTGTCGGGTTCTCCATGACCTCGAGCTGCAACTTAAAGATGCGCGCTGCGTCCTTGTCCTTGTTGGCCCACTCGAACCATATGGGCACCGCGATTTCCTGGAACTTCTGGAGGTCCTCCGGTCCAAGCCGATTGATTTCAATGCCGGCATCCAGGAATTTTTGCCAAGCCTCCATGTCGGCCTTCTGGATCGAGCCGAAATGGGCATTGGAATAGACTTGGATCTCGTCTTCCACGAACTTCTTGAGGTTGTCCGGGAGTTGGTTCCAGACATTCATGTTGACGGCAAAGTCCATCAGGTCGACGGGCTGGTATACGGACATCAGACCGGCTGGACCCATGGAGATGTACTTGGTCACCTGCTGGAAACCGAGGGCCCAGTTTACGGCCGGACCGGTGTAGTCGGCGGCATCGATCGTGCCCTTTTCCAGCGCGGAGAACACCTCGCCGCCCGGCAGCAACGTAGTCTTGGCACCGGCTTTCGCGAAGGTTTCGGCGATCATGCCGCCCGGTACGCGCAGTTTCAGATCCCTAAAATCCTCGATTGAGCGGATCGGTGTCTTTGAGTGGATGATGTTCGGGCCGTGATGAATGCGGTTGACGTAGTAAAGGCCTTGTTTCGCATAAAGGTCGCGCGCGGCCTGCAGACCACCTTTTGAATAGAAAAAGATATCCCATTCGTGCGGATAGCGTAGCCCCAACGTGTAAGAGGACAGGAACGCCGTAGCGGGAAGCTTGCCGGCCCAATAAAGTGAAAACGAGTTCATCGCTTCCAGAACGCCGTTCTTCACCCCGTCGAGGAGTTCGAAGTCACCAACGATATCCTTTGCCTTGAACGGCTGAAATTCGAGTTGGCCTCCGGTTTTTTCCTTGATGGTGCCACACCAGTTTTGGAAGGTTTCAAGTCCGACACCCGCCGGCCACGAGGTTTGGATTTTCCAGGTGATTGCGTCTGCGGCTCCGGCCCTTCGAACCCAGGGCGCGGTGACCGCCGTCGCCGTTAGCCCAGCGACAAGTCCACTCGTCTTCAGAAACTTTCGCCTTGATTGGGAACGCGATTCTCCGTCCATTGCTTTCCTCCCTGTTCGGCAAGCGGGCAAATGATGGGCCCGTCGCCGGTCTCAAATCGCAAAATCAATGACGCAAAGGATGTCCCGTTCTTGTGGGACCAGAGCTGCCTCCTTTTTCGCAGTCGTTTCCAGCCGGATGCCAACGCCACAAACGATAGCGACAGGGACCGGCGCAGCCTGTAAATAACATAACGCGGCGCAATCATTTTCAACCACTGCGCGCCCGATCCATAGTATGCCTGTGCGGCTGTAATAAATCCATTGGTGAGTCACGCCCAATGACGCGCTCGGGGCGTCGATCTGATGCTTCAGAATTGGGATTGGGGTAAGAGCCATCGGCTCGTACCGAGCGAGTCCTTGCAGGCCCGCGAGGTCAGTCAGATGTAGGACGCGCGAGTTGCTGGTGATGAGCTGTTCGACACGCAATGCTGAATTGCGCGATTGAGATGGGGCACACTCAGTCCGAGCGCGTCCGCCATGACTTCCCCATGCGGTATAAACCAGCTCTGGCAAATGGCGTTCGGGCGTCTCCCAGCTATTTGCGCAGGCGGGATGATGGCGGCGCCCGGCGGGAGCATGGAGTGCGCGACAGGCCTCAAGATCAGCAGCTTCTGCTGGCGTCCGGTGGATACGGATCGGTCAGTCGACCGTCGCTTGACCCGTTGCCTCCTTAATCTTGTCCAAGACCGCTTCAGGCGCCACGTCGCGCTTCAGCTCCTTCAACTCATTGTCTGCTTCCGTCGGAACATCCAGGCGCTTCGCGATCTCCTCGACCAGTTTGATGAGCTTGGTCGTCTCATGCTCGTTGAGCAGGCTCACCTGCAGATCGAGGTCTGCCCGCGCATCATCCTGGGCGGCCATGCGGTTCTGGTTGATCAGTACGAACGTTGAGAGAAAGATCGCCTCGACCGAGGCGAACATGGCCAGAATAACCAGAGAAGGATCCCAGGGTTTGATAAAGTTCACGATCCCGAAATTTAGGCCGATCCAGGCGCCAAAGAAGACGAGGTGGATGTAGACGAACATCATGCTGCCGGCAAACCTGCTGATTGCCGCCGCCGCGCGCTGCTCCAGCGATGCTGCCTTGGCATCGCGCTTCCGCCTCTCGACCAGTGCCTCGATGTTCCGCGCCAGGGCAGGGGCGAGCCCTTCCGCTGCCGGCGTGGTCGGAGTGGCGTAGCCCTGGTCCTCTGGAGCGGCTTTGGGATTCATTGTTGTCTCTCCCGTCTAGGCAGCCTAACTCGCTATTTGGCAATTCGCTCCATTTCACCGCTGTCCAGAGTGCCGAACGAGCGTCTTGTCCGGCGATCCTGCCCGATGCAACAGCGGTTGCTGCAGACCGGTGCAGGCTCGCTTCGCGTTGAGTTCGCAGGGCAGGACTCCTACTTAAAGGGATGCCCGCGAGCAGAAAAATCGATTCGACTGCACGGCTGGTTGCAGAGTGGCCGCTATCCCCGGCGGCGACGCTTGGATCGTCGGTGCGGGCGAGGGGCATTTTTCTTGAAATGCGCGCTCGCCTTCCGACGGACTTGAGAAGCCTGCTCCATAGCGAGTCCCGGGTGCTTACCTTGCGTCTGCCGGAGGGCTCCCATGCCAATGTTGAGGCCGCATCGGCGATCGTGTCCAAAGCCATGCAGGACATCGAAGACCTGCCCGTCATGCCTCGCGAGGTCGAGGACATTCTGACGATCTCGGCGGGCGAGCGTCACCGCTGGCTCAAGGCCGGCCGCTTGCAGAGCGCCGGGACGCGGACGGTGAAACTGCGTGGCCGCGCGAGGAAGATCACCTTCCACGTTTTTGATCCGCGCCTGATCGAGGATGTGCTCGACCGTGACCTTGTAGCGGTCTGGCGCGAGGAAGACGCTGCGAGAGCCGCCGAGAACCGACGCCGAGCCGCTGCAAAGGCGGCGCTCAAGCGCTCGCAAAAGAGCCGCGGCGCGGCCGCAACCGACGACAGCCAAAGCGAGGCAGTCCACTCCAACCTGCGCGGCTGGGAAGACTTCGAGCGCAACGGGCTCCTCCGCTGAGGTAGGGAGCGCCGTGTCATCTTTTGGGCGGACCGCAGCGCCCTTTGAGGACAGCGATGTCGGCCTCGCGGTCCCCACCGGGCGGCGAGGAGACCGGCGCGCCGACGAGAAACGCGCCAAGCGCGTCACCCGGCGACATATTCACGATACCCTTCGGTGGTGACACTCGGAGCCACGATTCTGTCGGCCTCGCCTCTCGAAGAAGGCTGGCTAAGATAATTGGCGGCAGTGTGGGAAAGAGCGTGACCATAGAGACATGACAAAGCAGAGAATTCTTTTTGATACCGATCCTGGCGTAGATGATGCCCTCGCGCTGCTTTACCTGCACCGTCATCCGAACATCGAACTGCTCGGCATCACGACCGTCTTCGGCAACGCATCGATATCGGTTACAACGCGCAATGCCAGATTCCTCGCCGAGGCTTGGGGGATCAAAGCGCCCGTTCACGCCGGTGCTTCCGTTCCGCTAAACTGGTCCGGCGCGCCGCACCCCTATCCTGTCCATGTTCATGGCGCGAACGGGCTGGGGGATTATCCTATTGCCCAGGAAGCGCGGGAGGAGAAGGACACTGCCGCGCGATTCATCGTCGATACCGTCCGGCAGAATCCGCGTCAGGTGCGGTTGCTTGCTGTCGGAGGCCTGACCAACTTGGCGCGGGCATTGGAGGCCGATCCGGCGATAGCAGATCTGGTGCAGGACGTCGTCGTCATGGGTGGCGCGTTCGAAGTCCCTGGCAATGTGTCGCCCGTTGCCGAGGCCAATATCTACGCAGATCCGAAGGCAGCCGATCGAGTGTTTGCAGCCTCGTGGAAAGTGACCGCGGTTCCGCTCAATCTCACAAATCGAACGGTGATTACGCGACAGGATCTCGCCGCGGCCTCGGAAGGTGCCGATGCCGCCATGCAAATGGTAGCCGCACTGTCGCAAGGCTACATCGACTTCTACCTGCAATGGGGCGAAGCGGGTATGCTTGTGCACGACTGCAGCGCCGCGGTCTACCTGACCGACCCGCACTTATTCGCCACCCGATCCGGTTCGATCATCGTGCTGGAGGACGGCCCGGCGGCAGGTATGACCGTGCAGAGACTGGGCGCCGCCAGTTACTCACCGAACGAATGGGATCAGCGTCCAGTCCAATCGGTGTGCGTTGGTGGCGATGCTGCAGGAATCTTGGCGAGGATTTACGCTGTCTGCAGGGGAAGTTCCGCGGAGCCATCCCCAAAAAGCTAAAAAGGCTCCCTCCGGCGAGAGAGCCGCGATAGCGCGGCCGAGCCTGTGGCGCGGCTTCTACCCGCAGCCATCCAACAGGTCGGGCTCGAATGGTTCACCAGGCCCGACGCGAATGTTCCTCGAACGCGATTCTTGCAGATCGATCCGGTCTGTTCAGATCAGGACTTGTTCGTTGTCGACGGTTCGGTATCGGACAGCCTCCGGTGCACCGCCTCATCGGCTTTGTCGGCGGCGGACTTGACGACATCGCTGACCTTGTCAGCGAGCGTACCTTCGCTCGACGCCTGCCGTCCTGCTTCGTCGCTGGCCGCCTGGTAGGCTTCGGCTGCAACCTGCTTCACCTGGTCGACGCCCTTCTCGAGCGCGTCCTCGGCCCTTTCGCGAAGCTGTTCGCGATAGCCGCCGAGCTGCTCGTCTTCGAGTTGCGTGTGGGGCAGCATCGCGCCGATCGCCGCTCCGATCGCGAGACCGACAGCAGCAACTGCCAGAGGCTGATCCTCCATCAACTGCTGCGCGGAACGAGTGGCCCTCGTCGCCATGTCGGCGGTGGCTGTCGCCGAGTTCGTCAGCGTCTCCGCCGCGCCGCTTGCCATGCCAGATACGCTGCCGGCTGCGCTGCTGGCCATGTCAGACATGGTGCCGGCCGCACTGCTGGCCATTCCCGAGACAGTGCCGGCCGCACCGCTGGCCATGTCGCCGACAGAGGCATAGGTGTCCGAAGTCATGGCTCCGGTTCCCGCCGTGGGTGTGCCGTCATGCCCGTCGGAACCGCGACGGGTCGCGTAGCCGGGCGCGGCGGTTGCGGCGGAAGCGCCGCTGCCCAGCATCAGCCAGGCCAGACCGGCGCCGATTACAGTCAGTGGCAGAGGATTGTCTCGCACCTGAGCCTTCAGGTTGTGGAGCATGTCGGAGCCTGCGCCGCCGGTGAAAATACCGGTGAACTCATCGAAGAGCTGGCCGGGCGTCATCTTGCCTCGAATGGACTCGGCGGTCGCTACCACCCTTGCTCGCGTGGCCTCGGCTTCGCGTTCGAGTTCGGCTGCGGATTTGTCGCTCATCTCGCTTGTTCCTTGATTACGTTCGCGTCACGCTTCAGTTGCTCCTGCGTACGGTCCGGCGCGAGCTCGGAGGGCGACATGCTCGCCATGCCGGTCCGCAGGAGGATGACACCCAGCACGGCAACGACCACTCCGACGAGCAAGGCGGACCAGCCGGCGCCCAGGCCGAGGCGGGTCAGGGCAATGACGAGCGCTTGCAGCAGCACTATCAGCGCGGCGAGAAGACATACCGCGCCGCCCAGAACCCCGACGGCGCCGGCCTCCGCTTTAGTCACGCTCTCGGATAGCTCCGCCCGCAGGAGTCTGGCCTCCGTTTGCACCAGCGTGCTCACCTGCTGTGCCAGATCGGCGACCAGAGTGCCGAGGCTTTGGTTGTCTTGAGTGTTCATTTCTTTAGCTCCGCTGCCTTCCTGGGAGCGCCGCCGTCGACGCCCCAATTGGTCGTCGCGTCATCCCATGGCTCGCTCGCCTGCGCACCAGTCTGCCTGCTCGTTTCCCTACCAGTCTTCCGTGGCGTCGCTGCGCTCTGCCCCGCGCGGCGTGTTTCCGGGGGAGAAGCCTTTATGAACCGTCCGAGCGCCAGTCCTGCCAGCACCGAACCAGCGATCAGAGTGCCGGGATTTTGGCGGCCGAAGTTCTGAATTTCCTCAAGCACCTCGCCGAAGGGCTTCTGCTTCAACGAGGAGGACAGCCTCTCCAGTCCGCCTGCCGCATCCCGCATGAAATTCGACGCCGAGCTCTGGTCGCTGTTGGCCAGATGGTCGCTTGCGGCACGCAGAGCGCCGCCGAATGCCGCCAGGCTCGATCCGATGTCGCGCTGCGTTTCCTCGGCCCTTTCCGACAGGGCCTCCTGTGCTTCCGACGCATAGTCGACTGCCCTGCGAGCAACCTCGTCGCGGGCATCGTGGAGCGCTTCGCCGGCGCTTTGGGTTTCTTTCTTAACTCGATCGGAAACTTCGTTCTTCGCCTTGGCGAAGTCGGCCGGCTCGCGGCCCTGATTATTTTCGCGCTGCATGACGCCTCCTAGTGAAAGCCGAGAAAGGAGAGTATCGCGAGCACAACCACGATGAGACCGATAAGATAGATGACACTGTTCATGGCGCAGGCTCCTCCTTGCCTGTTCCAACTTCGCGCTGGCCGCGATGTTCCCTTTCGCGACCAGGATTTTTTGTAAGTAGCTACTTACCCCGATCGGCGCCTCCGAAGCCGGCAAGCTCGTCATCCGAACAGAGCAGCCGCGGCTGCGCCGGATCGGAGATATCGAGCTTGTCCCAAGGTATGCGGTAGAGGCCCTCGCGGCGGCGCAGCGCGAAAAAGTCGAGCAATGCGGTGCCGATGGCCGAGGCCGACAGGCGTTCAAAAGCTGCGAAGATGCCGACATGGAATTCGGTGACAACGAGGTCGTCGCCGTCCTGCTCGGCGATGACCTCCTCGATATGGCCGATGCTCCTGCCGCCCTGCGTGAGAACGCGCCGGCCAGCCAGATGCTCGAGATTCACATTTGGCATCCTCAGGCTCCCGGGATTCGGCCGACGATGCGATCGCGCAGCCAGCTCTGCCAGGCCAAGATCTTGGTCCTGCGCACGTCGATATCGAATTCGATGTCGACGCCGATGTCGCGCACCTTGGTCCAGGCGATGCGATGCGGCCGTGCCTGCTGCTTCCCGCTCAGCCTTGCGGCCAGCCGCGCCGTTAATCGCCCAGGCCGAGCGCCAAGCCGTCGGGCCAGCGCTATCACGCCAAGCTCGACCGCAACGACCCTCGGCGGCTTGCCCTGCCTCAGCTCGGCGACCAGTCCATCCACCTTGCCGATCTTCACTTGCTCGCGGTCGACGACCTGCTTGTCCAGGATATCGCGCAGCAGCTGCATCAGGTGCCTCCGAATATCTGCAGGGGAATAGTCACCACCGCCAGCACGAAGCCGAGCGCGATGACGAAGATCACGGCGGCATTAGAGATGACGCCGTTGCGGTGCTGGCCGACATAGCGCTCGTCATTCAGCAGGAAGAGGAACGGCACGACCGTCAGCGGCAGACTGGCGGCGGTCAACGCCATTGAGAAGATGGTGAGCCTCAGCGGGTCGAGACCAAGCGCTATCGGAACGGCTGCAAGAAAAAGCGTGAGCGTGTAGACGAGGCTGAAGCCGGGATCGTCGCGCGGCTTGAGATCCTCGCCCCAGGTCCAGCCGAACCCTTGCGCGACGAGATAGGCCTGCTGCAGCGCCACTTCCAGAGCGGCTCCGAAACAGGCGATGCCGAGCGATGCGACGAAAAGGACGAAGCCCCAGAAGCCGAACACCGAGATCAGCATCAGCGGGAGCTGGTTGTAGTCGTGGACCTGGTTCACGCCGTGGGCGCCGAGCACAAGCGCGGCCACGATCAGCACGGCCACGGAGATCGTTCCTCCGAAGCTCATGCCGAGACCGGCAATCGCCCGATTGGTGCCGAGATAGCTCTTGTCCCATTGATCCTCGACCGCGCCCGAGGAATAGAACATGAAAAGGTAGGGCGAGATGGAAGCGCCGAGGATGCTGACGGCCATGAACCAGTAGTTCGCCGTATCGTGTTGTGGCAGGCTGGGCACGGCACCGGCAGCCACCTGTTTCCATTCGGGCTTCAGCATCACCGTTGCGACGACGAAGCAGAGCGTGATCAAGCCAAGCATCGATACGCCTTTCTCGATGAGGCCGAACGTGCCCTTCCACAGCAGCAGCCACGCGAGGAAAGCCGCTGGCAATGCCCACCATTGAAAGCTGATCCCGGTGGCAAGCTCGGCAGCGATGGCAACCCCGCCTATTTCTGCCGAGAGGACCAGGAAATTGACCAGCACGACTGCAAGCAGCGGCCAAAGGAAAGCATTGAAGCCGAAGCGTTCGCGGATGCCGTCGGCGATGGTGTGGTGGCTCACGGCGGCGAAGCGACCGGCCATCTCGACCAAGAAAATGATGCAGATGGTGCCAAGCACGATCGCCCAGATGAGTTGGAAGCCGAACAGGGCACCGGCCTGCGCCGCCGTCGCCATCGAACCGACCTCCAGGAAACCACCGACGCTGGTCACGACGCCAAGCGAAATTTCCAGCAGCTTCTTCATCGTTGCGGCGCGAAATAGCCGCGATAGGCCGTGGCGAGATCCGCCTGCGCGGCGCGAAGCTCATTGCGTGCCCGGCTGGCCTGCGCCTCCTGTTCGGCCTCGACCGCGCTCTCGGCCCCGCTTGCCGCGGTGGACAGCCGGCTGACCGCCGCCTTCAGCGTATCTCGCTTTGCAGGATCGGACGGGGAGTTCGATTCGACTTGCCGGCCGGCATCGGCGAGTGTCTCGGCGAAGGATTGCAAGGCAGAAGACGCGTAGTGGGACGGCGCGGCGCCGGAGAGCCAGGCATCGGTGACCAGCACCGCCGCCTGCGCGGTCGAGGCGGCTAGCTTCGATTGCTGTTCGACGGTTTCAGACGAGGAGCAGGAAGCAAGTGTCAGTGCAAGCACCTGCAGTAAAGGCAGTTTTCGCCGAGCAATGCTGCGCAATGCTTCCTCTCACTGCTGCTGCTTCGAACATGGAGATAAAGCGGCGTGGATCGGAAGGTTCCCCGCCGTAGGCCGGTTGCACGGGACTCTCCGTTGGCGGGCTCCGGCACCGGCCGCTTGTCGGTCGCTCAGTTGCGCGTCCTCGGTGGTCGAAAGGGCAGCGATCTTGTCGATCATGGCGAGCACCGCCTGCGGGGCTGTCAGGTGCACCATATGCCCGGCATCGGGGACGATATCGACTACCGAGTTTGCGAGATCCGCGTGCAGCCGAAACGCCTCGGCCGGCGCGTCGAAAAGCTGATCGCCGGCGCCGGCGATTATCCCAACAGGAACGGAAATGTCGTTGTGCCGAGGCGTCACAAACGCCGCTTCGATCCACATCAGGAAGGACTCCGCCGCGATCGACCGCAGTTGCGAGGGGCGGCTCGCCAACTCCCTCGTCGTTGCGGTGAATGCCGCCGAGATCGCCGCCGGGCCAAATATCTTTCGCATTGACCAAGCCCAGCCAAGCCTGACCAGCGGCGGCAGCAAGGTGTGGCGGAAGGCCGTTCCGATCAAAGGCAAGATCGGCAACCCCGACAAGGCGAGTTCGAACCTTGGCGATGGATAGTGGTAGCCGGAGACAAGCACGACCCCGGCAACGCGCCCAGGGCGCCGTCGCGCCATCTCGAGCGCAACCGCGGCACCCCAAGAGTGGCCAAGAACAATATAGCGTCCAATTCCGAGTTTCGCGGCCGCGGCATCGATCAGATCGGCCTGCGCGGCGGCCGACCAGATCCTGCCGATCGGGCGCGAGCTCCTGCCGAAGCCTGGTCTGTCGAAAGCCAGAACACGATAGTCTGCGGCCGCTTTGTCGACGATGCCGCTTGTCGTGAAATCCTCGGCCGAAGAGCCGTTGCCATGCAGCAACAACAGCGGCATGCCCTGGCCATCCTCGATCAGGTGCAGCCGCGCTCCGTCGACTTCGACGGAGCGTCCAAAACGTCGGCCGCGTAACGCCCGCCGCGCTCGCAGGCCATTGTAGAGGGCAAGCCCGGCCGCTGCCGCGGCAAGGAGGAGGACCACGTCGTTGAACGTGGCGATGTCAGGCATGATCCCGTGCTGCTACGGAGCCATGGCACAAGCCGCTGTTGAGAGAAGCGGCGGATGTACCCAGGCGCTGGCTTCCAAAGAAGGAGCTTTCAGGCCGAGCCCTTCTGAGGCAGCTTCGTCTCCTCATCGACCTGTTCCTGGAGAGCCCTGCGTTCGCGCTCTCTTCCCTGAGCGTCGACCGGTCGATCCAGCCGTTCAAGCTCGCGTTCCACCGTGTCACGCGCGCCCTCGACAGGATCTTCCTGCGGCAGACGCTTATCTGTTCGCTTTGTGCCTTGCTCGCTCGCCCGGTCACTGTCCGATCCCAGTTTGGACGGATCGTCCTTTGCAGAATGCTTCGTCATTGGCTTACTTACCTATCTGGCCTGCCACGTCGGCGGATCACGTGCCGATCTGTTCAGAAGCAGCCCTACAGGCGAGCTGTCTCTTTGTTCCGGCCATCCCGTGCGGCAGTTGGTCAGTCCCGATCCTCGCAGTTGGTCAGTCCCGATCCTCATGGTCTTCCGCCTGTGCCGGTTCCGACTCCTCGAGAGCCTCAATGACCGGGGCAAGCGAGGTCTCTTTCCGCTGATTTGATTCTGTCGGGTCCTCCTGCTCGGCGGTCATGTCGAGCGCCCGTTCGATTGCATCTTCGATATTGCCGATTTCCTCCTCGCGAACCTCGTGCCCGTAGCCCGCGGCGTCGGCGTCCTGCTCGAACTGTCGCACAAGCACCGGAACGCTGACTTGCGTGTCGGCAGGCAAGTTCCCGACGTTCTCCTCGAGCCAGCTTCGAAAGAACTCCCTGGTTGCACTCATGAGCCGCCTCCTTCGAGCTGAGAACGGCCGCCGTCTGCCAATGTTCCTCTGGCGGAGCTTGCGTTGCCGCGTCTTTCGTCTGAGCGGTTACAACGAGGATCTTCGCGGCAGACGGGATCGCTCATCCACGGCCCGACGGTAAGCTGCGCCCTCCAGTCGATCTGGAACGCTTAGCGCAGGAATGGCGGCTCCTCAGCAGCGTTCCTCGATCGACCGGATCACCTCCTCGACACCTCGCAGTCGATTTCGATTTCCCGCGTGATTAGGGTCATCTGGCGCCCTGACATTTCAGGCACCCGAAACGCCTTTGCGCATGTTCGGAACGATCGAATCCAACTGCCGTTACCGACGAAAGAACAGGAGGAACCGATGAGCGGACGCAGAACCCATGACCAGCAAGTGCGCATTCTGGAAGAACGTGAGAACAGAAAGAACGCGCCCAAGGAATTCGACGCCAAGGCGGAGCTGAAGCAGCCAGCCGCGGAGCGCGAAGCGCGGCGGAAAGGTTCGGACCTCAGGAGCGACACGCCCGACCTCGTCGACCCCGATGATCGCAACATCCTTCGCGGCAAGAATCAGGAAAGCGGCCACAACAAGCATCGTGGCGACTAAAGCGCGTCACGCATGTCTTGGTCCCGAAGCCGGATTCCACTTTCGGAAGACATGTTTTAGGCAGGGCGGCTTTCGGCGTAAGATGCGATCGTCCCCTTGCTGGCGGTCTTGGTTTGGGCACACCTGGTTCTGAATTCTTGGGCCTCCGCTTCCGTGTGATGCTCGATGCCGATGAAGTCGTTTTTTGCGCGGCCTGAGCGAATGAGCTCATCGAGCTTCGCCTGAATGGCCACGCCGTCGCGGTTCTGGGTGTTTTGAATCAGGAAAACCATCAGGAAAGTAACGATCGTCGTCGCGGTGTTGATGATCAGCTGCCAAGTCTCGGAATAATGAAAGGCCGGGCCGGCAATGGCCCAGAGGACCACCGAAACCACGCACAAGACGAAGGCCCATGCACGGCCCGCGGCATGGGCGACAATCTCCGCGAGCCGATTGAATGCTTTTTCCACCTTGAACTCCGGACTTTCACCCTGACGAAATTTCCCGCCACGCCAGCCTGAGGATAGTGTGCCGGATGAACTGCACCGAAATGCAGCCGTTTATCCTGTCCTTGGCGCTGGGCACCGGCAAGAAATCAACTGAAGGCGGGCGCGACGCCAAGAAGGCGACCGCTCCGCTGAAAAAACTTGCAGCGTTTCGCGAGGAGGCGGGCCCCGTAATCGCGGCCCCGGTCAAAGAGACCGGGGCCGCGTCGCCAAGTCGACTTTTGGCATGCGAATAAGCGTTTATCGGGCGCCTTACGCGGCCGCCTGCATGGCCCGCTTGTTCGCACCGCTTTCGCCGAGCTTGCTAAGTGTCTCGTCGGTAGCGGATTCTTCCTTGAGGGTGTCGCGCAGCAAGGGGAGGGCGTCTTTCAGGCCCAGTTGCTCCGCCCAGGCAATCAGCGTGCCGTAGCGCGCTATTTCATAATGCTCGACCGCCTGGGCGGCAGCCACAAGGCCCGCGTCGAGCGCCGGCTCGTCCTTGTATTCCTCGAGGATCTCCGAACCCTCTTCAATGATGCCATCGATCGCGGGACACGTCTTGCCGCGCGCCGGCTTGCCCAGCATTTCGAAAACCTGCTCGAGCCGGTCGACCTGAGCTTCAGTCTCGGTGCGATGCTTTTCGAAGGCCGCGCCCACTTCCTGTGACTGCGCCGCCTTGGCCATCTTAGGCAGCGTCTTCAGGATCTTTTTCTCTGCATAATAAAGGTCTTTCAGGCCATCCACGAACAGGCTTTCCAAGCCGTTCGCCGCGCCGGACGAACTTTTCTTTGCCATCGACGTCTCCTTCGTTCGACTTTCTTGACCAAACAAAACCGGTGGGATCGACCGATGTTCCCGCGAAATATTTTTTGAAGCCGGGACGACGAGCCGAGGTGCGCGAGCGTTACTTCGGCGTGCCCTTGCCGTTGCGGGACGAAAGTTGGTCGAGCATGCTGAGCGCTGCACTGGGACCCGCATGCTCCAGCAGACCCTGCTCGGCGGCCGCCTTCTTGAAGGCGGCAAAGGCGATTGCCGGCCGGCAAATCCCGTTGGTCGCGTCTTCCACCAGCCGAACCGCCTTGCGATAGGCTGGTGAGTCCTTGCTCTTCCATTTCCGACCAAGCGCCTTCTTGGCGTCAGCGATCGACGACACCATCATCGTGCCGCCGTTGACGAAGTGGATGGTGAGGGGCAGGAATCTGCTCAAGGCTCTTTCACCGTCCTAGCCATTCGCACGCAGGCCGGGCGGCCCCGACGAAGAGGTCCGCGGTCGGCGCCGCCGCCAAGGGGATTATCGGTCCGAAAGGATTTCATGGTGCTACCGCCTGTTTGAGATCGCATAAAACGAAGCTGCCGCCGGGTAGTTGCATTCAGCCGGCCCGTGGCGGTCAAAAAACCTGCTCCTACTGATCGCTGTCCCGGCGAGCGGCGCCGGCGGTTGTGGCGGCCGTGATTGAGGTCCCGACGGATGTCGCGACCGATGTCCGGATTGAGAGCCGGCAGCTTCGGAGCGAGGCCAACCTTTTCTGTTCGCGTGCGTTGTCCCTCGAAAGCGAAGGAGACACCGATGCCGACGAAATCCGCCAGGATGACCGACTCCGCCACACCGATGAAATCGGCCCCGCGGACTAAATCCACCTCCGAGCAGGCGGCCAGCAAGCAGCGGAGCGTGCAACGCAAGGTCGACGCGACCGATCGCGCCAAGTCGAACGGCAAATCCAAATCACAAGGCGCCATGCAGGCCGGCGCACGGGAATACCCGGTGCCGCCTTTCCCGAAGCAGCATCATCCCAAACCCGGCGAGGAATGGGCGATCGAGCCCGCGCCGCTCTACGACGCGCCGTTCTGGCAGGGGTCGAACAAATTGGGAGGCAAGGTGGCGCTGATCACCGGCGGCGATTCCGGCATCGGCCGCGCAGTTGCCGTGTTGTTCGCCCGGGAAGGGGCGGATATCGCCATCGCCTATCTCAGCGAGGATCGCGACGCGAAGGCGACAAAGCAGGCAGTCGAGGCCGAAGGCAGGCGCTGCATCATCATGCGCGGCGACGTGGCCAGGCGGACCTTCTGCCACAAGGCGGTGGAGCGGACGCTGAAGGCCTTCGGCAGGCTCGACGTGCTCGTCAACAACGCTGCCTTCCAGGTGCATTCGACCGATTTCGCCGACCTCACCGAGCAACACTTCGACACCACGCTGAAGACAAATCTCTACGGCTACTTCCACATGGCCCAGGAAGCCGTTCCGCATATGAAGCCGGGTTCGGCCATCATCAACACCGGGTCGGTCACCGGCATCGAAGGCTCGAAGGAACTCATCGATTATTCGATGACCAAGGGCGGCATTCACGCCTTCACCCGGGCGCTCTCTGGTAACCTGATCAGCAAGGGCATTCGCGTCAATGCCGTGGCGCCGGGGCCGGTTTGGACGCCGCTGAACCCGTCGGAGAAGGAAGCGGAGAAGGTCTCGCAGTTTGGCGCAAAGACCCCGATGAAACGGCCAGCCCAGCCGGAAGAGATCGCGCCTGCCTATGTATTTCTCGCTTCGCCGCAATGCTCCAGCTATATCACCGGCGAGATCCTGCCGATCATTGGGGGCTATTGACCGCGGCCGCCTATATGAAGGTCTTGATGAAAAAGGCGGTTCTCGATCCGCCGGCCGTCTTGGTAATCCGGCCTGACGGGCCGCCCAGATAATCTGGTTGGCCAAACGGCCGGCAAGGCAGTCGCAGACGCTGGGAAGAGTCCGAAGGAATTCAGATTTTCGGCACAAGCCTGAACCTGTCGGCCTTTCGGCAGTTTTCAAGGCTAGGAGGTTTCGATGAACGAGCACACCGACAAAGGCGACTCGCATGACGGTGCCGTTGAGATCCTGGCCGGCCGATTGGCCAGGGAGGCAGACATTTCCGAAGAGCAAGCCCGCGAACTGATCGAGTTGATCGGGACCGATTGGAATTCCCTGCTTCGAGAGGCTCATTTTCTGAAGGCGCGGCATCGCCTATGAGCGAACGCGGGGCCGAATTCTTTGGCGAATGGATTACCAACAACGTGATGCGCGGCAGCGTCGGCGCTGACATCATTTCCGTCGCGGAATTGACGACCAAGCTCTTTGCAGATGCGAAGGCCGCAGGTGTTTCCGAGCATGAGATTGAAGAGGAGATCGGGAGCGCTTACGATGCCATACTGGCTGCAATCGTCGGACTTGAGGACTCGGGCAAGTCCGATTGAAAGCCAAGGCAGCCTGCAATTAACCCGGATAGGGGCGCGTTCAGCCCGCCTTGCGCGGAACGATGTAGCCCGTCCCTTTCGCGCCGCGGGATCGGCCGACGGACCGATGCTGCCTATGGGCTGCAGGCTCGATCGCCGGCGCTGTTTCCATCTGCGATCGCTCAGCGTCATCCGACATGACAAAGGAGAGCGCGATCAGATCGTCGGCGTCGATGCCGCTGCGACCGTTGTCCATATGGTCGGCGACCCTTTGAAATGCCTGCATGTCATCCATGCTCACGTTGGCCGCCCGCAGCCTTTCTTGGAGACCCGTCAACTTGGTGGCCAAGGCGTTGGAAATTTCGATCATAATTGCCTCCGTGGTTCTAATCTTAAGTGCCAGACCGAGGATAAGAGCCTCGAACAGTGCGGGGCCGATGAACAGACTGATTTGCCATTACCTGCTATCGCCCAGCCGCTCGGCCTGCCTGGCAACCTTTGCGAACTCTCCGTCTGTTGAGATGACCTCGAGGGTGGCAGGGGCTGATCCTCGCCAGTCGCGACCCAATGAAATTTCTCGCTAGATGTTTCCTGCCCCCGACCTTTGAGTTGGCCCGTACGACATTTGTCCCGCATTCGCTGGGACCGGTGGCCGAGGTCCAGAATTTTAGGGAACGGTCGCTGTCGGATTTTGTTGATTGGATGCCTGCTGCGCACGTTGCCAGGTTTGCGCACTCAGGTACCAACCTCCAGAATACTCAGCCCGCAGGCTCCGGTCTGCGGGCTTTTTCGATGCCATGGAATGCGGCGCTCGCGCTACCGCTGCCCGTCCGCATCTGGGACGGCGGCGTCGGCTGCGAGACTTGGCTCTTACTCACTAGCTTCGGAAACAAAAGGCCGGCCGGATCGTTCGCTCTATGCCAGACCACCGGGTGCCGTGCCATGCCATCCACCTCGATCAAGAAAACAGAATATGATCCGGCCAAAGGGATTCTTTCCGTATGGTTTGTGACCAGCGGGAAACGCTACGAGTTCGAGGGGGTGCCGCCGGAGACGTTCGCGGCATTCCGATCAGCCTTTGCCAAGGGCCGCTTTTTCAACGCGCACATCCGCAATCGCTTCCGATATCGTCGCGTAACAAGCGATGACGATGATTGACCGGCTATTCAGCGTCCAGTTCAAGCGGCTCGTGCTGCGCTGCTCATGATTTGGCGTGGATCCCGGCGATCGCCGCTGCGTTGGAGCTCTTGGTCATCCGCGAAGCTTTTCGGCCTCGCGTTCCAAGGTTTTCCGGTCGTTGCCGTGCTGTTTGATGAGATCGCGAACCTGTTGCGCCGTCAGCCCGACCTTGTTGGCGAAATGCCGGACTTCGTAGTCATCGTCCGCTGATACCCGGTTGCGGTCACTGCCACCACGCTTGCTCTTGTCGTCTGCCATCGCCTGTTCCTCCGGCAGGGAATAACAGCGGCCGCGCAGGAATGTTCCAGGCGCGGCAAGCGGCAATTTTAGGCGGGACTAACAAAAGTTATCGAAAACGGACTGCTCGCTCGTGCAGGATTAACGTCACTCCGCCCGCCACGGCGGAGGATGGGAGGACCGGCCTCAACAAAGCCGAAGGCCGGGTTACTTGGCCCGTTGCGCGGATCCCTTGGGCGCTGCGACGGGCCAAGGTCGCTTGCGTCAGTCTTTCCTCCAGCGGCGCCTTTCTCGCCAAGCCAGTAGTGTACCATTAACATTGTTACTGCGGACCTGCTAATGAACTGCGTAGATGACTTGGCGGGCGTTGCCCTGGGCTTTGGAGTTGGGTTCGGTTTGCGGCGACAGTGTCACCGACTTGAGAAGCGAACCGATAGCTAGGCCCGTTGTCTAACCTTGGCGGGTCACGGCAACGGGTCTAGCGTTCCTCCGCTTGGGAATGGGATTTCCGGCCGAAGATGAATGTGCCGTCTCTGACGGCGTTCACACTGCCCCCGATACGAGCCCGAAACACCTTCGCGGCATGAGGAGACAGCCCGCCAGCGCTCACAAGGAACTTTAGCGGCATCTAAAAGTTCTCCTCGGGCAATCCCGCACTCCTTGGGTCGAACGATGGCCGAGCTGGCATCAACTTTCGCGTATTCATCAGGGCTGACCGGCGATGATATGCTAAGCGCAGTCGTGTCGTTACTGGCCGGCCTGCTGCTCTATAATGTCATGCGCGAACCAAGCCGATAGGGCTCCTGCCGAGACGAAATTCACAGACCGCGCAGTGACGCCGGACAAAAGTTCGGTGGGCGGCCGTTGCTCGGTAGCGCAGCATGGAGGCAATCGGCTATTTGCCCGGGACCTCAGTCCGATCCAATTGACTCGTAGCTGACTTTTTTTGGGTGTATCCTTTCCCCGTTGTGGCGTATCGGGGTGAGGTAAACGATGCGTGGAATCGATCGCAATGCTGTCCCGCCCAAAAGTGCGGGATGCGGTATAGTTGAACCTGCAGAGGTCAACATTCTGGCCAAGGCGGTGAGTGACTACTGCTCCAGTCACAAGATCGAACGCAAGGACGAGCGCGAAAACGTCGCGGTCAAAGTCATGAGCCTTTTTGGACGCGGTGTGACCGATGCTGACCAGCTGTTGGAAGAACTCGAGAAGGTGCGCTAAAGCCTGGTGCCCTCGGCTGGAACAAGTCCACTAAAGCCGAAGTTCGCGTAGACGGGTTCTGAGCAAAATGAGCGCGTTCGGAAGAGCTTGTGCGAAATGATCCTCAGGCGATGCAGCACTGGGAGAGCGCTCTAGCCGAAAGACGCAACAGATGCCCGTCATTCCAGGAATGGCGGGCATCTATTTTCACTGCTGCCGACGAAGAAGGTGACGCATTTCCTCGCCGGCCCTACCAAATGATGCATCGGGCAAGTTGTTGCTAGCATAACGACCAATGCGCCGGCCTGTCTAACCTCAGTCGAGCGGAAAGAGGTCGTTCCTCGACGGCACTAGTTGGGATCGCCGGACCTCGAGCCCCCATGGGCTCCGCCGCCATAGCTGTCCCCCCGCGACCCTCCGTTGCCGGATTTAAGAAACTTTGGCTTGGGCCCGACGTGAACGTGGTTCTTGTCACCCCATCCATTGCCCGGACGTGTTCCTCCCGATTTGGCAATCGCCCTGGAGTTCAAGCTTGTGCCGAGCAGCAATGTAATGGCCGGAGGAGTCACCGCAGCAAAGCGTCCAGCCTGCTTGAGAAAATCGCGGCGCGCGTTGGCCTCTGAAACAAGCTTTTCGGAATTCTTTTCAATAAGCCTTTTGCTCTCGTTCGGCATTTTAGCACTCCTTTCCTGCAAGATACTTTAATTGCTGTCTGCAAAGAAAGTAGTTCTCCAAAAGGCGTACACCGCGCCGGTGTCCGGAGCGGCCCGGCTCTCTGGCCGACAAAGGCCAGAATTGAGCCGGGCCTGACCGGCGGGGGCTCGGAATCGCAACACGGCGCCGGCTGACCAATGAGCATATACCCCTGATTGTATAGCCGGAACGCATTCATAAGGATAAAGCCGAGCCGGATCAGTGCAGCCAATATCATGGCTTCAAGCTGGCGCTAATATTCGAGCAGGCTGATGGAACCCAAACGGTGCGGTCGGGTTGGTAACATGCGACCGCACTCGTTTTCTCCCATTCAGGGTGCGGCCGCTCTACTCCGTAAGCAACAGAAGCCCGTCGCGCTTGCGCCATTGCGCGACGGGCTTTCTGGTCCACTGAACTTGTAGGTCGATACCCTTCATGTGCGAAGCAGCACCGCGAAGGCGGCTTGACGGCTGAAAACCCAAACAGGTACCCGCCACCGGGGGAGTGTATGGCGGGTACCTGACCTCTCTCCGCCGACGACTGAAGGATTCCGCCGGCTCTACCAAATGTCGGAACGGGCTTAATGTTTCAGTACTGGGACCAATGCGTTTGGATGTCCGACTTCCGTCCGGAGCGACAATGCTTTCAAACCATTGGTTCAACCAACCCGCACTAGACCTGGGAAGTGCTCGGACTGGTCTATGTTTTCATCAGCGCAATTCGATAGGCGCCTTTGTTCGCCACGCCATCCCAGATGAAGAACGCGGCAAGGGCGGCGACGATCAGCAGGATCGGTCGCATGGCTGGAACTCCCTCAAAGCTCCTCGTACGCGCGTGGCCTGATTATCCGCCTGTTCATCTATGTCTACAAGCAGTTGCTAATGTATTGAGAACTCGCCGGGCTCGCCGCCCCATAGCCCAGCCCCAAGCCCGACGAGTGCCGACCCGGGAGGGTACCGGCATCATCCTATTTGCAAGGCTGATGCCAGCATATTCCGTCCTGAAATGAAACAGAGGGTGTGTCAGCGTGCGCAGGCTTGAACGATGGCAAAGCCTATATGCCGATGACAACCGGTACGGAAACACTCCTCCTGCCCGAGACAAACGGATCATCAAGAAAATGTTCCGTCATCGCGGAACACCTCGCATTCGAAGAGGTTTGGGGCGCGGCGGCGCAATTCCCTCCCGATCATGTGCACAGCCGCCGGGCGGAGCCTCCCATTCTCCGCAGGCCCGCTCCCTGGCTCCCATCAGGGGCGGGCCGTTCTTTCAGATCGCGCTAAGGGAACGCTTACGGGAGTTCCATATTGAATCAAATTCGAGTTTCCCATTGGGGTTCGCATGCGCAAGCCTGCCGGCAGAGCCAGGCACGAATAGGAGTTCACCGCCATGGCGATCCGCCAAAGAGCACTGGAAGCGGAAATTTTCGATCCGGAAGAGCTGGAAATTCTGGCCCGCGTCTTCGACCGCTTGAAAAATGATGGCCAAACGACCGAGCAGCGTGAGGCGCTGGCCTCTCGCATCATCGCCAACTTCATGGCGGGAATTGTGGACGAGAATGAACTGGTTTCGCTATCCAGGCTACCTTTAGGTAGGTAACGGTCTGAACGGACTGGACTGCCTGCCGCCCGCCGCCTTGTGAATATTCGTCATTGTTGCCGCTGGGCTACAGCCCTTTGGGCGCGACTGTATTAGGAAACGCTTGTGCGGGGTTCCCGGAATCGGGCGGACCATCTGGGAAAGGGGCGCACAGCAGTTTTGAGGGAAGATGGCCCGTCGGCTTTGGTCGGCGGGCTTTTCTTTTGTATGGCCTTGTCTGTAGGGCCTTCTCGTCGATCAGCGCCGCTTCCTCGTGCTTCGGCCCTTCGTCGCTACTTCCGGACCTACATCTTTTTTTAAATGACGGTCGGGTGCTGCCTCAGCCAGATCGGCGAGCCAACTTCAGCAAGGGGGATTCGCCATGAAGCGCACCTATGAAAAGCCCGTCCTGGTCAAGCGTGACCGCCTGTCCGCCGTTACGGCCGTGATGGTCGTCTCGCTCGTGAACGGCGCGACGTCCCAATAGGACGATGCCCGTCACCCCAGGCAGGAAATGGCGGGCATCTATCTAGCTGCTACCGACCAGGAAGGTGACGCACTTCCTCACCGGCTCTATCAAATGATGCAGCGAGGCTTAGGTTTCAGCATGGGGACCAAAGCGTCAGCCTCTCGGACTTGTGTCGCATCGGCGGAAGCGATCATTCTGCCAATCGTCCCGGTTGGGTCGCGCGGCGTGTGTCTCAGCTGAGGTTCACCGCGCCGCGAAAGGCGTTTCCTCAACGCCCATTCGACCTCCCCAGGCGGGCGGGCTCTTTGCTTGTCTTGGAACAATTCGGTGCCGCTGCAGTTCGCATTCTGGGTGCAGCTCCCGGCAAACAGAGGACGGTCGAGCGCGCCTTGGTCGGGTTGCCCCCGACGCAAAGACCCCGCCCGCGGAGGAGGTGCGGCGGGCTCTTCTGCTGATCCGGCTAATTCAGCCTGGCCGGCGGCTCGCCGGGATAGCAGTAGTGATTACTATCCGCAGGCCGACCGGGGTATAATCTCCAATGGCCGTTCGGATAGCGGTTGTCCTGGCGCTTCTCGCCGCCTTCGCCTACGGGTTCGCAAAACTCGTAGAGCGGTATGGCGGTGCGGGCAATGATCCCGCATCACCCTGCGGAAAGGTGCCAAGCGTCGATTGCCCGGACCCGAATGCGCCGCCTCCCTTTCCCAAGCCCGACCGGACGGAGCCTCAAAGGCAATCCGGTGCGTCAAGCCTGAAGGCATATTTGTAAATTGCGCGGTTTCCTTCATCGGTCACCCGCACCCAGAAATGTTCATCCCGTCTCGCCAGGACGTCTTTGCCGGTGACTTTCTGAGCAGCCTCCCAAGGGGCACGGGCATTGGCAACGTGATAAGCCACCACCTGGTCGCCAGCCATCTCTTCAACTCGGTATGTCTTCATGATCGCTCCAAGCAGCGACCCGAACTTGGAGCGAGGAGGGTTGTTCCGGGTCTTCCATTTTCGCTCGCCCATAGCGTGCAGGGCAGCCTTGGGCGCCTCTAGGCGGGGCAGGTGGCCCGGTAGCCTTGGGTGGCTATGGGGTGGCCACCGGGCCTTGGCCGGCAGGGGCTTAGGGAACACGATGCCGGCGAACGAGTATATGCGCATCTACTAATAAATCAAAATTCAGCCAAAAGGCCGAGCTGGCCCTTGAAACGCAAACATGACGGCTGGACGCTCCAAGAGCTGATCGATGCGGGCATGTCTGCCACGGCCGGCTGCCTCGACTGCCGTCGTCATGCTCGATTACCGGCGGTCCGCGACCGCTTCGGCCCAGAACATCAATCTGGCCCCAATCAGCCCAGTTTGGAGAGCCGGTTGAAATTTGTTCGGACCCGGCGGCCGGCAGGTTTGAGTGCTGCGACCATGGAATCCTTCAGAGCACCGCCGCTTAGAAAAGACGGGCTCCGGCCGGATAGAACTTCAGGCCAAAACCTTAAAGCCGATCGTAAGATCACCAATTGTGCAGCCGCCATGCCTTCGGCGAAGGCGAGCGCCTTCTCGTTGACCGCAAGCATCGCCTCAATCCCTTTCGGGGCACGGCTGCTTGCATCCAAAGCAATCAGCGGAAGGCGCATGGCGACGACAGCGGGTGCCAACATCAGGTCTCCACAAAGCGAGAATGCATTTTGGGTGTGGCGCTTCTTGCGAGTTGACATTGTGCCCCCATCTGGACCCGGCTGTTCAGCCAATACGCGCCAATCCGGGGTTTGTTCCTGGAGGATGGCGGCCTTCATGAGTCCGTCATAAGGTGCGAATACATTAGCGAGGCCGGATGTCCCATCATCGGCTCCTACAAAGTCTCCTGCCCGGTTTCGGCCGGGCATTCTTTTAGCCTTCAACGAGCGCCAGCTTCGATCTGATCGCGCAGTCGCGTTCACGACGGCATCGGCAGCGTGAAGGCCCAGCGCGATGTCCAAAAGACCCCGCAAGCGAATAGATCGGAACCTCCCGCCCGCGGCGTCATTGACCTCTGCGGGCCGCGTCAGCCGGACCTGGTGGCAAAGAGAACAGGGTCGTTTTTCCGGCTTCACATCCTGGCCAACGAAAAGGCAGTCGAGCTCTTGTCCACCCGACCCGCTTCAGTTCGGTGTCGAGCGCATGGCGAAAGACAGGAAATCGAAGACCGGCTGGCTTCAGGAAGCCTGGCTTCTGCTGAAGGAAAGCGTCAGCGGTTATATGGATGACAACGCGCTGAGCCACGGGGCGGCGATTGCCTTCTATGCCACCACCTCTCTTGCGCCGATCCTTCTGATCGTGGTGGCGGTCGCAGGTCTCGTCGTCGGCAAGGACGCCGCCCAGCTCGCGCTCTCGGCCCAGATATCGGGCGTGATGGGTCCGCAGAGCGCCGACCTCTTGAAGGCGACGATCGAGACCGCTTCGCGTCCCTGGTCCGGCGCGCTTGCCACCATTATCGGGCTGGTGACGCTCCTGATCACAGCTTCCGGCGTCTTTGGCGAGATGCAGCAGTCGCTGAATGAGATCTGGAAGGTCGAGCCAAGGGCCATGTCGCTCTCGCGTTTGGTGCGGGCGAGGGCGGCGAGCCTTGGTCTCGTCGCCGCGCTCGGCTTCATGCTGCTCGTGTCGCTCGCGGCGAGCACGGCCATCTCGCTGTTGGCCGATGTCATCAACCAACACCTGCCGTTCGGCGAACTGATTGTGAGTTCGATCAACACGATCGTATCGTTCGCGTTGATCGCGCTGCTCTTCGCGGCGATTTACAAGGTCCTGCCGGACCGCAGTCTCAAATGGCGCGATGTCGCTGTCGGTGCGCTGGTCACCGCGCTTCTCTTCACCATCGGCAAGTCGCTGATCGGCTGGTACATCGGCAGCAGTTCGATCGCCACTTCCTATGGCGCCGCCGGCGCGCTGATGGTGGTGCTGCTATGGGTCTATTACTCGGCTCAAATCTTTCTGTTCGGCGCCGAAATCACGCGCGCCTATTCGGTGAGCAGCGGAAGCCGGGCCGACCTCAGGCGGGTTATGAAGCCGGAGGTCGGAAAGACGGAGAGGTGACGGTCAAGCAACGCCGGAGAACGCAACACTGCGCGCGACCCTCTGCCTAAAGAGATCAGGCGTTGGGCCAGACAGCGTTGGCTTAGGCTGACAACCTGAGAGGGATCGTCGCCACCTGTCGGTCCATCAGGTCGTGATTAGGTTGCGAAGCCGCGATGAGGCCGCCGCAACCCAGTCACGCCCGGCGGGCGTCAACCGACGATCAAACAGACCCCGATGTCGTCGTTGTCATCAATGGGCGGTCTGCGAATGAACACCGCCCGGCGCCGAAATGCCGCTCAAAGCCTCTCCAGCCTCCCGTGTTTCACCCTTTCTTGCGAGGTCTCCGAGGGAGATGATGCCAACGAGCCGTTTGTCTCGGTTCAGAACCGGGAGCCGGCGCACCTGCAAGTCTCCCATGTTAGCAAGAACATGATCGACGTCTTCGTCATCGAAGCAATATCTTACCTCTTGGCTCATGACATCGCGCACCCTGGTATCGGGACCTTTGCCCAGCGCTATCCCGCGGATGACCATGTCCCGGTCGGTGATCATCCCCACCAGCCGGTCATTTTCACCGACAGGCACGACGCCGGCGTCGAGCTTGCCCATCATCAGCGCCACCTCGCGGATCGACTGTTCGGGATTCGCGACGGCAACGTCCTTTGTCATGCAACTGCCGACCTTCATGGCTATCTCCCTTTGTTGCGGAGCCCACCCGCCGAACCTGAACTGAGAAAACAAATGCTCGGCGCTATTGGTTCCTTCAAATCTCGCGCGGGAGAGGGCATGGAAAGTTCCGCCGTGGGGCTCGAATGCCAGCCGGACAGGCGACCGGTCCTTGCGCAGGCCCGAGGGAAGCAAGGCCGGCAGCCCATCGCCCATGTTCGGCCGAGACCCGCTCGTACTGGTGCGATCCCGGTGATCGTTGCTTTCGTTGCGTGCGCGGTTCATGGAACAGAGTCCTGCCTTCGGCCATTGTGTTATGGGCCGGGGGCGACCTGATAGGGGAGCCATGGCCGACTTTCGAAACCGGATCTCACCTGCCCGCGACGCCGAGACGAGCTCGCGGCAAGCTAAGGCGCGCAACCGCTCCATCATCGTCATCGGGGCGTCCGCTGGCGGGGTTGAGCCCCTGAAAGCGATCGTGAGCGACCTGCCTGCCGATCTACCGGCGGCCGTGTTCGTCGTGGTCCATGTCGGCCAGGTCAGCTATCTGCCGGAAATCCTCGACCGTGCGGGAGCGCTGAAAGCCTCCGGCGCCAAGAACGGCGAGTCCTTCAAGATGGGAAACATCTATGTCGCGCCGCCCGGCTTCCATCTTCTTCTGCATGACGATCACATGATGCTGCGCCGCGGCCCGCGCGAAAACCTCGCGCGGCCGGCGGTAGACCCGCTGTTCCGCTCGGCGGCGCTGAGCTTCGGCGCAAGCGTCGTCGGCGTGCTGCTGTCGGGCGCGCTTTCCGACGGCACCGCCGGCCTGCGGGCAATCAAGGCGGTCGGCGGCCTCGCGGTGGTCCAGCATCCCAAGGACGCGCTGGTGCCTTCCATGGTGGAAAGCGCGCTGCGTTATGTCGACATCGATCATTGCGAACCCGCCGCCAAACTCGGCGGCTTGCTGGGCAAGCTGGCGGCCGAGCCGGCCGGAGAAACGTTGCCGGCCCCACCGACGGTCAGGCTGGAGGCCGCAATCGCGGCACAGGAGCATTCGACCATGAAAGAACCAGATCGACTTGGGCAACTGTCGGTGTTTACATGCCCGGAATGCCACGGGCCGCTGTGGGAGATCGAGGACGGTGACATGCTGCGCTATCGGTGCCATACCGGGCACGCTTTCACCGCCGATGCGATCATGGAGGCGCAGGCGATCGAGGCGGACGAGATCCTGTGGAGCCTGCTGCGGTCGCATCAGCAGCGGGCGGAGTTTGCCCGGCGCATGGCGGAGCGGGAGAAGACGCGACATCGCTCCCAACTCGCCAGCGAGTTCGGCAAGCGGGCGAGGGAATACGAAGCGGATGCCTCCGTCATCAAGCGCATCCTGGAAAGCAGGCGGACACAGGTAACAGGCAATGGCGCAGGCGGCGAGGAAGGCAAGCACAAGGAAGGCACGGACTAGCCCGCGCCAGGATGAGAGAGAGCCCGCGCTGTTCCCTGTCATCGGCATCGGCGCATCGGCCGGCGGCATCGCGGCGTTGCAGAAGTTCTTTCCGGAAGTGCCGGCCGACAGCGGCTTTGCCTATGTCGTGATCCAACACCTCGATGCCGAGCATGAGAGTGTGCTCGCGAGCATCATCCAGCGCTCCACCGCGATCGAAACGCAGACCGCGGTCGAAGGCGCGGAAGTCGAGCCGAACAACATCTACGTCATCCCGCCGGGCGTCTCGGTGACCATCCGGGGACAGCGTTTCAACATGGCCAAGATGGCCGCCACGCGCGCGAAGCGGACGCCGATCGACGATTTCTTCACGTCCCTGGCACAGGATCAAGGGGAGGATGCGGCCGGGCTGATCCTCTCCGGAACCGGCAGCGACGGCACGATCGGGCTCAGGGCAATAAAGGAACATGGCGGCCTAACGCTGGCGCAGCAGAGCGCCGAATATGATGGCATGATGCGCAGCGCCGTGCAGAGCGGCCTGGTTGACATGGTGCTGCCGGCCGAGGAGATGGCTGCGAAGCTCGTCGGCTATTTCAGCCGCGCCAACCGCGATGAAAGCGAACGCGACCGCCGCAAGCGCGAAGTGGGCGAACAGCTTTCGCGGATCACGGGGCTGTTGCGTACGCGCACGGGCCATGATTTCAGCGGCTACAAGGACAACACCATCCTGCGGCGCATCCAACGCCGCATGCAGGTGCTGCAGATCGACGATCCCACGGCTTTCTACGAGCGGCTGCGCGACGAGCCGCAGCAGGTCGACCTTCTGTTCCAGGACCTGCTCATCGGCGTGACCAGCTTCTTCCGGGACCCGCAGGCCTTCGATGCGCTAGAGAGCTTGGTTATTCCGAAGCTTTTCGGGGGCCGCAAGCCGGACGAGACGATCAGGGCCTGGGTGCCCGGCTGCGCCACCGGAGAGGAAGCCTATTCGATCGCCATGCTTTTGAAGGAGAACGCGCCGCGGGGCGCCGCTTCTCCCAACCTGCAGATCTTCGCCACCGACATCGACGAGCGTGCGCTGGAAGTGGCGCGCGCCGGCCGCTATCCGGCGACCGTCGCAAGCGACATCACGCCGAAGCGCCTGAAGGAATTCTTCTCGCGCGAGGACGGCACATATCGTGTTTCCGCCGAGTTGCGGGAAGCCTGCCTGTTCTCGGCGCACAATCTGTTGCGCGACCCGCCGTTTTCCAAGCTGGACCTCATCGCCTGCCGCAACCTCTTGATCTATATGGGGCCGGAGCTGCAGGAGAAGATCATCCCGATCTTCCATTATGCGTTGCGCAATAACGGCTATCTCTTCCTCGGCTCGTCCGAGAACGTTACGCGCCATGCGCGCCTGTTCTCGACCATCGACAAGGCGACCCGCATCTTCCAGAAGCGCAGTGAGGTCGCCGCGCAACGCCTGCCGGAATTCCCACTTGCCGCCGCCGCCAGGCAGGCTGTTCCCAGCACGCGCCCGCGGGCAACGACAGGAACCCTGCAAGAAGTTGCAGAACGCTTCCTGGTCGAGCGCTATGCTCCGGCCTACGTGGTCATCAACGCCGCCGGCGAATTGATGCACAGCTCGGGCGGGACAGGCAAATATCTGGAACTTGCCGCCGGCGCGCCCGACCACAACGTCTTCTCCATGGCCCGTCGCGGGCTGCGCATGGATCTGCGCGCTGCCCTTCACAAGGCAGTCAGCACCGGACAGATGGCGGTGCAGAACAATATCAGCATCGGCACCAATGGCGGACGCCAGACGATCAGCCTCGCCGTGCAGCCGCTGCCGGTCGACGGCAATTCGGATCCGCTCTACATGCTGGTCTTCCGCGATATCGGCGGGATAAAGGCGGAGGCAGAGGACGAGCCCGTCCACACGACCGACGATGTCGAAAGCGCCAATGTCAGTCAGCTCGAAAAGGAGCTGCGGGAAACCAGGGAACGGCTGCAGATCACGACGGAGGAGCTAGAATCCTCCAACGAGGAGTTGAAATCCTCCAACGAAGAACTGTCCTCTATCAACGAGGAGCTGCAATCGTCCAACGAGGAGTTGGAGACCTCCAAGGAGGAGCTGCAATCGATCAACGAGGAACTGCAGACCGTCAATGCCGAGCTCAACATCCGCGTCGACGAGCTCAGCCGCGCCAACAACGACATGTCCAACCTGCTCGAAAGCACGCAGATCGCGACCGTGTTCCTCGATCGCGACCTTTGTATCAAGAGCTTCACGCCGACGGCACGCGACCTGTTCAGGCTGGTCGAAAGCGATGTCGGCCGGCCGCTCGCGCATGTGCGGCCGCGCTTTGCCGCGGACCGGCTGCAGGCAGACATGGAGCAGGTGCTGCAGCGGCTGGGCACGATAGAAAGGCAGGTGGAAGGCACCGAAAGCGGCAAGCGCTACATCATGCGCGTGATGCCCTACCGCACCGTCGACAATGTCATCGCCGGCGTCGTCGTCACCTTCGTCGACATTACCCAGATCGCGCAGGCGGAGGAAAAGATCGGCGCGCTGTCGCACGACCTGCGCAACCGCCTCGAAAGCCTGGAGACTGTTCTGGATCTTGTGCCTGTCGGCATCTTGATCGCCGAAGACGACGACGGCGATGCCATCCGCGCCAATCGCCGCGCGGCCGAGCTCGCCGGCCGGCGCGCGGCGGACGGCAAGCTCAGCACTGTGCCGGCGGTCCTGCCGCTAATGGTGAACGGCTCCAAGGTGGAGACGCACGAGCAGCCGCTGCAGAAGGCGATGCGAACGGGCAAGCCCGTCCGCGGCTACGAAGCCCGAATCGCGCAGGCGGACGGCTCAAGCATCGACGTGATGATGTCGGCCAATCCGCTGTTTGACGAGTCCGGCAGGGTTCGGGGCGCTATTGCGGCCCTGGTCGATGTCTCGAACCATAAGGAGGCCGAGCGCGCTCAGGAGAGGCTGCTGCACGAGCTGCAGCATCGTGTGAAGAACATCCTAGCCACGATCACCGCACTGACCTCGCGCATGATCCGCTCGTCAAGCTCAATGGGGGAATTCGCGACATCATTCCATGAGCGACTGCACGCGATGGCGCGCACGCATGAGGTCCTGTCTTCCCACAATTGGGGCGACGCCGACCTCGAGGAACTGCTGAGGGCGACGTTTTCCCCCTACAGCACCACGGGACGCCAGAATCTAGTCGTTCACGGCCGGCCGTTCCACCTCGATGCGGCAACGGCGGCGGCACTCGGCATGGTGTTCTTCGAGCTTGCCAGCAACGCCGCCAAATATGGGGCGCTTTCCGTCGACACCGGACGCGTCGAGGTCTCCTGGAACGTGGTGAAGCCGGGCATGCTTTCGATCAGCTGGAAGGAACTCGGCGGT
This sequence comes from Mesorhizobium sp. M1A.T.Ca.IN.004.03.1.1, assembly GCF_003997555.1. Lineage (NCBI taxonomy): Bacteria > Pseudomonadati > Pseudomonadota > Alphaproteobacteria > Hyphomicrobiales > Phyllobacteriaceae > Mesorhizobium > Mesorhizobium sp. M1A.T.Ca.IN.004.03.1.1. The sequence continues at coordinate 654,706 of NZ_RZTV01000001.1, read as the reverse complement.
CCGGCCGTGGAAGAGCCATCCCGCAGAAATTTTGGAACCACTTTCATCCAGCAGAGTTTGGAGTACGAGTTGAGGGGGAGTGTCGAATTGAACTTCCGGCCCACCGGCCTGGAGTGCCTGCTTGAAATCCCCCTTGCCCGAACCGAAGCCTTCGAGCCGCTGCCCGGCTACGCATGAACAAGAGCGCTCCATTATCGGGCCTGCGAATCCTCGTCGTCGAGGACGCTTTCCTGGTTGCGCTCGACCTCTCCGACGAACTGACCGATGCGGGCTGCCATGTGGTGGGGCCCGCGCCCTCGGTCCAACAGGCGCTCGAGCAGATCGATGGCGTCGAACTCGATGGGGCGGTGCTCGACGTGAACCTGCATGGCGAACGCAGTTTCCCGCTTGCCGAGCACCTCGCAGCGCGCCACGTTCCTTTCCTCTTCCTCACCGGCTATGACAGCGCAACGGTCTTTCCCGATCAGTTCCGGGATTCGCCGAGACTGTCGAAGCCAGTAGACTCCAAAGTGCTGATCGAGGCGGTCGCGCGATTTGGCGCGCATAAGCACTGAGGCTTCGGGGCGCCTCGCCTTTGGCAATCGGCTTCTTGCAAGCGTTCGCAACATCCAATGCAGGCATTGGTCCCGTCTGGCATCGTGGAGGACTTTTCCACTCTCCGCTGCTGTTGATCCGTTGGCTGACGAACGATCGCAGGATCGCGAGCGACCAGGTCAATAGCCGAAGCACCAACATCCTGGGGGGCACCACGACCGTGGTGATCTTTGCGGCCTCGGGGGGATTGGCGAGTTCGTTCCTCTAACTCGAACGGCGACGCCGGGGGTTGGCGAAGGCGTTCAAGCAAGTTCGCTTACAACAGGAACGATCATCATCGTCACGCATTCTCCCTAATCAATGCCCATCAACTCTCTCTGCTGGGGTGAGAACCGTGTTACCCAAAGGCCATGCCGTGCCTGACTGCGTACCGGGCGAGGTCGCTGTCGTCGACCTCATTCCTGCCTTGCGTGCTTTTGCGCGCACTTTTTGCCGCTTGCCCGATGATGCCGACGATTTGGTGCAGGAGACCCTGACCAAGGGGCTTGCGAATTTGGACAAGTTCGAGCCGGGGACGCGATTGAAGTCCTGGCTTTTCACCATCATGCGCAATACGCATTACACGCGGGTCAAGGCGGCAGCTAGGGAAGCGCCCGGTTTGCTTGACTGCGCCTCCAGCCGGCCGATTTCGGAAGCCTCGCAGGACTGGTCCGTTCGGACCAAGGAGGTCTACCGCGCCATCCAGAAGCTTCCGATACATCAGCGCGAGGTACTGACGCTAATCGGTGTGCTGGGCGTCAGCTACGAAGAAACCGCGGAGATATGCGATTGCGCGGTCGGGACCGTTAAAAGCCGTCTCAACCGCGCGCGTGCAAGCGTCCTGGAATTCCTCGATGAAAGCTCATCGCAAGCGCTGGTCGAAAGACACGACCATCTCGCGGAAGATCACTGGGACAGAAGCGCTGACAGGCATCGATGAGGCTTGTCGTCAGTTCTCCTTTTTGCACCGGCGCTTCTCGATCAGCGCATTCTGCAACTCGATCGCGAGCTTAGCCAGGCGATCAGGAACTTTTTCCTGCTCAATGGCGGTCAACAACGACGCGATCTCTTGGTCTATGCCCAGGCTTGCCTGGCTGACGGGATCGCGCTGGCTCGGACGAGACATGGCATTCTCTTAGCAAATGTGGCCCCTTCGAGATTCACTTGAGACCATACACGGCCGGAGTTTGCAAGGCGCTTCCAGCCGCCGATCAGCTTCAGCCCCGCAGCAGATCGTGGCGGAGCGAAAACCCTTTGCCTGAACTGATCCGTTGCGAGCCTGCAAAGTCTTGCGATATTCGCCGCAAGATCAGTCTTCCGGGATCCGGTTTGCCGCGTGGTCCTGATACTGATCGGACTTGATCCGATTGCTGTCGAGGCCGCGTTCTTTTGTATGCTGTTTCTTATCCCGGTTCGACAGGACGTCATTTTCGCCAATCATGTCTTTCGGAACCGTCGTCTTCGCTCCGGTCCCTGCACCTTTGCCCTGACTGCCGCGTCCCATGTGTTTCTTACCGCCGGACGCCATCTTCTTCTCCTGGGTCTTCTAGATTCTGCGCAAGTGGTCTGGGAGCCGAACTTCGGTCCGTCGGTTATGTTCCGCCGGTACGACGAATAAGAAAGGCGGTGCCGTCCCATCGACGGAAAGGCATCTCACCATCGATGAGGACGTCCATGGCGCATATTCGGGCGAGATGGCGGATGTCGGAGGAATCGGCGGCGGGCGACATCCGGTATGAATAATTCAGGATTGCCGCCATCCCTCCCGGCCGCAACACGCGCGCCACTTCGATAAAGTGCCGTTCGGCGACGCCGGCAAGTACCAGGTAAGGGAAGCTGTCGACCGCCAGCACGCCATCAAAACCCGCGTCGACGAATTCGCCAAGATCGAGGCCCGAGGTCCGGCGGAATTCAACATTGCCAAGACCGGCGCAGCGTCGGCGCGCGACGGCAATCATCCTGGGGGAGATATCGATGCCGACGATATGCTCCGCTCTGGCGTGGAGCGCGCATTCGAAGCGGCCGATGCCGGAGCCGATATCGAGTATTGTCTTATCCGCGCCGGTAAAATCCTGTCGCTCCAGCCAGGAGACGATTTCGGCCGTTGCAGCAGAAAGCTTTTCCTCGTCGCCAAGCGACGAAAGTTGGACGCTGGCCGCCGGAGAGATGGCGACCGCTTCGTCAAAGCCCCCGGCCAGCCGGCGGATCGTCATCTCACCGGTTTCGCCGCGCAGACGGTCATGACAAACCGAAGCTGCCGTTGACCTCAGACTATCGAAGGCATCTGCCTTGCCCGAAAGAAGCACGGCTATGTCCTCGAGCCAGCCTCTTTGCTCGACAGCGCTTGCACGCATGTCCAATGCGACGTCCGCCAATTCTGGCGCGCGGATATCCGTCTCGACGGCCAATCTGGCGACCGCGACTTCGGCGGACAGGTCGGTCGCCATGCAATCCTCGAGGATATGCCTCGCGGTCGACCTCACTCGCTCTGCTGTGGTCATGGCGAGGCGCTCCGGGTCCAGACCCTTTGCACCGTCCATCGGTCCTCTGCTCCCCAGCTGTATTTGTAGCTCTCCCGGCCGCGTAGAAAATCGAACTCTCGCGCGCCGTCCTGAACGGCTTCGGCGATAGCCTTGCCGATCAGAATGGCGCCGGGGCTCTCCGATGCGTAAGCGGGGTCGAAGCCGCCGAGATAGGCATAGGCGCGGTCGTGGTGATGAAAACCGTAATAGGCGCCGACGACGGCGCCGTCGATTTCCATCAGCCAGCACCGCGCCAAATGGCTCGCGGCGAGACGGGGCAAGGCATTGCGATGAAACTCGATCGCGCTTTGCGTCAGCACGCCGCCGCCCTGTCCGGCCCAGCGGGCGTCGTGCAGGCGGATCAGCTGACCGAGAAATATCTCCGGCGCGGCCTCCGCCCGGTTGATCGTCACCCGGCCTCTCCGTTGCGCGGCTCGCAGCGCGCGACGCAGCTGGCGTCTTCGCCGCGCGGGAACGCAGCCTGCAAGCGTCTCGTCGCCAGCCAAGGCAAGCACGGGGCAGGCGGCATGGCCGGTAGATCGGCTCTCTTCGATATCGGGCAGCAAAAGCTCCAGGGATGCGGCTTCACTCGAAAGGTCCGGCAGGATCCATTGCGACCATTCGAGCGAAAGCACAGTCTCGGCAATCAAGGTACCGACGGCTTCTTCGAACTTGGGTGCGCAAAGAATATCGAGATAGTCGCTCAGCGATATTCCGATCGGAAGCAGGCGCAAACCGGAAGCGTGCCGTTCGAGGTAGAGTGGTGCCAGGCCGACGAGATCGTTTCCGTTCCACACGGCGATCGCCGAGAGATCGCCCGGCGCGAATGTCCGCCACCATGGCAGGAGCCAGGCGGGTGACTGGAAAGGCGTAGCAGAGCTGCATTGCGACCAGAGCGGCCACCAATGCTGCTCTAGACCGTCGAGCGCTTCTTGGTCGCGGATGACATCGGCACGCAGGCCGCTCACCCGGCGGCTCCCAACCGTGCTCGGGAATCGCCGAGCTTTGCCAATGCCCGATAGGCATCCATATAGGCCGAAACCATGCGATCGAGCGAAAACCGATCTCGCGCCTCGGCCCGGCATGTTTCGTTGTCGAGGTCGGCCGAAGCGTCGATGGCTATCGCCATCTCGTCGATATCATTGACCAGGAACCCGGTCTTGCCGTGCTCAACGACATTGGGCAGGGCGCCATTCGGGAAGGCCACAACCGGCGTGCCGCAGGCGAGGGCTTCCATGGCAACGAGCGAGCTCGTCTCCGCGGCGAGGCTCGGAATGACCAGGCAGCGGGCGGCGTTGAGAAGGCGCCGCTTGGCGAAAAACCCGAGCGGTCCCAGGAAACGCCGCCGCCTGTCGAGGCGAGGCTCCACCTCGTCGGCGAAATACTGAACATGTGTCCGGTAGGGATATATCTGCCCTCCTATTGCAAGCGGCACTCCAGCGCGCTTCGCGGCGTCGATCGCCAGGTGGATGCCTTTTTCCGGGCATATTCGGCTTAACACGAGCGCGAAATTGCGATGCGACCGGGGGGCGGCAAGCGCATTGACGTCAACCCCGTTTGGGATGGGCGCGATCAGTCTCGATCCGGCCGGCGCGGTTGCTTGCTGCGCCTCCGAGACCGCGTGCAGCCACAGGTCTTCACGGGCCGGGCTCAGCACTCCGGCCGGATACCAGGCAAGCGGCAGGTGCAGTGTCACGAGCGTGGGGCCGTCATCGGGAAGATAGGCATCGAAATCGATGCCATGCAGATGGACGACATCGATCGGCCAGCGCGCACGCGCGGCTGCGATCGCCGCGCGGTGCGCGTCCTGGGCGCGGCTCTTTGCCGTCTCGTCGAGCGCGCCTGTTTCGGCAGGCGTCTCGACCAAGGTTCCGGCCGCGCTGGAGCCCCGGCAGGCGACGACGATGGATTGATGGCCTTGCCTGACCAGTGCGTGATCCAGCATCGACAGCACCTGCTCGGCGCCGCCGACCGCATCGAGGCCGACAGGCGCAAGCGGATAGGCGACGTTGAGCACTGTAAGCGTCATGGCTGATCGAGCCGAAGTGACCTCATGCGGCCGAGACCCGCCGCATGGGAATCGCGGCGTCGCGCACGCCAGGTGCGTAGCGGCGCACCATCTTCGCGCAGAATTCGGCGAACTCTTCGGGCGCCTGTGGCGGGCTGGTGTGATGGGGCTGCAGGCCTCGGTGCTCGGGCGTGAAGCAGAAAGTGATGGTGACGTTGAAGTCTGCCAGGGCTTCCATCTGGCGATCGAACCAATCGAGGGCATTCGGTCTGAAACTGTCGGCCCAAGAGAGGCCGGTGCGCAGACTGGTGACGCCCAGCCGCTTCATCCAGGCGACGGCGTCGTCCAGCCGGTGGTCCTCGAAATGGAACCACTGGACGAGGCCCATTTCCGGAGTGTGCCGCACGAACTCTTCGAGCGCGGGCTTGGGCGAGCCATCCTCGCGCAGAAGACCCATGTAGAAATGACGGTAATAGGAAGAGCCTTCCACCTCGCGATGCCGTGTGGTCGCTCCCCAAGCATGAGGCAAATCATAAAGGCTATACCATTGGACGCGGGGCGCGTTGCCAAGCAGAAGCTCCGCCGTCCGCCGCAGGCCCCAGACCTGGACCTCCTCGGCGCCGAAGCTCGACACGCCGACTTCGCTGATCCAAATCGGCAGATCGGTGACTTCGGCGATCTCGCCGAGCTTTTGCGGCCATTCGTGGATCTGCCAAAGGTTCCAGTCCAGCGGGAAGCCGTGCACGGCGACGGCATCGACATGGTCGAGGACACCATATCCCTTGATCAGCGACATGAAGCCGGCATCGATCGGCGAAATGCCGCCAAGCACTCTGGTGATCGCCGGGTTTTCAAGCCCGATCGCGTCCGCCGCCAGGATACTCATGCCGGCGAAGCGGCTCCAGTCCGGATCGAGCTCTGGGTCCCAATGCGACTTGTTGTTGGGCTCATTCCAGATCATGGCGGCTTCAATCATCATTTCGTCCTTTCGACGGGTAGACCGCACCTTCACCCGCCGGCTCATCGGACGCGCGGCAGAAGTAGACCTCGTCTTCCGGGTGAAGCAGGATCTGGAAGCCGGCGCTGCGCAGCATCGCCTCGATGCAGCCGCGGTTCGGGATCCACCAGTTGGTCGGATCGTCGGCGTAGCGGTGCTCGATGAAGTGCAGCTTCGGGAATTCGGTTCGATCGAACAGGTCGAGCGTCCAAAAATCATAGTTCTGTTCGAGCGCGAGGATTTCGCTGCTCCCGCGTTGCATCGACTGGAAGACCATCAAGTCGCGCGCAACATGCTCGCGGATCAGGTCGAGCGCCAGCAACGGGTGGCGTAGATGGTAAAGCACGCCCATGAAGAGCACGATGTCGAAGGTCTCGCCGAGCGCGCCGACGTCGTAGACCGACAATTGCCGGAATTCGATGTCGCACTCGGCGATTTCGGCGGCGAAACGCGCTTGCGTCAGATAGTCCACGTCGAAATCAATGCCGAGCACGCGATCGGCGCCTCGCTTCTTCATTTCAATGGAATAGAACCCGGCGTTGCAGCCGATATCGAGCACCGACTTGCCCGAGAGATCGGCCGGGATCGCATCCGCGAATTTCTGCCATTTCACCAGAGGATAGTTGCCGAGGAAATGGTCGGGAGCGGTCTCCACGCCCGCCAGTTCCATGTTGTGGAACCACGGTCCAAGCGCATCGATGCGGCGGCGAATTTCCGCGTCGGAATGCAGCACGGTCAGCCTCCTTCGCCTGGCAAGGATGGCACCTGCGAGCGGCTCGGCGGCACGAATATCGCTGTGTCTTCGTCTTCCGAGGCGTCGTTGTTTTCAAGCAGCCGGAGCGCCGTGCGGTAGCCGTTGAAGGTGCCGACATCGACATAGGCCGAGCCTGCCTTGACGCCCCAGGCTTCACCGCCGACGGCAAGGTAAGCATTGACCAGCGTTCCGAAATACTCGTCGCAGCCGTCCCGCTCGCGCCAAAGCGCCGCGAGCCGCTGAAAGGTGAAGCCCGGCATCTTGAACGCGCCCCAGACCCAGTCCGTGGCTGCGTCCTGCTGCTTGACCTGGATCTGCTCGACGCGGCCGTCCTGATCGACAACCACGGCGTCGAAAAGCTCGGGACGGTCTACAGGAAACAGCAGGAATGACAGCCGGTCGTCCGGCAGATGGCAGAAGCCGTCCTCGGGGAACCAGATCGTGTCCGGCAGACCGATCAGGACGGTCTCTTGCGGCGCGACGAGAGGGGCGGCGCGGAAGATCGCGTCGCAAAGACCGACGGGAGAGGGCTGGGCCACGAAAATCGCGGCCGCGCTGTCATAGCCGGCCGCATAGTATTCGAGGATATCGGACTTACCCGAACCGATGATGAAGCAGATCCTGTCGACGCCGTTGCGCACCATTCGGCGCACCAGATACTCGCTGACCGCGCACGGACGCTCGGTTTGCCCGTCCATCCGGCTGCCAACCGGGAGCAGTTCCTTGGAAAAACCCAGCGGTTGAATGCGGCTGCCGCGCCCCGCCGCAGGCACGATACCCAACATCAGACGGTTTCCTTCATCGGTTCGCTTGCTGGCGCGGTGGCGGCTTCGACCAGAATCCGGTCCAGTTCCGCGGCGCGGCGTGCGGATGTGTGTTCGTCGAGGACGCGTTCGCGGGCTCGGCGGCGCAACGCCTCGAGCTCGCCGTCCGATAAACCGAGCGCGGCGACCACATCGTCGGTGGAATGTGCAAGCAGGATTTCGCAGCCGGGCTCGAAGAAGTCGTCCAGACCCGGCCAGTCGTCGGAAACGATGGCGGCGCCGCAGGCAGCCGCTTCGAACAGCCGGCCGGAGGGGCACCAGCCCTTGCGCGCCATGGCCTCGCGGGTGACATTCAGGGTGAGACGTGACGAGCAGAAGAAGGCCGGATGATCGGCAGGCGGCAAATGCCTGACGAAGAAGATGTTGTCGCTCCACGGAAACTCCTGCGGATATTGAGCGCCGCCAATGACGAAACGGCGATCCGGCAGCCGGACGGCGGGCGCGACGAGCAGCTTCTCGACGCCGGCCTGGCGATCCGAGGCATAAGTGCCGAGGTAGGACAGATCGCCCGCAAACTCGGGCCTGGACTTTGCCGGCCGATGACGCTCCGGATCGACATGGCCGTAGAGCGGCACGACACGGCGCGCCCCCAGCATGGACTTGAGCGCACCGAGTGCCTCGCCGCCGGTGTAGCTCAGCACCAAATCGAAATCGCGAAGGCCTTCCGGACCGAAATAGGGAGGCTGCTCGCCCTGCTCGATGCGCGCGAGCGTCACCGCGGTATCAAGATCGTAGAACACCTTGAGCCCACGGCAACTCTCCTGCGCGAGGCGTGAGGCTTCAACAGCATCCGGGCAGTAGGAGGTGACGATGACCGCGTCAGCCTGCCGGACCGCGATTGCCGCAGCCTGGGCAATATCATCCCATCCCGGATAGAGCACCACGTGGCCGCCATCGAGATGGGTGAGATCCCTTGCGCCGGCATAGTAGGGCGTGTCGCGCTCAAAGAAGCTGATCGACCAGCCGAGTGGCGCCAGCGCGCGTATCAGCCCGCGCCAAAGCGTGGCATGTCCGTTTCCCCAGGAAGAGGTGACCGTGAGGCCGAAGATCACCATGCGCATCGGGCAGCTCCAGTCAGGCGATTTCGTTCAGGCGAATGAGCTTAGAGCCCCAGTCGCCATGGACGACGGTGGTGATCGAGGCAGGTTCGATGTCGAAGCGAAAACAGTCGCCGAGCTGAAGGCCAAGCACCTTGCACACCGCAGCCTTGATGACGTCCGCGTGACTGATCAGTGCAACGCATCGGTTTGGGGCCTGTTCGCGCAGCACGTCCATGAGGTCGACGATCCGCTGCTGGGTGTCCTGCATGGTCTCGCCGCTCGGTGTTCGGGCGCTCTGTCGCTGGTCGTTCCACATCCGCCAGGCGGCGTCATCGGCCAGCTCTTCGAATGTCTTGCCGGACCAAGCGCCGAAATCGATCTCGTCCAATTCCTGGCAGATTCCGATCTGCTCGATATTGCAGGCGACAGCGATCGGTTTCGCGGTTTCCAAGGTGCGCTTGCGCGGGCTGCTGAAAATGGCCGCGAGCGGTTCCCTCGCCAGACGGCCGGCCAGACGCAGCGTCTGTGCCTGGCCGGTTTGGCCAAGATCGATATCCTGGCGGCCTGCCAGATAGCGGCCGACATTGTCATACGCAGCATGCCGCACGAGGAAAATAGTCGTTGTCATTCCGCGGCGTCGAGCATCGGCTCGCCCCTACCGGCTATGAAGGCGAGGGTGCGCAGGCGGGCTTCGGCATCGGTGAACTGCTCCGGCGGAGACTTCATGAAATAACTGCAAGGCCCGGTGAGCGCCCCAGCGATACCGCGATCGAGCGCCAGCTTGGCGCAGCGCACCGCGTCGATGACCACTCCGGCGGAGTTGGGCGAATCCCAGACTTCCAGCTTGAGTTCGGCATTCAGCGGGACGCCGCCGAAGGTCGTGCCTTCGACCCGGATATAGGCCCATTTGCGGTCGGTGAGCCAAGGCACATGATCGCTGGGTCCGACATGGATGTTGCCGGGCTCGAGCGGTACATCGATCTGGCTGGTGACCGACTGCGTCTTGGAGATCTTTTTCGATTCCAGCCGCTCACGCTCCAGCATGTTGAGGAAGTCCGTGTTGCCGCCGAAGTTGAGCTGGTAGGTGCGGTCGATGCGCACCCCGCGCTCCCGAAACAGATTGGCGAGCAGCCGGTGAACGATGGTAGCGCCGACCTGGCTCTTGATGTCGTCTCCGATCAGGGGCAGGCCGCGCTCTTCGAAGCGGCGGCGCCATTCCGGCCGCGAAGCGATGAAGACCGGTATGCAGTTGACGAAAGCGCACCCGGCCGCCAACGCGCATTCGGCATAATAGCGGGTTGCCGCATCCGAGCCGACCGGCAGATAGGACACCAGCACCTCGGTCCCGCTTTCCCGAAGGCCTGCGGTCACGTCGGCGACCGGCTCATTCGCTTCCTCGATTTCATCGCGCAGATATTTGCCGATGCCGTCGAGTGTAGGTCCGCGTTGCACGCGCACGCCGATCGGCGCCACATCGGCAAAACGGAAGGTGTTGTTCGGGGCGTTGTAGATTGCTTCGGCCACATCGCGCCCGACCTTGCTCTTGGCGACGTCGAAGGCGCAGACGACCTCGATGTCTTCGACATGGTAGCCGCCGAGATCGGCATGCATCAGCCCGGGGATCGGCTCGTTGCTTTTTGCCTGACGATAATAGGTGAGGCCTTGCACTAGGGAGGATGCGCAATTGCCGACACCGACGATGCCGATGCGAACCTTTTTCGATGTCACGAAACCGCCGCCTCTATTGTTGGAGGTAAGTTCCTCGCGCCGAACTGTGACCGGTCAGGAATGTTCCTTGAGAGGTGGAAAATTCGCCGATGCGGTCGACGTTCAAGACTCCCGTTGCCGGGTTGTCTCCGAACGGCCAGCGCAGGACGCGACGTTCGGAGTGCGGCTAATCGAATCTCGCCCGCTCGGCCTCAAATCCGGCCCATGAGCGCCATGATCACCAGGATGACAAGTATGACGCCGAGCACGCCCGAAGGCCCATAGCCCCAGCCCGACGAATACGGCCAGGCCGGGATCGCGCCGATCAGCAACAAGATCAGGATAATAATGAGGATTGTGCCGAGACTCATATCGGGTCCCCTTCATTGGCGAGGTGGACGTTCGGACCTCAGACTGCGGGGCTCATATGCTATTTGTTCGTCATTCATCTGAGGCGCTGGGGGCTCAGTCCAGCCTGCGCAGCATGTCAGCTTCCCGCTCGAGGATGGTTGCGACTTCTTCGCGTTGAAGATGCGTCATCATCAGGCTGACGCAACATTCGAGGTAGGTGATGGAGGCTCGTCGCAGGAAGGCGGCGGTTTCCGCGGCCGCCATCTGCTCGATGTCCTTGGCTGATCGCTTCGACTGCACGACTGCGTTCTCCGTGCCGGTTATCGGGCCCAACCAGAATCTCGGTCGGATGTTCCGCTTCGGTGAAAAGAACGCGGGACGCATCGGGATCCTGCGGGCTGCCGGTTTCCAATCCGTCTGCTCCGGACCTGTTGGTCGCGGCGGCGGGCGACACGGTCGCGCTGCCTTCGAGTTCGGCGAAGTAAACGACCGTTTGCAGCAGGCCCTGCCGGAGAGGTACCTTGGGGGCCCATCCGAGAAGCTCCTTCGCACGCGCTATGTCGGGGCGTCGCCGGCGGGGATCGTCTTCCGGCAAAGGCAGGAATTTCACGGGCGACCTGGTGCCGGTCAGTTCCCTCACCAGGCTCGCCAGTTCGAGGACGGTGAATTCCCCCGGGTTGCCAAGATTGATCGGCTGGCGCGGATTGGGCTCGATGTCCATGAGCCGCAGCAGGCCTTCGACCAGGTCGGTGACGTAGCAGAAGGATCGCGTCTGCCGGCCATCGCCGAATATCGTCATCGGCCGCTTTTCAAGTGCCTGCATGACCAGATTCGAGACGATGCGACCGTCGGCGGGGTCCATCCTTGGGCCATAAGTGTTGAAGATACGGGCGACACGCACGTCGGCCCGATCGGCCCGAAGGTAGTCGAAGCAAAGCGTCTCCGCAGTGCGCTTGCCCTCGTCGTAGCAGGCGCGCGGGCCGGTGCAGTTCACATGGCCGAGATAGTCCTCACGCTGCGGATGCTGCTCGGGATCACCATACACTTCGCTGGTCGATGCCTGCAGGAAGCGTGCACCGTCGCGAACGGCAAGCTCGAGGAGATTGAGCGACCCGATCACGCAGGTGCGCGTGGTATGAACGGGATCGGCCTGGTAGCGGGGCGGTGACGCCGCGCATGCCAGGTTGAAGACACGGTCGACCGGTTCACCCAGTTCCAGCGGGCTGCAGATATCCTGCTCGATCAACCGGAAGCGCGATTGGCCGATAAGCGGCGTAATGTTCTCCATTCGGCCGGTGAGAAAGTTGTCGATGCAGATCACGCGATAGCCGATGCCAAACAGGGCCTCGCATAGGTGCGAACCGAGGAAACCGGCACCGCCGGCGACAAGCGCCGTCCGTGTCTGTTGGGCCTTTCTTGAACGCCGCATCTGTGTGTTCTCCTGTCTGCCTGTCATGCTGCACTTTCGACATCCAGATCGAGCACCGGACGTGTCTGCCTTGCTCGCGCCAGCATCGACGTGAACTCTCGTGCCCGAGCAACTCCGGTGTGTCTTTCCAGGACCAGCGAATGGGCCTGCCTGGCCATGCTGAGCCTGGCGCGGTGGGGCTGTCCCAGAAGAATTCCCGTCACATCATCTGCGCTGCCGGCCGTCTGTATCGCCGTAGCCGGAAAGAAACTGTCGAGGCCTGGCCAGCGATCGCTGATGATCGGCGTCCCGCACGCCGCTGCTTCGAAAAGCCGGACGCTGGGCGACCATCCGGCTTCGACCATCGAAGTGCGTGTCACATTCAGCGTGTAGCGCTGCCGGTTATAGAAGCCGGCATGCTCGGCCGGCGGCAGGTGCTCGATCCGCTCGACATTGTCGGGCCAGTCGATATCGTGCGGGTATTGCGAGCCCGCGACCACGAAGCGTCGATCCGGCAGTCGACGCGCAGGCTCGAGCAGAAGCGTTTCCAGGGTCTGCTGCCGATCCGGACTGTAGGTGCCGAGATAGCCTAGGTCCCATTTGATCACATTTCGGTTTCGATGGTGCCGCTCGGGGTCGACGGAGCAATAGAGCGGTTCGGCCCGACGCGCGCCGAATTCGAGCTCCAGGCGATGGAGGGTCGGTCCGCCCGTGAAGGAGAAATAAAGGTTGAAATAGGGAATCTGCCGACGCGCGAGATAGTCGCAGTCATCCTCGGCAATCCTGGCCAGCGTCACCGGCGTGTCGATGTCGTAGAAGCAGAATAGCCCGGTGCACAGCGACGCGAGGTCGTCGATGACCGCCCTGCCTTCAGGCACGAACGAGCCGATGACCACAACATCGGCCTGCTGAAGGTCTCGTTCATGGCTGCGACGAAGCTCCTGGACGGTGTCGTAATAGCGCAAGTCGCAATAATCGGGGTCGCGCAGGTCGCGGTGGTGCGCGTACCAGGGCACGTCGCGTTCGAAGAAGGTGACGCGATGGCCGAGCTCGTCGAGGCCCCGCAGCAGCCCCCGAAACGTCGTCGCATGGCCATTGCCCCAGGAAGAGGACAGAGAAAGACCCAGGAACACGATATCGAGTGCCTTCGTCATTCTGCGGCCTCCACGGTCTCGCTCTCGAAATGCGCCTTTAAGATTGCGTCAACCCGTTCAGCCCTCAGTGTGTAGGTGTGCTCGGCCAGAACACGCCGAAGCGCTGCCGCCCCGATCGCCTTTGCGCGCCCTGGTGTGAGCGTGCACATGATCTCGACAACGTCGGCGCCGTCTCGCGCCACCAGGATTTCCTCGCCAGGCGTAAGGAACAGCTCGACACCGGCCCAGGCGTCGGTGATGAGGCATGCACCGGCGCCGGCCGCCTCGAACACCCGCGTTGCCGGCGAAAAGCCGTTGCTGGCCATGCTGTCGCGGCTGATGTTCAGCACCGCCTTCGGCGTGACATTGAAGGCGTTATGGTCTCGAGTGCCGACATGGCCGAGCCAGGAGACATTCGCCGGCATCGGCTTGTCGCCCCAGCCTGATCCGCCGAGCAGGAACTTCTGGTCCTCCAGCGCACCGGCCGGCTCGAGGAAGAAGCCTTCCACGCGGGCCTCGCGATCCGGCAGGCGATTGCCGAGAAAGGCGAGATCGCAGGCGAAGCGGGAATCTCGGGCGACGGGGAAATGCGTCTCGGGATCGAGCGCGTTGTAGATCGGCACACATTCGGCGGCGCCAAGCGCCCTATAGTCCCACACGACGGGATCTCCGCCGCCATAGGTCAGCACGAGGGAGATCCTTTTGAGCTCCTCGTGGAGAGGATGGGCGGCATCGTTCCGCAACTCGCTGAGCGTCGCCGGGGCGTCGACGTCCCAGAACACCGTCAGCGCGTCATTGCGGGCGTGGTCGAGCACGGCGCGCAACAGCGCTTCGTCTTCGAAGCCCACACCGCTTGCCTTGACCACGATGTCGGCCTGCTCGGCGCAGCAAGCGACCTGCATCAGCGCATCCGGCGTCGCCTCGTAGACGACGACGTCGCACCAGTCGGGAACCTCGATGTCGCGGTGCTTCTGCCGGTCAAAGGCATCCGGCTCGTAGAAGACGATGTCGTATCCGCGCCGGGAAAGTGCCTTCAGCAGGCCGCGATAATAGGTGGCGGCGCCGTTCCAATAGGACGACAGCAGGCTGGATCCGTAAAAGGCGATCTTCATGCGGCGGCCTCCCTTGCTGGCAACCCGTCGGCCGCATGGCGATTGCCGCATGCGGCGAGTATGTCGAACAATTCGTCGGCGCGGCGCCGGCATGTGTGCCGCGCCAGGATGGTTTCCAGCCCGGCTGCCGCCAGAGCCTTGGCAAGCCCGGCGTCGTGCAGCACGTCGCGCAGGTGCTGGCGCATCTCGGCGCCGTCGCGGGCAAACAGAAAGTCCTTGCCGGGACGGAACAGCTCTTCGACGTCCGACCATGGCGCAGAGACGAGGGGAATGCCGCAGGCCAATGCCTCGAACATGCGGATCGTGGGAATGCCCGGCAGATGTTCCCGATAGGGTCGGCGCGGGATGTGCACGGTCACGCGATGCTGCGCGAACGCTTTCGGGACGTCGGCATTGGCGATCCAGCCCTCATGGCGCAAGCCGGCGACGGCGAGCGCGGCCCGTGCCTGCGCTGGGTAGCGCACCCCATGAACGGTTCCCGACAGGCCAAGCTCGCGTGACGGCGCGACGAGGAACTCCTGGATTTCGGCGCTGCGTTCGTCGTCGCCCCAGTTGCCGACCCAGACCAGATCCGATAGGGCGTCGACATCGGGAGAGGGTTTGAACAACCGTTCGTCCGCTGCTTCATGCCAGGTGAAAGCCCGTCGGCCCCAGCCGGCGCGAAGGTAGCTCTCCCGCAACGCCTCGCCGAAGACCAAGACGCCGTCATAGTGCTCCAGGTTCAGTGCCGAGATCGACTGCGTCGCCGACACGGCGCGGTGATGCGTGTCGTGAAACAGCAGCGTGAACTTGCCACCGTTGAGCTTGGCCCGCCCGATCCGCGCCACAAGATCTGGATCGGTCCATTCATGGACGATCACCACATCCGCCTTCGCAATCCAGGCCTCGTGATCGAAGGACGCATCGTAGGTCACCGGCATCAGCTCGGGAAAATCCTTCCGGAAGCGCTCGACGGCGAAGGGGCCTTGCTCGGCCAGAAGGTTCGAACGACTCCAACCGTCCGCGGGTTCGAGCGCGAGGGCGTGGTGTCCGTTCGCAATAAGCTCGCGCATGATGCCGCGCTGGAAATGCGCATTGCCATGGTTCCAATCGGAAACGACGGAATGGGTGTAGAATACGAAATGCATGCTCAGCGCCCTGCGACGGCCATCGCCGCGCGATCGTAGATTTCACTCATCGCGACCGCCTGCGCCTGCGGCGAAAATTTGCGCGCGCGACGGACGGCGCGCCGGCCGAGCTGGCGCCGCAAATTTTCGTCGCGGGAGAGGTGGGCTATGCATCCGGCAAGCGCATGCGGATCGCGCGCGTCGAAGAACATGGCTGCGCCGTCCCAGAGCTCGCGATAGGTCGCGATGTCGGCGAGGACCAGCGGCGCGCCCGAGAGCGCGGCTTCCAGCGCGGCAAGCCCGAAGGGCTCGTAGATGGATGGCGAAACGAAAATGCCGGCCCGCGCCATCCGCTGACGCACTTGGGCATGGCCGATCGAGCCGAGCGCGACGCAATGATCGAGACACGCCATCTGCCCGTCCGGCCCGTCGAGGGGGCCGGCGGCATGGACCGGCCATTCGGTTATGGCAGCCGCGGCATCCAGCACCGCCGCATTTTTTCCTTCATCCCACCAGCGGGCGGCGGCCAGGACGAAAGGCTCGCGCCGCGAGGCGACCGGGCCGGGAAGAGCACTGTTGTGGACAACACTTAGCCGCGCGACCGGCCCGTAGCAGGCCTCAAGCATGTCGGCGTGGCTTCGGCTGGGTGCCACCACAATATCGGCGAGATTGAAACCGGCCCGGTTGCGGTCTTTCTGCCAGGCCCAGGCATCGGTCGGCACCTGACCGCGCACGGCATGCAGCCACGTCACGACGCAGGAATGCGAGACCACGAGGATGGGGCAGGGCAGATCGACCTCGGCCGCCTGGGCCGGAGCGTTAAGATGAACGAGGTCCGCGGCATAGGCCGTCGCAAGCTCCCGAAGCTCGCCGGGCAGGCCGTCGAGATCGCTCTCGTTGCGCGTCATCCAGTCCGGAGGGGTCTCGAGCCATGCGAGCGTCGCGAAGGATTGCGCCTCTTGTGCCTGCTCCCGAGAAGGCCGAGGCCCTAGCCCGGCCAGCACGACGCTGTCCCCTCGGTTGGTGAGCTCGCGCGCCAGGTCGAGCGAATATCGCCAGACGCCACCGACGGAGTCGGTGGTCATCAGGATGCGCCGCGGGCGATGGATCAATGATTGCAGCATGAGGACTCCAATTCGGCCAGCGCGCGCGGGCGCTGATCCTGGATGTCGCTGAACGTCCTGAACGAAGCCAGATAATGCTCATGCGCGCGCTCCCAGGCGAAATCGTCGGGCTCGCCCCACAGCTCGCGGTAGCTTGGCGAGCTCGGATAGGGATAGAGCGGCACCGGCTCGTTGGCCCAGACGCCGTTGTCGATGAGGTGCTTGCGCCAATACTCCACCAACGCCGGATCGTCCTCGACCACGCCGATCAGATTGGCTTGGACGAAAGGAACATGGCGGCGGGCATCGACCAGCAGCGCGGCCAATTCCTCGGTGCCCAGCCGACAGCGCTTGGCCAGCATCTCGCGGCCTTCGACGGTCAGGCTTTCCAGGCCAGCTTCGATCGAGACGCAGCCGGCCTCGCCCAACAATTCCAGCAACTCCGGTTTCCAGAGGTCGATGCGCGTCTGAACGCCGAATTGGATATCGCGGTCGACAAGGGCCTCGAGCAGCGCCTTCTGGGGCAGGAAAATCTCGTCGATGAAGTAGATGTAGCCGACGCCCTGGGCCATCAGACCGTCGATCTCGGCGACGACCGCGTCGTGGTTCCTGCGGCGGTAGGCGTCGCGAAAATCGATCTTGGCGCAGAAGCTGCAATTATAGGGGCAACCCCGCGAAGCTTCCACCTCTGCACCGGCGCCCTTCTGGTCCGCGTCGAACCGATGATGGTGGTGCGAATGGGCCGCAATCCAATCGGACGGCCAATGAAGTGCCGGGTGGTCGACGAAGCGGCTGACGCTCACGCCACCGTTGCAGGCCAGCACGCCGCTCTCGAGCCGCGCCGTGTGAGGGACGGCGCTCCATTCGCCGCGCCCGGCAAGCTCCGCCACCACCTCCTCGCATTCGCCGCGCACGACGACATCGACGCCAAGCTTGCGCAGGGTAGGGGCCGGCGTCGCCGAGCCATGCGGCCCGACGGCGGCGGTGCGCCCGCCGCGCCCGGCGAGATGCTTCAGGAATTCTGCCGGCACCCGCAGCTCCGGCGGCGCGCAGCGCCAGAACAGATAGGTCGGCGCGGTGGTCACGACGGTCATGTCCGGCGCGAACGCCGCCACGCGCTCGGCAAGTTCCGCGTTGTCGAGATGCTGCAACTGCCCGTCCAGCATCAGCACGCTGTGGCCGTCGGTCTCCAAGAGCGCTTTGCAGTAGCCAAGCTCCAGGGGCAGATGCGGCTGGCGGCAGCCGAAATAGATGCTGTGTTCATACGTCCAACGTGGATTGACCAGTGCGACTTTCATGCGACGTACCTCGCCACTTCAGCGTGCGGCTGAAGACGGTGCCGCAACAGCCAGCCGGCAAGGTCGCTGATGCCTTCGCGCCACGGGACATGCGCCCGCCAGCCAAGCGCGGCCTCTATCTTGCGGGTATCGGCGATGAAGAAGGGCTGGTCGCCGGTGCGTTCGAGATCCTGCCGCACCACGATGTCGCGGCCGGTCATGATGGCGATCTCCGACAGGAGCGAGCGCAGGCTGACGGCATTCCGCGGTCCGCCGCCAAGATTGAACGCCTGTCCCTTGAGGTCTTCGATCCTGGCCAGCACTCCGCGATAGGCGGCAACCGCGTCGGACACATGCAGGATGTCGCGCACCTGCTTGCCGTCGCCATAGACGGTGATGGGCCGGCCGCTGAGCGCGCTGAGGAGGAAATGCGCGACCCAGCCCTGGTCCTCGGTGCCGAACTGGCGCGGTCCATAGATGCAGCTCATGCGCAGCACCGCTGTCGGCAGGCCATAGGACTTGGCATAATCAAGGACATACTGGTCCGCAGCGCCCTTGGAGCAGCCATAGGGCGTGCAGAAATGGAGCCCGATCGTCTCGTCGACGCCATTGGCGCGGATGGCTTCGTCGCAAGGCTCGTAACGGTCGTCCGTTTCCCGCACCGCGAGCTGGGGCAAGCTGCCGTAGACCTTGTTAGTGCTGGCGAAGATTACCGGGGCGCTCACCTGGCGCGCCGCCTCAAGCACGTTGAAGGTGCCTTTGAGATTGATGTCGAGGTCCTCCGCGGGATCGATCAGGCTCGTGGTCACGGCGGTCTGGGCGGCCAGATGGAAGATCGCTCTTGCTGGCGTCAGCACGGAGGCCAGTCTGGCTTGGTCGCGCACGTCTACGGTTTCAACTCTAAGATCGCTGCCGTGCTTTTGCGCCAGCCATTCGAGGTTCTGCTCGACGCCGGCTCGGCTGAGATTGTCGATGACCAGAACGGGCTCGCCATCCGACAACAGGCTGTCGGCGAGGTTTGAGCCTATGAAGCCGCTGCCGCCGATGACGGCCACCGGCGCTTTGCCAAGGCCGCGATGCCGCTCACTCATGACACCAGCCCCCGCTCTTCAAGTTCGCGCTTCATGTCAGCGCCGCGGTCGATGACGACGGTGTTGCGAACCCAGGCTGCGAATTCACCGAGGGAGTTCTCAAGCCGATGGCTCGGCTCGAAGCCAAGCAGCTCGCGCGCCTTGGCAATGTCGGCAAAGCAGTTGCGGATGTCGCCGGAGCGCGCCTTGCCGAGGATTTCGGGCGGCCGCTTCGGAACGCCCATCGCTTCTGCAAGCAATCGAGCGACCTCGCTGATGGTGTAGGACCGTCCGCTGCCGATATTGATCGCGTGGCCGGCTGCCTGGCGTTGCTCCAGCGCCAGCCGAAAAGCCCGGGCGACATCGCGCACATGGACGAAGTCGCGCTTTTGCTCGCCGTCCTCGAAGATCATCGGCCGCTTGCCGTTGGCGAGCCGCGAAGCGAAGTTGGCAAGCACGCCGGTGTAGGGATTTGCGAGCGCTTGACCGGCGCCGAAGACGTTGAACAGGCGCAATGCCACCGCATCCACGTCATAAGCCTGACCGAAGATCAGCACCGCGCGTTCCTGCGCATATTTGGTCAGCGCGTAGATCGAAGCGAGGTCAGGACGTTTCTCCTCGTCGGTCGGAATCGGCGACAGCGCTTCGCCGGCAGCCGACAGCGGGTCCCATTGGCCGATCCTGATGTCGCTTGGCTTGCGATGGGCATCGTCGATACGCCGCCCGTCTGGTGTCTTGTAGAGGCCTTCGCCGTAGATGCTCATCGACGATGCGACGACAATGCGTTCGACTGGTTTCTTGATCAACGCCTCGAGCAGGGTCGCGGTGCCGAGATCGTTGGTGCCGACATATCGGGCGATCTCGTACATGGATTGGCCGACGCCGACCTCGGCAGCGAGGTGGATGACGGTGTCGACATCCGCTACCGCGTCGGCGACCGCGTCTCGATCACGTACATCTCCCCGTATCAGCTCGGCGCCGGCTGGAATGCTGACGGCTTCATTGCCGTGCACTTGGTCCAAGAGTGCGTCCAGGACACGGACCTCGTAGCCATGCTCGATGAGTTCCTGGGCGACATGCCGGCCAATGAAACCGCAGCCTCCCGTAACCAGGACACGTTTCACGAGAACTCCTTGCCGAGTTAGCGTTGGGGCCGATTTAGCGTTGGGCTCCCGAACTTCGGGACAAAAGGTTTGTTCCCTGCTTCATCAAAGTTCCCTCCGTGGCGAAGCTGTCGGCGGGTCGCCCGCATGCCTGGGAACATTGCCCTTTGCGCGCTGTTAGGGCCGCTCACCGACGTGCGGCGAGAAAGGGAATGCCATGTCTGAAGCGAAGACGACCACCAATCACGACGAAATTCGCAAATGGGTTGAGGAGAGGGACGGCCATCCCGCCGTGGTTCGCACCAAGGGCGAGGGCGGCATCCTGCGCATCGACTTCGGCGAGCCGGAGGAAGCGCTCGAACCGATCGAGTGGGATGAGTTCTTCCGGATCTTCGACGAGAACGACCTTGCCTTCCTCCATCAGGACAAGGCCGGGAGCGGAGGAAAGAGCCGCTTCAACAAATTTGTCGAGCGGAGCGGGAATGGTTGACGCGGGCGGCGGCAGGTAACCAGCAACGAACGCACGCAAGCGGCCCGACCGGCGGAGGCTGCCGCGCCGCCCCGGTTGCCTCAATCCAATGGCTTGTCGGTTGGGCGCGGGGTGGTTCCGGCCTCGCGCTTGCGACCGGCATTGCGATTGGCAACCTTACTGTCGAGCGGTGATGTCGACTGTTCCTCGGCGGCGCCGGCTGTTTTGGGAACTGCCGGTCTCGCGCCGGCGTCGCTATCTATGGCATCGCGGTTTGGACGCGGAAGGCCTTCGGCGTTCGGTGACCTGGTGGCCGGCCGAGATGTGTTTTTCAGTTGAGCCATTTGATACCTCCTTACCTGATCGCAACGACAGGGCGCCGGGCGAGTTCCGGGCAAAGACGTGGTCACCCGTGAGGGCGCATCACGACCTTGATGCAGCCGTCCTGCTTATCGCGAAACTTCCTGTAGAGGTCGGGTCCGGCCTCGAGCCCAGCGCGGTGGGTGATCACGAAGGACGGGTCGATGTCGCCGCTTTGGACCTTGTGCAGGAGAGGCTCGAGATAGCGTTGCGTGTGGGTTTGTCCCATGCGGAACGTCAGCCCCTTGTTCATCGCCGCGCCGAACGGGATGTGGTCGACAAGGCCGATATAGACGCCGGGCACCGAAATGGTGCCTCCCTTGCGACAGCAATAGATCGCCTCGCGCAGCACATGCGGCCGGTCGGTGCCAAGATAGACACTCGCCTTGACCTTATCGAGCATGGAATCCGGGGTGGCGCTGGCATCGGCTTCGGTGCCGACACAGTCGATGCAACTGTCCGGGCCGCGACCGTTGGTCATGGCCATCAGGGCATCGTAGATATTCACGTTGCTGAAATCGAGGGTCTCGGCCTTGCCGTGGTCCCGCGCCATAGCAAGCCGCTCCGGCACCTTGTCGATGGCGATCACGCGTCCGGCGCCAAGCATCCAGGCGCTCTGGATCGCGAACTGGCCGACCGGCCCGCAGCCCCAGATGGCGACGGTGTCGCCCTCCCGGATGCCGGCGTTCTCCGCCGCCATATAGCCGGTCGGGAAGATGTCGGAGAGGAACAGGACCTGTTCGTCGTCCATGCCGTCCGGCACCTTGATCGGGCCGACATCGGCAAAAGGCACGCGCAAATACTCGGCTTGCCCGCCCCAATAGCCACCGACCAGATGCGAATAGCCGAACAGGCCCGCGGGCGACTGGCCCATGACCTTGGCGGCCTGGTCGGCGTTGGGGTTCGACCGGTCGCAGAGTGAAAACAGGCCGTTCTGGCAAAACCAGCATTCGCCGCATGAGATATTGAAGGGAACGACGACGCGATCGCCCTTCTTGAACTTGCTGTGTCCACGGCCGACCTCCACCACTTCGCCCATGGTCTCATGGCCCAGCACGTCGCCCGATTTCATCGTCGGCATATAGCCGTCCATCAGATGCAGGTCCGAACCGCAAATGGCGCAGCAGGTAACCCTGATGATGATGTCGCGGTCGTCCTCGATCGCGGGATCGGCGACCGCGTCGCACCGGATATCGCCCTTGCCGTGCCATGTCAGCGCTTTCATCGTGCCGTTCCTGTCGATTGGAGGATTGAGTGCATCGAACTTGCGCCCGGCTGGAATGTTCCCCGGGCGGCGCCTCGGATTCATCCGTTGTTCGCGGAGCCCGGTTCGGCGGCCTTGCGATGCTGCTCGGCCAGCGTGCCGGCCGGCGTGACATGGGCCGCGGCAGCCTGCATCTTGTTCTTCAAACCGCTAACGACCTGCTCTTTTCCGGCCATCATGGCGTCATAGCCGTCCTTGGCCACATCGGCCGGATTGTCTTTCTCCTGAGTCCCGATTTCGGTGTCCATCATGTCGGCCCGCTCGAAGAAGCGGGTCTGCGTCGCGCCGGGCATCAGCACTGTCACGGTCAGACCGCTGTCCTTCAACTCATGGCGCAGCGCGATGGCGAAAGAATCGATGAAGGCCTTGGTGCCGTTGTAGACCGCTTGGAAGGTGCCGGGCATGAAGCCGGCGATGGAGCCCGTGAACAGGATCCGGCCGCGGCCACGCCGGACCATCTGCCGGCCGAGCCGATGTGCCAGATAGACCGTGCCGGTGATGTTGGTGTCAATGACGCGGCGCGCCTTGGGCCAGTCCTGATCGATGAAGCCCCGGCCCAGGCCTCGTCCCGCGTTGAGGAACAGAAGGTCAATAGCGCGGTCACCAATCCTCGCGATCAGTTGATTGGCCCCTTCCTCGGTCGCGAGGTCGGCTTCTACCGCCTCGACTGCAACGTGGTGAGATTGCAGCGCCTCGGCAGCCTGCTCTATCGCCGGCTCGTCGGCCGCGATCACCAGTTCGTAGCCATCTCTCGCGCATAATTTCGCCAGTTCCTTGCCGATGCCGCTGGAAGCGCCGGTCACCACGGCGAGCTTTCCGCTTTCCATTTCGTTCTCCGACCGTTCGAGTGTGGTCCGGCCGAACATGCGCAGAGTGCGATTGTTCCGTTCGAATTCTTGGGATTCGGCAACGCGCGGCAAACGAGGCTCGGCGAGACGGAACCAATTCGGGGCACGGCTGTTCCGCCGTCAATGTGGAGCGACAGCCATGGGCATCTTTTCCGATCTGGATAAGAAACTTACCGACAACCTCTATGAGCATGGCAGCCAGCTGACCGATCCCAGCGCTGATCTGCCCCGGCGGGTCAAGGAGAAGGTCGATCTCCTCATGCCGTTCATCCAGCCGGAGGCGCGTGAGGCGGTCAGGCTGCAAATCCTCGGCATCATTCACGAGCACATATTAGATGAGACCGAGATTGGGCCTGGAGAGCCAGCGGCCAAGGAATGAGAGAAGCTGGCTGGACGCGTCATCGATTTCCGGCCGCCCTAAAGCGGCAGCGCCGCACGGAGCCAGGCGCTAGCTGATATCTATGATTTTTCGCTTCTTGGGCGTCCGGCCCGGCCTGGCTGCGGGAGGAGGCGACTTTGCCGCCGGTGCCGCGGCCAAACGCTGCTCGCGTAGTCGCGCCGTCTTTGCCTGGCGCGCCAGTCGTTCCGTCTCAAGCAGTTCGCGCGCCGCATTCGAGGTGCGCTCACGCCTGTCCTTGTCGATCTTCCGCGTCGCCACGGTCGTTCCAGATCAATTCGCCGTTGGAGCCGTATCCAACTTGCCCGAAGGCCCATTGTTCCGAATGATCCCGCGAGGCACGGACGTTTCGAACGAAATGTCTGCAACTCGAATATGTCGGGCCAAGCCCTTGTCGGAAGCTCCCGTTGCTTCTCCCGCCGGGAAGTTCAGCGCTGCTTCGCGGTTCAGCCGGCTGAAGCCGACGCGATGCGCCGGCCTGCGACGTCGGAACCGAAGCGGTGCGTTCGCCGTTCCGGCTGCATTCCTGTCGCCAAGGAGATCGCCATGGCGCCGCGTCCCGCCTGGAGCGGTTATCTCAAACTGTCGCTGGTCACCTGCGCCGTCGAATTGACGAACGTCGTGACCCATGCCGAGAAGGTTTCCTTCCACGTGCTCAATCGCAAGACCGGCAACCGGGTCCGGCGCGTCTATGTCGATGCCGAGAGCGGCAACCCGCTGGATAAAGACGACGAGGTCAGGGGCTACGAAGTCGGCAAGAACGAATTCATCTTCATCGAAGAGGAAGACATCGAGGCGGTGCAGATCGAGTCTTCGCACACGCTCAATCTCGACGGCTTCGTCGACAAATCGTCGATCGAGCAGATCTATCTCGACGCGCCCTACTACGTGACGCCCGCCGACAAGGTCTCGGAAGAGGCGTTTGCGGTGATCCGCGACGCGCTGGCCGAAAAGAAGATGGCCGGGCTCGCTCGCATCGTGCTCTATCAGAGGGAACGTCCGGTGGTGGTCGAGTCGCGCGGCAAGGGCATGATGCTGACCACCCTGCGTTATGGCGACACTGTGCGCGAGCCCGCCGGCGTCTTCGCCGAGATCAAGTCGGGAAAGCCCGACAGCGAGATGATCGGGTTGGCCGAGCACATCATCGATAAGCAGAAGGGCAAGTTCGATCCCACCGAGTTCCGGGATCGATATCAGGAGGCACTGCTGGAACTGGTTCGCGCCAGAAAGGCCGGCAGGAAGGCGCCGAAAGCCAAGGCGGAACCCAAGCCATCCAATGTGGTCAATTTGTTCGATGCGCTGAAAAAGAGCCTCGGCGCGGAGGCCGGGGCAAAACCCAAATCCCCGAAGTCCAGGGGAGCGCCGAAACGGAAAAAGACGAAGAATTCTGCACGGGGGCGCAAATCGGCATAGCAGTTGTCTGTGCGGTGAGCGACATCAAGCTGGCTTGCAGGCCGAGGCAAACAAGGCTGAAGTCTTGGCGCCTTCGCCGAGGAGGAATTCGGGTAACGCTCAGCGCGGGCTAAAACACCGTACGAGCTCGAGGATTTGGCGCGCCGGGGCGCACCGGGCACGATCCAAAAATCTATCCGTTGCGTTCCTCGCTTTCACGCAACAGCCGCACGATCGCTTCGACTGGGGATGGATTGGCCGCCGGCTGGATTTTCCGTCGCCAAAGATGGCGAAGAAGCTTTTTCAACATGGGCATGCACATACTCCCTAGCTATCAGACCTTGCATCGGGCGTTCCGGGTTGGAGCGCCACTTCCTCGGCGAGCCGGCATCCATCAACCCAGCCGGGCGGCAAGCAGGAAAGCGGCGCCCGCCAGAACCACGAGCGCCGCAATCACCAGCACCGGCCCGTTCCTGCTCGGTTGAAGGCCGGGCGTGTTCTGGGGGCGCTGCATGGCGTCGGCGAAGCTCGCCTGATTGGTGAATTTCGGTTTATCTGATGCGACGCGATGGGCGGAACTCGTCGACCCTCCCGCCTCTGCATCCGTTTCCTGCGGGGCGGCAGAAGGGTCGAATCCGGGCGTCTTGTCCCGGCTAATGCCCATCTGCATTTCGCCTCGACCCTCGGCGGGTGTTCGCTTGCTCGGTGAGGTCATCGGACAGCTCCTTCGCTACCAAACATCTGTCAGGCGTCGGTGTTCCCACGGGATCTTGAACGCGAAGTAGAAACGCTGCTGTCCAGGAACTCGTTTCCGGGAAGGGGGAACTATCAATCGCTGAGCGCGGCCGGAACATTTCCTGTTGGGCAGCTTTTACCTTCGTTATCTAAGATGACGAGGCACCGATGCAGGTTCTCGAGACCCAAATAGTTTCCAACTCGGAAGGCGTGGTGACAGTCGAATTTCTCGGTGAGGGCGGCGAAAAGATTGCCGTCACAATGGCTGGATCCGATCCACGGCCGACGTACGGCGACCGCTCTTATCGATCGCGCCAAAGAGATGATGGTGCCGTGCGCGGTTTTCGAGACCGTGGAAAACCGGTCCGAGCAGCAGAGCAGCCGCGACTTCAGCGGGCCCGCCAAGCCGGACAGCCCCTTCACATTCGAATATCGCGACAATGATGGCGTGCGGCAGCTCAAGGGCGTGGAATTCCCGAACCTGGAGGCCGTGCACGACGAGGCGCTGCGTTCGGCGATTGATTTGCTTGACGACACGGCCGCCGAAGGTGGGCAGCAGGGCTGGGCCGTCCGGGTTCGCGACGCCAACGGAAAGATCGTGCTGTCAATCGACTTCGACGAGGCGAAACGGAAGAAGGCGGCAGCGGAATGAGGACCGCGGGGGCCTGAGAAAGGACCATGCTCCCGTTCCTATCACTGGATATGAGATATTCGACAATGCGCCTGCATCTTAGTCCAGCCTGGGCTCGCAACTGAAACGCCGTGCAGTCCTGCACTGCGGAACCTCATTCCAAATGAATTCCGTGTTCATCCGGAACTTTGGGGACGACTGTCAGTTCGATGATTTGCAGGCGCCGCTTTTTTGGCGCCTGCCGGAGATCGGTGGGAAACACTGATCGGCCCGCACCTCAGACGCGGGCCTGCCGACCCCGCCAGGACAAGCCGGTCAGCCAAGTATGGACGGGAGCCTATCATGAAACACCAAACGCTCGACCAACTGCACGCAGTCGCTGATATCAATCCGCTGGTGCCGCTCACGACAAGGACTGAAAAGATAGAGAGGTGGGCAGAACTGCTCGAGCGGAATCCGTTGCGCTGTCTCGCCGCGCTCACCGGCACCGAGTATCTCTATCCAGGCATGCGGGAAGAGGCGCGGGCGGCTGGATCCCCGCTGACGGTTGCGTTCGAAGACCCGCTGCTGAGGGCCTCGGGCCTGCAGTCCGATACCTATGGGGAAGCCAAACGCTTCTTTGAACTCTCCGATTGGCAGTTGCATGAAGTCGTCTGCAGCTGCCACACCGGCGCAACCATGCAGGCCAGTTGGGCTGCTGGACGCGTCCGGAGAATTGTCACAGGCAATCGCATTTTTGCCTGGCTGAGAAGCCGCTTCATACACTGACTGCGTCTCAACCTGCTCGCTATCGCGGCTGTTGCGACAGCCGCCGGCTTTGCTCGGACGTTGATCGATCCGCGGAGCGATAGGTCCATGCAGGGCGCGCGAGACCGCAATGCGGCGAAGACGGCGATGCGGTGAGAACGGCAAGTCGCCGATCGAAAGGCCCTGCTTCAGCCGTTCTGGTCGATCGCGTGGGGCGCTGGCTGCTGGCTCCCGCCGCTCGGGCGCTCGGGCTCTCGGCCGATCCAGGCCCAAACGGTTATCAACAAAATCACCACGATCGCGATCACTGCAACGATCCGGGGCATCAGAAATCCTTTCGTCCGCTGCTAGCCGCCCGGCTTGTTCGTGTTTGGAGCCGAAGCCGCGCCGACTGTCGGATCGGGCGCAACCGGACCGCGCTTGGCCTCCGAACTCTGTTTGCCTAATTGGGCGATGGCGTGTTTGTTCCATCGGACTGATGGAGCCGATTGCCCGCGTCCCTTATCGGCCAGGTCGGGGAACGCTCTTCCGACGATCTGGTTATCCCTCAGATCAACCCGGAGAGTGTCATGGGCAATGACGAGAACCGCCGCGAGACCGGCGCCAGGAAGTACCCGGCCAACACCGATCCGGATCCCTCAGACCGGTTTTCGCAGGCTGCGGCCGGCAACGAAAAGCCTCACGATCGCTTTGGGCTCACCCGCAGACAGGGCGAGGTGGAAGATAAGACACATCAGTCGGAAGGGCAAAACCCTCCGGGACGGGCGACGCCTGGTCCTGCGACGGAAAAGACTTCCGGAGCGGGCCCATCGGTCCCCAAGCAATCCAAGGATGCAAAAGCGCCCAAAGGCGGCCGCCGGTCTGGTACCTATGTGAAAGAATAGTAGTCTTCGCTCGCCGCATCACCTGTGCGCCGAAGGTTCCGCATAGCGCGATGTCGAATGCATCCGTCCATCACCTACACCCCGAAGGGGTAGGTGTCGGGGACACCGCGCGTCACATGCTCCAGCCCGAGCGGCGTCACGGCGGTAGTTTCATCGAACCAGACGAAGGCATCGAATTGCCGCGCAAGCGAGGCGTCGGCATAGTGGCTGTGCAGTTCCGTTTCCGGTCGATAGATCACTCCGATGAACCGTTCCAGCCGACGTTCGGTCAGCCGTTCATGAAGGGCTGGATCGGCTCCAAGGTCGAGCAGGAAACGAGCGGTGCCGGCGTCGTGGCAAAGCCGCTCGTAGCTGTCCTCGCGCGAAGGCCGCACGGACATGATTTCCATTTCGCCGTCCCAATGCCTGGCGGCAGCGACCGTCCCGGCATGCGTGCCGAAGCCGATGAGGGCTACGTCGTCGCCGAACCGCTGGCGACAGAGCTGACCGATGTTCACTTCGTCCCTGACGATTCCCATCTCCGTGAAGCGGGCGTCGCCGATATGGGAGTTGTGCGCCCAGACCACGGCCTTGGCATCGGGGGAACGCGCTTCGATAACATGTTGCAGTGTGTCGAACATGTGCGTGTCGCGCAGGTTCCAGGATTGCGCGCCGCCATAGTACATCACGCGATAGTAGTGCCCGGCGGAGGCGATGAGCCGGGCGTTCTGCGCGGCATCGAACAATTCGTCGCCGTCCTGGCCGGCGTGATCGAGCTGACGCGACAGCATGTCCCGGCATTGCCGCAGCACCGCCTCCTCGCATTCCCGGTAGCCTCGGGTTAGCGCCGCCCGGCCATAGGTGGCGGGTTCGTGCTGCCACGGCGTCAGGCAGCCGTAGCGTTCGCGGGCAATGCTTGCCGCCTCCGGATCGATGCGGTCGAGATATTCCAAAACCGCCGCGATCGAGCCTTTCATATTGTAGATATCGAGGCCGTAGAACCCTGCCTGGCTTGCCGGTGTTTCGATCTGCTCGTTGTGCGCACGCAGCCACTCCACGAATGCCGCGAATTCGGCGTTGCGCCACATCCAGGTGGGAAACCGCTGGAAAGGCATGTCGGCGCGCGGCGAAGGTGGGCGGTGGCGCACATAGCGGTCGATCGCCGCGGCGTCGGGCCAGTCGGCTTCAGCGGCGACGATCGTGAAGCCATGTTTCTCGATCAGTCTTCTGGTGATCCAAGCCCGCGCCCGATAGAACTCGGATGTGCCGTGGCTCGCTTCGCCGAGCAGCACGATCCGCCGGTCGGCAAAGCGATCGAAGGCCTCCACAAAGGCGGGATCATCGAACTCCGGAAGCGGTTCGGCCGCTGCGGCAATCATCTGCGGAAGACGGCGCGCTGGCAAGAGCGGGGAGACACGGCTGGTTCGGATGCGGTTGTCCTCCTGCCAGCCTTCTTCGCCGATCAAAGGGACAAAGCGCACCGCACCGAAATCTTCCTCGCTGTAGGTGGAAGCGCCCGTGCGGGTGACTTTGAGGAGACGCTGCTCGTCAGGGTCATCTCCGACCGGAATGACCAACTTGCCGCCGACATCCAACTGCTGCTGCAGCGCGAGCGGCGCGCCGGGCCCGCTCGCCGCGACGACAATGGCATCGAACGGTGCCGCTTCGGGCCAGCCCTTGGTGCCGTCGCCGGTGCGCACATCGATGTTGCGATAGCCAAGCGTCTCGAAGCGCCGTCTCGCGGTTTCCGCCAGGCCGGCGTGCCGTTCCATCGTGTAGACATGATCGACGATGCGGCTCATCACGGCGGCGGCGTAGCCAGATCCCGTGCCGACCTCGAGGACGTGATCGCCGGGCCCGATCTCAGCCATTTCCAGCATGAACGCGACGATATAGGGCTGCGATATCGTTTGGCCCTCGGCAATCGGCAGCGGTCCATCCTCGTAGGCAAATTCTTCGAAGCCAGGGTCCACGAAAGTCTCGCGTGGGACCTCGCGCATCGCTGCCAGGATCTCACGATCATGAATGCCGCGGCGGCGGAGATGAACATCGACCATTCGGCGACGTTCGCGGGACAGGTCGAGCATGTGCATCCTCAACAGGAAGTTGGAATCGCAAGCGGCTGCGGCAACGTCATCCCTCGGCTTCCATCATCGTCCTGGCCGGCTCCCGCGCGACGTTCTCCTCGATCCGCTCGCGCCCCGGAGTCTCCGGCAGCGCCTTGCGGAAATTCTTGGCATAATCGGGCGGCATCTTCGGCATCAAGGCTCGTCAAGAACGCGCTCGACCTCGTCGGCCCGCTCGATGCTGGCGCAAGCCATCAATGCGGCAGATTCTTCATGGCGCACCTGGACAAAGGAGATTTTGTCCCGGTTTTTCCGCAAAGCCTCCATGATGCCGTTGATGCCATCGCCGGGCAGGCCCAACATGACCTCGACATCCCAGGCAACCGGAGTGTCGACGAAAATTTCGGCTGCATTTGGCATGGCAAGGCTCCAATGAATGCATTCCGAACCAGTAGGGCGGCAGTTGGTTCCCTTGCCCACCCCACCAGGCCACCGCCTCGCAAGGAGCGATTTCGCGGGAACGAGCGAGCCGGACGCGGATTGAATCCTCATTCGCTGACGAGCAAAGCGCCAGGATTGGCGATTAGCCGGAAGGGTTGATCATGAGCGAGCCACTGAAAACCACAAATCACGAGGTGATCCGGGCTTGGATTGAAGCCCGCGAAGGCAGACCTGCAGTCGCGCGGACTGCAGGCAAGGGAGCGGTGCTGCGCGTCGACTTCGGCGAGCAGGAAGAGGATCTGCAGCCCGTCGAATGGGAAGAGTTCTTCGCCATATTGGATGACAACGAACTTGCCTTCGTGCACCAAGACCTAACGGCGGAAGGTTTGCCCAGCCGTTTCAACAAATTCGTCGAGCGCGGATGAGAGAAGCGCCATGCGATCGGGCGGAAAGCAACTCGCTCGCCTGATGCTCGCTGCTTACGCCTGCCGCTATTGATTGCCCGGCATTTTGTTGCTGCCTTGCGGATCCTTTCTTATGCCGGCGGCCGGAGACGTGTCCTGGGGTGCGTTTCCGCCCTGGTTCTGCTCAGGTGTCCGCTTCAACGGTGCCGTCGGCCAGCTACTCTGGACATAGGCGAAGGCCCAGTAACATGCCAACAGCACAACTACCGTCAGGATCAGCGGCAACAGCACTCGTCTCACGCTGATTCCTATTTGCTCTGCTGACGGTAATCGCCGGCCCGCGGATCGAATCCGGTCCAACCGCCAGCTTCGTAGTCGTTCCGCCGTTCGCCGATGTCCACCGACCTGGAATCGTGGAGGATCGCTTGTGCTTGCAGAGCGAGGTCATCTTCGACGCGAGCGGTAACCAGAGTGCCGCCCCGGCGAATGCCTTCGGCATAGATATGGGCGTCGCCCTCCGACACGCCGCCGTCAGTCAGACTGCCGATGATGCCGCCGGCCGCTCCACCAACAACTGCGCCCGCGGCCGCGCCCGCGGCTGTCGCCGCCAGCCAGCCAGCCGCCACGACCGGACCGACGCCAGGTATTGCTATGGCGCCGAGGCCCGTCGCCAAGCCGCCGGCGCCGCCCACGACCGCCCCGATCCCGGCTCCACTGGCTGCATCTTCGGCGGCCGCGGAAGAATGCCGGCCGTCGGCATTGTTGGCAATGATGCTGAGATCGCTCGGCGGTACGCCCATGGACTCCAGCTCGCCCACGGCATCGGCGGCATCGTCATAATCGTCGAACAGTGCGGTGATCGTCTGCATTTTGATGACTCCTGTCGATTACTGTTGGCCGGCAAAGGTTTGCGCGTTATCGGCTGCGACCGCCGGAAAAACGAGGGAGGTCGCAGCGACGGCCAATGGCGCGAGAAGTGTCCGCATGTTCATGGCTTCAAGCTCCTGTGGCTTCCAGCTCCTGTGCTCGATGGGCCGGAGCCGAACAAGCGACTCAGGGCTTTGTTCCAGTCCGAGCCTGTCGATTTTCAGATGGCGTCTGCCGGAACTGTGATCCGAAGGCCGCGTTCCACGACAAGCCCACCTCAGAGGTTCTTGCTCGCCGCAAGTCGCTTGGACGGAACGGCCTTTCCTGCTGCGGTTTGGTCAAGAGGGCGCTCTCGGCAAACGAACTGGCGGCTACCGTCTGCGATTTCCTTCGGCCGTTTGGCTTAGGGTGCCGCAACGGCCGGACATGGTCGCCAAGGCGATCCCGCCGGGCGCGTAGGCGGCTGACCATGCAGGCCGCCTACTCCCTTGGACAGGAACATTTGCAGCCCTTATCGGTTAGCTCAAGACCAGCGATAGGTTGCTGGAGAAACCACCTTCGACAGGAAGGGAAACGCCATGTTCGGCTCCGATTTATGGCTGTTCGTTGTTGCCGGCGGTCCGCTGATCCTTCTCATTGCGATCATCTACGTGCTTTTCACCCGCCGTCACAGAGGCCCAGTCGAACGGCGCGAGAGCGACCGCGCGACCGAGCGCTTGTACCGCGAGCAAAAGGACTAGCGCACCAGCCAAGCTGTCGCGCCCAAGTCGTTGTTTTCACGCGATTTCGGCAATGCTCCGCGCGCGAGGCGGCTTGCCTGATCTCCGGACGGTGTTGCCGGGCCCATTTCGCAAACTCCGACAGCGGAACAAGCGAGGCCCGCGGCTGTTATCGAAAGGTCCGAAATCGGAGCAGCAGTTGATGACCAACGACGAGTTGCCGGGTCTGCCAGCATCGCTCCCCGTGATCGACGCGAAAGCCGAGCCAACGCTGAAAAGCGCCGCGGCGGAAGCGTTCTACACCCATGCGATCCGCGAGCTCGCCGCTACCGACATTCCTTTCCTCGTCGCCGGGACCTACGCGGTGAGCGCCTATACGGGCGTTGTTCGGCAAACTAAGGATCTGGATATCTTCTGCAAGGCCGGAGACTGCTCGCGCATACTCGAGCATTTCAAGGACATCGGCTATGCGGTCGAGATCCGGGACGATCGCTGGCTCGGGAAGGTCTTCGAGGGCAAGCATTTCTTCGATGTTATCTTCGCCTCGGCCAACGGCACGATGCAGGTCAAGGATCAGTGGCTGGAGCATGCCCGCCAAGTCGAGCTGCTGGGCAGCCGGGTTCGCATCATCGGCCCAACGGAGCTCATCTGGTCGAAATGCTTCATCCAGGACAGAGGACGCCACGACGGCGCCGACATCGCCCACACCATCCTCAAGGCGCACGACCAGATCGACTGGCCAAGGCTGCTCGCCTATCTCGATGTCCATTGGGAAGTGCTGCTGATGCAGGTCCTCAACTTCCGGTGGATCTATCCCAGCGAGCGGGACCGCATCCCAGACTGGCTGCTCGACGAACTGCTGGGCCGGCTTGCGCGGCAACGGCAGCTGCCGTCGCCCAAAATGAAGATCTGCCGCGGCCGCCTGCTGTCGCAGGTCGACTATGAGATCGACGTCAAGGAATGGGGGTTTGCCGGCGTCGGCGGCGTTGGAGAGATGCGCGATGCCTGAACCAGCCACATCAGCGAAATCAAACGGCAACGGTGTCATCAAGGTCGCCGCCATGGGCGACCTGCATGTTCAGGAAGATGCCCAGACCTCGTACCGCGACCTGTTCGGCGAGATATCGCGCGAGGCCGACGTCCTGGTCCTTACAGGCGATCTCACCAATCTCGGAAAACCGCGTGAGGCGGAACTTCTGGCCGAGGATCTGCGCGCATGCTCGATTCCAGTGGTCGCGGTTCTCGGCAACCATGACTACGAATCCGGTTGCGTCGAGCAGATCGCTGCAACGCTCCGCCAGGCGGGGGTCCATCTCCTCGATGGCCAGGCGATCGAACTGAACGATGTCGGCTTCGTCGGCGTGAAGGGTTTTGTCGGCGGCTTCGGTCGAAGGATGCTGGGCTCCTTCGGTGAGCCGGCCATCAAGGCGATGGTGGCCGAAAGCGTCAACGAGGCAATGCGGCTCGAGAATGCTATGCGGCAGGTGCGCGCCAAGCGCACGCTCGTGGTGCTCCACTATGCGCCGGTCCCGGAGACCGTGGCGGGAGAGCCTCCGGAAATCTTTCCGTTCCTCGGCTCCTCGCGGCTGGCCGAAACCATCGATCGCTTCAAGGTAAGCGCCGTGGTGCATGGCCATGCCCATCGCGGCTCGTATGAAGGCCGGACCCCTGGTGGGGCCAGCGTCTACAACGTCGCCATGCATATCGCGAAGCCGACCGGCCGTCCTTACGCGCTGCTCGAAATCTGAGGCGCAGTGCTGCCTGCCGCTTCGGAACCATGCCGGCAGCGATGAGTTGTGCAGGAGACCAACGGAACCAACTTCGATGCCTGACCCCAGACAACCGGATCCCGATCGCGACACGCCGATGCCGGCGCCCAGCTGGAAACCGGAGCCGGTCAGGAAGCCGGAGCGGCACGGGCTGCCGGACGAGGCGCCGCGTCCAAATCCCGATGAAACCGACGATCCGCCGGCGCCTGCCGGGCGCATCCGGACGGAGTAAGCTCGATGGCTGCGCCTCGCGCGATCTGGAAAGGCTTCATGAAGGTCGGATCGGTTTCATGCGGCGTCAAGATCGTCGGCGCCACCAGCGAAGCGTCGAAAATCCATTTCAGGATATTGAACCGGAGGGACGGCCTGCCGGTGAAAAGCGCCTATGTGGATGAGGAGACCGGCGAACCGGTGGACGCCGAGGACCAAGTCAAGGGCTTCGAGACCGATAAGGAGGATTTCATCCAGATCGAGCCCGAGGAGATCAAGGCGCTGAAACTCGCCTCCGAGCACACGCTGGAAATCGGCGAGTTCGTGCCGGTCGCAGACATCGACACGCGCTATCTCGAGAAGCCCTATTACCTCATTCCGGCGGAGGATGCTTCCGCAGAGGCGTTCAACGTCCTTCGGGAGGCCATGAAGAACAAACGGGTGGCGGCGCGATCCTGTGTCGTCCTCTACCAGCGCGGACGCGAGGTTCTCATCCAGCCCTTCGGCAAGGGAATGCTTCTCACCGAGCTGCGGGACCGCAATGAGATGGTTTCGGAGGCGACGGTGTTCGAAGGGCTGAAGAAGCAGGACTACGAGGCGGACCTGCTCGAGATCGCCGGTCTGCTGATCGACAAGAAGGCGACGAAGTTCGATCCTTCGAAATTCGAGGATACATACGAGAACGCGCTGATCGCCATGATCGAGGCCAAGCGCAAAGGCAAGAAGCTGCCCAAGGCGGCGCCGAAACCGCGTGAGAACGTCATCAATCTGGCCGACGTTCTGCGCAAGAGCCTTGCCAAGGAGGGCATCGCCGCGAAAGGCGCGAAGCAAGGCAAACGCAAGTCAGCTTGACGCCAGAACGGCCGCTCAGACCTCGTCGAACCGGCTTCCTTCCTTGGAGGGATCGCGCGCGAGGACCCGCTCCTCCTCGTCGTCCGGGAGTGCCTCGTCACTTTCCTGATAGGGATTGTCGTCGTCTTCTTCGGGGAGCGTTCCCTCCGCTTCTTCATCGTCCTGCGGGTCGCCGTTGACGGCGACGCTGTCGGGCAGGATCCGGCCGCCCTCAAGCGCGTCCCAGTCCTGCTGCTCGACTGCCGGAGCCTCGGTTTCGTCCTGATTTGCGGTGCGTTGCTTTTTACGCGGGTCCATCTCGTTCTCCAATGCTGCAAGCCTATCCGGCTCGCGGTTCGCTCAGTTGGAAAACCGCTCAGGCGAATGGTGGTTCCGCCCGTTGCAGCAAGTGGCGGCCGTTGTGGCGTCGCCTCTCCCTGGTAGGTGTCCTACGCGATCTGTTCGAACGTGCATTGGCGCGGCGCCTTGTCGGGCCGCCAGCGCACCATCCTTGTTCCATGCCGGAATCGGTCGCCGGTGACATGGTCGAAGCGGACCTCCACGACCAATTCGGGCCGCACCGGCTCCCATTCTCCGCTGCGCTCGGTGCTCCAGCGGCTCGGGCCGCCGGGTGCCTTGCCGGTGAAGCCGAGCCCGCCGCGCAACGCTTCAAGCCTCTTGGTCAGCGCCGCTCGCTCGTCACTGGCGATGGTCGAGGTGAAGCCGACATGGTCGAGCTGGCCACGGTCGTTGTAGAGGCCAAGCAGCAGCGAGCCGATCTGGCGCTTGCCGCTCAGGTAGCGAAAGCCACCGACCACGCAGTCTGCTGTGCGCAGCCGCTTGACCTTGATCATGGTTCGCTCGCCCGGGCGATAGGGTTCGGCCAGTGCCTTGGCGACCACGCCATCGGTGGCACCTCGGCCGGCGCCGCGCAACCATCGTCTGGCGGTCGCGAGGCTCGTTGTGGCCGGCGAGAGCTTCAGCCCGGCGTTCTCTGCCCTGGCAACGAAGTCCTCGATCGCCCGGCGCCGATCGGGCAAGGGCAAATCGAGCAACATCTCGCCTCCCGGGGCAGCCAGTGCATCGAACAGGATCAACCGCGCCGGTGTTTCCGCGCTCAGCTTGCGGATACGGCTCTCGGCCGGATGAAGGCGCATCTGCAGCGCGTCGAAGGAGACGCGCCCGTCGATCTCGATCACGATCTCGCCGTCCACGACGAATTGCCTTGCGGCGAGGTCGCGCAGCATCGTGGTCAGTTCGGGAAAGTAGCGGCCGAGCGGCTTGCCGGATTTGGCGCGAAGCTCGACGGCGTCGCGGCCTTTGAAGGCCAGGCAGCGAAACCCGTCCCATTTGGGTTCGTACTGCCAGGGACCTTCAGGCAAGGCGTCCGCGGTCCGCGCCTCCATCGGCGGCGTATCCAAAGACAGCGGAAACTCGGGACTCGAGATCGCCGGTTGGGACGTAATCCTGGAGGTCTCCATCTCGGTAGAACGTTCGACCACACCTGTAGTTTCCGGTCGACGGGAACGAGTTGCACGGCGAGGCGTTGCCTCACCAAAGTTCAGAAACCAAATGTCGAGCTTTGACCGCGTCGGGCACTTCTTCACCAGAGCGAACATGAACTTCCGACAGGAAATCCGATGTCGGCTTCCGGCTTGAGCTATGGTCCTCTGGGCGAGCGCTGCGCGCATCTATGCGTCGACATGCAGAAATTGTTCGCGGAACCTTCGGAATGGGCCACGCCGTGGATCACCCGCGTCCTTCCGAGGATCGTCAGCCTCGTCGAATGGAAAGCCGAGCAGACCCTTTTCACGCGCTTCGTGCCGGCTGAAAAGCCTGGCCTGGGTGCCGGCACCTGGAGGCGCTACTATGAGCGCTGGGCCTCGATGACGATCGAAAATGTCGGGCGAGAAATGGTCGGGTTGCTGCCGCCGCTGTCATCCTTCTGTCCGCCGGCGCAGGTGATCGACAAGCATGTTTATTCGCCCTGGCCGGAGGGCAGACTGCAGACGGCACTTGCCGCGCGCAGCATCGACACCCTGGTGGTCACGGGAGGCGAAACCGATGTTTGCGTGCTCGCAACCGTCCTGGGGGCGATCGACATCGGATATCGCGTGGTGCTGGTCACGGATGCGCTTTGCAGTTCATCGGACGCGACGCACGATGCCCTGATGACCGTCTACCATCAGCGCTTCGCGCAACAGGTCGAGACCGTCGAGATGGAGACGGTCCTTTCGGCCTGGACCTGAACGTTATGGGACGATCCGCACCGGCTACAGCCGAAAGCGACCGATCAACTGCTGTTTGACGGGAACCGCAATGTTTCTCCGAAATTGCGCAGGCAGGGAGTGTGTAGATGCCTAAACCATCGAAACGGGAAAAAGCTCGCAAGCCAAATCCGTCTGACCCCAACCCAAAGCAAAAGCCGCCGAGGGACACGCGCGAAAACCCGACACGGAATCCGGACGGTCCCGGCGAATTGCCGGACACCACCACGCGTGAAGGAGTCGAGACAGTCAGGCCTAACCTGAAACGCTAGTACCGGTAGGCGTACGTATTTCCGAGGCGCGACGCTTTGATGTTGTGGAGATAGGCCGCGCGAAGATTGACTTGTCGGCCCGACAAGACTGCGATTGCCGGCCAAAAAAGGAACCCCGGCTGCAGTGGTTGGGTGGGGGCACGGCAGCCGAGGTCAATGTTTTTCTCAGAACTGTGGCGCCGTTTGCTTCAAACCGCAAATCTCGCTCTAAGGTCGAGATATGCTCGCGCGCAGCTTTGAGGAGCAGAATTCCTGTGATGGCAACTTAAGGTTGTTATCCTTTCGGTCATATTAGCCACCTAAGATATAATTACCAAATTGTTAACCAGGATTAATGCGCCTTTTCCACAGCATCGTAGTATGCATTTGAGGCTGGATTACCTCAATGGAGCGGGGATCCCATACGTCCGTGGGTTGGGCCGGCGTATGCACTACTCCTTGAATCTATTCCTCACTTCGCAGCAAGTCGCCCGACACACGGTAAACAGCGTATCAGTTCATGCCGCTGAACAAGCCCTGCGTGGGAGTCAAGATAAAAAGGGGAGCGAGCGAAGTCGGCGGCGGAGAGGAGTAAATAAGGCGATGGGACATCTTCAAATTTCCGAGTCTTGGAAAGACGCGACGGGGTCGTTGCAGAACGGGCATCTGACGGACGTGAACGGGCTCGGCACGTCTGATCTCGAAGAAGGACACCCGACCGAAGGTCTGGTGGTAATTGTGGACAAGCGGGCACTCGAGCGCGAATGTCTTGCTCGAGGCCTTATCGAACATAATCCGGCTTTGCGCGTCAGCGCCGTAGGATCTCTTGATGAGATTCAGCACGTCGCCGGCGGGGCGGAGGCTTCCGCGATCCTCGTTATTCTCGGCGCCCGAAAGGTGACCGACCAGAGCGTTCGGGCGGAACTTGTGCACCTCATCTCCGAGGTCGGCGCCGTACCGGTAATCGTCGTGGTGGATTCCGACGAGCCGGGGGAGATCCTTGCGGCTCTCGAATGCGGCGCCCGCGGCTACATTCCCACGAGCGTCAAGGTGAAGGTCGCTGCCGAGGCCATCGGTCTCGCCCGCGCCGGAGGAATCTTCGTGCCCGCCAGCTGCGTGCTGGCGCTTCGCGAGATCATCCATTCGACGGCAAACGGCGCCCGTCCGCTCGCCGGAATGTTCACCTCGCGCGAGGCCGCGGTCGTGGAAGCGCTCAGGAAAGGCAAGGCCAACAAGATCATTGCCTACGAGCTCAACCTCTGCGAGAGCACGGTCAAGGTCCATATCCGCAACATCATGAAAAAACTGAAAGCCACGAACCGCACTGAGGTGGCCTACAAGCTTAGACAGATGATGCTTTGAAGGCTGCCCAGGCCTGGTGCCTGGCAATAGAACGACGCACGCCGATCCTCGACGTGGAGGCGGACCTATTTCAGGTCCGCCTCCCTTTCGAGATTCAGAAATAGGACGGTGCCTGCAGGTCTTGAAACGGATGCGCTCAGGCCGATGCTCAGGCATGTTCCCGGTCGAGCATCTCGAATCCTGCCTTCACGAGAAATCCAATACTGTCGCGGCCCAACTCCGCACCGCGATATGCTGCTTCGGCAGCCTTCAGGCCTCCCGTCAGTCTGCGGATCACCGGAGCCGCTCCGAGTATCTCAAGCGGCAGGCCCAGCTCGCCGCGGTTGGGGCGCTTCGGCGGCCATACCCTGAGGCCGAAATAGCTGGCGGCCGAGCGGTCGATCCCGCCGCTGAACTGCACCAGCAGCGCCTGGCGCGTTCTCCTGGCGATGCGGCCCAGACTGTTGATGTCCATTGGGGGTTTGGCGGAGGGCCGCATAGCGACGATGATCACCTCCCATGCATCATCGGTCAGCAGAACCGGATGCGAAAAAACACCAACTCTTGCTCCACTTTCGGCGAGCATACGTTCGAGGAATGGTGCGCAGGGCGTGTCGCAGACGACGGCGAATCTCGAGGCACGCTGATCGACACCGGCATCCTCGAGTAGGACCCGGCATAAGCGCGCGAATTCCGGCATCAGGTCTATGGCCGGGTGACCGAGATTTGGAGCAGCAACCTTGATGCCGGCCTCGTCACAGGCATCGAAGTCCAACACGCCTTGCCGAAGCTCCCAAGGCTCCGCCATGAGCGCAACGACCGCGTGAGAGGGCAAGAGCTCGATGAGCGATCTCGAAATCGGTCCGACCTGGGGACAATTGGTGATGAGGTCGACCTCCTGCCATTTGCGGCTTTCGATGCGGTTCGTCACTTCCACGCGTTCGGCGACCTTGGCGTACTCGGCAAATGCCAACGTCGCGTCCGCGGCCGCCGCCAGGCTCGGATGTCTGGAGGATACGCGGGTG
Organism: Mesorhizobium sp. M1A.T.Ca.IN.004.03.1.1; assembly: GCF_003997555.1. Lineage (NCBI taxonomy): Bacteria > Pseudomonadati > Pseudomonadota > Alphaproteobacteria > Hyphomicrobiales > Phyllobacteriaceae > Mesorhizobium > Mesorhizobium sp. M1A.T.Ca.IN.004.03.1.1. The sequence goes on along the minus strand of NZ_RZTV01000001.1, from coordinate 614,721 downwards.
AGTGCAACGACACGGTCGGCATTGGCGAGCGCCGCGGCTGTCGCAGTCACCGCCTGATAGCCCGTCGCCGCGCCAGCCACGACAGTGAGGCCGGAGAGATCAAGATCGAGCAAAGCTATCTGCTTGCGGACGACGGCAAGTGCTTCCGCATGGTCGACCTCCAGAAACTGACGAGCGCCCGGCCTTGCGGGGAAGTTACCGGACGAAGGCTTCGGAATGGGCGTCACGTTGCGTGCTCCACTGACAGGCTGGCAGGCATTCTTTCGACGCGGAAGATCTGTCTCGTCGAATCTCGTCGCATGCGCGCGCATGCTTTTCAGGCATTGCCAGACGGCTGCCGGCTCGCCCATCCGGCACCAGTAGCTCCAGACATTCTCTCGGCATCCTTGCCATCAGAGCTAGGGCCTGAATTCAGTCGGCGGTCTGGATCGCCCCTAGCCGGACCAGTTGATTTCGTCGATCACGAATACAGTCGAAGGTGCCCACACTGCTACTGCAGAAAATGGGTGCCAGTGTTACGCCGTTTGATCAGAAGGCTTATCGACACCGCGCAGGCAATACGCGTTCAGGCTAAGAGGCTAACCGGCGCCAGATAGGGCGCTACCTCCTTTTCGGTTCTTGCCGGGAATGATCCGCCGCGTGAAGTTGAGCGCTAAAATCAGCCGTTTTCCTTGGCGAAGCTCATGACAATCAGCGCATTCGACACGAACCCCCGCAGACCCGGAATAGGCGTCGGCCAAAACCATCGTCCGCTTGGGGGGCGGCGCAAGAGGATCATGGACGTCACCATCGCATCGATCGCGCTTGTGCTGGCCGCTCCGATCATGCTTGTGGTTGCTCTCTTGATATTGGCGACCGACGGCGGACCGGCGATATTCTCTCACACTCGGGTCGGCTTCAACGGCAGGCGTTTCGCCTGCTACAAATTCAGGACCATGGTTGCCAACTCCCAGCAGGTTCTGGCCGACTATCTTGCGAGCAATCCCGAAGCCGCCAAGGAGTGGGAGCAGAATTTGAAATTCAAGAACGATCCGCGCGTCACCTTCCTGGGGCACATTCTCAGAAAGTCGAGCCTTGATGAGTTGCCTCAGCTCATCAACGTGCTGCGCGGCGACATGAGTTGCGTCGGCCCTCGGCCGGTCGTCCCCGACGAGCTGCAACGTTACGGCGCCTGCGCTATCGATTATCTTCGAACCCGGCCCGGGCTGACCGGCGCGTGGCAAGTGACGGGCAGAGACGCAATAGACTATCCCAGCCGTGTCTCCCTCGACAGCCGCTACGTGCGAAACTGGTCCATATGGGCCGACGTCGTCATTCTCGTTCGGACGGTCTTCGCTGTGATGAGATTCGATCATGCGTCCTGACTGCCGAGGAAGGCAGCGAGCATTGGCGGCATCGCCGCTTTAAAAAAGTCCGGCGCCGGCGACGAAATGGCAGCCGCAATCCGTCAATGCTCATCGGTCACGGCGCGACGCCACACGATGCCGAGGAAGACGCCGAGCAGGTAGGCGCCCTGCAGCGTGACAACGAAAAGCAGGATCGAAAGCAGACGGTCCCAGGCAAACAGGCTGCCGATGCCGCCTGCAATGGCGCTGAACACCACAATCACCGCGGTCATGACGATGAGCGCCGGCGCGCGAACACGAAATCCGAGCAAAATGCCGATCACGCCGACAGCGACAAGACCCCAAAGCACGGCGATCTCCTACGGTGTGAAAGACTCGGTGTGCCGCGCCCAAGTCTCCCACATATGCAAATCCGCACCAACACCGAATCCCCGCCGCGGCTGGACCGGATCTCGACCAGGCAGACTGGAATCGCAGCACCACCAGCCCTTGCACAAAAGGCGTAGGACACCTTGTCCCAATGACGCGTTTTCGCTCATTTCCTTGTCATCCCGCTGCGCCTACGCTGCTTATGAAATAGGTACGCGGAGTATTCACCCGCGGTGCGGCAGCGCGCCTTGAATCACCGTCCTGGAGTGAACGTTGTGTCTCTATTTCTTGGCGTTGCCGTTCAGGACACAGGGGCACCGGACGCAGCCTGGCGAGGCAAGAGCGCGTCGGCCCGCGGTTGTTGCATAGCATTTTCAGCGTGACGTCCATCGATGCTGCAGGCTTCCATCCTTTTGCTGATCGTGTCGATATGGTTCCCTGGCGCCACGCGGATTGCCGGAACCGATGGCTCGATTTCCTTTTTGCTCGCTTTGTTCTGCGGCCTGGTAAGCCTCGTTCCCTACGCCGAAGCGACAAAACGTCTGCATCGCACCGACACGGCCCTGGCAACTGCCGTGCTGACAACATCTGCCCTCATCATGGTTCTATCGCTGCTGTCGGCGCTACACGCGGACAATCCGGTCAGGACCATGCGCGCTGTCTTCGCCCAGGTGTTTGGTTTCGCCACTATCCCGACCATTGCATTGATCGCCGCGAGGCCTAGGAGTTTTGAGGCAATCGACAGGATTGGGATGACCATGGCCATCATGGTTGCTGTTACATCCTGCCTTGTCGTTATTGGCCTCGGCGATGCTCGATTCGCCGATCGGGCGGAGGGCTATTTCAAGCACGCAAACCAGCTCGGAATTGCCTTGTCGGCCGGTCTGCCGCTTGTCGCCGCGAAGCTGGTCGCTTCTCGAAGGCACCGAATCCTCCTGTCGGTTTGCCTCCTCGCGGGGTTGCTGGGTTTGGTCAAATCGGGATCCAAGACGAATTTCGTTCTTGGGGTCGTCGGTCTCGGCACGTTCTACGGGCTATACTGCATCTATCTGGTGATAAGGAAGCAGCGTCCGGTAACAGTGATCGCGGCGACCGTTACGGCTCCGATATTGTTCCAGGCTAGCTTTATGATGTTGCAGTTCCTGAACCCACGGGCCTACAAGCTGCTGTCGCTTCAGCTCTCCGGCGGGGAGGCACATTCGATCGTTTCGCGGCAGCGACTGTGGTCGATATCAATCGATCTGGGCCTGTCGCATCCGTTCATGGGCGTGGGCGCAGGGCAATGGGTGGGCGACATCGCTCCGCACAGCCACAACCTGTTCATCGATTATTTTAGAACGCTGGGAGTGCCCGGCCTTGCCTTGGTGGTGATCATGGTTCTGCTGGTGGTGGGGTATCTGATCAGCGCCGTTCTGCACACATTGGTCGACAGGGGCAGGAGCGAACAAGCGACCGAAGTGAATGTCATGGTGCTCGGAACATCGGTCGCCGTATGGAACTACTTGGTCGCCAACCAGATGAGCGATTCCTTCGGGCCGTCAACCGCGGCCTTCTTCTGGCTGCCGCTCGCTTTGCTCATAGTCTACCGCGGCATGCAGCGATCGCTGCAGACCGGCCTTGCCAAGACCCCGAGGTTGTATGTCGGGACCGGGTCTCAGCTGCTTGAAGTTGAGTATGCCCCTCGCATATCGCCTTGATTTCCTGGGCATTCCAAGAGCTCATCTTATCACCTGAAATCCAATGACTTCGCACAGTTTTGGTGACCTGGCGGCAAGCCTCCCGCCAAGCGTCGAAGCACGCGCGCTGCGGACAGACATTCGATTTGTCGAGTTCTTTGGTCTGCCCGGGGTCGGAAAGACAACCACCTCCGGCCTGCTGGCGAACAGCCTGCGACGGTGCGGCCCGCCGGTAGGCGACGTGCGAGTGGCGTGGGAAGGAAGAACATTCATCGAGAGGCAGATACACAGAATGGGCGTTGTCGCCCCTCGGCTGCTAGATCGTGAGTTTCGCTCGTTGCTTGCTCGAATTGCCCGCTTCGTCATCGAAAGCAGGCAAGTGTCGCGCCTTGATGCCATCAGGCTTGTCTGGAATCTTATCAGCCTGGTCGCATTTATCCAGCATGAGAGGGCAAGAAGAAATTCAATAATCATAATGGATCAGGGGTTGCTGCAGGGATTCTGGTCCATATTGCTGAAGAGCAGATGCAGAAAAACATCCGAGAATTGGCTGGATATGCTTTCTGCCGTCGGATTGCATGACATGGTTTTTGTCCACCTGCGCAGCGAGACCGGCATCGCCAGAGACCGGCTCCTGACCAGGGGCGATCGCTCCTCGCGGCTGCAACGGACATCTCCGGACAGCGATCCCGACCTTTGGTCGGCGGCGGATCGGGCCTGCCGCGAAATGGCGGCCGCCCTTGAGCGGGGAATGGGAACGGAAGATCGCATGGGCGTGCTGGCGGCCATCGACATCGAAAGGCTCGCATCGCCCGAAGACGTGGCCTCGAGAGCTCTCGAGGCGGTCCGTTCGGCCTGTCTCGAGCGGCATCGGCAATCCCTTTCTTCAGGTCAACGAGCATGAGGATGGACCGCCGTTCATTCATGGGCCTTGCTGGGCTGTCTCCCGTGTTCGCGCTGTTGCCGGGCTCGTGCCAGGCGGAGGGCGGGCAGAAGCCGGAGGGCAAGCAGCTCGTTCTGACGGGTGAGCACGGCTACGAACAACAAATGTTTCGGGATCTCGAAGCCGGAACGACAATCGACGCCCGGAATGCTTCCTTCACAGTCGCCAACAGCAGAAATCCTGAGCCCAGCGCGATGATGGGCTGCGACGAAGGAAACCTGCCGGTCAATCGCTACCCGGTGGTCATCCGCAACTGTCCGGACGTTCATTTCATCGGAGGGCGCTTCGACGGCCAGGTGCCGCTGACCTCCGATTGGCGCGACACCTACTGCAACAGCGCGGCTCTGCTTGTCAGGGACGGAACCGCCAATGCGACAATAGAAGGTGTGCGCGCGCGGCGCTGCTGGGATGGCGTGCGTTTCGCAGCGCGGGCCGACGGCTTTCACCTGAAAGGCTGCTGGCTCAGCGAAATCAGGGATGATGCGGTGGAGAACGACTACCTGCTCAGCGGCATTGTCGAAGATTGCCTGTTCGACGGCTGTTTTTCGGGGATCAGCGTGGATCCTGCCTCAAACGAGCGGGATGGGACAGGGGAGACAGTGCAGATCGATCGAACCCTCATTCGCATGCACTCGTTTCTCTCCAAGGGCGAAATCACACATCAGGCGCCGATCAAGGCCGTCGATCAGTCACCCAGGCTGAGGATAACGGGATCGGTTTTCGCATTGGCTTCGGTGAACATGCGTGGACTCCGTCGCCTGGAAAGAACCTGGGGGCTGGCTATCGAAAGCCGGGACAACGTGTTGCTGTGGCTGCCCGACGAACCAATTCCTTCGGAATTGCCGCTGCCGCCATCCGGTTTCAAGGTGCTGACGGGCGCTGACGCGCGCGAATACTGGAACAAGGCGCATCTGCAATGGGTCGCGGCGCATCAGAACGTGGCCCGGTTCTCCGACGAAGCGCTGTGAGAAGTCGCACTCGGGGGCAAAACATTCGGTTGCTTAGCTGTGTTGGGCGAAGTGAACTCCTGCCGAAACGCTTGTCGCTTCGCCCATTGAACGTACCTGTTTCGCAACGATAGGTTGGACCGCCGTCGCGTTCCGGCAGAGGGGGAGAGGACTACTCGATGAATCACGAGGCGGGTAACGGAACGGCGCCGCCAGGCTCCACCGCTCATATCCCGGCCACGTTTGTGACCCAGGGACGGCTGGCACGCGTCAGGGGGCAGAATATCCTGTTCAGTCCCTCCCAGCGGGCCATCTTCGCCGTCAACGATACTGCCGCCGAGATCTGGCGCTCCCTGGAAGAGGGAACATCGCCGCGCGCCATTTCGGCCGAGATGGCGCGCGCCGGCGTCGATGGGATCGAGGCAAACAGGCATGTCGAGGCCGCGCTGAGGGATTGGCAGCGGCTGAGCTTGATACGGCCCGACGCACCGCCGTCTGTGTCGGCTCGAGAGGCTGTGAGCCAGGTCGTCGCGATCGCGGGCCTTTCCGTACGCATCGAGTATCCTGCAGCCTGCGCCTTTCCCGCGGTCGCCGTGTTCCGGCATCTCGAGGTCCGACGAGAGACTGCCGACATTCTGTTCCAACTGGTCGAGCATGAAGGACGGGTCCACCTGTTCCGGGATGGCGACTGGGTTCTTTCCTGCGCGCCCGACGAGCTGCCCGTCATGGTGAAAGGGCAAATGCTGATCGAGGTCCTCGATCGCAGCGCCTACGAACTTGCTCTGCACGCGGCTGCGCTTCTCAAAAATGAGCGCATCGTGCTTCTTTGCGGCAACCCGGGCGCAGGCAAGACTACGTTGACCCTGGCGCTGGTCAATGCAGGGTTCGGTTTCGTATCTGACGATGTGACCCTGTTGGACTCCCGGGGACATGGCATTGGTCTGCCGTTTGCGCCTGCCGTCAAGGCAGGAGCATGGCCGCTTTTGGCCGAACGCTTCCCCGATCTCGACGCTGTTCCGGTTTGTCGCCGGCCAGACCGCAGGCGAGTTCGGTTTGCGGTGCCCAGCGAGGTCGTGCCGTCCTCTCCCATACCAATCGGCTATGCAATCCAGCTTCGTCGAGGTCGCGACGCGAAAGCTTGCCTCGAGCCGATCGACCCGGCCAGCGCATTGCGTGTGCTGCTCAACGGGGCGTTCGCACCCGGCCGAGAGTTGAGTGGCAGCGCCTTCGACACTCTGACCGAAGTCATCGGATCGGCGGGCACCTATTGCCTGAATTATTCGAAGCTCGATGATGCAGTAGAGCTGATCACGAAGGCATGCCGGTGAGACACAGAGGCAACGCGCTCGAGGCTCTGATCGCCGGACTTCGCGGCAGTCCGGCCGACCGGGCCGATTGGCACGCCGTAATCGCTCTGGCCAATCGCACTTTGCTCACGCCGGATTTGTTCTCCTCCCTCGCGCGCGCCGGCCAGATCCACCGGCTACCGCAGGACGTGTACGAGTATCTCCGGTTCGTTCACGACTGCAATCGGGAGCGGAACTTGCGCTTGCGTGCGCAACTGCGCGAAGCCGTTGCGGCGCTTAATCGCCGCGGCATCGTTCCGCTCCTGCTCAAGGGCGCTGTTCCCTTGTTCCTTGCGCCGGCAGGCCAGGCTCCCAGCAGGATGACAAGCGACCTCGATCTGGCCGTGGAGCCGGCCAACGAGGCGGCCGCCCAAATCTGCCTTGAAGAGCTCGGCTATGTCGAGGTGGCAGGTGAGCGAGGCATGGCGCGTGAGCAGGATGCCGGAATGCTGGAACTCCGGGCGCGCCGGGCGATCGACTTTGAACCTCCCAAGCTCGTCCAGCACGACGATTTGTGGGTGAATATTCCTACTGCCCAGTCCCGGGCTCTGCACTGGATCGTGCACGACCTGTTTAAGGAGGGCGACTATTGGCGCGGAAGGATTGATCTCAGGCACCTTCACGACCTGGCCCAATTGGCGGAGAGCGAGAACGTGGACTGGAGCGCGCTGCAGGCATCCATGTCGGACCGAAGCGCCCGCAATGCCCTGGATACCCAGCTCCTGGCCTTGCATCACTTCTTCGGAACCAGGATCCCGGCAAGATGCGCGCGGCGCCCGATCGTCCGTTTCCAGCACTGGAGGCGCGTCTTCACGGCAACCCACCCGATCATCGGCGCTCCGTTGCGCCTGGCCGGGAATTTGATTTGGGGAACGCGGCGGTTTCTAAGCGCCAGGGGTTCGGCGAGGGGGGGCTCGTCCGATTTCGCGCGGCGCATCGCTCGTACGCTTTTGCTTCCAAGCGCGAAAATCTAAGCCTTTTGGTGAACTAGTATCCTGGCATCGGGAAACATAAGCTGTTGTGATACTTTGGAACCCGCATGGGAGAATCGTCATGCCAACCGAAAGCACGAAACGCTCGGAAACGACGCAGGAAGTCCTCGTTTCAGAGGCTCAGGCGCGCCGGGACTTTCTCAAGAAGGCAGGGCGTTTTGCGGCGGTGACTCCACCGGCCATAACGGTTCTGCTCGGCACCAGCCTGAACTCCAGAGCAATCGCCAAATCGGGAGGAACACGCCCGGGCAACGGCTGGGGCGATAAAAACCACATTCACCTCGGGCCTCCCGGCCAGTCGTAAGGTTGACCGTCAGGGTCGCTGAAGCAGCGTCTTGAGAACCAAAAGCGCGTCGCGCGGGGATTGATCCGGGCGGCGCGCTTCAATTTTGATACCCCGATCGCTGGCGGCACGCCGCGGTCGGGGTATTTGTTTGTTGGCGGTCGCTCCCCTGTCAGATCAGGCGAGCAGCCAATCGTTCAAATGGAATTCATAGATCTTGCCGTCGTTCTCGGTCGGATTCGAGTCGTTGTCCACGCCGCGATCGACGACATAGAGGCTCATTTGGTGGCTCGGATCGTCGCTGCTCGGCGCCAGGGCAAGTCCCGCCGGCTTTTTCGCGTTGGCGGCGGAGATGTCGAGCGTGCCCAGCAGATCCCCGGTTGGCGTCACCATTGCCACGGAGGTGCGTGACACGATGACATAAAGCAGGTCGTGGACCGGATCATACGCGATGCCCCCGTCAGAAGGGGTTCCGAGCGCCTCTTCAGAAAAACTCGTCACGACATCATCGCCCCCCGTGCTTGGGACGCCGTCGAATCTGCCGTTCTGGCCCGGAGCGATGGTGTAAATCCTATGGGTTGTGCCATCCTCGAGATAGAGCACGCCGCGGTTTGTGTCGTAGGCAATACTCTCCGCATCCGTACTGCCGAACGCGGCGGTCCTGAACGAGGTCACGATATCGTCGGAGGTGTTGTAAAGCCCATCGTTGCCCGGGTTCAACTCGTAGACGCTCTTCGTGCCGGTATCGTCCGAGAAGAAGAGATGGTGGTTCGCCGGATTATAGGTGACCCCGGCCGGCTCATCCGAGAAATTGATGGTGGTGAGCGTGCCCGTCAGGGTGCCGTTCAGATTCATCTGGAAGAGATTCTTGCCGGTGAAAATCGACATCTCCTCCACCTCACTATCGGCCACCAGCAGCTTGCCGAGATGGGAGATATAGACGATATCGGTCGGGTCGGGGCTCGGCGGTGACCACTGCGAAGTCAGAATAGTGTGCGCCAAGGTCACGGATGTCGGCAACTGGGTGGCGGTGACGCCGACGGTGAAGGTGTGCGTGGCGATGCTGCCGTCGGACGAGGTGGCTGTCACGTGGAGATCGATCGTCGGTTCGGACTGAGCGTTGAGCGTGCCGCTGCTCGATCGCGTGATGACGCCGGTGCTGGAATTGATGGCAAAGCGCGAGTCGTCGATCGTGTAGGTGACCGTCGAGCCGGCATCGGGATCCTTGGCCGAGGCGGTGATGCCGACGGCAGTGCCGGCGGCGGCATTCTGGCCGATCTGGTTGGCCCCGGAGTTGGCATCGGGCGGCGTGTTGAACGCGATCGGTTCGGGGCTGTCGAGGACGGCGAGGGTGAAGCTCTTGTTGGCGGTGCTGCCGTCGGAGGAGGTCGCCGTCACCGTCAGGTTGATGGACGACTGGGTCTCGAAGTCGAGCGTGCCTGTGCCCGAACGCGTGATGACACCGGTGCTGGAATTGATGGCAAAGCGCGTGTCGTTGATGCTGTAGGTGACCGTCGACCCAGCATCGGGATCCGAGGCCGAAGCGGTGATCCCTGTCGGTGCCCCCGCCGCGGCGAGCTCGGCGATCTGGTTGGCGCCGGAGTTGGAGTCGGGCGGAGTGTTGAAGGCCACGGGCTGTTGGCCGGCCGTGACGCTGACAGTGAAGGTGCTCGTGGCGCTGCTGCCATCGGACGACGTCGCTGTCACCTGGAGATTGATCGTCGGTTCGGACTGGGCGTTGAGCGTGCCGGTGCCCGAGCGCGTGACGACCCCGGTGCTGGAATTGATGGCAAAGCGCGAGTCGTCGATCGTGTAGGTGACTGTCGAGCCGGCATCGGGATCCGTGGCCGAAGCGGTGATGCCGACGGCAGTGCCGGCGGCAGCGTTCTGGCCGATCTGGTTGGCCCCGGAGTTGGCATCCGGCGGCGTGTTGAACGCGATCGGCTCCGGGCTGTCGAGGACACCGAGGGTGAAGCTCTTGGTGGCGGTGCTGCCGTCGGAAGAGGTTGCCGTCACCGTCAGATTGATGGACGACTGGGTTTCGAAGTCGAGCGTGCCTGTGCCCGAGCGCGTGATGACGCCGGTATTGGAATTGATGGCGAAGCGTGCATCGTTGATGCTGTAGGTGACGGTCGCGCCGGCATCGGGATCGGTGGCCGAAGCTGTGATCCCGGTGGGTGCTCCCGCCGCGGCGAGCTCGGCGATCTGGTTGGCGCCGGGGTTGGAGTCGGGCGGAGTGTTGAAGGCCACCGGACTTCCGGATCCCGGCAAGACATATTCGATGTGCAGCAGCGGCGCGCTGGCGGGATTGTATTCGTAGGAATCGGCGGTGCGCGTGCCGGTGCCGGTGATCAGGAAGGCCATGTCGTTGAGCGCTGCCCAGCCCGAGCGGCTGACGATCTCCTGGACGATAGCCGTGAGGTCTGGCGTGCGCTCGGCCTGGACGTGCTCGCCCACCGTGGTCCAGGGGGCCGGCGTCCAAGCTGTCGACGCGTCGGTCGTTGCCCGTGACGATACATTGAAGCTGGTGCTGGTGAAGGGGCTTGCGTCGTCGGTGTCCTGGCCCTTGATCAGCAGCGAGGCCGCGCCGGTCTTCACCTCGTTGGTCTGGAACTGGATGTAGGCGCTGGTGATGATCGCGCCTTGCGGGATGTCGATACCGGTGAAGCGGAGACCGACCGTCTGGCGGGTAGAGCCGTCAAAGCCCAGTTCCAGATCACTGACGTTGCTCGAAATCGAGCCGGAACCTTTCTCCTCGACATCGTCGCCTGCGGCCGCCACCCTGGCCTCGAAAGTCCCAGGCGTGCTGCCGCCGGTGACGTCAACATTGAAGGCGTGGGTGTTGGTGCTGCCGTCCGACGAGGTCGCGGTGACCGTGAGCGCAACCGTCGGCTCGGACTGGGCGTTGAGCGTGCCGGTGCTCGAGCGTGTTATGACACCGGTGCTGGGATTGATGGCAAAGCGCGGGTCGTTGAGACTGTAGGTGACCGTCGAGCCGGCATCGGGATCCGTGGCCGAAGCGGTGATGCCGACGGCAGTACCGGCGGCAGCGTTCTGGCCGATCTGGTTGGCCGCGGTGTTGGCATCGGGCGGCGTGTTGAACGCAACCGGTTCCGGGCTGTCGAGGACGGCGAGGGTGAAGACCTTGTTGGCCGTGCTGCCGTCGGAAGAGGTTGCCGCCACCGTCAGGTCGATCGACGACTGGGTTTCGAAGTCGAGCGTGCCTGTGCCCGAGCGCGTGATGACGCCGGTATTGGCATCAATGGCGAAGCGCGTGTCGTTGAGGCTATAGGTGACCGTCGAGCCGGCATCGGGATCGGTGGCCGAAGCGGTGATGCCCGTGGGTGCTCCCGCCGCGGCGAGCTCGGCGATCTGGTTGGCACCGGGGTTGGAGTCGGGCGGAGTGTTGAAGGCCACAGGCTGTTGGCCGGCCGTGACGGCGACGGTGAAGGGGTGCGTGACGACGCTCCCGTCCGACGAGGTGGCGGTGACGGTGAGGTTGACAGACGGCTCGGACTGGGCGTTGAGCGTGCCGGTACCTGATCGCGTGATGACGCCGGTGCTGGAACTGATGGCAAACCGCGTGTCGTCGATCGTGTAGGCGACCGTCGAGCCGGCATCGGGATCCGTGGCCGAAGCGGTGATGCCGACGGCGGTGCCGGCGGCAGCGTTCTGGCCGATCTGGTTGGCCGCGGTGTTGGCATCCGGCGGCGTGTTGAACGCGATCGGCTCCGGGCTGTCGAGGACATCGAGGGTGAAGCTCGTGGTGGCGGTGCTGCCGTCGGAAGAGATTGCCGTCACCGTCGGATTGATGGACGACTGGGTTTCGAAGTCGAGCGTGCCTGTGCCCGAGCGCGTGATGACGCCGGTATTGGCATTGATGTCGAAACGCGAGTCGTTGAGGCTGTAGGTGACGGTCGCGCGGGCGTCGGGATCCGTGGCCGAAGCGGTGATCCCGGTCGGCGCTCCCGCCGCGGCGAGCTCGGCGATCTGGTTGGCAGTGGGATCGGCATCGGCAGGCGTGTTGAAGGCCACCGGACTTCCGGATCCGGGCAAGACATATTCGATGTGCAGCAGCGGCGCGCTGGTCGGATTGTACTCGTAGGAATCGGCTGTGCGCGTGCCGGTGCCTGTGATCAGGAACGCCATATCGTTGACCGCCGCCCAGCCCGAGCGGCTGACGATCTCCTGGACGATAGCCGTCAGGTCGGGCGTGCGCTCGGCCAGGGCCTGCTCGCCCACCGTGGTCCACGGGGCCGGCGTCCAAGTCGCCGACGCGTCGGTCGTTGCCCGTGACGATACATTGAAGCTGGTGCTGGTGAAGGCGCTTGCGTCGTCGGTGTCCTGGCCCTTGATCACCAGCGAGGTCGCGCCGGTCTTCACCTCATTGGCCTGGAACTGGATGTAGGCGCTGGTGATGATCGCGCCTTGCGGGATATCGACGCCGGTGAAGCGTAGGCCGACCGTCTGGCGGGTCGTGCTGGCAAAGCCCAGTTCCAGATCGTCGACATTGGTCGAAATCGAGCCGGAACCTTTCTCCTCGACATCATCGCCCGCGGCCGCCAGCCGCGCTTCGAATAGTTCAGCCATAGTCGGTCTCCTCTCGTAAATTTCCTCCGCAACGACGGAATCTCCCGGTGCCCGATCGGGCGTCAGGCTGAGCCCATGATCGAGCAAGGCGATGGCGTCGTTGCGCGTGAAGAAGGTGATCCTGGGAACTGAGCTCGAGTTCCGCCGCTGATCAGTCTGTTGCCTGCCTCAGTCTTGGCCATGCGGGCACGACTGCCGCGAGCAGGCGCAACAGTGACAGGCCTTCCCGCCCAAGGAACAGCGACGGCAGGAGCCAGCACAACAGCAAGCCCCCCACAGAGGCCAGCAATGCCGTATCGATGAGCAGCGGAAGAGGCGATAGATGGAGGGCGCGAAGCCAGTCCACGAACGCCCAGATACCGGTTCCGACAACGCCGGCGAGCGCGACGCCAGGCAGGTGCGCAAGGAAGAAATTCGCCCACGTCATCCCGGTCACGCGGAGACTCAGCTGCGCCATGAGAAAGAAATTGGCCCCGAATGCCAGGCCGACACCGAACGCCACCCCTTCCACGCCCCAGAATTGCCCTATGAAGGCTCCGATGCAGACACCGACGGTGAAAACAGCCTGGCGCCAGGCCCGGGCGTAAACCGTTCCGGTTGCCCGCGAGACGGAATCGCTAAGCTTGTAGCTCGTGCGGAACAGCATGCTGAACGCCAGGATCTGGAGGGGGCCGACCACGCCCTCCCAGCCCCGTCCGAGAATGACCCGAACCAATTCGGGTGCGACGATCGCCACCACCACGCTGGCCGGCAGGACAAGCAGGCTGCAACCGGCGACCGCGCTGCGATAAGCGCGCGCAAGCCTGACGGGCTCTTCCTGGACCAGCGCCATGGTGGGGAACAGCACGCGATCGAGAACCTGGCCGACGATCACCGCCGGAGTGGTCATGAGTTGGGACGACAAACCGTAGACACCGAGCGCATCGGCGCCGAGATAGCGGCCCACGACAAGCCTGTCCACCTGAGTGGCAAGGTAGTTGCAGACCCGCGCAATGGTGAAGCCGCCGCCAAAATAGAGCAGTTCGAAAATCGCGCTCCGCTCGAGCAACGGCCGCATCGGGTGCCGCTGGCCGACGAGCAGCACGATCGTGCGGAACAACTGCTGGACCAGGATCGCTGCGACAAGTGCCCAGATACCGAAGCCGAGCCAAGCCAGCACTGGACCGACGACCACGTAGCCGATGGCGAAAGCGACCGCGTCGACAAGCGCGAGCCAACGGAACCGCAAGGCACGCTGGGCCGAGGCCAGCGCCACCATGGAGGCTCCTTGGAAAAGAAAGATGAAGCAGACCGCACGCACGATCGGAGTGAGCTCGGGCAGGCGAAGAAGACCGGCAATAGCGGGTGCCAACGCCCATACCAGAGCGGTTACGGTAAGCCCAAGGAAGAGCGACAGGGTATATCCGACCCGGAGATGCCGCTCCTCCAGTACAGGTCGCTGCACGATCGCAGGCGTGATGCCGAGGCCCTGGAAGATGGCCGAAAACTTGATGACGATCAGTGCCGCGGAGTAGAGACCGAACTCGTTGGGCGAGAGCAACCGGGCCAGGAGGACGAGGGCGACAAGCTCGGCAACCGCCAAGGCGCCCATGGACAGGCCCGTCCAGAACATGCCTACGACACTGCGTTTTGCCAGCCCGCGCCGGATGTCGCTCACGCCAATCTCCACATGCCGCCTTGCTTACTCGACCGACCAAAGAAGGGCGGCCATGCATCTCCCCGGAACCGCTCAGCGGGGGGAGGGGATATTCGGATGGCCATGCTGAAACGCCAACGGCGCCCGCGTGGGCCGCGAGCCATGCCCGACGAGAAGGGACGGGGGGATCTCGTAGCGGTAGAATCCCATCTCATCCCGCACCTCGGGGATGATCGCCGCCAGTTCGTTCGCATCCAGGCGCAGCCACTTCTGCTGGCGGCCGGGATCGATCATCTCCTTCGCCACGCGAAGGATGTCGTCAGAGCAATGCAGCCCGCAATGTTCATAGATACGGCGCAAGACCAACTCGGGATCCTGTATCAGATCCTCATAGCGAAACGACAGCACGCGGCCTTCGCCCAGCCTGGCGAGATCCTCTCGGGCCATTCGATTGCCGCGCGCCCACTGGCGCGCGATCACTGTCAATTTTTGATGCTCCTGCAAATCCCGATCTATTCCCTTGTAGCGCGGTCCGTAGATCGACGTGTATTTTCTGTGTAATATCCTCTTGGCGACTATCTGCTTTACGACGTCTCCCACGTAGTAATGGACTTGTGTGGCCGGCGTTTCTTTCAATAGTCGCAGAAGACCTTTGAAACTTTTTGCGCGCTGCCACTTAAGTTCCATGGAGCTTATATAGGAAAACGGATTCCTTGTAATATATAGAAATATAGCTTCTGGGAATATCTGGTGGATAAATGGCACGCGCAAGACGTTGGCGGGCGTATTTTCCATGATTTGCCGGTTGCCGTTCCGCAGCTGATAGTCGAGGAACCGGTTGCGAATGTAGCGCACGACCTTCTCGCTGGCATCGGCTTTGACAAATTCGTCATGCCGGCGCGCCGGATCGGCATAGAGCCACAATGTTTTTGGCTCGTACCAGGTGACGACATCCGGGTGCAGCCCGATCAATTTCTGCGTGATGGTGGTGCCCGACCGGTAGTTGCCAATCAGAAAAATCGGAGGTTTCAACTCTGCTGTCGTCATGACAAGCCCCTATCGCTAAAGGTCAACCAGGATGCACGGATGCGCACGACAACGCGCTGCTACTGGTCTCTGAACGCACGCATCATCTGGTCCGTCAAAGGCTTCATCAGGTATGAGAGCACCTTGCGGTCGCCAGTCCGTATGAACGCTTCCACCGGCATGCCGGGCGCCAGCGAGAGCGCTCCAAGCTTCTTCAGCTCGTGGGGGTCGGGGGTGATGCGCACCGTGTAGTAGATTTCGTTGGTATGCTGATCGCGCGTCACGTCTGCCGCGATCATGGAGACCATACCTTCCGTTTCGGGCGTGGTGTGGACGTTGAAAGCCGTGAAGCGAAGAAGCGCGCGCTGACCGATCGAGAGCTGATCGATGTCCTGAGGTGCGGCCTTTACCTCGACCGCGAGAGCATCGGTGTCGGGCACGATCAGCATGATCGGATCCCCCGCGCCAATCACGCCGCCAACGGTATGGACTGCGGATTGATGGACCGTGCCGCTGGCGGGGGCGCGAATATCAATGCGCGACAGCTGGTCCTCGGCGGCGACCTTGCGCTCCTCGAACTCGGCGATCTTGGCCTCGACATCGCGCAGATCGCTCCCGGTCTCGCTGGAAAACTCCTTGTCCAGCTGCAGGATCTGCAGCTCGATTTCGGCGATCGCTCCCTTTGCCTGCGCAATGCTCGACACAAGTTGCGCCCGCTCACCCTCGATGCGCGTTGCCTCACGTTCATATTCGGTCAGCTTCGATTTGAGGGTGAGTTTCATTTCGACAAGACTGCGTATGTCGACGAGCTCGTCGTTGATCAGCTTGATCTCCTTCGTCTTTGCCGATTCCTGCGCCGAATAGCCTTCGATCTGCTTCCCGAACTGCTCGATGCGTTCGCGCAGGCGCGCCTTGTTGCCAGACACCTCGGTTCGACGAAGCTCGAACAGCCGCTGTTCGCTCGCCACCGTGGCAGCTATCTCAGGGTCGTTCATTCTCGCGACAAGCATCGGAGCAAGCGTGATGCGCTCGCTGCCGTCACGCTCGGCCTCGAGCCGGGATTTTCGCGCATAGAGCTCATCCAGGTTCTTCGTCACGTAGGCCAGGCTGGCACGCGGAACGGTGTCGCTGAGCTGGACCAGAACGTCTCCGGCCCTGACGCGGTCGCCGTCGCGCACAAAAATCTTGCCGACCACACCGCCGGTCGGGTGTTGAACCTTCTTTTCGCTGCTGTCGACGACCACCGTGCCGTGCGAAATCACCGCTCCCGAAATATCCACCGTCCCGGCCCAGACTCCCATTCCGCCGACGAGCAATGCGACGATGGTCGTGCCGCCCAGCAGATTGCGACGGATCGACCGTCGGTTCAAAAGCGACACGTTCGAAAGGGCAGCTGTCATTTCCCCATTCCAATCCGGGTCAGCCATCAACGCGGTGTCGGAGTGAGCTTGAAAACCGGCTGCAGGCCTGCGGTCACGGTCTGTGGCGCGGGCAAGAGTGTCGACAGAACGCTTTCCCTGGTGCCGAACATCTGCGTCTGGCCTTCTTTCATCACGAGCAGGAAATCCACTGTGCTGAGAATGTTCGGCCGATGCGCCACAATCGCTAAGATGCCGCCGCGGGCCTTGATTGCGAGGATGGCAGCGGCAAGCGCCATTTCACCTTCGGCATCGAGATTGGAGTTGGGTTCGTCGAGGACCACCAGGAACGGATCGCCATACAGCGCGCGCGCCAGCGCAATGCGCTGACGCTGGCCGGCTGAAAGCGCGGTTCCGCCCTCTCCGATCTGCGTCTCGTAGCCATTGGGGAGACCGATGATGAGCTCGTGGACGCCCGCGGCGCGGGCGGCTGCGACAATGGCCTGCGGGTCCGGCCCGGGATCGAAGCGCGCGATATTGTCGGCAACCGTTCCCGCGAACAGTTCGACGTCTTGCGGAAGGTAGCCTATGTAGCGGCCCAGCCGCTCCGACGACCACTGGTCGAGAGCGGCGCCGTCCAGCTTGATACGGCCCGCCAACGGTCGCCATGCGCCGACCAGCCCGCGAACCAGACTCGATTTGCCGGAACCGCTTGGTCCTATGATGCCTAGCACCGAGCCGGCATCCAGGCTGAATTCCACACCTTGCACGATGATGCGTTGCGCGCCCGGCGCACCGATCGCGATGCGCTCCACAGTCAACTTCGACCCGGGCACCGGAAGCGCCATCGGTTGAGCGTCCTGCGGCAACCGGGCGAGCAATTTGCTCAGCCTGCTCCAGCTCTGTCGCGCCCCGACGAAGTTGCGCCAATGGGCGATGGCAAGATCGACGGGCGCCAGCGCACGGCCTACAAGGATGGAGCCGGCGATGATGATCCCGGAGGTCGCCTCGCCCTCGATCACGAGCCAGGCGCCCACACCCAGCATCGCCGACTGAAGCATCAGTCGCAACGCGCGAGCGAAACTGCCGAAACCGCCAACGATGTCGCTGACACGCTGTTGCAGCGCAAGATGTTCGCGGCTCGCTTCGCGCCAGTGGTCGTGCAGGCGCCTGCCCATGCCCATCGCCTGAAGCACCTCCGCGTTGCGCCGGCTGGCCTCGGCCAAGCTGTTGCGCCTCACGCTGCTTAGAACCGCGGCGCCCATCGGTCTGCGTGTGAGGATCTCCGTGGCGACCGTCAGCGTCACCAGCACCAACGCGCCGCAAGCGGCGGTTGTCCCGAGGGTCGGATGAAGGCTCCAGATGATCGCCAGATAGAAGGGCAGCCAGGGAAGATCGAACAGGGTGCCAGGCCCGGCACTCGACAGAAAAGTACGGATGTTGTCGAGATCGCGTTGCGGCTGCAATCCATCTCCC
Organism: Mesorhizobium sp. M1A.T.Ca.IN.004.03.1.1; assembly: GCF_003997555.1. NCBI lineage: Bacteria > Pseudomonadati > Pseudomonadota > Alphaproteobacteria > Hyphomicrobiales > Phyllobacteriaceae > Mesorhizobium > Mesorhizobium sp. M1A.T.Ca.IN.004.03.1.1. The sequence goes on along the minus strand of NZ_RZTV01000001.1, from coordinate 596,733 downwards.
TGCTGGCCGATGTACAGGGGCAATTTCGAAACGGCGGTGAATACGCGTCCCCCAACCGCTTCGTCCAACTCAGCACCGATCCGGTTCATGATGCGGCCGCGCACGAGGTCGATGACCGCCTGCCCGGCAAACAGAACGCCGGCCAGTATTGCCATGGCGATCAGAGTGGGGACGCTGCGGCTCGGCAGCACCCTGTCGTAGACCTCCAACATGAACATTGCGCCGGTCAGCATGAGGATGTTGCTCACGCCGCTGAAAACTGCAACGCCCGCGAAGGCTGCCTTGCAGGAACGCAACGCACTGGCCAGTTCGGAGCCGGGCGCCGGTTCCTTGGTCGGGGACGGGGCGCCGGCGTTCGCGAATGCGCCGGGCAAGTCGCTTCTTCGTCTCCGCCTTGCGCTGCGGACGGCTGCCATGAGGAGACCAAGGGCCGCGACCGCCACGAAAACCTGGAGGGCGCCCGGACCGGCCAGCAGGGCCTGCAGGTCGTAAAAATAGCGCCAGCCAGCCACGAGGTCCGTCCAGGGTCGCGTCTGCGAAACCCTGGCGAGATCAACAAAGCGTGGCAGAAACTCCGCACCCGCAAGCGCGGCGGCGAGGAGGAGCAGGATTGCAGCGGGAAGTCGGACGATGAGGCGGCGGCGCGGGGCCTTGCTCGACTTCTTGCGGCGCGCAGTTGTGCGGGGGCGCTTTGGCGGCCGCTGCTTCGTCTTGGCATGGAAATTCGCCCGGCGGGGACGCGCTCCAAAGGCCGTCAATGCTGTGCCAAAGATCACGTCAAAATTCCGAAGATTTCTGCTGCTCTATTGGCCGACCATGCTGCGCTGGACGGCCGGATTTTGCACTTTGGGAGAGATACCAGAGTCCGGAGCGTAGAACCCCTTGTTGGCCACGACGGAAACCTCGATGACGTCGCCGGCTCTCACTTCCGTGTTTTGATCGGCGACGATGTCGTGGGCGATCTTCTGGTCGCGCCTGAAGATGGAAATCCTCACCGAGCCCTGCAGGTCGTCGAAGGTTCTCTGTTCGCCGTAAGTGAAGATAAAGAGAAGCTTGTCGGCCACGTATCTGATTTGACTTTGGATTTTTCCGAGCTCAACTTGCGCGTCCTGGGTCTGGCCGATCAATTCCATTTCGTGACTTTGGTGCTTCTTTCGCAGCTCGCTTTCAGCGTTCAGCATCGCCTGCTGCGCCTGTTCCTGCTGCAATTCCGTCTGCGCCAGTTCAGCCCGATAGCTGGTATGTGCTCGTTCCGCCGTCAACACATTCGAGTTCGTTATCAAACCCTTTTCCCGCAGAGACCGGGCAGACTGCAGTTCTTGCAGTTGGATGTTCGCGGTCTTTTCACGTTCTTGCCTGGCCGCGGCTAGCATGGCCGCTTCCTTCTTCGCCCGATCCAGCGAGGCCTCCAGGTAGGAAACGTCATCCCGATACGCGGCAAGGCGGGCGTCCAGCTGCTGCTGTTCGGACGCGATGATGCCGTCAATCAATTGCCCGCCAAACTCGACGGGCGAATCGGGAGGAGCGACGAAGGACTTTTCCAGTCGACTTTCCGCCTGGAGCCGGGCAAGACGGACCTTCAGGCGATATTCTTCAAGCGCCAGGTTTGAGCGCGCGCTTCGCAGATCAGCTATTTCCAGGGCGGGCTCCGTGTTGCCCACAGCGCTGGCGCGAAACCCGCCTGCTATAGCGAGTGCATGGCGAACCGTTATTCCGGGTTGAAACGGATAGGATCCAGGGTGGGCCACCGTTCCGGAGATAAAAAATGGCCGGTATTGTCCGATCTCCACTTTCACGAACGGCTGGAGGATCAGCTTCTGCTGCTGAAATGCTTGCTGGATGGCCTGCGAAAGGGCAACGGTGGTCAGGCCGCGCGCTTTGATATCACCCAACATTGGCAGCGAGATCGAGCCCCGATCATCGACCACGACCTCCAGCGGATAGGATTGTTCGCCGATCACGGACACACGCAGGATGTCACCGGTGTCGAAGGTGTATCCATCTGCGCGCGATGCACTTGCGGTGAGCAGTACAATGGCAACGGCAAGCCCGCCGATCATTGCGAGCATGCTGCCGACCGCGGGTTCGAAGTTGGAAATTAGCCGTCGGCACCAGTCCTTCATGCGCAGAGGCTTGGAAGGAAATTGCTGGTCAACACGCATACGCATCGTCGGTACTCCGGTTGTCTAGCCTGCTGCCATCGAGACCCGCCGACATTCGCCGGCGGGCGCGTGACAGGAGGTTCTTCCTATGGTTCGAGAAGTAAGCCTGCATTGCGAACTCCATCGGAACAGCAAAAGCCGATCAAAATCCGTGCAGCCCGAAGGTTTGCCCGGCGAGGCGGTCGCGAACTCTCGCCTCGTTTGGCCTCGCGGCCGAAGGGGCGGGCTCCAGCACGGATTGATAAATCTGCTCGACGCTTTCGCACATGGCGTCCAGCCCCCAGGACGACAGGTCGGTGCGTTTCGCGCCGTCGGCCAGTTGACTGCGGTGCTGCTGGTTCTCGAGAAGACCGGCGACAGCCGCCGCCGCGGCGCCCACATCCTCGGCCGGGGTCACAATTCCGTTCACGCCATGGCGGACAACCTCTTCCACGCCGGGCAAATGCGAGACCACGCTGGCTCGACCGCCGGCCAGATACTGCATCATGACGCGAGGCAATCCCTCTCGCATCGAGGTCAGCACGCACACGTCCGCCAGGCTGATCAGTCGTTCGGGCTCGCTATGGTAGCCGATCATGCGAATGTTGTTTGCGAACCGGGATCGTTCAATCGCCGATTCAACGTCCGAACGCGCCGGTCCGTCACCGGCGAGGAGCAGTCGCACGTTTGGAACTCGGTCAACGACTTTGCCGAATGCCTCAATGAACTCGACGTGGCGTTTTCTCGGTTCCAGCGCGGCCAACATCAGGACCACCGGCGGCTTTGGCTCCCCGGCAGCCGTCCCCAGGAGCAGATGCGGATCTTGCGGCCCCCGCGCGTTCGCGAAGCGTGCCAGATCGAAGCCGGAATGGACGACATGGTGCTGATCGGGGCTGCCCAGATGATTGGCGATGCAGATGTCGCGCATAGCCTGACTGACATCGATGAAAGCGCGCGTGAACCTCGCGGCCAGGCGTTCGGCGGCCAGGAACACCAGCCTCTGCCCGCGGCCGACATGCACGAAAGGCAAGATGTGGACACCGTGTATGATGCCAGGGATATTGGCTTCCTTGGCGGCGAGGCGGCCGACAATGCCGGCTTTGCTTTGATGGGTGTGCACGATGTCGGGCCGCCAATCACGCATAAGGCGGGTGAGCTGCCTTAAGGCGGAAACGTCGCGGGATGGCGCGATCGGATTGATAAGTTTTTCCAGCGTCACCACTCGCAGGGCTCCGGCAAGGGATGCCCGTAACCTTGGGTCGTATTCGGCGCCGTGAACCAACAGCACTTCATGGCCGTGCCGCGCCTGAGCGAGACAGCAAGCCAACGTGTTCTCCTCGGAGCCGGCTCGAAGCAGTCTGGTGATCACATGAACGATCTTCATTTGCTTGTACCTCAGGGACATGAAATCCGGGAGCGGCGAGAGATCGAGGGGATCGAGCGGGAGTGTCGCGGGGCGCCTTCCGCGGGTTTCGGGGCACGGGCCGGGCTCGCCCGTCGTTCGGCGCGATCGCGTAAAAGCTGCACGTCGGGGATGATGCGGGGCGGTTGGACCGCCCGATTTGCCTCTCAGAGAGACAGCCAGATATGCCTGAACAACTCTTGGCCGACGGCCTCTATGCCGGCGCTGGCGTCAACGGTCCGGATATCCTTGTCCTTCGCCCGCAGTTCCGCCATCAGCGATAGCCGCGCGTCGAACGCTTCTTTCCTGATGTCCCCGGGCTTTCGCTGTTCGGAGACCGCAAAGTCTGAAACGAGGTGCAAAACGAGGTGTGGGCGGCGTTCCGCCATCTTCTCGTAGAGTCGCTGCTCAAGCCGGGCGAGAACTGACAGGCCTGGGACGGAGAACAGGCGAGCGGGAATGGTCGGCCCGTCCAGATATCCCCTGCCGAGCGCCTGCGGCCACCGGTCGCAAATGACGATCATGCCGCGCGTCGACCATCGATGTGCGCGTTTCACTACAGCGTATCGCTCAAACGCGATCAAAACCGCCCAAAACGCCAACGCGGCAGCGACAAATCCTCCCTTCGACCAAGCCCGGCCGGAGGAATCGTTGCCATCGTTCTGGGCCAGGGACTTCAGGCGCCGTCTATGGGGAGAGACGACGGCCTGCAGTGCCTTGCGAAGCCGCCATCCATTGCCATCGCCAGTTCCGACATAGACTTGGGCACATCCGAATTTCCACCCGAATATCTGCCTCAGCCAGGTAGCCTGAGTGCTCTTGCCCATGCCATCGGGACCTATCAAGGCCACCACGAATCCACCAGCTGCGGGCCGTCTCTTCGGTGGAAAGCGCCCCGGCAGCAAGCGGTGGAGGGATCTCAGGGCGAGATAGCAGGTCTTGCGCACCAGGTGCACCGCCGCATCGGCGATAGGGGGGCGTCCCGTGTAACCACACATTTCCCGAATCGAACGCCGCAGCCTGGCCAGATCTCCGCGGTGGGCGGCCAAGCCGTCGGCGCTTTGCAGGAACCTGCAGCGCACCGTTCTTGCGCCGTCAAACGTGCAGTCGACGACCTGCAAGCCGTGCTCGTCCGACGTGGACGGCAGGCGCGCAAAGTGCTGCTTCCAACCCTCGTCGAGGGTGATCCATTGCCTCCATGGAAGCGCCGAGGCGCGGAAGGCGAAGCGGGCAATCGCTATTCGAAGCTCGTCTTCGGGAGAGACCACCGGAACCGATACTCCGTCGACGCAAATCGCCTCCCATCGCGTGATCGCCGCATAATCGAAAGCCGGATAGCGCTTGCGAAATTCCCGGCCGACGCGGGCACCGATATGCATGTCGAGATGGAGATAGCGGCCATGCGTGAAGTCAGGCAGGAACCAGTCTTCTCTGCCGGCACAGACATTATCGTAGCAGGAGAGGCTCACGCCGCGCCGGCCGTGCAATTGACAGACGATAGAGCAGAAGAGCGGGTAGTCATGCTTGTCCAAAAGGACATCCAGATCATCCCGGCCGGCAAATCCGTCGTGCACGGACGCGAGATCCTGAATAATTCCGTACCTCACGCCAGCTTCATTGAGTGCTCGAAACAGTTCGCTGGCAATCGGCAGTGCCGGCGCCGTTTCGATCGGCCTGAAAGGAGCGTCTCCGTCAGTTTGATACGGCGCTGCACCTGAGTGGCTGCCCAATGCGCCCGCGCCAACAGTCTTCGCCGACGCTGAAACATTCGCTCCCGGCGCCAACGTTTCCGCCACGATCTCCGCCTTGGCCTCCGTAGCCCAGCGTCGATACTGCTGCGGCTGCAGACGATCCCGAAGGTCTCCGGCCGCGGCCGGAGGGAAGGCTGCCGATTTGGACTTGCGTGGTGTTTGCAAGAGATTTCTCGTGATTGGTCGCGGGCGAGCGTCACCCGCTCGTCGTCACCGGAAACGTCGTGGAACTGGCGTGCGGTAAGTCCAAGCCCCTCGGTGGGCTGGTGTTCCTGGGATGTCGAACGACCAATCGTCTCAGTGCCGGCCCGCAGGTTCTGACATCACCTTCGCAGGCTACCGCACCGAGGGTGAATTGGGTGCCAACTCATCACTCCCTGCCGAGTATTTCGGCATCTGTGTAACGAAAGCGGTGAGTAAAAACTCACCGGGTAGTTTCAAGACACTATCGACAACTTGTCCCGATCAATAGTGATAGGAGTAGACCGGTTCATGATGTCGAGAAGGATTCTGACCGCTCCGGCGCTTCCGACATGATCAAGAATCCCGAGCTGGTCCGAAAATGGCCCGTCTATGATCCTGATTTTCTGGCCCGGCCTCAACAGGATGTCCGGGTGCAAAATCCCGTCCTCATCGGTTGCCGATATCAAGGATTCAACCACCCCATAAGGCGCCGGTACCGGCATGCCCTTGCTCATGACGAGCTTTCGGACGCCCACGGTCGAGTTGATCGGGTACCAGCTCTGCTGATGGACAGCCAGGGAGACGAACAGATAGCAGTCGAAATACGCGCTGGAGACGGTCCTGACCCTGCGGGCGTGCCGGACGGTTCGCCTGCGCTTGGGCAGATAGGTCCGGAAGTTCTGCGATAGCAGGTGCCGCTCGGCAAGGCTCTCGGAATGCTGGTGCGTCTGGACCACGCACCAGCGCGCAGCTTCGCCGCCGTGACTTTTGTCCGCCGAGTCAGGAAAACCGTTGTTGCAGGAGTTAGTGTGCAGCATGACGCAATACTGTGTCTTTCCCTAATTGAGGTAGTAACTGTCCGAGACACTGCTTTCGAGCGACGTGTAACGGCCGTATCTGGGCAGCTTTGGTTCGTCCACCATCGTCAGGGCAATGCCGGCAAGCTTGGACCGATCGCCAAGATGTCGAATTCCTTCGGCAACGGCCTCGCGCGAGGTTTCCCGCCACCTCACGACGAAGACGACCTTGTCGACATGCCTGGCCAGGATCGAGGCATCGGCCGCGGGTCCGACGGGTGGTGCGTCAATGATCACCGTGTCGAATTTGCCCCGAACTTCCTCAAGCAGCGAGCGCATTCGCGCCGAAGCAAGAAGGGCAGGCGGGTTGCGGGTTCTTGCTCCTGCGGGCAGCATGGATATGCCCGAGCGTTCGTCCAGATGGATCGCGTTTGCGGCCTTCACCGGCAAGGTCAGGAGATCGACCAATCCGACCTTGTCAGCCATGCCGAAGAAGGCCGTGGCGGCCGAAAGGCGCAAGTCCGCGTCGATGACCAGAACCCGTTCGCCGTCGGCAGCCGCCGAGCAAGCCAGGCTCAATGCCAGCGTTGTCTTGCCTTCGCCGGGCATCGCCGATGTCACGAGCACCAGGCGCGGCGAACGGTCCAATTCCGGCGTGGCCTGGATACCGAGGCGAAGCCGCCGCACCGCTTCGCTGTACCTGGAGAGCGGTTTGCGCTCGAGATAGGCCACAGGCTGAGCATGGACGTCTTTCGACCAGCCTGACATCCTTGGCATCGACGCAAGAACCGGAACGGCCAATTCTTCCTCGATCTGCTTCTTTGCCATGAAGCCGGAAGCGAAGAGTTCACGCAGAACGGCGCCGGCGCCCCCGAAGAAGATGCCGAAAACCACACCCAAAGCCGCAAAAAGAGGCCTGTTTGGGAAGCTCGGAGCGCCAGGAACGCTGGCATCGGTGATTACACGCACGCCGCTGTTGAGGAGGGTGGATTTCTCCTCGGTGAGCTTGGCGCGCGACAGGAACGTCTCGAAGAGTTCCTTGTTCGCGGCCGCGATCCTCTCCAGATCGCGTAACTGGACGCCAACCTGACCTTCGATTTCGGAGCGGTTGGATACCGAGTCCAGGGCGCGAGCCAGAGAAGCCTCCCGAGCTTCGGCCGCGTCGACCTCGTTCTTCAGATTGCCGATCAGGCGCTGGACTTCGGCGGCGATCTGTCCCTCGATGTCGCGGCGCTCGGCCTGAGCGGACAAGACCTCGGGATGCCGCTCGCCATACTTCAATTTGAGGTCGGCTTCCCGCCGGGTCACTCCGGAGAGCTGAGCCCTGAGCGCGTTAATCACCACCGACTGCAGCACGTCCGGAATCGACTGGATGTCGCCTCCGGCAGCCTGTACCTTGCTAACTTGCTGATATTGCGAACGTTTCTCGGACAACTCGGCGCGAGCATTGATTAGGGCGACGTTCAACTCGGACAGTTGCTGGTCAGTCAAGCTGCCCGCCTGCGTCGCTACTAGATTGTGATCGATCCGAAACTTCTGGACAGCTTGCTCCGAGCGGCTGAGCTCCGCTCGCAGATAGGCGGCCCGATCGCTGAGCCACGAGGAGGCCTTCTGGACCCCTTCGTAACGGGACCTTATTCGATCTGCCACATAGGCCTGGGCAATCGCGTTCGCGAGCGATGCCGCTTTTTCCGGATCGTAAGCGCCTACATCAAGCTCAATGACGTTGCCAAGCCCGACGCGCGAAACTCCCAGCGCGTTCTGGAGCCATATCAATGCTCCCGGTCCTATCTTGGGGTCTTCCGCCAGCTTTTGGCTGTCGACGACCTGCTGAAGAAGTGACGCAGACCTCAAGACAGCGATCTGACTTTCAATGAATGTTGGATTGTCAGAAAAATCGGAATTGGAGTAATCCTGTGGAGTCATATAGTCGATCGGAGCGTCGAGCAATATCTGAGAGACGCCGGTGTATGTTGTCGGAAGAGTATATGCGGCAGCCATAAACAGTGTGAAAGTGATGACGGCAATTCCGCACACCAGCTTCCACCGACGAAGAAAGAAATCGAAGACTTCCCTGACGTCGAGGGGCAGGAATTCCCGAATCATCCTCGGATTATCAGTTGGACTGGCCATTTCCCGAATCCTCACGATCGACAGCACAACTCCCAGCCCTTCAGCGTCGGCTGAATGGCGTTCATTTCAAAATGGGTCGGGCAGCTAGCCGTTATGCGCTCTCAAACGCATGAATCGTAAGGGTTGGTGTCCCGCCGACATGTCCAAATCGCTCTTCTGCGCCCACTCACCGATCGCGTCACCGGTAAGGCAGAAACATATCAGCTTCGCGGACATCGCCGCCATTACCATTATTGAGTAGTAACTCGGCTAAAGGTCGATCTGGTCTACCCCGTATGCCTCTCCGAGCTTTAAGAAGTCGCCGAGACACCTTCCTCTCGCCCTTCAGGGAGGTCCACTACAACGCTACGATCGTCAAGGATGCTCCTGACGATGAGAGAAGCGGCCGGCCTCGGCAGTTCTGAGGTTGACATGGACACTTATAGCGAAGTCGTTCCGAGTTTTGCAGGTTGGGTGCTCGACGGTCCCGGGGTCATTCTTCTGCTGGCGGCAACCCTGCCGCTGATGCTTCTTCTTAAGGGCCGGCAGCTGGGCTACGGGACCCTTGCCGTCATTATCGGCACTGTCATGTTGCTTTTGTTGGGTATCGAGAATTGGGCGGGAGCGGTCGCCGCTCTTCTCGCCTATTGCGTCCTCGTTTCATTGGCCTTGCTTTCCACCTGGAGGCGTATGAAGCAAATCGAGGACCGCCTCGCATTGGTCGCGTCGGCAATAGACGGCCTGGAAGTCGCCGAGGAGCGGCGACAGACCTACAGCGTCAGGCGTTCGCGCCGGAAGCCGGAAGCCGGAGCAATGGTGCAAACCGTCGCGGTCGGCGCGACGGACAATCCAGAGAACGAGACGCGATATATCCCAGGGCCGCCTTGGCAAGAGCTGCAAGCGCCCGGTCCGCGACCCGAATCCGCGGCTCCGGCGTCAACGCAATCGGCAGGGCGCGATTTTGCCTCATCGACGGGTGGGAGCCCCTGACAAAAGGTTCGAAGACAAGGATCGGTGTTCCGGCGGCAGGTTCTCGGGCAGCCTGTCCGGACCGACAGCGCGGTTCAACTTTTCGCTGCATCCGCAGCGTCGCGCGTAATGACGAGACTCTGCCGGCCTCCCGCCGGGGCTTTGCGATGGTCCAGACGATACTGTCGGGCGCAGTATGCGGGATCGGTGCGGTGGGCCTGCATTTCGACGGCATGCGGGCACGCCGCGGCATGCTGCTTGGCATCGGTGCGGCACGAGCTGTTGTTCCGAAGTCATCGTGCGCTGCAAGCCAAAGCTGTGCTGCCTGAGCGACTTTAATATACCAAGGGTGTAGGGTTGTACCAAAAGGTGGTAGACTGCGCTGCAATTCGGATGAGGTGACAGATGGAACTTTTTGCCTAGTCGATAGTTGCAGCTTCAGGTTGACCCGGGGGGGTGGATCATGGGCTTGGGCGATTCGGGGAAATGAACTTATCGAAGCAGGTTGGATTGGTGAAAGGACCCACGCTTGCTGACGCAAGCTGGGAAAGGGGAATCTCTGTACTGCCAGGAGCCGTGCGCCGCACCTATGCGGCCAACGCGACTATTGCAGGCGAATACCACACCAAATCCTCTATTCTGATTATGATCGCCGGCTGGGCGGCATTTGCGAAGACATTGCCAAATGGCTCACGTCTCATCGTCGATTTTGCGCTTCCTCGCGAAATTGCGGTGATCGAGTTCGCCGGAAAAGCGGGCGATACGGTGACGGCCCTCTCGGACGTTATCGCGATCGAGCTGGCCGGCCCCGTCCGTACATGTTCTGCGCGTTATCCGCAGTCCATCTGCGAAGCAATCCTGCGGGCTGAGGCGGATCGATATTCAAGGGTTGCGGAACACCTGGCAAGCGTCAGCAGAAGGGGTGCCGTTGAGCGTACGGCCCATTTCCTTCTCGAACTGGCCTGCCGCTCACATCGATCGGCAACGAGCTATCCGGCCCGCTTTGAATGCCCGCTGACCCAGGGCGAACTGGCCGATGCATTGGGACTTTCGGCTGTGCATGTGAGTCGCGTGTTGAAAACGTTGCGACAGACCGCCCTGGCCTCATTCCGTTACGGGGTCGTCGAGTTGCACGATCTTCCGGGACTGATCAAAACAGCCGGATTTGATCGGTCCTACATTTCAAGCTGATGCAAGGCGCTCAGGCCTGGCACGGGCAGTTCAGAGCGCGGAAGTGCTGAACTGCCCAAACCGTTAGGGCCAAATCGTCTCCTTCCGGCAGCCTATTCTTCCAGCGCAAGCCCCAATTCGGCGCGCCGTCGCAGCCAAAGACTTGCGCGGTAGCGAGGATCCCGGGTGCGGTCATGGATCGTATCCAGGATGCGCAGAATGCGGGCAGGGCCGAGCTTGTTGCCCCACTCCAGAGGTCCGTGGGGATAGCCGAGCCCCAGCCGTACGGCTGCGTCCACATCCGCCGCCGATGCAATCTTTTGCTCGACGATCTCGCTGCCGATATTGACGATCATCGCGACCACGCGCTGGCAGACCGCGCCGCAACTATCGCTCACCAGGGTCGCCTTGCGGCCGGCGCTTTTGGCAAGCGCGAGGGCGGCGCTCCTGGCCGTATCGGATGTCGCCGCCGACGCGACGAGCGTGACGTGACGGTCCAGGCCGAAATAGGGATCGAACCCGACGCATAGTGAAGATGAGAGGCCAAGACGCATCGCGGCGCCGGCGACATCGTGCCCCTCCAACCCTACGAGGATGAGGCCGTCCCGCCCTAGCGCCTGATCCTGGAGACCGCAAACAGTGGCGCCGGCCGACGCGACCAGTTTTTGCATTTCGCCGGTGTCATTGTCGGCCAGAACGGTGACGCGATCCGGAATCCCGGCGGTCTCCGCCGGCTGTGTCGATGCGGGCGGAACGGCTTGCCGGCTGCCGTCGTAGGCATAGAAGCCGCGTCCGGTCTTGCGCCCGAGCAGGCCCGCAGCCACACGCTGCGCCGCGATGACGGAAGGGCGGTAACGCGGATCCTGATAGAACTGGTTGTAGACACCCTCCATCACCGGGTGGGAGACATCGAGCCCGGTGAGGTCCATCAATTCGAAGGGGCCCATCCTGAAGCCGGCGGCGTCGCGCAGGATCGCATCGATCTCGGCGATCGAGGCCACGCCCTCCCGCAGCATGGCCAGGGCCTCGGTGCCGAAGGCGCGGCCGGCGTGATTGACGATAAAGCCGGGCGTGTCGCTGGCGACGACGGGCCGGTGGCCGAAGCGGGCTGCAAGCTCGACCAGCGTGTGCTCGACCTCAGGCGCCGTGTGAGCTCCTGAGATGACCTCGACCAGTTTCATCACGGGCACGGGATTGAAGAAATGGTAGCCGGCAATCCGCTCAGGTCGCTTGGCCGCGGAAGCGATCGCCGTGACGGACAGTGAAGAGGTGTTGGTCGCGATGATGGCGTCCGGCCTGACGATTGTCTCCAGCGCCTCGATGAGCTGACGTTTGGGCTCGAGACGTTCGACAATAGCTTCCACCACCAGATCGGCGCCTGCCAGTCGCTCAAGTGTTTCGGCAGGTTCGATATGGGCGAGCAGCTTCTCGACCACGTCCGAGCTGACTTTGCCGGCGGCTGCCCTGGCGCGCTGACGCGACGCGATTTGCTCGATGGCCGCCGCCGCCTTTCCGGGGGCATCATCGACCATCATCACATCGATGCCTGCCGCCGCCAGGACCTCCGCTATGCCGGAACCCATCACCCCGGCGCCTACGACACCGGCTTTCTCGATCCGACTGATGGACTCCCCTCCCGCGCCTGCCAAGTCAGCGCCCCTTGAACGAGGGTCTGCGCTTCTCCAGGAAGGCGGCAATGCCCTCCCGTTTGTCCGCGGTATCGAAAAGCAGCTGGAAGGCTTTGCGTTCCAGCCTCAAGGCGGTTTCCAACGGAGCGTCTTCGCCGTTGACGACCGCCTCCTTGATCTGCTCGACGGCCAGCGGCGGAAGACGGCCGATCCTCTCAGCGATTTGCAGCGCATGCTGCAAGGCCTGGCCCTCACCCGTCAGGGTGCTGACCAAGCCGGCACGCTCGGCATCCTCGGCCGAAAACATGTCGCCGGTGAGAAGGAGCATCAGCGTCTTGTATTTGCCGATTGCCCTGAGCAGGCGCTGGGTGCCGCCGGCGCCCGGCATCAAGCCGAGCTTGACTTCAGGCTGGCCAAAAGTGGCTGACCTTGCGGCGACGATGATGTCGGCGTGCATGGCAAGCTCGCACCCGCCGCCCAGCGCGAAGCCTTCGACCGCGGCAATGACCGGCTTCGGGCACCTTGCGATCGCGTCCCAGTAGCGGTGGGTGCGCTGCAGAAGCATGTCGGCCGAGCCGAGCTTTTCAAACGCTTTTATGTCGGCTCCTGCAGCGAAGTTGCCGCCGCGCCCAGCAATGACGATCGAACGGATTTCCGTGTCCTCGGAAAAGCTTGCCACGGCGGCGGCCAGCTTCTGCCGCACTTCGAGGTTGAGCGCGTTGCGCACTTCGGGACGATTGATTTCGACCAGCCCCACATTCTCGACAGGGCGGCTCTCGACGACAACAAGGGATTCTTTCGCGGAACTCATTTCGTGCTGCGGAATCTAACAGGGAAACTTAATTTCATACCCGAACTATGGTCAGCGCCCGCGAGGCCCGCAAGGATATTGTTTGCTGCGACCGGTGCGATCAGGGCGGTCCGCAGGCCTGAGGCGGCTTCTCAGCGTCATGCTTTCGCTCGAGCTCCGATGAGTTCTATCCATTAGCGATGCTCCAGCAAGATGCGCGTCACATGCTCGGCGATGGCCAGGCTCGAGGTCAGCCCAGGGCTTTCGATGCCAAATAGATTGACCAGGCCCGCGATGCCATGCGTCCCGGTATCCTGGATGACGAAATCGCTGTTGGCTTCGCCGGGACCGGAAAGCTTTGGCCTGATACCGCTATAGGCCGGCTGCAGGCTGCCGTCGGCCAGTTCCGGCCAGTATTTGCGGATTTCAGCATAGAAGCGGGTGCCGCGTGCGGGGTCGACGCGGTAATCGAGCGCATCGGTCCATTCGACGTCAGGCCCAAAGCGCGCCGTGCCACCGAGGTCGAGCGTCAGATGGACGCCAAGCCCGCCGGGCTCCGGCACGGGATAGATGAGGTGCGAAAAGGGCGCTCGCGTCGCCACTGAAAAATAGTTGCCTTTGGCGTAGCGAAGCCCGGGCAGGAACCGGCGATCGAATCCTGTGATCGAGCCGGCAAGCGCGACAGCGCCGAGCCCCGCCGCGTTCACGAGCCGCGATGTGGCGATCTCGAAATCTTCGCCGCTTCCCGTGCTGGTTGTCTGGAGAACGATGCGGTCGGCTTCGATCCGGCCCGACACGATGCGGGTGTTGAGCGACAGCATCGCACCGCCGCCCTCGGCTTCGCCGAGCAGGGCGAGCATCAGCGCGTGGCTGTCGATGATGCCGGTGGAGGGCGAAAGCAGGCCAGCGGTGCAATGCAGCGCCGGCTCAAGCTTGTGAGCCTCGGCGGCAGAGAGGAAACGCAAGTCACCGACACCGCAGGCCGCGGCATTGGCTCGGATATTGGCAAGCACCGGCTCCTGCGCATCATCGGTCGCGACGATCAGCTTGCCGCAGCGCCGGTGCGGAATCGAGCGCTCGGCGCAGTAGCGATAGAGCATCTCGCGTCCGGCCACGCAGAGCCGCGCCTTGAGCGAGCCTTGCGGATAATAGATGCCGGCATGGATGACTTCCGAATTGCGCGAGCTCGTCTCGGTGCCGATGGCATCCGCCGCTTCGAGGATCAGCGTGTCGAAACCTTGCGCGGCAAGGCCGCGCGCGATTGCGAGGCCGACCACGCCGGCACCGGCAATCACGCAGTCAACCCGTTCCATGCCCAGTCCATTCGGTTGCGCGAGCGGCGCCTCACAGCCCTTTCTCAAGGATCATCTGGCTGTTGTCCATTGCTGTCGGGCAATGATGTGCCCGCCGCCGCTTCCGAGACCGACCATGCGCCAGGTTCCCATGGCGCTATCGATCGTGACAGGGCGGCTCTTGCGGCTTGGACCCGCGATGATGCATCACAGCTCAGACACGAGGGCAAATTTCGGACTTCTCGACCAGCGAGATGGTCCTACACTCGCAGACAGGAGCCATCATGGACGCCAGACCGAATTCCCCTGAAGCCCGCGACATCCGCTACCACATGCACGCCTACACCAATGCCCGCAAGCATCAGGAAACGGGACCGCTGGTCATCGAAAAGGGCGACGGCGTCTATGTCGAGGACATTGCCGGCAACCGCTATATCGAGGCGATGGCCGGCCTGTGGAGCGTTGCCGTCGGCTTCTCGGAAAAGCGACTGGTCGAGGCGGCCACGCGGCAGATGTCGAAGCTGCCCTTCTACCACGATTTCGGCTCGAAGGCGCATTCGCCGCTGATCGATCTGGCCGAGAAGCTGGTGCAGATGGCACCGGTGCCGATGAGCAAGGCCTACTTCACCAATTCGGGCTCCGAGGCCAACGACACGGCGATCAAGATGATCTGGTACCGGTCGAACGCGCTCGGCCAGCCGACGCGCAAGAAGATCATCAGCCGCAAGCGCGGCTATCATGGCGTCACCATCGCGTCCGCAAGCCTGACCGGGCTGCCGAACAATCATCTGTCCTTCGACCTGCCGATCGCCAATATCCTGCACACCTCGACGCCGCACCACTGGCGCGATGCCGAGCCCGGCGAAAGCGAGGAGCAGTTTTCCAGCCGTCTGGCCGACGACCTGGAAAAGCTGATCCTCGCAGAGGGGCCGGAAACCATCGCCGCCTTTATCGGCGAGCCGATCATGGGCGCCGGCGGCGTGGTCGTTCCGCCCGCCGGCTATTGGGGAAAAATCCAGGCGGTGCTGTCGAAATACGACATTCTTTTAGTGGCCGACGAGGTCATCTGCGGCTTCGGCCGCACCGGCGAGATGTTCGGTTCGCAGACCTTCGGCATCAAGCCCGACATCATGGTGTTGTCCAAGCAGATCTCGTCGTCCTACCTGCCGATCTCGGCGCTGCTGATCAACGACAAGGTTTTCGAACCGATCGCCGACGAGAGCGATCGCATCGGCACCTTCGGCCACGGCTTCACCGGCGGCGGTCATCCTGTCGCCGCGGCCGTCGCGCTGGAAAACCTCAAGCTGATCGAGGAGCGCGACCTTGTCGGCAATGCGCGCACGGTCGGCGCGCATTTGCAGGCCAGGCTGCGCAAGCTCGGTTCCCATCCACTGGTGGGCGAGGTGCGTGGCGTCGGCCTGATCGCCGCCGTCGAGCTGGTCGCCGACAAGGCGAGCAAGGCGCCATGGGGCAAGCCTGCGGCTCTCGGTGCGCTGGTCAATGGGTTCATGCAGCACAACGGCGTGATCTCGCGCAACATGGGCGATGCGATCGCTTTCTGTCCGCCGCTGATCATTACCGAGGCTCAGGTCGACGCTTTGGTCGACGCGTTCGAACGGTCGCTCGAGGCCGCGCTGCCGCAGGTGCGGCCACGGGACTGACCCATCGATCACTATGACAGCGCCCGTGTCGGCTCGGTCAGATCGGCATTTCCGAACTGACCTGCTTGCGAGGCATGGTTATTCGGGCTTGTCGTCCGGATGACCGAGTTCGCAGAACCAGCCGCCGAGATATTTCACCGACGGCCTCCTTGGGTCGGGAATTGGCGTCTTCGCCTCGACGGCGGCTCGGAACGGCTCGGCGCTGTCCTGCGGGATAAATCCGAGATGATCGGCGCCGCTGTTGTCGACCATCTTCAGCTTGTTGTTGGATAGGCCGAACGAGATGGTGTGGCCGACGCGCGGCGCTGTCAGCGATGCCTCGACCAGGCGCACGCAGTCGGCGAAGGAAAGATACGACCACAGCATGCGCCGGTCGGCCGGCTCGGGGAACGACGAGAAGATGCGCAGGCACACCGTCTCGATGCCGAACTTGTCCCAATAAAGCCGGCTGAGGCTTTCGACGAAATTTTTCGACACGCCATAAAGACTGTCCGGGCGCACCGGCGCGTCGACGCCGATGTGCGCCTCGATTTCGTGATAGCCGATGGCATGTACCGAGGAGGCGTAGACGACGCGCTTCACGCCGTGTTTCCGCGCGCCTTCATAGATGTGGTAGGAGCCGCGAATGCTGGAATCGAGGATGGTATGCCACTCGCATTCGAGCGGCGCGCCGCCGAAATGCACGATCGCATCGCAGTCCTTGGTGGCCGCGATGGTCGCCTCCATGTCGGCAAGATCGAAGACGGCTTCTTCTTC
Organism: Mesorhizobium sp. M1A.T.Ca.IN.004.03.1.1; assembly: GCF_003997555.1. Classification (NCBI taxonomy): domain Bacteria; kingdom Pseudomonadati; phylum Pseudomonadota; class Alphaproteobacteria; order Hyphomicrobiales; family Phyllobacteriaceae; genus Mesorhizobium; species Mesorhizobium sp. M1A.T.Ca.IN.004.03.1.1. Next base: position 580,081 of record NZ_RZTV01000001.1, on the reverse strand, counting down.
ATGAGGCGCAAGATCGCTGAACGGCCCGCGGCCCGCCAGGCGGATCTTGCTTGCCAGCGGCACCAGTCCCTTGCGCAATTGCGAGCCGAGCCGGCCAGCGGCGCCGGTGATCAATATACGTTCGTAGTGCGGCATCGTTTACTCCACTTGCGCGACGGCGGCATTGATCCGCGAGATCGCCTCGGCCAGCACCCCTTCGCCGGTCGCCGTCGAGATGCGGAAATAGGGTGACAGTCCATAGGCGAAACCCGGCACCGACGCCACGCGTCCTTCGTTGAGAAGATAGTTGGCCACGGCCGCGTCATCCTCCAGGACGAGGCCCTTGGGCGTCTTGCGGCCGATCAGGCTGGCGCAGCCGATATAGGCGTAGAAGGCGCCCTCCGGCGGCGACAACGTCAGTCCGTTTATCTTCCTGATGCCGTCCACTACCAGGTTGCGGCGCGCCTCGAAGGCCTGCCGGAAGCGCGCGACTTCATCCTGCGGCCCGTTGAGGGCGGCGACGGTCGCGGCTTGTGCGATCGAGCACACCGAGGTGCAGGACTGGCTCTGGATCGTCGACATCGCCTTGATGAGTGGCGCGGGGCCGGCTGCGTAGCCGACGCGCCAGCCGGTCATGGCGTAGGACTTCGAGACGCCGTTGACGATCAGGGTGCGGTCCTTGAGCTCGGGGCAGGCCTTGCCGAAGGAGACGAATTCGCGTCCGTCGAAGAGGATGTGCTCGTAGATCTCGTCGGAAAGGACCAGCACCTGCGGGTGTTTTGCCAGGACCGCGCCCAGCGCCTTGAGATCGGACGCGGAATAGACCGCGCCAGACGGGTTGCCGGGCATGTTGAGGAAAAGCCACTTTGTCCTTGACGTGATTGCCTTTTCCAGCAGCGCCGGCGTCAGCCGGAAACCTGTGGTCTCCGGGCATTCGACGACGACGGGCGTGCCGCCGAGCAGCTTCACCATTTCGGGATAGGAGACGAAATAGGGCGCCGGCAGGATCGCCTCGTCGCCTGGCTCCAGCGTCGCCATCAGGGCGTTGAAGATGATCTGCTTGGCGCCGTTGGCGACGACGATGTCGTCGGCCGTGTAGTCCAGCCCGTTCTCACGGCGGAACTTGCCGGCCACGGCTTCGCGCACTTCGATGGTGCCAGCGGCAGCGGTGTAGAGCGTCTGTCCTGCTTTCGCCGCGAAATGGGCGGCATCGATGATGTGAAGCGGGGTCGGGAAATCGGGTTCGCCCAACCCGAGGTCGATCACGTCCACACCCTTGGCGCGCAGCGCCTTGGCGGCCTGCGAAGCCGCCATGGAAGCCGAAGGCTTCACCGCCGAGAGGCGCGAGGCAACGTAACTCATTGGTCGTTCTCCCAGATGTAACCCTTGGATCGGTCGTTGACCCGCGCGGCGGCACTGCGCTTGGCCGGATCGCCATAGCCGCCGCCGCCCGGCAGTTCGAGGATCAGCCGCCGCCCGGCGGGGACGTGCTGCCAGCCCTTGGGGCGCATCTTTGTGCCGTCGTCGAGCTTGACCACGCCGGCGACGCCGGGCTCGCCGCCATTGCGCCCGCGCGGGGGATGGTTCACTCGGTCGAACATGGCGGAGAAGTCGAACTCGTGGCCGTCGGTCGCGGCGATCTCGATGATCTGACCCAGGCCGCCGCGGAACTCGCCGTCGCCGCCGGAATTCGGCCGCAGCTCTTTGCGCCAGATCACGATCGGACCCGTATGCTCCGTCGCCTCGATCGGCATCGTATGGACACCGGACGGGAAGGCCGTCGCCGACAGCCCATCGAGCTCAGGCCGCGCGCCCATGCCGCCGGAGTTGAACATCAGCACTTCGGCGCGGCGGCCGGACGCGCCGGCGACGGGCCGCGCCGAAATGTGGATGTTCCACAGCGCGCCGGCGCCTTCGGCGAGGATCTTTCCGGGCAACGCCTTGGAGAACGCGCCAAGTACCAGATCGGGCACCATGTGGCCGAAGATGTGCCTCAACGCCACCGGGGCCGGCCGCACGGCATTCAGGATGTTGACCGGCGACGACACGGTGAAGAAGGCGAGCGAGGCGGCATTGTTCGGGATGTCGGGCGCCACCATGCATTTCAGCGCATAGCAGGCATAGGCCTTGCTGTAGATGATCGGGCAGTTGATGCCCCAGCGGCTCATCGGGTCGGTGCCGGTGAAGTCGACCTCGACATGGTCCTCGCGGACCGACACCGTGGCCGCGAGTTTCACCGGCTCGTCGTAGCCGTCGGTCACCAGCTCGTTCGACCAGCTTCCCTTGGGCAGCGCCTCGATGCGTTCCAGCATGGCGTCGCGGGTGCGCGAGAAGATGAAATTGCCTAACCCATCCAGCGAGGTCAGGCCGATCTCCTTCATCATGTCGACGAGGCGCCGGTGCCCGACCTCGTTGCAGGCAGCGAGCGAATAGAAATCGCCGACCACTTGGTTGGGCTCGCGGACATTGGCGCGCAGGATCCTGACCAGATCGAGATTGACCTTGCCCTTTTCCGCGAACTTCATGATCGGGATCTGGATGCCTTCCTCGTAGACCGACTTGCCGTCGGCGCCGAAGCCGCGCCCGCCGACATCGACGACATGTGCCGTGCAGGCGAAGAAGGCGACGAGCTCGCCGTTGAGGAAGGACGGGGACACCATGGTGATGTCGTGCAGGTGGCCGGTGCCCTGCCAGGGATCGTTGGTGACGTAGGTGTCGCCTTCGAACATCTGGTCGCGCGGGATTTCGTGCATGAAATGCAGCACCGCCTCGGCCATGGTGTTGACGTGGCCCGGCGTGCCGGTGACTGCCTGCGCAAGCATCTGGCCGCGCGGGTCGAACACGCCAGCCGACAGGTCGCCGGATTCGCGCACCGAAGTCGAGAAGGCGGTGCGCAGCAGGGTGAGCGCCTGCTCCTCGACCACCGAGATCAATCGGTTCCACATGACCTGCATGCGGATTTCGCCAATATCGCTCATGCCTGGCTGCCTTTGCGGATCAGTAGGATCGCGCCGTCGCTCTGGATGACGGCGTCGAAGCTGGTGGTGACGACGGTGGAAGTTTCGCGCTCGACGATGACCGCGGGGCCCGCGATCCGATCGCCGGGGCGGAGCGAGTCGCGCTCGACGATGCCGTAGCTGCGCGGTGCGCCGCTGACCGGATCGAACACCTCGCGGGTCGTTTTGAGTTCGCTCGTTGTCTTGCCAGTTGTGAGCTCGTGCCTGGCGACGGCGGGACGAACATCCGTCGCCTTGACCGACCAGGTGACGATCTCGATTTCCAGTCCGTCGAGCCCCTCGATGGCGCGGCCGAAGAAGCGCTGGTAATTCTCCTCGAACAACGCCTTGAGTTCTGCAACGGCATCGTCTCCGAACGGCTCGTCTGCCACCGGCACGGGGATTTCCCAGCCCTGGCCGGCATAGCGCATGAAGGCGGTGATTTCGCAGACGATCCTGCCGCTGGCGCCGCCGCGCACAAAACCCTCGGCGGAGGCCTTGAGATCGGCGAGCAGGGCATTCACTTCGGCAGGCTGGAACCGCGACAGGCGCGTCAGCTTCGAGGCCAGGGCCTCGTAGCCGAACGGCGCCTTGAGGAAGCCGATCGCCGAGCCGACGCCGGCGCCGCGCGGAACGATGCACTGGTCGATGCCGAGCTTTTCGCACAGTCTCGCCGCGTGAAGCGGGGCGGCGCCGCCGAAGGCGATCATCAGATTGTCGGATATGTTCTTGCCGTTCTCGACCGCATGGACGCGGGCAGCATTGGCCATGTTCTCGTCCACTACCTCGCAGATTCCGAAGGCCGTCGACATGGCATCGAGCGACAGCCGCTCGCCGACATCGCGCAGAATCGCCTGCTCGGACGCAGTGCTGTCCAGCTTGATCGCCCCGCCGGCGAAATTGTCGGGGTCGAGCTTGCCGAGCACGAGATCGGCATCCGTGATCGCCGGACGCTTGCCGCCGCGCCCGTAGCAGGCCGGCCCCGGCTCCGAGCCGGCACTCTCCGGCCCGGTCTGGATACGGCCCATGGCGTCGACCCAGGCGATGGAACCGCCGCCGGCGCCGATCTCGATCATCTCGATAACCGGGATGGAGATCGGCATGCCCGAGCCCTTCGAGAAGCGGTAGGTGCGCGCCACTTCGAAGGTTCTCGCCGTGCGCGGCGCATAGTCCTCGATCAGGCAGATTTTGGCGGTGGTTCCGCCCATGTCGTAGGAGACGACCTTCTCAAGACCAAAGCGCCTGGCGATGTCTGCGGCGAAGATCGCGCCGCCCGCCGGGCCGGATTCGACCAGCCGGACCGGAAATTCCGAAGCGGTCTCCACCGAGATCAGGCCGCCGCCGGAATGGATCATGAAGACGGGGCAATCGGCGCCCATGTCCTTCAGGCGCGTCTGCAGGCGGGCGAGATAGTCGGCCATCTGCGGCCGCACATAGGCGTTGGCGCAGACCGTGTTGAAGCGTTCGAACTCACGCATCTGCGGCGAGACTTCGGCGCTGATCGAGATCGGGATGCCGAGTTTTCTGGCGAGGATCTCGCGCGCCCGGCGCTCGTGGTCGGGGTTGGCATAGGCATGGATGAAGCCGATCGCCACCGAACCGAAACCACCCGCCGCAATGCGGTCGGCGATCTCTTCCAGAGCGGCTTCGTCGAGCGGCTGCAACTCCTGGCCTTCCGCGCCGATGCGGCCCTTGACGGTGAAGCGATCCTCGCGCGGGATCAGCGGCGTCGGCAGCTGCAGGTTCAGATCATACTGCTCGAAGCGGTTTTCGGTTCGCATCTCGATCACGTCGCGGAACCCTTCCGTCGTGACCAGCGCGGTCTTCCCGCCACGGCGCTCAATCAGCGCGTTGGTGGCGAGCGTCGTGCCGTGGATGATGATGCCGATCTCGGACGGCGAAATTCCGGCGTCGCGAATGACGATGGCGATGCCGTCGAGGATCGCCTGCTCGGGAGCCGCATAGTTGGTCAGCACCTTGGTCGAAAACATCGTCCCTCGGACATCAAGGGCGATGTCGGTGAAGGTGCCGCCGATGTCCGCGCCGAGACGGATGTCGTCAGTTCTGGAGGTCATGACTTGGCCTTCTGGGAAGCGAGCGCGGCGTCGCGCATCTGAGAGAGGGTCTGCCGGGGCGTTATCGCTTCGGGCGAGATGGTGATGTCGAGGACGCCGCCGGTCGTCGAGCTAAGCGCCCGCTCGAACGCCGCCGCGAAATCCCCCGTGGATTCGACCCGCTCGGCGTGAAAGCCATAGGCCTTCGCCAGCGCCACGAAGTCGGGATTCTCGAGCGAGGTTCCAGAGACGCGAGCCGGATAGTTGCGCTCCTGATGGGCACGGATGGTGCCGTAGATGCCATTGTTGACGATCAGCACGATCGGCTGCGCGCCGGCCTGCATGGCGGTTCCGAGTTCCTGGCAGTTCATCTGGAAATCGCCGTCACCGGCAAAGCAGACCACGGTGCGTTGCGGGTATGCGACCTTGGCCGCGATCGCGGCCGGCAGGCCATAGCCCATGGCGCCGGATTGCGGCGCAAGCAGGCGCGCTTGCGGTCCAAACTTGAAGAACTTGTTCGGCCACACGGTGAAATTGCCGGCGCCGTTGGTGAGGATGACGTCGGGCGGCAGCGTCTCGCGCAGCCAGGTGCTGACCGCGACCATGTCGACCGGGCCGGGCTGCACGGGCGCAGCGAACGTGCCTTCATAGGCCTTGCGTGCCGTCGTGCGCCAGTCGGCCCAAGAACCCTTGATCGGGATGAGCGCCTTGGCGAAGGCGTTCGGACCGGCATGGATACCGACCGTGGGCACATAGATCTTGCCAATCTCGCGATCGGAGCCGTGCACGTGGATCAGCTTCTGGCGCGGTACGGGAACTTCCAGCAGGGTGTAGCCGTCGGTCGTCATCTCGCCGAAGCGGACATTGACGGCGAGGATCACGTCCGCATCGCGGATCAGGTTTTTCACATGCGGCACCATCCCGACGCCGGCCTCGCCGACAAACACCGGCGAATGGTTGTCGAACTGGTCCTGATACCGGAAGGCTGTCACGACCGGGATATCGGAGGCCTCAGCGAAAGCCTGAAGCGCCGCGCGTCCGTCAGCCGTCCAGTTGGTGCCGCCCATCAGCAGCACCGGATTTTCGGCGGCGGCAAGCATCTTCAATACCGACGCAATTGCCTCCTGTGCCGGCGCCGCTTCGAAGACAGAGGCCGGTCCGCCGAGCGGCGCGGCTCCGGTCATGGCCGTCAGCATGTCTTCCGGCAGCGCGACCACTACGGGGCCGGGCCGTCCGGTCAAAGCGGTGGTCCAGGCCCGCGCCACGATTTCGGGAAGACGATCGACGTCATCGATCTCGACCGCCCATTTTGCGACGGTTCCATACACCGCCCGGTAGTCTATTTCCTGGAAGGCTTCGCGGCCTTTCATGTCGGTGCCGACCTGGCCGACGAAGAGGATCATCGGCGAACTGTCCTGCATGGCGGTGTGCACGCCGATGCTGGCATTGGTCACGCCCGGGCCGCGCGTCACAAAGCTGATGCCCGGCGTGCCCGTCAGCTTGCCGTAGGCGGAAGCCATGAAAGCCGCACCGCCCTCATTGCGGCAGAGCACGTAGTCCAGCTTTCCACGCGTGTCGTGCAGCGCGTCGAGAACGGCGAGATAGCTTTCGCCGGGAACGCCGAAGCTCTTGGTCGCGCCAAGCGAGATCAGGCACTCGACAAGAAGGCGACCGCCATTGCGGACCATGCTTCGGCATCCTCTTACGATGGTGGCAAGCAGACGGAGCCTGCCTTTCGAACTTATACCTGCACTCTGGCGGGCCGACGCGAAATCAAGAAATGCGATCCATTCGAAAGTTTTTCTTTATTCTGCAATTCGAACCAGGACGCCGGGATTCATCGTGCCCTGCGGGTCGAACGCGCCCTTCAGCCGCGCCATGAGTTCCCGCTCCACAGAACTGCGATTCCGCTCGGCCATGGCGATCTTGGCGCGCCCAAGCCCATGTTCCGCCGCGAAGCTGCCCCCCATCTCGGTAGCGAGCGCAGCCAGCGCCTCGGCAAATTGTCCCGCCTTGCCGTCGAAATCGGCGCGGCCTTCCGGCGGCGACAGATTGTAGTGGATGTTGCCGTCGCCGAGATGCCCGAATGGGTTGATCCGCACGCCGGGCAGGATGTCGTCGCAAATCTCGGCGCCGGTCTCGATGAAGCGGGCGATGGCGCCCGGCGGCACCGAGATGTCGTGCTTCAACTGTTCGCCTTCCAGCCGCTGCCCCTCGGGTTGTTCCTCGCGCAGCCGCCAGAATTGCGCCCGCTGGGCGCCCGAGTTGGCCAGCGCGCCATCCACGACCAGACCTTCCTCCATACCCCATTCCAGTGCCGAAGCGAGGATCTCGTCCAGCGGAACGCGCGCCGAACCTGACGCCAGTTCGACGAGCAGGTAGACGTCGCCTCGTGTTTCCAGCTGGTAGGCGAGATCAGGCAGATGCTTGAGCGCCAGCGTCAGGCCGACATCGGAGAAGAATTCGAGCCCGGCAAGGAACTCGCCGGCCTCGCCGCGCAGATAGGTGCCGAAGGAAACGGCCGCGGCGAAGTCGGACATTACCAGAAGCGCGCTCGCCTGTTGTTTTGGGGTGGGATAGAGCCTGAGGACAGCGCGCGTGACGATGCCGAGCGTGCCTTCGGCACCGCAGAACAGCTTGCGCAGCTGATAGCCGGCATTGTCCTTCTGCACCGCGCGAAGGCCGTCCCACATCGCGCCGTCCGGGGTCACGATTTCGAGGCCGAGCACAAGGTCCTGCATCATGCCATAGCGAAACGCCTGGCTGCCGCCGGCATTGGTGCCGATCAGGCCGCCGATCCTGGCGCTGCCTTCGGCGCCGAGATGCATCGGGAACATCAGGCCATGCGGCTCCAGCACGTCGTGCAACGCGGCGAGCACAACGCCCGCGTCAACCGCAATCGACCCGCTCTCCGGATCCGGTTCGCCTATTGCCGTCATGCGCGAAAGCGAGACGATCACCGCGCTCGCCCGATCGGCGACGGCGCCGCCGCATAGGCCGGTGTTTCCGCCTTGCGGAATCACGGCCAAGCCCGCCATCCGGCATGCCTTGACGACTGCTGCAACTTCGGCCGTGTTTGCGGGCCTGGCAACGCCCAAAGGCGCGACGCCATAGCGGTTCAGCCAGTCGCGCTGATAAGGCTCGGCGTCGGTGCCCGAAAGCCAGCCTTTCGGTCCGAGAATCTCGCGCAAAGCGGTCACGGGGTCGGTCATTGCGATACCTGCGATGTGTGGCACGCCGCGTATAGACAGCAGCGGCGCCTGGCTCAATGACCCAGCACCTGCGACAAGAATTGCCGGGTGCGCTCGTTCCGGCAAGAGGTGAAGAACTGCTCCGGCGGCGCCTCCTCGACGATTTCGCCGCTGTCCATGAAAATGACGCGGTCGCCGACGCGGCGCGCGAAGCCCATCTCGTGCGTGACACAGATCATCGTCATGCCGTCCGAAGCAAGGGTCACCATGACGTCCAGCACTTCGGCGATCATTTCCGGGTCGAGCGCCGACGTCGGCTCGTCGAACAGCATGAGCTGCGGCTGCATGCAAAGCGCGCGCGCAATCGCCACCCGCTGCTGCTGGCCGCCGGAGAGCTGTTCGGGAAACTTCGTCGCCTGCTCGGGAATGCGGACCTTCTCCAGATAGCGCCGGGCGGTCGCCTCGGCCTCGGCGCGCGGTCGCTTGCGCACGATCATCGGTGCGATCATGCAGTTCTCCAGCACAGTCATGTGCGGGAACAGGTTGAAGTGCTGGAACACCATGCCGACTTCGCGCCTGATCCCGTCAATGTTGCCGACATCGTCGTTGATCTCGGTGCCGAGCACGGTGATGCGCCCGCCATTGTGCTGCTCGAGCCGATTGATGCAGCGGATCATGGTCGACTTGCCGGAGCCCGAGGGGCCGCAGACGACGATCTTTTCTCCGCGCTTCACGGAAAGGTTTATGTTCCGCAGCGCGTGGAAAGAGCCGTAGTATTTGTCCAGGTTCTCGATATGAACCGCGGCGCCGGATGACTGCGTCGAAATCACTTTGCGCGCCTCCTTACCGTTCGCCGACCGACATGCGGCGCTCGAGGTAAGCACCGTAGCGGGACAGGCTGAAGACGAAGACGAAATAGATCAACGCAATGAAGGCATAGACCTCGACATAGGCGAAGCGCCATTCGCCGGTGCCGTAGGCGGCATTGCCGGAGGCGAGGATCTCGAAGAAACCGACGATAACCACCAGCGAGGTTTCCTTGAACGAGATGACGAACTGGTTGATCGTCGCCGGCAGCGCGTTGCGCATGGCCTGCGGCAGGAGGATGCGGCCGATGCGCTGCCAGTAGCTCATGCCCAGCGCCATGGCGGCTTCCTCCTGGCCCTTCGGAACGCCCTGCATGCCGCCGCGCACGATCTCGGCCTGATAGGCCGAGAAGAACAGGGCCGAGCCGAGAATGACCCTATACAGCTTGTCGCCTGCCATCCATTGCGGCAGCGCGAAGGGCAGCACGACGGCAAAGGTGAAGAGAATAGAGATCAGCGGCAGCGAGCGCACTCCGTCGATGATCAGGCCCGTGGTCCTGGATATCCAGGGCAGCTCCGAGCGGCGCAAGAGAGCCAGGCAGATCGCCAGCGGGAAGCCGATCAGGCAGGTGGTGACGAAGATGAAAAGGGTGAGCGCCAGCCCGCCCCAGGCTTCCTCGCCGACATAGGGAAGGCCGAACACGCCGCCTTTCATCAGCACATAGTAGAGCGCCGATCCGGCGCCCCAGACGAGCGCGATGCGGCTGCCGGTCCAAAAGGCCGGAATGCAGCTCAGCACGGTCATGACCACGACGGCCACACAGGCCAAGGCCGAGCGCCATTGCTCCTCGAAGGGATAGAGGCCGAAAAGGATGATGCGCCACCTGGCGGCAATGACCGACCAGCAGGCTCCTGCCGCCGCCTGGCAGGCCTCGGGCCCGCCGCTGGTGGTGAACACCGCTGAGAACACCGCCCAGTTCAGCAGCTTCCAGAGGACAAAAGCCATGATCGTCAGGGATATCAGCGACAACAGCGCCTGCAGCGGCGTGGCGAAGAAACGGCGCCTCACGTCTTCGAGCTTGCCAGGGGCAGGGGGAGCGACAATTACCATCTCCATCACTCACCCCCTCAACTGATTGCCCTTGAGGGCAATGGTTTTGTTGATGCGGTTGAACACGGCGGCCAGGCTGAGATTGATCGCCAGGAACCCTGCCATCAGGATACCGATCGCTTCCAGCGTCTGGCCGGAGTGGTTGATGGTCAGCGCCACGATCATGAAGAAGTCGGTGAAGCCCACCGCAATGCCCATTGTCGTCGCCTTCATCAGCCAGACATACTGGTTCGCGAGGATCGGCAGCATGGCACGCAGCGCCAGCGGCAGCCGCACCAGCGTGAACACGCGCCAGGGGCTCAGCCCCAGCGAAAGTGCGGCCTCCATCTGGCCCTTCCCGACGGCCTTGAAGCCGCCACGCACGATCTCGGCGATATAGGAGCCGCCATAGATGGCGATCGCGATGGCCAAAGCGGAAAATTCGGGAGGGATGCGCAGGCCACCCTTGAGATTGAGACCTTGCAGGGCAGGGAAGTCGAGCAGCGGCAGGTCCGGCAGGCGACCTAGCGCAAGGACAATGACTGCGCTGGCCAGTGCCGTCGCGGCCGCGGTCAGTTGAATGCCGAGCCGCTCGCCGGGCGGTTGGCTGAGGCGCGTGGTCCGGCCCAGCCAAACCGGCAGCGCGATCGCGGCGATTACAGCAAGGAAAGCTGCCGCAAACGCGACGCCGCCGACATTGGGGACCGGCACATAGAGGCCGCGGCTGGTCAGCAGCATGCCGAAGGCCTCGTGCGCGGCGCGTGGCGTCGGCAGATGCGTGATGACGGCGTACCAGAAGAAGACCTGGAGGATCAGCGGGATGTTGCGGAAGATGTCGACATAGGTGCGGCCAAGCAGCCGCGCCAGTTCGTTCGAGGAAGTCCGCGCCAGGCCGACGATGGTGCCGACGATCGTCGCCAGGATCAGCCCGGTGCATCCCAGGAATAGCGTGTTGATGACCCCGATGAGGAAGAACCACCAGTAGGGGTCGTTGGCGGTGGCGGGCAGCAGCGAGAAGTTGACATCCCAGCCCGTCGACTTGAACAGGAAGTCGAAGCCGGAGGTGATGCCTTGCTGCGCCAGGTTCCGCCGGGCAATCATCACGCAGGCAAGGATCATCGCAGCAAGCGAGCCGACATAAAGAACCTGTAAAAGCGTATTGCGGACCCTCTGATTTCTTAGCAGGCTGACCATCATGGTCGTCCCCGAATTGTCGCCGGCTCCGCCTGGCGGTGCCAGGCGGAGCTCAGAGCGAGCTGCGTTAAGAGGTGGAGTCAGTCGATCACCAGCGGGAACAGGACGCCGCCATTGTTCCACAGGTTGGTGAGCTCGCGATCCATCTTGTAGGGCGACTCCTTGCCGAGATCGCGATCGAAGATCTCGCCGTAGTTGCCAACCTTCTTGATCACGTTGTAAGCCCAGTCGTCAGGAAGTCCGAGACCCTTGCCCATGCCTGGCGCGGCACCCAGGAACTTGGCAACTGCCGGCGACGTGGGCTTGGCCTTGATCTCATCGACATTTTTGGATGTGATGCCTTCCTGCTCGGCGAAGAGCAGGGCCGAGAGCGTCCAGTTGGCGACGTCGACCCAGTTGTCGTCGCCTTGCCGCACGATCATGACCTCGGGTTCGACGGCGAGCACGTCGGGCAGGATCACGTGGTCGTCGACCTTGCCCTTGGCGACACGCGCGATTGCGAGAACTGGCCCCCACTGGGCATACATGTCGCAGCGCCCCGAAAAGTATGCTTGCTCGAGCTCTTCCGTCTTTTCGATGACGACAGGCTCCAGCTTGATCCCGACCTTCTGCGCATAAGCCGCGACCTGCTGCTCGATGGTCGTCCCCGCGGGGATGCAGATCGAGCCGCCATCGGCGTCCTTGAGCGACTTCAGATTGAGCTCCTTATGCGCCATCACCTTGGTCGTTCCGAGGTAATAGGACATCGAGAATTGCAGGCCGAGCTCGGTATCTCGGCTGAGCGTGCCGCCCGACGCCTTGATGATGATGTCGACGTCCCCCGACTGCAGCGACGGCCAGCGCTGCGCCCAGCTGATCGGGACGATCTTCAGCTTGGCCGGGTCGCCGAGCACGGCGGTCGCCACCGCCTTGCAGAGGTCGATGTCCATGCCCTTCCAGTTGCCCTTGTCGTCTACCTCGGCGAAGCCGAGATAGGAGCCGTCATGGCCCGTGCAGTTGAGCAAGCCGCGCGCCTTCACCGTTTCCAGCGTCTTGCCGCCCGCCGCCTCGGCAGGCGCCGCAAAATGAACCAGGCCAAGGGCCATGGCTGCGGCCCCCCATTTCCTCATTTTCATGTTTGTTGTCTCCACTGTTGAGGTTCACTTGTTCTTGTTGTTGGAGGCCCGAAACACGCGCTTCGGCCCTCGGTCGCGAAGCCGCTCCTAATCGGAGAGCGGTGTCGGTTTCGGCAGAGAAAGCTTGAGGTCGCTGCCCCAATCCTGCTGGACGAGCCAGCGATGCAGGGCGGCCACCGCCTTCACGCGCAGATGCCCGCGCGGCATGACGAGGTAGAAGCCGGGGACTTCTTCCGGCTTCATGTCCGAGAGGGCGTCACGGCCAAGTGGCGCGACCAGCGCGCCCGACCTGAAGTCCTCCTCGGCATCGATGACGGAAACCAGGCCGACACCGATGCCTTGGAGCGTCGCACGGCGCATGGTGGCGGCGTCATCGAACCCGATGCTGCGGTCGCCCTCAGCCAGTTCCACTCCGAGGTGCCGCAATATGTCGGGCCACAGCCGCTTCGACTTGACGGTGTCGAGGAGCGTGAACCGCGTCAGGTCCTGCGCCGACTTGATCTTCTCGCCGATCGCCGGGGTGCAGCATATGATCTTCGGGTCCGGCACCAGCAGCGTGGTCTCGTAGTCCGGCCAGTTGCCATAGCCCCACTGCACCGTCATATCGATGTCGTCACGCCCGAAATCGGGCAGGTCGACCATCGTCGTCAGGCGCAGATCAGCGCCCGGCAGGATCTCGCGGAACAATGAAAGACTGGGCAGCAGATAGTGCGTTGCGAAGTAGGGGCTGGCATTAAGATTGATGCGGTCCCGGTAGTTCGATTTGGTGACGCGGCGAACGCCTTCGGAAAATTCGTCGAAGCCGGCTTTGACATAGTGCGAGAGCAGGATCGCCGACTCAGTCAGTTCGATCGAGCGCCCCTTGCGCTCGAACAGCGTCACCTGCAGCGTGTCTTCCAGGAGCTTGATCTGCTGGCCGACGGCTTGCGGCGTCACCAGGAGCTCGTCGGCGGCCTGCCGGAAGCTCTTGTGCTGTGCGACGGCGTGGAAGACGCGAAGCGCATTGAGCGAAGGAAGGCGAAGCTTGCCGGTCATCGTGAGGTCCGCCTCCTTTCGTTCGAGACTCCGTTGATCATGCACTGCTGGATTTCAGACGCCGCCGGCTTATGAAAACCGATTCAGGCGTAGATGTAACCGCCTGAGACGATTACGTTTTCACCGGTCATATAGGTGTTCTTCGGGCCGCCGGTCATGAGCACCCACTCGGCGATCTCGGTCGGCTCGGCGCCGCGGCCGAGCGGGCTTGCCTTGGTCAATTCCTCGAGAAAACCGAGCGCCTTGGCCTTCTCGGTGGCCATGCCGGCGGGCGCGACGGAATTCACCAAAATCCCGTCCTTGGCGACGTGATGGGCAAAGGAGCGCGTGAGGCTGACGACGGCGGCCTTGGTCGCCGCATAATGGGCGTTCTGCGGATGCGCCTTGAAGGCGTCGACGGAAGTGAGGTTTACGATCCTTCCACGCACATGCGCTTTTGGCTCTTGCGACTGCATGTGGCGAACGGCCGCCACCATCATGTGGTACGTGCCCTTGATGTTGATGCCGTTGGAGGCGTCCCACTCGGCGTCGGTGATCTCGAGGAGCGGACGCCGAGGATAGATCGCGGCGCAATTGATCAGCGTGTCGACGCGCCCGAGCTTCGCGACAATGGCGTCGAAGGCGGCGTGACACTGCGGTCCGACCTGGATGTCGCAAGCTGCGGCAGCCGTGGGCAGGCCCTTGGCTTTCGCCGCGTCGAGAGCGCTCTCAGCGGCTTCCTGGTTGATGTCGATGATGGCGATCTTTGCCGCCCCGGCCTCCACAGCCATGCGGGCGAGAAGGGCGCCAAGGCCGGCGCCGCCGCCGACGATCAGAACGGAAAGATCCTTCATCGCAGTTTTCCTTACTTGGTGCCGCTGGGCGAGGTCGGCCAGGTCGGCATGATGTCGAAACGGGTAACGTCGGCCCATGCGGGGAGCGCCAGCACAGCGACGACCATCCTGCCCACGTCGTCCGGCTGCACTACTTTTCCGGCGTACATCGCCGCCCGGGCGTCGGCGTCGAGGATGCCTTTGTAGAGCTGCGTCTCGACGCGACCGGCGACGATCTCGGTGACGCGTATGCCGGACGGCGAGAGGTCGGCGCGCAAGGCAGCGGCAAAGCCGGAGATCGCCGCCTTGGTGGCCGAATAGACGGCGATGTTGGAATAGGCCGCGTGGCCGGCGGTGGAGCCGGTGAACAAGATGTGGCCGGACTGGCGCTCGCGCATCTGCGGCACGACGAGGCGGGTGAGCAGGATCGCCGCGCTGAGGTTCACCTCCAACGTGGTGTCGATGTCTGCGATCGTCATGTCGGCGAAATTGCCGAGCGGCGGCATGATGCCGGCGTTGTTGATCAGTACATCGATTGTGAGATCGGCCAGGACCGATTCCAAAGCCTCGCGGTCGGTAACGTCAACGGCGATCGGCAGGATGCCAGGACGCTCGGCCTGCAGTTCTTTCAGCGCCGCCTGGCTGCGACCGACCGCATAGACGTCGTAGCCGGCGTCGCTCAACGCGATGGCGATGGCTCGCCCAATGCCGCTCGTCGCACCTGTGATGAAGGCTGTCGTCACGTGGGCTTCCCCTATTGCTGCGGCCTCGACCGGTGCCGCGAAACCAAGAAAAGCAGCAAAAAGGAAAGATAAACTTTCGAGAGCCTTTCCGGCAGCTCAAACGTTCCACGCTGCCTGCGCGGCCTCCAACGCTGCGAACCAAAGGAAAACAATCCCGTCGGCGCGCGGGAGAGGGTTTCCGGTCGCCGGTGGAACAAAAACACGGCTTTCGCAACGCGCGGCAAGTCGCATTCGGTGCTCACGCGAAGGATCGAACCCGTCCCGGCCTTAACCGGCCGTTGGTGCAGGCCTTTTCATTTCGGTGAAGAGCGAGGCTGCGGCGGCCTTTTGCTCCGCGTCGGTCGCCTCGACTCCGGAAGCCCGCGCCAGGGCTCGAACGCGCCCGAGGCTGTTGTGCAGATGCTTGCGCATGGCCTGGCGAGCCTTGCCGCCGTCCTGTCGTTCGATGGCATCGACGATGGCTTTGTGCTCGCTGTGGATGCGCGCGTAATAGCTGTCCTTCAGCGCTGGCTCGACGACGTAGCCGAGCTGGAAGCGCGGCACGATCATCGGTCCGAGATAGGCCAGGAAGCCATGGATGAATTCGTTGCGCGCGGCTTTGGCGATCGCGAGGTGGAAATCGTAGTCGTAGTGGATCTGGACGGCTGCCGGGTCCGCCTGCTGCGCGTCGATGTCATCCATCATGGCACGGATGTCGCTCGCCTCCTTGTCGGTGCGGCGTTCGGCGCATAGCCCGGCGGATTCGACTTCGACGCTCAACCTGAGCTCGAGCAAGGCGATGGTTTCCGGCAAGGTTCTCAGCGCCTCGTCCGGGATCGAGAAATTGCGCGGCACGGGCGTTTCGCTGACGAACATGCCGCGTCCCTGCTGCGGCACCACCATGCCCTCGGAGCGCAGCCGCGCCACGGCTTCGCGCACGACGGTGCGGCTGACATCGTATTCGGCGCAAAGCTCCGCCTCGGTCGGCAGTTGCGCGCCCGGCTGCAACTCACCGGAGCGGATTTTTTTTGCCAGGCTCTCCGCCACGAGGGTGGAAAGCGGCTTGCGCTTCGTCATTCAGGCCTTCCGTTCAAGTCCAGACTAGGGCCGTTCAAGTTCAGATTCGGGATGATGCCCGAACCGGCGAGACCATTCAAACCGCCGCGGTGACGATCAGTTCGACCAGCATGCCGGGCTTGGCCATCCGCCCCTCGCCGGAAGAGCGTGCCGGCGCATGCTCTTTCGGCATCCAGGCGTCCCAGACCGCATTGACCTCGTCGAAATCCCGCACGTCGTCCAGCCACATCTGGACGTGGAGGATGCGGGTCTTGTCGGTGCCTGCCGCGGCGAGCAGCGCATCGATCTTGGCGAGCACCTCGCGCATCTGGTCGGCCGCCGGTTGGCCCGGCCTGGCAACCTGGCCGGTCAGGTAGAGCGTGCCGTTGTGGATGACGCCATGATGGATGCGGGTGTCGAAGTCGAAGCGCTGGATATCGCCCACTGGTTCTTCCTCGTCAGATTGCCGGCGTCTGCCGGATGGGGTTGCCCTGCAGGTACTGCGCGTACGGCGCCTGGACGAGCCAGCCGGCATCGACGGGCAGCGTAACGCCGGTGATCGAGGCGGCACGGTCGGAGCAGAGGAACAGCGCCGCCTCGGCGACATCGCGCGGCTCGACGAAGCGGCGCAGCGCGGTGGTGGCCTGGATCGCTTCCGGGTTGCGTTCGCCCTTGGCGATCCTGGCCTTCAGCCCGTCGGAGAGGGTATAGCCCGGCGCTACGGCGTTCACACGGACTCCATGCGGGCCGAGTTCGGCAGCCAGGATCTGGGTGAGCGCCAGCACCGCATGCTTTCCGGGCGTGTAGGCCGGAAGCGACAGCGGCGCGAAGGAGGCGAGCGAGCCGACATTGAGGATCGCGCCGCGTCCGGCGGCCGACATCAGCCGGCCGAACAACTGGCAGCCAAGCAGCGTGCCGCGATAGTTGATCCGCCACATCTGCTCGTCTTCGGTGAGGTCCTGGTCGAGCACATGCTTGCCGCTCTGCAGGATGCCGGCGCAGTTGACCACGACATGAGGGGTGCCGAACGCATTGCTGACGTCTTGCGCCAGCGCCTCGACGGAATCGGGATCGCCGACATCGGTCTGGACAAACACGGCGCGTGGGGCGCCGGCGCTCTCGCAGGCCTCGGCGGCTTCCTTGCCGCGGCTCGCGTCCCGGCCGGCGACGACCACCTGGTAGCCTTCCTCGGCGAAGCGCTCCGCAATAGCGCGGCCGATCCCGGACGTGCCGCCGATGACGACCGCGGTCGAAGCCTCAGCCATTGTGGCGCTCCTTTCGCTCGATGTCGAAGAATGCGGCCATGGCCTCGACCTGGAAGTCCATCATCGGGCGTCCGGGCTGGATGCGGCAGCCGATCTCTTTCGCCGCCTTGAGCAGGGCCGTTTCGGCCGGCTCCATGATGATGTCGACCACGGTCATCTCCGGCGTCAGCTTGTTCACATCCATCGGCAGCGGATCGCCGGCCTTCAGCCCGGAGGGCGTCGCGTTGATCGCCATGTCCATTCCGGACGGATCGGGTTCGCCGACCTCGATGCGGCAATCGGGGAACGACCTGCTGACCAGCGAAGCGAGCTTTTGCGCGCGTTCCCTGTCGATGTCGGCGAGGCGGATCTCCGTCGCGCCTTCCTCGGCGAGGCAGTAGGTCAGCGATGCGCCCGCACCGCCTGCGCCGACCTGGAGGATGCGCCGGCCGGCAATCCGGTGTCCGCCGGCCTTCAAGCCGTCGATGAAGCCGACGCCGTCGAAATTGTCGGCATACCAGGTGCCGTCCGCCTGCCGGCGCACGGAATTCGCGCTCTGCACGCGCGCGGCGCGATCGTGGGCGGCGGCGCATTTGTGGTAGACCGGGACCTTATAGGGCACCGAGATGATGACGCCGCGGATGTTCTCCGCCGCCGTGATGCCGGCCCAGAAAGTATCGAAGTCTTCCGGACGGCAGCTCAGCGGCACCATCAGGCTGTCGAGCCCCTTCTGCTCGAAGATCTCGTTGAAGATGCCAGGGCTTTTCGCGTGGCCCACGGGATGGGCCAGCATGACGAAGACATCGGCCTTGCCGGTTCCGCGCATCGGTTATTCCTTTCCGTTTGACAGTTCATGATCGCTCAGGACCTCGAGAGCCCGGACGAGCGACGAGTGGTCTGCTTCCGCGCCGCCCGGGCGGGCCGCACAGGCATTCATCAGTTGCTGCGACAGCGCCGTGCTCGGCAGGGCGGCTCCAAGCGCGCGGGCGCTTTCGAGCGCGAGGTTGAGATCCTTCTGGTGCAAGCGGATGCGGAAGCCCGGCGCGAAGGTGCGGGCGATCATGCGCTCGCCATGCACTTCGAGCACGCGGGACGAGGCGAAGCCGCCCATCAGCGCGCTTCGGACCTTCGCCGGATCGCAGCCCGCTTTGCTGGCAAAAACAAGCGCTTCGGCAACGGCTTCTATGTTGAGCGCGACGATGATCTGGTTGGCTATCTTGCAGGTCTGGCCGGCGCCGTTCTTCTCGCCGATCAGGGTGATATTCTTGCCGAGCTTTTCGAAGATGGGCAGCGCGCGCTCGAATTCGGCAGCCGGCCCGCCGACCATGATGGTGAGACTCGCCGCTTTTGCGCCGACCTCGCCGCCGGAGACCGGTGCGTCGAGGAAGCCGCCTCCCGCTTCCCTGAACTTCGCCGCGAATTGCGCGGTGGCGATCGGGCTGATCGAGCTCATGTCGATGACCAGCTTGCCGGCTGAAATCCCTTCGAGCACGCCACCCGGCCCGAGCAGGACGCGCTCCACGTCGGGCGTATCGGGCAGCATGGTGATGATGATTTCGCAAACCCGCACCACTTCCGCCGGGGAAGCCAGCACCGACGCTTTCAGATCGGCAGGCAGAGGAGAGCGATTGAGCACCGTGACGATCTCGTGCTCGGCATCGGCAAGATGCCGCGCCATCGGCGCGCCCATGACGCCAAGTCCGATGAAACCGATTTTCATGCGCAACTCCCGTGCTCGCCAGAGCGTCTTGCAGCTCAATGGAGGCGTATGATATAGGACATCATACAAATTTCAATGCCTCTTCCACTGGAGACCGATCGCAAATGCAAGAGCGCGTCAATTCGCTGAAGGCGGCCGTTAAGGCCGGCCGGCCTCATATCGGCATCTGGTGCTCGCTGGCTTCAGCGCTGACCACAGAAGTGGTGGCTGGTTCCGGAGCGGGCTGGCTGCTGATCGACGGCGAGCACAGCCCCAACGATCTGCGCAGCATCATGGCGCAGCTTCAGGTCGCGGCGGCATTTCCGTGCGAGGCGGTGGTGCGCCTGCCGTCCGACGATCCCAACCTGATGAAGCAGGCCCTGGATGTCGGTGCCCGCAGCCTGATGATTCCGAATGTGCGCACGCCGGACCAGGCGCGCGCAATCGTCGCGGCGATGACCTATGCTCCGGGCGGCTTCCGCGGCTTCTCGGTCGGCCATCGCGCCAACGCCTTCGGCCGTATCGCCGGGTATCATGCGAAAGCGCGCGAGCAGCAGCTGTTGGCCGTGCAGATCGAGGACGCGGCCGGCGTCGCCAATGCGGCTGAGATCGCAGCGGTGGAAGGCGTGGACGTTCTGTTTGTCGGGCCCGGCGATCTTTCCACGAATATGGGTGCGATGGGCAATCCCGGCGCTGCGCATGTGCAGGAAGCGATCGCTTCCGTGCGCAAGGCCTCGGCCGCGGCAGGCAAGGCGAGCGGGATTTTGGCTCCCGTGAAGGCCGACGCCGACCGTTATCTCGCCGACGGCTTCACCATGGTTGCCGTCGGTTCCGACCTCGGCCTGCTGGCGCGGGGCTCGGACGCCCTGATTGCGTCCTTCAACCTCTAGACTCGGGAGACGGCCGTGGCGATCCCCCCTTACAAAGCACCCTCGCGCTACGCCTACGACATCGTCATCGTCGGCGGTGCCGTCATCGGCTCGTCGACGGCATATTGGCTGAGCCAAGCGCTGGGCAGCGGCGCCTCGATCCTCGTGGTCGAGCGCGACTCCAGCTACGAATTCTCCTCGACGGCGCTCTCCACCAGCGCCATCCGCCAGCAATATTCCAATCCGATCAATGTGAAGATCAGCCAGTTCGGCATCGAGATCATCCGCGGTTTCCAGGAGCGGATGGCGCCCTTCTACACGAACGAGCCGGCGCCCGATCTCGGCTTCAAGGAGCACGGATATCTCTATTGCTGCTCGCCGGAAGGCGTGGAGGCGGCCAAGGAGCGGGTCGAGCTGCAGCGCAGCCTCGGCGCCCACACCGTCTTCCTCGAGCCGGGTCCGCTGAAGGAACGCTTCCCCTGGCTGAATGTCGACGACCTCGGCGGCGGTTCGTGGGGTGCGCGCGAAGAGGGCTGGTTCGATTCCATGGGCATGTTGAACGGCTTCCGCCGCGCCGCCCGCGCCAGCGGGGTCGAGTACATCGACAATGCCGTGACCGGACTGGATGTCGTCGATGGGCGGGTTGTCTCCGCTCGGCTGGCGACCGGCGAGACAGTCGCTTGCGGAACCCTGGTCAACGCCGCCGGCCCGCGAGCGCAGCAGGTCGCTGCCATGGCCGGCCTTTCCATCCCGGTAGCCCCGTACAAGCGCTACAGCTTCGTCTTCGCCAGCGCCAACCCGATCCCTGGGCGAATGCCCAACGTCATCGACCTTTCCGGCACTTTCGTGCGCCCGGAAGGCGAGCTCTTCCTTACCGGCAACACGCCGCAGGGCGACGGGCCGGCCGATTACGACGATTTCGAAATGCATTTCGAGGAGTTCGACGACTATATCTGGCCGGCGCTGTGGCACCGCATTCCGGGCTTCGACGCGCTCAAGGTCCAGACCAGTTGGACCGGCCACTACGAATACAACATGCTCGACCACAACGGCATCGTCGGCTTTCACCCGGAGGTGAAGAACTTCATGTTCGCCAACGGCTTCTCAGGGCACGGCCTGCAGCAGTCGCCGGCGGTCGGCCGGGCGGTGTCGGAGCTCATCGTGCACGGCGCCTTCCAGACGCTGGACCTTTCACCGTTCTGTTACGAGCGCATCCCGCGCAATGAACCGTTCCTGGAAGAAGCGGTGATCTGAACGGTTCGGGAGAATTTCACTCGGCGGCCTGAACGTGCCGGGCGTCGATGATCGCCCTTATCTCCGAGCGGCACGAACCGCAGTTGGTGCCGGCGCGCAGCGTCGACCCGATCGCCTCCAGACTGTCGCAGCCCGCAGCGACCGCCGAAGCGAGCTGGTTGACGCCGATGTGGAAGCATGAGCACACGACCCGCCCGATGGCGGGCATCGGCGCTGGTGAACGCCCGGAAAGAAGCGCATGGCGATCGCCTGCCGACAGCGGCTGGCGCGTGGCCAGCAGCGAGATCAGCCAGTCGCGCGTCGGCAACTGGTCTGGAGCCGCGACGAGCACGGCCTCAGCCATGGCGCCGCCTTCGTCGATCGCAGCGGCGCGATAAGCGAGCCCGCGGCGGTCGGTGTATTCGAGCAGTTGATCCTGCCGTTGGACGCCGAGCAGCTTGCGCGCCAGAAGAATGCCCTGGTCCGGTGGCTCGGTCCCCGTCAGTTCGTAGACCCAGCCGCCTTCGACCGTGTAGCGGCTCCAGTGGACGAAACCCGTCGGCCTGAGATTGCGCCGCGTGATGAGCACGCCGGCCCATCCAGTGTTTTCGCGCACGATTCTGGCTGGGACATGCTTCAGTTCCGGCTGGCCGGAATGCGGGTCGGTAACAGGCGAGGACAGCAGGCCGGCGGCGGCCCTGGCCGCGAACTGGCCGCTCCAATGCATGGGCATGAAGGCATGGCCGCGCCGCTGCGCGTTGGTCACACGTACTCTCGCGCGCACGAAGCCGAAGCGCGTCGACAGATGGGCAAGGTCGCCATCCTTGAGCTGGTGCGCGGCTGCATCCGCCGGATTGAGGTCGACCGCCGGTTCGGGCGCGTTGGCCATCAGGCGCGGCACGGTGCCGGTACGCGTCATGGTGTGCCATTGGTCGCGCAGCCGGCCCGTGTTCAGGGCAAGCGGATAGTCCGCATCGACTGTGAACGCCGTCGCCTCCTGCCGCACCGGCACGAAACGCGCACGGCCGTCCGGTGTCGGGAAACGACCGTCGGCAAACAATCTCGTCTGGTACTCGCGCCGTTCTGGTGTCGGCCAGTGGCGCGGCGCGAAGCCGGCATAGCCCGCATCGCTCATATCCGCCAGGCCGCCGAGATCGAACAGGCGCCCCCCATTGTTCTCGAAAGCCGAGAGCGCGGCATGCTCGCGGAAGATTTCGGCCGGGGTCTGGTAGGCAAAAGCATCGCCGAAGCCCATGCGCGCGGCGACCTCGCAGATGATGCGCCAATCGGCTTTCACGTCGCCCGGCGACCGCATGAACGGCCGCTGACGCGAGAGGCGCCGTTCCGAATTTGTGACCGTGCCGTCCTTCTCGCCCCAGGCAGCGGCGGGCAGCAGCACGTCGGCATAGCGCGTGGTGTCGGTGCGGGTCACATCCGAAACCGCGACGAAATCGCATTTGGACAGGGCGGCGCGCACGCGCGACGCGTCCGGCATGCTCACCGCGGGATTAGTGCCCATGATCCACAGCGCCTTGATGCGGCCGTCGGCAACCGCCTGGAACATGTCCACGGCCTTCAGCCCGCCGCGTCGCGCGATTCCGGGCGCCTTCCAGAAGCGGGAGACCCGCTCGACAGCGGCCTGATCCGCGAAGTCCATGTGCGCGGCAAGTTGGTTGGCGAGGCCCCCCACCTCGCGGCCGCCCATGGCGTTCGGCTGGCCCGTGACCGAGAACGGCCCCATGCCTGGCTTGCCAATGCGGCCGGTGGCGAGGTGGCAGTTGAGGATGGCGCTGACCTTGTCGGTTCCATGTGCCGACTGGTTGACGCCCTGGCTGTAGACGGTGACCGTCCGTTCGGTGCCGGCGAAGATCTCATAAAAGGCCTGGACATCCGTGGCCACCAGCCCGCAGCCTTTTGCGACGCGCGCGACCGACGGCGCATCGGCACCGGCCAGCGCGGCAGCGGCTTCGAAGCCCGATGTGCTGGTGCGGATGAAATCCGCGTCGATCTTTCCGCTCTGGACGAGATGCGCCAGAAGGCCGTTGAACAAGAGCACGTCCGTGCCCGGATCAAGCGCCAGGTGCAGGTCGCATTCGTCGGCCGTGGCGGTGCGGCGCGGATCGATGACGACGATCCTGGTTCCGCGTTCGCGCTGCGCCGCGAGCATGCGCTGGTAGAGCACGGGGTGGCACCATGCGGTGTTGGAGCCGGTGAGCACGATCAGATCGGCGTGCTCGAAATCCTCATAGACACCGGGAACGATGTCCTCGCCGAAAGCGCGGCGGTGGCCGGCGACCGACGACGCCATGCACAGCCGCGAATTGGTATCGATATTGCCCGAGCCGATGAAGCCTTTCATCAGCTTGTTGGCGACGTAGTAATCTTCGGTAAGCAACTGGCCGGAGACATAGAAGGCGACCGAGTCCGGCCCATGCTCGGCAATCGCGTCCGAGAATTTCGCGGCGACGAGGTCGAGCGCTTCGTCCCAACTCGTCTGCCTGCCTTGGATTTCCGGCTGAAGCAAGCGGCCATCGAGGCCGAGCGTCTCGGCAAGCGCGGCACCCTTAGAGCAAAGGCGGCCGAAATTGGCCGGGTGCTCGGGATCGCCGCGGACGGTTGCCTTGCCACCCGCGGCGATCTCGGCCACCACGCCGCACCCCACCCCACAATAGGGGCAGGTGGTCCTCACCTCGCGTGCTTCTTCCATGGCTCAGGCTGCTTTCGAGGCCAACGCTTCGAGCGCAATGAACAGCCGTTCGCCTTCGATCCTGACCGGGATCGTCCTAACCGAGCCTTCGTCGGCGCCGAGCGCCTTGCCGGTCTCCAGCGAGATCACCCAATTGTGCAGCGGGCAGGTCACCGCCGCGCCATGGACGATGCCCTGGCTGAGCGGCCCGCCTTTGTGCGGGCAATGGTCTTCGATGGCGAAGACCTGGTCATCCGCGGTGCGGAAAACGGCGATCTTGCCTTGCGGGGTGGCCACGCAACGCGCGCCGCGGCGAGGGACGTCGGAAACGGAGCCGATTGCGATCCAGTTCATTGGGACACTCCCGTGTTTGCTTGATAGGCGAGCGTCCAGGATGGCGCGAACTTCTCCATCACTCGGCCGCCTCGGCGAACCCGACCGAGGCCAGCGGCCGGAACTCGTGCTTGTCCTTGCCGGAGACGCGTTCGGACCACGGGTCGACCTGAGCGAATTTCTGCGAAAAGACGAAGCGCTCGAAGTAGGCGCGGCGCTTCTCCACGTCATCCAGGACCTGCTTTTTGATCTCGGCGGTACCGACGCGCTTGGCCCATTTGTAGATGCGCTCGAGGTAGCGGGCCTGCTCGCGATACATCTGGACAAGCGCCACGATCACCTCCAGCGCTTCGTCCTCGGTCTTCACCAGGCCGAGCACTTCGGTGCCCTTGATGTCGAGGCCGGCGGCGCCAGCGAAGTGGATCTCGTAGCCAGAGTCGACGCAGACCACGCCGACATCCTTGCAGGTCGCTTCGGCGCAATTGCGCGGGCATCCCGAGACCGCCATCTTCACCTTGGCTGGGGTCCAGGAGCCCCACATGAACTTCTCGATGCGGATGCCCAGCCCCGTCGAATCCTGGGTGCCGAAGCGGCACCAGTCGGAGCCGACGCAGGTTTTGACCGTGCGCAGGCCCTTGGCATAGGCATGACCTGAGACGAAGCCAGCCTTGCCGAGATCGGCCCACACCGCAGGCAGGTCCTCCTTGCGGATGCCAAGCATGTCGATGCGCTGGCCGCCGGTCACCTTCACGGTCGGGATGCCGAACTTATCGACCACGTCGGCGATGGCGCGCAATTCGCTCGCGCTGGTGACGCCGCCCCACATGCGCGGCACGACCGAATAGGTGCCGTCCTTCTGGATATTGGCGTGCACACGCTCGTTGATGAAGCGCGACTGATAGTCGTCGGCATATTGGTCCGGCCAATCGCAGACCAGATAGTAGTTGAGCGCGGGCCGGCACTTCGCGCAGCCGCAGGAGGTCTTCCATTCGAGCTCCTGCATGATGGCCGGTATCGTTTTCAACCCCTTCGCCTTGATCAGGCGCCGCACGTCGTCATGACCGAGGCTCGTGCAGCCGCACATGGGCTGCACGGCCGCCGGATTGTAGGCCTCGCCCAGCGTGAGTTTCAGGAGTTGTTCGACGAGACCCGTGCACGAGCCGCACGAAGCCGAGGCCTTGGTGTGGGCGCGCACGTCGTCGAGCCCGGTCAGCCCTTTGCCGGTGATCGCGCCGGTGATCTTGCCCTTGCAGACGCCGTTGCAGCCGCAGATTTCCGCATCATCCGCCAGTGCCGCAACGGCCGCCAAAGGGTCCGAGGAAGCGCCTCCCTGGAATGCCTGGCCGAAGATCAGCGTGTCGCGCATCTCCGAGATGTCGGTCGCCTTCTTCTTCAAATCGTTGAACCAGGCGCCGTCGCCGGTCTCGCCGAACAGCACCGTGCCGATGATGCGGTTGTCCTGCAGCACGACCCGCTTGTAGATGCCGGCCGATGCGTCGCGCAGGATGATCTCCTCGCGGTCGTCGCCATCGGCAAAGTCGCCGAGCGAATAAAGGTCGATGCCGGTGACCTTGAGCTTGGTCGGCGTGTCGGAATGGACGAAGCGCCTGTCCTCGCCGTTCGCCAGCCCGGCTGCCGCCACTCGGGCCATCTCGTAGAGGGGCGCGACCAACCCGTAGACATGGCCGCCGACCTCGGCGCATTCGCCGAGCGCCATGATCGCCGGATCGGATGTCTGCATGCGGTCGTCGACGACGATGCCGCGATTGACTTCCAGCCCTGCGTCCTTGGCCAGCGCGATATTCGGGCGGATGCCGACCGCCATCACGACCAGCGTCGCCGGAATGATCGTGCCGTCCATGAGTTCGACGCCCTCGACCTTGCCATTGCCGACAATGGCCTTGGTGTTGGCCTTGATCATGACCTTGATGCCGCGCGCCTCGACGGCCTTCTGCAGCAGGTAGCCGGCAGCCGGATCGAGCTGGCGCTCCATCAGTGTCGGCATGACGTGGAGGACGGTCACGTCCATGCCGCGCTCTTTAAGCCCGGCCGCCGCTTCAAGGCCGAGCAAGCCGCCGCCGATGACGATCGCCTTGGCGCGCGACTGCGCGGCAAGCAGCATGGCGTTGACGTCGTCGAGATCGCGGTAGCTGAGCACGCCCGGCAAGTCCTTGCCCGGCACCGGGATGATGAACGGCACCGAGCCGGTGGCGATGATCAGCCTGTCGTAGCCTTCGGTCACGCCGTGGTCCGAGGTGACGGTCCTCGCTTCGCGGTCGATGGCGACGATCCTGTGGCCCTTGTAGAGGGTGATGCCGTGCTTGATGTACCAGCCGTCCCCATGGATGACGATTTCCTCGAACTCCTTCTCGCCCGAAAGCACCGGCGACAGCATGATGCGGTCGTAATTCACGCGCGGCTCGGCGTTGAAGATGGTGACGGCGTAGCGGTCGGGTGCGGCTTCCAGCAGGTGCTCGAGCATCCTGCCGGGGGCCATGCCGTTGCCGATGATGACGAGTTTCTCGCTCATGTCCGGTCAGCCTCGATCTATTCGGCGGCGTAGGTGAGGGGCGCGGGCTTCACGGCGGCCGCGCGCTCCATCCGGCGGATGGTGGCGTGCATCCAGAGAAGGCACGAGACCACGATGACGAAGAGCAGCATGAAGCAGCTCGACCAGACGCCGGTGAGGTCGTTCAGCGCGCCGAAGGCGATCGGCAGGATGAAGCCGCCGAGGCCGCCGATCATGCCCACCACCCCGCCGACCGCGCCGACGCTCTGCGGGTAGTAAACGGGGATGTGCTTGTAGACGGCGGCCTTGCCGAGGCTCATGAAGAAGCCGAGCACGCAGGCGACGGCGATGAAGGCGAGCGGGCCGATCTCGACATGGAACGGGATCGGCCCGCTGATGCCGCGCACGACGTAATCTGTCGAGGGGAGAGACAGAACGAGGGTCGCGACGGCAGATACGGCGAAGGTCCAATAGAGCACGGTACGGGCGCCGATGCGGTCGGAAAGCACGCCGCCATAGGCGCGGAAAATGCTTGCGGGGATCGAATAGGCGGCTCCGATCATGCCGGCGGTGGCGATGCCAAAGCCATAGACGCCAATCAGATAGCGCGGCAGCCAGAGCGACAGCGCCACGAACGCACCGAAGGAAAAAAAGTAGTAGAAGGCGAAGCGCCAGACCTGAAGGTTCTTCAGCGGCGCGAATTCCTGCCAGAAGCTTCTCGCCGGTACTGCCTTACCGGCACGGCGCTCGCGGATGACCGGATCGTCGCTGGTCATGAACCAGAACACGCCGGCCATGACAACCAGCGCCGCGGCCCAGATCAGCGCGACCGACTGCCAGCCCCAGGCAATCAGTACGAGCGGCGCCAGGAACTTGGTGACCGCGGCGCCGACATTGCCAACGCCGAAGATGCCGAGAGCCGTGCCTTGTTTGCGCGCGGGGAAGAAGCGCGAGACATAGGCGACGCCGACCGCGAAGGAGCCGCCGGCAAGCCCGACGCCGAGCGCCGCGACCAGCATCTGCTCATAGGTATGTGCAAAGGCGAGCAGGAAGGTCGCGACCGCCGCCGCGAGCATGGTCATGGTGTAGACCAGCCTGCCGCCGTAGCGGTCGGTCCAGACGCCGAGCACCATGCGCACGAGCGAGCCGGTGAGGATCGGCGTGCCGACCAGCAGTCCGAACTCGGTCTCGTTCAAGCCGAGCTCCTGCTTTATGCGCACGCCGATGATGGAGAAGATCGTCCACACCGCGAAGCAGACGGTGAAGGCGATGGTGGAGATGACGAGCGCCTGCCGGGAGCTACTGTCCTGGCTGGGCGCGGCTTGGAGGTTTGCGGTCATGGTCGGCTCCGTTTGCGGCGTGGAGGCACCGCGTGTTGTGTTGATCAGAGGCTCGGCATCGGTCAGCGCGGCGAGGCTGTGATCTCCGCGGTCACTTGCGGACCCTTGGCCTCTCTGTCGTGATTGGTGGGAAACAGCAGGAGCGCGGCAGCGAACAGCACCGCCGTCAGGATGCTGCTCGCCAGGAAATCGCGGCGGGTGAAGTCCTTCAGGGAAGCGCCAGTTCCGATCCGTTTCGTCATCGTCGTCTCCGTTCGGCGCCGCCTGGGCGCCTTCGATTGCAATTCGGTCCAAAACAAAAAAGCTGCCGGCCAGGCCTGTCGCGTCCGTACATCCGGGACACGCGTCGACCTGAGCGGCAGCTTTGCCTGTGGCGCCCGCCATTGGACGCCTGTTCTATTGCCCGCGAGGGGCGCGATTATCTTAAAGCACGAAGCGTGCCAGTTTTGCGTTGAAGACGGATTTCCAGGGAAATCAAAGCGGTAGGCGCTTCAGGCACCGGCCCGGCCGAGCCGAGACACGGTCAAACGTTGATCAACGGAGCGGGCAGGGCGCACAAATTTTGTGCAATGCACAAGAATGGCGCGCAAATGATCAGTCGCGATTCTGGGCCGCGATGTAGGCATCGATCCGATCGGGATCGAAGATCTGGCCGTCGAAGAATCCGTCCGGGCCGAGCACAAGGCTCGCCCCGGCCGAGCCGACCGGCGTCGCGGTCTTCAGCGCGCCTTCCACTTTGGCGTTGGCGCCGGGCAGGGCCACGCCGAGCGGCTTCAGCGCCGAGCGGTAGAGATCGGGCCGGTAGCAGTCGCGGGCGATCGCCAGGTTTTGCGGCGTATGCGGCAATTGTCCCCAGCGCACCATCTGCGTGTAGAACCAGAGCGCATGGCTCTTCCAGGGAAAGTTCGCCGCCTTGTCGAAGGGCAGGAAGAAAGCCTCAACGCTGCGCTCCGGGCCGCCGCCGAGCTGAAGTCGCCCGGTGAGTGCCGGCATCTGGATCGCCTCCGGCTGCCCGAGGAACGCAGGCTTGGCCATCAGCGCGGCCAGCGCGCCGCGGTTCACCGGATCCTGGCACCAGCGCGCGGAGTGATGCAGCGCTCTCAGCAGCGCCGCCAGCGCGTCGGGGTTTTCCTCGGCCCAGCTTCTGCGCGCGCCGATCACCTTTTCCGGGCTGTTGCGCCACAGCAGCGCCTTGACGGTGACGATGCGGCCGGTGCCGGCGGCGACGGCGGCACTGTTCCAGGGCTCTCCGACGCAATAGCCGTCGATGCGGCCGGCGGAGAGCGCATCGGCCATGAAGGGCGGCGGCACGATGACGATCTCGACATCGCGGTCGGGATCGATGCTGCAGGCGGCGAGCCAGTAGCGCAGCTCGTAATTATGCCCGGAATGCGGATGGACGACGGCGAAACGCAAAGGCTCGCGGCCGGCGGCCGCCCGCTCGCGGATGAGAGCGCCAAGCGCCGTCCCGGCGCGCGCCGGATCGAGATCGGGCGCGGCCCCGTGCGCCGACATGCCTTGCCACACCGCATTGGAGACGGTGACGCAGTTGCCGCCAAGCCCGAGCGAGAAGGGCACTATGGTCTCCGAGGCAAGCGGCGTGAGGCCGAGGCTGCAGGCGAGCGGCATCGGCCCCAGCATATGTGCCACGTCGAAATGGCCGATGGCGATGCGGTCTCGGATGTTGGCCCACGAGGTCTCGCGATGCAGCTTGAGCTCGATGCCTTCGCGGGTGGCAAAGCCCATCTCGCCGGCTGCGACAAGGACGGCGCTGTCGAAGAGCGGCATGAAGCCGGCGGTGATCTGGTGCGCGGCAGTCTTGCTCATTCGCCCTCCAGCGGGCCCAGCAATCCCGCCGCCGTCACCAGGCTCTGGGCGATGTCGGCGATCTTGCGGTTCTGGTTCATGGCGGTCTTGCGAAGAAGCGCGTAAGCGGCCTCCTCGCTCAAGCCGCGCGACTTCATCAATATGCCTTTGGCGCGATCGACGACCTTGCGGTTCTCGAGCTCGCTGCGCGCCTCCTCCAGTTCGCGCGCCATGCGCGAGAAGGCGTTGAAGCGGCTGATCGTCATGTCAAGAATCGGCTTGATGCGCTCCTTCTTCAGCCCGTCGACCACATAGGCGGACACGCCGGCTTCGACCGCCGCCTCGATCGAGGCCCGGTCGGAGCGGTCGACGAACATAGCGATCGGCCGTTTCACTGCTCGCGAAAGCTGGAACATGTTCTCCAGCATGTCGCGGTTGGGGTTTTCGAGATCGATGACGATGACATCCGGCTCGATCTCGGCGATGCGCTTGGCAATGCCGGCCACGTCATGAACAACGGTGACATGGCGATGGCCGGCGTCCCGCAATCCGGCCTCAATGATCGAGGCGCGGATGCGGTTCTCGTCGATAACAAGGATGGTCAACGAACCAGCGGACATGCGCCCTATTGTGCAGCCCGGCCGGAATTGTGCAATGCGGTAGCGTGGTCCGCGGCGACTTTCCCACGCCCAAACGCCGCCGGCCAGTCGCCGATATTCGAAGCTTCTAATTTTCGAAGGCAGGTTTTTCGCTGGGCCAAAAAGGTCAAAAACGTATCAGTCGGCGCGGCGTGGCGAGGTGGCGCACATCCTTGGCCGCCGCTATCCTGACCCTAGATGAGCCGGAACAAACGGCCGCGGTTCGAAGGCTGGCACAGCCTGCGGGAGGAATCGATGGGACCCGATCTGGAAGTCATACAGATAAGGCCTGGCGAGTCGTTCGCGGTGAGGTGGCATGGCTATCCCTACCATACGGTGCGCTGGCATTTTCATCCGGAATACGAACTGCACCAGATCGTCGCGACCAAGGGCCGCTATTTCGTCGGCGACTTCATCGGCGAGTTCGAGGTCGGCAACCTCGTTCTCACCGGTCCGAACCTGCCGCACAACTGGATCAGCGAGGTTCCGGAAGGTCAGTCAGTTCCGCTGCGCTGCAGGCTGGTCCAGTTCAGCGAGGAATTCATCGGCGGCGCGATCGCCACTTTTCCCGAGCTTGGCGCGGTCTCGCCACTGCTCGAGCTCGCGCGGCGCGGCGTCCTGTTCAGCGCCAGTGTGAGCAGGGCGGTCATGCCGTTGCTGGCGGAGATCACTCATGCTTACGGCGTTCACCGGATCAGCCTGTTCATGTCGATCATGGAGGCGCTGAGCCGCGAAACTACGCCGCGCGTGCTCGCCAGCGAGAACTATCTGCCGGACCCGTCCGGATACATGTCTGCGGGCATGAACCAGGCGCTCGCCTATATCCGCGAGAACCTGACCCAGCAATTCAACGAAGGCGATCTGGCGGCAATCGCGGGACAGACGCCGAGCGCCTTCTCGCGCTCGTTTCGCAAGCATACCGGCATGTCGCTGCTGCAGTACATCAAGCGGCTGCGCATCAACCTCGCTTGCCAGATCCTGATGAGCGACGAAGAGGCGCAGATCTCGGACATCTGCTTCGAGGTCGGCTTCAACAATCTGTCGAACTTCAATCGCCAGTTCCTGGCCGAGAAGGGCATGCCGCCTTCGCAGTTCAGGAGATTGGTTGCGGATAATTTCGCGGCCGCGCGCGCCGCATAGAAAGGAGTTCGGGAGGAGAAACAAGCCTTAGACAAGAACCAGGACGAAGCGGTGGGTCGCGCAAGCGAACCAGCGATGGACGAGTATTTCCTCGTGTCATGCCAGCGGGAGGAAGCCGTGAGGCTGCTGCACGAGTTCACTGGACTTCCGATGGGGTGCGCGAGCAGCATCCGCGGCTCGATGTCGAAGTCCGTTTAGATCACACAATGGGAATTGGAGAAGACCTTATGTCCAGATACGTGTCCAGATTGACAGCAGCCGCGATGGCCGTCTCGAGCCTCGCTCTTGGGGCGACTTTTGCCAATGCGCAGGATATCGCCGGCTCCACGGTCGCGTTCCTGATGCCCGACCAGGGCTCGACGCGTTACGAAGAGCATGATCATCCGGGCTTCGTCGCTGAAATGAAGAAGCTTTGCGACAGCTGCAAGGTGCTCTATCTCAATGCCGACGCCGACGTCACCAAGCAACAGCAGCAGTTCAACTCCGTCATCACCCAGGGCGCGAAGGTTGTCGTGCTCGACCCGGTCGATTCCGCGGCGGCGGCCTCGCTGGTGCACAATGCGCAGGCTCAGGGCGTCAAGGTGATCGCCTATGACCGTCCGATCCCCACGGCCAAGGCCGATTTCTATGTATCGTTCGACAACAAGGCCATCGGCAAGGCGATCGCCGCCTCGCTGGTCGAGCATCTCAAGGCCAAGGGCGTGTCGAGCGACGGCGATGTCGGCGTGCTGCAGATCAACGGCTCGCCGACCGACGCCGCGGCGGGCCTGATCAAGGACGGCATCCATGAGGGTCTCAAGACCGGCAGCTACAAGACGCTCGCCGAGTTTGACACGCCGAACTGGGCGCCATCGAATGCCCAGCAATGGGCGGCGGGACAGATCTCGCGCTTCGGCAACAAGATCGTCGGCGTGGTCGCCGCCAACGACGGCACGGGCGGCGGCGCCATTGCCGCCTTCAAGGCAGCCGGCGTCGATCCGGTGCCGCCGGTGACGGGCAACGACGCGACGATCGCCGCCTTGCAGCTCATCATTGCCGGCGACCAGTACAACACTATCTCCAAGCCGAGCGAAATCGTCGCCGCGGCGGCGGCAAACGTTGCTGTGCAGCTTCTCAAGGGCGAGACTCCGAAAGCCGAGACAACGCTGTACGATACGCCCTCGCAACTCTTCGTGCCGGCGGTGGTGACGCAGGAGAATTTGAAGGCCGAAATCATCGACAAGAAGATCCAGACCGCAGCCCAGCTCTGCACCGACCGCTACGCCGAAGGCTGCAAGAAGCTCGGCATTCAATAAGGAGCGATGCGGCTGAAGCCGCATCGTCTCCCAAAGCGATGCGGCGCAGCCGCGTCGCCTGCGATATGCTCGGCTGGCCCGTCAGGGCTGAGAGCCGGGTGTGTCCGGCCGCTCCCTCCTGGCGGCCGGACAGATCGACCAAAACGCGGGAAGAGACACGCAATGGCAATACCCGACGCACCGCCCACGACGAGCCGTCCGCCGGTGCTTAGCCTGCGCGGCATCTCGAAGAATTTCGGCGCGGTGTCGGCTCTCACCGACGTCGATCTCGACATCAATGCCGGGGAAATCGTCGCCCTGGTCGGCGACAACGGCGCCGGCAAGTCGACGCTGGTGAAAATCCTGGCCGGCGCGCATATGCCGAGCTCGGGCTCGATCACTTTCGACGGCCAGCCGGTGACGCTTGCCAATCCCGCCGCGGCGCTGAAGCTCGGCATCGCCACCGTCTTCCAGGATCTCGCGCTCTGCGAAAACCTCGACGTCGTGGCCAACATCTTTCTCGGCCGCGAGCTTCATCCGCTTCGCCTCGACGAGGTCTCGATGGAGGTCCGCGCCTGGACACTGCTCAACGAGCTCTCGGCACGGATTCCCAGCGTGCGCGAGCCGGTGGCGTCGCTGTCGGGCGGGCAGCGGCAGACGGTGGCGATCGCCCGCTCGCTGCTGATGGAGCCGCGCGTGATCCTCCTCGACGAGCCCACCGCCGCACTCGGCGTCGCGCAGACCGCTGAAGTGCTGAATCTCATTGAGCGCGTGCGGGATCGCGGGCTGGGCGTCGTCATGATCAGCCACAACATGGAGGACGTGCGCGCCGTGGCCGACCGCATCGTGGTGCTGAGGCTCGGCCGCAACAACGGCATCTTCCTGCCCGGCGCCTCCAATCAGGAGCTGGTCACGGCGATCACCGGCGCCGACGACAATGCGGTCTCGCGGCGCGGCAGGCGCACGGCCGAGAAAGCGCAAGGAGAACAGCCATGACCACGGCGTCCGACCGCAATCCCGGCGCGCTGCTCGATCGCAGCGACGAACGGCTGAAGGATCGCAGCGGCGCCAAGGGCGCCATCAGGGGCTTCCTCGACCGCGTCCGCTCCGGCGATCTCGGCTCGCTGCCCGTGGTTGTCGGGCTGGTTTTGATCTGCACCATCTTCCAGACGCTCAACCCGGTATTCCTGTCGCCGAACAATCTGGTCAATCTTTTGTTCGACTGCTCGACGGTCGGCATCATCTCGCTCGGCATCGTCTGCGTGCTGATGGTGGGCGAGATCGACCTGTCCGTCGGGTCTGTCAGCGGCCTGGCCTCCGCGCTGCTCGGCGTGCTGTGGGTGCAGTGGGGCTGGCCGGTCGCGCTTGCCATGCTGGCGGCGATGGCGGTCGGGTTCGTGACCGGCTGTGTCTACGCGCTGCTGCTCAACAGGCTCGGCATGCCAAGCTTCGTCTCGACGCTTTCGGGCCTGCTCGCCTTCCTAGGATTGCAGCTCTACATCCTCGGCCCGACGGGCTCGATCAACCTGCCTTACGATTCGCCGCTGGTGAATTTCGGCCAGCTCCTGGTGATGCCGCACTGGGTGTCGCACACTTTGGCCGTCGTGCCCGGCGTGCTTGCCCTGGCTCTCGGCTATCGCAAGGCGCAACGCCGCCAGGCCGCCGGCCTGTCATCGCGTTCGCTGGGCGGGCTGCTGCTCCAGGCGGTCGCGATCACGGTCGCGCTCGAACTGGTTGCTTACTACCTCAACCTGTCGCGCGGCGTGCCCTGGATGTTCGCGTTGTTCGTCGGCCTGGTCGTGGCGATGAACTATGCGCTGAAGCGCACCCAATGGGGCCGCTCAATGACCGCTGTCGGCGGCAACCGCGAAGCGGCGCGTCGCGCCGGCATCAATGTCCGGCTGATCTACGCCAGCGCCTTCGCGCTCTGCGCCACGCTGGCGGCGACGGGCGGCCTGCTCTCGGCAGCACGCCTGGCAACCGCCAGCCAGCAGGCCGGCACCGGCGACGTCAATCTCAACGCCATCGCGGCGGCCGTCATCGGCGGCACCAGCCTGTTCGGCGGCCGCGGCAGCGCCTATTCGGCGCTGCTCGGCATCATCGTCATCCAATCCATCGCAAGCGGCCTGACGCTGCTCGATCTGTCATCCTCGCTCCGGTACATGATCACCGGCTGCGTGCTGGCGATCGCGGTCATCGTCGATTCTCTCGCCCGCCGCTCGCGTGTTTCACACGGCCGCGCCTGAGGCCTATCGAAGAGGATCGCAATGTCTGAAAGTCTTTCCGGCAAGGTTGCCGCAATCACTGGCGCTGCCTCGGGCATCGGGCTGGAATGCGCCCGCACCATGCTCGCCGCCGGCGCAAAGGTCTTCCTAGTCGACCGGGCCGAGGACCGGCTTCAGGAACTTGCCGCGGAGCTCGGCGACAATGCTTATGCGGTTGTCACCGACCTGCTCGATCCGGCGAGCGTCAACCGCATGATGCCCGAGATCCTCGAAAGAGCGGGCCAACTCGACATCTTCCATGCCAATGCCGGCGCCTATGTCGGCGGGGAGGTGGCATCGGGCGACCCCGATCAGTGGGATAGGATGCTCAACCTCAACGTCAACGCCGTGTTCCGCACGGTGCACGCCGTGCTGCCGCATATGATCGAGCGGAAGAAGGGCGATATCATCGTCACCAGTTCGGTGGCCGGCTTCGTTCCCGTGGTCTGGGAGCCGATCTACACCGCCTCGAAATTCGCCGTGCAGGCATTCGTCCATACGGTCCGGCGCCAGGTGCTGAAGCACGGCATTCGCGTCGGTGCAGTCGCTCCCGGTCCGGTGGTGACGGCGCTGCTCAGCGACTGGCCAAAGGCCAAGATGGAAGAAGCGCTCGCCGCCGGCAGCCTGATGGAGGCGAAGGAAGTGGCGGACGCCGTGCTGTTCATGCTGACGCGACCGCGCAACATCACCATTCGCGACCTCGTCATCCTGCCGCAGAGCGTGGACATCTGAGCGGCTCGCCGACCGGCCCTCACAGAACGGAACCGCCGCCATGATCCTCGACCGCTTCCGACTGGACGACAGGGTCGCGCTGGTGACCGGCGGCACGCGCGGCATCGGCCTCGCCATCGCGAAGGCGCTCGGCGAAGCCGGCGCACGCCTCGTCGTTGCGGGCCGGACGATGAAGGATGATGCGCGGCAGGAACTCGCGGGCCTCGCCTTCGACTTTCACGCCGCCGAGATGCTGGACGAGAAAGCGCCGGACAGGCTGGTCGCCGACACGCTCGCCAAGGCCGGCCGCCTCGACATCCTGGTCAATAGCGCCGGCATCGCCATCCATGGCGACAGCGGCGACTATCCGGAGGACATCTGGCGGCAGACGATGGCGATCAATGTCGATGCCGTCTTCCGCTGCTGCAGGGCAGCGCTGGCGCCGATGCGGCGCCAGGGAGGCGGCGCGATCCTCAATGTCGGCTCGATTTCCGGCATCGTCTCCAACATTCCCCAGAACCAGGTTGCCTATAACAGTTCCAAGGCGGCGGTGCACATGATGACCAAGAGCCTCGCCAGCGAGGTGGCGGCCGATAACATCCGCGTCAACGCTGTCGCGCCCGGCTATATCGAAACGGACCTTTCGCGCGGCGGCATCGAGAATCCGGAATGGTTCCCGATCTGGCGCGGCATGACGCCGATGGGCCGCGTCGGCCAGCCGGAAGAAGTTGCGGCGGCCGCACTTTTCCTGTGCTCTCCCGCCTCAAGCTATGTGACCGGCGAGGTGCTGGTCATCGACGGCGGCTATACCACACGCTGAGATGGCGCTGAGCTTAGGGCGCTGAGACAGGAGAATTGCGATGAAACTCAAGGACAAGGTCGCCGTCGTCACTGGCGGCGCGCAAGGCATCGGCGCAGCCATCGTGCGCGGTTTCGCCGCCGAAGGCGCCCATGTCGTCATCGCCGATATGGCACTAGACAAGGCGGAAGCGCTTGCGCGCGAGCTCGAAGGCAAAGCTACCGCTCTGCAACTCGACGTGCGCGACCTCGCCTCGATCGAGGCGATGGTCGCTTCGGTGACGAGGACGCATGGCGGGATCGACATCCTGGTCAACAATGCCGCCGTCTTCGACATGGGGCCGCTTCTCGAGATTTCGGAGAAAAGCTTCGACCTGCAATTCTCGGTCAATGTGAAAGGGCTGTTGTTCACGCTGCAGGCGGTGGCCAAGCGTATGGTCGCCCAGGGGCGCAAGGGGAAGATCATCAACATGGCCTCGCAGGCGGGTCGGCGCGGCGAGGCGCTGGTCGCCGTCTACTGCGCCACCAAGGCCGCCGTAATCAGCATCACGCAGTCGGCCGGCCTTGCGCTGATCAAGCACGGCATCAACGTCAACGGCATCGCGCCGGGTGTGGTCGACACGCCGATGTGGGACCAGGTCGACGCGCTGTTCGCGCGCTACGAGAACCTGCCGATCGGCGAGAAGAAGCGGCAGGTCGGGCTGGCGGTGCCGGCCGGACGCATGGGCGATCCCGACGATTACCGGGGTGCGGCCGTCTTCCTGGCATCGAGCGAGGCCGACTACGTCGTGGCGCAGACGCTCAATGTGGACGGCGGCAACTGGATGAGTTGATTGGCCGAAGCTCGAGGCCCCGCCTGCGACAATCGGGCAGGAACGATCTGGCGGCTGACGCATTTTGGTTCCCATCAACCGTTTGAGGGAACCATGCGCATCGCTCATGTCGCGCCGCTCTACGAATCCGTGCCGCCGAAACTATATGGCGGCACCGAGCGGATCGTGTCCTATCTCACCGAAGCGCTGGTGGAAGTCGGGCACGAAGTGACCCTGTTCGCCAGCGGCGACAGTGAGACCTCGGCGCGGCTGGTGCCCGGTCGCGACCAGGCGATCCGTCTTGATCCGCGGCCGAAAAAGTCCGAGATTGCGGCGCATATGGCGATGCTTTGCCAGGTGCGCGAGCGGGCGGACGAGTTCGACGTCATCCACTTCCATCTCAGCCATTTCGTGCATTTTCCATTCTTCGAACACATGGCGGGGCGAACGGTGACGACCCCGCATGGCCGGCTCGACTATGTCGACCTGGCGCCGGCCTACAAGCGCTTCCCGCGCTTTCCGATGATCTCCATCTCGCACAGCCAGAAGCGCGGATTGCCCGACGCCAACTGGCTGGCGACGATCCATCACGGCATTCCGGTCGATGCGTATCAGCCCACCTACAATCCCTCGGCCGAGGAACCCTATTTGGCTTTCCTGGGCCGGCTGTCTCGCGACAAGCGCCCGGATCGAGCGATCGAGATCGCGCGAAGTTCCGGTTTGAAGCTTAAGCTGGCGGCCAAGATCGGCGATGACGATCGCGCCTATTTTCACGACGAGA
Source organism: Mesorhizobium sp. M1A.T.Ca.IN.004.03.1.1 (assembly GCF_003997555.1). NCBI lineage: Bacteria > Pseudomonadati > Pseudomonadota > Alphaproteobacteria > Hyphomicrobiales > Phyllobacteriaceae > Mesorhizobium > Mesorhizobium sp. M1A.T.Ca.IN.004.03.1.1. The sequence continues at coordinate 541,894 of NZ_RZTV01000001.1, read as the reverse complement.
TCGAGGCGCTCGTCGACGGCGACCGGGTCGACTATGTCGGCGAGATCGCGGAACACGAGAAGGCCGAGTTTCTCGGCAATGCCGCGGGCCTGCTGTTTCCCATAGACTGGCCGGAGCCGTTCGGCCTGGCGCCGATCGAGGCGATGGCTTGCGGCACGCCGGTAATCGCCTGGAACTGCGGCGCCCTGCCGGAGCTCATCGACCAGGGCGTGACCGGCTTTGTCGTGGACTCTGTCGATGATGCGGTCGCTGCGATGCCGGTCCTGCTCGGACTGGACCGACGGCAGGTGAGAGTGGTCTTCGAAAAGCGGTTTTCAGCCACCAGGATGGCGCGCGACTATCTTGCCGCCTATATGCGCCTGATCGGCATCCAGGAGGCGAGAGCCTCCTGATCGGCATTCTCTTGGGGCGGGGCAAGCGAAGAGGTGACGAATGACGCAGCTCGACGAGCGCAAGCTCGATCCCGCCGTAGCCCTTGCCTCGCTCGACGAAACGGCGCCGCGGGAGCCGCACCGGCTGTTCGCGCTCAAACAGGGCGATTGTTTCGCGGTCACCGACGCCTATGGTGACATCAGGGGCGCCGGCGACGGTTTCTTTCGCGACGACACGCGCGTTCTTTCCGAGTTCCGCCTGACGATCGGCGGCAGGCCGATGTCGCTGCTCGGCGCCTCGCTCAGCCAGGACAATGTTCTCTTCACCAGCAACCTCACCAACTTGCCGATACAGAGCGCCGCGGGCCGCGACATTCCGCAAGGCGCGATCCATATCGAGCGCGTCAGGCTGATCTGGCAGGACAGGCTATTCGATCGCATCACGCTTTCCAACTACAGCCGCGAGCATTCGACCATCGCCATCTCCTTGCATTTCGCCGCCGACTTTCGCGACATGTTCGAGGTGCGCGGCTCGACACGGCCGAAACGTGGAACGGTCCATCTGGCGAAGACCGACAAGGCGTCCGTTATGCTCGGCTATGACGGTCTCGACGGCCTGCCGCGCCAGTCGGCAATCTCCTTCTCGCAAGCTCCCGACCAACTGAGCGACAATCGAGCCGACTTCCTGATCGCGGTGACCAAGCGCAGCAGCAAGGTGCTTTATGTCGAGGTGGGCCCGGAAGTTGCCGAAACGCCGAATCGCGACCGGTTCCGGGCCGCTGCCGCACGCGCGCGTTTTGCCATGCGCGCCAAGCGTCGGCATGGCGCCACGGTCCACAGCTCCGGTCGCGTCTTCAACGATTGGGTCGAACGCGCCCGCGCGGATGTCGCGTTGCTTACCACCGAGCTTCCTACCGGGCCTTATCCTTATGCCGGCATCCCGTGGTTCTCCACGGCCTTCGGCCGCGACGGCGTGATCTCCGGCTTGCAGATGCTGTGGCTCAATCCGGGTCTCGCGCGCGGCGTGCTGGCGTTCCTTGCCGAACATCAGGCGACGGAGACGTCGCCCTTCATCGATTCCCAGCCAGGCAAGATCATGCACGAGACGCGCAAGGGCGAAATGGCGGCGCTGCGCGAACTTCCCTTCGGCCGCTATTATGGCGGCGTCGACACGACCCCGCTCTACATTCATCTCGCCTGCGCCTATGCCGACCGCACCGGCGACATGGCCTTCATCGACACGCTCTGGCCATCGCTCAAGGCGGCGGCCGAGTGGACGGAAGAGGCAAGCCGGGCAACGGGTTTCGTCACCTACCAACGCGCAGCGGAGTCCGGCCTCGCCAACCAGGGCTGGAAAGACAGCGTCGACTCGGTCTTCCATGCCGACGGCCGCATGCCCAAGGGACCGATCGCGCTGGTCGAAGTGCAAGGCTATGTCTTTGCCGCTTATCGCGGCCTTGCCGCGCTCGCACGCCGCCGCGGCGAGTTTGCCGATGCCGAACATTGGGAGAACCGCGCCGAGGAAATGCGGATCGCCGTCGAGCGTGACTTCTGGATCGAGGATCTGAACTTCTACGCCATCGCGATCGACGGCGAAGGCCAGCCCTGCAAGGTGCGAACGTCAAATGCGGGGCATCTGCTTTATGCCGGGCTGCCGCAGCCGGAGCGCGCCAAGATTGTCGCCGATCAATTGCTGTCGGCTTCCTTCCATTCCGGCTGGGGACTGAGGACGCTTGCGGACGACGCGATCTTCTTCAACCCAATGTCCTACCATAACGGCTCGATCTGGCCGCACGACACGGCGCTCTGCGGTGTCGGCCTCTCGCGCTATGGAGAGCGCGAAAGTGTCGTGCGGCTGATGAGCGGCACGTTCGAGTCGGCCGTGCACTTCAACATGCGGCTGCCGGAATTGTTCTGCGGCTTCACCCGGGCGCCAGGCGAGGCGCCGATCGCCTATCCTGTCGCCTGTCTGCCGCAGGCCTGGTCGGCAGGCTCCACCTTCATGCTGATGCAGGCCTGCCTCGGTCTGGAAATCGACGGTTGGAAAGGCGAGTTGCGCGTCACCCGCCCACGGATGCCTATCGGTATCGACACGCTCACGCTCCGGCATCTGTCCGTCGGCAATAAGACTATCGACCTCACCTTCCAGCGTGTCGGGGACCGCGTCGTTGCCTTCCTCGCCGATCGGCATGAGGGCCTGGTGCCGCTGATTGTGCGGACTTAGACGGGTCGATTGCGCAATTCCGGACGGAAAACCGTTACGAGAGCGGAGTTCCGCAAATGCATCCGGCAGTCGAAAAATGTCGGAACCGACGAGCGCCCTATGCGTTTGCAAACCGGAACCGGCACACCTCTCCGCAGCCGGCAAGAACGAAAACAAAATAGCGGACAGCCGGAGGCAACCTGGCATCAATGGCACAGTATGGCGTCGACCTCTTGTGGGTCCTTATCCTAGCTAGTCTCGGACTCAGCGCTCTCGCGATCTTCGTCTCAATAACCAGGCACCGTCACCAGCATGCAACGGCTGTGAACACGCCCGGTGCGGGCGAGGACGTCGCATCGGAAGCCGCACGCAAGGTGTTGCGCGAATTCGAGAAGAACGGGCAGTCGGTCGACGCCGCCCTCGTCACCTGGTCACCGGAGACGCTGCGCAAGATCCTTGCCGAGGATCTGCCGGACGCACAGGTCATCGTCGTCTCCAACCGCGAGCCCTACATCCACAATGAGGACGAGAACGGCGATGTCGAGCTCGTCGTGCCGGCGAGCGGACTGGTCTCGGCACTGGAGCCGATCACGCGCGCCTGCGCCGGCACCTGGATCGCCTATGGCGGCGGCAGCGCGGATCGTCAGGTCGTCGACCGCCACGACCGGGTACAGGTGCCGCCCGAAAATCCATCTTATGCCCTGCGCCGGGTCTGGCTGACCGATGAGGAATATCAGGGCTATTATCTCGGCTTCGCCAATGAAGGGCTTTGGCCGCTCTGCCATATAGCCTTTACCCGACCGATCTTCCGCGAGTCGGACTGGGCGGCCTACGAGGCCGTCAATCGCAAATTCGCCGAAACGGTGGTTGCCGAGGCCCGCAACGAGAGGCCGATCGTGCTGGTCCAGGATTATCATTTCGCGCTGCTGCCGCGCATGATCCGCGAGCGGCTGCCCGAGGCCATCGTCATCACCTTCTGGCACATCCCGTGGCCGAACTCGGAAGTGTTCAGCATCTGTCCGTGGCGCGAGCGCATCCTGGATGGGCTGCTGGGCAGCTCGATCATCGGCTTCCACACCCAGTTCCATGCCAACAACTTCACCGAGAGCGTCGACCGCTTCATGGAGAGCCGGATCGAACGGGCGGATGCCGCGGTGTCCTATGGCGGCCAGACGACTTTGGTCCACGCCTACCCGATCTCTATCGAATGGCCTGTGCAGCTCCTGAAGAGCCTGCCGCCGGTCGAGGAATGCCGCGCGCAAATCCGCGAGCGGTTCGGGATTCCAGCCGACGCCAAGCTGTGCGTCGGTGTCGAGCGCCTCGACTACACCAAGGGCATTCTCGACCGCTTCCATGCGCTGGAGGAACTGTTCATCCGCTACCCTGAAATGATCGGCAAGGCGGTGTTCCTGCAGGTCGCCGCACCGAGCCGGGGCACATTGCCGGCCTACAAGCACCTGCATGAGGAATGCCAGCGGCTCGCCGAGGGACTCAACGAGCGCTACGGCAACGGCAGCTATCGTCCGGTCGTACTCGTGGCCGAGCATCACTCGCAGAAGGACGTCTACAAGATCTACCGCGCGGCCGACATCTGCCTCGTCACCAGCCTGCATGACGGCATGAACCTCGTGGCCAAGGAGTTCGTTGCCGCGCGCGACGACGAAGAGGGCGTGCTCCTGCTCAGCACGTTTGCCGGCGCCTCGCGCGAACTGCTCGAGGCGCTGATCGTCAATCCTTACGACGCGGCGATGATGAGCGAAGCCATGCGGCAGGCGCTGGTCATGGGGCCCGACGAGCAGCGCGAGCGCATGCGCCGCATGCGCGAGATCGTACGCGACAACAATGTCTATCGCTGGGCCGGCAGCATGCTGCTCGACGCGGCGCGATTGAGGAAGCGCGGCGAGCTCGACCGCGTCACGGCCTTGTCCGACCGCTCGGCAAACACCAACGGCGACAATGTCGTCTCTATCTTCGAACGCAAACAGGCAGTCGGATTCCGATGAACATCCAGGCAGATTTGACACCACCGCTTCCCGAAGGCCGGTGGGCGCTCTTCCTCGATATCGATGGCACCTTGCTCGAGCACGCCGCCCATCCAGATAGCGTCGCGGTCAGCGCGGAGTTGCGTTCGCTGCTGCAAACGGTCGAGCGCCGGCTGGATGGAGCGCTCGCCTTCATCACCGGCCGCTCTATCGCGGCCGTCGACCGGCTGTTCGAGCCTTTGAAGCTGCGGATCGCCGGCCTCTACGGGTTGGAGCACAGGCTGACACCGGACGGGCAAATCGAGGCCGCCGACGAGCCGGCGGATATGACTGCACTTGCCGACGAAATCGAGCTGGAGCTGGCAAGCAAGGCCGTCTATGTCGAGCGCAAGGGGCCGGTGCTCGCCATCCACACGCGGGCGGCGCCGCAATTGCTGGCCCGCGCGACGGAACTGGTCGAGACAGCACTTGCCCGGCTGCCGAAAGGCTACCGCGTAATTGCCGGCAATGCCGGTGTCGAACTGATGCCGCTGGAGGCGGCCAAGGGCGCCGCAATCCGGCGCTTCATGCAGCTTGAACCTTTCACCGGACGGCGTCCGGTATTCCTCGGCGACGACACGTCCGACGAAAACGGTTTTGAGACCGTCAATGCCGCGGGCGGGATCTCGATCCGCGTGAGACCGCAGGGCGAGACCGCGGCGCGTTTCGCCATCGCCGATGTCGCCAGCGCGATCGCCTGGCTCGCGGCGAATTTCAATGACGGCTTCGAACCGGCGGACCGCAGCGATCTGGTTGCCTGATCAATCTCGGGAAAAGTGCGTCGCGGTCCTTCGTCTGGGATCGCAAAAACGGCCCCACAACGGGGCCGTTTTGTCGGTAGCTGCACTGATTGGTTACTTGCTGCCGCCGTTCTCCTTGACGCTGCTGCAGAACTCCGGATGGCTGTTGGCTGCATTGGCGTTCTTGGCCTCGTCCTCACAAGCCGTCATCATCGCGGTCTGGTCCTCCGGCGACATTGCCTTCCACGCCTTCACGAAGGCGTCCTTGCTGACCATCGTTTTCATGCTGGAGTCGGTGTAGAAGGGCTGCATCTTGGCTGGGTCATCCAGCGCCGACGTGCCGGTTTCGCCAGCGGCGAGAGCCGAGCCGGCGACCATCGAAAGGGTCATTGCGCCAAGGCAGATCATCTTGATGTTCATGACATAAACCTCCTGTTTCTCTGGATCGTTCGAGAAACGATCGTGTCATCAACGGAAGGTCCGGATCAAAGTTCCTCTATTCCCGTGAAATGCAGAAAAAAATTCTGAAAAAAAATGGTCCTGAGAGGGCCGAAACTCTCCGTGGTCCGGCCGTTAATTTTGGTTGCATTACACTCAGGGCGGCAATCAGTAGCAGGAACGCTAATGTTCCAGGCGACGAGGCGCGATCAGTTCCTGTCGACCGGCTTGGAGCGCATCCGCGAAACGGTCTCTCGCTCGGCGCGCTTGGAGCGCATCGGCGGCAGACCGCGATCGACGAGGTCCATGTCCTCCAGCACCATGTCGCCCATGCGCTTGAAGGCAACGTCGAGCGCGCCGGCGCGGTGTGCCGAGCGCAGAAAGCCGGAAAGCGAGCGCACCGGGTGGTTCTTGGCCAGCGGCTCCTCGGGAAACACGTCGCTGGCCGCAACGACATGGCCGCTTTTGACCGCTTCCATCAGCGCCGGGAAATCGACGACGCCGGCGCGGCTGAGCAGGATGAAGGCGGCGCCCTGGCGCATCTTGGCGAAAGCGTCGGCGCCGAGAAAACCCTGGTTCTCGCTGGTCACCGAGGCGACGACGAAAACGAAATCGCTTTCCGACAGCACCTTGTCGAGCGAGGCCGGCTCGACGCCATGCTCCACCAGCACGGAAGGCGGTAGCCAGGGATCGAAGACCCTGGTGCGCGTGCGGAAGCCGGTCAGCAGCCGATTGAGAGCGCGGCCAATATCGCCGAAGCCGATGATGCCGACATCCGAACCTGAGAGGAGTCGCGCCGTCTGGTTGCCGTCGCCGCCCCATAGTTCCTCGCCTTGCCGGAAGGCGAGGTCGGCATCGACGATGCCGCGCGCCAGGTTTAGCGCCATGGCAAGGCCGAGTTCCGCCACCGGCTCCGCGAACACCAGGCCGGTGGTGACGACGTGAATGCCGCGGGCAAACAGCGTCTCATAGGGCATGTTGTTGATGAGATTGGTCTCGACGTTGAAGATGCAGCGCAGCGCTTTCAACCTCTCCAGCGTCTGAGGGGTGATCGGCGGCTGGCCGACGATGTAGCGGGCTTCGGCCAGCACATCTGTCGGCAACTCCGAGACGCCTTCCGGCGTTGTCTCGACGATGCGATATCTTTTGCGGAAGCGCGCCAGCTGCGGCGGCGTGAAGATCAGGTCGAGCGTGCGCGGTTCGGGTGCGCTGATCACCAGCGGCGAGGCTTTGTTGGACATGATTTTCCTCCCGGCGCGATTGGATCGCATCAATCATATCAGCGTTTTTACTCCCGATGAAACGATTTACAACAGCGAAAAATCGATTTATCGATTATGTTAACGAGAGGGCGACCACTCGCCTCCGGGAGAAGATTAATGGCGCAACAGCAGGCCCAGCAGCGGCGCGCGTCGATCCACGATGTGGCAAGCCAGGCGGGCGTGTCGGCGGCCACTGTTTCCAAGGTTCTTTCCGGCGTCACCACGGTAAAACCGGAAAACGCGCAGCGCGTCCTCGATGCCGTCGAGCTTCTGGGCTACCGCGTCGATCCGCTCGCCTCGGATATGCGCAGGGCCAAGCGTCGCATCATCGGCGCCATCATGCCGGAGTTCGAAAGCGAGTTCTTCGGCCAGATGGTGAGCGAGCTCGAAGGCCTCGCCGAGCAACGCGGCTATACGCTGGTCGCCGCCTCCAGCCGGGAATCGGAGCAACGTGAGAAGGAGATCCTCGCCCGCATGCATGACTGGCGCGTTGCCGGCGTCGTACTGGCGCCGGTGCGAAACGAGCACGGACCGGCGGCTGGTTTTATGAAAGCGAACGGCATGACAGGGGTGCTGATTGACCGCGTGCTTGCCGATGACGCCTTCGACACGGTTTCGGCCGACAGCGCGGCGGCAAGCGCCGAGGTGGCGCGCGCGCTCGTCAGCCAGGGCCATCACCATGTTCTTGTGGTCGGTCTCGGCCAGCAGGCGGCGACCGTGCGCGCCCGCCTCGAAGGGTTTCGCAAGACGGCACTTGAGCTTGCGCCCGACATCCGGATCGACGTCGTACTCTGCGAAAGCGATGTCGGGCCCTTGCGGACGCTACTTCGCGATTATTTCAGCCAGCGGGAGGACGGCGGCGACAGGCCGACGGCGGTCTATTCGCTCTTCCTGAAGGGCACGCTGGTGGCGCTTTCGGAATTTCGGCGGCGCGGCTGGCATTGCCCAAACGACATCTCGCTGGTCGGCTTCGACGACGCCGAATGGATGCAGGTGACGTGGCCGGCGATCGCCGCGGTGGTGCAGCCGGTGCGCGAGATCGCAGCCAACGCAATGGAGGTTTTGTTTCGCAGGATCGAAGGCGAGCGCGGCCCGCCGAGGGCGCGGCTCGAACCTTGCAACGTGTTCATGCGGGAATCCGTTGGCTCGCCAGGCAGCGTCCCGCATTCCGGGGGAGGAGACCGACAATAACCCCCATTGTCGAAAACGGAAGAAGAGTGCCGGCCCTGGCCGAGGCATCCGGCGCAAAACAACAAACGGAGGATGGAATGACATCGCTTTCCACAAAGATAAATCGATTTACTCTCGCGTTGGGCGTAGCGCTTACGTTTGCCGCGGTCGGCGCTGCTAAGGCCGAGGACGGCGAATATGGCGTGCTGATGAAGACCTTGGCCAATCCGTTCTGGGGCGCGATGGCGCAGGGCGTCGCCGACGGCGCCAAGGAAGCCGGCGTGAAATACTTCCAGCAGGCGGCCGAAAGCGACCAGGCGGCCGAGCCGCAGCTCAACCTCTGCAACACGATGCTCGAGCGCAAGCCGGTGGCGATGATCACCGCCGCCATCAACTCGACCAACCTCTTGCCCTGCCTGAAATCGGCGCAGGATGCCGGCATCAAGATCGTCGATCTCGACAACAATCTTGACCAGGCGGTTCTCGACAAGGAAGGCGTCAAGGTCACCTTCCATATCGGTTCCGACAACGTCGCCGCGGGTGCGCAAGGGGCCGAATATCTCGTCTCCAAGCTTGGCAAGGACGCCAAGGGTCCGGTGCTGGTGATCGAGGGTCTCTCAGGCAACATCACCGGCGAGAAGCGCGCCAAGGGCTTTGCCGACAAGCTCAAGGAACTGGCGCCGGGGCTCGAGGTGGTCGCCTCGCTGCCGGGCGATTGGGATCGCGGCAAGGCCGCCTCGATCGCCACCGACACACTGACGGCGCATCCCGATCTGGTTGCCATCTTCTGCGCCAACGACGGCATGGCGTTGGGCGCCGTGGAATCGGTCTACGCCGCCGGCAAAGGCGAGCAGGTGACGATCATCGGCGTGGACGGCAATGTCGACGCGGTGAAGTCGATCAAGGAAGGCCGCCTGAACGCTTCCGTCGCGCAGCTTCCCTATCTCGTCGGCAAGCAGGCGGTCGAGAACGTCAAGAAGGCGCTGGCCGGCGAGAAGGTCGAGGAAAGCATCGCGGTGCCCACCCTGGTGCTGACCAAGGACGTGCTCGACGCCGGCAAGGAGCCGATGCTGCAATACGTGAAGTAGCAAGAGAAGGGACTAGGGGAGTAGGTCAGTAGGGGAGTAGGAGGAGGAAGGTTTGCACTTCCCAGACCCGGCTCTCTCCCGCTGACTTCCCTATTCCCCTAGTCCCCTACCCAGAAGGGTCAAAACATGGCTTCCGAAACGGCGCAGCCCGGGTTTTGGGCTCGGGTGCAGCGCGCATCCGTCGAGAGGCTCCACATCAGGCTGGAGTCGCTGCTGGTGCTTGTGCTGCTGAGCGCGGCGATGGCGCTTTTGTCGCCTTTCTTCCTGTCGCTCAGCAATTTCCTCAACATCCTGCTCGCGACGTCGACGATCGGCGTGCTGGCGATCGCCGCGACCTTCGTCATCGGTTCAGGTGGGCTCGATCTGTCGCTGGGATCGGTCATGGGCCTTGCCGGCGTGGCGGGGGCCTTCGTCGCCGTCAACCTCGGCTGGCCGTCGGTGTTCGCGGTGATCGCCTGCATTCTGGCCGGAAGTATCGCCGGCTACATCAACGGCCAACTGGTCACCCGCGCCTTCGTGCCCGCCTTCATCGTCACGCTCGGCATGCTGGGCCTTGCGCGCGGGCTGGCGCTCGTCATCTCGCAGGGCAGGGCGATCTACGGCCTGCCGCCGGAGATCGTCTATATCGGGCAAGGGAGGCCGCTCGGCATTCCGATGCCCGTCATCATCTTCGTGCTGACGGCGATCGTCGCGCATACGGTGCTTGCCTATACGCGCTTCGGCCGCCACACTTTGGCGCTCGGCGACAGCGAGGGCGCGGCGCGCGCAGCCGGCATCCGCGTCGAGCAGCATCGCCGCATCATCTACACGCTCTCCGGCGCGCTTGCCGGGCTTGCCGGTCTCTTGTTCACCGCCCGCGTCAATGCGGGCGACCCGACCGCTGGCATCAACTACGAACTCACCGCGATCACCGCGGCGATCATCGGCGGCACCAACCTGTTCGGCGGCCGTGCCTCGATCCTCGGCACCATGATCGGCGCGCTGATCATGGGCGTGCTGCAGAACGGGCTGACGCTGCTTGCCGTGCAATCCTATTACCAGCAGATGGCGATCGGCGCGGTGCTGATCCTAGCGGTCTTCATCGACCAATATCAGGTGCGGAAGGAGTCGCGCGTATGACCCTGCTTTCGCTCCATAAGATCCGCAAAAGCTTCGGGGCGGTCGACGTGCTGCATGGCGTCGACCTGTCGGTCGCGGCCGGCGAGGTGGTCGGGCTGGTCGGCGACAACGGCGCCGGCAAGTCGACGCTGATGAAGACCATCACCGGCATCTACCGCGCCGACACCGGCTCGATCGAGTTCGACGGCAAGGACATCCTCGCTCTCGATCCCGGCCAGCGGCGCCGGCTCGGCATCGAGATGATCTACCAGGATCTGTCCTTGGCCAAGCAGCAGGACGTGGCCTCCAACATCTTCCTTGGCCGAGAGCCGACGAAAAGGCTGCTCGGCCTCTTCCCCGGCTTTGTCGACAAGACCGAGATGGATCGGCAGGCGGCGCGGATGATCGAGCGGCTCGGGGCGCACCTGCCGTCGATCAGTCGTTCCGTCGGCTCCTTCTCCGGCGGCCAGCAGCAGACGGTGGCGATTGCGCGGGCGCTCACCTTCAACCCGAAGCTCGTCATCATGGACGAGCCGACGGCGGCGCTCGCCGTGCGCGAGGTGCAGAGCGTGCTCGATCTCATCCGGCGGCTGAAGTCTGAAGGCATCGCCGTCATTTTGATTTCGCACCGGCTGAACGACGTGCTGTCGGTCACCGATCGCATCGTCGTGCTGCGCCACGGCAGGGCGGATGCCGATCTCGTCACCGCCAAAACCAACATGAACGAAGTCGTCAGCCGCATCGTCGGCGGCGGCGACACGGCCGCCGCGGCGGCGCACGAGCAACGAGGCTGATATGAATGTTTTCGGACTGCACACTTTCGCCATCGCCCCGGTCTGGGATCTGGCCCGCATCGAGCCGCAGATGGACCGGCTGAAGGAGCTCGGCATCGGCCTGATGGAGATCCCGCTGCTCAGACCCGAGGAGATCGACACCAAGCGCACGCGCGGTTTTGCAAACCATTATGGCGTGCAGCTCATCCCATCGCTCGGCTTGCCGCGCGCGCTCGACGTGGTGGAGCGGCCGGAAGAGGCGCTCGATTTCCTGCAGCCGGCCTTCAACGTCTGCAACGAGGTGGGCGCCGAGGCGCTCGGCGGCGTCACCTATGGCACGATCGGCAAGACCACCGGCCGGGCGCCGACGCAGCGGGAGATCGACGGCATGTGCCGCTTCCTCGAACGGGCGGCAAAGTCGGCGAAGGCACGCAGCCTGAAGCTCGGCATCGAACCCTGCAACCGCTACGAGACGCATCTGATCAACCGCGGCATCGATGCGGCGCGCATCATCGAGCGCATCGGCGCCGACAACATCTTCATCCATCTCGACACCTACCACATGCATATCGAGGAAGAGAGCTTCGCGGCCGGCTTCGAGGCGGCGGCGCCCTTCCTCGGCTATGTGCATGTGTCGGAGGCCAACCGCGGCGTGCCGGGGCGCGGCATGCTGAACTGGGCAGCCTGCATGAAGGCGATCGCCGACATCGGCTATGAGGGCCCGATCACGCTCGAAAGCATGAACCATGTCGACGTCGACATCGCCGGCGGGCTCGCGGTATGGCGTCCGGTGGCGGAAGACCCGCGCGACGTCATCGAGGTGGGGCTGCCCTTCCTGCGCGACGAAGCGAAGAAGGCGGGGCTGACACTCGGGTAACGAAGCTACTTGCCCCGGCGCGTCAGCCAGCGGCGACGCGCCTCCTGCTGTTCGGCGAGTTCGGCCTCGTCCCAGTAGCCGATGAGCACGCCGGAGCCGATGATCGGGTCGAAATGCCCGACCTTGTCGTCGATCTCCGTCAGCCACTCGTCGGGGACGGTGATGCGGTTGTTGGGCAACGCCAGCCAGCGCATCAGCATTTTGCGCAGCCGCTCGATGTCGCCGGCGGCCGACGGCTCGCGGCCGAGGTCGCGCAATTCGCCGGGGTCGTTCTGGAGATCGAAGAACATCGGCTCGACACCTTCGCCATGGACGAGTTTGAAGCGGCCGTCGGTGATCATGTAGAGCTTGCAGCCCGACACCGGCATGGCGAGCTTCAGCCGCGCCGCATCGCCGCTGTAGTCATATTCGCTGATGGCATAGTTGCGCAGGCTCTTCCGCTCACCCGAAGTCAGCGACAGCAGCGAGCGGCCTTCGAGGACATGCGGCTTGGGCCTGCCGCCGAAATAATCGAGGAAGGTGGGTGCGAGATCGATCATCTCGACCAGCGCGTCCGACGTGGTTCCTCTTGTGACGTCGGCTTCCGGACGAGGATCGTAGACGATCATCGGCACTTTCACTGCGGCGTCGTGGAACAGGTATTTCTCGCCGAGCCAATGGTCGCCGAGATAGTCGCCATGGTCAGAAGTGAAGACGACAAGCGTGTTCTTGAACAGGCCGCGCTTCTCCATGAAGTCGAACAAATGGCCGAGCTGGTCGTCGATCTGCTTGATCAGGCCCATGTAGCAGGGAACGACCGTTTCGCGGATCTCATCGCGCGAGAAGTTCTTCGAGTACCGCTCCTGCTGGAAGGCCTCGAAGATCGGGTTTGGCGAGACGCGCTCGGCTTCGCTGCGAACGGGCGGCTGGATGTCCGCCTTGCTGTACATGGCGTGGTAGGGCGCGGGCACGATATAGGGCCAGTGCGGCTTGATGTAGGAAAGATGCGCGCACCAGGCTTCGCCCTTGGCCTCGGCGTCCTCAATGAAGCGCATGGCACGGCGCGTCATGTAAGGCGTCTCGGAATGCTCCTCCGGAATGCGCGCCGCCTTGTCGGCATGGACGAGCAGCCAGCCGTTGAAATTCTCGCCATTCTCGCCTTCGCCGGAATTCGCCCAATGCTCCCAAGGATTTTCGGCCTCGAAGCCGTGCTGGCGCAGATAGGAGTCGTAGGCCGGATCGGGGTCGTAGCTGGTCGAGGGGTGCAGGCCGTCATCGCGCTCGAACGGCTCGAAGCCGCATTCCGCGACACGCACGCCGATGACGGAATCCTTGGCGATGCCGAGGCGCTCCATCCCTTCCTCGTCGGCCTTCATATGTGTCTTGCCGATGAGCGCACAACGCACGCCGACCTCGCGCAGATGGTCGCCCAGCGTCGGCTCGCCGACTCTGAGCGGCACGCCATTATGCGTCGAGCCGTGCGAGCGGACGTAGCGGCCGGTATAGGCGCTCATGCGCGAGGGGCCGCAGACCGTCGATTGCACATAGGCATTGGTGAAACGCACGCCGCGGCTGGCGAGCCGGTCGATGTTCGGCGTCTTCAGGCTCTTGTGCCCGGCGCAGCTCAGATAATCGAACCGCAGCTGGTCGCACATGATGAAAAGGACGTTGCGTTTCGAGGTCATTGCTGCCCGTCGGAATGGTTCTCGAACCCGGTAATGCCAGAACAATCAGCGCATGCCAACCAGGGCAACCAGCCTGTACAGCTCACCAGTTAACTTTACAAAATCATTTTTCCATGTGAAGTCTCAGGCATCCCAAGGATCCCAAATGACATCCCACCGTTTTGCCACCCGTCTCAATTCCTTCGCCTCGCGGCCTGAGGCGGAGTGGGCCGGGCTTACCGGGAAGCCCTCGGTGCTGCAGATGGCGGCGCGGGCGGCTAAGGTCGAGGGGCTCACCGATCTCGACCTCAACTTTCCCGACCATATCGGTGAAAACCCCAGGGAAATCGCACGGAGGCTTGGTGATCTCGGGCTTTCCATCAATGGCTTCGCGATGCGCTACTATTCCAATCCCGCCTTCAAGCTCGGCGCGTTCACCAATCCCGATCCGGCAGTGCGGCGTGAAGCCATCGACCTCACCAAGGCTGGCATCGACGCGGCGCGAGAGGCCGGCGCCGGTCTCATGACGTTGTGGCTGGGGCAGGATGGTTTCGACTACGCTTTCCAAGCCGACTACGCGACACTTTGGCAACACGAAATCGACGGTATTCGTGAAGTTGCGTCGCATGACCCCGATTGCGCCATCAGTCTCGAATATAAGCCGAACGAGCCGCGTTCTTATTCGCTGATGCCGGATGCCGCGACCACGTTGCTGGCGATCCGCGAGGCCGGCCTGCCCAATCTCGGCGTCACCCTCGACTTCGCGCATGTTCTTTATGCCGACGAGCAACCGGCCTTTGCCGCCGCTCTTGTCGCCCGTCACAGCAGGTTGCTCGGCGTTCATCTCAACGATGGCTACGCCAAGCGCGACGACGGCCTGATGGTCGGCGCCGTGCACACGCTGCAGACCATCGAGCTGCTGCGCCAGATACGCAGGGACGGCTACGCCGGTGCCATCTATTTCGATACCTTTCCGGACACGACTGGTCTCGACCCGGTTCGCGAATGCGAGGTCAACATCGTCACTGTCAGGCGCATGTTGCGGGTCGTCGAGCGGCTGGAGCGGGACAATCGGTTGGCGGCTGCCCTCGATGGGCAGGACGCGGTTGCCTCGCAGGCTATCGTCCAGGAAATCCTGCTCGGAGCTGCAGGATGACGTTCGCGGATCTCCGGGCCGTGGGGCCGCGCATCCGCATGATGATGCCGCATCTGACACCGCTGGAGGCAAAGGTGGTGGAAACCGTGTTCGGCCGCCGCGGTTTCGACGAGACAATCCCTTTGAAGGAGATTGCTGACGAGGCCGGCGTCTCCGAGGCGATGGTGGTGAAGATCGCCAAGAAGCTGGGCTTCTCCGGCTATCGCGACTTCCGGACGGCAGTCTGCGAATACAGCCGCTCGCCGACCGCCGAGATGCACCGGGAACTGTCCGCTGACGACAGTTCGGCCGAGATCGTGCAAAAGGTCTTCCGCACTTCCATACAGGCGCTGGAGGAAACGCTGGCGATTCTTGACATCGGCGATTTCGACTGGGCCGCCGACCTCATTTATCGATCCAAAAATCGCGACTTCTATGGCGTCGGCGGTTCGGCTCAGATCGCCCGGGACGTCTCGCACAAGTTCCTGCGCATCGGCATCCGCGCGGCGGTTTACGACGATTCCCACATGATGCTTATGTCGGCGTCGCTCCTCGGCGCCGAAGACATTGCCGTCGGCTTTTCCCATTCCGGCAACAGCAGCGCGGTGATTGATGCCGTTCAACTTGCCAGAAAGAACGGCGCCAGAACGCTTGCCATAACCAACTACGCCAACTCGCCGCTGGCAGCCGAGGCGGATGTCGTGCTCTGCTCGACCGCGCGGGGGTCGCCGCTGATGGGCGAGAATGCGGCCGCCCGTATCGCCCAGCTCAACATCCTGGATGCGCTGTTCGTCGCGGTGGCGCAGCGCGACTATCAGGCGGCGGAGCACAATCTCGGCCGCACCATGTCGGCAGTGACGTCGAAACGCCGAGACAAGTACAGATGAAAGATCGTCGCGGATGAGCGATGCTTCAGCGGGGTTGGTGGCCGTGTTCGGCAGCCTGCATTACGACATCCTGGTCGACGCACCGGATCGTCCGCGCAAGGGTGAGACAGTGACCGGTTTCGGCTGGCAGCCGAAATGCGGCGGCAAGGGCGGCAATCAGGCCCTGTCGGCGGCTCGCGCGGGGGCGAGGTCGTCGATGATCGGTGCCGTCGGCGATGACGATTTCGGCCGCGCGCTGCTCGCCAATCTCAGCCGCAGCAATGTCGATCACCGCTTCGTGCGAGTAGAACCAGGGACCCGATCAGGCATGAGCGTGGCCATCTTCGACGCCGATGGCGACTACGGCGCGGTGATCGTTTCCGGCAGCAATCTGACACTCGGCGAAAAGGATGTCGCGGGGGCGGCCGGTGTGCTCGCGCAGGCTGGAGTGCTGTTGCTGCAGAACGAAGTGCCGGAAATCGCCAACATCGCTGCCGCGCGCGCGGCGAAGGCTCATGGCTGCTGCGTCGTGCTCAACGCGGCGCCGGCCCGGCCGCTGCCAGCCGAACTCACCGGGCTCGTCGATATCGTGGTCACCAACGCTCTAGAGGCGGAGTTCCTGGCCGGCATTCCGGTCGTCGACACGCTTGAAGGCACAGCTGAGGCAGCGCGGCAACTGGCAATCGTTTATCCGGCGGCAATCGTCACCGCCGGCGAGGATGGCGTCGCCTATCACGATCGCGACGGCCGCGCCTTTGCGCTCGGTGCCATTCCGGTGAAGGTGGTCAGCACTCATGGCGCTGGTGACGAATTCGTCGGTGCCTTTGCGGCTGCGCTTGCTCGCGGCGAGCCCACCGAGGCCGCCATCGCCGCCGCGAATGCCGCCGCCGCCCTGCTGGTCTCGACGCCGGAGGCGGATCGCCAAACGCCCCCTCAAAAGATCCAAGGCGGCGTGCACCGTCCAGAGTAGCCTTCGGTTTACCGATCCAGACAACTGGTGCAATGTTGGTTTGGAGGATCGAGATCGTGCCATTCGTCAGTATCGGCGGCATTGCGTTGCACCATCGCCTTATCGTCGGGACGGCTGCTGCGCGCCCGATCATCTTCATCAATTCGCTCGGCACCGACTTGCGGATCTGGGACGATGTCGTCGCACGGCTTGCCGGTGAGATGCCGATGCTCGTCTATGACAAGCGCGGCCATGGACTTTCCGACATCGGCAGCGGCGTGCGCTCGATCGACGACCATGTCGACGATCTGAGCGCGCTCATCGATTGCTTCGGCTTCCAGAAGGTCGTGCTTTTTGGACTGTCGGTCGGCGGCATGGTCGCGCAGGGGTTCTATGCACGGCGGCCCGAACTCGTCGAAGCGCTGATCCTCAGCGACACCGCGCACAAAATAGGTACCGCCGAGAGCTGGAACAGCCGCATCGCGACGGTCGAGCGTGACGGCATCGAGGCGATTGCCGATGGCATCATGAAGGTGTGGTTCACGCCGGATTTTCATGCCAACCGCGTCGCAGAGCTTGCCGGTTGCCGCAACATGCTGACCAGGCAGGCGCTGCCAGGTTACATCGGCACGTGTATGGCGGTTCGCGACGCGGATTTCACCGACAGCGCGCGCCGCATCGCGGTGCCGACGCTCTGCATCGGCGGCGACCAGGACGGTTCGACGCCGCCCAATCTCGTGCGCTCGCTTGCCGACCTGATCCCCGGCGCGCGCTTCGAGCTGATCCGCGGCGCCGGGCACATTCCCTGCATCGAGCAGCCCGATGCGCTCGTCGCCCTGATCCGCGCCTTCGTCGCGTCGTTGCCTGAGGGGAAGCCTCTCCATGGACGATGACGCAAACAATGCCAACCGATACCGGACCGGGCTCGAGGGCGACGCCATCGCATCGATTGCGAGGCGGTGCGCTTCTCCTGGTGGATGACGACGATCCTCCACCGCTTCCCCGAGGCGGGTGAGTTCGGTCAGCGCATCCAGGAAGCCGAGCTCAATTATCTCGTACACTCCATTGCCGCCTCGACCGCGCTGGCGGAGAACTATGTCGGCCTGCCTTACTGAGCGGGCCGAGCCGTCAGACCCGTTCCAGTGCAATCGCAATGCCCTGGCCGACGCCGATGCACATGGTGGCCAAAGCGCAGCGTCCGCCGCGCTCGCGCAGCTCCAGCGCCGCCGTGCCGGTGATGCGCGCGCCCGACATGCCAAGCGGATGACCGAGCGCAATGGCGCCGCCGTTGGGGTTCACATGCTTCGCCTGCTCGGAAATTCCGAGTTCACGCAGCACGGCAATGCCTTGCGAGGCGAAGGCTTCGTTCAACTCGACGACGTCGAATTGGTCAGGCCTCAAGCCGAGACGGGCGCAGAGCTTTTTGGTTGCCGGCGCGGGACCGATACCCATGATGCGCGGCGCGACGCCGGCAACAGCACCGCCGAGAATGCGGGCGATCGGCGTCAGGCCATGTTTCCTGGCCGCCGCTTCCGAGGCGATGATCAGCGCAGCAGCACCATCATTGACGCCGGAAGCATTGCCGGCAGTCACGGTGCCGCCCTCGCGGAACGGCGTCGACAGCTTGGCCAGGGCCTCGATGGTCGTGCCGGCGCGGGGATGCTCGTCCTTCGAGACGACGATTGGCTCGCCCTTTTTCTGCGGGATCGCCACCGGCGTGATCTCCTTCGCCAGCCGGCCATTGGCCTGCGCCGCAACAGCCTTGTCCTGGCTGCGCACGGCAAAGGCGTCCTGGTCGGCTCTGCTGACCGAAAACTCCTCGGCGACGTTCTCGCCGGTCTCCGGCATGGAATCGACGCCGTACTGCTTCTTCATCAGCGGGTTGACGAAGCGCCAGCCGATGGTGGTGTCGTAGATCTCGGCATTGCGCGAGAAGGCGGTGTCGGCCTTCGGCATGACAAAGGGCGCGCGGCTCATCGATTCCACCCCGCCGGCAATCATCAGCTCGGCCTCGCCGGCCCTGATGGCCCGGGCGGCGATGGTGACGGCATCCATGCCCGAGCCACAGAGCCGATTGATCGTGGAGCCCGGAATGTCCTGGGGAAGGCCGGCCAGCAGCAACGCCATCCGCGCCACGTTGCGGTTGTCCTCGCCGGCCTGGTTGGCGCAGCCAAAGACGACGTCGTCGACCGCGGCCCAGTCGACGCCCAGGTTGCGCTCGACCAACGCCTTCAGCGGAATGGCGGCGAGATCGTCGGCTCGCACCGAGGATAGCGCGCCGCCAAAACGGCCGATCGGCGTGCGGATGTAGTCGCAGATGAAGGCATCAGTCATTATGCAGCTTTCCCTTTGGCGGTACCCGCATGCGCGGCCTTGCTGCGCGCCTGCAAATCGCGCAATGTCTTCAGCTCGAGTTCCGTCGGCGCCGGCGTCTCGTCAAGCGCCTCGGCAAACTTTGCTTCCCAGCCACAGGTCGCCTGCACCTCTTCGCGGGTGACGCCGGGATGCAGCGACACGACGGTGAATTCCTTGGTGACACGGTCCGGCTTCCAGACGGCGAGGTCGGTGATCAGCAAGGTCGGACCGGCGGTGTCGATGCCGAGCCGCTTGCGGTGGTCACCGCCTTCGCCATGGCCGAAGGAGGTGAAGAAGTCGATCTTTTCGACCATGCCGCGCTTCGACTGCGCCATGGTGATGTAGACCTCTCGCGAGGAGGTGGCGATTTCCGGCGCGCCGCCGCCGCCGGGCAGCCGCGTCTTGGGATGCGCATAGTCGCCGATGACCGTAGTGTTGATGTTGCCGAATTTGTCGAGCTGGGCGGCGCCAAGGAAGCCTATCGAGATGCGGCCGCCTTGCAGCCAATAGCGGAACATCTCCGGCACCGCGACGGTGGTGACCGCCGTCTCGCACAATTCGCCGTCGCCGATCGACAGCGGCAAAATGTGGGGCGCGGTGCCGATGGTGCCGCTCTCGTAAATCAGCGTGATGTCCGGCGCATGGGTCAGCCGCGCGACATTGCAGGCGGCCGACGGCGCCCCGATGCCGACAAAGCAGACATCGTCGTTCTTCAGCGCACGGCTGGCGGCGATCGTCATCATCTCGTTGGGGGTGAAGCCCAGATCATTCTCGCTCATGCGGCTTTCCTCAGATGCTCGACGCGAGCCGCGAAGTCGTCTGCGCTGCTCTCGATGACGTTCTTCTGCATCCATGCCTGGAAGCGGTCGCGGTCGGCGGCGATCTCGTCCCATTCGAGATAGGCGGAGTTGTCGCGCTCGTAATAGCCATGCGTGTAGGACGGATGGGAGCCGCCCGGCACGATCGAGATTGCCGCGATCGTCCAATTCGGCAGCACCGTGAGATTGGGGTGGAGATCGTCGAAACTGTCGACCACTTCCTCGACGGTCACCACCGCGCGTTTGGCGGCGAGCACGGCCTCTTTCTGGATGCCGATGATGCCTTCGACCAGCACATTGCCTTTGCGGTCGGCCTTCTGCGCGTGGATGAAGGCGACGTCGGGCCGGATCGCCGGAACGGCGGCCAGCACCTCGCCGGTAAACGGGCAGGTTATGGACTTGATGTTTGCATTGACGGCGGCAAGGCCTGCGCCGCGATAGCCGCGGAACACCGCGCAGGGCAGGCCGGCGGCCCCCGCCTCATAGGCGTTGGCCATGCCGGCGTGGCTGTGCTCCTCGACCTCGATCGGCCGCGGAAAGCCGTTCTCGATGGCGTCGCGAACGCGCCTGAGCAGGCCGACGCCGGGATTGCCGAGATAGGAGAAGACGATCTTCTTGGCCATGCCCATGCCGATCATCTGATCGTAGATCAGGTCGGGCGTCATGCGGATCAGCGTCAGGTCGCGAAAGCCCTGGCGGATTGCCTCATGGGCCGCGGCGGTCGGGATCAAATGGGTGAAGCCCTCGAAGGCGACCGTATCGTCATCGTGCAGAGTCTCCGCAACGGCCTTTTTCAGCGGCAGGAACTTGACCATCGTCCATTGCTCCGGAGATTAGAAGGTTCGTATCGGAGCATATGAGAGCGCCCCTCTCGCGTCACTATGAGGATGCCTGCAGGCAAACGAGGTGCAGCGCAAAACAATCGGGACATGCGGGACTTGGCCGTTGACGCTTTGTCTCACATACGCTAATGAACAGGATTATACAGGTTCATTGAACAGGTATCCATATGGCCCGTCGCGCGACGCAACTCACTCCCGGCACGGGCAAGCCCGAGCAGATCGCGACGGTTCTGGAGCACGAGATCCGCTCAGGCGTGCTCGGCTTCGGCGATCGCCTGCAGAGCGAGAACGAGCTCGTCCAGCGCTTCTCGGTCAGCCGCAACACGGTTCGCAAAGGGCTGGAAGAGCTTTCAAGCCGCGGCCTCATCACCACCAAGGTCGGCATCGGGTCCTTCGTCACTTTCGACGGCATGCCGGTCGATGACGCGATCGGCTGGTCGCGCGCGCTCGCCAATGCGGGCGCCAATGCCGAAACCCGGACGCTTAGGCTCGAGATCATCGAGGATGCCGAGCTCGCGGCAAAGCTCGGTGTCGAGAGCTCGTCTTTCATCGCCGTCGATCGCGTCCGTACCAATGCCGATGACGGCCATGCGATCTCGATCGAACGCAGCCGCCTGCCACTGTCGCCCGAGCTGGAAGACGTGCCGCTGCGCGGGCTTCGCGAAGGCTCGCTGCACCAGACGCTGCGCGGGGCAGGGCTGGTGTCCGACCATGGCGAGGAGTGGGTCGACATCGAGATGCTCAGCGCTGCTGATGCCGCCATCCTCGATTGCGCGCCGGGCACGCCGTTCCTCAGGACGCGGCGGCTGACGCGCGCCGCCGACGGCCGCGCCATCGAATTCGTCACCAGCCTGCTCAACCCGGCGCATTTCGCGCTGCATCTGGAGTTCTGAGCATGGCGGCCGACGCGATCGACCGGGCGTTGGGCGCGCTGATCGGCGGCGCGCTTGGCGATGCGCTGGGCATGCCGACACAGCTTCTGTCGCCCGCCCGCATCGCCGAGCTCTATGGCCATGTCGAGGGTTTCGTTGCGCCCGCCGTCGACCATCCGGTGTCGAAGGGGCTGCCGGCAGGTGCCATCACCGACGACACCGAGCAGGCCCTGCTGCTCGGCCGCATCCTGGTCAGCTCCGGGAATCGCTTCGACCATGCGCGATGGGTCAACGCGCTGCTCGACTGGGAGCGCGACGTCAAGGCGCGTGGCAGTTACGACCTGCTTGGACCGTCGACCAAGCGGGCCATCGACGCCATCAATAACGGCCTGCCGGCGGAAGAAGCGGGGCGAACTGGCGACACCAACGGCGCCGCGATGCGGATTGCGCCGGTCGGCATTATGATCCGCCCGGAGCCGCTCGATGCCCTGGTTGCGAAAGTCGCGGAAACCTGCCGGGCTACGCACAATACGTCGATTGCGATTGCCTCCGCAGCCGCAGTTGCTGCCGCGGTCAGTCTCGGTGTTTCGGGCGCCGACTGGCGCGCTGCTTCCGGCCATGCCGTCGCGGCGGCAAAGCTTGGTGCCGCGCTTGGTCACTGGGTCACCGGCGGCGACATCGCCGAACGCATCCTCTGGGCGCAGGAACTTGTGCGCGGGAAGGGCGACAAAGAGGCGATCCGGTTGATCGTTGACCTGATCGGCACGGGGGTCGCCAGCCAGGAGTCGATTCCTGCAGCATTCGCCGTGCTGGAGGTTGCCAACGGGGATGCGTGGCGAGCGGCAGTGATCAGCGCCAATCTCGGCGGCGACACCGACACCATAGGCGCCATCGCCGCGGGCATGGCGGGCGCCTGTTCGGGCCTGTCGGGCCTGCCGCAAGATCAAATCGCGGGACTGAAGGGCATCGATCTCGCGGAGGTCGAGCCGTTGGCCAATGATCTTGTCGCGGCGCGCATGCCGAAGGCCCGTGGCGGCAAGGAGGACGCCGCATGAGCGGGCGCCTCGTTCATGTCGGCAGCGCGGTGGTCGACCATGTATATCGCATCGACGCTCTCCCGGCGGCGGGCAGCGAAAAGACCGCGACGAGCTATTCGCGCGTCGCCGGCGGCGGCTTCAACATGATGGTCGCGGCGAGCCGCACCGGCATGAAGGTGGTGTTCGGCGGACAGCTTGGCATCGGGGCAGACGGCGACTTCCTGCGCGCGGCTTTCGCCGCTGAAGGCATCGAGACCCTGACGCCGCCGTCACCCTTGATGGACAGCGGCAATTGCGTCGCCATGATCAGCAGCGATGCGGAACGCACCTTCGTCTCATGGCCGGGCGCGGAGAGCGTGCTGACACCGGACATGATGGTGCCCGTCCAAGTCATTCCGGGCGATTGGGTTTTCACCTCCGGCTATACGTTGAGCTACCCTGGCAGCCGCGAAGCGCTCGCCGACTGGATCGAGGCGCTGCCGGAGGAAGTTCCCGTAGTCTTCGATCCGACGCCTGTGATCGGGGAGATTCCGCGCCCGATCCTGGAAAGGGTGCTTGCCCGCACCGACTGGCTGAGCTGCAACGCCGACGAGGCCGCCGCAATAGCCGGCCGTGGCGACGCGCAGACCGTCGCGATCCGGCTTCTGGCCGAACACTGCCCGAAAGCCGCGGGCGTCGTGATCCGCGCCGGCGCGCACGGCTGCCTTGTGCGGCTGGCAGAAGGCGGCACGCGCGCGATCCCCGGTTTCGCGGTCAGCGCCGTTGACACCAATGGTGCCGGCGATACGCATATCGGCGCCTTCGTCAGCGCATTGTCGCGAGGGCTGTCGCCCTGCGAAGCGGCGCGCTATGCGAACGCCGCGGCGGCCCTTTCCGTCACCCGTCATGGCGGCTCGTCCGCGCCGACCGACAGTGAGATCCAGGAATTCCTAAGCCATCGCGATCAAGGAACGATAGCGCATGGCCGGGAGGACGCGACTGCAACTTAACAAGCCCATCAACCGGGCCAACAATGAGAGGAAAAGACATGCGCATGCCCAGACTGACCGCTTTTCTGACGGCGACCGCCGTCTTCGTCTCAGCATTCACGTTTGCCGCCCAGGCCGCCCAGGAAGTGCATGTGCTCAACTGGAAGGGCTACGGCGCCGACGAGCCATGGGCGGTCGCCAACTTCGAGAAGGCGACCGGCTACAAGGTCGTCAATGACTTCTTCAACTCCGAACAGGAGATGCTGACCAAGCTGAGGACCAATCCCGGCCTCTACGACGTCGTCATGATCAACGCCGCCTTCAACGACCAGGCGATGGCCGGCAAGCTGATCCAGCCGATCGATACGTCGAAGCTCTCCAACTATGCCGATATTGCCAAGGACAAGGCCGGCTCGCCGATGCTGAACCATGACGGCAAGGTCTATGGCGTGCCGTGGGTATGGGGCCTGACCGCTCTAGCCATCAACGAGAAGTCGTTCGACAAGCCGCCGACGAGCATCGCCGAGATGTGGGATCCAGCACATAAGGGGCGCGTCATCATCCGCGACGACGCCGTCGAGGCGGTGCAGTTCGGCGCCATCGCATCGGGGCAGAACATCAACGACATCAAGGATATGGGCGCGGTCAAGGCGAAGCTCACCTCGCTGATGCCGCAGATCAAGACCTTCTGGAGTTCGGAGAACGACTGGAACCAGATGGTTGCCTCCAACCAGATCGATATCGGCACCTATTGGAGCGGCTCCGCCGACCGCGCCAAGACGCATTTCAAGCTGCCGGTCTCGCTGGTCATCCCGCAGGAAGGCGCCGTCGCCTGGCTGGACGCCTTCTCCATCCCGGCCGGTTCCAAGAACGTCGCGGGCGCCGAGGCCTTCATCAACTACATGATCGACCCGAAATTCTATGTCGAATGGGTCACCAAGGTCGGCGCGCCGGTTTCGGCCAACACCAAGGCGGTCGAGGCACTGCCCGAGGACGCCTTCAACCGAAAGGTCATGGGCAGCCCAGAGGTCGCCAAACGTATCCAGTTCCAGGCGCCGGTCACGGATGAGCAGCGCGAGAAATACCTGGCACTTTGGCAGGAGCTGAAGGTCAACGTGAAATAGTTGGCGTCTTACGGGGAGGAGAGGCATCATGGCTGAGCAGCTCGCGACCGGTTCGCGCCGCGGACTGCGGCCAGCCCTGCCGCTTCTGCTTCCCGCTTATCTATGGCTGACGGTGGCGATCTTTCTGCCGCTGTCAGCCATGGTGTTCTTCTCCTTCATGACCGACCTGCCAATGGCCGGGAAGGAGTGGTCGTTCACGCTCGGCAACTACGCCGCCTTCTTCTCGCAAAGCCTTTATCTGACGCTTCTTCTGGCCTCGCTGCGGCTCGGGCTCGAGGTCACGCTTTGGTGCGTCGTTATCGGCTATCCGGCGGCTTACGTGCTGGCGAAGGTTCTTAAAGGCCGCAGCCGCGAGGCGATCTTTCTGCTGGTCATCCTGCCTTTCTGGTCGAACGGGCTGGTGCGCATCTTCTCCTGGGCCATGGTGCTGCGTGAGGGCGGCATTCTCGACACCACGCTCAATGCCGTCTTGCCGTTCAAGATCAATATCGATCTCATGTATTCCTACCCGGCGGTCATCATCGGCCTGGTGCACTCCTACGTGCCCTATATGGTGCTCACCTGTTACCTCACGCTGCAGGCGATCGACGACTCGCTGATCGAGGCGGGCCGCTCGCTCGGGGCTTCGCGGCTGCAGGTGCTCAAGCGGGTGATCATCCCGCTGTCGATGCCCGGCCTGATCGCGGGTGCGGCGCTGATCTTCGTGCCGGTCGTGGGTTCTTTCATGGAGCCGCGCATCCTCGGCGGCCGCACCGGCACTTTCTACGGCACCGTCATCGAGGACCAGTTTGTTGCCGTCTTCAACTGGCCGCTGGGCGCGGCGCTCTCCTTCATCCTGCTTGCCGTAGTGCTGGTCATCCTGGCGCTCGCGGCACCGGTCTTGCGGAGGGCCGGCTGATGGCGACGACGCGCATTCTGGAATGGGTCGGGCGCTTTTACATCTTCCTGTTGCTCGGCTTCCTCTATCTGCCGATCATCATCATGGCGCTGATGTCGTTCAACGCCTCGCCTTTTTACCAGCTGCCGTTCGAGTGGACGACGGACTGGTATGCTTCGCTAGCGCAAAACGACCAGCTGATCGCGGCGACCTGGAACAGCATCGAGATCGCGATCATCACGACGATCCTTTCAACGCTGCTTGGTTCGATGGCGTCGCTAGCGCTCTATCGCTACGTATTCCGCGGCAAGAAATTCCTGCAGGCGCTGCTCTTCCCGCCGATCGCCATTCCGTGGCTGATCACCGGCACCGCGATGCTGATCTTCTTCTTCGGCATCGGCATCGGTCGCGGGCTCATCGCGATCCTGCTCGGCCATGTCGCGCTGGCGCTGCCCTACGTCATCGTGGTCGTGTCGGCCCGCCTGCAAACCTTCGCGCCGGAGCTGGAAGAAGCGGCGCGTTCGCTCGGCGCCAATCAGTGGCAGGTTACCGTGCGCGTAACTTTGCCCTGGATCATGCCTGGCGTGATCGCCGGCGGACTGTTCGCATTCGCTGTCTCCTTCGACCAGTTCGTGGTCTCGTATTTCCTGTCGACGCCAGGCCAGACAACACTGCCGGTCGAAATCTACGCCGCGATCCGCAAGGGATTCACGCCCGAGATCAACGCGGTGTCGACCATCATCATCGCGGTGTCGATGGCGCTCATGCTGCTGACGGCGCGCTTCTTCAAATTCGGCGGAGAGAAATAATGGCCGGCGTCCAGGTATCGAACGTCTCCCGCAGTTTCGGCGCGCACAAGGCGCTGGACCATGTCTCGATCGACTTTCCGGACGGTGGCTTCTATGCGCTGCTCGGGCCTTCGGGCAGCGGCAAGACCACGCTGCTCAGGCAGATCGCCGGCTTCGACTTTCCGGATACCGGCCGCATCGCCATCGGCGGCGAAAGCGTCGAGCGCGTGCCGGTGGAGAAGCGGCGCATCGGCATGGTATTCCAGAACTATGCGCTGTTTCCCAATATGAGCGTCGCCGACAACGTCGCCTTCGGCCTTTCGGTGCGCGGCGAGCCGAAGGCGACGGTCGCTACGGAAGTGCAGCGGGCGCTGGATCTCGTCCAACTCGGCAAGCTCGGCGGCCGGCGGCCGCACCAGCTCTCGGGCGGCCAGCGGCAGCGTGTGGCGCTGGCGCGCGCCATCGTCACCAAGCCGCGCGTGCTTTTGCTCGACGAGCCGCTCGGCGCGCTCGACAAGGCGCTGCGCGTCGACATGCAGATCGAGCTGAAGCGCATCCAGCGCGAGATCGGCATCACCACCATCTTCGTCACCCACGACCAGGAAGAGGCGCTGACGATGAGCGACCGCATCGGCATATTGCGCGACGGCCGACTGGTGCAGGAGGGGCCGCCCGAGGAGATCTACGACAGGCCGCAAAGCGAGTTCGCCGCGACCTTCCTCGGCGACGCCAACATCTTTCGCGGCGATGCGACCGGCAACGGCATCAGGCTGCCCGACGGTACAGCAATCGCCGCTGCGTCGGGTGCGTCTCTCTCGGCCGGCGCCAAGGCGAGCTGCGCCGTGCGGCCCGAGCGCATCCAGATTTCAACCGGCTCTGCAACGTCCGAGGCGGGATATGCCAACACGGTCAGGGGCCAGGTTTCAAAACGCATCTTCGCCGGCAACAACAGCACCTATTTCGTCGACCGCGATGGACAGACGGTGAAGGTCATTGTCCAGAACACCGGCGCCGAGCGGCTGGCCGAAGGGCAAGAAGTGATGCTCAGCTGGTCGCCGGAGAGCACGGTGCTGATCGCGGCGTAAGCCGGATCCCCGGTCCCTGATGGGAAATGATGGCGCGGCCCTTGGCTGACCGCCTGATCCTGGCGTTAAATCCAGTCCTCGACGGGAGGAATGGATGGCGAGCATGGATTTCGAGCCGGACGTGAAAGTCCGGGTCAAGGAGTACCGGATCGGCTGCATCGGCGCCGGCATGATCATGGCCGAGTGCCATCTCGCCGCCTACGCGCAAGCCGGCTTTCCGGTGGTGGCGATCGCCTCACGAACCAGGACGAATGCCGAAAAGGTCGCCGGCCGCTGGGGCATTCCGACCGTCTGCGATACGCCGGAGCGGCTGATCGAAGACAGCCGCGTCGAGATCGTCGACCTTGCCTTCCCGCCGGACCAGCAGCCCGCGCTGATCCGCCATGCACTGAAGCAGCCGCACATCAAGGCGATTCTGGCGCAGAAGCCGCTGGCGCTCTCGGTCGAGGAAGCGGTGAAGCTGCGCGACGAGGCGGCGGCCCCCGGCAAGATCCTCTCGGTCAACCAGAACATGCGCTACGACCAGTCGATGCGCGTCTTGAAGCAGATCATCGATAGCGGCGCGCTGGGCGAGATCGTCTTCGCCGAGATCGACATGCATGCCATCCCGCACTGGCAAACCTTCCTCGCCGGATATGACCGGCTGACGCTCGCCAATATGAGTGTGCACCACCTCGACGTGCTGCGCTTCCTGTTCGGCGACCCTGACGAAATCACGACGCTGACGCGCAGGGATCCGCGCACCAAGTTCGAACATTCCGACGGCATCACCGTTTCGACGCTGCGCTTTCCCTCCGGCGTGCTCGCGGTGTCGCTGGAGGACGTCTGGTCCGGCCCGCGTCAGCAAGGCTATTCCGACGACCAGCATATCGACTGGCGCGTCGATGGCACCAAGGGTGTCGCTAAGGGCACGATCGGTTGGCCGAAGGGCGTCGCCTCGACGCTGACCTACGCCTCGACAGAGACGACCGGCGGCAAATGGGTCAGCCCGAGCTGGGAGACGATGTGGTTTCCGCATGCCTTCATCGGCGTCATGGAGCAACTGCAATATGCGCTCAAGACCGGCACGCCGCCGGCGCTTTCCGTTGCCGACAATGTCAACACCATGGCGCTGGTGGAGGCCGGTTACCGGTCGATGGCGGAGGGCCGCACCATCAGGCTGTCCGAAATCCCTGTCGACCAGGCGACTAAGAAACAGGGCAATTGAATCGCTTATCGGGAGGACTTCACCTCATGATGCAGGCAGGTATCTTCACAGGCTATTTTCCGTATGAGCTCGAGGAGGTCGCCAGGCGCATCCGGGCGCTCGATTTCAACACCGTGCAGCTCGACCTGCATTTCAAGGATATCGACCTCTCGGCCGGACAGATCACCAGGGACAAGGCGAGGCGGGTGCGCGATACGTTCCGCGACCACAACCTGCCGGTTTGCTGCGTGTCCGGCTACACGAACATCATCCACCCGGACAGGGCCGAGCGCGAGCGGCGGCTTGCCTACCTGAAGGAGATCATCCGGAACGCGCGCGATTTCGGCTCGCCTTACGTGATCTCGGAAACCGGCACCTACAACACCGAATCCGACTGGGTGCATCATCCGAAGAACAAGACCGAGGAGGGTTTTGAGGAGTGCCGCAAGGTGATCTCGGATCTTGCCCAGACCTCCTACGACCACGGCGCGGTGTTCCTGCTCGAAACCTACGTCAACAACGTTGTCGGCTCGGTCGAGGAGACGGTCAGGATGTTCGCTCAGGTCGATCATCCCGGCCTCGGCCTGTTGATGGACCCGACGAACTATTTCGAGGCGCACAACATCGACCGCATGGATCAAGTGCTGAACCAGGTGTTCGACACGCTGACGGACAAGATCAAAATCGCGCATGCCAAGGACGTGAAGCGTTCGGGCGGCGACAAGACGGAGAAGCATGCCGACATCGGCGACGCGGAGGCGCATGAGGGGCTGACCTTCCGCGGCGTCGGCGAGATCGAACTGCCGGCGCCGGGGCTCGGCGCGCTGAATTACGATCTCTATCTCAAGCGTCTCAGCAAAAAGCACCCGAACATCCCGGTGATCATCGAGCATCTCGACGAGGAGGACGTGCCGCGCGCCAAGAAATTCCTCGACGGGAAATTCCGCGCCAACGGGCTTTAATGACGATGACGACCACCGGTACGAAGCGCGACTACAGCCTTGTCGGCGAGAGCACGCGGCTTGCGATAGAGACCGGACTTGCATCGGCCGAGTGGTACCACACCGACGTGCCGCGCAAGGTGATGAAGGAGCTGATGCAGCGTTGCGACGGGCCGGCGATCCGCGATAGCGTCATCTGGATCTCGGCGATCCTGGGCTCAGCCGCCGGTATTGTCTGGTTCTGGGGCACGTGGTGGGTCGTGCCATTCATGTTCGTCTATGGCGTGCTCTATGGCTCGTCGAGCGACTCGCGCTGGCACGAATGCGGGCACGGCACCGCGTTTCGCACGCGCTGGATGAACGATGTCGTTTATCACATCGCCTCGTTCATGCTGATGCGAAACCCGGTGCAGTGGCGCTGGAGCCATGCCCGTCACCACACCGACACGATCATTGTCGGCCGCGATGCCGAGATCGCCGTTATGCGGCCCCCGGACCTCATCAAGGCTGCGCTCGCCTTCACGGGCATTCTCGACTTCCGCTATTCGCTGCCCACGCTGGTGCGCCAGGCCTTCGGCAAGCTGTCGGACGACGAGAAGAGCTACATTCCGGAGATGGAGCAGCACAAGGCGGTGATCGCGGCGCGCTGGCACATCGCGGTATACGCCGCGACGATCGCTGTCGCGATCGCGTTTGGGTCATGGATACCGCTGGTGCTGATCGGCTTGCCGCGGCTCTACGGCACCTGGCACATGGTAACGACCGGCCTGCTGCAGCATATCGGGCTGGCCGACAACGTCACCGACCATCGGCTCAACACGCGCACGGTCTATATGAACCCGATCAGCCGGTTCATCTACTGGAACATGAACTACCATGTGGAGCATCACATGTTCCCGATGGTGCCCTATCATGCGCTGCCCAAGCTGCATGAGTTGATCAAGCACGATTTGCCGGAGCCGAACCCGTCGATGTTGCATGCCTATCGCGAGGTCTGGCCGGTGCTGCTCAGGCAGCTGAAATACGAGGACTATTACCTCAAGCGCGAATTGCCGCCGACGGCCAAGCCCTATCGCGGCGATTCCACGATCTCGACATAACGGCTGCGGCTGCCGAATAAGGTCGGTGCGCGCGGCAGTTGTGCGAACCCAATCAGGAGAAGGACGATGGCGGAGTGGGTCGAAGCTTGCGCGGTCGACGAGGTGGATGAGGAGGACGTGATCCGCTTCGACCATGGCGGCCGCACCTTCGCGATCTACCGCTCGCCTGACGACGAGTTCTTCGCCACCGACGGTTTCTGCACGCATGAAAAGGCGCATTTGGCCGACGGGCTGGTGATGGACGACATCATCGAATGCCCGAAGCATAATGGCCGCTTCAACTATAAGACTGGCCAGGCCAAGGGCGCGCCGGTCTGCGTCAACCTCAAAACCTATCCGGTGAAGGTCGAGGCCGGCAAGGTGATGATCGATATCGGCTGAAGGCAAGCGGAGCGCATCGCGGCGTTCTCGGAAAATGTCGGCGACGTCAACAGCGGCGCCTATCCGGAAGACCGGCACATCGTGCATATGGATCCAGACGAGCTCAGGCGTTTCATGAAGAAAGTGGACGCAAGAGCCTGAACGGGCACTGCGATGGGTCTGCCTGGGTTCGCCGCCAAGTGCGGCAGGTATTGGGCCGGCCTCGCGGCCCGAGCCGGTAAGCTTTCGTCGAGAGATCGGCGCCTATTTCCGTAGCTTGACCACGCCCATCAGGACC
The DNA here is from genome assembly GCF_003997555.1 of Mesorhizobium sp. M1A.T.Ca.IN.004.03.1.1. Classification (NCBI taxonomy): domain Bacteria; kingdom Pseudomonadati; phylum Pseudomonadota; class Alphaproteobacteria; order Hyphomicrobiales; family Phyllobacteriaceae; genus Mesorhizobium; species Mesorhizobium sp. M1A.T.Ca.IN.004.03.1.1. The sequence goes on along the minus strand of NZ_RZTV01000001.1, from coordinate 510,609 downwards.
TCCGGATAGGTTGCGGCCATCATCCCCTGATCGGCCTGCGCGGCAAAAATGGCGGTGCACCGTTCGGCGTTGAATCGGAAACGGCGTCTGTATTTTTCCTTGTTGAGAATGATCCCGGAGAGGCCGTCGAATTTGCGGAGCAATCGCTTGCGCAGACCTCTCGTCCAGAGCGGACGCTTGAACCGATCGAGCCAGGGCGTATCTTTCGCCAGGTTGCGATAGATCGCCATCGCGGCGAGTTCCACTCCTTCAGGGCTTGGCCACCACGGCTTTCCGAAGGTGAAATGACGCGCGAAGGCTCTACTGAAGGGTATCTGGCTGGAATAGTTGGTCTGCAGATTCCAGAGCGGATGCATCGTTTGCCAGCGTCCGGCAAACGCTATGTTGAGCGCTCCCTGATCGAGCTTCGGTACCCGCCGCAGCGCCAGTTCGCGCGCCCGCTCCAAGAGCCCCTCGGCGCGGATCATTGGCATGTTCAGCACCAGTATGCCGGCGTTGAAATGCGATGAGCCGGGCTCCATCTCAAGAGACTCACGGCAGCTCGGATCGAAATAGGTCTGTTCGTCATGGGCCGCCAAGAGTGGGGCATTCAGTTCAACATCGGCCAAGTCGGTGATCGACCGGTTGAAGATAACATCGGTGTCCACATAGACGAGCCTGTCGTAGGGCTCGAATACCGCCAGCTTGTCGGCAAGCAGGCGAATGTAGGTTGCTACGCTGAGGTGACCGGGATCGAAATCGAATTCCTTCATGAGATCGGACACGTCGACGATCTTGACGGCAGCCCCGAGCAATCGGTCCGCGACCGGCAAATCCTCAGTTCCGGCGCCGATATGAAGGATGAAACCGTCGATAGGCGCAGATACGTCCAGTATGCGCCGCGCGCCCAGAACAGCGTATGGGAAATTTTTTGCGTCTGCCGCCAAGACGAAGCAGGAACGATGCAATTGAGCCACCCCTTATATGCCCTTGGCTCTTCATATCCGAACTCATCGTGCAACCCAAGAGGGTGCCGAGGGCGCCGTCCGGCGGGCCCATAAGCGGCGGAGCCCGGCCATCCGATTCGGTGCGAGCGGCCAGTTGGCCTGAGGGTTGGCTTGGGCGGGTGGTGATCTCGATCGTCCGCAACGATGCGGTGCCCTGATCTCGTTTAGTCGAGCAGTATTTGGTGCACCGCAGGGAGCCAATACCCGTCGGCGAGCACCGCATGGAGCGCATCGGCATGGGATCCGAGCGGCCGGTCTTCCTTAAGCGTCGGCACATGGGCGCGGACGGCCGCGTGGATCGCGCTGGTGGCCGGCGCAAGTGTCAGACCTTCGCGAAGATCGACGGCCTGTGCGGCGGCCATAAGCTCCAGGGCGATCAGCCGCCGCCACAGTACGATCATCTCGACGCATTTGGCGACGGCGAGGGGAGTCTGCGTCGCATGATCCTCAACACCTTCGGACACGGGCAGGAAGTCGAGCATCACCGGATTGGCCTTGTGGCGGATGGCGGCCAGGATCGCCGTCACCGTCTTCTGCAGCGGCACGAAGCCGGCGGACGCGCCGCCGATTGGCGACAGATATTTCGGCAAGCCGTGGCGGGTTGAGCCGGTGAGCTGGATGAAGCGCGCGGCCGACGCCGCCGCGCATTGCGCAATCGCCAGACCTAGCGTCTCGAAGGCGAGCGACAGCGAGGCGGTGTGGAAATTGCCGGTCGACAGCACGAGTGAGTCGTTGGCGAGCACCAGCGGGTTGTCGGCGGACGCGTTGAGCTCGATCTCGACCGTGAGCCGGGCATGGTCGATCGCCTGGATGAGCGCGCCGTGGATCGAGGGCATGCAGCGGATCGACAGCGGATCCTGAAGGGTGGTCGGCGCGGGCGTCCCGTCGCGGGTGAGCAGGTCGCGCAACGCCTTTGCCGCTACCTGCTGGCAGGCGGCCGGCCGCGCCAGATGCAGGCGCGGGTCAAGGATGGTGCGGTTGGCCCCGAACGCTTCCATGGTGAGCGCGCCGGCCTGCTCCTGCTGTTCGAGTGCCGACAGCGCGTCGACGAGCGCCAGCGCGCCGGCGCCGGTAGAAACCGCGGAAGCGTTGATCAGCGACAGACCATCCTTCGGTGCCAGGCTGACTGGCGCAAGCCGCGCCATCATCAGCGCCTTTGCCGAAGGCATGCGCCTGCCCTGATAGTCGGCATCGCCTTCGCCGATCAGCGTGTGGGCTATCGCGGTCATCAGCACCAGGTCGCCGGCGCCGATCGAGCCCAGCGACGGCATCACCGGATGGATGCCGGCGTTGAGCAGATCGACCAGCGCGGTGAGGACATGCGGCGACAGGCCGGAGCCGCCGGCGGAAAGCATGGCGATGCGGGCAAACATTGCGGCGCGCACGAGCTGGGCGGGCAATGGGTTTCCCACCGCAGCTCCGCGTCCGTCGAGAAGCTGGCGCTGGAAGGCACCGGCATCGCCTTCGACAGCCGTGCCGAGATTGGCGCCCAGCCCGGTGTTCAGCCCATAGATCTGCTGGCCGCCGGCAGCGGCGTCATCAAGGACCTGGCGGGCCTTGCCGAGTTTCTCGATGACCGCCGGCGTGATCTCGACCTTGCCTGCACTGCGCGCCACGGCGGCCACGTCCTCGATGCTGACGCCGGCGCCGGTGAGAACGAGCGGGGTCATGCGAAACGCAGCCTCTGGCCGATGCCTTGTTCCGCGGCTTTGGCCAGCATCGCCTTGCCGAGCGCAATGTCGGAGAGCGACAGACCCCGATGCCAGAACAGGATCGTCTCGCCGTCGCTTTGCCGGCCCGCTTTGTGCCCGGCAGCGATCTGGCCGAGCTCGGCATGCAGCGTCGCCTCGCTAAGCCGTCCCGTCTCGACATGGGCGCGCAGCGAGCCGAACTTGCCGCCCTTGCACTGACCCCAGTCGTCGACGACGATCTTTTGCATGATGTCGGTAAGCGAAAGCTCCACCGCGCTCATCGTGCCATAGGGCACGACCAGCGCGCCGCGCTTGATCCAGGCGGTCTTGAGCAGGGGTTGCGGTTCCGGTAGCCGCGAGGCTTCGACAACGATGTCGGCGCCTTCCACGCAACTCTTCCAGTCGGCAACGGCGACAACCGGCTTGCCGAGGTCGGCGGCAAGCTTCGCGGCGAAAGCGTCGCGGCTTTCGGGGCGGCGCGAATGGACGCGGATCTCGTCGAAGTCGAACAGGTGATCGAGCAGTCGCACGTTCCAGTAGGCGGTGCCGCGCGCGCCGATGTGACCGAGCACCCTGGATGATTTCTTCGCCAGATGCTTGGCGCCGATGGCGGTGACCGCGCCGGTGCGCATATCGGTGATGACGGTGGCGTCGAGGATGGCGCGTGGCGCGCCGGTGCGCGGGTCGAACAGGTTGAGTATGCCGAATTCGGACGGCAGGGCGTGCAGGTAGTTGTCGACATAATCGCCGACGATCTTGACGCCGGCCGCATCGAGCGGCGCCACATAGCCGCGCAGCACGTTGAAATGACCGCGGAAGGACGGATCCGGCTCAAGATGGACGCGCGGCTCGATCACCGTCTGGCCCTTGCCCTGGGCGACGAGCCCGGCTTCGACGGCGCCGATGATCTCGGCATCGCTCAGGCCAAGGGCTTCAATGTCGAGAGCATTGAGGTAGTCGATATAGATCGGCTTCATGCATTTCCCTCGTCCGGCCCGCGCTCATCCATAACAGGCGGCGGGGCGACACGAAAGTTTGTTGGATAAGCTCTGGACTGGTTCAGCCTTATGCTGTTCAACCGGCGCGTCATGACCAGCATCCCCGACAATGAGGCCGTATCCCAGCTCGTGCCGACGGCGGCGCGCCAGGCGCGGCGCGTCGCGCTGATCGTTGCCGTCGCCTTTTTCATGCAGTTGCTGGATTCGACGATCATCTCGACGTCGCTGCCGCAGATGGGGCAGTCTTTCGGCGTGCCGGCAGTGGCGATGAGCATCGGGATCACCGCTTACATGTTGACCATGGCGGTGTTCGTGCCGTTGTCGGCCTGGCTTGCCGACCGGTTTGGCGCGCGCAACATTTTCCTCGTCGCGATCGGGCTGTTCACGCTGGCGTCGATCGCCTGCGGCTACTCACAGAGCCTGACGCAATTCGTTGCCGCCCGCATCGTTCAGGGCCTCGGCAGCGCCTTGATGACGCCGGTCGGCCGCATCCTGGTGCTGCGCAACGCCGCCAAGTCCGAATTGCTTGCCGCCACGGCGCTGATCACCTGGCCGGCCTTGTTCGCGCCGGTGATCGGGCCGATGCTCGGCGGCTTCATCACCACCTATCTGTCCTGGCACTGGAACTTCTTCATCAACGTTCCGCTCGGCCTCGCCGGGCTGCTGCTTGTCGCGCGCTTCGTTCCGGGCGATCGCGAATCCGAGACCAGGCCGCTCGACTGGCCGGGATTCTTCCTCACCGCGCTCGGCCTCGCCGCGATGCTCTATGGGCTGGAACGGCTTGCGCATCCCGAGGATGGCATGCTGCCGACAGTGGGCCTGGTTGCCGCCGGCGTCGCGGTCGGCTGGGTCGCCGTGCGGCACTTGCGGCGGGTGACGCATCCGCTGCTCGACCTGTCCCCCTTCAAAGTGCCGACCTTCGCCATCTCGACGCTCTCGGCGGGCACGATCTTTCGCGTCGCCATCAACGCCACGCCGTTCCTGCTGCCGCTGCTCTTCCAGGTGGGCTTCGGCATGCGGCCGGTGGACGCCGGCCTGCTGATCCTGGCCTACTTCCTCGGCAACCTCGGGATGAAAGCGGTGACCACGCCGACGCTCAGACTCTTTGGCTTTCGCCGGGTGCTGGTGGTCAACGGGGTGATTGCCTCGCTTGGAATCGCGGCGTGCGGCGTGATTTCGCCGCAGACACCGCTGGCACTTGTCGTGGCGTTGATGCTGGTCGCCGGTCTGACGCGCTCGATGCAGTTCACGGCGCTCAACACGCTTGCCTTCGCGGATATCGGCGCGCCGCAGCGCAGCTCGGCCGCGACTTTGTCCAGCATGCTGCAGCAGGTGGCGATGCTGTTTGGCGTGGCCGTGGCCGCGGCGATCCTCAACCTGTCGCAGATCGTGCGCAGTGGCGCGGCGCCCAACCTAATAGACTTCAGGATCGCCTTTTTCGTGATCGGCCTGATCGGGCTGGTGGCAGCGCTGCGCTTTCTGGTCCTTCCGGCCCATGCGGGTGCAGAGGTCTCAGGCCATACCGGGCGGGACTGAAATGGGCCTGGAAGGCCGGCCTGCGCACGCCCGCGGCGGCACCGAACTTCTACGGCAAACTGTCGGGGCTCGGCACTTTTGTGCATCGCAATGACCCGGAGCTCATCGCCTCTGGCCCCGTCAAGGCGTGGAGGAATGACGACCGCTCCGCACCGACCAGCTGGGCGGATTTTCAGACTGAGCAGGGGTCTCCCCTTCTCCACAAGAAGGGAGAAGGGAAGGTTTGCTCTCTAATCGCTGCGCCTAAAATTACGGATGCGGTCGAACAGCACCGCCAGGATGATCGCGCCCCCGATGAAAGTGCCTTGCCAAAAGGCGTTGATGCCGAGCAGGCCGAGGCTGTTGCGGATGACCTCGATCAGGGCGGCGCCGACGATGGCGCCGAACGCGGTGCCGACGCCGCCGGCGAGGTCGGCGCCGCCGATGACGGTCGCGGCAATCACCTGCAGCTCCATGCCGTTGCCGAGATTGGTGGTGACGGCGCCGAGCCAGCCGGTCTGGATGATGCCGGCGAGACCGGCCGAGAGCGCCGAGATCATGTAGACTGCGACCTTGATCTGGCGCACCGGAACACCGGTCAGTGTGGCCGCATGCTCATTGCCGCCGATGGCGAAGATATGCCGGCCGAACTTGGTCCAGCGCAGGATGAAGCCGGTGATCAACGCCAAAAGGATCATATAAAGCACCGGATTGGCGATGCCGAACACCCAGGCGCCGCCGCCCAGCGCCAGCAGCTTGTCGTGGTCCGGCCCGAACTGGAAGACGACGGTGTTGTTGGAGGCGACCATGGCGAGGCTGCGCGCCACCGACAGCATGCCGAGCGTCACCACGAAGGGTGGGAAACCGAGATAGGCGATGAGCACCCCGTTGAAGGCGCCGATGGCTAAAGCGGTGACGATCGAGGCCAGGATGCCGATTTCGATCGAATAACCGGCATGCATGGTGACGGCCAGCACCATCGAGCACAGGCACAGCACCGAGCCGACCGACAGGTCGATGCCGCCGGTGATGATGACGAAGGTCATGCCGAGCGCCACGATGGCGACGAAGGTGATGTTGCGGGTGATGTTGAAGAGGTTCTTCTGCGTGGCGAAAGCGTCGGTCGCGAAGGACAGGAACAGGCAGGCGAGGATAACCGCGATCACCACCCAGAAGGTCTGGTTGGCAAAGAGCCGTGAGAAGAATGTGTGCTGCTTCTGCGCGATCGTCTGGTCAAGGGTGACTGCCATTATCGACCTTTCCTGAGGCGTTGGACGCCTGATCCACGCGATTACGCAACCTGTTCGATGGCGCCGGTGATCAGCCCGGTGACTTCCTCGGGCGAGCTCGAGGCGATCTTCTTGTCGGCGACTTTCCTGCCGCGCCGCATGACGATGACGCGGTCGGCGACATCGAAGACGTCGGGCATGCGGTGGCTGATCAGCACCACGGCGATGCCCTGGTCACGCAGATGGCGGATCAGGTTCAGCACCTCCGCGACCTGTCTCACCGAGATCGCCGCCGTCGGCTCGTCCATCAGCACGATCTTGGCTTGCGACAGCATGGTGCGGGCGATCGCCACCGCCTGGCGCTGGCCGCCAGACATCTGCTTGACGAGGTCGCGCGGCCGCGTCTCGGATTTCAGTTCGGCAAAGAGCTGGCCGGCGCGCTTGTACATCGCGGCGTAGTCGAGAATGCGGAAGGGGCCGATGCCGCGGCGCAGTTCCCGGCCGAGATAGACATTGGCGGCAGCCGTCAGATTGTTGCAAAGCGCCAGGTCCTGATGGACGATCTCGATGCCGTGCTGGCGGGCCTCGGCCGGCTTGTGCAGGATCAGCTCCTTGCCGTCCATGTGCATCGTGCCGTGACTGGGGCGGAAATTGCCGGCGATCATCTTGACCAGCGTCGACTTGCCGGCGCCGTTGTCGCCCATCAGGCCGACGACCTCGCCGGCCTCGAGCGTGAACGAGACGTCGTTCACCGCCTGGATGGCGCCGAAATGCTTCGAGATGTTGGCGAGTTCGAGAACCGACACCAGCCTTAAGCCTCCCCGTTTTCGTCCCTCGACTGCCTTGCCATAATTGCCGGCGCCGCAGGGGCCTCGCGCCTCCAACTCCTCCCGAGCAGGTGCGATAGACTCATTTAGGCAAATGCGGCCATGGGCGTCAATCAATTGTCGGGCGATTAATTTCGAGTCCCGTTGAAAAATCGGTTTTGTAGGACAAATAGCAATTGACGTTGGCAGCGAGCCGTTATTAGCTAGCATTGGAGGAAGAATTTTTCCGTCGCGAAATCGCTGCTCGGCGTGACGCGGTGGGCGAGATTCAGGATCCGGCCGGCGCCCATTCGAGCTGGAACGGATCGGCAAATGCTTGTCGGCCCGGCTTGAGACACGAACTTTCGAGCCTATTCCGCGTGTTGCTTGCATCCGGGCCGATCGGTGTGGCGGGCACGTCGTGTCCGTCTGTTTTCAAGGGAGGACTGATATGAGGAAATCACTTTTGCTCGCCGCCGTCGCCGCCATGGCGCTGGGCTCCGGGCCGGCTTTGGCCAAGAAACAGCTCGTCATTGTCGTAAAGGGCCTCGACAACCCGTTCTTCGAAGCCATCCATCAGGGCTGCGAGAAGTGGAACAAGGAGAACGCGAGCTCCGAGTATGAATGCTTCTACACCGGCCCGGCATCGACCTCGGACGAGGCCGGCGAAGCACAGATCGTGCAGGACATGCTGAGCAAGCCGGACACGGCCGCGATGGCGATCTCGCCGTCCAACGCGCCGCTGATCGCGCAGACGATCAAGAGCGCCAATCCATCGATCCCGATCATGACGGTCGATGCCGATCTCGCCAAGGAAGACGCCGCGCTTCGCAAGACCTATCTCGGCACCGACAACTATCTGATGGGCAAGCGAATCGGCGAATACATCAAGAAGGCCAAGCCGAATGGCGGCACGATCTGCACGATCGAGGGCAATCCGGCCGCCGACAACATCCTGCGCCGCGCGCAGGGCATGCGCGATGCGCTGTCGGGCAAGGAAGGCCTGCCCGCGCTCGCCGGCGAAGGCGGCTGGACGGAAGTGGCGGGTTGCCCGGTGTTCACCAATGACGACGGCGCCAAGGGCGTGCAGGCGATGACAGACATCCTGGCCGCCAATCCGAAGCTCGACGCTTTCGGCATCATGGGCGGCTGGCCGCTGTTCGGCGCTCCGCAGCCCTATCGCGACCTGTTCAAGCCGATGGCCGACAAGATCGCCAAGAACGAGTTCGTCATCGGCGCCGCCGACACGATCGGCGACGAGGTGGCTATCGCCAGGGAGGGCCTTGTGACCGCACTGGTCGGCCAGCGGCCGTTCGAAATGGGCTACAAGGCGCCGTCGGTGATGCTCGACCTCATCCAGGGCAAGAAGGTCGACGATCCGGTCTTCACCGGCCTCGACGAATGCACAAAGGATACGGTCGACACCTGCATCCAGAAGTAGGCTTCGATCCCCGGGGCGCCCTTCGAAGGGCGCCCCTCCACCTTTCGCCAGGACTATGGGCGCGGCCTTGCCGGGGCGGCGGAGCCAAGAGTTTTTGCGCCAGAATTTTCTTATCCGGCAGAGTTTTTGCGGGCGTCTTGGAGCCCGCGACAGGAGGCACCGGAAGGCGGATGCCACGGGAAAAGTCTGGAAAGCGCTTAGCCGAGCCTGCACAGCCGGCCACGATACGACGACCCGAGGCGACGCGGATCGCCGGCCTCAGCGTGCACGCATCGCTCGCCGGCGAGATCGGCCTCAGGATCGTGCGCGGCGACTATCCGCCCGGAACTGTCCTGCCCAACGAAGCCAAATGGTCGGAAACCTTCAATGTCAGCCGCTCGGCGGTGCGCGAGGCCATCAAGATGCTGATGGCCAAGAGCCTGCTCGCGTCCCGCCCCAAGATCGGCAGTTGGGTCGAGCCGAGGGAGCGCTGGAACCTGCTCGACCGCGACGTGCTCGCCTGGTACGCGACCTCGCCTGACCGCGAGGTGTTTCTCAGAACGGTGCAGGAGTTCCGCCATATCATCGAGCCTGAGGCGGCCGCCTTCGCGGCGCTGCGGCGCTCCGACGAGCAGATGGTCGAAATCAGCCAAGCGTGCCGCGAAATGGGGGAGGCGGCGCATATCCAGGAGCGCACGCGCGCCGATACGCGGTTCCATCTCGCCATCCTGCGCGCCTCGGGCAATGAGCTGCTGGTGCCGCTAGGCGTACTGATCGAATCGGCGCTCGATCATCTCTTCATCTTCGTCACGCGCGAGCACAGCGACCAGCGGCGGGCCCAGTCCCTGCACGAGGCGATCGAGCGGAACATCCGCCTGCAGCGCCCGGCCGCGGCGAGAAGCGCGGTGCACAGGCTTCTCGCCAATACCGACGAGGTGATCGAGCTCTCGAGACGCTGACAGGCTTGGCCGCGGCTTTCAGATCGTCTGCTTTTTGCCGTCCTTCGACGGCATCAGGTCGACGCCGTTGAGCTTGCCGATATGGGTGGCCAGCATCGGCACATACTGCTCGGCCGGCCCCGCCGCGAAGGCGGTCGCGAACGAATTCTTGGTGGCGTTGCCAAGCGGATTGGCGATGCCGGCAGCGCCGGCCATCGATTCCAGATAGGTCAAATCCTTGAAGGCATTGGCGATGGAGAATTTGTGGGCGTCGCGGTCGCCTTCCAGCGTCCAGCGCATGAAGGTCTGGTAGAAGCCGCAATCCATGCGGCCGTTGCGGATCACGCTGTCGAAGCGGGGCGGCGAGATGCCGACCTTCTGCGCCAGCGCCAAGGCTTCCGAATAGATCGCCGCGTAGCCGAGCGAGATGAAGTTGTTGAGCAGCTTCATGCGGTGGCCGTCGCCGGTGTCACCGATATGGACGATGCGGCCGGCCCAGGTTTCGATCACCGGCTTCAACCGTGCGAACACCGCGTCGGGCGCGCCGACCATGGCGTCGAGCGTGCCTTCCCAGGCCTCCTTCGGCGTGCGACTGAGCGGCGCGTCGACATAGTCGACGCCGAGCGCCCTGAGTTCGGCTGCCAGCGCGACGGTGGAGACGGGGTCGGATGTCGAGCAATCCACGACCACGCAGCCTTGCTTCAGACCTTCCTTCAGCCCGCCGGGGCCGCGGATGATCGCCTCGACCTCACGCGAGCCGGTGACGCAGATGAAGACGATGTCGGAGGCCGCTGCCACTTCTTTGGACGTGGCCACTTCCTTTGCGCCGCGGCCGAGCAGGTCATCCGCCGGCTTGCGGTTCTTGCGGCCGAGGAAGGTGAGCGGATAGCCCTTGTCGACGATGTTCTTGGCGATGCCATGCCCCATCAGGCCGAGGCCGATGAAACCGATGTTTTCGCGGGCAGCGGTGGTGGTCATGTCGTTTCGTCCCTGTCTTTCCTGATGGTCGGCGCCGGCGCGACCGGCCGGCGAGCATTGCTGGAGAAGGTTTTCGCGGATCGCGGTTGGCAGGCCGTTGCTGAATGCCATATTGTCTGACAATACACACAATCCTTGAGAAATGTGGAGAGCAAAATGACGAAGCGCATCATGTTCACCGGCGGCAGCGGCAAGGCCGGCCGCCATGTCGTGCAGTATCTGGTCGAGCATGGCTGCCAGGTGCTCAACATCGACACCAAGCCGCTCGACAACCCGAAGGTGCGCACGCTGATCACCGACATTACCGACAGCGGCCAGGTGTTCAACGCGCTGTCGAGCTATGCCGGGCTGCATGAATTCGATCCATCGCTGCGCGCACAGCCGGTCGACGCCGTGGTGCATTTTGCCGCCATCCCGCGGATCATGATCACCCCGGACAACGAGGTGTTCCGCATCAACGCGATGGGCACCTACAACGTCATCGAAGCGGCGGTGAAACTCGGCATCCGCAAGGTGATCATCGCCTCCAGCGAGACGACCTACGGCCTGGTCTTCGCCAACGAGCCGCGCAACCCGACCCATTTCCCGCTCGACGAGGACTATGACGTCGATCCGATGGACAGCTACGCCCTGTCCAAGATCGTCAACGAAAAGACGGCGCGCGCCTTCGCGCTGCGCAGCGGTTTCGACATCTATGCGCTGCGCATCGGCAACGTCATCGAGCCGCATGAATATGCGCTGTTCCCGAAATGGTTTGCCGATCCCGGTTTCCGCAAGCGCATTGCCTGGAGCTATATCGACGCCCGCGATCTCGGCCAGATCGCCTTGCGCGCCATCGAGAAGGATGGGCTGGGCTATCAGGTGTTCAACGCCGCCAATGACGAGACCTCGTCCGATCTGCCGACGGCCGAGCTGCTGAAGCGTTTCTATCCAGGCGTGCCGGTGAAAGCCGAGCTCGGTGAATTCGAGACGCTACTGTCCAACCGCAAGGCGCGGGACGTGCTCGGCTTCCGCCCCGAACACAGCTGGCGCAAATACGTCAAAACAGCGTGAGGGCCGACAAACATAGGTTGAGCTGTGCACAGCGCGGCGTCTAGCGGCAAAGGCGGCCTTGCCGCGCTTGACAGCTTCTGAAAACCGGACTTTCTGGGCGTATGCGGGACGCAAAGCCGAACAACGAAAAGAGGCCGACGAAAGCGGCATCCGCCGAGCGTATGGCTGGCGTTCGCCGGCCGGACGCGCCGCGCATCCCTGGTGCCAGCGTGCACACCTCGCTGGCCAGCGAAATCGGCCTTCGGATCGTGCGCGGCGACTACCCGCCGGGCACCATCCTGCCCAACGAGGCCAAATGGTCGGAGACTTTCGACGTCAGCCGCTCGGCGGTGCGCGAGGCGATCAAGATGCTGATGGCCAAGAGCCTTCTGGCATCACGTCCGAAAATCGGCAGCTGGGTTGAGCCGAAGGAGCGCTGGAACCTGCTCGACCGCGACGTGCTCTCCTGGTACGCGACGTCGCCGGACCGTGAAGTCTTCCTGAAGACGGTGCAGGAATTCCGCCACATCATCGAGCCCGAGGCGACGGCTTTTGCCGCAATGCGGCGCACCGATGAGCAGATGGCCGAGATCAGCCAGGCCTGCCGCGAGATGGGCGAGGCGACCAATCTGCAGGAGCGGACGCGCGCCGACACCCGCTTCCACCTGGCCATTCTCCGGGCCTCCGGCAACGATCTCCTGGTGCCCCTGGGCGTCCTGATCGAATCCGCCTTCAATCATCTCTTCGCCTATACGACACGCGAGCTGGACGACCTGCAGCACGCCCAGAAACTGCACGAAGCGATCGAGAGGAACATCCGGCTGCAGCGGCCGGATGCTGCGCGCAACGCCGTGCGCAAGCTGCTCGCGAATACCGACGACGTCATCCGCTCGCGCTAAGGCCTACCGATACCCGGGTGAGGCCCGGTCCGACCTCGACAAGTCCTTAGTCTTCCTTCTCGCGCCCGAAAGCGACGCGCAACTCGTCCTTGGCCTTTTCCAGAACTCGCTTGCGCTTCTCGGGCAGGTTCCTGCCGGCGCGGTTGATGTAGAAATTCAGCATCGACATCGCGGATCGGAACGGCTCAGCCTTGCGGCGATGGCTGTGCTCAGCCGAGCGCTTCAGCGAGGTGGCGATCCTCTTGGCATCGTCGGATTCGAAAATGTGCTCCTCGAGATCCAGCGCATCGCTGTGCGCGGTCACTTCGGCCGACCATTTTTTCCTGGCGGTCATGGCGAACCTCCTTCCTGGGGCACAACTCCCCTTGGGCACAACGCTCTCTTGGGGCAAAAACTCTGGGCGGCATGGCCGGTTCCCGATTTCTGGAGCCACGGATTTGTCCCTTGTGGCGCTGCTCGGCACCGGGAATGCGCCGATACTTGGGGTGGAAACCGCCCGATCACCAACAAGCGCGGACAGGAAAGGTGTGACGACAACCGTCTCCAGCCGGGCAGATGGCCCCAGCATCGACAGCGCCTATGCATGGGTACGGCTCGGCGTCTCGATGCTTTTGTCGACGATCGGCGGCGCCGGCATGTGGGCGGTGGTCGTCGTTCTGCCCGCCGTGCAGGCCGAATTCGGCGTCGACAGGGCCGCGGCTTCAATGCCTTATACCGCGACCATGGTCGGCTTCGCCGCCGGCAATATGCTGGTCGGACGCGCCATCGACCGCATGGGTTACTGGATCCCGGCGCTCGTCTCTGCGATTGCGCTCGGCGCGGGCTTCCTGCTCGCCTCGCTGACCAGCTCGATCCTTGCGTTCAGCCTTGTCCAGGGGCTTCTGATCGGACTCGGCACATCGGCGATCTTCGGCCCGTTGATCGCCGACATCTCGCACTGGTTCAACCGGCGCCGCGGGGTCGCGGTGACCGCGGCCGCATCCGGCAGCTATCTTGCCGGAGCAGTCTGGCCGACGGTGATGCCCTATGTCATGCAAGGCGAAGGCTGGCGGTTCACCTATGCCGCGATCGGCATCTTCTGCCTCGCTACCATGGTGCCGCTGGTGCTGATGCTGCGCCGCGGCGCGCCGCGCGAAGCCACCCATGGCTCGCCGGGAAGCCGGCCGACGCAGCCAATCTCGCTGTCGCCGGCGGCGTTGCAGATGCTGCTGGTGATTGCCGGCTTCGGCTGCTGCATGGCGATGTCGATGCCGCAAGTGCATATCGTCGCCTATTGCATGGATCTCGGCTACGGCGTCGCGCGCGGCGCCGACATGCTGTCGATCATGCTGGCGGCGGGCGTTGTCAGCCGCATTGGCTCAGGTTTCCTCGCCGATCGCATCGGCGCGGTGAAAACCTTGATCATCGGCTCGGCGCTGCAATGCCTGTCGCTGCTGTTCTATATTCCCTTCGACGGGCTGGCCTCGCTGTATGTGGTGTCGCTGGTGTTCGGCCTCTCGCAAGGCGGCATCGTTCCCTGCTATGCGATCATCGTGCGCGACTACATGCCGGCCAAGGAAGCCGGCCAGCGCGTCGGCATCGTCCTGATGGCGACGATCTTCGGCATGGCCGCCGGCGGCTGGATGTCGGGCTGGATCTACGATCTAACCGGCTCCTATGCCGCCGCCTTCCTCAACGGCATCGCCTGGAACCTGGTCAATCTCGCGGCGATTTTGCTGCTTATGTGGAAGGCGAGGCGAGGCGCGGAAGCGCCGGCCTGATTTCCGCCGGCAACCCTGGCCATTGCAAGCTTGTCTACCGGCGCAAAGGTGGGGTCAGGTGATACTCGTCCGTGCACTTTCGTATGGCGTCGCGCCCGAATACTGGGTGCAGCAGGCTATTTACTTGGAAAGGCTTTGGGCGGAATATTGCGAAAGTGGGAGGAAGCAGTCGGAAAATCTCCTGAATAAATGCGCTCGAACGGCTTCCGCCCGTTGAATGCAAGGGAGGATAATCATGAGACGTACTTTCCCGCTCGCGGCATCCGCCGCGGCGTTGTTGCTCGGCGTGCCCTCCGCCTTCGCGCAGTCCGGCGGCGTCGAGAAAGCAGTCGGCGGCTACAGCTTCGAGGAAGCCGCAAAGGAAGCCCCCACCACCAAGGATTTCCATTCGGCCGATGGCCATCTCACCTTCGCCATCGTCACACATACGGCCGGCAACGGCTTCTTCGATCCGGTCTATGTCGGCGCAACCGCCGCCGGCAATCTGATCGGCGCCAAGATACTGCTGCTCGGCTCGGAATCTCCGACCGACGACCCGGCCCGCGAGATCGAAATCCTGAATCAGATCGTGCAGGATCCGACGATCGACGGGCTGATCATGACAACGCCCCAGGTCGGCGCCTACAACGACATCGTCAAGGCTGCCGCGGCCAAGGGCATACCGGTAGCAACGACCAATTCCTTCGACGGCACGATCCTCGACCGCAGCGGCATCAGCCACACCGGTCAGGACGCCTCCGCCGCGGCGATCGCCGGCGAGGCACTCGTCAAGTGCCTGGCGGACAAGGGCATCGAGAAGGGCTCGATCGTTCTGCCGTCATCGACCGCGATGGGCAACATCGAGGTGAACAATCGCGTCACCGCGGCCTTCAACGCGATCGTCAAAGGCCTGAAGGATGCCGGCAAGCTCGAGGCCTTCAAGGTCGACGCAGGTCCCGAGAACACCGGCATCGACACCAATCCGAACGATCCGGTGAACGGCATCGTGACGCTGTTCGAGTCGCGCGGTGACGTTGTCGGCGCCTTCGCCGGCAACAACGTGTTCACGCCAGCGCTGGCCAAGGCCGTCGCCCAAACCGGAAAGACCGGCAAGATCTGCGCCTATGGGTTCGACCTCGGTCCGGCGCAGCAGGATGCGTTGAAGAGCGGCGACCTGACCGGCGCGCTCGGGCAGCAGCCCTTCCTGCAGGGCTTCTATCCGGTCATGCAACTCTATCTGCAGATCGATCGCGGCATCGCGGCCGCCAATCTCGACACGCGCGCCCAACTCGTGACGCAGGAGACCGTTGGAAAGGTCGGCAAGCGTTTCGAGAACTGAATGTCAAAGCGACACTGAACCCGGCGCGGGAGGGCTGGTATCTTCCCGCGCATTTTGGCCTTCGGAACCCTTTATCAAAGAATGCCCGCTGAAGCTCTCGTTCGTCGCCTTCCACCCCAGCTCGTCGGCGGCTGGGAAATGGGATTGCTTGCCCTGCTGGCGCTGATCTATCTCGGCGGCGCTGCCGTCAATCCGACGTTTTTCGGCTCGCCGGAGGCGTTCCATGCACTGCTTCGCGATACCTCGCGGGTCGCCATCATCGCCGTCGGAATGACCTTCGTCATCATCAACAAGGACCTCGACCTTTCGGTCGGTTCCATCTACGGCCTGGTGGCCGTCGTTTTTGCGAGGCTGTTCGCGCCAAGCTTCGCCGATCTCGGCATCGTCATGTCGGTGACCGTCTGCGTCCTTCTTGGGATGTTGATCGGCCTCGTCAATGGCGTGCTCGTTACCATCCTAAAAGTGCCGGCGTTCATCGCCACCTTGACCACGCTTCTGATCGGCCGCGGCTTCGTCCTCGCCTTGACGCACGGTCAGGCGATCTACTATCCAGGAAAAGCGAAGGAGGCCCCGCTCTTCTTCCATCTCGGCGAGACGAACGTCTTCGGCTTCAACAACCAGATCGCAATCTTCGCGGTCGTTGCCGTGATCGGCGCCTACGTGCTCGCCAACACTCGCTGGGGCTACGAAACCTTTGCGACGGGCGGCAACGAGCAGGCAGCAGTCTATGCTGGCATACCGACGAACTGGGTGCGCATCCGTGCCTATCTGCTCTCGTCGCTCTGCGCCGCCGTTGCCGGCCTGCTGTCGGCCGCTCAGGACAAGGGGGTGACCCCGCTTTACGGCGTCAGCGGCGAACTGACCGTCATCGCCGCGGTGATCATCGGCGGCGCTTCCATTCTAGGCGGTCGCGGCCGCGTCGCCGGATCCTGCCTCGGCGCCATGCTGGTCGTTCTGCTCGACAAGGTGCTGCGCGAGGGTTTGCCGATCACGCGCACCATCAAGATCGGCGAGGAGGAGGTGACGGTCAACGCCGTCTACTCCCTGCCAGTGGGCGCGGTTCCGGTCTTCCTCGGACTGCTGCTTGTCATCGCCGTGCTGATCGAACCCTATCTCATCCGCCGGCAGGTCGCGGCGCGCCTCTGGGCATGGCTGCGCGGCAGGCCGCCGCCGCCGGCCTTCGAGATCGGCGGCGTCGCGCTCGAGGGCGTGGTGACCAAGGGCGCGATGGCGACCGACATCGCACTGTCGGCAACGGGGTTCGGCAAGTTCCTCGCCCGGCGCGATGCCCTCGCCGTCATCCTGACAGTGGTGCTGTGGCTCACGGGCCTTTTCCTCAGGCCGGATTACTGGTGGAACCTGTCCAACACTTTCGCGATCCTGCTCAACTATACGGAACTGGCGCTGATCACGGTCGGGCTTACCTATGTCATCGCGGCCGGCGATATCGACCTCTCCGTCGGAGCCGTCCTGGCGCTCGCCGGCAGTGCGGCGGCCTATTTCCTGAAGGTCCTGGGTGCCGACCCCGTCACCGCTATCGCGATGGGCCTGCTTGCGGGAATGCTTGCCGGCCTCGTCAACGCCGTCGTCGCCGTTGGCTTGAAACTGCCGGCCTTCATCGCAACGCTTGGCATGTTCTACATCGCCCGCGGCCTCGCGGCCTGGTTCGTCGCCGGGCAGCAGCTTACCGGCTGGCCGGAGGGCTACAATTTGCTCGGCCGCAAGGTGAATGACATCCTCCTTCACTTCAGCATCGTGCTTCCGGATGGCATCCTCAGAACACTGGCCGAGGTGGTCAGCCTGCAGACCATCTGGATGATCTTCGTGGCCGTGATTGCCGGCGTCGTGCTCGCCCACACGCCGTTCGGGCAAAAGGTCTATGCAACCGGCGGCAACATCCGCGCCGCCGCCTATGCCGGCATCAACACCAACCGGGCGCGCTTCATCTCGCTCATGCTGGCGGCGTTCTGCGCGACGATGGCCGGGATCATCAACGTCGCCTATTTCCGAAGCTTCAACCCCGTTGCAGGCCAGTTCCGCGAACTCGACGCCATCGCGTCGGTGATCATCGGCGGCGGGTCGATCTTCGGCGGCTACGGCACCATGCTGGGTTCTCTGGCCGGTGCAGCCGTGATCACCCTCGTTCGGGCGCTCCTGCAGCTCAATGTCCAGGGCTTCAGCATGCCGCAGCATTGGATCAATGTCTTCATCGGCGTCATTCTCATTGTCGCGGTGCTGATCGACATCTGGGTGCGCCAGGCCAATATCTTCGGTCGCCTGCGAGCCCGCCTCGCGCGAGGCGCACGAACCCGGGAAACCATTCATGCCTGATGCTGCGTTGCCTCAACCGATCGTGGAAATGCGAAGCATCGAAAAAGCCTTCGGTGCCGTTCAGGCGCTTCGGAAAGTCGATCTGGTGCTCTATCCCGGAGAGATCCTTGGACTGGTCGGCGACAACTCGGCCGGCAAGTCGACGCTCATGAAGATCCTGACCGGCGCCTATCAGCGCGACGCCGGCGAAATCCTCGTCGCCGGTCAACCGGTGCACTTCAAGAGTCCGCATGAGAGCCGCGATGCGGGCATCGAGATGATCTACCAGGATTTCGCTCTTTGCGGAAACATGGATGTCGGCCAGAACATCTTTCTCGGCCGCTGGCCGCGCAAAGGCCCTTTCGTCAATCGCCGCAAGATGTACGCGGAAGCCGATAGCGTGCTGAAGCGGCTCAAGGTGGACGTGAACTCCGTTTTCCAGAAGGTCGAGAGCCTGTCGGGCGGTCGCCAGCAATCCGTGGCGATCGCCCGCGCGATTTCGTTCGAGCCACGCGTCGTGATCCTCGACGAACCGACCGCCAATCTCTCGGTGATGGCGACCGCGCGGCTCCTCGAGACCATGCTGGAACTGAAAAGGCAGGGTGTTGCCCAGATCATCATCTCGCATCGGCTGGTCGACATTTTCGCCGTAGGCGACCGTGTCATGGTGCTCAAGCGCGGCGAGAATGTCGGCGACCGTCATGTCAGGAACACCGACGAGCACGAGGTCCTTGAGATCATCGTCTCCGGCACGCGGGAGCAGGCGCTTACCGCCGATCAAGCGAGGGCAGTCTGACCACCGAGGCATTGATCCCGGGGTTTATCGCCTCTGCCGGGGGTCGGCTGAACCAAAATTCGTCGGCTTGACAACGGCCATGGCCTGCGCGACCCAACCGGAATGGGACGGGCTGCGAAACATGGTTGCTGTGGCTAAACTGTTGATCGTCAACTCGCCGCTGCGCTCCTTTCGTGCAAAAAGGACAAGGCGGTGACAAGGCCGCGCTCGCGGCGCGGCGGCGGCCGCCCGACCATCGCCGATGTGGCGCGCAAGGCGGGCGTCGGCGCGATCACCGTGTCGCGTGCGCTGCGCGAGCCTGGGCGGGTCTCGGAAGATCTGCGCCGGCAGATACAGGTCGCCGTCGACGAGCTCGGTTACATCCCGGACCCCAATGCGCGCGCATTGGCTTCGGCGCGCGCGGAGGTCTTCGGCGTGCTGGTGCCGTCGCTCACCAATAATGTCTTTGCCGAAGTGGTGCGCGGCATCTATGACAGTCTTTCGGACAGCCCTTTCCGCATCCAGATGGGCAATACCCACTATTCGGGCCTGGAAGAGGAGCGGCTGCTGCAGCTGTTCGCCTCGCAGCGCCCGGCGGCGCTTATCGTCGCCGGCATCGACCAGACGCCGCAGTCGCGAAAGCTGCTGGAGACGGCCGGCTGCCCGGTGGTGCAAGTGATGGAAACCGGACACGATCCGGTCGATATGCTGGTCGGCTTCTCGCATTTCGACGGTGGCCGCGCTGCCACCGAGCACCTGATCGAGGCAGGTTATCGGCGCATCGGTTTCATCGGCGCGCGCATGGACCCGCGCTCGCAGCGGCGCCTTGCCGGCTATCGCGCGGCCATGGAGTCGGCCGGCCTGTTCGATCCCCGCCTGGTCACCACCACGCCGCTACTGTCCAGCGTGACGCTCGGCCGCGAGCTTTTGCGCGATGCCCTGGCCAAGATGCCGTCGCTCGACGGCGTCTTCTGCAACAATGACGATATCGCGCTGGGGGTCTTGTTCGAATGTCGCCGCGCCGCCATCGCGGTACCGAAGGCCATCGGCATCGTCGGCTTCAACGACCTCGACATGATGCAGGCGGCGTTCCCGTCGGTCACCAGCGTTCGCACGCATCGTTATGAAATCGGACGGCAGGCAGTGGCGATGGCGCTGGCGGCGATTGCGGGCCGGAGGCCCCAGCAGAGGGTTGTCGATCTCGGTTTCGAGCTCATTCGCCGCGAGAGCACCGCACGTTGAAACACGCAAAGACGACTGTGCAAATGCCGGTTTACTACCTTGCATGGTAGCGCTACCATCTTCTGCGTCGAGCAATAAGATGGCAGACGCGAGGCGCTGTTTATTATACATAAGAAAACAGTCCGTACTTGTTTATTATGTATAATATGATAGTTTGCTGAATTGCCCTCAGGCGAGGCAAGAGGAGGCAGCGGGCGGCAAAGGTCGGCCGGCAGGCGATTGGATGCGGCAGGAGGTGCCGGCCAAAACGCCAGGACTTAATCAACAAGCAGAACTGCAACTGGGAGGAATACTGATGATCAAGTCACTTGTTGGCGGTGTGGTTGCCGCCACTGCATTTGTCATGCTGAGCTCGTCGGCGATCGCCGATCCGGAAATCGTCAAAGGGCCCTCGGCCGAGCCCGACTGCTTCGCGCCCTGGGCGGCCGACACACAATTCTTCAAATATCCGAAGAAGGAAGGGCCCTATCGTATCGCGCTCGCGAACGGCTACATCGCCAATACCTGGCGCATCCAGATGATCCAGACGGCCAAAGCCTATGCCGCGCAGCCGGACGTCGCCAAGAAGCTGAAGGAATTCAAGGTGGTATCGACCGGCGAGGATGTGCCGGCGCAGATCTCGGCGATCAATAACTTCATCGATTCCGGCTTCGACGCGATCGTCGTCAACGCCCAGAACCCGACCGCGTTCGGGCCTGTGATCAAGCGCGCCAAGGAAGCCGGTGTCATCCTGGTTGCCTTCGACAACATCCTCGACACCAAGGACGCCATCAACGTCAATGTCGACCAGAAGGGGCTCGGCGAATTGTGGGGCAAATGGCTGGTCTCGCACGTTCCGAACGGCGGCAAAGTGCTTGAGGTGCGCGGCGTCGCGGGTACCTCCGTCGATACCGACCGGCACAATGGCATTCACGAGGTTCTCAACGCGTCGGGCAAGAAATGGGATGTCACCGAAGTCGTCGGCAAGTGGGACGACGGCGTGGCGCAGAAAGCCACGGCCGACGCGATCGCCACCAGCGGACCGTTCGACGGCATCACAGGGCAAGGCGGCGATACCGGCATCGTGCAGGCGATGATCGACGCCAAGCATCCGTTCGTGCCGTTCGGCGGCGAGACGGAAAACGGCTTCCGCAAATTCTGCGCGGCGCATGCGGCGGACGGGCTGAAATGTTCGTCGGCCGGTACCGGCCCGGCGCAGGTTGCCGTTGCCATCAAGACGGCGATTGCCGCGCTCGAAGGCAATGTCGTGCCGCAGTCGGTCAAGCTGCCTTTGGCCATCGTCGAGGATCCGAACTTCAAGGCAGGGCAGGACTACTTCCCCGATCAGTCCGACAATTTCTTCGTCGGCAATTCCTTCCCGACCTGCGGCATCAATTTCACCGCGCAGGAAATCATGGGCCAGACCAAGGAAAACAAATAGTCTGACGGACCGGCGTCGCGGAAGCCGCGGCGCCGGCCGCTTGATGCCAATCACGAACTGGCCTGGGGAGGGCTGATGAACGGCGCGGCTCCGCTCTTCCGCATGGAAGGCATATCCAAGCGCTATGGCGGCGTGCGCGCCCTGGAAAAGGCCGATCTCACCGTCACGGCCGGCAGCATCCACGCCATTCTCGGTGAGAACGGCGCCGGCAAATCAACTTTGATCAAGGTCATGGCCGGTGTCGTCGCGCCGGATGAAGGTACCATGACCCTGGACGGCCGCGAGGTGACATTTGCTTCGCCCGCCGCGGCAAACCAGGCCGGCATCGTCTGCATCTTCCAGGAGCTGTCGCTCATTCCGGAGCTGAGCGTCGCCGACAACATCGTCATATCGGACCCGCCGAAACGCTTCGGCATGATCGATCGCAAGGCGCAACGGCGCCTCGCGGAACAGGCGCTTGCCCGCGCCGGTGCCGCCGATATTCACCCCCTGGCGCTGATCAAGGACCTGCCGCTCTCGCGACGACAGATGGTCGAGATCGCCAAGGCGTTGGCCAGGAAGCCGCGCATCCTGATCCTCGACGAAGCGACGTCGGCGCTGACCGCCGCCGATGTCGCGAAGGTCTTCGAGGTGCTGAAGCGGTTGCGCCAGGAAGGGCTGGCGCTGCTCTATATCTCCCACCGAATGAACGAGATCTCCGAGCTTGCCGACCAGTGCACGGTGTTTCGCAACGGCCGCAATGTCGCCAGCTATCCGGCCGGGTCGAAGAGCGACAACGAAGTCGTGGAACTGATGATCGGCCGGGAATACAGCCACATCTTTCCGCCGAAGCCGGCCGGGCCCCAGACGGTTGCAGCTCCTGTGCTGGAGGCGCGCAACCTGTCCTGGAGCGATAGGCTGGACAATATCTCGCTCTCGGTTGCGGCCGGCGAGGTCGTAGGATTGGGCGGGCTCGACGGCCAGGGTCAGCGTGAGCTGCTGCTGGCGTTCTTCGGCGTTCTGCGAGGTCTTTCCGGGCAGATCCTGGTCGACGGCAAGCCGGTTTCGATTGCCAGCCCGGCAGCCGCCAGCGATGACCGTATCGGCATGGCGCTGATCCCGGAAGACCGCAAGACGGAAGGGCTGATGCTGCCGATGACGGTGCGCGAGAACCTTTCCTTCGCAGCACTAGACAGGCTGTCCAAGGCCAGCGTCATCGACCGTGCCGCCGAGCAGCGGCTGATCGATGACATGGTTGAATTGCTGGCCATCAAGACGGCGGGGCTCGATATCCCTGTCGGGGCGCTGTCCGGCGGCAACCAGCAGAAGGTGGTGATCGCCAAATGGCTGATGCGGCAGCCGCGCATCATTCTGCTCAACGATCCGACGCGCGGCATCGATGTCGGCACCAAGCAGGAGCTCTATCAGCTGATGCGTAAGCTCGCCGACGCCGGCGCCGCGATATTGTTTTATTCGACCGACTATGACGAGCTGATCGGCTGCTGCGACCGCGTGCTCGTGCTTTATGACGGCGCCATCAAGCGCGAGCTGGTTGGCGCCGATATCACCGAGCACGCGCTGATCGCCAGCGCGCTGAATATCCACGGCGGCAGCGAGCGGGCAGAGCAAGGAGAGGGCGCGTGAAGGATTGGCGCTATTGGCTGGCCGAGCAGCGCGGGACGCTGCTGGCGTTCGCCATCTTCATCGTCATGTTCGCGATCTACAGCGGCAATCATCCAGCCGGCTTCACGGCCAATGTCGTGCAGACAGCGGCGAACAAGGGCGTTCTGCTTGCCTTCGTGGCGATGGCGCAAACGCTGGTTGTGATCACCGCCGGCATCGATCTCTCGGTCGGCATGATCTTCACGCTGACCAATTGCATGGCTTCCTGGCTCGTCATCGGCACGGGCCTCGAGACGGCGTTCGGATTGGTGGCTGTGCTTGGCACCGGGCTCGTCTGCGGGGCGATCAACGGCGCCATCGTGATCTACGGGCGCCTGCAGCCGATCGTCGCCACGATAGCCACGGGCGCCGTCTATTTCGGTCTCGCGCTGCTTTTGCGACCGGTTCCCGGCGGATCGGTCAACGAGGACGTCGCCGATTTCCTGACAGGGCGCTTCTTCGGCGTCGTGCCGGCAAGCCTGATGGCGCTGTTCGTCGTCGTGCTTGTCGTGTGGGTGCCGTTCCGCCGCTCCGAGCTCGGCCGCGCCGCTTACGCTGCGGGCTCGTCCGAAACGGCAGCCTATATGTCGGGTGTGCCGATCCGCAGGGGCAAGTTCCTTGCCTACACGCTGGCCGGACTGCTTGCCGCGATTGGCGGCCTGTTCCTCACCTTCTTTACCTATACGGGCGAGGCTGCCTATGCGAGCGGCAATGCCTACACGTTGTTCTCGATCGCGGCAGTTGTGCTCGGCGGCGTCTCGCTGTTCGGGGGCAAAGGCAGCGCTATTGGCGCGATCTTCGGAGCGCTCGCCTTCCGCACCATCGGCGACCTGCTGTTCGTCTTCGATTTCGACCCGCTCTGGCAGCCGCTGTTCCAGGGCATCATCCTGTTGATCGCGGTCAGCCTCGGCGCCTTCGCGCTGTTTCGGGTGCGCAACCGGCTGGAGTGGTTCCTGTGAGCGAAACGACGCTTGGCGGCATCGCCAGCCGCATGCCGAAATTCATCCGCCGCGCCGATCCGGCGGTGGCGACCGCCTTTGCCTGCATCGTTATCCTGCTTCTGCTAGGTAGCCTCTATTCGCGCAGTTTTCTCTCGCCGGAATATCTCCTGCAGCAGCTGAAGGTCGCGTCATTCCTCGGCGTGATCGCCACCGGCATGATGCTGGTAATCCTGCTCGGCCAGATCGACCTTTCCGTGCCGTGGTCGGTGGCGACCGGCGCGATGATGGCCTGTGCCGCTGCAGCCTACGGTCCGGTCGGCGTCGCGCTCGCCATCCCGTTCGGCGTCCTGTGCGGGGTCGCGATCGGCATCGTCAACGGCGTCGGCGTGGCTTATTTGCGCATTCCCTCGATGATCATCACTCTAGCCACCAACGCCGTCGCGCAAGGGCTGATGGTGGTCTATACGGGCGGGTTCTCGCCGCAGGATTCGGCGACAGCGGCGATGCGCTACCTTGCGACCGGCTTCACCATTCCGGGGGTGCCGAACGCGGTGATCATCTGGGCGCTGATAGGGGCGGCAATGGTTTTCGTGCTGACCCGCACCTCCTTCGGCCGCGTCGTTTACGGCATCGGTAACCGTGAGCGCGCCGCCTATCTTTCCGGAATCGACACGCGCCGCGTGGTGCTGATTGCCTTTGCCGTCTCCGGCGGGCTCTCGGCCTTCGGGGGCGTCCTGCTCGCGGGCTACGCATCGAAGGCGGCGCAGTCGATGGGCGACGCCTATCTGTTGCCGTCGATCGCCGCCGTGGTGCTGGGCGGCACTTCGATCCTCGGCGGCCGCGGCTCATATCTTGGCACCGTCGCCGGCGTGATCCTGATCACGCTGCTGCAATCGATCCTGTCGGTCATGCAGATGCCGGAGGCGGGGCGGCAGATCATTTACGGCGTCGTGATCGTGGCCATGCTTTTGCTCTATGGCCGTGCGCCGGCAAGCCGCTGACTGTGGATGAAGGATCGTAAGGTCACAGCCGTCGGAGGTTTCCATTGAACGACATCCGGTCAGCGCCGGCCATAGTCGTGATGGGGGTCGCCGGCTGCGGCAAGACGGTGATGGGCGAAGCGCTGGCCGAGGCGCTGGGCGCCGTCTTCATCGAGGGCGACCGGTTGCATCCGCCGAAAAACGTGGCGCGCATGGCGCGCGGCGAGCCGCTGACGGATGCGTTGCGCGAGGGTTGGCTCGATGCCATCGGCGAGCGCATCGCAGCCTCGGTCGGCGAGGGACACAAGCCGGTGGCGGCCTGTTCGGCGCTGAAGCGCAGCTACCGGAACCGGCTGCTCAGCTTTTGCCCGGGCATCGTCTTCCTCTATCTGAAGATCGATCGCGAGACTGCCCGGCGACGGGTGTCGGGGCGCAAAGGCCATTTCATGCCGGCGAGTCTGGTCGACAGCCAGTTCGCGACCCTGGAAGAACCGGAGCCGGACGAACCGGCGGTGACGGCGGATGGCGCGCGGAGCGTCGTCGCCATCCTTAAGCAAGCACTGAGCTCAAGCCCCTCGAGCTGACCAGATTTAGGCGACGCACTTTTCAGTCTTCGTTCTGATGCATGTCGTTGACCCAAAACCGCTGCGCGTCTGGGGGAAATGCATTATGCGGCGTCGGCGCCGATCGCGGCTTGATCCTGCTGTCCGGTGAGCCGGTTGGCGCTGGACCAGGCCATCATCTGCTCGGGATGCAGTTTGACCGCTTCCAGCAGCCGGTCGCGCTTGAGCAGGATATAGGCCGCTTGCAGAACGAGGTTCTTTGCCGCCACGTCCTTTGCCGGCCGGGATGCAGGCTGGACAGCGTTGGGCTTCAGTTCGGGACTGACGATCGCGCGGTACTCGCGAAAGGGCACTGTCTCCAGGGTCGACATGCCAAACAGCGCAGCGCCGGCGCGCGCCGCAAAATTCGCCGGCGCCGAGGCGAGGTGGGTCCAGCCACGCTCGCCCATGGCGCTCTCGGTGAAGGTAGATCCCGCGTGGATGGTGTTGGTCATCAGCACGACTCCGTTCTCCTTCAGCGCCTTCTGGATGCGCGCCGTAACCTGGTAGGCTTCGGCGCGCTCAAAGACGATGCGGCTCTTCAGAAACCGGTTTTCGACCTCGACCAGCGGCTTGTTGATCACATGCAGGCCGAATTTGCTTTCCGAAAAGCCGTGGAAGTTGACGCTCACCTGGTGCGCTTCGATGCCGGCTTCGAAGAGGGCGCGCTTGCCCATGATGGTCTGGGCGACGAACTGATCGCACCAGACGATGGCGCCGCGGCCGCGCTGCAAGGCCTCGCGCAAGCCGTCGATGCCTTCCAGCCGGATCGCCGGCGACCAGCGCCTGCCAGGCGCCAGATGAGCGGCAAGCATCAGACGGCGGCGATGCGCGGCGGCGAGATGTCCCCTGAAAAGGCTTCGCGTGTCGGCATCATCGCCAAGCACCGCTTTGATCGCCACATCATACCGCGCGAAATCCTTGCGAAAATGACGCTTGCGTCGAAGCGTCGAAACCCAATCGCAGATCGGCGCCCACCAGGCCACCGGCAGCACCGCCGCCACCCCGAGATAGAACATGGATAGCAGGCTTTCGCGCAGATCCTTGTTGGAGACGCTGCGCAACTTGCCGGGGCGGAGGAGCTTGCGGCTGAAGAAGCGGACGGTCTCGCCGCGCTCCGGCACTGCAACGTCGGCGATGATCTCGGTATGATAGATGCTGGCGGATGACGGTTGCCGGTTGGCCCTGCGGGACTTGCCAAGCCGAGGCAGCCTCATGCGTTAGATACCCCCAAACCTTGATCCATCCGTCAGCCGATTTACAGCGTCTGTCGCGGACAGACAACCAACGGCGAGACGGCGCGGCTGAGCGGTCAGATCTGCGACGTGAGTTCGACCGGGAAATCGTCGTTGTCGGCGTCGCGCATGGCGGCGAGGCTGCGGTTGTCGAGCACGTCGGCGATCGCCTGGCGCACTTCCAGCATCATGTGGCGGACCTGGCACGTCGGCTCGTCGCAGTCCTCGCAGCGCTGATATTGCGTGCGGCTGGCGCAAGGGATCGGCGCCAGCGGCCCGTCGAGCACGCGCACGACATGGCCGATCTTGATCTCGGAAGCGGGCCTGGCGAGGCGATAGCCGCCTTCCTTGCCCTTGCGGCTCTGGACGAAGCCGGCATTGCGCAATTCGCCCAGAATGGCGTCCAGGAACTTCTTCGGGATGTTGTTTGCGACCGCTATGTCGTTGACGAATGCAAGCTGGCCAGCCGGCAGGCCGGAAAGATGCACGAGGGCCTTGAGGCCGTATTTGCCTTTTTTGGTCAGCATGCCCGATTCAGTTTATCAAACCCCAATCGCCTGCATCTGGCGGTTGTTTGTGTGCAAATCATGACAGTTTGGCCGCGCTACGCGGCTTGGCACAACAATTCGTCGACACAGGTTAGGCACAAACGCGTTGATTCTTCGTAATGTTTTTCACATTGGCCGCGTTGATTTCGCCGGCAAGGTGATGCCGGCTCCAGATTGAAAAAAGCCGGCGATGCCGACGGCGATGACGGCTTTCCACTTCTTTTGATTGTAAGCGCTACCGGCTGCCATAGGCCTGATCGAGCAAGCCGCCTGCCGCGAAATGCTCTTTCTGCACCCTATCCCAGCCGCCGAAGATCTCGTCTACCGTCAACAGGCGCACGTCGGGAAACTCGGCTTTGTATTTGGCGGCCACTGCTGCGTCGCGGGCCCGCAGGCCGTTGCGGGCGGCAATGTCCTGGCCCTCGGGCGAATAGAGGAATTCGAGATAGGTCTTGGCGAGATCGCGGCTACCGTGCTCGTCGGCGATCTTATCGACGATCGCCACCGGGAATTCGGCCAGCAGGCTGACTGAAGGCGTGACTTGCTCGAACTTGTCGTCGCCATATTCCCTGCGGATGCCGCGCGTTTCGGATTCGAAGGTGATCAGCACGTCGCCGATCTCGCGCTGCACGAAGGTGGTGGTGGCGGCGCGGCCGCCGGTGTCGAAGATCGGCACGTTGGCAAACAGCTTGGCGATGAACTCCTTCACCTTGGCGTCGTCGCCCTTGAAGGCTTCCTTCGCGTAAGCGGTGGCAGCGAGATAGGTATAGCGGGCATTGCCTGATGTCTTCGGGTTGGGGAAGATCACCTGCACGTCGTCACGCACCAGATCGTTCCAGTCCTTGATGTGCTTGGGATTGCCGGCACGAACAAGGAAGGACGGCAGCGAATAGAAAGGCGATGCGTTGTCTGGGAAATCCTTCTGCCAGTCCGCGGAGATCAGACCCCTCTTGACCAGGAAATCGACGTCGGTGACCTGGTTGAAGGTGACGACGTCGGCTGCCAAACCTTCCGCGATGGCACGAGCCTGCGCCGAGGTTCCGGCGTGGGACTGATCGACGGTCACGCCGGGATGCTCAGCGATGAAAGCCTTGTTGATGTCGGCAAACAATTCGCGGCCGACGTCGTAGGAGGCATTGAGCAGCTTGTCGGCCGACCAGGCTTGGGAGGACGCGAGGACGACGAAGCCGGCAAGCGTGGCAATACCCAGCAATAAGCGCTTCATGAAAACGGTCCTCCTCCAGACAATCAGAACTATGGTGTGACCATAAAAAGGAAAGCCTGGCTGCGCGAGGCACGCGGTCCGGGGGACGCACGAGCAGCGGGAAAATCTCCCGCCCGAACAGCCGCTTGGTAGGATTTTCTTCCAACCTGATTCATCGCGGCTCCTCTACCGGGCGCCTGGACGTGGCAGGCGGCAAATAGGTCAGGAGGCCGGGAAAAGCTTCCAGCGCCTCGGCCTGAAAGCCACCCGGCTCTTCTGTGCCGCCGGATGGTCGACCGGCAGCTCGATCTCGACGCGCTGACGCTCGCCGCCGATCTCGAGCTCGACCCGCCTTGTGCCGGCGACGCGGCGGCTGGCGGCGACCGTCCCGGCAATGCAGCCGCTGCAGCCGTCGAGCAGCTCGACATCGTGCGGACGAAAGTAGAGCAGGGCCTCTCCCGACTGCGCATGCGGCGCCTGCAGACCGACCGGCCGGTCGGCCAGCCAGATCTCGCCATTGTCAACCTTGACCGGCAGCGAGCTCGATTCGCCGATGAAGCTGTAGACGAAAGGCGAGTTCGGCGTGTCGTAGATCTCGTCGGCCGAGCCGACCTGCTCGATGCGACCTTGGCTCATGACGACAACGCGGTCGGCGAGTTCGAGCGCCTCCTCCTGGTCGTGGGTAACGAAGACCGTGGTGTGGCCGGTGGCGTCGTGGATTTCGCGCAGCCAGCGGCGCAACTCGCGGCGCACCTGCGCGTCAAGGGCGCCGAATGGCTCGTCGAGCAAAAGCACCTTGGGCTCGATGGCCATGGCGCGGGCGAGCGCGACGCGCTGGCGCTGGCCGCCGGAAAGCTGCGCCGGATAGCGCTTTTCCAGCCCCGACAGCTGGACGAGGTCGAGGAGTTCCGAAGCGCGGCGGCGGATCTCCTGCGCCGAGGGACGCGCGGCGCCGTGCCGGACCTTGAGGCCGAAGCCGATATTGTCGGCAACCGTCATGTGTCGGAACAGAGCGTAATGCTGGAACACGAAGCCGACATTGCGCTCCTGGATCGACTTCTGCGAAGCATCCTCTTCGCCGAAGAAGATGGCGCCCTTGGTGGGCCGCTCCAGGCCGGCGATCAGGCGGAGCAGCGTCGTCTTGCCGGAACCGGATGGCCCGAGCAGCGCGATAAGCTCGCCCGACCTGATGTCGAGCGAAACGTCGTGGAGCGCCGGAAACCGCTCGAACTCCTTGCGCACGTTGACAACGCGAACTTCCATACAGATCCCTCAATCAGTTGATGCATGCTACGCGGTTTCGGGCGGCATGCATCTAATGTCCGCGTGTCGCGGCAATCTCGGCGCCGTAGCGCATCTCCAGAAGTGTTTTCAAGACCAGCGTCACCAAAGCCAGGCCGGCAAGCAGCGAGGCGACCGCGAAGGCCCCGACGGCGTTATACTCATTGTAGAGAATTTCCACATGCAGCGGCATGGTGTTGGTGAGGCCGCGAATGTGACCTGAGACCACCGACACGGCGCCGAACTCGCCCATGGCGCGCGCGTTGCAGAGTAGCACGCCGTAGAGCAGGCCCCATTTGACGTTGGGCAGCGTCACATACCAGAAGGCCTGCCAGCCATTGGCGCCGAGTGACAGGGCCGCCTCCTCGTCGCCATTGCCCTGTTCCTGCATCAGCGGGATCAGCTCGCGGGCGACAAAGGGGAAAGTGACGAAGATGGTTGCGAGCACAATGCCCGGCACGGCGAACAGGATGACGATGCCATGCGCCTTCAGCCACGCGCCGAGCAGGCCTTGCGCCCCGAAGAGGAGCACATAAACCAGGCCGGAAATGACGGGCGACACCGAGAACGGCAGGTCGATGAGGGTGGTCAGAAAGGCCTTGCCCTTGAACTCGAACTTGGCGATCGCCCAGGCAGCCGAGATGCCGAAAATGAGGTTGAGCGGCACCGAGATCGCCGCCACCAGCAGCGTCAGGCGGATCGCCGAGCGCGTGTCGGGGCTGGCAAGCGCCTCCGTGTAGGCGCCGATGCCTTTGCTAAGCGCCTCGTGGAAGACAACGATCAGCGGCAGAAGCAGGAAGACGGCGAGGAAGGCGAAGGCTATTCCCATCGCCACCCAGCGCACCGGCCTGCTTTCGGTCACCGCGGCCGACTGGCTTTCGTGATGCGGTTCGTAGGATTTGATCTCGGGATCAGCCATAGCGCTTGCGGCTCCATGTCTGGACGAGGTTGACGACCAAAAGCATCACGAAGGACAGCGCCAGCATGATCGCGGCGATCGCGGTCGCCGCCTCGTAATTGTATTCCTCGAGCCGGATGACGATGAGGAGCGGCGCGATCTCCGACTTGAAGGGCAGGTTGCCGGCGATGAAGATGACCGAGCCGTATTCGCCGACACCGCGCGCGAAGGCGAGCGAGAAGCCGGTGACGATGGCCGGCGCCAGTCCCGGGAAGAGCACACGAGTGATGGTCTGGAAGCGGTTGGCGCCAAGCGTGGCGGCAGCTTCCTCGACCTCCCTGTCGAGCTCCTCCATGATTGGCTGGACGGTGCGCACCACGAAGGGTAGGCCGATGAACACCAAGGCGATGACGATGCCGAGCGGGGTGTAGGCGACCTTTATGCCGAGCGGCATCAGAAGCTGGCCGATCCAGCCATTCGGCGCATAGAGTGTGGTGAGCGCGATACCGGCGACTGCGGTGGGCAAGGCGAAGGGCAGGTCGACCATCGCATCGGCGATGCGTCGGCCGGGGAAGCGGTAGCGGACCAGCACCCAGGCGACGATGGTGCCGAAGACGACGTTGACCGCGGCGGCCAGGAAGGCGGTGCCGAAGCTGATCTTCAGCGCATTGAGAGTGCGCCGGTCGACGGCGATCGCCCAGAAGTCGGTCCAGCCGAGCGCGGCCGAACGCCAGACCAGCCCCGAAAGCGGAATGAGGATGATGAGCGTGAGGTAGGCAAGCGAGAAGCCGAGCGTCAATCCGAAGCCCGGAATGACACTCGGCTGTCTGAACCGCCACCCCGCCTTGGCGGGTGCTGTGTTCATGCTGTTCTGGATCGTCCCTTCTTACTCAGACCAGAGTGCCCTTCGCCTCGGCTCGGGCACTCGTACAATAGACCCAATCAGGTTTCATCCGGCCCATGGCCGCCATGCTTCATTGGGCGGGCTTGTAAATCTGGTCGAATATACCACCGTCGCCGAAATGATAAGGCTGCGCCTTCTTCCAACCGCCGAATTGCGGATCGTCGATGGTGACGAGCTTGATTGCCGGTAGCTTGGCGAGATCCTCGGCAGGCACCAGGTCGGGCTTGGCCGGACGATAGTGGTTCTTGGCGATGATGGTCTGGGCTTCCTTCGAATAGAGCCAGCTCAGATAAGCCTCGGCGACCTTGCGGGTGCCCTTGGCGTCGACATTGCCGTCGACGACGGCGACCGGCGGCTCGGCCAGGATCGAGGTCGGCGGGTAGACGATGTCGAAATTGTCGGCGCCGAATTCATCGAGCGCGAGATAGGCTTCGTTCTCCCAGGCGATCAGCACGTCGCCCAGCCCCTTCTGCGCAAAGGTCACCGTCGAGCCGCGGGCACCGGTATCGAGGACGGGGACATTCGCATAGAGCTTGCCGACGAACTCCTTGGTCTTGGCTTCGTCATTGCCGTCATTGGCATTGGCATAGGCCCAGGCGGCGAGGTAGTTCCAGCGCGCGCCGCCCGAGGTCTTCGGGTTCGGCGTGATTACCTGGACGCCGTCCTTCACCAGATCGTTCCAGTCATGGATGTCCTTGGGATTGCCCTTGCGCACCAGGAAGATGATGGTCGAGGTGTAGGGGGCCGAGTTGTTCTCGAACTTCGTGCGCCAGTCCGGATTGATCTTTTTCGTCTTCGCGGCAATGGCGTTGATGTCGCCTTCGAGCGCCAGCGTCACGACATCGGCGTCGAGACCGTCGATGACGGCTCGCGCTTGGGCGCCGGATCCGCCATGCGACTGTTGGATGGTAACGGTTTCCCCGGTCTCCGCCTTCCAGTGCGCGGCGAAGGCCTCGTCATAGGCTTTGTAGAGCTCACGTGTCGGGTCGTAGGACACATTCAGAATGGTCGTATCGGCAAATGCGAAACCGAGCGAGCCGAACTGGACAGATGTGGCGACCAGCGCGCCGAGCAGTTTCCCGAAATGAGGGTTGGTCATTTCCGCCTCCGTTGAACGGCCCGAACTCTAGCGAATTTATAGAAATTAGATGCACTCAATGTTGCCTTTTTCATCTTCTTGCAGCAATTTTTCGCCGAGGGGCGGCCAGTCGAGGAAATATCTTCCTCACTTGCCAGCAGCGTGGTTCCTCGTCAGCGGGCCTAATTAGAACCGGCCGCGATCCGGGCAAGTCCTGTGCCCTAGTCGGCGGTCACCGGAAAATCGAAGCGCTGCTTTGGGAACGGCTCGTCGGCGAGGGTGAAATGCCACCATTCGCGCGCATAGTTGCGGAAGCCGGCGGCGCGCATGGCCGAAAGCAGCATCGTGCGGTTTGCCGTCGCTTGGAGGGGCAGCGGGCGGTGGGCCGTCTCGCTCGCCGAATCGAAACAGTCGAATCCGGTGCCGAAGTCGAGCGTGCGGGCGTCAGTCGCGCCGCAAGCGGAATGAGCCGGGCTTGTCTTGTCAAGCTCAGCGACGGCGAGGTCAACGGTCGAGCCCCGCGAGCGGCTGGACAGTTCGCCGACATAGCCCTCGGCGATGAGGTCGCCGCGCTCGACCTTCGGATACCATTGCGGATCGGGCGGGCCGCCTTGCCTTGTCCATCTGACCATGTCGGCGACGGCGCGTGCCGGGCGGTAACAGTCGAAGACGATCAGCGTGAGGCCCTCGGCCGTCATTGCTTTCTGGACGCCGGACAGCGCCTTCGCCGCCGGCGCGGTCAGGATGCAGACCGGCGCTTCGTAGCCGTCGACCTCGCGCTGCAGGAAGTTTCCCAGCCCGGCATAGCGGATGTCCTGGCGAATGGTCGGATCGACATCGGCGAGCCGGACGAATCCGGCGGGCAGGGGGTCGGCGTGGGCGGAGAAGGCAGCCAGGAGAGCCAGTGCCGGGAGGATTATAGCTGCTCCCGCTGAAGGACGGGTGTGCTTCGCAATAAGCCTCGAGAGAAGTGCCTTTCGATCCTTGAAAGGCGCAACGCGCCGAATCGCTTGCCCGCTTCTATTCAACGAAAACCTTCACGCTGGCCGCGCGCCCGGCGGCGTCGATAACGGTGAGCGTCGAATAGCCGGTGCCGTCGGGCTGCCAGGTCGCGGTGCGGCGGCGGTCGATGCCCGCGAGCGGCTTGCCGTTGGCAAGCCAGCGGAAGGGCGCGCGGCCGCCCTGCAGCTTCAGCACAAGCGGCGAAGCGTCCGCCGAATTGGTGCCGAGGTCGACGCGAGCCCCGTCCGGCGGGAAGACGATGGTGGGCGCCGGTTCAGTCGGCGTTGCCTGCACCAGCCCGTCGGAGCCGGCGCCGAAGCGGGCGAGCGTCACCGGCAATTCTTCGCGTTTGGGATTGAAGAGACCCGGCGGCCGGCCGGGCAGCGGCACGCTGGCCAAACCCGAGCGGACAAAGCCTTCGAAGAGAATGGGCGCGGCCGAAACATAGCCGGAGAGGCCAGGTACCGGGCCGGCGTCGGCACGGCCGACCCAGACGCCAAGCACATAGCGGCCGTCGAAGCCAACCGACCAGGCATCGCGATAGCCGTAAGATGTGCCGGTCTTGTAGGCGATGCCGCGCTGGGCCGCACCTTCGGGCGGCTTCACGCCGGACAGGATGTCGTCGATCTGCCAGGCGGCCTGGTCGTCGAGGATAGTGGCGGTGATGCGCTCGGCATCGGCGGGCTCGGTGCCGTCATGCAGCGCGTGCATCTTGCCGCCATTGGCGAGGCCGGTATACAGCTGCACTAGGTCGCGCAAAGTCACCCCGGCGCCGCCGAGGCCGATCGCCAGCCCGGGCGCCTCGTTGAGCGGCAGGACCAGGTTGACGCCGGCCTGGCGGAAGCGCGCCGTGAGCCGTGCGGGACCAACCGCGTCCAGCACCCGGATCGCCGGCACGTTGAGCGACAGCTGCAGCGCCTGCCTGATGCTGACGTCGCCCTGGTAGCCCATGTCGAAATTCTTCGGCCGGTAGCCGCCAAAGTCGGCGGGGCTGTCCTCGATGATCGTCTCCTGCGCCACCAGGCCTTGCTCGAAGGCAAGCCCATAGATGAATGGCTTCAGCGTCGAGCCAGGCGAGCGGACGATCTTGGTCATGTCGATCCAGCCGGAGCGGCTGGCGTCGAAGAAATCGGCCGAGCCGACCTCGCCGAGTATGTCGCCGGTGCGCGCATCGGCCAGCACCATGGCGACGGAAAGTCGTGGGCCGAGCTTCCTGGCGGCCTCTTTCGCCACCTGCTCCAGCCCTTGCTGAACACTGCGGCGGATGGTGAGTTGCAGCGGCTTGCCGGGTTCAGCCTTGGGCAGCATGGCGTAGGAAGCATGCGCGGCCAATGCCGGCAGCTTGCGGCGCAGGCCGGAGACGTGGTCGAGCGCGGCGCGCGCTGCCTCCCGTTCGTTGAGCAGACCGGCCGAGACCATGCGGGTGAGCACGCGGTCGCGCGCGGCATGCGCGATGTCGAGGTTGCGGTCGGGCCGGCGCTTTTCCGGCAACTGCGGCAGCGCGACCAGAAGGGCTGCTTCCGATACGGTCAGCCGCTTCGGCTCCTTGCCGAAATAGGCGAGCGAGGCGGCGCGCACGCCTTCCAGGTTGCCGCCATAGGGCGCCAGTGTCAGGTAGCGCTCGAGGATTTCGCGCTTGGACAAACGCCGCTCGATCTGGATGGCGCGCAGGATTTGCCTCGCCTTGGAGGCGAGGCTGCGGCTGTCGCGCGGCTCGATCAGACGGGCAAGCTGCATCGAGAGCGTCGAGCCGCCGGAAACGATGTGGCCGCTGGTGGCGAACTGCCCAGCGGCGCGACAAAGCGCCAGCATGTCTACGCCGCGGTGGTCCCAGAAGCGCTTGTCTTCATAGGCGACCAGCATGTCGACGAACTGCTTGTCGACCTGGTCGAGCCGGGTCCCAAGCCGCCAGTAGCCGTCCGGTGTGGCGAAGGCGCGCAAGAGTTCGCCGTCGCGGTCCTGCACTTCGGCGGAGACCGTCAGCGCCGCCGGCAGTGGCGACGGGAAGGCGCGGTCGAGCTGCCAGAGAGCGGCGACGGAAAGGGCAAGACAGGCGGCGGAGGAAGCTGCCGTTATGGCAGCGCGCCGCAAAAATCTTTTGGAGAGCATGGTGCTGCCCCTCACCCTGACCCTCTTCCCGTGAAAGACGGGGAGAGGGGGGCGTCAGCGCTGGAGCTTGTCCCTTCTCCCCGTCTTTCACGGGAAGAAGGTGCCGGCAGGCGGATGAGGGGCAGCGCTATCGCCATGTTTGTGATCGCCAGCGTCGGAATACTTACTCCGCCTTGACCTCCATCATGCCGGAGGCGGTGCGGGCCGAATATTGCGGCCGGTACATGTCCTCCACCGTCGCCGCCGGATGGGCATAGGTGCCGGGCGTCACGGCGCGCACGACATAGGCCAGCGTGATGTTGCGGTCGCCGTCGCCTTCGTTGGGATTGAAGGCGGCGACGAAGCGGTCGTCACGGAACTCCAGATGCGCGGCGTCGGTCTGCGCCAGCCAGGAGAAGTTCGACAACTGAGCGCTGGACACCAGGCTCGGATTGTCGATCTCGAAGCCGGCCGGCAACAGATCGGTGATCAGCAGGCGCGAGGGCCATTTGTTCTGCTCATAGACCTTGAGCACGACCACATAGCGTTCGTTCTGCCTGGCCTCGGTGATGTTCGCCTCGGTGCCGTCGAGCCTGTAGTAGGTACGATCGATGGTGAAGCCGTCGCCGCCGGCCGGCAGCGGCTCGACGGGTGCCGCCACCGCGGTGACGACGGCCTGTAGCGCCGTGGTGCCGGTGTTGGCGATGGTGAGCGGGCTGTCGACAAGATCGTTGCCGGCAACCCGATCGGAATAGCCGCCGGTATGCGGCGCGCCGTTGACGGAAAGCGTGATCGAATTGTTGCCTTCCTTCAGCGCCCTTGCCGCAAGGAGCATCCAGGATTCGTCCTGCGTGCTCGTCCAGCGGGCGTCGGCGCGTTCACGCGCCACCAGCCTGATCAGCTGCGGCACGATGCTCGGCACCGGCTTCGATTCCGCGGCCAGCGCAAGCATCGCCGCGCCGTCACGCAGGGGCGAGCCATAATCGGAGCGATAATAGTCGTATTCGGTGCTTGCCTGCGCCAGCCGCAAGGCCGTCTGGAAAGTCGCCTCCGAACGCTGGGTGTCGCCATAGAGCGCCAGGCTCGCGGCCAGTTGGGCGACAGCCATCGGGCTCGAGAAGGACTCGAGCTGCGTGTCCGAATAGTAGCGCAGATCGCCGATCGAGGCCTTCTTGTTGCGGGCGAGCACATAGAGCGCGTAGGCGATCTCGCTGCCGCGATCCTGGACGTCCTGGTCATACCCAAGCGAGTTCTGCAGGTTGTTCAGCGCCTGGTTCATCGCCTGAGCCGGCACGTCGTATTTCTGCTCGCGTGCCCGGGTCAGGAACTCCGTGACATAAGCATCGAGCCAGAGATCGCCGGATCCCGGGCCCCAGAGGCCGAAGCTGCCGCTTGATGCCTGGTAGCTCAGCACCTTGTAGACGGCATCTTGGATGCGACCATGCAGGTCCGGATCGCTCTCCATGCCGATGCTTTTTGCCATGTCGTTGACATAGAGCAGCGGCAAGGCACGGCTGGTTGTCTGCTCGGCGCAGCCATAGGGGTAGCGATCGAGCGTCATCAAGAGCGAAGGCACGTCGAAGGCGGCTGCCTGTGAGACGCCGACGCTGACCGAAGCACCGTCGAGCACGCTTGCGGCGAGCAGCTCCTTGTCGACGCGCAAGGCGCCGCCATTGGGTTTCAGGTCGACCACCATGCGGTTGGTGACCGGGAGCTGCGCCGGGCGCACCGGCAGGTAGAGCGTCTGCTCGACCTCGGTTCCGCCGTCATGCGCGAGCTTGACGGTGATCAAAGCGTCGCCCGCCGTCTGCGCGATCAGCGGAAATGAGAGCGATTGCCGCTTGCCCTGGCTAAGCGTCAGCTTCTCGGGCAGGGGCTTGTCGCCGGTCGAGAGATCGCCGGTCGTGGTGACCGACAGCTTGTAGTCGCCGGCAGGGCCGTCGGTGTCGGCGATGTCGAGACGCATGGTCGCGGCATCGCCAGGCGCCAGGAAGCGCGGCAGGCCGGCGGTGATCACCACCGGATCGCGCACGATGACGTCGGTTTGAGCATGGCCGACGGCCTCTTTGGTCCAGGCGACGGCCATGACGCGCACGGTGCCGTTGAACTGCGGGATGTCGAAATCGATCCGCGCCTTGCCGTTGGCATCGAGCTCGACCGGGCCGGAGAAGAAGGCGACCAGCTTCTCGGTCGGCGGGCTGCCCTGCGACTGCATGTTGGCGCCGTCGCCGCCGGTCCGCAATTTGCCGGTGGTGCCGAGCGAACCGTCGATCAGGCGGCCATAAAGGTCGCGGATTTCCAGACCCAGCATGCGCTGGCCGAAGAACCAGTCCTCCGGATCGGGCGCCTTGTAGTTGGTGAGATTGAGGATGCCGACATCGACGGCGGCGACCATGACATAGGCCTTGCTGCCGGCTTGCGCGCCGCTGACGGCGACCGGGATCGACAGCTGCTGGCGCGGGGCCGTCTTTTCAGGCGGCGTAAGCGCAACAGTGAGCTTTTTCGAACCCGGATCGACGGTCAGCCATTTGACGCCGATTGCGCGGGCCGGCATGCGCGATTCCTGCGCATCGCCGGGCCGGAACAAAGTCGCCGTGACATAGGCGCCGGCTCCCCAGTCGTTGCCGACCGGGATGTCGACGGTGCTGCCGCCGGTCGGCACCGAAGCGGTGACGGTCTTCAACAGCTTCTCGGCGCCGATGGTGACCAGGAGTTCGCCGGCAAAATGCGGCGACACCTTGAGCTTGGCCACCTCGCCGGCGGCGTAAGTGTCCTTGTCGAGAGCGATCTCCAGGCCGTCCGGTGTTTCGGTAGTGGTCGAGGCGACGTACCAGCCGGCGTCGAACTCATAGCTGGTCGCCGGGCCATCGGGGTCGGCCGTCTCGACCTCGAGCCGGTAGCGGCCCCAGTCGACAGGAAGCGACACGGTCGCCTCGCCGTCGGCTTTCAGGTCGATCTGGCCGTTGGCGACGGCCTTGGTGAGGTTCACCGCTTCATAGTTCCAGGAATTGTTCGAACGGTACCACTGGTAATTGCGCTCGACCTTGACCAGCGACCACTGCGCGCCCTTCAGCTCCTCGCGTTTGCCGTTCGGATCGACGGCGATGATGCTGAATTTCGCCGTTCCGCCTTGCGGCACCTCGCCGCCTTCGAAATCCGGGCGGATGCCGATCATCTCCTTTTCCGGATGGACGGCGATGTCGAGCGAGCGCTCGACGGCACGGCCGCCGGCTTCGCGCATGCGGACTGTGACCTTGGCGTTGATCAGCTTGGTCGTGGAGGGCAGTTGGTCGATCGAGACCGGGAAGGTCGCCTTGCCGTCGTCGCCGACGAGGGGAAGGTTGGCCAAAGGCGTCACCGAAGGTTCGGCCGACTGCTCGTCGGCGAGACCGAAGATGAAGTCCTTGAACCGATCCCAGCTGTCCGTGGTCGACAGCGTCATCTCGCCTTCAAGCGCGAGGCCGGCGGCCGGCGCGCCATAGAGGAAGCGGCCGTCGACGCTGACATTGGCGGTCTCGCCCTGCGCGATTTCCTTCTTGTCGGCCGTCAAGTCGAACTCGATGCGATCCGGCACGAAGTCTTCGACCAGGAACATATGGCTGGCGACCGGTGCCTGCTTGGGATCGGTGTAGATCGACACCGACCAGGTGCCGCGCATGGCGTTAGGCTCGAGCGACAGATCGACGGCATGGGCGCCGGCGGAAGCGCCGTCGCTGACGATACGGCGGTTCTCGACGCCATCGGGTCGGGTGAAGATGAAGGTCAGCGGCAGGTTCTCGACCGCCTTGGCGGCGCCGTCGCGCGCAAGGGCGGCGACATGGACGTCTTCGCCGGCGCGGTAGATGCCGCGCTCGGTCCAGGCATAGACGTCGAGTGCGCCGGGCGCGGCACGCCCGGCAACGCCGCGGTCCGACAGATCGAAACCGGCGCGGCCCATGTCGAGGAAGACGAAGTCGTTGTCGCCCTGCTTGGCCATCAGCACCGCCGGCACCATGCCGCCTTCGCCGCGCGTCAGGCCGGGGTTGAAAACGGCATGGCCCTCGGCGTCGGACGTCGCCGTGCCGAGGATTTCATTGTTCTTGGCAAGCAGCGTCAGTTCGGCGCCGGCAATCGGCTTGGCAGAGCCCAGCGAGCGGGCAAAGACGTTGAGACCGTCCTGGCCGGTATAAGTGGACAGACCGATGTCGGAAACGACGAACCACTGGGTGGCGCGCGAACCATAATCGTCGCTCTTGTCGTCGACCGGCTGGGCGGTCAGCACATAGACGCCGGGCTTGCGCTGCGGGATCGCTTTGTCGACCGGGAAGGAGGTGGTGACCTCCTTGTTGAGGTCGTTGGCGATGTCGAGCGTGCCTTCCCAGACCGGCTCGCCCATCTGGTCGGAAATGGTGGAAATGTCGTAGCCGTCGAGCTGATGCAGGAACTGGTAGCCGGACAGAAGCTGCGCCAGCGATCGGTCGCCGATGCGGTAGAGCTTCATCTTGGCGGCGCTCATGTTGACGGTGACGACCGGAATGCCGCGGCGGGCGCCGGCCGGCAGCACGAAGCTGTCGCCGGTGAAGCGGGCGGACGGGGCGCGGTCCTGGACATAGATCGACAGCACGACCGGAGCGGCAATCGTCTCGCCGATGGCGGCCGGCAGACCGGCGCGGAAGGTCACGTCATAGTGCTGGCCATGTTCAAGCCCTTCGACGCAGATCTGCTTGTCCTTGGCTTCGACAGCCTTGGGAGCGGCATTGTCGACGGTGACGAACTGCGAATAGTCGACGCCGGTCTTCACCAAGTCCTCGGAGAACTGGGCGCAGATGCGCGGCGAAGAGGAATCGGCATCGACGGAATGGTCGATGACCCGGAAACCCTTGCGTGCCTTGAGGTCGGCGTAGTCGGCCTGCACGGCTGGCGAGTTCACCAGCGCAAGGCTCGCCTCATAGGCCTGAATGGCCGGCCGGAAAAGGTCGCGCTTGTCGAGGCCGGCGGCAAGCAGCGCCAGCGCCTCGGCGCGGGTCTTTGCCGTGCGCACCAGCTTATAGGCGTTGAAGGCGGCCGAGGTGACGTTTGCCGGCAGGGTAGAGGGTTCGGAGGTGTTGGAAGCCGGCTGCACGCCGAGCGTCTCGCGCGCCAGCGCCAGCCAGAGCGCGCCGTCGTCGGGCAGGACAGACAGCGCCGCCTGGTATTTCTGCATGGCCAGGCGATGGTCGCCGGTCAGCGCTGCCTGCTCGGCCGCGGCTTGAAGTGCGGCCAGCCCTTCGGTCGGCTTGTCATAGGCCGGATCGGTCAGCTTGTTGCGGAACTGCTGGGCCTGATCGGCCATCCAGTTGGGGAAGAAGGCAAGTGGAGGCGGCGCGCCGATATCGGGGTCGCCATCGATGTTTGCGACTTTGCCGGCGACGGCGCCGCTGAAGGGTTTCAGCTGATTGTAGTCGGATTTGAGAAAGCACCATTTGGCCTTGGTGTTGTAGGTGAAGGCGCGGCAGGCGGGATCGCCGAGGCATGTGGTCTTGCATTGGTCGAGGCTGACATTCTGGTCGGACCTGAGGTCGAAACCGAAATAGTCGGAATTGTCAGTCGTCACGATTCGCCGGGCTTCGGCCGCTTGCGCGGCCCCGCTCAAGGCAAAGAACAGAAGAATGAGGAACGAGAAACCACGAGCCGCGCGCATTGCCATATCACCCTCCCGACATTGCAGCGTCCGGGCATGATCAAGCATCAAACAGGCTTGTCAACGCCGAACGCGGCAGGTTTTCAACCCGCCAACGGTTTCCATGCCGGCCACAGGCCGGTATTTCGACAGAACCTCCATGGGACAAGGGTTCACGCTTTCTTGCGAAGGCGCAAAAGGTGTGAATTCCAAGCCCGGTCTATTTCAGACAATTGGATTGTGGCCCCTTTACGAGCGTTTCAGAACTTCATTCCAATTTTAGTTTTGTCGTCTAGGTTAGCGTAATGCCGGCGTATGAAACGCAGATGTCAGGAGGGATCGCGCCAGGGCGCGGGCTTCCGCGCGCCCTGCTTTTGGCGCTCGTCTGCGCGGCCATGCTCGCCGGCGAAGCGCGGCCGGCGGCTGCTTTCGAGATTTTCGGCATCAAGCTTTGGGGCTCGTCCAAGGACGAGGATGCCGACATCGTCGATCCGCTGCGCTATTCGGTGACCATGGACGCTCCCGATGCCGACAAGGATCTGGTCAAGAAGCTGGAAGATGCCTCGGCGCTCAAAAATGACGAGGAGCATCCGGTATCAGGGTCGCTCGGCTTGATGGCCAAGGCGCGCAGCGACCGCGAGCAACTGGTTGCCGCCCTTTATGCCGACGCCCGCTACGAGGGCGTGGTCACCATCACCATAGAGGGCAAGTCCATCGACGAACTGCCGCCGGACGCCGAATTCAAGGGGCCGCAGCCCATTCCGGTGGTCGTCAGCATCGCCGCCGGGCCGAAATTCACCCTCGGCGACATCAGACTGAAAGGCGACGCGGCCGGCCTGGCGAGCGCCGATTTCGGCCTGATCGCGGGCGGCGACGCCAGTTCGGGTGCCGTGCTCAAGGCCGAAGCGGCGATCGTGCGAGCGCTCAAGGAAGAGGGCAGACCGCTAGCCCAGGTGACGGATCGCGAGATCGTCGCAGACCATGACACCTCGACGCTCGACGTGACACTGACGGTCGCAGCCGGCCCGGTCGCCGGCTATGGCGACACCACCGTCGAGG
This sequence comes from Mesorhizobium sp. M1A.T.Ca.IN.004.03.1.1, assembly GCF_003997555.1. Lineage (NCBI taxonomy): Bacteria > Pseudomonadati > Pseudomonadota > Alphaproteobacteria > Hyphomicrobiales > Phyllobacteriaceae > Mesorhizobium > Mesorhizobium sp. M1A.T.Ca.IN.004.03.1.1. Next base: position 468,193 of record NZ_RZTV01000001.1, on the reverse strand, counting down.
GTACCGAAAAGGTCGATCGCGACTTCACCGAATACATGACCGACCTAAAGCGGGGCCAGCAATATTCGCCGCAAGAGATTGACGATGCCCGCGATCGGCTGCTCGGGCTCGAAGTCTTCAACAGCGTGACCATCAAGGAGGGCGAGAGCCTCGACGCCCAAGGCAACATTCCGATCGACGTCCAGGTGAGCGAGCGCAAGCCGCGCTTTTTCGGCGTCGGCGGCACGTTTTCGAACACGGAAGGACTGGGGCTCGAAGGCTATTGGGGCCACCGCAACCTGTTCGGCCAGGCAGAGAAGCTGCGCATCGACGGCTCCATCAGCGGCATCGGCAGCAACAGCATTTCCGCGCTCAACTACAATGCCGGCATCATGTTCGAGAAGCCGGGGGTGCTCGGGCCGACATCCAAGTTCTTCACCGGCGTCAAGACCGTGTTGGAGCACCCCGACGCCTATGACCATTTCTCGGTCAAGGGCGACGTTGGAGTCTCCTACGACCTCGACAAGAGGCAGCGGGTCTCGGCTGAATTCGACCTCGACTACTCGAGGATCACCGACGCCTTCGGCAAGCACACCTATCTGATCGCCAGCATTCCGCTGCAATATGTCTATGACAGCCGCGACAACAAGCTCAACCCGACCAGGGGTTTCCGGGCGCTCGCCTATGCCGAGCCGAGCTACGACATTCTGAACGGCGCGACATTCCTCAAGTTGAAGGGCGAAGGCTCGGCTTACCAGTCGCTCGATACGGCGAGCAGATTCGTCCTCGCCGAACGCGCCACGCTCGGCTCGATCGTTGGCACCGGGCTGCAGAATGTTCCGGCCGACAGGCGCTTCTATTCCGGGGGCGGCGGCTCGGTGCGCGGCTATGCCTATCAAGGTATCGGCCCGAAGGACATCGACGGCCAGCCGATCGGCGGCCTGTCCCTGTTCGAGACCTCGGTCGAGATGCGCATGGCCGTCACCGACACGATCGGCATCGTTCCGTTCGTCGATGCCGGCACGGTCTCGATCAAATCCTTCCCCGATTTCTCCGACGTCAAGGTCGGCGCCGGCGTCGGTCTGCGCTATCTTACGCCATTCGGGCCGCTGCGCATCGACGCCGCCGTGCCGCTCAATCGCGATCCGGGCGATCCGCATTTCGGCCTCTATGCCGGCATCGGTCAGGCGTTCTGATGATGAGGATATTCTGGCGCATCCTTCGTATCTGCCTTTACGCGCTGCTCCTGCTGCTGGTGGTGGCGATCGGCGCCCTCGCCGTGCTGACCGGCACCGAAGGCGGTCGTCAGAATCTCGCCGGTCTGATCTCGAAGCTGGCCTCGACCGAGGACCGCAAGATCACCGTCAGCGGTATCGAAGGCATCTGGTCCGGTCAGCTCAGGCTCGATCATGTCGTGCTGGAGGATCGCACGGGGCCCTGGCTGGTGGCGCGCAAGGTGGCGCTCGACTGGTCGCCGACGGCGCTTTTGTCGCGCAACTTCAGCGCCGATCGCATCGAAGCCGAGCGCATCGAGTTGGCGCGGCTGCCACGAGCCGGCCAACAGCCGTCGCAAGGCGCATCGAACAGTCTGCCGGTCTCGATCGACGTCAAAGAGATCGAGCTGCCGGAGATCGCGCTCGGGCAAGAGCTCGCCGGCAGCGGCATTGCCGAACTTGCCGCCAAGGGTTCGCTCAAGGCCGATCCATCGCCGCTGGCGATCGACACGGTGCTCAAAGTCGCCCGCCGCGACGGCAAGCAGGGCAATGTCGACGCCAAGGTCCGTTTCGCGCCGGCCGACAACAAGCTCGACCTCGATCTCAAGGCGTCGGAGCCGGCCGGCGGCATCATCGCCAATATGCTCAAGCTCCCCGATGCGCCCCCCGTTGATATCGTCGTCTCCGGCACGGGGCCGCTCGCCAATTGGAACGGCATCGGCACGTTCGTTGTCGACCGTCAGATCGTCGCCCAGCTCACCGGCCGCCATCAGTTGAGCGACAGGGGCCACTATATCGAGGCCAAAGGCGACGGCGAATTCGAGCGCTTCCTGCCGGAGAAGTTCAAGTCGCTGTTTGCCGGCAAGACGAATTTCGACGTGGCCGGGACGGCGACCACGACAGGCGGGATCGATATCGAGCGCGCAATTGTAGAGAGCGGCGCCGTGCACGGCACGGCCACCGGCAATGTCGACCCGAAGGGCGCCAGCGATCTTGCCGTCGAGCTCTCCGCCAAGGACAAGCCCGTCACCATCGACGTCGGCACCAGCGCGGTGCCGATCCTGGTCGCGGTCGAGAAGGCGACCGCACGCGCCTTTGGCGACGGCAAGGCGCCGATAGTCGACATCGGCACCTCCTTGGCCTCGATCGCCGTCGGCGGCACGCAGCTCAACAATGTGACGGGACAGGTCCATTCCGACGGCTTCGACGTCGCGACCCGCACCGGGCCGGTCAATGTCAAGCTCGCGGCCGCCGGCCTGAAGACCGACGTGGCGACCCTGGCGCCGCTGGTGACGGGCAAGCTAGCCGCCGATCTCGCCGGTTCGATCAGCCGCGACACCGTCACCGTCGACCAGGGCACGTTGCGCAGCGATGCGCTCAATGCAGCGCTGACCGCCGGCGTCTCGCTCGCCGACCTGTCGATGACGCTGAAGATGAACGCCGACGCCGTATCGAAGGCGCTGCCGCCGCAGATCAGCTCGCTGCTTGGCGAACGGGTGAAATTCTCGGCTACCGCGACCCGCGATCCGGAAGGCGCTTTCGCGGCCAACGAGCTGGAACTCACCTCCGGCTCGCTCAGCGCCAGCGGCACCGCCAGCGCGCAAGGCTCGGATATCAAGGCAAACGTCAAGGGAACGCTGGGCGATGTATCGGCGCTGTCGTCGCTGGCGGGCACGCCGCTTGCCGGCGGGGTCAATTTCGCGCTAACCGCCAGCGGTCCGCGCTGGGCGCCGGATTTCTCGGTGTCGGCCGACAGCGCCAGCCTGACGGCGGCCGGCCGCACGGTGAAGGACATCAAGCTCTCGGCGAAGGGCAAAGCCGACATCGCCAACCCCTCGGCCGATATCTCGCTGACGGGCAGCGTCGAGGAACAGCCGCTCGACATCGAGGCGTCGTTGGTGTCCGCCGCCGGCAAGCGCGCGATCAGGGGCCTCAGCCTTGCACTCGGCGACAACAAGGTTTCGGGCGACCTCGCGCTCGACGACCAGTTCCTGCCGGTTGGCACGCTGACGCTGGCCGTTCC
>NZ_RZTV01000001.1:294379-464878 GCF_003997555.1 Mesorhizobium sp. M1A.T.Ca.IN.004.03.1.1 | reverse complement strand
CGGCGACAACAAGGTTTCGGGCGACCTCGCGCTCGACGACCAGTTCCTGCCGGTTGGCACGCTGACGCTGGCCGTTCCCGATGTCGCCCCGCTGGCGGCGCTAGGCGGCCAGACGGCAACCGGCGATATCAACGGCACGATCGCCTTCGCCAAGGATGGCGCGACTCCGAACCTCACCATCAATGCGGCCAGCACATCGATCGCCCGCGGCGAACTGGCGGCGAAAGCGATCACCGTCAATGCGCTGATCGCCAATTATCTCAAGGGACCGGCAATATCGGGCACGATCAAGGCCGACAGCGTCACTTCCGGCAAGACAGTGGTCAGCGGTATCGGCATCGACCTGAGGCGCGATGGCGACTGGACCAATTTTTCCGGCGGCGCGACGGCATCCGGCATTCCGGCCACCGCGACCGGGCGCGTGAAGATCGCCGACGGCAAGACCAGCGTCGAGATCGCGTCCGGCGAAGCGACCCTGCGCGGCATCAAGGCGGCGATCGCCGAGCCGTCGCGCCTTGCAATCGCCAACGGCGTCGCCAGCGTCGAGAAGCTTGCGCTCAATCTCGGCGGCGGCTCGGCGACCATTTCCGGCAGCGCCGGCCAGATCCTCGACCTGACGGCCAATTTCGCCAGCCTGCCTGCGGCGCTCGCCAATGATTTCGTGCCGGGCCTGGATGCCGCCGGAACGCTGGAAGGCACGGCACACCTCACGGGTCCGTCGGCCAATCCCGATATCGAGTTCGACGCCAAGCTTGCCGGCGCCGAGACCAGCCAGACCCGCCAGGCGGGACTTGGGCCGCTCAATCTGGATGCCGCCGGCAGCTATGGTCTGGCGAGCGGCCTGGCCCTGGACCATGCAACGCTTGCGGGCGACAAGATTTCCGGCAACGCCGCCGGCACCTTGAATCCGAACGGAGTCAGCGATTTTTCGCTCGATCTGACGTCATCCGGGCCCAGCCTGCCGTTGACGATCGGCAGCGCCGAAAGCCCGGTCAAGATCGAGGTCCAGTCATTGTCGGCAAAGATAGCCGGCCAAAGCACGCAGGCCCGCCTCGAGGCTTCCGCCATCCTGCCTTCGGTTGCCGCCAGCCAGGTGAATGTGGACGGCCTTGCCGTTGCGCTGCATTCGGATGCGTTCGATCTCAAGGGGCGGGCAGGCCCGGTCTCCGGGACGGTGTCGATCGACAGGATCGGCCTGGACAATCCGATGATCGCGCCGTTGGTTGCCGGCAAGGTCACGGCCGAGGTCAATGGCCGTTTGACGAGCGACGCCGTTGCCGTCAACAGCGGCTCGCTCAAGAGCGATGCGCTCAACAGCCAGGTCGCCGGCCGCATGTCGCTGCGCGACGGCGCCGTCGACCTCAATGTGAACGCCAATGTCGCTTCTTCCGCCTTGCCGGCGGCGGTGCGCGGCATGTTGGGCGAGAGCGCGCAATTGAGCGCCGCGCTGAACCGCGACGCCAACGGCAATGTCAATGTCTCCGGCTTGAAGCTCAACTCGGGCGCGCTGAGCGCCGACGGGCAGGCGAGCCTTGCCGACAACAAGCTTGCCGCCGACATCAGGGGGGCGTTGAGCGACGTTTCGCTGCTGTCGAAAGACGCCAAGGGCGCCATCGCTTTTGGCCTGAATGCGCAAGGTCCGATTATGGCGCCCGACCTCTCGCTGACGGTGAACAGCGACAGGCTGTCCGTGGCGGCGCGCGAGATCACCGGACTGAAGCTCACCGCGACAGGCAAGGCCGATGCCGCCAATCCGGCGGCCGATGTGCAACTGACCGGCAATGTCGCCGGACAGCCGCTGCAGGGCAATGCCGTGCTTGCCACCGCCAATGGCAAGCGCGCGATCAAGGGCCTCAGCCTTGCACTGGGCGACAACAAGGTTTCGGGCGACCTCGCGCTCGACGACCAGTTCCTGCCGGTTGGCACGCTGACGCTGGCCGTTCCCGATGTCGGCCCGCTGGCGGCGCTAGGCGGCCAGACGGCGACCGGCGATATCAACGGCACGATCGCCTTCGCCAAGGATGGCGCGACTCCGAACCTCACCATCAATGCGGCCAGCACATCGATCGCCCGCGGCGAACTGGCGGCGAAAGCGATCACCGTCAATGCGCTGATCGCCAATTATCTCAAGGGACCGGCAATATCGGGCACGATCAAGGCCGACAGCGTCACTTCCGGCAAGACAGTGGTCAGCGGTATCGGCATCGACCTGAGGCGCGATGGCGACTGGACCAATTTTTCCGGCGGCGCGACGGCATCCGGCATTCCGGCCACCGCGACCGGGCGCGTGAAGATCGCCGACGGCAAGACCAGCGTCGAGATCGCGTCCGGCGAAGCGACCCTGCGCGGCATCAAGGCGGCGATCGCCGAGCCGTCGCGCCTTGCAATCGCCAACGGCGTCGCCAGCGTCGAGAAGCTTGCGCTCAATCTCGGCGGCGGCTCGGCGACCATTTCCGGCAGCGCCGGCCAGATCCTCGACCTGACGGCCAATTTCGCCAGCCTGCCTGCGGCGCTCGCCAATGATTTCGTGCCGGGCCTGGATGCCGCCGGAACGCTGGAAGGCACGGCACACCTCACGGGTCCGTCGGCCAATCCCGATATCGAGTTCGACGCCAAGCTTGCCGGCGCCGAGACCAGCCAGACCCGCCAGGCGGGACTTGGGCCGCTCAATCTGGATGCCGCCGGCAGCTATGGTCTGGCGAGCGGCCTGGCCCTGGACCATGCAACGCTTGCGGGCGACAAGATTTCCGGCAACGCCGCCGGCACCTTGAATCCGAACGGAGTCAGCGATTTTTCGCTCGATCTGACGTCATCCGGGCCCAGCCTGCCGTTGACGATCGGCAGCGCCGAAAGCCCGGTCAAGATCGAGGTCCAGTCATTGTCGGCAAAGATAGCCGGCCAAAGCACGCAGGCCCGCCTCGAGGCTTCCGCCATCCTGCCTTCGGTTGCCGCCAGCCAGGTGAATGTGGACGGCCTTGCCGTTGCGCTGCATTCGGATGCGTTCGATCTCAAGGGGCGGGCAGGCCCGGTCTCCGGGACGGTGTCGATCGACAGGATCGGCCTGGACAATCCGATGATCGCGCCGTTGGTTGCCGGCAAGGTCACGGCCGAGGTCAATGGCCGTTTGACGAGCGACGCCGTTGCCGTCAACAGCGGCTCGCTCAAGAGCGATGCGCTCAACAGCCAGGTCGCCGGCCGCATGTCGCTGCGCGACGGCGCCGTCGACCTCAATGTGAACGCCAATGTCGCTTCTTCCGCCTTGCCGGCGGCGGTGCGCGGCATGTTGGGCGAGAGCGCGCAATTGAGCGCCGCGCTGAACCGCGACGCCAACGGCAACGTCAATGTCTCCGGCTTGAAGCTCAACTCGGGCGCGCTGAGCGCCGACGGGCAGGCGAGCCTTGCCGACAACAAGCTTGCCGCCGACATCAGGGGGGCGTTGAGCGACGTTTCGCTGCTGTCGAAAGACGCCAAGGGCGCCATCGCTTTTGGCCTGAATGCGCAAGGTCCGATTATGGCGCCCGACCTCTCGCTGACGGTGAACAGCGACAGGCTGTCCGTGGCGGCGCGCGAGATCACCGGACTGAAGCTCACCGCGACAGGCAAGGCCGATGCCGCCAATCCGGCGGCCGATGTGCAACTGACCGGCAATGTCGCCGGACAGCCGCTGCAGGGCAATGCGGTGCTTGCCACCGCCAATGGCAAGAGCGCGATCAACGGGCTTCTGCTGTCGCTGGGACCGAACAAGATCTTCGGCGACCTCGCGCTCGACGAAGCGTTCGTGCCGGTGGGCACCGTGTCGCTCGATCTTCCTGACATCGGGCCGCTGGCGGCGCTTGCGCTGGAAAAGGCGGAAGGCGACGTCCGCGGCACGATCGCCTTCTCGAAGGCCGGCAACGCACCGAACGTCGCCGTCAAGGCAACGACGGCGGCGATCCGGCGCGGCGACCTCTCGGCCAAAAAAGTCGCCATCGACGCCCAGATCGCCAATTACCTTGCAGCACCCGTCATCTCCGGCAAGATCCGCGCCGACAGCGTGACCTCCGGCGGCACTGCCGTTACCAGGATCGATGTCGACCTGAAGCGCGACGGGGACTGGACCGGCTTTTCCGGCGGCGCCACCGTGAAGAACATTCCGGCGAAAGCGGCCGGCCGGGTGAAAGTGGCGAACGGCACGACGACCGTCGAGCTCGCGTCGGGCCAAGCGACGGTGCAAGGCATCAAGGCGGCGATCGCGCAGGCCTCGACCGTGACCATCGCCAACGGCGCGACGACCCTCGACCGGCTGGTGCTCAATCTCGGCGGCGGTACGGCGACGGTGACGGGCAAGGTCACGCAGACGCTCGACATCAACGCCAATCTGGCCAGGGTGCCGGTCTCGCTCGCAAACAGTTTCTCGCCTGGCCTCGATGCGGCAGGCTCGATCTCGGGCACGGTCAAGGTCTCCGGCGCGCCGGCCACTCCGACGGTCGCCTTCAATGTCGATGCCTCGGGCGTGCAGACTTCGCAGACGCGGGGCGCAGGCCTCGGCGGCATGAACGTATCCTCGTCGGGAACCTTTGCCGGCAGCAAGCTTGCCTTCGACGCCAACATCAGCGACGGCGCGGGCCTTGGTCTCAAGGGCGGCGGCACGGTGACGACGGCAGGCGGGCCGACCCTGGCGCTCGATTTCAAAGGCAAGGTGCCGTTTTCCTTCCTTGCCTCGAAACTCGCCGTGCAAGGCCTGGCGCTCAACGGAACCGCCAATGTCGACGTGCAGGTGCGCGGTCCTGTATCCGCGCCGGTGATCAGCGGCAAAGTCTCGACGTCGGGCGCCCGTCTCATCGACGCGCGCTCCGGGCTGGCGGTCAACGACATCGGGGCTGACGTCTCGATCGGCGGCGGCGTCGCCAGGATCAATCGCCTTACGGGCACGTTGTCGACGCGCGGCAGCCTTTCGGCGAGCGGCACCGTCGGCATCACGCCGGCGCAAGGTTTTCCGGCCGACCTGTCGATAAAACTCACCGACGCCCGCTACACCGACGGCAGGGTGGTGACCGCCAATCTCGGCGGCGACCTGACCATCAAGGGGCCGCTCGTGTCGGCGCCGGTGATCGCCGGCACCATCAATCTGGCGAGGACGGTCATCTCCGTGCCGGACAAGCTGCCCGGCTCGCTCTCGGAGTTGGATGTGAAGCATAAGAACCCGCCGCGCGCGGTGCGCGCGCAGGACAGAGCGCTGAACCCGCCGACATCCAGCAGCGGAGGCAGCAGCGGCAGCGGCCTTGTCCTCGACGTAACGGTCAACGCACCGAATCAGATCTTCATCCAGGGCAGGGGCGTCGACGCCGAGCTAGGCGGCTCGCTGAAGCTGACCGGCCCGGCATCCTCGCCGCAGGCCGTCGGAACCTTCACCTTGCAACGCGGCCGGCTGACGATCCTTGCCAAGCGGCTGACCTTCACCGAGGGCACAGTCGGGTTCCGGGGTTCGCTTGTGCCTTACCTCAACCTGACCGCGACCACGACGACCAGCAGCGCCACCGTCACCATCGTCGTTTCGGGCGAAGCGACCAACCCGAAGTTCAACTTCTCCTCCGCACCGGCGCTGCCTGAGGACGAGGTGCTGGCGCAACTGATCTTCGGCCGCTCGATGTCCAATCTCTCGCCGCTGCAGATCGCCCAGCTTGCCGACGCGGCCGCGCAATTGGCAGGGGCCGGCGGCACGACCTCGCTGCTGGACAATCTACGCAGCGCGATCGGCATCGACGATCTCGACGTGACGACCGACGAGAAGGGGGGCACCGCGGTTTCGGCCGGCAAGTACCTCAACGACCGTACCTATGTGACAATCCAGAAGGGCGACAAACCGGGCTCCGGCAAGGCGACGATCGATCTCAATGTCGGGAGGGGCGTGAAGCTGCGCGGCGAGGCCAACGACGCGGGCGAAGCCAAGGGCGGCGTCTTTTACGAACGCGAATATTGATGGTGTTGCCCGCCCCGGCGGGCTGAAGAGGACTTTTGGCGCGCGCACGAGGCCCTGTCCGCCGGCAATGTCTTGATTTGATTGCCCTGTTAATTTTTGGAAATGTGCTGTGGACTAACAAATTTGCGTCAAGGCTGTCGCTATCACGCCAACCGGCCCCATTCCAAAGTTGCACATTCCCCACCATGTTCCAATTCCAAACCGGCTTTTGACATCACGGTCTGGATGCGGAATGTTAAAAGGCAGAAAGCCAAACAATGGGAGTCAGTCATGGCAATCTACAAAAGTAACGGTGATCGCGTTCCGGACCACATCCTGGCGATGGCCGAAGCGGCCAAGTCGGGCACGGTGGACCGCCGTGAATTCCTGGCTTTGGCCAGCGTTTTCGGTGCATCGACGGCAATGGCTTACGGCATGCTCGGTCTCGCCGCGCCGACGCCGGCCAAGGCCGAGGACGTGCAGGGCAAGAAGGGCGGCGTGCTGAAGGTCGCCATGTCGATCAAGGATCCCAAGGATCCACGCACCGCCGACTGGTCGGAGATTGCCAACGCCGAGCGCCAGGCGCTCGAGCCGCTGGTGAAGTACACGAAGGAGTACACCTTCGCGCCTTACCTGCTGGCAAGCTGGGACATCAACGACGACGCCACCGAATACACGCTGCATGTGCGGCCAGGCGTCGAATGGAATAACGGTGACAAGTTCACCGCCGACGACGTGATCTACAATTTCACCCGCTGGGCCGACAAGGCAGCGGAAGGCAACTCGATGCCTGGCCGCCTCGGCAGCCTGGTCGACGACGGCACCAAGAAGCTGCGCGAAGGCTCCGTCGTCAAGGTCGACGACATGACGGTCAAGCTCAAGCTGAGCAAGCCCGACATCGCGATCATCCCGAACATGTGCGATTACCCGGCACTGGTCGTGCACAAGACCTTCGATGAGAAGGGCGCCAACTTCAAGAATTGCCCGATCGGCACCGGCCCGTTCGAGCTTGTCTCCTACGATGTCGGCCAGAAGGTGGTCTACAAGCGCCGCGAGACCGGCAAGTGGTGGCAGGGCGAAGCTTTCCTCGACGGTGTCGAGTTCATCGATTACGGCACCGATCCGGCGGCGACGGTTTCGGCTTTCGAATCTGGCGAAGTCCAGACCAACCACGAAACGACCGCCGACTACATCAAGATCATCGCTGATGTCGGCGCGCCGGTTTCGGAGGTCGTCACGGCGGCCACCGTGGTGTCGCGCTTCAACATCACCCACAAGCCCTATGACAACCAGAAGGTTCGTCAGGCGATGTTGCTTGCGGTCGACAACGCCACGGTGCTGCAGCTCGGCTACGGCAATGCCGGCACCCCGGCTGAAAACCACCATGTCGCGCCGATCCATCCGGAATATGTCAAGCTGCCCGAGGTCAAGCGCGACATCGCCAAGGCCAAGCAGATGCTGACGGAAGCCGGCGTGATCGATTTCGAGCACGAACTGATCAGCAACGACGAAGACTATCACAAGAACACCACGGACGCGATCGCGGCCCAGCTGCGCGAAGCGGGCATCAAGGTGAAGCGCACCGTGCTGCCGAGCTCGACCTTCTGGAACGACTGGACGAAGTATCCGTTCTCGCAAACCAACTGGAACATGCGCCCGCTGGGCATCCAGGTCATCTCCATCGCCTATCGCTCCGGCGAAGCGTGGAACGAGACGGCCTACGCCAATCCCGACTTCGACAAGAAGGTCAACGAGGCGCTCGGCATCGCCGATGCGGAGAAGCGCAAGGTTGTGATGAAGGACATCGAGCAGACGTTGCAGGATTCCGGAATCATCATCCAGCCCTACTGGCGCAAGCTCTACATCAACATCAAGCCCGAGGTGAAGAACCACTCGATGCACCCGACCTATGAGCACGACTTCGGCAAGGTCTGGCTCGAACAGGCGTGATCCTTTTGCGACAAATATGAGGGGCGTCAGCCCCTCTTATTTGCAGCTTCGTCGCCGTTGCGTATTGTGCAACGGTGGCGGAGCCTCACAAGGTATCCGACACAGGGTTGAACCTATCTGACCCCAACCCGGCCGGCAGGGGAGCGCGCATGTTCTCATTCATTGCCAGACGCATCGGCACGATTCTGCTCACGATGCTATGCCTGACGCTGGTCGTCTTCTTTCTCGTCAATCTCGAGCCCAACTTGAAGAAGCTGGCGATCAGCCAGACCGAGATGCACACGTCGGCCGAACAGCTCGAAAGCTGGCTGGTCAATCACGGCTACCGGCAGAACTTCTTTGCGCGCTACGGCCAATGGCTGGGCGTCCTGCCCAAGCAGCCGATCACCGATCCTGCCACCGGCAAGGTGACGCAGCGCTTCTCCTTCTGCAACGATCCGGTCGAGCCGAAATTCTCCGGCGTGCTGCAGGGCGATTTCGGCTGTTCGACCAAGTTCAAGACGACGGTCGCGGCCAAGCTGTTTCCGGCACTCGGCGCCACCGGCATATTGATGTTCTGGGTGCTGGCGGTGATGGTGCCGATCTCGCTGCTCATCGGCATCCTTGCCGGCATGCGCGAAGGCTCGCGAACGGACCGGACCCTGTCGGTGGCCTCCATCGCCTCGACGGCGACGCCCGAATATGTGTCGGGCGTCATCTTCACCGTCATCTTCGCCTCGTGGTTGGGCTGGCTGAACGGCTCGGCGGCATCCGCCAGCCAGGGCATCACCTTCTACAATTTCACCCTGCCGGTGATCACTCTGGCGATCTACGGCACCGGCTATATCGCGCGCATGACACGGGCCTCGATGGTCGAGGTGATGACGCAGCAGTATATCCGCACGGCCCGCCTCAAGGGCCTCTCCTTCGGCAGTGTGGTGATCAAGCACGCGCTACGCAACGCGCTGATCGCGCCTTTCACCGTCATCATGCTGCAGTTCCCGTGGCTGCTCACCGGCGTCGTCATCGTCGAGGTGATGTTCCGCTACCAGGGTTTCGGCTACACGCTGGTCGAGGCCGCCGGCAACAACGACATCGACCTTCTGCTCGGCTGCTCGCTGGTCTCGGTATTCATCGTGCTGATCACCCAACTCATCTCGGATGTCGGCTACGCGTTTCTCAATCCGCGCATCAGAGTTCAATAGGGGGCAGGGCGGATGCAGATCGAATATATCGGTGCCTTCGATGTCGTGCTCGGCGTGCTTTGGCGCTTCTGGCCGGTATGGGTCGCGCTTGTCCTGGTGATGGGCGTTAGCTTTACTTACAAGAAGAAGCTCGGGCTCTACGGCCAGCTCTTTGACAGCGGCGTCGGCATTGCCGGCGTCGGCATCTGCCTGTTCTGGCTGTTCACGGCGATCTTCGCCTCGACCATCTCGCCTTTCGATCCGCTGGCCCAGGTGTCGATCATGAAGGATACGCTGCCCGGCGCGATCGAGCCGACTTCGAAGCTCGTCTACTATTTCGGCGGCGACAAGCTCGCCCGCGACGTGTTCTCGCGCATGGTCTATGGCAGCCAGATCGTGCTGATCATCGCGCCTGCGGCGACCGGTTTTGCGCTGATGGTCGGCATCACGCTCGGCCTGCCGGCCGGTTACTACGGCGGCAAGATCGACACGGTGCTGTCCTTCCTCGCCAATCTGGTGCTGGCCTTCCCGGTGATCCTTTTGTTCTACCTGCTGGTGACGCCAGGCATCATGGACACGCCTATCCCGTACGCCCTGGCGGGGCTGTTCTTCCTGTTCCCGATCATCTTCTTTTGCGTGCTGTTCTGGACCCGCTACAAGAACCGGCCGGACCGGCTCTATATCCTGCTCGGCCTGACGCTCGTCATCGGGGGCTGGATCTATACGGGCCTCGTCTTCGACAAGGATCCGCTGAGGATCGTCCACATCGATCCCAACCAGCTCAACATTTTCGTGGCGGTGGTGTTCGCTTCCAGCCCCGGCGTGTTCCGCATCGTGCGCGGGCTGACCATGGATATCAAGACGCGCGACTACGTGGCGGCGGCGCAGACGCGCGGTGAATCGCCCTGGTACATCATGCTGTGGGAAATCCTGCCCAATGCACGCGGACCGCTGATCGTCGATGCCTGCCTGCGCATCGGCTATACGACGATCCTGCTCGGCACGCTCGGTTATTTCGGCCTGGGGCTGGCGCCCGAGAGTCCCGATTGGGGCACCGCGATCAAGGATGCCAGCCGGCTCTTGCGCTCCTTCATCCACCCGGCGCTGCCGCCGACGATCGCGCTAATGTCGTTCGTGCTGGGCCTGAACCTTTTGGCGGATTCGCTGCGCGAACAGTCGATGAAGGATTGATGGCGGGGCTTCGGGCCCCATCTTCCAGGAAGCAAGGATTGGAGCGACCCATGAACGAGGCAGTTCGAGATCCAGCCAAGACGACCAATGGGCCGATCATCGAGATCGAGAACCTCTCGATCTCCTTCTTTACCCGCAAGGGCGAGATCCCGGCGGTGATGGACTTTTCCTGCACGGTCATGCCCGGCGAGGCGATGGGCATCGTCGGCGAATCCGGCTGCGGCAAGTCGACCGTATCGCTCGGCATCATGCGCGACCTCTCAAACATCGGAAAGATCGTCGGCGGCCGCATCAAGTTCCAGGGCAGGGACATGGGCGAGATGTCCGACGAGGAGCTTCGGGCCATCCGCGGCAACAAGATCGCCATGATCTATCAGGAGCCGATGGCGAGCCTCAATCCGGCGATGAAGGTCGGCCAGCAATTGATGGAAGTGCCGCTGATCCACGACAAGGTCTCGAAGGAAGAGGCCCATAACCGTGCACTGGAGATGGTGCGCGCGGTCAAGCTGCCCGATCCGGAGCGCATGATGCGCTCCTATCCCCACCAGCTTTCGGGCGGCCAGCAGCAGCGCATCGTCATCGCCATGGCGCTGCTGTCGAAACCGGCGCTGCTGCTCCTCGACGAGCCGACGACGGCGCTCGACGTCACCGTCGAGGCCGGCATCGTCGAACTGGTCAAGGGACTGGGCCAGAAGTTCGGCACCTCGATGATCTTCGTGTCGCACAATCTCGGCCTCATTCTCGAGACCTGCGACAAGATCACGGTGATGTATTCCGGCGAGGCCGTCGAGACCGGCAAGATCGAGGACGTGTTCGACCGGATGCGCCACCCCTATACGCAAGGGCTGTTCCGCTCGATTCCGCTGCCTGGCGCCGACAAGAATTCGCGGCCGCTGATCTCCATTCCCGGCCAATTGCCGCTGCCGCATGAGCGGCCGAAGGGATGCAATTTCGGACCCCGCTGTCACCATTTCGTCGAAGGCGTCTGCAACGCCGCCGAAATTCCGATGGTTGCCGTCGAGGGGCATGAGGGCCATTTCTCGCGCTGCGTGCGCTTCAACGAGATCGACTGGGAAGCGCTGCCGCCCGGCGCCAAGAAGGTCAACGAAAAGGTCGAACCCGGCGCGCCGGTGCTCAAGATCGACAATCTCAAGAAGTACTACAAGGTCGGCGGCAGCGAGGTGTTCGGCTCCAGTGAAGGCCGCGTCGTCAAGGCCAATGAGACGATTTCGTTCACCGCGCGCGAGTCCGAAACGGTCGCAATCGTCGGCGAGTCCGGCTGCGGGAAATCGACGCTCGCCAAGGTGCTTCTGGGGCTTGAGACCGCAAGCTCGGGCACCGTGACGCTGGGCAACAAGGAGATCCAGTCGACCGGCATCGAGAGCCGCAATGTCGAAACGGTATCGTCGATCCAGATGGTTTTCCAGAACCCGTTCGACACGCTGAACCCCAGCCATACGGTCGGCTCGCAGATCATCCGCACGCTGGAGAAGTTCAATGTCGGCAAGACCGTCGCCGAGCGGCGCAAGCGCATGCTGGAGCTGCTCGACCTGGTGAAGCTGCCGCGGGCCTTCGAGACCCGCAAGCCGCGCCAGCTCTCAGGCGGCCAGAAGCAGCGCATCGGCGTGGCCCGCGCCTTCGCTGGCGACGCCAAGGTGGTGGTGGCCGACGAGCCGGTCTCGGCGCTCGACGTCTCGGTGCAGGCGGCGGTGACCGAGCTCTTGATGGACATCCAGCGCAAGAACAAGACGACGATGCTGTTCATCAGCCACGACCTGTCGGTGGTGCGCTACATCGCCGACCGCGTCGTCGTCATGTATCTCGGCTATATCGTCGAGCAGGGCACGACGGACCAGATCTTCTCGCCGCCCTACCATCCCTACACGGAAGCGCTGCTCTCGGCGATCCCGATCGCCGACACCAGCGTGGTCAAGAAGCACATCGTGCTCGAAGGCGATATCCCATCGGCGATGAACCCGCCGACCGGCTGCCCCTTCCAGACGCGCTGCGGCTACAAGAAGCTGGTGCCGGACAATTTGTGCGAGACGACGGTGCCGCCGGTGAAGAATCTCGGCAACGGCCATATGAGCCTGTGCTGGCTGTCGGACGATGTCTTGGCGAAGATGGAGCCGGTCATCAAGTTCGACAAGGAGCATGCGGCACATGAAGGCGTGCCGGACGACGCGCCGCACGGCACGGGGCCGGGCTTTGCCGGCACCCCGCCCAAGCGCCCGAGGGGCAAGAGGCCGAAGCCGAACTAAGACTTCGCCCAGTCCCGGGGTCAGCTCCCACATTGCCGCAACTGGGCGGCGTAGTCGCGGGCCATCTGATCGGTGGCGTGCGCGTAGTTCTGCACGCCGGCATCGCCGCGATTGCCGCGGCCGTAGGCCGACCAGCCGAGATAGTAGGCGAGATAGAGACTGTAGGTGTCGTTGCGGGCGACGCCGAAAGTGTCGACGGTCTTGGAATGATACCAGCCGACGAAGTCGATGGCATCGGCGAAACGGCTGCGGCGCGCCGCCCAGTTGCCGGTCTCCATCTGATATTGCGACCAGGTGCCGTCCAGCGCCTGCGAATAGCCCGCGGCGGTGGAGACATGTTTCCAGGGAATGAAGCCGAGCAGCTTGGTGCGCGGCGGCCGGGCGTTGCTCTTGAAGCCGGATTCCTTGCGCACCGTCGCCATCAGCACCGGAACGGGAATGCCGTATTTTTGTTCGGTGCGCTCGGCGGCGGACTGCCAGTTGTCGAACCAACCGTCATTCTGGTCGAAGACGGCGCAGACATTGTTGATGTGGCTGGGCGCCGTCGCGCAGGCCGAAAGCGCCAGCAGCACAGAGACAACGACAATTTTACTAAAACTCGAGCTAGGCATCGGAAGACGAATAGGGCGAAATCATAAAAGGAATCTTTCGAGCTTCCTTAACGCCGACCGAGGCTCCTCGATCTGGGCTCTATCGATATTTCGACGTCACTCGTCGCATTTGTCTTCATCAGAACGAAAAAATGCCGCCTTGGCTAAAATCACGCCGGCAAATGGCGAATTCCTGACAGCTCGCGCCTGACGTCGGCGCTCTGATAGACGCATGACCGAACCAAGACGAAAACGCGGCGCCGAACGGACCAGCAACCGCGGGCCCGCCCCCATTCCGCAGCTGCCGCCACGGCGCGTGGTCAACCCTTACCCGCCGATGGCGGTGCTTTCGGCCGACCAGATCGAGTCCATTCACCAGGCCTCGATGCATATTCTCGAAAGTTTCGGCATCGAGGTGATGAGCCCGCGAGCGCTCGCGCTGTTCGAACGCGCCGGCGCCAAGGTCGATCACAGCTCGATGAATGTGCGCCTCGATCGGGGCATGGTCGACGAAGCGCTGAAGACGACACAGGCCAGCTACACACTTACGCCACGCAACCCGGCTCACGCCGTTTATCTCGGCGGCAACACGATCAACTTCACGCTGGTGGCCGGGCCGCCCAATGTGCACGACATGGAGCGCGGCCGCCGCGCCGGCAATCTCGCCGACTATTGCGATCTCGTCCGGCTGGCGCAGCATTTCAACTGCATTCACATGCTGGGGAACCAGGTCTGCGCGCCGATCGAGCTGCCGGCGAATTCGCGGCACCTCGACACCTACTTCGCCAATCTGACGCTGACCGACAAATGCTTCCATGTCTCGGCGATCGGCCGGGGCAGGGCCCTGGACGGCATCGAGATGATGGCGATTGCGCGTGGCTTGACTCTCGACCAGATCGGCCAGGACCCCGGCGTCACCACCATCATTTCCGTCAATTCGCCGCGCCGCTTCGACGAGATGATGGCCGAAGGGCTGATGACCATGGCCGAGTTCGGCCAGTCGGTGGCGGTGACGCCGTTCACGCTGATGGGCGCGATGAGCCCGGTGACGCTTGCCGGCGCGCTGGCGCAGCAAAATGCCGAGGCACTGTTCGGCATCGTGCTGACCCAGTTGGTGCGGCCCGGCGCGCCGGTGATGTATGGCGCCTTCACTTCCAATGTCGACATGAAGTCCGGCGCGCCGGCCTTCGGCACGCCGGAGAACACCAAGGCCAACATCGCCTCCGGGCAATTGGCGCGGCGCTACAATCTGCCGTACCGCACGACGCCGGGCTCGGCGTCCAATGCCGCCGATGCGCAAGGCGCCTACGAGACGCTGATGGCGCTGTGGGGCGCCGTGCTTGGCCACGGCAACCTCGTCTATCATGCCGCCGGCTGGCAGGAGGGCGGACTGACGGCCTCATTCGAAAAACTCATCATCGATGTCGAGATGATGCAGCACATGATGGAATTCCTGCGGCCGATCGTGGTCGACGAAGGCGAATTGGCGGTCGACGCATTGGGCGCCGTGCCCACCGGCGGCCACTTCTTCGGCGAGCCGCATACGCTTGAACGCTATGCCACCGCCTTCTATCAGCCGATGCTCTCCAACTGGCAGAACTACGAGGCCTGGCAGGAGGCCGGCGCGCTCGATGCCACGGCGCGCGCGACCCGGCTCTGGAAGAAGGCGCTGGAAGAGTACGTTCAGCCGACAATGGACCCAGCCGTGCGCGAGGCGCTTGAAGCCTATATGGCGCGCCGCAAGGAAGCGATCGGGCAGGGCGAGCCGTGACGGTTTTGGAACGCTGGCGCCGCCCCTCATCCGCCTTCCGGCACCTTCTCCCCGTGAAGGACGGGGAGAAGGGAAGCGCTACAGCGCTGGCCCTCTCCCCGTTTTTCACGGGGAGAGGTTAAGGGTGAAGGACAGCGCCGACGTTTGAGGAGAGACATGCCTCTCATCCTGAATCCACTCAATCATCCAATTCCCCGAAGTAACGAGAAGAACCCATGAAGTCGCATGCAAAGGTCGTGGTCATCGGCGGAGGTGTCGTAGGATGTTCCGTGCTGTTCCATCTTGCCCGCCACGGCTGGACGGACGTGGTGCTTCTGGAGCGCGACGAGCTGACCTCGGGCTCGACCTGGCATGCGGCCGGCGGCATGCACACCATCAACGGCGATCCCAACGTCGCCAAGCTGCAGAAATACACGATCTCCCTCTACAAGGAGATCGAGGAGCTTTCCGGCCAGGCGACGGGGGTGCATCTGACCGGCGGCGTGCTTTTGGCAGCAACCGAGGCGCGGCTCGACTGGCTGCGCGGCGTCGTCTCCAAGGGCCGCTATCTCGGCATCGACCTCGAGGTGATCTCGGCGAAGGAAGCGGCCGAGTTGATGCCGCTCATCGATCCGAAGCAATTCGTCGGCGCCGTGCGCAACAAGGAGGACGGCCATCTCGATCCCTCCGGCGTCACCCACGCTTACGCCAAGGCGGCGCGGAAGCTGGGCGCGGAAGTGGAGCGCTTCACCAAGGTCGAGGACATCGTGCGCCGGCCCGACGGGCTTTGGCGCGTCATCACCAACAAGGGCGATGTGATCACCGAGCATGTCGTCAACGCCGGCGGTCTTTGGGCGCGCGAGGTCGGCCGCATGGTCGGGCTCGAACTGCCGGTGCTCGCCATGGAGCACATGTACCTGATCACCGAGGACATGCCGGAGGTCGCCGACTGGAACAAGAAGACCGGCACGGAAATCATCCATGCGGTCGACTTCGACGGCGAGCTCTATCTGCGCCAGGAGCGCGGCGGCATGCTGATGGGCACCTACGAGAAAGCCAACAAGGTCTGGTCCGAATTCTCCACACCCTGGAATTTCGGCCATGAGCTCTTGGAGCCGGATATCGACCGTATCGCGCCCTCGCTCGAAATCGGCTTCCGTCACTTCCCGGCCTTTCAGAAAACCGGGATCAAGCAGATCATCAATGGCCCCTTCACCTTTGCGCCGGATGGCAATCCGCTGGTCGGTCCGGTGCGCAGCCTGCCGGGCTTCTGGGTCGCCTGCGGCGTCATGGCGGGTTTTTCTCAAGGCGGCGGTGTTGGCCTGGCGCTCTCAAACTGGATGATCGAGGGTGATCCCGGCGCCGATATCTGGGCGATGGACGTGGCGCGCTACGGCGACTGGGCGACGATGACCTACACCAACGCCAAGGTGCGCGAGAATTACTCGCGCCGCTTCTCGATCCGCTTCCCGAACG
Source organism: Mesorhizobium sp. M1A.T.Ca.IN.004.03.1.1 (assembly GCF_003997555.1). Taxonomy (NCBI): domain Bacteria; kingdom Pseudomonadati; phylum Pseudomonadota; class Alphaproteobacteria; order Hyphomicrobiales; family Phyllobacteriaceae; genus Mesorhizobium; species Mesorhizobium sp. M1A.T.Ca.IN.004.03.1.1. The sequence continues at coordinate 448,559 of NZ_RZTV01000001.1, read as the reverse complement.
AGGAACTGCCGGCCGGACGGCCGCTGAAGACAACGCCCCTTTACGACACATTGTCGGCCAAGGGCGCGCAATGGGGCGTCGCCTTTGGGCTGGAAGTGCCGCTCTGGTATGCGCCCGAAGGCGTCAAGGACGAGTTCTCGTGGCGGCGGTCGACCGATTTCGACCATGTCGGCAGCGAAGTGGCCGCCGTCCGCAACGGCGTCGGCCTCTCGGAGATCTCGAGCTTTGCCAAGTACAAGGTGACGGGCGAGGGGGCGGCAGCCTGGCTCGACCGTCTGCTTGCCTGCAGGCTGCCCAAGCCCGGCCGCATGACGCTGGCGCCGATGCTGAAGGGAGACGGCAAGCTGATCGGCGATCTCACGCTCGCCAATGTCGGCGAGGGGGACTGGTTCGTCGCCGGCTCCGGCGTCGCCGAGCAGTACCATATGCGCTGGTTCGAGGCGCATCTGCCGAAGGACGGCTCGGTGCAGATAAAATCGCTGGGGCAGAAGCTCACCGGCCTAGCCATCGCCGGTCCGAAGGCGAGGGCGGTGCTGGCCAAAGTCACCCGCGCCGACGTCTCAAACCCGGCGTTCCCATTCATGGCCGTCGCCACGATCGATATCGGCATGGCGCCGTGTCTTGTCGGCCGCGTCAGCTACACCGGCGATCTCGGCTACGAGATCTGGATGGCGCCGGAGTATCAGCGCGCCGCTTACCAGGCGCTGATCAGGGCCGGCGAGGAATTCGGCATCGGCCTGTTCGGGTCGCGCGCGCTCAATGCGCTCAGGCTCGAAAAGAATTACGGTTCATGGGCGCGCGAATACCGGCCGATCTACGGACCGCTCGAGGCCGGGCTCGACCGTTTCGTCGCCTACGGCAAGGAGGCCGGGTTCATCGGCAAGGAAGCCGCCATTGCCGAGCGCAAGCAGGGCGGCAAGCTCCGGCTGCGCGCCTTCATCGTCGAGGCCACTGATGCCGACGTCATCGGCGACGAGGCGATCTGGCACGACGGCGTCGTGCGCGGCTGGGTGACGTCCGGCGGCTATGCGCACAATGCAAAAAAGTCCATCGCCATGGGCTACGTGCCGAAGGAGATCGCCGACAGGCCCGACGGCTTCGAGATCGAGATCCTCGGCAAGCGCCACGCCGCGCGCATTCAGGCAACGCCGCTGTTCGATGCCAATTTCGAGCGGATGCGCGCCTGAAAAACAGGCGCGCGTCCGCACAGGGCATCAGGCGCTGCGGCGGTTGTCGAGCGCGAAAGCGCCGGGACCGGCAAAGACCAGATAGAGGAAAATGAAGCAGAACGAGATCGCAGCGTCGCCGCCATTGTTAACGGGGAAGAAGTCGCGCGGGAAATGCGCCATGAAATAGGCGATGGCCATTTCGCCGCAGAGCAGGAACGCCACGGGTCGGGTCAACAGCCCCAGCGCCAGCAGGATGCCGCCGGCGAATTCAAGGATTGCGGACGTCAGCGCGAGCCCCGTCAGCGCCCCGGCATGGGCGCCGGCGGGGAAATTGAACAGCTTCTGGGTGCCGTGCTCGGTGAACTGCAGCGCCGTCATGATGCGAAGTACGCCCAGCGCCTGCGGCTGATAGCGGGAGAGACCTTCAAAAAGCTTCATCTAAACTCCATCTTGCCCTTCCGGACCCGCCATAAATTATCGCCCGGAAGCGGACCATTCACTTCCCATGCCCTGCCATCAACAATCGGTGAGTGGGCATGAGTTCACCTCTTCCGGCTTATTCTCGCCGTGGTTGCAATTGTCTCTCATAAGTTGTATTGATGCGCGGATACACCAAATCATCCGGGAATCCATCGCCATGAAAAAATTCGCCATCAGCCTCTTCGCATTCCTTGCAGGCACGAGCTTCGCCATAGCTGCCGATGCTGGTTGTGATGCCTTCAAATGGCCGGTGACACGCGAGCAGGCCCTGTTTCCGTCAGCGTCCGCCGCCCAGTCCGGCGCGGCCCTGACAGTCGGGCAAGCGGCGGATTTCTCACTTGCAGCGGTCGACACGATCGGGTTTGAAGTTCCGCCTGGACGTGCACCGGCAGCCGGCACGTTCGGCGCGATGGCAAGCGTGACCGTACCGGCTGAAGGTGAGCTCCAGTTCAGCCTGTCCGATGAGGTCTGGATCGATGTCGTCCAAGACGGCCGCGCCGTGAAGTCGGCGGGCTTCAGCCGCGCGAAGACCTGCCCAGGCATTCGCAAGAGCGTGCGCTTCAAGCTGTCGGCCGGTCCGGCCACCGTGCAGCTCAGCGGCGCCAAGAAGGCCGATCTCAAAGTGGCGGTGCTGACGCCGGAGTGACGCCCAAGAGGGCGACGCCGGCGCCGGGCCAGCGCTCCCCTCTGCCCGGCCCGACCTCCGCAGCAGCTGCGCCGCGGCTGCGGAGGATGGACCGGATATCTGCCCCACAAGGGGGCGGCAGTTTCTACCGCCCAGGCGCCAGCAGCGCGAAATGCGCGCCCTGCGGGTCCTGGCATTGGATGATCCACTGCGCGCTCGGCACCTCCATCGGCCCCATCAATACCTTGCCGCCATTGTCGGTGACACGCTTGGCGGCGGCGTCGATCGCGTCGACGTTGAAATAGAACTGCCAGACCGGGACCGGGATCTGCGGCGGCTTGTTCATCATGCCGCCGCCGGATTCGGGCCCGGCGCCGAAGGTCTGGTAGAGGCCCATCTCGCCCATGTCGAACTGACCGGCGCTCTCCCAGCCGAACTGGCTGGAATAGAAGTCGAAAGCGGCTTTCCAGTCCGAGGTGTAGAGCTCGTGCCAGCCAACATGGCCGGGCGTGGTAGCGGGTACCGGCGGCTGCTCGGGCTGGTTGGGCTGCAGGAACATGAAGGTCGCGCCCTGCGGGTCGGCGACGACGGCGAAGCGACCGACGCCGGGAATATCATCCGGCGCGCGATGAACGGCACCGCCGGCGTCCTTGAGCGCCTTCGTCGAGGCATCGACGTCCTTGGTGTAGATGTAGCCGAGCCAGGCCGGCGGCATGCCCATCTTGGCGGCATCCTCCGGCATCGTCATCAAACCGCCGACGCCGCGCAGGCTGGAATTCATCACGATATAGCGCGGCATGCCCGGCGCCTTGTCGAAGGGCTCGGCCCGCCAGCCGACGACGGCAGTATAAAAAGCCTCGGCGGCGTCGAGGTCGGTGGTCATCAGTTCGTACCAGAAGAAGGGTTTTGCGGCATTCGGCATGGTCGGTCTCCTCACCGGTTCAGGCAGCGATCGCGGTTCCGATCCATCGTAGGACGATCTCGGCGACAGAAATCCGACATCTGGACCAGAAATCGAGAACGGCAAGGCGCTCATGCATGTCACTCAAAAATGCGCAGCGGTTTTGGGCGGCCGACACGCATCAAAATCGGAGCTTGAAGCGCGTCGGCCTATCCGTTCTGCGCGAAGCGCCATAGGAACCGTGATCTTGCATGGCCCGGGGTTTTAGCCTTTGCTGCGGGCAACGAGGGGCTGTCTTCCATGCGTGAATGTCGCTTACGCCCGAGAGTGGCTTTGTGCCATCGCGAGGAGCTCGACCCTGGTCCGAGCGGGGACTGGACCCAGCTTAACGACGACGATTTCCGCGCGCTCGCCTCGCGCCTGTCAGACGAGGCCGACGAGGGGCCGCTCTGGGTGTTCGCTTATGGCTCGCTGATCTGGAAGCCGGCGTTGGAATCCATCGAGCAACGCCGCGCCTCCGCCTATGGCTGGCATCGCTCCTTCTGCCTCGACATGGTGCGCTGGCGAGGCAGCGCCGCGCAGCCGGGGTTGATGATGCTCGAGCGCGGCGGCCGTTGTGACGGCGTCATCTATCGTCTGCCGGACGGCGAGAAGCCCGCCCAGATCGAGAGATTGCTGCGGCGAGAAATCGACGATCATGAAAGCGTCAGCTCGGTCCGGTGGGTTCCGGTACGCACGGCGCAAGGATCGCTGCGAAGCGCTGGGCTTCTGGATCGGGGTGACGGGTAGGGGCACGTCGCTCAGGCAGCCGCTCGAAAGGGTGGCGAAGACACTGGCACACGCATGCGGCCATGTAGGTTCCGGCGCCGAATATCTTTACTACACCGTCAGCCACCTCGAAACATTCGGCATCCATGACCGCAATCTGTTGCGCCTGCAGGAACTCGTGGCAGACGAGATCAGGTCGATCCATCCCTCCAGGATTGAAAGCGCTGAACCGACAGACATCGGCGTGGCGATAATATGAGTACGACTATCATGTTTTGTCCAAGCAATACAGCAGCTTGGCCGAAAATTGACCAATTGATAAAAAAATAAAACGTGCTAGCCTTCCTCAAAACAAACAAGGGGAACTGGAATGGCGACTGGTCATTTCATCGAAGGCATAGCCGGCGGCCGGCTGTCTGCGGAGCAATACGCCGATAATTTTTCCGACCTGCACCCGCCGCTCGATCACCACGAGGCGCTGGTTGAGGCCGATCGCTGCTATTTCTGCTACGATGCGCCGTGCATGAATGCATGCCCGACCTCGATCGATATCCCGTTGTTCATCCGGCAGATCGCGACCGGCAATCCGCTGGGCTCGGCCAAGACCATTTTCGACCAGAACATTCTTGGCGGCATGTGCGCCCGAGTCTGCCCGACGGAGACGCTGTGCGAAGAGGTCTGCGTGCGCGAGGTCGCGGAGGGCAAGCCGGTGCAGATCGGCCGGCTGCAGCGCTATGCGACCGATGTCGCGATGGATGAGGGCAAGCAGTTCTACAAGCGCGCCGAACCGACCGGAAAAACGGTCGCCGTGGTCGGCGCCGGGCCAGCGGGCCTGGCGGCGGCGCATCGCTTGGCCCGCCACGGCCACGATGTGACGATCCTCGAAGCGCGGCCGAGGGCTGGCGGCCTCAATGAATACGGCATCGCGGCTTACAAGAGCGTCGACGATTTCGCTCAGGCCGAGGTCGACTACGTCACCGCGATCGGCGGCATCGACATCCAGAACGGCAAAGCGCTCGGACGGGACTTCCAGCTTTCCGACCTGATCCGCAACTACGATGCGGTGTTCCTTGGCCTCGGGCTCGGCGGCGTCAATGCGCTGCGCGCCGAAGGCGAGGATACGGATGGCGTCGCCAACGCAGTCGAGTTCATCGCCGAACTCAGGCAGGCAAGCGACCTTTCCAGCCTGCCGGTCGGCCGCCGCGTCGTCGTCATCGGCGGCGGCATGACGGCGATCGACGCCGCGGTGCAGTCGAAGCTGCTCGGCGCTGAGGAGGTGACGATCTGCTACCGGCGCGGCCAGGAGCATATGAATGCCTCCGGCTTCGAGCAGGATCTGGCCGCCGCGAACGGCGTCACGATCCGCCACTGGCTGCAGCCGAAGCGCGTCATCGCCGAGAACGGCAAAGTGTCGGCGATCGAGCTCGAATACACAGCCATGAATGGCGACAAGCTTGCCGGTACCGGCGAAATGCTGAGGCTCAACGCCGACCAGGTGTTCAAGGCGATTGGCCAGAGCTTTGTGCCGGCTCATCTCAACGGCAGCGTTGCCTCCATCGAGCTCGATGGCGGCCGCATCAGGGTCGATGCCGAGGGCCGCACCTCGCTGGCGAAAGTCTGGGCGGGCGGCGACTGCATCTTCGGCGGCGACGACCTGACGGTCTCGGCCGTGGCGCAAGGCCGCGACGCCGCCGAATCCATCCACCGGGCACTGACCTCTAACGGGAGGGCATGAGCATGGCAGACATCCGCAACACCTTCGTCGGCATCAAATCGCCAAATCCGTTCTGGCTGGCTTCGGCGCCGCCGACCGACAAGGCCTATAATGTCGAACGCGCCTTCAAAGCCGGCTGGGGCGGCGTGGTCTGGAAGACGCTTGGCGAAGAGGGCCCGCCGGTCGTCAACGTCAACGGCCCGCGCTACGGCGCGATCTGGGGCGCCGACCGCCGGCTGCTCGGCCTGAACAATATCGAGCTGATCACCGACCGCGACCTGCAGACCAATCTGCGCGAGATGAAGCAGGTGAAGATGAACTGGCCGGATCGGGCGCTGGTCGCCTCGATCATGGTGCCTTGCGAGGAGGAAAGCTGGAAGGCGATCCTGCCGCTGGTCGAGGAGACCGGCGCCGACGGCATCGAGCTCAATTTCGGCTGCCCGCACGGCATGAGCGAACGCGGCATGGGCTCGGCGGTGGGCCAGGTGCCGGAATATATCGAGATGGTGGTGCGCTGGTGCAAGCAGTATACGCGCATGCCGGTCATCACCAAGCTGACGCCGAACATCACCGACATCCGCAAGCCGGCGCGCGCCGCCAAAGCCGGCGGCACGGACGCGGTGTCGCTGATCAACACCATCAACTCGATCACCGGGGTTGACCTCGACAGTTTCGCGCCGCAGCCGACCATTGATGGCAAGGGCTCGCATGGCGGCTATTGCGGCCCGGCGGTGAAGCCGATCGCGATGAACATGGTGGCCGAGATCGCGCGCGATCCGGAAACGCACGGCCTGCCGATCTCGGGCATCGGCGGCATCACAACCTGGCGGGATGCTGCCGAATTCATGGCGCTCGGCGCCGGCAACGTGCAGGTCTGCACGGCGGCAATGACTTATGGTTTCAAGATCGTGCAGGAGATGATCGCGGGACTGGAGAACTGGATGGACGAGAAGGGCCACGCCTCGCTCTCCGACATCATCGGCCGCGCCACGCCCAACGTCACCGACTGGCAGTATCTCAACCTGAACTATGTCGCCAAAGCGCATATCGACCAGGACGCCTGCATCAAATGCGGGCGCTGCCACATCGCCTGCGAGGACACCTCGCACCAGGCCATCACCAGCATGGTCGACGGTGTCAGGCATTTCGAGGTGATCGAGGCCGAATGCGTCGGGTGCAATCTTTGCGTCAATGTCTGCCCGGTCGAGGGCTGCATCACCATGGAACCGCTGGCCGCCGGCGTGCTGGATCAGCGCACGGGCATACCGGTGTCGCCGGTCTACGCCAACTGGACGACGCATCCGAACAATCCAATGGCCAAGGTGGCCGCGGAGTAGGGAACACTTTTGAAGGAAATGCGGCGCCTTCGGGTGCCGTTTTTCGTTACCTATATTGCAGATAAGGATTATCCATGATAAGTACTATCCATGAATTGGAGCCAAAGATCGTGAAGCTGGGAGAGGGCGTCGAAGCGGCGATCCACTGCGCCGCCATGCTTGCCGGCGTCGACGGCAACAGCACCATGTCGGGCGCGGCCATGGCCGAGGCGTTCGGCCTGTCGCCGAGCTATCTCTTGAAGCATCTCAATCAGCTGACAACGGCGCGCATCCTGGAATCCGTGCCGGGGCCGGCAGGCGGCTACAGGCTGGCGCGGCCGGCCGAGCGGATCACGCTGCTCGACATCGTGCTTGCGGTCGAGGGCAGGGAGCCTGCCTTCCGCTGCGGCGAGATCCGCCAGCGCGGCCCGGTCAAGCTCGACGCGTCGGCCTATGTCAAACCGTGCGGCATCAATGCCGCGATGCTGAGGGCCGAGCGCGCTTATCGCGCCGCGCTTGCCGATGCAAAGCTCTCCGACATCGTCGCCGATTTCATGAACGACGCCGATCCCCGCACCGTCGCCGCAAGCTGCGCCTTCGTCGAACGCCATCAGCGGGCGCAGAAAGTTCAACAACCAAGCAAAGCGTGAAAGGTAAGAGAATGAAACAGAGGCTGCAGTTCTTCGCCAAGGCGCCTGAAATCATGAAGGCGGTGATGGCGCTCAACAAGGCCGTCGAGGAGTGCGGGCTGGAAGAAAGCCTGATGCACCTGGTCAAGCTCAGGGCTTCGCAGATCAATGGCTGTTCCTATTGTGTCGAGATGCACAGCCGCGAGGCAAGGCGAGATGGCGAAACGGAGCAGCGGCTTTATTTGGTCGCCGCCTGGAAGGAGTCGCCGCTGTTTTCCGAGCGCGAGCGCGCCGCGCTCGCCTGGACCGAGAAGGTGACGAACATCTCCGACAACGGCGTTCCGGACGATCTCTACGCCAGGACGCTGGAGCAGTTCTCCGAGGAAGAGCTGGTCAAGCTGACAGTGGTGATCGGCATGATCAACACCTGGAACCGGCTCTGCGTGTCGTTCCACGCCATCCATCCGATGCCGGCCGCCAAGGCTGCCTGATCATCCAAAGCCGCGCGGATCCGCAAAAAACGTCCCGCGCGGCTTTCATTGCGAGATCAATGACATGTTTGAGAATTTTCAGAGCGAGATTCTGTTTGCCGCGCGCCTGCTGCTCGGCGGCGCCTTCGTCTTTGCCGGCCTGCGCAACGTCCAGCACAAGACCTGCTCATCCCAATGATGACGGCACGCGGCGTGCCGCAGGCAGGGCCGGCATTCTGGCTGGGCATTGTCCTGCAGTCGTGGCCGGACTGCTGGTGATCGGCGGCTTATGGACCGGGCTGGCGGCAAGCCTGATCCTGTTCCGGATCGTCGCGACGCCGATGTTTTGTGGCTCTCCGCCAGATAGGTCTCGACCAGGCAAGAGCTCTTTTGGATGGTCGTCATGGGCGGGCGATCGTCGGATTGCCGAAGCCCTCAACGGTGCTGAACCGACCCTCGCGGTTGAGGATCGATAGGATCCTTTCGGCGGTGATCTGCTTGCGCGAGATTTCGTCCAGACCGACCTAGAATACGTCAATGTAAAACACTCAGACTGACCTACCTTGCGTGTGGCCGGAAGCAGCTGGCTGGTCGGCAAACAGGATCTCTGTTCGCCAATGTCGGCGCAGCCTGTGTGCCACCCGATGAAACGCCCGCAGGACTTTTCGCTCCAGCCATGGCCTGTTCTCCAGGTTCTCCGGAAAACGCGGATCACTGTGCAGAGCGAGCGCCGGAGCGTCGATCAAATTGGATCCTTTCGGATAGAAGACCTGTGTCTGAACGCAAAGGGCTGGGATCACTTGATAGGATTTCAGACTGCGGGCTATTCCACAGGCGGGGTTGAACTTCACATGGTCGACCGCGTCCGAGAATACTCTTGTGAGCGCTAAGAGGCGCTCGGCCGCCACTTTCGACAGGATGTATCCGCCGGACCCCCAGAGAAAGCTCCGCAGAAGCGCCAGTTTGAAGATGCCCGGTAGCGGAGATATCACGCGGTCAAGCCACACTCTTCCGGGGACTGCTTCGATCTTGATGATGTCCGCGTCCGCGGGAATCCAGCAGGGGTCCTCACCCAGGAACAGTGCCGCTTGCTTGGATATCAACATGTCGTCTTCGAAAACGCAGCCGTAGGCGTCCGGGCCCGACACGATCCGCTCCCAGCATTTGCGGTGGCTCAGGAAGCACCCCACCTCTTCCGGCGTCATCGCGGCCGCGCCAGCGACGGGCTTGTGGACGTCCGAAATTTCAGTGTCGCTGAGCAGCCGCCCGTCCACCGCCGGGACTCGTTCAAAGGCTGCTCCGATCGAGTTGAGGCGATCGGCCATCCGCTGCCATCTGTCGGGGCTGCGGTCCAAGTTGATGACGTACGATTTCATGACGTTGCTCGGCAGCTTTGCTGGTGCATCAGCTTTATGAACTGCTTCTTGAGGTCGGCGATTTCGTTTGAGACCGGCACGTTGTCTCACATCTGGGGGATGGACGAAAGTCCGCCCGATCGGTAATGGACTCACGGGAGTGCGGCAGCTGTTGCATCCGTGCAACTGCGTGATCACAATTTCGAGAGGTTAAACGTGTAGGTGTGATCCGCGAACCTTCAGAGATACGGCTGCGTCGATCCATGCGGGAGGCTCACATGAAACTTGCACTGCTTTGTTCGGTCGCATTCTGGCGGTCTCGTCACCGGTCATGGCGGCGGACCTCGTCCAGCCAGTCGTCGCCACCATGCCTTTTTCGTTCTATGTCGGCGGCCAGGTCGGTGGCGGTGGAATGACAGCCACTGGTCGGGGAATTTCTTTCGTTCCCTACAACACCAACGGGTCCGGCGGCATTTTCGGCGGTCAGATCGGCTAGAACTACCAGTTCGGCCAATATGTCCTCGGAATTGAAGGCGACCTCGCGGGCTCGACCGTAAAGGGCGACAACCAACGTGGTCCGAATGCCACATTCACGACCTGCGAGATCAAACAGGATTACCTGAGCTCGGTGCGTGACCGGCTCGGATACTCTTTCGGCCGCTTCCTGGTTTATGGCGATGGTGGTATCGCATTCACTAAATACAAATTCACCCCGTTTCAGCCTTTTGTTCAGACCTTCGGGGGCGGATCGCGCGTCGGCTAGACCGCAGGTCTTGGCGTTGAATACGCCTTCACCGATCACTGGACTGCTGGAGCGGAATGGAACTACTACGACTTCGGCACCAGGAGCGGCTTTGCCAGTCTGGTACCGATTGCTCCGGTCGACAATCGCGACACGGAAAATGTCGTCGTGGGCAAGATCAACTACAAATTCTGAAGCGCTCGGTGGGTTCATAGAAGCCGCCTCTGCCTGCCGTTGCTTGGGGGTGGCTTTGCCGTGGCAGCCTTCGCGACGCCGATGTTTCACAATTTCTGGGATCATCAGGGTCCGGATCGCGCCTCTCGCATCAACGGCTTCGTCGCCAATGTCGCCCTGGCCGCGGGTTCCTGGCGCGGGTCTATGCCTGACAACTGCACTCGGATTCCGCGCAGTCGATGGCGCCGCGTCAATCGGTTTGTCGCGATTGTCCTGTATTAGCAAAAAACAGGTTCGCCCGTCGGAGCGTTCATGGAGCAGAACTGGACTGCATTCTGGGCACGCGTTTCGGATGCCTTCCACCAGCCGCTGGCTCCGTTCCGTGCAGTCGCGGGAGCCTTCGGCCAGCATCCGAGCGACATTCAGATATGGTGCTTTCTGTGCGGCGTCTTCTTCCTCGCGGTCGTCGCCATACAGACCTATGGCGACATCATGCTCAGGCGACGCGGCGCCTTTGCCACCGGCAAGGTGATCGGCATCGACAAGTCGAGCGACGGGCCGGACACGCCGATCATCGAATTCGCCGACCGACTGGGCAAGACCTGGCGTTTCTACTCGCACCTGCCGGTCAACAGAACGACCGGGAACGTCGGCGCAGCGGTCGAAGTGATTTATGACCCTCTCCACCCGAAGCGGGCGCGGGAAGTGGGCCGCCCGCTGATGAAGGCAGTCCACCTGGTTGTCTGGTATGCGGTCGTCGCCGGGCTGATGGTGCTGGCCTTCCTGCCCGGCCTCATTTCCAATTGATCCATTCAGGCGGCGAAGCGCAGGCAGCCGTCGCAGGTCAGCACCTGGCCGGTCATGAAACCGTTGGACACCAGGAAGGCGATCGCGTCGGCGACGTCCTCGGCGCGGCCGATACGGCCGACCGCCGTCTTTCCGGCGTACTCGGCAAAGACCGCCTGCCGCTCTTCGCCCGATAGAAAATCCCACCAGGGCGTATCGATGACGCCGGGGGCCACGACGTTGACGCGCAGCGGCTTCAGTTCAACGGCCAGGATCGGGACTACGGTCAAAAGCATGCCGTTGATGGCGCCGATGCCGGCAATGCCGGGTGCTGCGATCTGCGCCGAGACGGCCGAAATGAAAGTGACCGATCCGGCTTTGTTCAAGGTCGGCAGGGCCGCTTGCAAGCAGCCTAGCTGCGGCTTGATCTTCTCGTCGACGCCGCCGCCGATGTCGGCAAGGTCGAGGGTCGCGAACGGCCCAAGGCCCTTGCCGCCGCTTGCGGCGAGAACGAGATGATCGAATGGGCCGAGACCATCGAAGAAGTGCCGGACCGCGTCCGGCTTGGTCGCGTCGAAAGCGGCCTTGCCGACGGTGCCGCCGAAGCTCTTCCAGGCGTTGTTCAGCTTGTCCTCGCTGCGGCCGGTGATCGTCACCTTCATCGTGGGGCTGAGCAGCCGTTTGGCTGTGGCAAGGCCAATGCCAGACGAGCCGCCGATGATGACGCAATGTTCGATGCTCATGAATGCTGTTCCTTGGATGTCGCGGAAGATTGTCCGGTCAGTTCGAGGCTGAGCGCCCGCAACCGGCTGCGGGCTTTTTCGTCATAGGCCTGGGCATCGGCGCGCGCTTCCCGCTGGCCATCGAAATAGAGGCCGCTGCGCCCTTCGAGCGCCGGAGATATTGCCAAGTTGAGGATCGCGTCGGCGCCGGTCTCGACCGAGCTCCACGGTGTGATGCCGGCCTGCCGGACCATGGTGGTATCCATGTAGCTTGCCGGATGGAGTGCATTGACGGTGACGCCGCTGCCTTCGAGCTGCTCGGCCAGATCGATGGTGAACAAGATCTGCGCCAGCTTGCTCTGGCAATAGGCGCGCACGCCGCTGTAGTCGCGGGCCAGATTGATATCGTCGAAATCGATCGCCTGCTGGCCGGCGGAGGCGACATTGACGATGCGCGCCGGCGCGCTTGCCTTCAGCAAGGGCAAAAGCTCCGACGACAGCAGGAAGCCTGCGAGATAGTTTACGGCGAAGCGCATTTCGTAGCCGTCGGCGCTCACTTGCCTTTTTGCGCCTTCGCCGCCCGTGCCGACGCCGGCATTGCTGATCAATATGTCGAGCCGGTCGGTTCCTGCCCGCACGGCGCCGGCAAGGCGGCGCACTTCGGCGAGTGACGAAAGATCCGCAAGCAGCAATTCGGCGTTGCCGCCCTCGGCTTCGATGGCAGCGACTGTCGCCTTGGCGCGAGTTGGTCGCGGCCATGTACCAGCACGCGGGCGCCGGCAGCGCCGAGCCTTTCAGCGACCACGCGGCCAACCCCGCCGGTCGAGCCGGTGACGAGAACGGTCTTATTCTTAAGTTCCATGTTCAGAGCCTCCTTATGCTGCTCTGAACGCAAGATGGGGCGCGGCGCGCAGGCCAAACAGTTCAATTTTTATCCTGGTATCGATACTGCTATAATAGCTGCATGGATGCCGTGCCCCATTCCCCTGACGACAGCCGCCGCCGCGAGCTCGGCGCTTTCCTGCGCTCGCGCCGGGAGCGGCTCTCGCCTGCCGACATTGGGATTGCGAGCGGCGCCAGGCGGCGTACGCCCGGGCTGAGGCGCGAGGAAGTGGCGATGATCGCCGGCGTCGGCACCACCTGGTACACCTGGCTGGAGCAGGGGCGGGACGTGCGGCCCTCGGTCGAGGTGCTGACCGCGCTCTGCGAGGCGCTGCGCCTGGACGCCGTCGAGAAGCGGCATCTGTTCATCCTTGCCGGCCGCCAGCAGCCGGAGCAGCGCACGGCGACGTCTGAAAAGGTCGACGCCACACTGCTGCACATGCTGGGGAGCCTCGTCCTGCAGCCGGCTTATGTGGTTGGCCGGCGTTGGGATGTGCTCGCCTGGAATCCGGCGGCGGTCGCCTTGTTCGGCGACTATGGCCTGCTGGAGGGCGATGCCCGCAACATCGTCCATCTGGTGTTCACAAGCCCGCATCACCGCCGGCTGCTGGTCGACTGGGAAGCGCTTGCCCGCGTGGTGCTCGCTTCGTTTCGCGCGGAGAGCGCCAAATATGTCGGCGATCCGGATTTCGAGCGGCTGATCGCGCTGATGATGCGCTCAAGCCCGGAGTTCCGTGATTGGTGGCCGCGGCGGGACGTGGCGAGAAGGCTGACGGGCGTGAAACATGTCCGCCATCCCACAGCCGGCCCGATGGCTTTCGAGCATATGAGCCTGTCGATCGACGACGGCTCAGACATGCGGCTGATCGTCTACACGCCGTTGCCCGAGCAGAATACGATCGCCAAGCTCAAGAAGCTGCTGGAAGAGAAGCCCCCCGAGCGGCGCAGCGCCTGATCTTCGCCCGACCTAAGCTTTCGGCTTCAGCCCATCGAGGAACAGTTGCTCCAGGAACCGGGCAGCATCCTCGAAGCGGCCGTCGCCGCCGCGGTCGGGGCCGAGCACGGCGCGCACCTGGACGTCGAAATCGGCGTAATGCTGCGTCGTCGCCCAGATCGAGAAGATCAGATGCCAGGGGTCGGTGCGGGCGATCTTGCCGGCGCGCATCCAGCCCTTGATGACGGCGGCCTTCTCCTCGACCAGCGTTTTCAGCTCGCCCTCCAGCATCGGCATGATGCGCGGCGCGCCCTGCAGGATCTCGTTGGCGAAGAGCCGGCTTTCGCGTGGAAAATCGCGCGCCATTTCGAGCTTGCGGCGGATGTAGCTTCTGAGCTCGGTCATCGGATCGCCGATATCGTCAAGCTCGCGGAGCGGCGCCAGCCAGGTGTCCAGCAGCCGCTGCATCAATGTCTCGTGAATGTCCTCCTTGCGGCGGAAGTAATAGAGAAGGTTCGGCTTCGACATGCCGGCGGCTTCGGCAATCTGGTCGATGGTCGAGCCGCGAAAACCGTTGGCGGAGAAGACTTCCAGCGCGGCTTCCAGGATGAGCTCGCGCTTTTCCTGCTGGATGCGGGTGCGGCGTGGAGCTGAGCCTTCCATCCTGTCCGTCATCCTTGCCGGCTGCTGCCGTGTAGGCACTCTGGACCAATTCTCTGGACCAGTTTTTCTCCGAGCCGTGGAGCGCGCTTTCGATGCCGCATTTCCGCTAGTAGTCCCTTGACCGCCGACAGGGCGGTGCTAACGTTTGTCCAACCGGTCAAAATTTTGCGTAGCACGAAAACGCAACGAAGACCAAGCCTTGGGAAGACCAAGCGTTAGCGCACCGAAACAGGTTACAAGGGGAAATCTTGGTCATGTCCAACCGGCTGAAAGTCACGCCGAACGATCTCAGCGCATTCTGGATGCCGTTCACGGCAAACCGGCAGTTCAAGCAGGCGCCGCGCATGTTCGTGTCCGCCAAGGACATGCACTACACGACGAGCGATGGCCGCAAGGTGCTCGACGGCACTGCAGGCCTCTGGTGCGTCAACGCCGGCCACTGCCGGCCGAAGATCACCGAGGCCATTCAGCAGCAGGCCGCCGAACTCGACTATGCGCCGGCCTTCCAGATGGGCCACCCGATCGTCTTCGAACTGGCGAACCGCCTGGTCGATATCGCGCCGAAGGGCATGGACCATGTGTTCTTCACCAATTCCGGTTCGGAGTCGGTCGAGACCGCGTTGAAGATGGCGATCGCCTATCACCGTGTCCGAGGCGAGGGCTCGCGCACCCGGCTGATCGGCCGCGAGCGCGGCTATCACGGCGTCAATTTCGGCGGCATTTCGGTCGGCGGCATCGTCGCCAACCGCAAGATGTTCGGCACGCTGCTCGGCGGCGTCGACCATCTGCCGCACACCCATCTGCCGGAGAAGAATGCCTTCTCGAAGGGCGTGCCTGAGCACGGCGCCGAATTGGCGAACGAGCTGGAGCGTCTCGTCACCCTGCATGACGCCTCGACCATCGCGGCGGTCATCGTCGAGCCGGTCGCAGGCTCGACCGGCGTCATCCTGCCGCCGAAAGGCTACCTGCAGAAGCTTCGAGAAATCTGCACCAAGCACGGCATATTGTTGATCTTCGATGAAGTGATCACCGGCTTCGGCCGTCTTGGCGCGCCATTCGCCGCCGATTATTTCGGCGTCACGCCGGATATCATGACGACGGCCAAGGGCGTCTCCAACGGCGTCATCCCGATGGGCGCGGTTTTCGTGAAGAAGGAAATCCACGACGCCTTCATGAACGGCCCGGAGCACATGATCGAGTTCTTCCACGGCTACACCTATTCGGGCAATCCGATCGCCTGCGCCGCGGCTCTCGGCACTTTGGACACTTACAAGGAAGAAGGCCTGCTAACCCGCGGCGAGGAGCTGGCGCCTTACTGGGAAGACGCGCTGCATTCGCTGAAGGGCGAGCCGCATGTCATCGACATCCGCAATATCGGCCTGATCGGCGCGATCGAGCTGGCGCCGATCGCCGGTAGCCCGACCAAGCGGGCCTTCTCGGCCTTTGTCAAAGCGTTCGAACGCGGCGCGCTGATCCGCACAACCGGCGACATCATCGCGCTGTCGCCGCCGCTGATCATCACCAAGGGCCAGATCAACGAACTGATCGACCATGTTCGCGATGTTCTGCGCTCGATAGACTAACTGCTCAAACCGCTCGGGCGGCGACGGGAACCGCCGCCCGACCGGAGACCTGAAATGAGAGGACACTTTGAATGGCCGCCCCCGGCGAGAATCTGCGAATCAATTCAGACCGTTTGTGGGATTCCATCATGGAGATGGCGAAGATCGGCCCCGGCATCGCCGGGGGCAACAATCGCCAGACGCTGACCGATTCCGACAAGCAAGGCCGCGAACTGTTCAAGTCTTGGTGCGACGAGGCCGGGCTCACGATGGGCGTGGACCAGATGGGCACCATGTTCATGACGCGGCCCGGCACCGATCCGGACGCGCTGCCGATCTATGTCGGTTCCCATCTCGATACACAGCCCACCGGCGGCAAATATGACGGCGTGCTCGGCGTGCTCTCTGGCCTCGAGGTCGTGCGCTCGCTCAACGATCTCGGCATCAAAACCAAACATCCGATCGTCGTCACCAACTGGACGAACGAGGAGGGAGCCCGTTTCGCGCCGGCCATGCTCGCCTCCGGCGTGTTCGCAGGCGTTCACACGCAGGACTATGCCTATGCCCGCAAGGATCTCGACGGCCTGAGCTTCGGCGACGAGCTGAAGCGGATCGGTTGGGTCGGCGACGAGACGGTCGGCGCGCGTAAGATGCACGCCTATTTCGAGTACCATATCGAGCAGGGGCCCATCCTCGAGGCCGAGAACAAGCAGATCGGCGTGGTGACCCACTGCCAGGGCCTGTGGTGGCTGGAATTCACGCTGACCGGCAGGGAGGCGCATACCGGCTCGACCCCGATGAACATGCGCGTCAATGCGGGGTTGGCCATGGCCCGCATCCTGGAGATGGTGCAGACGGTCGCGATGGAGAACCAGCCTGGCGCCGTCGGCGGTGTAGGCCAGGTGAAGTTCTCGCCCAACTCCCGCAACGTGCTGCCGGGCACGGTGATCTTCACTGTCGATATCCGCTCGCCCGATAAGGCGAAGCTCGACGGCATGCGCGCGCGCATCGAGAAGGAGGCGCCGAAGATCTGCGAGCCGCTCGGCGTGAAATGCGCCGTCGAGGCGGTCGGCCATTTCGATCCGGTGACCTTCGATCCGACGCTGGTCGGCCGTGTCCGCACCGCCGCCGAGAAGCTGGGCTACAGCCATATGAACATCATCTCCGGCGCCGGCCACGACGCCTGCTGGGCGGCCAAGGTCGCGCCGGCGACCATGGTCATGTGTCCCTGTGTCGGCGGGCTCAGCCACAACGAGGGCGAGGACATCTCCAAGGAATGGGCGGCGGCAGGCGCCGATGTGCTGTTCCACGCGGTGGTCGAGACGGCAGGAATCGTCGAATGACCGAATAGAAATCACCTCGAAAAAGCCGCTCGCAAAGAAGCGTGAAAAGATCAGGGGAACAGCTATGACCAAAGTCATCAAGAACGGCACCATCGTCACCGCCGACCGCACGTGGAAAGCCGACGTGCTGATGCAGCACGGCAAGATCATCGCCATCGGCTCGAACCTGCATGGCGATCACGAGTTCGACGCCACTGGCTGCTATGTCATGCCGGGCGGCATCGATCCGCACACCCATCTCGAAATGCCCTTCATGGGCACCTATTCGGCCGACGATTTCGAATCCGGCACGCGCGCGGCGCTTTCGGGCGGCACGACCATGGTCGTCGATTTCTGCCTGCCGGCGCCGCAGCAGTCGCTGCTGGAGGCGCTGCAGATGTGGGACAACAAGACCTCGAAAGCTGCCTGCGACTATTCCTTCCACATGGCGATCACCTGGTGGGGCAAGCAGGTCTTCGACGAGATGGCCACCGTCGTCGACAGGGGCATCACCTCGTTCAAGCACTTCATGGCCTACAAGGGCGCGCTGATGGTCGACGACGACGAGATGTATTCCTCGTTCCAGCGCTGCGCCGATCTCGGCGCGCTGCCGCTGGTCCATGCCGAAAATGGCGACGTGGTCGCGGCACTCTCGCAGAAGCTGCTTGCCGCCGGCAATAACGGCCCCGAGGGGCATGCCTATTCGCGTCCGCCCGAAGTGGAAGGCGAGGCGACAAACCGCGCCATCATGATCGCCGACATGGCGGGCGTGCCGCTCTATGTCGTGCACGTCTCCTGCGAGCAGAGCCATGAAGCCATCCGCCGGGCACGCCAGAAGGGCATGCGCGTCTATGGCGAGCCGCTGATCCAGCACCTGACGCTCGACGAGAGCGAATATTTCAACAAGGACTGGGACCATGCGGCGCGGCGCGTGATGAGCCCGCCTTTCCGCAGCAAGTGGCACCAGGATTCACTATGGGCAGGCCTGCAGGCCGGATCGCTGCAGGTGGTGGCGACTGACCACTGCTCCTTCACCACCAAGCAGAAGCGCAACGGCGTCGGCGACTTCACCAAGATCCCGAACGGCACCGGCGGCCTCGAGGATCGTTTGCCCGTGCTTTGGACCAGCGGCGTCAACACCGGCCGGCTGACGATGAACGAGTTCGTCGCGGTGACCTCGACCAACATCGCCAAGATCCTCAACATGTATCCGAAGAAGGGCGCGATCGTCGAAGGCGCGGATGCCGACATCGTGGTCTGGGACCCGAAGCGCAAGAAGACGATCACGGCCAAGAACCAGCAGTCGGTGATCGACTACAACGTCTTTGAGGGTTTCGAGGTGACAGGGCTGCCGCGCTTCGTCTTTTCGCGCGGCGAACTGTCGATCGAAGAAGCGGACGTCAAGGCCAAGGTCGGGCACGGGGAGTTCGTGGCGCGCGAACCGAACGCCGCTGTCAACCGCGCGCTTTCGACCTGGAAGGAGATCAGCGCACCGCGCAAGGTGGAGCGCACGGGCATTCCGGCGACCGGAGTTTGAGCGTGCGCGCAACTCACCTTCTGACCGGGGCAGCCGTGCTGCTGGCCGCCGGCCAAGCTTTCGCCGCCGGCATCGATCTCTCCAAGCCCTGGGGCAACAAATCCGGCTGCATCAACAAGAACGGCCAGGAGGTCTATGCCGAGGACATGCTGCTGTTGACCAGCGAGGCGTTCGTCACGGTCGCCAGCGCCTGCACCTTTACCGACAAGAGACCCCAGGCGAATGGCTCCCTTGTGGTGACGGCGCAGTGCGAGGCGGAAGGCGAGGAGGGGCAGACGCCGGCCCAGTTCATCATCAAGCGCAGCGCCAAGAACGCCAAGAGACTGGTGATCGCCGACAAGGACGGCAACGCGATGGGAGAAGTCTCCCGGTGCAAATGACGGCGGTCCCGTCGACCTCAGGCAACCAACGCATCCAGTTCCGGCATCAGGACCACGCTTTCCTGCTCGTTGGGATCGGTGCGGGCGATGACCGCCGAAGAGGGCGCACCGCTCAGATTGGCGGGCAGATGCGGAACGCCCGCCGGAATGTAGAACAGGTCGCCGGCCTTGACGACTTCGTGATGCTCGAGCCGGTCGCCATACCAGGTGTGGACCTCGCCGGAGAGCACATAGATCGCGGTCTCGTGGTTCTCATGCATATGCGCCTTGGCGCGGGCGCCGGGCGGCATGGTGAGAAGATGCATACAAATGCCGGAGGAGCCGACGGTTTCGGCGGCTATACCGGCGAAATAGCTCAAGCCTTGCTTGCTTCATAAGTGCTTTCAGGGCGAATAAGGTGGCATGTGGGTTTAGGCGACATCGGCAAGGCTCCGGGCGTCGATCAAGTGGGACTGGACGAGTGGAAAGCAAGGCAATCGTAAAATCAACCGGATTCCGGCCGGCGCGGCAGCGGCTGCGAAAGACAGGTTTCTGCCGATGAGCGGACAGTCGCCAGCCGTCGTTTCGGCAAGCAAGCTCGGCCTCACCTTCCAGACCAATGACGGTCCGGTGCAGGCGCTGTCCAATGTCGATCTCACCATCGGCAAGGGTGAGTTCGTCTCCTTCATCGGCCCCTCCGGCTGCGGCAAGACAACCTTGCTGCGCGTCATCGCCGATCTGGAGAAGCCGACCTCGGGAACGATCTCCGTCAATGGGATTTCGCCGGAGCAGGCGCGCGAGAAGCGGGCTTACGGCTATGTCTTCCAGGCGGCGGCGCTGTTTCCTTGGCGCACAATCGAGCGGAATGTGGCGCTGCCGCTGGAAATCATTGGCCTCAGCCAGGCCGAGCAGGCGGAACGCATCAAGCGAACCCTCGAACTCGTCAACCTCTCCGGCTTCGAGAAGAAGTATCCCTGGCAGCTGTCCGGCGGCATGCAGCAGCGCGCCTCGATCGCGCGCGCGCTCGCCTTCGACGCCGATTTGCTTTTGATGGACGAGCCGTTCGGCGCGCTCGACGAGATCGTGCGCGATCATCTGAACGAACAGCTTCTCGAACTCTGGGATTCGACCAACAAGACGATCTGCTTTGTCACTCACTCGATCCCCGAGGCGGTCTATCTGTCGACCCGCATCGTGGTGATGTCGCCGCGGCCGGGCCGCGTCACCGACGTGATCGAATCCACCTTGCCCAGGAAGCGGCCGCTCGACATCCGCGAGACGCCGGAATTCCTGGCGATCGCCGCGCGCGTGCGCGACGGGTTGAGGGCGGGGCACAGCTATGATGATTGAGGGTGCTTGCCAGCGGACGGACACCCGCTGCTTCGACATCCTGGGGCGGAGCAAGCGCGAAGCCGCGCGCGTGGCGGGAGCCGACCGCCGTGATTTCGTTATCCTAGGGTGGAGCGACGCGAAGCGGAGCGCAGACCCTAGGATCCATGCCGGGACGTCGACCGAAGGCCGTAAGCGGCTCAGAATACCCGACGAGCTGAGCGCGGCGCAGGGAGCCGTATTCTGCGCCACAGCGGAGCGTCGAGGTAACGGCATGGATCCTAGGGTCCGCGGCGGGCCGCTTCGCTCCTTGCTCCGCCCTATGATGACGAAAAACGCGCAGCGCCGCGTGCTGCCGTTGCGCCGGGGGAAGGCCCGCTAAATGGACTCCTTCCGTTCCAAGATCATCCCGGTCACGTCAATCCTCGCCGGCGTGGTGGTGCTCTGGTATGTCTTCGCCGTCATCCTCAATGCGCCGTTCCAGCGCGATCTCGACGCCAGAGCCAACGAAACCCCCGGCACGGTCGAATTCATCGGCAAGACATTATCGCAGCCGAAGCCGACGCTGCCGGCGCCGCACCAGGTGGCGGTGAACTTCTTCGAGAACACCTTCCTGCGCGGCATCACCTCGAACCGCAGCCTTGTCTACAATGCCTGGGTGACGCTGTCCTCGACGCTGCTCGGCTTTGCTTTCGGCACGGCGCTCGGCATCGTAATCGCCGTCGGCATCGTGCATGTGACGACGCTCGACCGCAGCCTTATGCCGTGGATCATCGCCTCGCAGACCATTCCGATCCTGGCGGTGGCGCCGATGATCATCGTGGTGCTGGCGGCCATCGGCATCACCGGGCTGATCCCCAAGGCGCTGATCTCGACCTATCTGTCGTTCTTCCCGGTTGCGGTCGGCATGGTGAAGGGATTGCGCTCCCCCGAGCTCATGCATCTCGACCTGATGCACACCTATAATGCCAGCGCCTCGCAGACCTTCTGGAAGCTGCGCGTCCCCGCATCGGTGCCGTTCCTGTTCACGTCGATGAAGGTGGCGGTGGCCGCGAGCCTAGTCGGCGCCATCGTCGGCGAATTGCCGACGGGTGCTGTCGCCGGAATCGGCGCCAAGCTGCTTTCCGGCGCCTATTACAGCCAGACGATCGACATCTGGTCGGCGCTGGTCGCGGGGTCGATCGTCGCGGCGCTGCTGGTCATGGTGGTCGGCATCGCCGGCCGCCTGGTCGACCGCGCCATGGGTGGGAGGCCGGCATGACCTGGCTGAAACCATCGTGGCAAGCGGTGCTGGCGATCCTTCTTTGCGTCGTCGCCTTCGCGCTCGGAGCGATGTCGACACCGGAAGCGGCGGCGCTCGCCGAGCCTGCCGCGACGGTTGCCTACCCATATATGGGCACCAAAGGCCTCATCCTCGGATTGCTGCTGATCGCGGCGCTGGTTTCAACGGTGAGACTCGCGCCACTTGTCGAAGCGGTTGTCCTGTTCGTCGGCGCTCATGTCGCAGCGTGGCTTCTGGTCAGGGGCATCGGAGGCTTCGAGGGCACGGCGCTGGCGCCGTACTTTCTGGTTCTCGCTGCCGCCTGGCTGCTTGCCTGGCGCTGCGTCGCGCTGTTGTCCTCGCTACGGACTGCAGCCAGCGGGGCCAAAACGGCGCTTCGCCTGATCATTCCGGCGATCTTCGGCGCCTGGATCCTGATCATCTGGGAAGCGGTGACGCGCGGCGCCGGCATTCCCTTCATCCTTTTGCCACCGCCGAGCGCCATCGGCGCGCGCATCGCCAACTCGCTGCCGATCCTGGGATCGGACGTGCGGCAGACGATCTTCAAGGCGGTGCTGATCGGCTACATCGTCGGCAATCTCGCCGGCTTCGTCGTCGCCATCCTTGCCGACCGTGTGCCGTTCCTCAGGCGCGGGCTGCTGCCGATCGGGAACATGGTGTCGGCGCTGCCGATCATCGGCGTCGCGCCGATCATGGTGATGTGGTTCGGCTTCGACTGGCCGTCCAAGGCGGCGGTCGTGATCATCATGACCTTCTTCCCGATGCTGGTGAACACCGTCGCGGGGCTTGCCGCCTCCGGCCACATGGAGCGCGATTTGATGCGCACTTATGCGTCGGGCTACTGGCCAACCTTGCTGAAGCTGCGGCTGCCGGCGGCAATGCCGTTCATCTTCAATGCGCTGAAGATCAACTCGACGCTGGCGCTGATCGGCGCCATCGTCGCGGAGTTCTTCGGCACGCCCGTGGTAGGCATGGGATTCCGCATTTCGACGGAAGTCGGGCGGATGAACATCGACATGGTCTGGGCCGAAATCGCAGTTGCAGCACTGGCGGGTTCGGTCTTTTATGGCGTGGTCGCTCTTGTCGAGAGAGCCGTCACGTTTTGGCATCCCTCTGTCCGTGGTGGATAGGGGCGGTGGGTTTGGGTGCTAACTTCAGAGGGTAAAAACATGAAAAGACTGGTAATTTCTGCTCTGGCCGGGGCGATGTCGCTGGCCGCTTTCCAAGCGATGGCGGCCGACAAGGTGACGCTGCAGCTGAAATGGGTCACGCAGGCCCAGTTCGCTGGCTACTACGTCGCCAAGGCCAAGGGCTTTTACGAGGCCGAAGGGCTCGACGTCGACATCAAGCCGGGCGGGCCGGATATCGCGCCCGAGCAGGTGATCGCCGGCGGCGGCGCCGATGTGATCGTCGACTGGATGGGCGGCGCGCTGGCCGCCCGTGAAAAAGGCGTGCCGCTGGTCAACATCGCCCAGCCGTTCAAGAAAGCCGGCATGGAACTGGTCTGCCCGAAGGACGGCCCGATCAAGACCGAAGCCGACTTCAAGGGCCACACCCTCGGCGTCTGGTTCTTCGGCAACGAGTACCCGTTCTATGCCTGGATGAACAAGCTTGGCCTCAAGACCGACGGCGGCAAGGACGGCGTCACCGTGCTGAAGCAGAGTTTTGACGTTCAGCCGCTGATCCAGAAGCAGGCGGACTGCATCTCGGTCATGACCTATAACGAGTACTGGCAGCTGATCGACGCCGGCTACAAGCCGGAGCAGCTCACCGTCTTCAACTATTCGGCCATGGGCAACGACCTGCTCGAGGACGGCCTCTACGCGCTGGAGAACAAGCTGAAGGATCCGGCCTTCGAGGACAAGATGGTGCGCTTCGTGCGCGCCTCCATGAAGGGCTGGAAATACGCCGTCGACAATTCGGATGAGGCGGCCGAGATCGTCATGGATAATGGCGGCCAGGACGAGAACCATCAGAAGCGCATGATGGGCGAAGTCGCCAAGCTGATCGACAATGCCGACGGCAAGCTCGATCCGGCCACCTATGAGCGCACCGCCAAGGCGCTGCTCGACCAGAAGATCATCGCCAAGGAGCCGTCGGGCGCCTACACGACCGCGATCACCGACAAGGCGATCAAGTAAGGTCGACCTCGCCAGTCGAGACTTAACGGGGGCGGGTGACCGCCCCTTTTGCTTGGCTGTGGTAAAATATCCGTGTGCAGGGATACAAGCGGCCTGCCAACCGTTGCAGTGGGGCATCCGCGCGCCGGGGGAGCCGCGGCGGGGCGGATGCGCGCCAGCCAAGGAGGTTCTCCAATGCGCATCCAATCATGGCCGATGCTTTCGGCCTTTGCTGTCTCGACTGCTTTGCTGCTCGCATCTCCGGCCTTGGCCGAAACTGTGAAGTACAATGCGACGCTCGACGGTAGCCAGCAGAGCCCGCCCGTCACCACCAAAGGCAAGGGAACCGCCACATTCACCTTCGACACCGCCAAGAAGAAGCTCAGCTGGAACGTCAAATATTCCGGCCTCAGCGGACCTGCGACGGCTGCTCACATTCACGGGCCGGCCGCGTCGGGTGAAAACGCACCTCCGGTGATCCCATTCAAGAAGCTCAAGAGCCCGATCAAGGGATCGGCGACGCTGACCGACGCGCAGGCGGCCGACCTCGAGGCCGGCAAGTACTACGTCAACGTCCACACCAAGGCGAATCCGGACGGCGAGATCCGCGGCCAGATCGAGAAAGCCGGCGGATCGATGTAGCGGAGTTTCCTCAGGCAGCAGCGAGGGGGGCGACCGCCTCGTTCTGCCTGATCAGGACTTGTCGCGTATCTGTGTCAGCGTGCGGGTCGGCGTGATGGCTTCGGGATCGAGCCTGATCTCGACGATCGCCGGCTTGCCGCTGGCGCGTGCGCGTTCGAAGGCCGGAGCGAAGTCTTCGGTCCTTGCGACGGTCTCGCCATGGCCGCCATAGGCGCGGGCGAGGGCGGCGAAATCCGGGTTCTTGAGGTCGGTCGCCACGACGCGGCTCGGATATTCCCGCTCCTGATGCATGCGGATCGTGCCGTAAATGCCATTGTTGACGACCACCACGATGATCGGCAGGTCGTATTGCACGGCGGTCGCGAACTCCTGCCCGTTCATCAGAAAACAGCCGTCGCCGGCAAAAGCGATGACCTCGCGATCCGGGTACAGGGCCTTGGCCGCGACCGCGGCCGGCGTGCCGTAGCCCATCGAGCCGGAAGTCGGCGCCGCCTGCGTGGCGAAGCGGCGGAAGCGGTGGAAGCGATGCACCCAGGTGGCGTAGTTGCCGGCGCCGTTGGTGAGGATGGCGTCTTCCGGCAGCGCCTTTTCCAGATAGGTCATGATCGGCCCCATCTGGACGGCGCCGGGGCCGGTCTGAGGCGGCGTCGACCATTCGAGATAGGCGGCATGCAGCTTTGCCGTCTCCGCCGCCCAACCGGGCGCGGCCGGACCTTTGCGTCTGGCGAAGGCTCGCACGAAGGCGGCGGGGGAGGCGTTGATCGCCAGGGTCGGCCGATAGACGCGGCCAAGCTCGCCGGCGTCGGCGTGGACATGCACCAGCATCTGGTCCGGGTAAGGGCTTTTCAACAGCGTATAGTCCGAGGACGGCATCTCGCCCATGCGGCCGCCGATGAGCAGCACCAGGTCTGCCTGCTTGACCGTTGCCGCCAGCTTCGGATTGATGCCGATGCCGACATCGCCGGCATAGTTCGGATGCAAGTGGTCGAACAGCATCTGGCGGCGGAAGGAGCAGCCGACCGGCAGTGACCAGGCCTCTGCGATACGGGTGACGTCCTGAACCGCTTGAATATCCCAGCGCGTGCCGCCCAGGATGGCAATCGGCCGTTTGGCGGCATTGAGCAGGGCCTCAAGCCGGTCGAGTTCGGCTTCACCAGGGCTTGTTTCGACCAGCGTATGAGCCAGCGCCGTTGGGGCCTCGACCTCGCTGGTCAGCATGTCCTCGGGCAGCGAGATGACAACTGGGCCAGGGCGGCCTGACGTCGCCACCGCGAAGGCGCGGGTGACGAATTCCGGGATGCGTGAGGCATCGTCGATCTCGACCACCCATTTGGCGATGTCGCCGAAGAAACGCTTGTAGTCGACCTCCTGAAAAGCCTCGCGCTCCTTGGCGTGACTGGCGACCTGGCCGATGAACAGGATCAGCGGCACCGAATCCTGCATGGCGATGTGAATGCCGGCCGAAGCGTTGGTGGCGCCGGGGCCGCGGGTGACGAAGCATATGCCGGGCTTGCCGGTCAGGCGCCCCTGGCAGTCGGCCATCATCGCCGCTCCGCCTTCCTGACGGCAGACGATGGTGCGGATCGGCGAGTCATGCAGCGCGTCGAGCACTGCCAGATAGGATTCGCCTGGAACGCAGAAGATGCGGTCGGTGCCGTTCGCTTGGAGCGCCTCGACGATCAATTGTCCGCCCGTTTTCATTTTGCTGCTCTCTCCAGTTCGGCAAGGATTTCCTCAGTGTGCTCGCCGAGACGCGGCGAGGGGCGCTCATAGACGAGCGGCGTGCCGGACATCACCATCGGCGCACGTACCGTAGGCAGCAAATTGCCATGACCGTCGTCCAGGTCGAGCCGCATGCCGCGCGCGATCGTCTGCGGGTCGGCGAACATCTGGCCGATCGTGTTGATCGGGCTTGCCGGCACGCCGGCCGCCTCTAGCTTCGCCAGCAGCGGATCGCGATCCCACGTGCTCAGCGTCTCGATGATCTGTTCGCGCAGCTTTGCGCGATTGGCGACGCGCGCCGGATTGGTGGCGAAATCCGGATTGGCTGGCAGATCGGTGAGGCCGACCGCTGCGCAGAACTTGGTGAATTGTCCGTCATTGCCGACCGCGAGGATGATATGGCCGTCCTTGACCGGCAGCACCTCGTAAGGCGCGATGTTCATATGCGCGTTGCCCATCTGCACGGGCGACTTGCCCGAGACCAGATAGTTGAGGTTCTGGTTGCCGAGCGCCGAGATCTGGCTGTCGAAGAGCGCCATGTCGATATGCTGGCCTTCACCGGTCCTTTCTGCATGGCGAAGCGCCGCCTGGATGGCGATCACCGAATAAAGCCCAGTGAACAGGTCGGAGATGGCGACGCCCGCCTTCTGCGGCTCGCGGCCGACCTCGCCGGTGATCGACATCATGCCGGCCATCGCCTGGATGATGAAATCGTACCCAGCGCGGGGCGCGTAGGGCCCGTCCTGGCCAAAACCGGTGATTGAGCAATAGACGAGACGCGGGTTGATCCTCTTCAGGCTTTCATAGTCGAGCCCGTATTTCTTGAGACCGCCAAGCTTGAAGTTCTCGATCAGCACGTCGGCCGTGGCGACGAGGCGGCGGAGCGTGTCGGCGCCCTCGGGCTTGGAGAAATCGATGGCGACCGAGCGCTTGCCGCGATTGCAGGAATGATAGTACGCCGCCGAAAGGTTCTCGCCGTCATGGCTCATGACGAAGGGCGGGCCCCATTTGCGGGTGTCGTCGCCGCCGTGCGGGCTCTCCACCTTGATGACATCGGCGCCGAGATCGGCGAGCAACTGCCCGGCCCAGGGGCCTGCCAGGATGCGGGCGAGTTCGATGACGCGGATGCCTTTCAGCGGGGGTTCAGCCATGGATCACCGTGAGTGGTCGAAAGCGCAGCGTCTACCAACAGAGGTCGCCCCTGTCACGACCCATGCAATGGGCCAATGCCGCTAGAGTTCAGCGTATGATCCGCCCAGGCGGCGAAATCATTCATGATGATGTCGCGGTTGACCTCGTTCAGGCTTTCGTGGCGGGTGTCGGCGTAAATCTTTGAAACCAGATTCGAAAAGCCCATTTTGTCCATCCGCCGGGCAAGGTGGTGAACCGCTTTGCCGTGGTCCGATGCCGGATCCTTCCCGCCGCCGATCAGATTGACGAAGAGGTCGCGGCGCACGCCGGCGAAGCTAGAATCCCTGCCGGCGTAGAGCGCCAGGTTGACCACATCGCGCCACATGGAGACCGAGGCATCCCAGCCGCAGAGCGGGTCAGCGATGTATTTGTCGACCTCGACCGGATCACGCGACAGCCAGTCGAACAAGGTCCGGTGATTGGGTACGGCCTTGCCCCAGGCCTGGAAGGTCAGCTTGGGCAGCAGCCGAGATGGCACGTCGGAGCCCAGCCGCATCCTTTCCCAGCCCAGGATGGCCAGGGCCAGCCGGCCGAGCAGGCCTTGCGAGAAATTGCCGTTCCAGATTGCGGCGGCATGGACGCGATCGGAATGGCGGAGCACGAAATTCAGCGCGATCGAGGCGCCGAGCGAGTGTCCAAAAGCGATGACCGGCAATCCCGGATGTTCAACGGCGATCAGATCATGCACCGCGCCGACATCGGCAATCACCTTGGCGATGCCGTCGGTATCGGCGAACCGGCCGAGCGGCGCATCGGGCGCCTTTGTCGCGCCATGGCCGCGATGGTCATGGGCGTAGACATGGAAGCCGCGCGCGCCGAGGAAGTCGGCAAAGCGGGCGTAACGCGCCGCATGCTCGGCCAAGCCGTGATTGATCTGGATGACGGCGCGCGGGGATAGTTGCGCATGTTTCACATAGAGGTTGAGGTCGGCCCCGGTCGGTGAGGCCAGCCTGGTCTGCTTGTCGAATGGCATGTCTCGCTCCCTTGGCGACTGATGGGCGAGGGCTTCGGCTGCGTCAAGAGTGCGAGATCCTTTCGAGCCTATGGAGTGCGCTTATCGCTCTCCTGGGGATTATTTTCGCGCGACGACAAAGATCGCAATTCTGACACGTCGCCTGTTCTAATGTGGCGAATCCGATACGGTTCGATGATCGCCGGGAGAGCGGGAATGCGGGTTTGGGCAGTATGGGGTTCGGTTGTTCTGGCCCTGGTTGGCGCCGGCGCGGCTCAGGCCGATGTGAGGATGAGCGGCACCTTCGTGGCCGACAGCGCCTGTCCGGCAACGCAAGCCATCAGGAGCGGCAAGAACTCCGGCAACGTGTCTACCGAAGCGGGACAGACCTATCAGCTTCTGGCAGGCAACAAGGACGAGCCCACCCATTATCTCATCCAGGTTCCTGGCGCCGATCCGGAGCGACGCTGGGTGAAGATCGGCTGCGGTCATGTCACCGGCAGCAGCGCGTCCGCCACGCCCTCGCCGGCCGATCCGATGAAGCCGTCGCAACCTGGTTCCGGCAAGCCTGAATATGTGTTCGCGCTGAGCTGGCAGCCCGCATTCTGTGAGACCAAGGCCAACAAACCCGAATGCAAGGCGCAGAATCCCAACGAATTCGACGCTTCGCACTTCACGCTGCATGGGCTGTGGCCGCAGCCGAACGGCAATTTCTATTGCCAGGTGTCGGCGGGCGACAAGGCCAACGACAATCCCGCGCATTGGGGAGATTTGCCACCCGTCGAACTCGACGCCAACACGCGCGCCGAGCTCGACCAGATGATGCCGGGCACGGCGTCCAAGCTGGAGCGCCATGAATGGATCAAGCACGGCACCTGCTACGGCAAGAGCCAGCAAGAGTATTTCTCCGACGCGCTCAATCTGATGCGCGCGGTGAACGCCTCGCCGGTGCGCGATCTCTTTGTCAAAAACATCGGCAAGCAGCTGACATCGGAGCAGATCCGCAATGCCTTCGACCAGGCCTTCGGCAAGGGCGCTGGGGACCGCGTGCGCGTCTCCTGCCTTGTCGATCCGTCGAGCGGAAGGCGGTTGATCGGCGAGCTGACGCTCGGTCTCTCCGGTCCGATCGGCCCCGACAGCAAGCTCGCCAGCCTGCTGATCGCCTCGGCGCCGACGAGCAAGGCGGGCTGCCCGAAGGGCATGGTGGACGCGATAGGGTTTCAATAGGGCGCGTGCCTAGGCCCGGATCTGGCCGCCGAACCGAGCATGATCGCCGGCTGGTGAAGATCGCGGCGTGCCGAAAGCGATTGCCGTTCGGCGCTTCATCGCCTACATAGCGCGCAACCCCATCCAATTCGACAGTTCAGTTTCAGGGAAAGCGCGCGTGGCTCGCCAGTTCATCTATCACATGTCAGGCCTGTCGAAGGCCTACGGCACCAAGAAGGTGCTCGACAACATCCACCTGTCCTTCTATCCGGACGCCAAGATCGGCATCCTCGGCCCCAACGGTTCGGGCAAGTCGACCATCCTGCGCATCATGGCCGGGCTCGACAAGGAGTTTCAGGGCGAGGCGTGGCTGGCCGAAGGCGCGACCGTGGGCTATCTCGCTCAGGAGCCGCAGCTCGACAACAGCAAGACCGTGCGTGAAAACGTCATGGACGGCGTCGCCAGGAAGACCGCCATCATCGAGCGCTACAACGAGCTGATGATGAACTATTCCGACGAGACGGCGGACGAGTCGGCCAAGCTGCAGGACGAGATGGACCGGCTGAACCTGTGGGATCTCGAGCAGCAGGTCGAGATGGCGATGGACGCCCTGCAGTGCCCGCCGGCCGATTCCGAAGTGACCAACCTCTCGGGCGGCGAGCGGCGCCGCGTGGCGCTCTGCCGGCTGCTTCTCGAGCAGCCCGACCTGTTGCTGCTCGACGAGCCGACCAACCATCTCGACGCCGAGACCACGCAGTGGCTGGAAAAGCACCTGCGCGACTATCCGGGCTCGGTGCTGATCATCACCCACGACCGCTACTTCCTCGACAACGTCACCGGCTGGATTCTCGAGCTCGACCGCGGCCGCGGCATTCCCTACGAGGGCAACTACACCAAATATCTCGATGCCAAGGCCAAGCGCCTGATCCAGGAAGGGCGCGAGGACGACGCCCGCCAGAAGGCGATCTGGCGCGAGCGCGAATGGATCCAATCCTCGCCGAAGGCGCGCCAGACCAAGTCCAAGGCGCGCATCAAGGCCTACGAGGAATTGGTCGAGCAGTCGCAGAACCGCAAGCCGACCGACACGCAGATCGTCATCCCGTCGAGCGAGCGCCTCGGCAATGTCGTCATCGAGGTCGAGGGCCTCAACAAGGGCTTTGCCGACGAGCTTTTGATCGAGGATCTGTCGTTCAAACTGCCGCCGGGCGGTATCGTCGGCGTCATCGGCCCGAACGGTGCCGGCAAGACGACGTTGTTCAGGATGATCACCGGCCAGGAAACACCGGATGCCGGCTCGATCCGCAAGGGCGAGACCGTGAAGCTCGGCTATGTCGACCAGAGCCGCGACGCGCTCGACCCGAACAAGACTGTTTGGGAAGAGATCTCGGGCGGCGCCGAGGTCATCAAGCTTGGCAAGCACGAGGTCAACAGCCGCGCTTACTGCTCGTCCTTCAACTTCCGCGGCGGCGACCAGCAGCAGAAGGTCGGCAACCTTTCCGGCGGCCAGCGCAACCGCGTGCATCTGGCCAAGATGCTGAAGGGCGGCGGCAATGTGCTGCTGCTCGACGAACCGACCAACGATCTCGACACCGAAACGCTGGGCGCGCTGGAAGATGCGCTCGAAGCCTATGCCGGTTGCGCGGTGATCATCAGCCACGACCGCATGTTCCTCGACCGCATGGCGACCCACATGCTCGCCTTCGAGGGCGATGCGCATGTCGAATGGTTCGAAGGCAACTTCGAGGAATATGAGAAGGACAAGCTGCGCCGCCTGGGCGCGGAGGCGGCAACCCCGCACCGCATGACGCACAAGCGGCTGACGCGGTAACAAAGTCCGTGGGCGGCGAACACATATGAGGCTCTGAAATGGCTGACTGGTCCGCCGCCCAATATCTGAAGTTCGAGGACGAGCGCACGCGGCCCGCGCGGGACCTGGCAGCACAAGTCCCGGTCGATTTCCCGCGCCGCGTCGTCGATATCGGCTGCGGTCCGGGCAACTCGACGGAGCTGCTGGTCGAGCGCTGGCCGGATGCGGAGGTCAGCGGCTTCGACACCTCACCCGACATGATCGAGAAGGCGAAGGCGCGGCTGCCCAACGTGAATTTCGCTCTAGCCGATGCTTCCGCATGGCAGCCGGCACAGCCCGTCGACGTGATCTTCGCAAACGCGGTCTTTCAATGGCTGCCGGAGCATCCGGCGGTGTTCCAGCAGCTGATCGGGCTGCTCGCGCCGGGCGGCGCCTTGGCCATCCAGATGCCCGATAATCTTGGTGAACCCTCGCATCGGTTGATGCGCGACACCGCGGCCGAGATGCCGTTCTCGGCCAAGCTCAGGAGCGCCGCCCGCGCGCCGCTGCCCCCGGTTTCCTTCTACTACGATCTTCTGTCGCCGCTCGCCGATCGCGTGGATATCTGGCACACGATCTACAATCATCCGTTGGCCAATGCCGAAGCGATCGTCGAATGGGTCAAGGCGACGGGGCTGAAGCCGTTCCTCGATCCGCTCGACGCGGACGAGAGAAAGACATTCCTCGAAAGCTACACCGCAAAGATCGCAAAGGCCTATCCGAAGACGGCGACCGGCAAGGTGCTGCTGCGCTTCCCGCGCATCTTCATCATTGCCAAGCGGGCCTGACCGTTTCCGGTCAACTCATCGCGATAGCCGGAACTGCGATTTAGGCTGGCATAAACCGGCCAAATGCGACAAGGGTAGCGCGCTCCGGCACAAAGGCCGTGCCTCGGACGGATTGGACATGCATCGCGTCATCATCAGCGGCATCGGCGCCGAAATCCCCGAGCCTGTCATCACCAATGAAGAGCTGGTCGAAAGCTTCAACAGCTGGGTCGACACCGAGAATGCGCGCCGCGCCGTCACAGGCGAGACGCTGCTGCAGAAGTCGGACAGCGACTTCATCGTCCATGCGTCGGGCGTGCAGACCCGCCATGTGATCGAACGCGAAGGCATCCTCGATCCAACCCGCATGGCGCCGCGCATTCCGGCCCGGCCGGACGACGCGCTGTCGCTGCAGGCGGAGTTCGGCATCGCTTCGGCCAAAAAGGCCATCGCCCATGCCGGCGTGGAAGGCTCGGATATCGATCTGGTGATCTGCTCGGCCTCGCATCATCAGCGGCCTTATCCGGCGATCGCCATCGAGATGCAGCAGGCCCTGGGCACCAATGGCGCCGGCTTCGACATGGGGCTCGGCTGCTCTTCCGCCGCGGCGGCGCTGCACATCGCGGTCAACCTGGTCAGGGCAGGGGCGCACAAGCGCATCCTGGTGTCGACGCCCGAAATCATCACCGGCCATCTCAACTTCCGCGACCGGCAGACGCATTTCATCTTCGGCGACGCCTCGGTCGCCATGATCGTCGAAGGGCTCGACCAGGGCGAGAAGCGGCCGGGACGCTTCGAGGTGCTCGACACGCGCACTTGGACGCAAATGTCGAACAACATCCGCACCAATCTCGGCTACCACACCCGCACTGCCCAGGACGATCCCTACCAGATCAACCTCGAGGGCAATCTGATCAAGCAGGTCGGCAACAAGGTGTTCAAGGAAGTCACGGTCGCGGGCCACAAATTCATCGTCGAGTTCCTGGCCGAGCATGGTCTGGCGCCGCAAGGCATCCGCCGCTTCTGGCTGCATCAGGCCAATGCGCGCATGAATGCGATGATCCTGAAACTCGCCTTCGGCCATGATGTCGACCATGACCGCGCGCCGATGGTGCTGGAGCGGCTCGGCAACACGGCGGGCGCCGGCGCCATCGTGGCACTGTCCGAAAATCATGCGGACATGAAGGCCGGCGATTTCGGCCTGCTCTGCGCCTTCGGCGCAGGCTATTCGATCGGCGGCGCGCTGCTGAGGATGTTGTAAACCGGCTCAGGCGGGAACGAACGGCACCAGCATCGGCACGCGCCTGGCATAGTCGTCATAGGCGGGGCCGAGCTCGCCGCGCAGGAAGCTCTCCTCCAGCCTAGCCTTGACGACGATGCCGACAAGCAGCAGGGCAGCGCCGGCAACACCCCAGACAGTGCCCTTGGCTGCCATGGTGGCGAGGATCGACACCAGCAGGCCGGTGTAGATCGGGTGGCGGACCAGCCGATAGGGACCGGTGTCGACCACGCGGTGATCGGCTTTGGCGGTGACGGTGCCCGACCACAGCCGACCGAGATGCAAGCGCGCCCACCAGGCGAAAGCGATGCCGATCGCGATCAGGGCGACGCAGATCCAGCCCTTGGCAAGCGTCGGCGTCCACAGCCGCAATCGGCCGACATAGCCGTGCGCCGGCGCGAACAGCAGAAAGGTGCCGGCCAGCCAGAGAACCCGGTAACGGGCCTCAGCCTTGAAGTCCGCGCGCTTTTGCGCTGGATCGGCCCACGCGGCGGCCAGCACCCAAGACACCACCCAGGCCAACCAGAGCGCGGCGATCGCATGTTGAACCTGCATGATCTGAACCCTCCCAAGTTCGCGCCGCCATTTACGCCGCCGGCGCGGCGGCAATGCGGCGGAATGTGAAAGCGTGCGGCATCTTCAGGTAAGAAAGTCGTGATCGCCATGAAGCGCTGTGATCGGATCATCAGCGCTTTCGACTGGACCGAGTAGCCGAGCGTGTCTAGACCAACGCTATGCAGGAAACGAACCTAGAGCTTTTTCCGTCGGCGGAGCCGACGGCCGACATCGTCGCCGGCCGCAAGCTGACAGCATTGGCAGCGGCACTCTATGCCGCGCAGTCCGATCATTTCGAGACAAGGCCCGTGGACGAATTGCGCCTTGGCTTCGACGGGATCGAGGGTGACTTCCATGCCGGCGCGACGCGGCGCTCCGGCGGGCGCGAGCCCTGGTACCCGCGCGGCACCGAAATGCGCAACGAGCGGCAATTGTCGCTCGTCGCCGCGGATGAGCTCGCCATCGTCGCCCACCGCATGGGCCTCGAGGAGATCAAGGCGGAATGGATCGGCGCCAACCTGATGATCGAAGGCCTGCCGCATCTTTCGATGCTGCCGGCGGGGTCGCTGTTGTTCTTCAAGGGCGGCGTGACGATCAAGATCGACGGCCAGAACAAGCCCTGCCGGGTCGCCGGGCAATCGATCGCCGAACATGTCAACGCGGCGGATCGCGACGCGACGGCCTTGCTGTTTCCGAAGACGGCGAAGAGGCTGCGCGGTCTGGTCGCCTGGGTCGAAAAACCCGGCATCATCAGGACCGGCGAAGAGATTTCGGTGCGGGTGCCGGAGCAGTGGATCTATCGCGCGTGATCGGGCTTCGGCTTTGGATATCGCCGGTTCAAGTCTCGCTCGAGTGAACTGTTGGAGTGGCTTTGGTTGTCATCCGTAGCGCACTGCGCTCGACCAGGCCGGATCCTCGTGCTTTTGCCAGTAGAGGCGCATCAGACGCTCAGTGATCGCCCCGACCTTGCCATCGGCAACCGGAGCACCGTCGATCATCGTGACGGGCATGATGCCGCCGGCCGTCGAGGTGATGAAGACTTCGTCGGCTGACTTGAGCGCGGCCACGCTGACATCCGCGGCAACCGTGGGCAGTCCCGCCTCGGCGCACAGGTCAAACACGGTGCGGCGCGTTATGCCGGGCAGCACGCCGACGGCGGGCGTGGTCAATTTGCCTGCCCTGACACAGAACACGTTGAAGCCTGGACCTTCGGCGAGGTTGCCGTTGAAGTCGAGGACCAGCGCGGTGTCGGCGCCGCGGTCATAAGCGTCATAGAGCCCGCGCACCAGGTCCAGCCAATGGTAGTTCTTGATCGAGGGATCGATCGAGGCAGGTGGGATACGGACTTTGTCGCTGATCGCGACGTGGAGGCCGCTTCGCAATTGTTCGGCATTGGCGACCGAGCCGAAGGGGACGGCGAAAGCCATGAACCGGTTGATCGCCTGACGCGGATCGCGGCTGAAGGTCGGCGAGGCGCCGCGCGTGCACAGCATCTCGACATAGGCACCGCGATGGCCGGACAGCGCGACGCAATTGTGCAGGATTTCGGCAACGCCGTCGCGGCCGAACGGGATGGTCATGCGAAGCTTTTCCAGCCCGCCGAAGAAACGGTCGAGATGCAGATCGAGACGGAAAAAGCGGCCGTCCCAGACATGGACCGTGTCGTAAGTGGCGTCGGAATGCAGAAAGCCCCAGTCCAGCACCGACACCTTTGCCTGCGACATCGGCAGATATTGTCCATCGAGGTAAGCGACGCCGTTGGGATAGGCATGCGGATCGAGATGACGCTCTGACAGAATGGGTAGTGGCGCGGCAGGCGCGGGGGCGGCTTGGCTCATTTCGCTCCATCTTCGTCGTTGTGGAAAGGCAGGTTAGCGTCCAGCTTCGAATGAAGTAAGAGCCAGGCCAACGGCGCTGTCTAGCCTAGCCTGTGCTTTACTCGTCCTCGTCATCCTCTTCCAGCAGCCGCGTCGCGCGCCAGCGGGTCAGCACCTCATTGGTCTCGTCGATGACAAAGAAGCGTGCCGAGTCGCGGTCATAGCCTTCGGCCAGCAGTTTGTCATAGTCGGTATGGGTGTGGCGGACATGCGCGATGGTTGCCAGCCACACCGCGATCGTCGGCGGCAAGCTCTTCATATGCACGGCTCCGGCATCGGCGCGGATTTTTTCCATGTCGGAATAGGGGGCGAGCGGCAAGAGCGCGGTGAGCGCCTTGGCAATCGCGCGGCGGCGGCCGGTCGGCGCGCTCATTTCTCCTCCCGTCCGGCAATGGCCGCCTCAGGGAAGGCATCGGTCGACGCATAGTAGGGCTTGATGTCGACGACCGGCGTGCCGTCGAGCACGTCGATGGCGTCGATCTCGATCCGGCCTTCCTCGATATCGAGCGCGACGAGCTTGGCGATGTGCAGGCCGACAGGGTTCGGCCGGGCAGGGGAGCGCAGCGAGAAAACGCCTTTCGGTTCAGCCGCATGGCGCGGCTTCTGCACAATCAGATTCCGTGGGGCATGATCGAGCCAGGACAGGATGACGATGTGGCTGGCGCGATCGAGGTTCTGCAGCCCCCGGCGGTAGGGCTTGTCGATCAGGATGGCCCCAGTCCGACCGGTCTCGCGGGCGGCGCGCATGTTCTTGGGACAATCCTCGCGGCTCGTCCAAGGCGAGGCGATCCGGCCGATGAAGACGACATGGCCGTCCGGCGGCAGATTGGCCGGGTCGTTTTCCAGGAGCGTCTCGTCCTCGCGTCTCTCGAACATCGTTCAATCAATCCGCGGACGCATGGCCTGCAATGCGCGGACCATGGCTGCGCCATTTTCTTGTCCGAGAGCGACATAACGCTTGCCAGGGTTTTAAATTCGACATAAACATATCTTTATATCTTTCAGCGAGAACCTTTCATGCATGTCACGCTCGACACGATGGTAGATACATTGAAGGCGGCTGCCGAATCCAGCCGCCTGCGCATTCTGGTGCTGCTGTCGCGCGGCGATCTCACGGTCTCCGACCTTACCGAAATCCTTGGCCAGTCGCAGCCGCGCGTCTCACGGCATCTGAAGCTACTGCTCGATGCCGGGCTGATCGGCCGCTACCAGGAAGGGTCCTGGGCCTTTTTCAGGCTGTCGGACACAGACAGCTCGCGCGATTTCGTTCAGCGGCTCGTCTCGGGCGTGCGCGAGGCCGATCCGCAGGTGGTGCGCGACCTGGAGCGGCTGGCCGCTGTCAAGCGCAAGCGGCAGGACCGGGCCGCGGAGTATTTTTCGGAGAACGCCGCCAGCTGGGATCGCATCCGCTCGCTGCATGTGCCGGATCGCGCGGTGGAAGCGGCACTGCTCAAGCTTGTCGGCAAACGGCCGTTCCAGTCGATGCTCGACCTCGGCACCGGCACGGGCAGGCTGCTGGAGATCTTCGCGCCGCTCTACCGGCGCGGCGTCGGCATCGACATGTCGCGCGAGATGCTGACCGTGGCGCGCGCCAATCTCGACAAAGCCGGCGTCGCCAATGCGCAGGTGCGCCAGGGCGACATCTTTTCGCCGCCGGTCGAGCGCAACGCCTTCGATCTCGTCACCATCCACCAGGTGCTGCACTATCTCGACGATCCGGCCCGCGCCATCGGCGAGGCCGCGAGGCTGCTGCGTCCGTCCGGCAGGCTGGTGATCGTCGATTTCGCGCCTCATAATCTGGAGTTCCTGCGCGACCAGCACGCGCATATGCGGCTCGGCTTTTCCGACCGGCAGATCGCCGACTGGTTCGAGGAGGCAGGGCTTGACCTCGAAGAGAGCCAGGAGTTCGAGCCGCGCGGCCAGGCCGAGGCGAGACTCACCGTCAAGCTCTGGTTGGGTCGCGATCGCCGCCTGCTGATCGCCGATCCGTCCAACGACACACTTCCAGCAAGGGAAACAGCCTGATGAACCAGTTCCGCTTTTCCCGCCGCCCCGACATTGGCGACAAGGTCCGGGTTTCGTTCGAGTTCTTCCCGCCGAAAACGGATGAGATGGAAGCAAGGCTCTGGGACACCGTCACAAGGCTCGAGCCGCTCAAGCCGCGCTTCGTCTCGGTGACCTACGGTGCCGGCGGCTCGACCCGGGAGCGCACGGCGCGCACCGTGAAGCGCATTCTGCACGAGACGACGCTGACGCCGGCGGCGCATATGACCTGCGTCGACGCGGCCCGGCATCAGGTCGACGCCGTCATCCAGGAATTCGCCGACTTTGGCGTCACCCGTTTCGTCGCCTTGCGTGGCGATCCGGCAGCAGGCGTGGGGACCGCCTATCGTCCGCATCCCGATGGTTATGCGAACGGCGCCGAACTGGTCGGGGCGCTGAAGAGCGTCGGCGATTTCGACATCTCGGTCTCGGCCTATCCGGAAAAGCATCCGGAAAGCCCGGACTTCGCCACCGACATCGACATGCTGAAGCGCAAGGTCGACAATGGCGCGACGCGGGCGATCACCCAGTTCTTCTTCGATAACGACCTCTACGAGCGCTATGTCGAGCGCGCGCGCCGCGCCGGCATCTACATCCCGATCGTGCCGGGTATCCTGCCGGTGCACAACTTCACCCAGGTCGCCAATTTTTCCTCCCGCTGCGGCGCGCTGGTGCCGGCCTGGCTGGCCGAGCGCTTCGAAGGGCTGGAGAACGATCCGCAAACGCATGCACTGGTGGCCTCAGCGGTCGCGGCAGAGCAGGTCCATGATCTGGTCGAGCGCGGCGTCGGCGATTTCCATTTCTACACGATGAACCGTGCCGATCTGGTCTTCGCCGTCTGCCACATGATCGGCATCCGCTCGCATGAGGCGGAGGCGGCCGGCTCGGCCGCGGCCTGATCAAACTCGCCGAAAAGTGTGCAGCGGTTTTGCGAAACGACATGCATTCAAAACAATGATTGAAACGGAAAAGGCCGGGCGGAACCCGGCCTTTTCGAATCGGTTGGACTCATCCTCGGTGCTGGTCTTCCCGGCTTCGGCGGGTCAGGGAAGAACGCCCATGATAAGGGCGCCGATGAATGCAAACGCAGCACAAATCATCAATGCGTTGATTGGCCTCGTCAGTCCCATGCCATAGCCTCCTCTTAAGAGCTATGGCCGGAATCTAGAGTCATTTGGGTCACAGGCAAGCGGAAAATGTGCTGCATTGCGACGTGATTGTGGAATTTGCGACCTCGAATTTGCCGTTAGCCATTGAAACTCTTCGGCAAAAATCGATCCAAGAGTTTGTGAATATATTATGGCGAAGCCGTGGCATGGCACCGCTACCATCGGCCGAACAGGCGCCCGTCAATGGTGATCAGACCGACTCCGATCAGCGCCATGCCGCCCATTTCGAAGAGCTGCAGCCGCTCGCCCAGAAACAGGAATCCGAGCAGCACGGCACTCACCGGTACGATCAAAGTGACCAGCGAGGCGTTGGTGGCGCCGGCCGAGGCCACGAGGTTGAAATAGAGGATGTAGGCAAAGGCTGTGGAGAGCAGGGCCAGCCCGAGCACCGCGGCCCAGACTGGCGGCGAGACCGAAAACAGTCCGGTCGGGCCGTAGGCAATCAGCACGACGGGGATCATGATGATGGTCGATGCGGTCAGTTGCCCGGTGGCGATGACCGGCGCTGGCACCCCCTTGAACCGGCGCGCGATCATCAGGGCAATCGCGTAGGACACCGAGGCGCCGATCAGCGCGAACTTGGCCCAGGCCGGCTCGCCGAGGCCAGCAGCCAAACCAGGACCGATCATGACAGCTGTTCCTGCAACGCCGAGCGAGATGCCGGCCAGCTTGTTCCAGGACAGTTTTTCGTCAGCGGTGAGCGCATTGGCGAGGAGCAGCGTCCAAAATGGCGTCGTGGCATTGAGCACAGAGGCAATACCGGCGCCGAGCTCGGTCTGGCCGGCGAAGATCAGCGAAAACGGAATGACATTGTTGGCCAACGCCAGCAGGAAGAACAGGCCGGCGTGGGGAAAGGCGAGACGGAAGGACGGGCCGCGGATCGCCAGATAGAGCTGAAGCGCGGCCGCCGCGATGGCGACGCGAAACAGCACCAGCGCCAAAGGATGGATCTCCGCCACGGCAATGCGGGCAAAGAAGAAGGAGCCGCCCCAGATCGCGCCGAGCAGCAGGAGCTGCGCCCAATCTCTGAGCGTCATCGGTCCGCGTGTCGGCGCGGCGCCAGCCGCCATCGTCATGTCGTCACCCCTCCCATGCCGATCGCTCCCTCAATCCGCCGAACCAGCTCCAACCGATATACGGTTCGGTGGCAAGGGCCACCCGAAACCTGCCCAATGGTTTAGCGTGGCGCAAAACGGCCGCTCGCAGGCGAAGGCGAGACACAGAACTGTTTTCTTTGGCGGCTAGCTAGGATTAATTGTGCGCGCCGAGATCAAGGATTCGTCCATGCAGCGATTCGAAAATGCCCGCGAGGCGGCACTGGCGCTTCGTCCGGACGATCCGGTCTATTGCTTCCGCCCGCAGGTGCTTAAGGCCGATGCTTTGCAGTTCATGGGCATGTTCCCGGGCAAGACCGCCTATGCGGTCAAGACCAATGGCGAGCAGATCGTGCTGAAGACGCTGGTCGAGGCCGGCGTGAGCGCCTTCGACGTCGCCTCGCCCGGCGAATTCGCCGCTGTGCGGGGGGTCTCGCCCGAGGCCGAAATG
Organism: Mesorhizobium sp. M1A.T.Ca.IN.004.03.1.1; assembly: GCF_003997555.1. Taxonomy (NCBI): domain Bacteria; kingdom Pseudomonadati; phylum Pseudomonadota; class Alphaproteobacteria; order Hyphomicrobiales; family Phyllobacteriaceae; genus Mesorhizobium; species Mesorhizobium sp. M1A.T.Ca.IN.004.03.1.1. The sequence goes on along the minus strand of NZ_RZTV01000001.1, from coordinate 407,924 downwards.
CTCTACATGCATCCGATCAAGGCGCAGTCGGACATCAAGCTGGCGCTGGAGAAATACGGCATCCGCGTGATTTCGCTCGATCATGAGGACGAGATCACCAAGCTGACGCGCGTGGTGCGTGCGCTAGACATCGATCCCGGCGCTCTCACCGTCTTCGTGCGCATCCAGACCAAAGGCCACGCGGCCTATGAGCTGTCGAAGAAATTCGGCGCCGGTCCCGCCAATGCGGTGGAGCTTGCCGAGCGGCTCAGCCGTACCGGCTACAAGGTCGGGCTGTGCTTCCATGTCGGCAGCCAGATCGAGGACCCCGACACCTACGAGCGCGCGTTGGCCTCTGCCGACTGGGTGCGCAACCGGCTGACCTTCGACATTGCCGGGCTCGACGTGGGCGGCGGCTTTCCGGCCGAGTACGGCCACGATCCCAACCGCAAGCACATCGAGATGCCGTCGCTCGGCCAGCTCATGTCGCGGCTGGCCGGCGACCTCAAGGAATACCGGTTCGACGAGATGCCGCTGGTCGCCGAACCCGGCCGCGTGATCGTGGCGCGCTGCCTGTCGCTGATCGTGCGCGTGCTCTTGCGCAAGGGCAAAAGGCTCTACATCAATGACGGCATCTGGGCGTCGCTCTCGGATTCATGGACCGGCAAGATCACGCTGCCGGCGCGCTTCATTCCCGATCCGGCGATCCGCACGCGCAATGGCAGCGACAAGACGGTCGTGCCGTTCAAGGTCTGCGGCGCAACGTGCGATTCCGTCGACATATTGTCGAGGCCGTTCTGGCTGCCGGAAACGGTCGACACGGGCGACTGGATCGAGATCGGCCATATCGGCGCCTACTCGCTGTCACTGAGGACGCGATTCAACGGGTTCTATCCCGACACGTTCGTGGAGGTGACGACGCCGTTCGACGAGGGCGACGCGCCGCAAGGTTTCGCGAGCTTGGAGACGATGGCGGATTGAGCTCCCCCTTCTCCCCTTGTGGGAGAAGGACAGGGCGCTACAATTTCGCCAGCAATTCCGGCGTCGGCCAACCGTCCACGGCCATGCCCAGGCGCATCTGCTCCTTGCGGATCGCTTCGCGGGTATTCGTGCCGAGGATACCGTCGACCGTGCCGACATCGTAGCCCTTGGCCTCAAGCTTGGTCTGCAGGGCCTTCATCTGGTCACCGTTGAGGCCGGGCTCGGGCGTGCGCGGATCGAATTGCGGCGCCCCGGCCAGACGGGTCGCCAGCACCGCAGCGGTGAGCGCGTAAGTGAAGGACTGGTTCCATTCCAGATAAACGTCGAAATTGTCGTAGGTCAGGAAGGCTGGACCCTTGCGACCCATGGGCAAGGCGAGCCCGGCCTTCAGGCCGTTGTCGACGAGCGGCGTGCCGTCCGGATTGGTCACGCCCCATTGGGCCCATTGCGACAGCGGCAGCTTGTTGGTGCGGCCGGTCTGGTCCCAGGGCATGTCGTCGGGAACGCGCACCTCCTCGACCCAGGGCTGGTCGCGCTTCCAGCCGCGCGACAGGATTTTGTCAGCCGTGGTCATGATCACGTCCGCCACGCTGTTCCGGAGATCGACCTTGCCGTCGCCGTCGCCGTCGACGCCGCGGGCGAGATAGTCGGTCGGTAGAATTTGCGTCTGGCCGATCTCGCCGGCCCAGGCGCCCTTGACGTCGGCCGGCAGCACGCCGCGGTCGATCAAGGTCAGCAACGGCACCAATTGCGGCCGGAACAACTGAGGGCGGCGGCAGTCATGCGCGAGGGTGACCAGCGCGTCCAGCGTGTGGAAATCGCCCTGCACGGCGCCGAAATCCGTCTCCAGTCCCCAGAACGCTGTGATGACGGCCGGCTGCACACCGAATTCCTTGTCGGCGCGCGCGAAGACGTCGGCATATTTCTTGAGGTTGGCCGCGCCCTGCTTCAGGCGATAGGCCGAGATCATGCGGTTCGAGAATTGGGTGAAGGTCTGGGCGAACACCCCTTGAGCGCGGTCGCGCGCCAGCACCTTTTCATCGATCGCGGCATTTTCCAGCGCCTTCAGGCCAACGGCGCCGACGCCGGCTGCCTTGGCTTCCGCGGCCACGCCCTGTTTCCACGCTTCGAAATCGCCGCCGCATTCCTGCGCCGCCGCAGGCCAAGCGAAAGCGCCGACCAGCAGCGCCGCCAGGATTTCAACGCGCAATCGCATCGCTTCCCTTACGAGACCGGGGCATGATCACGGCCGGGTGCGGACGCATCATGCGTAGATTTCAAAATTCAGGAGCGCCGTGCGGCACCCCGGTGGGGTGCGCCGCTCCGCATCGCCAGCGGTTGCAACTATCACCGCCCGCCATGTCGAAAGCAGGCAAGGGGGCCGATGTCAACGGGTGTTCTGCCGCAGCCACTTGTTCCAGGCGGCTTCCGAGCCGTTGAAAACATTGATGTCGGACTTGCCGGTCATGCCGGGCACGATGCCGGTTCCGGTGTACTGCCAAAAGGTGAAAGGATGGCTGCCATACTTCTGGCGCGGATGGCCGGCGACCGAGCGCAGCCAGTAAGGATAGCCGCGGAACGTCGCCAGGTTATTGTCATCGAAGAAGTCGAGCGACGTATAGATGATCGGCTTCTTGCCATAATGGCGCTCGACGATCTCGAGAAAGGTGGTCATCTCGCTGCGCACCGTCGCGGGATCGGGGCGCAGTCGGCAGGTCGGGGACTTCGGGTTCCATTCCATGTCGAGCACCGGCGGCATCGCCGACGGATCTTTCGGAACATTGGCGATGAACCAGCGCGCCTGGGTGGCGGCCGGGGTGCAGAAATAGAAGAAATGATAGGCCGCGCGCGGGAGTCCGACGGCCTTGGTGCGTGCCCAATGCTCGTTGAAATAATCGTCGAAGCGATCGCCGCCCTCGGTCGCCTTGATGAAGGCGAAGGAGATGCCGCTGGCCTTGGCCGTCGGCCAGTCGACAGAGGTCTGGTATTTTGAGACGTCGGTGCCGTGGATCGCATAATTCCACGGCGCGCCGCTGTCCCATTCATGCGGTTTGGAATCTTCGAAACGGGGCGCGCGCAGGGCGACCGTCTGCGATGACGGCGCCAGCGGCGATAGATCGTCCACGGTCGAGCAGGCGCTCAACAGCGTCAGCATCAGGATGGCCGCAAGACGGCGCATGATATCCCCCGAGCCGGGATCAGCCGGCCGCTGATGGGTCCTTCACTGATGGTGGTCGCTTCCGCAGGCCCCCTCCGGACGGTCGCCCCACAGGACCGCCCAGTCTCTCCGTTCATCGCCGAACATGGTTGATAATCCATTGACGGCGCTCGACATCGACCATGATTTTGGAGAAGCAATGGCGGCAAATCAATGACATAAAGCGAACCGGAAAACCCAAGGGCGGAAAGATGCGGGCTGTCGTGAAGTTCATCAAATGGCTGTTCGGCCTCATTGTGCTGGCGGTGATCGCGCTCTTCGCCTGGCTCTACTTTGCGCCGCCCGAACTGATCCGTGTCGGCTCGGGCTATGCGGCCAAGATCGTCTGCTCCAACGTGTTCATCGCCGGCCGCGACCCGAATGAAGTGCTGGCCGTCGACGTGCAGGCGCCGGGCCATCCGCTGCTCAAGCTGATGAAGGTATCCGTCGACAAGGAAAGGGGCCTTGTTTCGGCGGGCCTGCTTTGGACGCTGGGCAAGAGCGTCGCCGTAGAGCGCCACGGGGTCGGCTGCGCGTCGGTTCCGGATGGCGACACCGGCAGGGCGCGGCAGACCTCCGTCCATATCGAGCCTTTGGCGGTGGCCTCGCAGGATGCGCTCTGGCCGGAGGGCGAAAGGGTGGACGCCCTGCAAAACCCCGCCGTCACGAAGATCGTCGACGATGCCGCGATGGTCGGGACAGGCATGCGCGCGGTCGTGGCGGTGAAGAACGGCCGCATCGTCGCGGAACGCTATGGCGAGGGTTTTTCGGCCAAGACGCCGCTGCTCGGCTGGTCGATGACCAAGACGGTGAATGCCGCGATCGTCGGCACGCTGGTCAAGGACGGCAAGATGGCGCTCGACAAGAAGGGCCTGTTCTCGCCGTGGAAGGCCGACGGTCGGGCGGCGATCAGCCTTGCCGACATGATGGCGATGTCGAGCGGGCTGGAGTTCAACGAGGATTATGGCGACGTCGCCGACGTGACGCGCATGCTCTATCTCGAGCCGGACATGGCGGGCTTTGCCGAGGCCAAGCCGCTCGGCGGCGAGGTGGGCAAGGCATTTTCCTATTCGAGCGGCACGGCCGTCATGCTGTCGCGGCTGTGGCAGGAGGCAATCGGCGACAAGGCGAAGGCGCTGACCTGGCCGCGCACGGCGCTGTTCGAGCCGCTCGGCATGCACAGCGCGGTGCTCGAAACCGACGAGCGAGGCACTTTCGTCGGCTCGTCCTATCTCTACGCCACGGCGCACGACTGGGCCCGCTTCGGCCAGTTCCTGCTGCAGGGCGGTGTCTGGAACGGCGCGCAGATCCTGCCCGCCGGATTCGTCGACTGGATGCGGCAGCCGGCGCCGGCCTCGAAGGTCTACGGCAACGGCCAGGTGTGGATCGAGGGTCCGGGCGATGAGGAGAATCCGGGCGCGGGCGCTGCCGCCGGCCTGCCCAAGGACACCTACTGGATGGAAGGCCATGACGGCCAGACGGTGGCCATCATTCCGTCGGAGCAATTGGTGGTGGTGCGGCTCGGGCTGACACCTGCCAAGCTCGGCTATCGGCCGCAGGCGATGGTGGCCGCGCTGGTGAAAGCTTTACACCAGTAAGGCTCTCTACATCCGAGCTCCGATGACGCCGAGCCAGGCATAGCCGCGATAAAGCGTTCTGAAACGGAAGGTTGCGCCGGTCCGTTTCGACTCCGAGTCAAGGACGTCGCGCAGCGAGGCGCGCGGCGTGACATGGAATTTCCGCAGCCAGCCGCGCAGCAAGGCCCGGAACCAGTTTGGCAGACCTTCCTGCTGGCCGAAATCGACGACATGCAGCGAGCCGCCGGGTGCGAGCGCGGCAAGCGCGGCCGACACGGTCTTCTCCCAGCCGGGGATCATCGACAACGAATAGGATATGAAGACACGGTCGAAGCGCTCGATGCCGAAGAGCGCCGCCGGATCGAAATCCGTGGCGTCGCCGCGCGCCAGTTCGACCCTGTCGGAGAGACCTTCGCGGGCGATAGCCGCGTTTGCCGTCTCCAGCATCTCGGCCGAGATATCCAAACCGAAGAAGCGGGCGTCTGGATAGCGCCGGGCGGCAAGAACGATGTTGCGGCCGGTACCGCAGCCGAGCTCGAGCACGGTGCCGCCTTGCGGCACGTCGAGCCCCGCTATCAGCCGGTCGCGGCCGAGCAGGTAGTATTTGCGGGTAATGTCGTAGATATGGCGCTGCCAGCGATAGACGCCATCCATCAGATCGGCATGGCGGACCGGCAGCTCCGTCGTGCTCATGCGGCGCGCTTCACATAGAGATGGAAGCCGCCATAGATCGCCGAGCGATCCCTGGCCGAGAATTCGCGCGAGGCCTCGGCTTCGTAGCGCCACTGGTCGAGCAGGGAACTGGAGACGCGGCCCGGCAGCAGGCTGGGCTCGGCCGCGGTGCGGAAGATCACGCGCGCGCCAACCGAGGCCGTGCGGGTGATCTCGGTCCACAGATCGTTGAGCAGGTCGTCGGTCATCCAGTCCTGGGCATCGAGCAGGACGAAGCGATCGACCGAGCCCGCATCCTTGCCGGCGAGGAATTTGATCAAGTTGGCATGATGGATGGCGACGCGTTCGGTGTTGGCGCGGATCGTCCTGTAGTTGCGCTGTTCCAAATAGGCGGGCAGGGCTGCCTCGCCGGGCTGCGGATAGCGGCGGGCAAAGGCCTGCCAGGCGAAATAGTTGTTCTTCAGCGGGAAATCGCAGGCGAGCTTCTCCAGCCGCGCCTTCAAGACGCTCGCCATCGAACCGTCGCCGGACGTGATCAGCGAGTCGTACTGTGCCGGCGGGATACCCAGACCGAAAAGCGAGGCCTTGCGCGATGTCGCCCAGCGTAGCAGCTTTTTGTCGAAGACCGGCGCCAGCTCCTCGTTAAAGAAACGGCGCTGCTCGCCGATGATCTCGGCCTTCATGATGCCGGCCGGATCGACACCAAACAGTTTTGCCACACGATGGCCCATGGCGATGAAGAGGCCAAGCAGGCCGGTCTGGTAGAAGTTGCGGTCGAAAACCGCGATGCGGCGGCGGCCGCGCCAGTTCCTGCGCTCCCAGTAGTGACGGCTGACCGGGTCGAGATGCGGCGCGATGAAGCGGTCGTAAGCTTCCGAGTTGTGGCTGGTGTCGGCTGCGCCGAAGAAACGGAACAGATCGCCCTGCGAGGGCAGATGGCGCACCGCCTCCAGCTTCATGCGGTTCAACGCGATGTGCGCGGCGTTGAGGTCGACGGCGTCGATCCGGGCCGGCGAACGGGTGAGGTAAGCCAGAATGTTGCAGCCGCCCGATGCGATTGTGACGACGCGGTGGCCGGCGCCAAGCTGCATGGCGTCTATGTCGACCTCCGGGTCTTCCCAGATCTGGGGATAGACGAGGCCGGAAAACAGGAAGGCGAAAAGCCGCTCGGAAATGCCGTCCTTCGACAGGGCGCGGTTCTGGTAGACGGCTTTTCCAACCTCCTTGCCGCGTCGAAAAACGAGTTCTCCCGATACATCCGACATGGCAAGCTGATTCCCCGTTTGCATTGGCGCAAGCGGGTAGCGCAGCGTTGTGACAGGCGGGTGACAGGCTGCTGACGCTGAGTCTTAGGCCTTGCCGAATCCGCCGGGCGTCGGCGTGACGACGATGACGGCCTCGCCGGCGTCGAGCGTGGTCTGGTCGCAGGCCTTCAGCACCTCGATCGAGCCGTCGTTGCGTCTGACCTTGGTCGAGCCGGCCTCGCCGTCGCCGCCGCCGTTCAGACCCTGCGGCGGGCGGTTGCGGTGTGAGGAGAGGATGGCGCATTCCATTTTTTCGAGGAAGCGGATCGTGCGTTTGGTGCCGTTGCCGGCGTTCCATTTGCCCTTGCCGCCGGAACCGTCGCGGATGTGGAAGTCTTCCAGCACGACCGGGAAGCGCAGTTCCAGCACTTCGGGATCGGTAAGTCGCGAATTGGTCATATGCGTGTGGACGCCGGAGGTGCCGGCAAAGCCGCGGCCCGAATTCATTTGGCCGGCCGGCGAGCCGGAGCAGATCGTCTCATAATATTGGTATTGCCGGTTGCCGAAGGTGAGATTGTTCATTGTGCCTTGCGCGTTGGCCATCGCGCCCATGGCGCCGAACAGCGCGTTGGTGACATGCTGCGAGGTCTCGACATTGCCGGCGACGACGGCGGCAGGGTAGGAGGGTTTGAGCATGCAACCGTCGGGGATGACGATGTTGATCGGCCTGAGACATCCGGCGTTCATCGGGATCATGTCCTCGACCATGACGCGGAAGACATAGAGCACAGCGGCTCGCGCCACCGGCTCCGGCGCATTGAAATTGTTCTGCATGACCTTCGAGGTGCCGGCGAAATCGACCGTCGCGTCGCGCCTTTGCCGATCGACGGTGATCTTCACTTTGATCACCTGGCCGGTGTCGGTGGCATACTCGTAGTCGGAACTGTCGGGCAGCCTTTCCAGCACGCGGCGCACGCTCTCGGCGGCATTGTCCTGAACATGGCCCATATAGGCCTCGACGACAGCGAGGCCAAAATGCGCGACCATCTTGCGCAACTCCGCCACGCCCTTTTCGTTGGCGGCGATCTGCGCCTTGAGGTCGGCGATGTTCTGGGCGGGATTGCGGGCAGGATAGGGATGGTCGGTGAGGAGCGCCTCGAGCTCCTCCTCGCGGAAGCGGCCGCGATCGACGATGCGGAAATTGTCGAACAGCACGCCTTCCTCGTCGACGGTTGTGGCCAAAGGCGTCATCGAGCCCGGCGCGGTGCCGCCGACATCGGCATGGTGGCCGCGCGAGGCCGCCCAGAACAGGATTTCCGTGCGCGCGTCGTCGAACACCGGCGTCACCACGGTGATGTCGGGCAGATGCGTGCCGCCATTGTAGGGCGCGTTGAGAGCAAAAACGTCGCCGGGATGGATATCACCCGAATTCAGGCGGATGACGGTTTCGACCGAGCGGTCCATGGACCCCAGATGCACCGGCATGTGCGGCGCGTTGGCGACCAGCGCGCCATGGCGGTCGAACACGGCGCAGGAAAAATCGAGCCGCTCCTTGATGTTGACGGAATAGGCGGTGTTCTGCAGCGTGACGCCCATCTGCTCGGCGATCGACATGAAAAGGTTGTTGAAGACCTCGAGCATCACCGGATCGGCTTCGGTGCCGAGCGCCGCCTGCCGCGCCTTTTTCTCTATACGCCGCAGCAGCACGTGGTTCCTGGCCGTGATCTCGGCCTGCCAGCCCGGCTCGACGACGATGGTCTGGTTCGGCTCGATCACGAGCGCGGGGCCGGCCACCTTGTGACCAGGCTTCAAATCCTCGCGACGGAAGATGCCGGCATCGCGCCAGGCGCCGTCGGCGAAGAATTGCCGGGACTGCCAGGGGCTTCCCACCTGGTCTTCGAGCCCTGATTCACTTTCGTCGCGGCTGGCGGTCCCGACATCGCTGCCTTCGACGCCGACTGCCTCGACGATCATCGGCTTGTCTTCGTAGACGAAGCCGAATTGCGCTTGATGGGCGGCCTCGAAATCGCTCCTGGCGCGAAAAATCGAGCCGTGCTCGAAGTTGACCGGCAAAGTTGTGTCGGTGCCGTCATAACGGATCTGCAGGACCGGCTTTGAGGCGATGGCGTCTTGCGCAATGCCTTGCACTGCAAGCTCGGCGATGACGCCCTGGTGCAAGGTCGCAATCAGGTCCTCGATCGAGGAGCGGGACTCTTCGGCGAGCGGCTTCAGCAACGCCTGCTGGCGCGAGGCGAAAACCGTCGACAGCCCGATGCCGTAAGCCGAAAGCAAGCCGGAGAAGGGGTGGATAAGCACCGCTTCCATGCCGAGCGCATCGGCGACGAGGCAGGCATGCTGGCCGCCGGCGCCACCGAAACAGTTCAAGAGATATTCAGTGACATCGTAACCGCGCTGCACCGAAATCTTCTTGATGGCGTTGGCCATGTTCTCGACGGCGATGGTGACGAAACCCTCGGCCACCGCTTCGGGCGAGCGTCCATCGCCGATCTCGGCGGCTAAAGCCGCGAATTTTTCGCGCACGGCGGCGACGTCGAGCGGCTGGTCTTGACCGGGGCCGAAGATCGCCGGGAAGACATCGGGCTGCAGCTTGCCGAGCATGACATTGGCGTCGGTGACGGCGAGCGGGCCGCCGCGTCGGTAAGCGGCCGGGCCGGGATTGGCGCCGGCGGAGTCCGGGCCGACGCGGAAGCGACCGGCCTCGTAGTGCAGGATCGAGCCACCGCCGGCCGCGACGGTATGAATACGCATCATCGGCGCGCGGATGCGAACGCCGGCGACTTCAGTGTCGAAGGCGCGCTCGTATTCGCCGTCATAATGGGCGACGTCGGTCGAGGTGCCGCCCATGTCGAAGCCGACGACCTTGTCGAAGCCGGCGAGCTTCGCCGTCTCGACCATGCCGACGACGCCACCGGCCGGGCCGGAAAGCAGCGCATCCTTGCCTTGGAACATGTCGGCGGCGGTCAACCCGCCCGATGACATCATGAACATCAGCCGCGGGCCGGCGCCCAATTCTCCCGCCACCCTTTCGACGTAGCGTGACAGGATCGGCGACAGATAGGCGTCGACCACCGTGGTGTCGCCACGACCGACCAGCTTGATGAGCGGCGAGACCTCGTGGCTGACCGATATCTGGCTGAAGCCGATCTTGCGGCAGACTTTCGCGACTGCCTTTTCATGGTCGGGATATTTCCAGGCGTGCATCAAGACGATGGCGACCGCGTCGATGCCGTCGGCCTTGGCCTGCTCGATGGCCGGGCGGCAGGCGGCGATGTCGAGCAGGCGCTCGACGGACCCGTCCACGCGCACGCGCTCGTCGATCTCTACCACCCGCTCATAGAGCTGTTCGGGCAGGATGATCTCCTTGGCGAAAATATCCGGCCGCGCCTGATAGGCGATGCGCAGCGCGTCGCGAAAACCCCTGGTGATGAGCAACAGCACGCGGTCACCCTTGCGCTCCAGCAGCGCGTTGGTAGCGACAGTGGTGCCCATTTTTATGTCGCCGATGCGCTCCGCGGGGATGGCGGCGCCGGTTTTCAGTCCAAGCAGTTCGCGGATGCCCTGGATAGCGGCATCGGCATAGGCCTCAGGGTTCTCCGACAAAAGCTTCCGGGGATGCAGTCGGCCTTGCGGATCGCGGCCGATGATGTCGGTGAAGGTCCCGCCCCGGTCGATCCAGAAATCCCATTTGTTGGCTGCGGCGTCCTGCATGCTGCTTATCCGTTATCTGCGACAACCCGTTCTGTTAGTTCGCCGTTTTGGCCCCGGCAACCATGCGCTTGGTGTTACACATGGAAACGCAACGTTACGAAACCCAGGTCTGATTTCTGCATTTCTTCTGCGACGTTCACCGAAACGTGAGCGTTTGCTGAAGGAGAGATACCATGAAGAAGCTTATTCTGGCGTCTGTTTCGGCGCTCGCCCTGCTGGGGGTCGCGGCTTGCAGCGACAGCAGCACCGACAACACCACCACGCAGAGCACCAACCCGCCGGCCAACGAACAGCCAATGAAGCCGGCCACCCCTGACCCTTCGAAGCCTGCTGAACCGGCTCCGGCAACACCACCTGCTGCGCCCGCGCAGTAGAAGTTCATCCACTGAATCAGGAAGGCCGGCCCCTGTGCCGGCCTTCCTTTTTGGCGGGACTGTCCTCAAAGTCGATCGACCTGCGGCATCGTCCCGGCTTGATAGCGGTGCCCGGTTCGCACTAAGAAGCCGCATGTCGATTTGGGACCGCCTCGGCGACTTCATCGCTCGTGTTTCGTCGTCGGCGTCCTCGGGCGTCGGCGATGTCGTCGAGGCCGTGCGGACCATGTACTCGGGCGACCCGGATCTACGCCGGCGCGTGGCCTTCTCGGTGGCGATGATCGCGCTTTCGGCCAAGATGGCGAAGGCCGACGGCATCGTCACCCAGGACGAGGTGAGGGCCTTCCAGGAAATCTTTGAGGTGCCGCCGAGCGAAACGCGCAATGTGGCGCGCCTCTATGACCTCGCCAAGCGCGATGTTGCCGGATTTGAAATCTACGCCCAGCGCATGTCGCAGCTTTGCGGTTCCGGTCATGCGAATTGCAAGATGCTGGAAGACATACTCGACGGGCTGTTCCACATCGCCAAGGCGGATGGCCTGGTTCACGAGAGGGAAGGGCAATTCCTGCATCGCATCGCCGAGATTTTTCAGATCGATGAGGCGCATTACCAGGCGATCCTGGCGCGCCACGTCAATCTGGGCGCCGCCGATCCCTATGTGGTTCTCGGCGTCGAACGCGGGAAGCCATTCGAGGAGGTCAGGAAGCGTTATCGCAAGCTGATCTCCGACAACCATCCCGACCGGCTGATCGCGCGCGGCCTGCCGCAGGAATTCATCAAGATCGCCACGACAAGGGTCGCTGCGATCAATGCCGCCTATGAGATGATCGAACGGGGCCTCAGGCACGTATGAGCGGTTTCTTGCCCGACCAGCCGGGTGCCGAGGTCAGGTTATCGCCGAATTTCGGTCCGCGACGCGAGACACTCAGGCCCGACATGATCGTGCTGCACTATACCGGCATGCCGACGGGGCCCGGCGCCGAGGCCTGGCTGTGCGATCCGGCAAGCGAGGTATCCTCGCATTATCTTGTCCATGAGGACGGCCGCATCGTGCAAATGGTGCGCGAAAGCGACCGCGCCTGGCATGCCGGCAAGAGTTCATGGTTCGGGTGCACCGACATCAACTCCTGCTCTGTCGGCATCGAGATCGTCAACCCCGGGCATTCGCTGGGCTACAAAACCTTCCCGAAGCGGCAGATCAAGGCCGTGATCGATTTGTGCGTGGGGATCGCTGACCGGCATTCCATTCCACCGCAAAGGGTGCTTGGGCATTCCGATGTGGCGCCGGGACGCAAGGTCGACCCGGGCGAGAAGTTTCCCTGGAAGGCGCTCTTTGCGGCCGGCGTCGGTCATCTCGTTCCCGCGGCCCCGATCAAGATGGGCGCGGCGCTGAGGGCGGGCGACGCAGGTGCTGACGTGGAAGCCCTGCAGTCGATGCTGGCGCTTTACGGCTACAGCGCCGAGATATCGGGTGTCTTCGACCGCCAGACGGAAATCGTGGTGGCGGCGTTTCAGCGGCATTTTCGACGGCGGCTCGTCGACGGCGTGGCGGACGGTTCGACGATCAGCACGCTCCAAAGGCTGCTGGCTGCGGTAAAGGCAGCCTCTTCCAAATAGCCGGTCAAGCTGACTAAATTACAATTTGTCATACAAAGTGAATTGCCTCGCCTTTATTGGCGCCAATTCGGTCTCCAAACGCATCTCCCGCAAGTTGTCGGGCATCTATCCCTTCAAGATGCTCCGGTGTTGGATTGGCCTCGCCGCGTGAAATTCTTCGCGCGGTTCTAACAGAACAGGAATACATGCAAAGATTGACCGTTGTAGCGGCAGCCGTTGCTGCCGGAGTGATGACTTTTGCCTTCAGCCCAGCGAACAGCGCCCCCCTGAGCCTCCGGGCGGCGGACAATGGGTTTGCTGCGACCGCCTCAAAGCCCAAGGCTGCGCCAAGCGCCAAGACTTCGACGACCAAGAGAGCTGCCCCGGCGAAGGTGCAGAAAGCCGCCGCAGCGCGGTCCGCGAAATCAAGAGTCAAACGCTACGCAAAGCGCAGCAGGCAAACCATCGACCTGACCGCGACAGCTTCCATCCGTCCTGAAAAGCCCGCCTTGTCTTCTTCGGCAACTGGCGACGGCCAATATTCGGCGATCATCGCCCGCTATGCGGCAAGCTACGGCGTGCCGGTGTCGCTGGCCAAGGCCGTCATCACGATCGAGAGCAACTTCCGGCCCAACATGGTCGGCGGCGCCGGCGAGATCGGCCTGATGCAGATCAAGCCGGCGACGGCCCGGATGATGGGCTATACCGGTTCGGTCAAGGGACTGTTCGATCCCGACACCAACATCAAATACGGCATGAAGTACCTCGCCATGGCGCAGGGGCTAGGTGGCGGCACCACCTGCGGTACCATCCTCAAATACAATGCCGGCCATGGGGCGACGCGGATGAATCCGATTTCGGCCGCCTATTGCAGCAAGGTGAAGGTGCAGATGGCAGCGCTCGGTTCGCCTGTCTAAGCGGGACAGTTGCCTTTTTTGTTGCGTTTTCAGGCGCGAATCCCTTTATACGCCCTTGTCAGCTGGCCGGGCGGCCGCGCCCGCAAGAGCCGAAAGGCTGCGGGTGAGGAAAGTCCGGGCTCCATGGAGACACGGTGCCGGCTAACGGCCGGCGGGGGAGACCCCAGGGAAAGTGCCACAGAAAGCAAACCGCCGCGGCATTTGCCGCGGCAAGGGTGAAAGGGTGGGGTAAGAGCCCACCGCGCGACTGGCAACAGAAGCGGCACGGCAAACCCCACCGGGAGCAAGACCGAATAGGGGCGGTGCGAAGGGAAACCTTCGAGGGCTGTTTCCGGCCCACCGCCCGGGTAGGTTGCGTGAGGCGCATGGCGACATGCGCCCAAGATGAATGGCCGCCACGTTCCCGCGCCGCAAGGCGTGGGGGCCATACAGAACCCGGCTTACAGGCCAGCTGGCATTTTCCTCTACAGCGCTCCGAGCCGCTCAGCCGCCAAGCCGTCCAAAGACGCCTCGATCGCCTGCCAGAGCTCTTCCACCGGCTCGCAGCCGACGGCCAGCCGCAGGAAGCCGGGCGGCACGGCATCGCCGCGCTTCGATCGCCGCTCGGCCGATGTATGGACGCCACCAAACGAGGTCGCCGATTCAATCAGCGCGCAGTTGTTGATGAAATCCTCGGCCTTCTCTTCCGAAGCCAGTTCGAACGAGATGAGAAAGCCGAAGCGCTCCATCTGGGCACGCGCCAGATTGTGCGAGGGGTCGCCCTCAAGGCCTGGAAAGCGCAAGCCGCTCACGGCGCGATGCCCCTTGAGCCGGCGGGCGATCGTTTCCGCCGAGGAGCACATGCGATCGTACCGCACCTCAAGTGTTTCAAGGCCGCGATGCACGAGCCAGGCCTCGAACGGCCCGGGAATGCCGCCGGCGGTTTCTCGCCAGGCCCTGACCTTGGCGATAATATCCGGATCACGGCTGGCGACATGGCCGAACAGCACATCCGAGTGACCGTTGATCGCCTTGGTATCGGCCGAGACCACGATGTCGGCGCCAAGGTCGAGCGGGCGCTGGCCGAAGGGCGTCATCGTCGTGTTGTCGACGATGAGGAGCGCACCTTGTTCGTGGGCGGTCTTGGCGACGGCGGCGATGTCGCAGATATCCAGCCTTGGGTTCGAGGGGGTTTCGACGAAGACCAGCCGGTAGCCGGCGAAGCCGCCGTCGAGCATGCTCGATGTCGGCCTCACGTCATAGGCGATGCCGAGCGGTTTCAGGAAACGCTCCGCCAGAGCCCGCGTCGTGTGGTAGCCGTCCGAGGGCAAGAGGATGCGGTCGCCAGATTTGACCAGCGCAAAGAACGTTGCCGAAATCGCCGCCATGCCCGACGGAAAGGCGATGCACTGCGCATCTTCGAGATGACCAAGCGCATGCTCGACCGCGTGCCATGTCGGATTGCTGAAGCGGCCGTATTGATCGAAGCCCGTCGCGTCGCCCGGCGAATGAAAGATCGAGGCCATTGTCAGCGGCAAAGGGATCGGATCGCCCTTGGCGAAATCGCCGCTGCGCAGATGGGCAAGTGTCGCGGCGCGTGACTTCGCGGTTTCGGACATTGGGCGCATTCCTTCGCTGAACTGACGTCCGAACGCTAGGCGTGCCGGACCTTCGCGGCAAGCCGCGTCCTTTTGGGCCAGAGCCTTCTAAACGCTTCGTTAGGCTTAATGGACGATAAAGACGAGACGTGCCGCGAGCCTGCGCTTTCAGGTTGTGGCATGCGTGTTTGTGATGCCTCTTCCCGTTGACGCCCATATTACCCCATGATATCCCATTCCCATCAAGCTTTCGTTCCGCGTCAGGGTGAAGCGTACGCCAATCGGGCAGTCGCAGCGGCTGCGCGTTTGCCGGTTTTCGCCTTGGTGAATGAAGCGATTTGTCGCGAGGCGATGCGCGGCGGCGGCGCGGAGAAAAACATGGGCAGGGGTGCGGCGGCGACAGCGGCTGTAAGGCGTAGTGGACCGATTTCTGTCAAACGCAGTGAACAGGATCGATGCGAAGGGGCGGGTATCCGTTCCGGCGCATTTCCGTTCGGTCGTGCAGAAACGTGGCTATGCGGAACTCTATGCGCTACGCTGCCTCGACCTTCCGGCGATGGACGTCGGCGGGCTCGATCTGCTCGACCGCTACGAGCAGCGGATCGCGCTGGAAGATCCCTTCCTGCAGACGGCGGACGATATGTCCTTCTTCTGCCATGGCGACGGGACGTTCCTGAAACTCGACCAGGACGGCCGCATCACGATGACCGATTTCATCCGCGAGCACACGGGCATCTCGAACGAGGTGGCCTTTGTCGGCCGCGGCAATTTCTTCCAGATCTGGGAGCCGGGCCGACTTGCCGCCTATGGGGCGCAGGCTCGAGCCAGGCTTTTGCAGCTTCGGCAGGGGACGAAGCCCGGGGAGCGACCGGAATGATGACTGGCCACGGCGATGATCTTCACGCCGTTGGCGGACTGGTCCGTCACATTCCGGTCCTCCTTGCCGAAGTGCTGGAGGCGCTTGACCCCAAGGCGGGCGAGACGATCGTCGACGGCACGTTCGGCGCCGGCGGCTACACCACCGCCATCCTCGAGCGCGGCGCCTCGGTCGTGGCCATCGACCGCGATCCGGATGCGATCGCCGCGGGCCAGGCTCTGGAACAGCAGGCCGGCGGCAGGCTGAAGCTCGTTCAGGAGCCGTTCTCGACCCTGGACAAGCATGTCGAAAGCGCCGACGGCGTCGTGCTCGACATCGGCGTCTCGTCGATGCAGCTCGACCAGGCCGGGCGCGGCTTTTCCTTTCGCGCCGACGGACCGCTCGACATGCGCATGGCGCAGGCTGGCCTGAGCGCCGCCGACGTCGTGAACACCTTCAAGGCGGGCGACCTTGCCCGCATCTTCGGCTTTCTCGGCGAAGAGCGGCATGCCGGCCGCATCGCCCGCATGATCGAGGCCCGGCGCGAGAAGCGGCCCTTCGAGCGCACGCTCGATCTTGCCGACGCCATCGCCACCCATGTCGGCCGCGCGCCGAAGGACAAGATCCATCCCGCCACCCGCGTCTTCCAGGCGCTGCGCATCTTCGTCAATGACGAGCTCGGCGAGTTGGCGAGCGCGCTGTTCGCCGCCGAGCGGGTGCTGAAGCCGGGCGGCAGGCTCGCCGTCGTGACCTTTCATTCGCTGGAGGATCGCATCGTCAAGCGCTTCATCGCCGATCGCGCCGATGCGGCCAGCGGATCGCGTCATATGCCGGACGCGCCGGCGCGGCTGGCGACCTTCCGCAAATCCGGCGGCGGGGTGACGCCGGGAGAGGCCGAGATCGCCGGCAATCCGCGGGCGCGCTCGGCGAGGCTGCGCGCGGCAATCCGCACCGGCGCGCCTGCGCGCGCCGGCGACTTTTCGATTTTCGGCCTTCCAAAGCTTCCCGCCGTCGAGCGGCCGGGGGAGAGGTAAGCACGTGTTTCGCACCAGCGATATAGTCCTGATCGCCGTAATGGTCTCGGCGGCGGCATTGACCTACAAGACCAAGCGCGAGGCCGAGGACCAGCTGGCGGCGGTGCAGAAGCTGCAGGCGCAGATCCGCTACGAGGAAGACACAATCGATCTTCTCAAGGCGGACTGGAGCCTGCTCACCCAGCCGGCGCGGCTGCAGAAGCTTGCCGAAATCTACAAGTCGCAGCTCGGGCTCGAGCCGCTCAACGCCCACCAAATCGGCGGGCTCGACGACGTGCCGATGAAGCCGCTCAATATCGAGGACCTGTCGTCGCAGCCGCTCGGCGGCATGGCCGACAATTCGGGCAAAGGGCCGTCGGACGGCAAGGATCCGGTGGTGACCGGGAGCACCGTGCAATGATCAGCAGGCTTCCAGGGATCGGCAACCTGCTGAAGCGCCGAAGCAAGGCAGCTGAGGACGGCTCGATCGTCGTCGACGCCGCCCGCAAGGCAACCGGCGGCAAGGCCAAGACCCGCATCGTCATGACGATGGCGGTGTTCTTCACCATCTATTCGACGATTGCCGGCCGACTGGTCTATCTCGGCCTGCAGAATCCGGACAATTCGGGTGGTCCGCAGAGCCGCGTCACTGCATCGCGGCCGGACATCGTCGACCGCAACGGCGAGGTGCTGGCGACCGACATCAAGACGGCGTCGCTGTTCGCCGAGCCGCGCCGTATCGTCGACGCCGACGAGGCGATCGAGAAGCTCTCGACCGTACTTCCCGAGATTGACTACGAGCAGACTTATCACAAGCTGAAGAGCGGCGCCGGCTTCGTCTGGCTGCAGCGGCAGCTGACGCCGAAGCAGCAGGCCGACATCATGGCGCTCGGCATCCCGGGTCTCGGTTTCCGCACCGAAAAGCGCCGCTTCTATCCGAGCGGCGAAACGTCATCCTACATTGTCGGGCTCACCAACATCGACAATCAGGGCATCTCCGGTATGGAGAAGTACATCGATGACCAGGGCCTGACCGATCTGCAGGCGTCAGGACTGGCGGTGGCTAGGGATCTGAAGCCGGTGAAGCTGTCGATAGACCTGCGCGTCCAGCATGTGGTGCGCGACGAGGTGGCGACCGGCATGGAGCGGTTTCACGCGATCGCGGCCGGCGCGGTGGTCCTCAATATCAAGACCGGCGAAGTCCTGGCCATGGCCTCGGTGCCGGATTTTGACCCCAACAATCCCTACAATGCTCAGGAAAAGGACCGGCTGAACCGTATGTCGGCCGGGCTCTACGAGATGGGCTCGACCTTCAAGAGCTTCACCACCGGCATGGCGCTCGATTCCGGCAAGGTGACGCTGGAGAGTCGCTTCGATGCGTCGCGCCCGATCAGGATCGGCCGCCAGACCATCCATGACTTCCACAGCAAAGGCCGTGTGCTTTCGGTGCCCGAAGTGTTCATCTATTCATCCAACATCGGCTCGGCCAAAGAAGCCGAGGCTGTCGGCATCGAAGGGCATCGCGAGTTCCTGCATCGGCTGGGCGTGCTCGAAAAGATGCAGACGGAGTTGCCGGAAGTGGCGCGCCCGACCGAACCGAAAGTATGGAAGCAGGTCAATTCGATCACCATCGCCTTCGGCCATGGCGTCTCGACAACGCCCCTGCAGACTGCCGTCGGCTGCGCCGCATTGATGAGTGGCTACCTGATCGAGCCGACTTTTCTGCCGCGCACGGCCGAGCAGGCGATGGAGGTGGCCAAAAGGGTGGTCAAGGACACAACCGTGGAAGGGATGCGCTATCTCTACGCACTCAACGCCGAGAAAGGCTCGGGCAAGAGCGCCAGGGTTCCGGGTTACCGCGTCGGCGGCAAGACGGGCACGGCGGAAAAGGTCGTTAACGGCCGTTATTCGAAAGAGAAGAATTTCAACGCTTTCGTCGCCGCCTTTCCGATGGACGATCCGCAATATATCGTGCTGACCATCGCCGATGAGCCGAAGCCGGAAAAGCCCGGCATGGGCGCCACCGCCGCCTCGAATGCCGGCATCATGGCAGGCAACATCATCAGGCGTGCGGCTTCGATGCTTGGCGTGAAGCCAGATTTCAGCCATGAAAATGGTGCAACGCTGGTTTCCTATCAGTGATTCTTAGGGCGCGCCGGCAACTGCGCGCTATTTTGTTGCGGTGAACGGGACTCAATGTATCTGAAAAATCTAGCCGGCATCCTGCCTGTCGAGGGAACAGCTTCCCCCGATCTGGAGGTTACCGGTCTCTCCTCCGATTCCCGCCAGGTAAGACCGGGCGTCGTTTTTTTCGCGCTCGCCGGCAGCAAGGCTGATGGCTCGACCTATGCCGCCGATGCCGCCGGCCGCGGCGCTGCCGCAATCGTGGCGGCCAAAGGCAATACCATCTCCGGTCTGTCGATCCCGGTTCTTGCCGTCGATGATCCGCGTCTGGCATTGGCGCTGAGCGCGGCGCGCTTCTTTGGCAAGCAGCCTCGGACGATGGTCGCCGTCACCGGTACCAGCGGAAAGACATCGGTTGCCGCCTTCACCCGCCAGATCTGGGAGCAGGCAGGTTTTGCCGCCGCTTCGATCGGCACGACGGGCGTGGTGGCGCCTGGCCGCAACGAATATGGCTCGCTGACCACGCCCGATCCCGTCGCGCTGCACCAGTTGCTCAAGGAACTGGCGGAGGCAGGGGTAACGCACGCCTCGATGGAAGCTTCCAGCCATGGTCTCGACCAGCGTCGGCTCGACGGCGTGAAACTGGCCGCCGGCGGCTTTACCAATCTCGGCCGCGACCACATGGATTACCATCCGACGGTCGAGGATTATCATCGCGCCAAGCTGCGTCTGTTCGACACGCTGCTGCCGAAGGGGGCGCCGGCCGTGATCTTCGCCGACGATCCCTGGTCGCAGCCGACGGTTCATGCCGCGCGGGCAGCGAGCCTGAACGTGCTGACAGTCGGCCGCCACGGCGAATTCCTGACTCTGAAGCGCGTCGAGCATGAGCGGCGGCGCCAGCGTGCCGAGGTGGAGGCCGATGGTGTGCTTCACGAGATCGACCTGCCGTTGGCAGGTGATTTCCAGATCGCCAACGCGCTGGTTTCGGCCGGCCTCGCCATCTCGACTGGAACATCCGTTGATAAGGCCTTGGCCGCATTGGAGAAACTCAAAGGTGCGCCGGGCCGCCTCGACCTTGTGGGCACGACGGCCGCCGGCGCTCCGGTCTATGTCGACTACGCGCACAAGCCCGACGCATTGGAAAATGTCCTGACCTCGGTTCGTCCGTTCACCACGGGCCGGGTCGTTGTCGTCTTCGGCTGTGGCGGCGACCGCGATCGCGGCAAGCGGCCGATCATGGGCGAGATCGCGACCCGGCTCGCCGATGTCGTCATCGTCACCGACGATAATCCGCGCACGGAAATCCCCGAAACCATCCGCGCGGCAATCCTTGCCGCGGCGCCCGGCGCCATCGAGATCGGCGACCGCCGCAAAGCGATCCACGAGGCCGTCGCCATGCTCCATGCCGGCGATACGCTGATCGTCGCCGGCAAGGGGCATGAGGAAGGCCAGACGATCGGCACCGAAACCTTCCACTTTTCCGATCTTGAGGAAGTGCGCGAGGCGCTCCAGGAGCGCGCCGCATGAGCTTGCTGTGGACGTCGCAAGCGCTTGTCGAGGCCATGGGCGGCAGGCCGATCGGCTCGCTGCCGGAAGGCATCACCGGCATTTCGATCGACAGCCGCACCCTCGAGCCGGGCAACGCCTTCTTCGCCATCAAGGGCGAGACGATGGACGGCCACGATTTCGCAACCGCTGCAGTGAAGGCGGGCGCTGCGGTGCTGGTGGTGGCCGAGGGCAAGCTGCCGTCCCTTGGCCGGCTGACGGCGCCGATGATCGTCGTGCAGGATGTGCTTGCGGCGCTGGAAAAGCTCGGCATTGCGGCGCGCGCTCGCTCACGGGCCAAGATCATCGCGGTGACCGGCTCTGCGGGCAAGACGACCACAAAGGAAGCGCTGCGCCATGTGCTGTCGGCGGTCGGCAAGGTGCACGCCTCGGCGCAGTCGTTTAACAATCACTGGGGCGTGCCACTTACCTTGGCGCGCATGCCCGCAGACTGCGACTACGCGATCTTCGAGATCGGCATGAATCATCCGGGCGAGATAAGGCCGCTGGTCAAGATGGTGAGGCCGCATGTCGCGATCGTCACGCTGATCGCGGCCGCCCATCTCGGCTTCTTCAAGAATCTCGACGAGATCGCCATGGCCAAGGCCGAGATTTTCGAGGGCATAGAGGCCGGCGGCGCCGCGCTGCTCAATCGCGACGATCCGCGTTGGAAGCTGCTCGGGAAAGTGGCCAAGGATGCAGGTGTCGAGCATGTCTTCGGCTTCGGCGAGAACGCCCGCTCGGCCTTTCGTCTTGTTGGCTGCGACCTTTATGCCGATCACTCCGATATCGCGGTCAAGATCGGCAAGAGGGACGTGACGGCCCGTGTGGGGGCGCCCGGCCGCCACATCGTGCAGAATGTGCTGGCGGTGCTTGGCGCCGCGCAACTGGTCGGCGCCGATCTCGACAAGGTCGCGGCGGCGCTCGCCGATCTTTCGGCCGAGCGCGGGCGCGGCCGGCGCCACATTTTGCGCCATCCGAACGGTCCGATCACGCTGATCGACGAGAGCTACAATGCCAATCCAGCGTCGATGGCGGCAGCCATGGCGCTGCTCAACGCCACGCCGGTATCGGGCGAGGGCAGGCGCATCGCCGTGCTTGGCGACATGCTGGAACTCGGCAGCCATTCGGCGAAGCTCCACGCGGCCCTTGCCGAACTTATTGTCGGCACAGAAACGCGTAAGGTCTTTCTCGGCGGCCCGGAGATGCGGGCACTGGCCGAGGTTTTGCCTTCGGATGTCGAAACCGAGTACCGGCCAGGAGCCGAAGAGCTGAAGCCCGTCGTCATGTCGGCGATCAGGCCGGGCGACGTGGTGATGGTCAAGTCGTCGAAAGGCATCGGCTTTTCAAAGCTGGTCGAGGCATTGCTCGGCAAATTTCCGGCGGAAGCCGCAACCATTGAACCGACCTGAGGTCGGGATCCGGGGGACCGATGCTCACTTTACTCGTTGATTTTGCGGACAAGATCTCGGCCTTTAATGTCTTCCGCTACATCACCTTTCGCACCGGCGGTGCGCTGATCACTTCGGCGCTGATCGTCTTCATATTCGGACCGACCATCATCAATTCGCTGCGGCTTCGCCAGGGCAAGGGGCAGCCGATCCGCGCCG
This sequence comes from Mesorhizobium sp. M1A.T.Ca.IN.004.03.1.1, assembly GCF_003997555.1. NCBI lineage: Bacteria > Pseudomonadati > Pseudomonadota > Alphaproteobacteria > Hyphomicrobiales > Phyllobacteriaceae > Mesorhizobium > Mesorhizobium sp. M1A.T.Ca.IN.004.03.1.1. Next base: position 385,933 of record NZ_RZTV01000001.1, on the reverse strand, counting down.
ACGGACCGCAGACACATTTCAAGAAGGCCGGAACGCCGACGATGGGCGGGCTGATGATCCTGTCCGGCATCATCGGCTCCTCGCTTCTGTGGGCAAACCTCTCCAGCATCTATGTCTGGGTGGTGCTTTTGGTCACCGTCGGCTTCGGCTCGATCGGTTTCTACGACGACTATCTCAAGGTGACGAAACAGTCGCATCTGGGCTTCTCCGGCAAGGCGCGGCTGGCGATCGAATTCATTGTCGCCGGCATCGCGGCCTGGGTGATCATGCACAATGGCCAGGCGCCGTTCTCGTCGTCGCTGACCTTCCCGTTCGCCAAGGAATTCCTGATCAATCTCGGCTGGTTCTTCGTGCCGTTCTCCTGCTTCGTGATCGTCGGCGCCGGCAATGCGGTGAACCTGACCGACGGTCTGGACGGGCTGGCGATCGTGCCGATCATGATCGCTGCGGCGTCGTTCGGCGTCATCGCCTATCTTTCCGGCAACGCGGTGTTCGCCGAGTATCTGCAGATCCATTTCGTTCCCGGCACCGGCGAACTGGCGGTCGTGCTGGGCGCCGTCATCGGCGCCGGCCTCGGCTTCCTGTGGTTCAACGCGCCGCCGGCCGCGATCTTCATGGGCGACACCGGCTCGCTTGCCATGGGCGGCCTGATCGGCACCATCGCTGTCGCCACCAAGCACGAGATCGTGCTGGTCATTGTCGGCGGCCTGTTCGTGGTGGAGATCCTGTCGGTCATCATTCAGGTCGGCTACTTCAAGATGACCGGCAAGCGCGTCTTCCTGATGGCACCGATCCATCACCATTTCGAAAAGCTCGGCTGGACCGAGAGCCAGGTGGTGATCCGCTTCTGGATCATCGCCGTCATCCTGGCGCTGGTCGGCCTCTCCACCCTCAAGCTCAGATAGGATGCCCGCTTGATCGCCGCCGCTTCCTTTGCAGGCAAACGCGTTTCGCTCTTCGGGCTCGGCGGATCGGGGATTGCGACCGCGCATGCGCTGATCGCCGGCGGCGCCGAGATCCTCGCCTGGGACGACAATCCGGACAGCGTCGCCAAGGCGGCAGCCGCCGGGATCGCGACCGGCGACCTGCGCGGCGCCGACTGGTCGCGCTTTGCGGCCTTCGTCCTGTCGCCCGGGGTGCCGCTCACGCATCCGAAGCCGCACTGGACGGTGGAACTGGCGCGCGGCGCCGGCGTCGAGGTGATCGGCGACATCGAGCTGTTCTGCCGCGAGCGCATCCAGCGCGCGCCGGCCGCACCCTTCGTCGCGATCACCGGCACCAACGGCAAGTCGACGACCACGGCGCTGACGGCGCATATCTTGAAGTCGGCCGGACGCGACACCCAGATGGGCGGCAATATCGGCCGCGCCATCATGACGCTCGATCCGCCCGAGGCCGAACGGCACTATGTGGTGGAGTGCTCTTCCTACCAGATCGATCTCGCGCCCTCGATCAATCCGACCGCCGGCATCCTGCTCAATCTGACGCCCGACCATCTCGACCGCCACGGCACCATGGCGCATTACGCCTCGATCAAGGAAAGGCTGGTCGCCGGCAGCGACACCGCGATCATCGGCGTCGACGATTCCTGGTGCGCCCAGATCGCCGACCGGCTGGAGCGGGCAGGCCGGCAAGTGATCCGCATTTCCAAGCGCCTGCCGCTGACCGACGGCTATTTCGCTGACGGCACGAATCTGATGGAAGCCGTGCACGGTCGCTACAGCCGCATCGCATTCCTGGAAGGCATCGGCTCGCTGCGCGGCCAGCATAATGCGCAGAACGCGCTCGCCGCCGTGGCCGCCTGCCTCAGGGTCGGGCTGGAACTCGGCGAGATCCAGGCGGGGCTGGAAAGCTTCCCGGGGCTGGCGCACCGCATGGAGCAGGTGGGCCGCAAGGATCATGTGCTGTTCGTCAACGATTCCAAGGCGACCAATGCCGATGCGGCGGCTCCCGCGCTGTCGAGCTTCAACCGCATCTATTGGATCGCAGGCGGCCTACCCAAGGAAGGAGGGATAGAGCCGCTGCGCGGTTTCTTCCCACGCATCGCCAAGGCCTATCTGATCGGCGAGGCCGCTCCCGCTTTCGCCGCCACGCTCGGCGAGGCGGTGCCTTACGAAATTTCCGGAACGTTGGCGGCCGCGGTCGAGCACGCCGCCCATGACGCCGCGGGCGACACCGGCGGCGAGGCCGTCGTCCTGCTTTCGCCGGCCTGCGCCAGTTTCGACCAGTTCAAGAATTTCGAGGTTCGCGGCGAAGCCTTCAGGCAAGCCGCGACTGCTATTGATGGGGTGAAACCCATCGGAGGGCCACGTTGATGCAAAGCCGTCTCGACAAAAGTCCGGTCGCAACCTGGTGGTGGACGATCGATCGCTGGTTCCTGGCGGCATTCCTGTCGCTGATGGGGCTCGGCATCGTCTTGTCCTTCGCCGCAAGCCCGGCGGTCGCCGAGCGCATCGGTCTCGACAGCTTCCACTTCGCCACAAGACAGATCATCTTCACCATCCCGGCGCTCGTCGTGATGCTCGCGGTTTCCTTCCTGGAAGCGCGACAAATAAGGCGCATGTCGCTGGCGATGATCTGCATCATGCTGGTGCTGATGGTGGCGGTTCTCTATATCGGCGTCGAGGTGAAGGGCGCGCGGCGCTGGGTATCGCTCGCCGGGCTCTCGATCCAGCCGTCCGAGTTCCTGAAGCCGGCCTTTGTCATCATTTGCGCCTGGCTGTTTGCCGAGCACAAGCGCCAGCCAGACATTCCCGGCAATCTGTTCGCCATGCTGCTGCTGGCCTTGGTGATCTCGCTGCTGATCGCGCAGCCGGATCTCGGCCAGACCATGCTGGTGCTGGGCACCTGGGGCGTGATGTTCTTCATGGCCGGCCTGCCGTGGTTCTGGATCGTCACGCTGGGGGCTGCCGGCGTCGGCGGCGTGTTCGCGGCCTATACAGTGTTTCCGCATGTGGCCGCCCGCATTGACAAGTTCCTCACCGGCGAAGGCGACACTTTCCAGGTCGACATGGGCCGCGAGGCGCTGATCAATGGCGGCTGGTTCGGCGTCGGCCCAGGCGAGGGCACGGTGAAGCGGGTCATCCCCGACAGCCACGCCGACTTCGTGTTTTCGGTCGCGGGCGAGGAGTTCGGGCTGATCATGTGCTTCTTCATCATGTCGATTTTCGCTTTCATCGTGCTGCGCGGATTGAGCATCGCGCTCAAGGAGCATGACGACTTCACCCGTTACGCCGTCGGCGGGCTCGTCACCATTTTCGGCCTGCAGTCGGCCATCAACATGTGCGTGAACCTACAGTTGATGCCGGCCAAGGGCATGACGCTGCCCTTCATTTCCTACGGCGGCTCCTCGCAGATCGCGATTGCCGTCTCGATGGGCATGGTGCTGGCGCTGACGCGCAGGCATCCCGAAAAGCGCAAGCAGATTGGCTACGCCTTCTCGCAGCGCGCCATGCCGGCGGAATGAGGCGGGATGTCGAGGGGTGTCATCCTGCTGGCGGCCGGCGGAACGGGCGGACATCTGTTCCCAGCCGAGGCGCTTGCGCATGAGCTGATCGAGCGGGGCTGGGAGGTGCATCTTGCCACCGACCGCCGCGCGGAGCGCTACTCCGGCCACTTTCCCGCCGCCGCGATCCACTCCATCCGCTCGGCGACTTTGGGCTCGAAGAATCCCTTCGCCGTGCTCGCCGCCTTCTGGGCGATCTGGCAAGGCGTGCGGCAAGCGGGGCGTGTCATCGCCAGGATCAAGCCCGACGTCGTCGTCGGCTTCGGCGGCTATCCGACATTGCCGCCGCTCTATGCGGCGACACGGCGCAAGGTGCCGACGCTGATCCATGAGCAGAACGCCGTCATGGGCCGTGCCAACAAGGCGCTGTCGAGCCGGGTCGATGCGATTGCCGGCGGTTTCCTGCCGGAGGGGGAAAGCGCGGCCGGCGCCAAGACGGTGACCACGGGCAATCCTGTGAGGCCGCAGATACTTGAAGCGGCGAAATCGCCTTATGTCGCGTCGGATGCCAGCGAGCCGTTCCGCTTCCTGGTCTTCGGCGGCAGCCAGGGTGCGCAGTTCTTTTCCGATGCTGTGCCGGCGGCGATCGCGCTTTTGCCCGAAGCGCAGCGCAAGCGGCTGGCGATCACCCAGCAAGCGCGCGCGGAAGACGTGGCGCGAGTGAAGACCGCCTATGCCGATCTCGGCGTCGACGCGCAGGTCTCGCCCTTCTTCACCGATATGGCGGCGCGCATGGCGGCCGCACATCTGGTGATGTCGCGGTCCGGTGCCTCGACCGTATCGGAGATCGCGGTCATCGGACGCCCGGCGCTGCTGGTGCCTTACCCGCATGCGCTCGATCACGACCAGGCGGCGAATGCCGCGGCACTTGCCTCCGCCGGTGGGGCCGAGGTCCATCAGCAATCGACGCTCTCGGCCGAGCGGATCGCCGCGCTGGTCGGCGGGCTGATGGAGGATCCCGGCCGGCTGACCGCAATGGCCGCGGCTGCCCGCTCGGCCGGAAAACCCGACGCGGCGCGGTTGCTCGGCGATCTCACAGAGGCTATTGCGTCCGGCAAAACGGTTTCCGACTACAGGAGGACGCGCGCATGAAGATGCCGCAGACGATCGGCCTCGTGCATTTCATCGGCATCGGCGGTATCGGCATGAGCGGCATTGCCGAGGTGCTGCACAATCTCGGCTACAAGGTGCAGGGCTCGGACCAGGCGGACGGCGCCAATGTGCAGCGGCTGCGCGACAAGGGCATCGAATGTTTCGTCGGCCACAAGGCCGAGAACATCGGCGAGGCCGAGGTGGTCGTGGTGTCGACCGCCATCAAGAAATCCAACCCAGAGCTCAAGGCGGCGCGCGAGAAACTGCTGCCGGTCGTGCGCCGCGCCGAGATGCTGGCCGAGCTGATGCGCTTCCGCCAGGCGGTCGCCATCGGCGGCACGCATGGCAAGACGACGACCACCTCCATGGTCGCGACGCTGCTCGAAGCCGGCGGGCTCGACCCGACCGTCATCAATGGCGGCATCATCAACGCGTATGGTACCAATGCCCGCATGGGTGACGGCGAGTGGATGGTGGTCGAGGCCGACGAGAGCGACGGTACCTTCCTCAAGCTGCCGGCCGACATCGCCGTCGTCACCAACATCGACCCCGAGCATCTCGACCACTATGGCAGCTTCGACAAGGTGCGCGAGGCCTTCCGCCAGTTCGTCGAGAACGTTCCGTTCTACGGTTTCGGCGTGATGTGCACCGACCATCCGGAGGTGCAGGCGCTGGTCGGCAGCATCGAGGATCGGCGCGTCATCACCTATGGCGAGAATGCCCAGGCCGACGTGCGCTTCGCCAATCATCGCATGGACGGAGCTACATCCGAGTTCGACGTGGTGATCCGCGACCGCAAGGGACGGGGCACGACGACGATCACAGGTCTGCGACTGCCCATGCCCGGCCGCCATAATGTCTCCAACGCGACGGCGGCGATCGCGGTCGCGCACGAGCTCGGTCTGTCCGCCGAAGCCATCAAGAAAGGCCTGTCATCCTTCGCCGGCGTCAAGCGGCGTTTCACGCACACCGGTTCCTGGAACGGCGTCGAGGTCTTCGACGATTACGGCCACCACCCGGTGGAGATCGCGGCGGTGCTCAAGGCCGCGCGCGGGGCCACAAAGGGCCGCGTCATCGCGATCGCGCAACCGCACCGCTTCACCCGGCTGCACGACCTGTTCAATGAGTTTTCCGTCTGCTTCAACGATGCCGACACGGTCATGGTGGCGCCCGTTTACGCGGCCGGCGAGGAACCGATCGAGGGCGTGACCTCGGACGCGCTGGTGTCGCGCATCCGTGCCGGCGGCCATCGCGACGCGCGCTATATCGAAGGCCCGACGGCGGTCGCGCCGGCCGTCCGCGAACTTGCCAAGCCGGGCGACTTCGTCATCTTCCTTGGCGCCGGCAACATCACGCAATGGGCCTATGCGCTGCCCAAGGAACTCGGTGGGGGCCCCTCATGATGCGCGGCCAGGACCTGATCGACAAGCTCGGCGACAAGCTTGCCGGCCTGCGCGGCCGCGTCACGCCCAATGCCGAGATGGACAAGATCACCTGGTTCCGTGCCGGTGGGCTGGCGGAAGCGCTGTTCCAGCCGGCCGACGAGGAGGACCTCGCGGCCTTCCTGCGCGCGGTGCCGGAGGAAATCCCGATTACGGTCGTCGGCGTCGGCTCAAACCTTCTGGTGCGCGACGGCGGCATCCCCGGTTTTGTGGTGAGGCTCTCCGCCAAGGGCTTCGGCGAGGCCGAAGTCACCGGATCGACCACCATTAAGGCTGGCGCGGCAACGCCGGACAAGCGTCTGGCCGCCGTGGCTTATGAAGCCGGCATCGGCGGGTTCCATTTCTATCACGGCATTCCGGGCGCTGTCGGCGGGGCGCTGAGGATGAACGCTGGCGCCAATGGCGTCGAGACGCGCGAGCGCATGGTCGAGGTGCAGGCGCTCGATCGCGCAGGCAATGTCCATACGCTGAGCAATGCGGATATGGGCTATGCCTACCGCCATTCGTCGGCGCCTGGCGGGTTGATCTTTACCTCCGCCATCTTCGAGGGCATCCCGCAAGACAAGGTTGCGATTAAGGCGGCGATGGATGCCGTGCAGAACCATCGCGAGACGGTGCAGCCGATCCGCGAGAAGACCGGCGGTTCGACCTTCAAGAACCCGGAAGGCTCGTCGGCGTGGAGAGAGATCGACAAGGCCGGCTGCCGCGGGCTGATGATCGGCGGCGCGCAGATGTCTCCCATGCACTGCAACTTCATGATCAACACCGGCACGGCGACCGGCTACGATCTCGAATATCTCGGCGAGACGGTGCGCGCGCGGGTGCTGGAAAATTCGGGCATCCGCCTGCATTGGGAGATCAAGCGGCTGGGCAACTTCCGGCCGGGTCACGCGGTGCAGGAGTTCCTGGGCCAGCTTCTTTAGCTCGCTGCGATGTTCAAGTAGTGCTTGAACTTGCGTCGTCGGCGACGCCGTCAAGCGTTACCGCAAAGACTCAACAACACACTTTTCTCGCCCGTTTTCGCGGAAAGTGAATCTCTCGGAATCATAGGTACTTGCCAGGGAATCAACTCTCTGATTCTCTGCTCTAAAGCGTTTCCTGATTTGAGTCGTTTGACGCGTTACCCGCGTTTTCCGTCTGGGGGGGCAACCTGCCGGAAGACTCGGACTCAATGTGCGGAAATGTTGCGTGCGGAAATATTGGTTGCAGGCCCGGCGTGAAAGGGGAAGGCGGGATGAAGAAGAAGCATGTGGCTGTTCTCCTGGGGGGATTTTCCTCGGAGCGGCCCGTGTCTCTGTCGTCGGGGAAGGCATGTGCGGATGCGCTCGAGAATGAAGGCTATCAGGTCACCCGCGTCGATGTTTCGCGCGATGTCGGGTCTGTGCTTGCCGAGCTCAAGCCCGATGTCGCCTTCAACGCCCTGCATGGCCCGTTCGGCGAGGACGGCACCATCCAGGGAATTCTCGAATATCTCGGAATTCCCTACACCCATTCGGGTGTGCTCGCTTCGGCGCTGGCCATGAACAAGGAGCAGGCCAAGAAGGTCGCCAAGGCGTCCGGCATTCCCGTCGCGGAATCGAAGGTGGTCAACCGCTTCTCCGTCCAGAACAAGCATCCGATGAAGCCGCCTTACGTGGTGAAGCCGGTCAATGAAGGCTCGAGCTTCGGCGTCGTCATCGTGCATGAGGGGCAGTCGCATCCGCCGCAAGTCATCGGCTCGTCCGAATGGAAGTATGGCGAGATCGTCATGGTCGAGCGCTACATCCACGGGCGCGAGTTGACCTGCGCGGTGATGGGTGACGTGGCGCTTGGGGTCTGTGAAATCATCCCGACCGGTCATTCCTTCTACGACTACGATTCAAAGTACGTCCCGGGTGGATCAAAACACGAAACCCCTGCAAAAATTTCACCGAATATTTACCAAAAAATACAGACACTGGCCCTCAAGGCTCATCTTGCTATCGGTTGCCGGGGCGTTTCCCGGTCGGACTTCCGTTACGACGACCGTCACTCCGAAAACGGCGAGGTTGTCTGGCTCGAGATCAACACCCAGCCGGGCATGACGCCGACGTCTCTGGTGCCTGAAATCGCCGCGCAAGCGGGGCATTCGTTCGGCGAATTGTTGAGTTGGATGGTGGAGGACGCTTCGTGTCTGCGTTGAGGTGGGGCCAGGGCAAGGGCCGCGGGACTGGGCCCGCGCTGTTCGGCGTGCCGCTGTCGTTCGACAATTTCGTGTTGCCGCGCCAGCTGCGGCGGCCGGTGCGTTTGCTTGCCCGTCTCTGCGATGGCGAGTACGAGGCGCCGCGCTTCTCGGCTGCGATCCTCTCGGCTGCCTTGTTGGCTTCCGCCGGAGCCTACGGGGCCTATCTCGGCGGCTACGCCGACAGCATCGTGCAGGGCGTGACGGCCCGAACCGGTTTTGCCGTCGACCAGATCAAGGTCGTCGGCAATCGCCAGACTTCCGAGATCGATATCCTGGACCGCCTCGGCCTCGATGGCTGGACGTCGCTGATCGGCTTTGATGCCGAGGCTGCGCGCGAGCGCATCGCGACGTTGCCCTGGGTCGAGGTTGCGGCGGTGCGCAAGATCTATCCTCATACGCTCGAGGTCCGTGTCGAGGAGCGTGAGCCCTTCGCGCTCTGGCAGCAGGGCAATTCGCTTTCGGTCATCGAGCGGTCGGGCGAGGTGATCGCGCCGTTCTCGGGCGGCAAGCAGGCTTTGCTGCCGCTGATCATCGGCACGGGCGCGCCGGCCAAGGCACCGGATTTCCTCGAGAGGATCAAGCGCTATCCCGAGCTGGCGGCGCGGGTCAAAGGCTATATCCGTGTCGGCGAGCGGCGCTGGGATCTCAAGCTGGAGAACGGCATCACCGTGAAGCTGCCGGAAGACGGCGAGGATCAGGCGATCGCTGAGCTCGTCAAGCTTGACCATGATAACGGACTGTTGACGCGCGACATCGCTGCCGTCGACATGCGGTTGTCGGATCGCCTGGTCGTCGAGCTCTCGCCGGAAGCGGCGACGCAGCGCGAAGCCGCGCTCAGCGACAAGCCGAAGACCCTGACGAAACGCAAGCCGGAGACGAAGATATGAGCTGGCTTGGCGGCGGCGGTGATGCCTCTTCGCGCCGGTCGGGCACGCTGACGGTGCTCGATGTCGGCTCGAGCAAGGTCTGCTGCGTGGTGGCGAAGCTGAAGCCGCGCGAGGACGGCAAGCTGTTGCGCGGACGCTCGCATCGCATCCAGGTGATCGGCATCGGCCATCAGAAGTCGCAGGGAGTTAAGTCGGGCGTCGTGGTCGATCTCGACCGCGCCGAGCATGCCATCCGTCTCGCCGTCGACGCCGCCGAGCGCATGGCGGGGCTCACCGTCGATTCCCTTATCGTCAACATGACGGCCGGCCGGCTGAAGAGCGAGGCCTTTTCGGCAACCATCAATCTCGGCGGCCATCAGGTCGAGGAAGCCGACATCAAGCGCGTGCTCGCTGCCGGCGCCAAGCAGGCGCTGCGGGCCGAGCGAGAGGTGGTTCATTCGCTTCCCGTCGGCTTCTCGCTCGATGCCGAGCGCGGCGTGCGGGATCCCCGCGGTATGGTCGGGGAGACGCTGGGCGTCGATATGCATGTGCTGACCGGCGATGCTGCGCCGATGCGCAATCTCGAGCTTTGCATCAACCGCTCGCATCTGTCGGTCGAGCGCATGGTGGCGACGCCGTATGCCAGCGGTCTCGCGGCTTTGGTCGACGACGAGCTCGAAATGGGCGCGGCCTGCATCGATATGGGCGGCGGCACGACCACGATCTCGGTGTTCTCGGAAGGCAAGTTCGTGCATGGCGACGCCATCGCCATCGGCGGCAATCATGTGACGCTCGACATGGCCAAGGGGCTGTCGACTTCGCTCGACGCCGCCGAGCGGCTGAAGGTGATGCATGGCTCTGCGCTGCCGGGCAGTGCGGACGACCGCGACCTGGTTTCCATCCAGCCGATCGGCGAGGAGGGCGAGCTGCCGCTACAGATCCCGCGCTCGGTGATGACGCGGATCATCCGGGCGCGCATCGACGAGACGCTCGAGCTTTTGCGCGACCGGCTGAACAAATCGGGCTACGGCAACGCCGTCGGCAAACGGGTCGTCCTCACCGGCGGCGCCAGCCAACTGGCGGGCCTGCCGGAGGCGGCGCGCCGCATTCTTGGGCGCAACGTGCGCATCGGCCGGCCGCTCGGCGTGGCAGGCCTGCCGGAAGCGGCCAAGGGGCCGGCGTTTTCGACCCCGGTCGGGCTTCTGATCTATCCTCAAATGGCGAGCTTCGAGAGCCATTCGGCGAAAGGACTTTCCGGTTTCAGGATGACCGGAACGGGCGGAAAACTGCATCGCATGAGTCAGTGGTTGAGAGACAGTTTTTAATTTGACGGGGACAGCCCCAAAGGCGGCCGCAGCGGCGAGGCGGCGGGAAAGGCAAAGGACGGAGACTATGACCATCAATCTCAAGAAGCCGGACATCACCGAGCTTAAGCCACGCATCACCGTGTTCGGTGTCGGCGGCGGCGGCGGCAACGCGGTCAACAACATGATCACAGCCGGCTTGCGCGGCGTCGAGTTCGTGGTGGCCAACACCGACGCGCAGGCGCTGACGATGTCGAAGGCTGAGCGGCTGATCCAGCTCGGCGCGCATGTCACGGAAGGCCTCGGCGCCGGCTCGCAGCCGGAAGTCGGCCGCGCGGCGGCGGAAGAGTGCATCGACGAGATCATCGATCATCTGTCCAACACGCATATGTGCTTCGTCACCGCCGGCATGGGCGGCGGCACCGGCACGGGCGCTGCACCTGTCGTTGCCCGCGCGGCGCGCGAAAAGGGCATCCTCACCGTCGGCGTCGTCACCAAGCCGTTCCACTTCGAAGGCCAGCGCCGCATGAAGACGGCCGACATGGGCATCGAGGAACTGCAGAAATGCGTTGATACGCTCATCGTCATCCCCAACCAAAACCTGTTCCGGCTGGCCAACGACAAGACCACCTTCGCCGATGCCTTCGCCATGGCCGACCAGGTGCTCTACTCCGGCGTAGCCTGCATCACCGACCTGATGGTCAAGGAAGGCCTGATCAATCTCGACTTCGCCGACGTCCGCTCGGTGATGCGCGAGATGGGCAAGGCGATGATGGGCACCGGCGAGGCTTCGGGCGAGGGCCGCGCCATGGCCGCCGCCGAGGCGGCGATCGCCAACCCGCTGCTCGACGAGACCTCGATGAAGGGCGCCAAGGGCCTGCTGATCTCGATCACCGGCGGCCGCGACCTCACCCTGTTCGAGGTCGACGAAGCTGCGACCCGGATCCGCGAGGAGGTCGACCAGGACGCCAACATTATCCTCGGCGCCACCTTCGACGAGGAACTGGAAGGCGTGATCCGCGTCTCGGTGGTCGCTACCGGCATCGACAAGTCGGCGGCCGAAATCGCCGCGGCGCCAATCTCCATCCGCGCGCCGCAGAAGCCGGTCGCCCGTCCCGCGGCACCTGTTCAGGAAAGCCGTCCCGCACCGGTTCAGCAGCAGGCCTACGAGCCGCGCGCCGTCGATCCGGTTGCCGAGGCGATCCAGCTTGCAGAGGCGAACGCCGCCGCGATGGCACAGCCGCGCCCCGCGCCGGTCGACGACTTCCGCCCGCAGAGCAAGATCTTCCAGGCTCCGCCGGCCCAGCCTCAGCCGCAGCCGATCGCCCAGCAGCCGGTCATGCAGCCCGCGCCGCAGCGCGAGATGCCGCAGCCTGTGGCTGCAGCGCCGCAGCGCATGCCGCGCGTCGAGGACTTTCCACCGGTTGTGAGGGCCGAGGTGGAGGCCAAGAGCCGCCCTGCGGATCATGAGAACAGCGGACCGATGGGGCTGATCAAGCGGCTGACCAACGGCCTGACCCGCCGCGAGGAAGAGCCGGCCCGGCTGCAGCCGGCGCAGCCGCGCGAGCCGAAACTGCGCCAGGCGGCACCGGAAATGCGCCGCCTTGCCAGCCAGGACCCGCAGCTCTATGCGCCGCGCCGCGGCCAGCTCGACGACCAGGGGCGCCTCACGCCTCAAAGCCGCACGGTGCAGGAAGACGACCAGCTGGAGATCCCGGCGTTCCTGCGTCGCCAGGCGAACTAATCGTTAAAGCGCGCCGCCTATGCGGCGCGCTTTAAGCAATGTTTGATAATGTCGTTCTCCCAAAACCGCTGTGCACTTTCGGGCGGAACATACACTAACGATATATAACAGCTGTTAACAGGCGGGCGAGAGATCGTCTGTCTGTTGCCTTTAAAAGTTATAGAAAAAACAACGCATTACGAGTGTTTTTTCGCTCAGGGCAGCGGTTACACGGGGTAAGAAACCGTGATTTGGAGTCTCCCAGACGGGCCACTATCTTCGCGTCGGACTAAAGTCGGTTTGCCGGGATTCGGGGAGTTGGCCCTGCCTGCCGATACATCAGAGCCGCTGCCTTGCTCATTCGCCGCTTTTGCGCGCAGGCCAGATGATCCGTCGGGCCATAATGCCTAAGGCTGACAAGCGGACACAGGCGGTTTGGGCTTATGGGGTTTGTCTTGCACGACTATCAGACGACAGTTAAGGCGCGCGTGACGCTGACTGGCATCGGCGTCCACAGCGGCAAGCCCGTCACCGTTCATTTCCTGCCCGCCGACGCCGATACCGGCATCGTGTTCCACCTCGCGAATGGCGGCGAGTTCCGCGAGTTCCGCGCGCTGGTCTCCGAGGTCGGCGCCACCGACCTGTGCACCATGCTCGGCGATCCGGTCGGCCAGCATATCGGAACCGTCGAACATCTCATGGCGACGGTGTTCGGACTTGGCATCGACAATCTCATCATCGAGATCGACGGTCCGGAAGTTCCCATTCTCGACGGCAGCGCGGTGGCCTTTGTCGAAGCCTTCGACCAGGCGGGGATCGAGACGCTTTCGGTGAAGCGCCGCTATATCCGCGTGGTCAAGCCGATCCGCGTCGAAGCCGGTGCATCCTGGGCCGAGTTCCGTCCTTATGACGGCACGCGATTCGAGGTCGAGATCGACTTCGAGAGCCCAGCTATCGGCCGCCAGCTCTTCGCCTCCGATATCAACCCCGACATCTTCCGCCGCGACATCGCGCGGGCCCGCACCTTCGGCTTCATGAAGGATGTCGAGCGGCTGTGGGCCGCCGGCTACGCGCTCGGGTCGTCGCTGGAGAACTCGCTGGTCATCGGCGACGACAACCGCGTCATCAATGTCGGCGGACTGCGCTATCCGAACGAATTCGCCCGCCACAAGACGCTCGACGCCATGGGCGACCTGGCGCTTGCCGGTGCGCGCTTCATCGGCTGCTTCCGCTCCTATCGTGGCGGCCATCGGATGAACGCGGCGGCGCTGCGCCGCCTGCTTTCGGACCGTACGGCCTTCGAGATCGTCGAGACGCGGCGCCGCGAGCGCGGCCGGGTCGCCGAAATGATCGCCGTCAGCGGACCGGTCTACGCGCCCTGGGTCATCTGATTTTTGACGATTTTCTGGCTTTGTAGCGAAGCCGGTGTTGCGCAAATGCATCACAAACCCGTGAAATCGAGCGGCTTTGGGGACGGTCCCAAACCGCCACAAAAATGTGCGATTGGCCGGACATAGCGTTGCCGGGCAAGGGGATAATGGTTTATGGCTGCGGCCGGGACCGAAACGACGCCGAAAGGGCGGAATCCAAACATGTTTTTTTCGCGAGTTGGTCAATCGAAGGCGCCGTATCGGGCTGTTTTCCTGGCGTTTTCGTTGGTCGCCCCGTCGCTCATGCTGTCGGCCTGCATGTCCTCCGAAAAGGACGTCAATCTGGCGACCTATGTCGACCACACCGAACCCGCAGACGTTCTCTACAACCAGGGCCTCGCCAATCTGAATGCCGGCCGCCTCGATGAGGCGAGCAAGAAGTTCGACGCCGTCGACCGCCAGCATCCCTACTCGGAATTCGCCCGCAAATCGATGGTGATGGGCGCCTTCGCCGATTATCGCGCCGGCAACTATGACGAGGCGATCGGTTCCGCCAAACGTTACCTGACGCTCTATCCGTCAACCGACGATGCCGCCTATGCGCAGTACATCATCGGCTTGAGCTACTACCGGCAGATCAAGGACGTCACCCAGGACCAGAAGGAAGCGCGCCAGACGGTGCAGACCATGCAGGACCTGGTGACCCGCTGGCCGAATTCCGAGTATGTCGACGACGCCAAGGACAAGATCCGCTTTGCCACCGACCAGCTCGCCGGCAAAGAGATGCAGATCGGCCGCTACTATCTGGAACGCCGCGAATATATCGCCGCCGTCAAGCGCTTCCGCACCGTGGTCGAGAACTACTCCAACACGCGCCACGTCGAGGAGGCGCTCGCGCGACTGACCGAAGCCTACTACGCGATGGGCCTGACGTCGGAAGCGCAGACAGCCGCAGCGGTGCTCGGCCACAACTATCCGGACAGCCAGTGGTACAAGGATTCCTACAAGCTCCTGCAGAGCAACGGGCTTGAACCGCGCGAGAATGCCGGGTCGTGGATCTCCAAGGCCGGGAAGCTGATCACCGGCGCCTGACACTTCTGATGCTGTCCAGACTGTCGATCCGCGATATCGTCCTGATCGAGAAGCTGGACATCGACTTCTTGCCTGGGCTTTCGGTGCTGACCGGCGAGACCGGCGCCGGCAAATCCATCCTGCTCGATGCGCTGTCGCTGGCGCTTGGCGCGCGCGGCGACGCTTCGCTCGTCCGCCATGGCGCGGCGCAGGGCCAGGTCATCGCCGTGTTCGACGTGCCGCGCAACCACCCGGCGCGCGCGCTGCTTGCCGACAACGACATCGAGGATGATGGCGACATCATCCTGCGCCGCGTGCAGACCGCCGACGGCCGCACCCGCGTTTTCGTCAATGATCAGCCGTCCAGCGTGACCCTGATGCGCGACGTCGGCCGCGCGCTGGTCGAGATACACGGCCAGCATGACGAGCGGGCGCTCGTCGATCCCGGCGCCCACCGCGAATTGCTGGATAGTTTCGGCGGCCATCTCGGCGCCGTGCGCGGGACGGGCGAAGCCTGGCGCTATTGGCGGAACTGCGAACAGGAGCTTTCGCGGCACCGCGCCAAGGTCGAGGCGGCGGCGCGCGAGGCCGATTATCTCAGGGCCTCGGTCGCCGAGTTGGCGAAGCTCGATCCGCAGCCGGGCGAAGAGACCGAGCTTGCCGAATTACGCGCCCAGATGATGCGCGCCGAAAAGATCGCGTCCGAGATTCACGATGCGCAGGATGTGCTGTCGGGGCCGTCTTCGCCCCTGCCGCAGCTCGCCAGCCTGCTCAGGCGGCTGCAGCGCAAATCGGGTGAGGTGCCGGGCCTGCTCGACGATGTGGTCAAGTCGCTGGACGAGGCAATGATCTCGCTCGACGCGGCGCAGTCCGGCGTCCAGACAGCACTACGCGCCACCGAATACGATCCGCAGCGCCTGGAAAAGGCCGAAGAGCGGCTGTTCTCGCTGCGCGCGGCCTCACGCAAGCACAATGTCGCGGTCGACGATCTGGCGCAGCTGCGCGACACGATGGCGGCCGACCTTGCCGATCTCGATGCGGGCGAGGAACGCCTGCACGGGCTGCAGAAACAAGCAGCCGCCGCGCGCGAAGCTTACGACATAGCCGCGGCGCAGCTCTCTTCGCTGCGCCATGCGGCGGCGGCGGGCCTCACCAAGGCGGTGATGGCCGAACTGCCGGCCCTCAAGCTCGAGCGGGCGGAGTTCATCGTCGAGATGGTGAGCGATGCCGATGGCCGCATGGAAGAAGGCATCGACCAGGTCGAGTTCTGGGTGCGCACCAATCCGGGCACACGGCCCGGGCCGATGATGAAGGTTGCGTCCGGCGGCGAGCTGTCGCGCTTCCTTCTGGCCCTGAAGGTGGCGCTTGCCGACCGCGGCTCGGCGCCGACCCTGGTCTTCGACGAGATCGACACCGGCGTCGGCGGCGCCGTGGCCGACGCCATCGGTCAGCGGCTGGCGAGGCTGTCGAAGCGGGTGCAGGTGCTTTCGGTCACGCATGCGCCGCAAGTGGCGGCGCGCGCCGCGACGCATTTTCTAATCTCGAAGTCCGGCGGCAAGGACCGTGTCGCAACCGGCGTTGCCGAAATGGATCGCGCGGCGCGCCAGGAAGAGATCGCGCGCATGCTGGCCGGCGCCACCATCACCGATGAAGCGCGCGCCGCCGCTGAGCGGTTGCTGCGCGAGAACACGGCGGCAGCCTAGGCTTCTTGATCCCCGGCTGGAATGCCGAGTCAGCAGGTGGCTGCATCCTGCTGTTCGGCAATGATTTTTGCGCAAGCCGACTCCTCCATACCGAATCCTGATTTATAGTGGCCCGCCACAATTCGAGGACCGCGCTTCATGTCTGAAAAACCAGTCGATTCGCTGAGCGAAAGCGAGGCCGCGGAGGAGCTGAAGCGGCTGGCGGCGGAGATCGCCGAGCACGACCGGCGCTACCACACGGAGGATGCGCCGACGATTTCGGACGCCGAATACGACGCATTGGCGCGGCGCAACCTTGCCATCGAGGGGCGCTTTCCCGATCTCGTTCGCGAGGATTCGCCGTCGCGTCGGGTCGGCGCGCCGCCGGCGGAAGGCTTCACCAAGGTGCGGCATGCTGTGCCGATGCTGAGCCTCGCCAAGGCCTATACCGACCAGGACGTGGCCGATTTCATCGAGCGTGGCCGGCGCTTCTTCGACCGCGACAAGGACCTCGATATCGCCTTCACGGCGGAGCCGAAGATCGACGGGCTGTCGGCATCGCTGCGCTACGAAAACGGCATCTTCGTGCAAGGCGCGACACGCGGCGACGGCGCGGTCGGCGAGGACATCACCGCCAATCTCAAGACCATCGCCGACATCCCGAAGAAGTTGCAGGGCTCTGGCTGGCCGGAGGTCATCGAAATCCGCGGCGAGGTCTACATGACCTACGCGGAGTTCGAGGCGTTGAAGCAGCGCTCGGCAGCTATCGGCGGCCAGGACTATGTCAATCCGCGCAACACGGCGGCCGGGTCGCTGCGCCAGAAGGATCCAGCCGTCACCGCCAGCCGCAATCTGAAATTCTTCGCCTATGCCTGGGGCTACACGACGGCGGATCCCGCTCCGACCCAGTACGATTCCGTGCAGAAGTTCCAGGAATGGGGCTTCAAGATCAGTCCGCTGATGGTGCGGGCAAGGTCGATCGACGACCTCATCGGGCACTACCACCGGATCGAGGAACAGCGTTCTTCGCTGGGTTACGACATCGACGGCGTCGTCTACAAGGTCGACCAGCTCGAGCTGCAGCGCCGCTGGGGTTTTGTGACCGGCGAGCCGCGCTGGGCAGTTGCCCACAAATTCCCGGCCGAACAGGCGATGACGACGGTCGAGAAGATCGACATCCAGGTGGGCCGCACCGGCACGTTGGCGCCGGTGGCGCGGCTGGCGCCGGTGACGGTCGGCGGCGTGGTGGTGGAAAACGTCACGCTGCACAATGAAGATTACATCAAGGGTTTTGACAGCAACGGGCAGCCGATCCGCGACGGCATTGACGTTCGCATCGGCGACACGGTGGTGATCCAGCGGGCAGGGGACGTCATCCCGCAGATCGTCAGGGTCCTCATCGACAAGCGGCTGGCCGATGCGGTGCCGTATGAGTTCCCGCACACCTGCCCGGTCTGCGGCTCGCCGGCGACGCGCGAGATCAACGAGAAGACCGGCAAGGAGGATTCGCGGCGCCGCTGCACCGGCGAGCTGATCTGCGCAGCGCAGGCCGTGGAGGGGCTGCGCCACTTCGTGTCGCGCGGCGCGCTCGATATCGAGGGCCTTGGCGCCGAGAACATCGACCTGTTCTTCAATGCCGGGTTGGTGAAGACCGCCGCCGACATCTTTACGCTGAAGGACCGCCGGCCGGCCGTCACCAAGGCGTTGGCGGAGCGGCGTGAGGAGCAGGCCAGACTGCGCGAGGCCGCATCGGGCAAGACGCGCAAGAATGTGCGCAGCATCGAAGATCGCAACTACGAAGGCCTCGACAAACTGTTCGCAGCCATCGACGCGCGCCGCGAGCCGGAGCTCGACCGCTTCATCTTCGCGCTCGGCATCCGCCATATCGGCGAGACGACGGCGGCGGTGCTTGCCCGCCAGTTCTCGACCATCGAGGAACTGATCCGCGTCGGCAAGGAGACGGCGAAGGCGGAGGATCCGCATGACGTGTTCCCGTCGATCAACGGCATCGGCGACACCGTCATCAACGCCTTGCGCGACTTCTTCGGCAATGAGCGCAATGACGACGTGCTCGATGCGCTGCTGGCGCAAGTCCATCCCAAGCCCTATGTGGTCGAGATCTCGGCCGGCAGCGAGGTATCCGGGAAGACGGTGGTGTTCACCGGCACGCTGGAAAAGATGACGCGCTCCGAGGCCAAGGCGATGGCGGAGCGCCTGGGGGCGAAGGTCGCCGGCTCGGTTTCGGCCAAGACCGATCTGGTGGTGGCGGGTCCGGGCGCCGGCTCCAAGCTCAAGGTTGCGAGCGATCTCGGCATCGAGGTGATCGACGAGGACACCTGGCTGCAGCGCATCGGCAGGGGCGGCTGATGGCCGGAGCGTTCAAGGGTTTTGGCGAGAAGGCCATTCCGTTCCTCAAGGCGCTCGACTTCCACCAGAGCCGCGAATGGTTTCAGGAAAACCGCGGTCTCTACGAGAGTGAGCTGCACGAGCCGTTCTGCGATCTCGTCGAAGCGCTCAGCGAGCGTTTCGCGGCGGCGGGACTTGGCCTGCGCGGCGACCGCAAGAAGTCGCTGTTCCGCATCAATCGCGACGTTCGCTTCTCCAAGGACAAGCGCCCCTATAATCGGCACCTGTCGGCAATCCTGTCGCCAGACGGCACCAAGATGGAGCAGGGCGTGTTCTATGTGCATATCGGCCTCGAGCGCTGCTTTGCCGGCGTCGCCTGGTGGCAGCCCGGACCGGAGTTGCTGCAGGCGATGCGCAAGGCGATCGTGACGAAGCCGGCCGCCTTCCGCGCCATGGTTTCAGCGCTGAAAAAGACTGGGCTGGAGCTGGATAGGGAAGATTGCCTGAAGCGCGCGCCGCGTGGTTTCGAGGACGTCAGCGAAGCCGATCTCGCGCAAGCAGTCCGCAACCGCCATTTCGTGGTGCGGCATAATATTGATCCCGAAACCATCTGCATGGCGGCGTTAGTTGACGATCTCGTCGGCTTCACCTTGCGCGCCAAGCCGCTGCTCGATTGGGGCAGGGCGATCCAGGGCAAGGCTGCCTGAGCCGCTCAAAGCCCGGCAATCAGTTCCGCTGATCGTCGGCTCAAGCGAATTGGTGTGACAAGCGGGGCGACGCTCCCTAAATCAAGCCGCTCAAGGGAGCAGTTGGATGACGGCGGAAGCAATCTCCGAAAGCCGTGCGAGGAGCGATTTCTGGGACGGCGTGCGGCTGTCGATGCCGGTCGTCGTCGCCTCCGCGCCGTTCGCGATCCTGTTCGGCGCGATTGCCGTGGACAACGGGTTTTCGGTCCTGGAAGCATTTCTCATGAGCGCGCTGATCTTCGGCGGCGCCAGCCAGATGGTCGGCATCGAATTGTTCGGCCAGCATGTCGCGCCCTGGCTGATCGTGCTCTCGATCTTCGCGGTGAATTTCCGTCACGTGCTCTATTCCGCCGGCATCGGCCGGCGCATGGCGCATTGGCCGCTGCTGCAGCAAGCGCTGGGCTATTTCATCCTGACCGATCCGCAATATGCCGTGGCCGAGGCGCGCGCGGCGTCCGGCCAATCGGTCGGGTTCGTCTGGTATCTCGGGCTCGGCCTGCCGGTCTATGTGTTCTGGGTGGCCGAAAGCGCGCTCGGCGCAATCTTCGGCAAGATGATCCCGGATACCCATGCTCTGGGCATCGATTTCCTGCTGCCGATCTATTTCCTCGGCCTGGTTCTCGGCTTCCGCAAGCGGCCGCTGTGGCTGCCGGTGGTCGTCGCCAGCGCGGCCGCCTCGATCGTCGCCTACAAGACGGTCGGCTCGCCCTGGCATGTCTCGATCGGCGCCATTGCCGGCGTCCTTCTGGCGGTCATTCTGCCGCCGCATCATAGCGGCGTGGGGCAGCGCACATGAGCACGACCTTCTGGATCATCCTCGCCGGCGCCGTCGCCACCTATCTCACGCGCGTCGGCGGCCATCTCGTCATCTCGCGCTTCGAGACCGTCCACCCGCGTGTCGAGGCCGGCCTCAACGCCGTGCCGGCCGCTGTGCTGACGACACTTGTGGCACCTGCCGCGCTCGGCGCCGGACCGGCCGAATGGGCAGCGCTGATCGTCACCGCGCTGGTGTCGCTGCGCGGCGGCCTGATGGCGATGTTTTTGGCCGGTGCCGCGGTGCTGATTCTGGCCAGGCAGTTCGTCGGCTAGAAGTCAGATCTTGGCGTCGTGCGGCAGCGGCGCCGTGGCTTTCTCCAGCCAGGCCAGCGTCTCGCCGTCCACCATCGGACCGATCTCGGCCAGAACCCGCGCGTGATACTGGTCGAGCCAGTGCAGTTCGTCGCGGGTCAGCAGGTCACTGCGGATGAGGCGCTTGTCGATCGGCGCCAGCGTCAGCGTCTCGAAGCCGTGCATGGCGATGTCGCCGCCCTCGATCTGCTCGGCAGGCGTGACCAGGATCAGGTTCTCGATGCGAATGCCGTAGGAGCCTTCCTTGTAATAGCCCGGCTCATTGGACAGCATCATGCCGGCAAGCAGTTTTTCGGTGCCGGTGCGGGCGATGCGCTGCGGGCCCTCATGCACGGCGAGGTAAGAGCCGACGCCATGGCCGGTGCCGTGGGCGAAGTCGCAGCCATGCTTCCACAGGGCCACGCGGGCGACGGCATCGATTTCCGAACCGCGCGTGCCGGCCGGAAAGCGCAGCGTCGAGATGCCGATCATGCCCTTCAGCACCAGCGTGAAGCGCTCGCGCATCTCTTCGGTCGGCTGGCCGATCGGCACGGTGCGGGTGATGTCGGTGGTGCCGTCCTGGTATTGTCCGCCGGAATCGAGCAGGAACAGCTCGCCGCTTTGCAGCTTGCGGCTGGTGGCGCGGGAGACCCGGTAATGCATGATGGCGCCGTTCGGGCCGGCGCCGGAAATCGTGTCGAAAGAGACGTCGCGCAGCGGCATCTGCGTTTCCTCGCCGGTCTGGCGCCGCACCTCCTCGAGCTTGGTCACGACGTCGATCTCGTCGAGCGTATCCGGTTGCTGCCGGTCGAGCCAGCAGAGCAGCTTGGCAATGGCGGCGCCGTCGCGACGATGCGCGGCGCGGCTGCCGGCGACCTCGGCGTGGTTCTTGGTGGCGCGCGGAATGCGGGCGGGGTCTGGCGCAGAGACAACGATGCCGCCATTGCCCTCGACCAGCATCTTGAGCTTTTCCGCCGCCAGAACGGGATCGAGCGCGATTTTTGCGCCGCCCTTGGCGAGGTTGGCGACCGCCGCTTCGAATTCGCCTGGATCGTGCGGATCGGCGAGCTGGGTGAGATAGGCCGCGACCTGGCGCGAAAATTTGCGCTGGTCCATAAAGAGTTGATGCTTGCCGTCGGCGGCAAGAATGACGAAGCCGAGCGCCAGCGGCGTATGCGCCACGTCACCGCCGCGGATGTTGAAGGCCCAGGCGATGGAAGAAGGGTCGGTGAGCACGGCGTGCGTCGCGCCCTCCTTTTCGATCGCGCCCGCCAGCCGCGCCAGCTTGTCCTTGGCGAGCTCGCCGGCGAAGGCGACCGGATGGAGTTCCACGGGTGCGCGCGGCGGCTCGGGCTGATCTTCCCAGATGATATCGATCGGATTCTTCTCGAGCGGCACCAGTGTCGCGCCGGACTGCTCGGCCGAGGCTTTCAATGCCTTGATCTCGCCGATCGTGTGCAGCCACGGGTCGAAGCCGAGCCTGGCCCCTTTGCCGAGATTGTCCTTGATCCAGGAGGCCGGCGGATTGTCGACGAGGCTCTCGACGGTGAAGATCGAAAGATCGACCTCATTGCGCACCTGCAGCGTGTAGCGGCCGTCAACGAAGATGAAGGCGCGGTCGCGCAGGATGATGGCGACGCCGGCTGAGCCGGAAAAGCCGGTCAGCCATTTCAGCCGGGCCGACCGGTCGGCGACATATTCGCCCTGATGCTCGTCGGCGCGCGGCACCATGAAGCCGTCCAGCTTGTTCTCGGCCAGCCATTGGCGCAGCGTCGCCACGCGCGGCTTGCCGACAGCCGGATCGCCGGCGGAATCAAAGGTCTGGAACATTTTTCCGCATCTCCTCGAATGGCTCGCGCGACCGTAGCGCAAGGTCTTCGAAACCGGAATCGATTTCGACAGGGCCAGTCTTGAACGATCCGGTTTTCAGCGCTTGAGGTGGATGGTCACCCAGCCCTCGCGGTGCAAGGTGCGGACGTGGCGGAAGCTCTGGCCGACATAGGCCGAGATCACCGCATCGCGCTGACGGTCGAGAATGCCGGAGAGCACCAGCGAGCCGCCGAGCCTGATGTGCCTGGCCATCTCGGGCGCCAACCGCATCAGCGGGCGCGCCAGGATATTGGCGACGATGAGGTCGAAGGGCGCGCGCCTAGAGAAGATCGGATGGTGGAAGCCGGGCGCCGTCACCGTCTCGACAAGCGCCTTCACTCGGTTCAGTCGCGCATTGGTCGCAGCGACGCGAACGGCGACCGGATCGATGTCGGTCGCCAGCACCGGGATGTGCGCGAGCTTGGCCAGCGCTATCGCCAGCACGGCACTGCCGGTGCCGAGGTCGAGCGCGTTGCCGGGGCGTTCGCGCACCACCACCTGTTCCAGCAGTTCGAGGCAGCCGGCCGTGGTGCCGTGATGGCCGGTGCCGAAGGCAAGACCCGCCTCGATCTCAATGGCGAGGTCACCGCTGCGGCGCTTGTCGCGAACATGCGCGCCGTGGACAAAGAAACGCCCGGCGCGGACCGGTTTCAGTCCTTCGAGCGAGCGTGCAACCCAGTCGATGTCGGGGAGCGCCTCGCGCTCGACCTGCTTCGGCAGGGCCAGGTCCGCGAGTATGCCGTTGATCCGGACTGCGACGGCATCGACATCGCCATCGGCATAGAGCGACACTTCGTGGATGTCATTGGCCTCGTCGACCTCCAGCAGGGCAAGCGGCAGGCCTTCGTCCTCGAAAGCTGCATCAAGCGCCGCGAAGATGCGGTCAGCCTCGGCCTTGCCCGCCGTGAAATGGAACCTGGTCTGCCCCATCAGGGCGACTCATGTTTGAGCGTGATCATTTCCGAGAACCGGTTCCACTTGTTGCTACGCAAACCTTCGGTTCGGGATCACGCCTGGCCGCCTGCTGCGAGCCGCTTCAGCTTCGCAATAGCCGTGTCGGCGCTTTCGCCATAGGCGATGGTGCCGGCGAACTCGCCCTTGGCGTTGAGGAGCAGCACGGAGGCCGTGTGGTCCATCGTGTAATCGCCGTCGCCGGTGTCGACCTTCTTCCAGTAGATGCCGAAGGCCTTGGCCATTGCATGCACCTTGTCCGGATCGCCGGTGATGCCGGTGATGCGGTCGGAGAAATTGCCGACGTAGGAATTGATGATCTGCGGCGTGTCCCGCTCCGGGTCGACCGTGACGAAGTAGGCGTTGAGGTTCTTGCCGCTGTCGCCCATCGTCTTCAGCCAGCCGGCCATTTCGAACAGCGTTGTCGGGCAGACTTCCGGACAATGAGTGAAGCCGAAGAAGACGACGCTTGGGTGGCCCCGGAACGCGGCCTCGGTGATCGGCGCGCTCTTCTGGTCGATCAGTGTGAACGGTGCGCCGTAGGGCTGGCCGCCATAATGGCCGCGATACCAGTCGAAAGTGAGCCAGCCGATGCCCGCCGCCATCAGGACGAGGATGCCGACCAGAATTGAGCGCATCATCAGAAACTATCCGTTGCGATCGTCGCGGCCCGGCGGATCCGGCGCGAGCCTGTTCGGCGACAGTCTTAGCGGTTTGGCGGCGCGAGCGCAAAGAGGTCGCGTTGCCGCAACCACGAGACCTGCCGCCTCCGTCGCGACGATCATCGAATGGCTTGCAAATGCCATTGTCCTGTCCCACCTGACATCGGCTAAACGCAAAACCCGAGGAGGCTTCCTTGCGAAAACTGATCGGCTTGATTGCCGCCTGCATTGCCCTCGGCGCCGGCGCAGCGATGGCGGACGAGGTCGGCAAGGTCGGCGTCGACTGGGTCGGCAACGACATCATGATCGATGCGATCAAGGATCCAAAGGTCGACGGCGTCACCTGCCACGTCGCCTATTTCGACCGCAGCATCATCGATCGGCTGCACAAGGGCAACTGGTTCGAGGATCCGTCGGACTCGTCGATCTCCTGCCGCCAGACCGGGCCGATCACCATCGGCGACATCGACATGAGCGAGCGCGGCGAAGAGGTGTTCAAGCAGGGCCTCAGCCTGATCTGGAAGAAACAGGTGGTGAACCGCATCTACGACAAGAAGAACGAGACGCTGATCTATCTCTCGCATTCGCGCCAGGTCCAGAACGGCTCGGCGAAGATGTCGGTCACGACCGTGCCGCTCTATGGCCAGAACGTCGTGTGGGCCAAGGGCAAGCCGCAATGATGATTGGTCCCGCTTGCCGGGGCAATCGCTCGGGCGTAAAGCCGCGCCATGGACCGTCCTGAACATCTCGTTGCGAAGGATCCCGAGCCGCGCATCCATCCGACCGCGGAGTTGAAGGGGTGCAAGCTTGGCCGCTATGCATCGATCGGCGAGCGGGTTATCCTGCGCGACGTGACGATCGGCGATTTTTCCTATTTCGAGCGTCATTCGGAAGCGATCTACACGACGATCGGCAAGTTCTGCTCCATCGCCGCCAACAGCCGCATCAACGCGCTCGAGCATCCGATCGAGCGGCTGACCCAGCATAAGGTAAGCTACCGGCCCAACGAATATTTCCGCTGGCTTGGCGTCGACGCGGCATTTCGAGAGCGGCGGCAGGCAAAGCCGGTCAGCATCGGGCACGATGTCTGGATCGGCCATGGCGCCGTCATCATGCCAGGCATCACGATCGGCAATGGCGCCGTCATCGGTGCCAACGCGGTGGTGACGCATGACGTGCCGCCTTACGCTGTCGTCGCCGGCGTTCCGGCCAAACCCTTGCGCCAGCGCTTTAGCGCCGACGTGGCGGCGCGCATTGAAGACCTCGCCTGGTGGGACTGGACGCCGGAAAAACTCGCCAGGGCGATCCCGGACATGCAGTCGTTGCCGATCGAGGCCTTCCTCGATCGTTGGGAAAACGCCGCGACCTGAACCCGTGAAGCGCCCCTCCGCCATGCGGGGGGAGCAGCTGAAGGGGCCGGAGGTAAGCCGCCGTGAAGCGGAACGAGCAGGCTTTTCGACCTGCACCGGCACCATGGCAACAACGCATAAGGTGTTTTTTCGTCGCCATGCGCCTCTCGCGTGTATGCGATTGCAGGCGGAAAATCGGGCCGGCGGGAACCGGAGAGGCCGGCCCTTGTTTCTCTCGAAATGCCGCGCTCTTGCGTTTTGTGAGGACTGGATGATCGAAAAGCTTTTCACCAAGGTTGCCAATTGGGTGGCTCACCTGGCCGGTATGCCTTTGACTTTTGCCGTCTGCGTTCTGATCGTGGTGATCTGGGCCGCGACTGGCCCGGTCTTCGGCTTCTCGGATACCTGGCAACTGGTGATCAACACCGGGACAACCATCATCACCTTCCTGATGGTGTTCCTGATCCAGAACACGCAGAACCGCGATGGCGCCGCAATCCAGACCAAGCTCGACGAGTTGATTCGCGTCAGCGAGGCCCACAACCATTTCATCGGCATCGAGCACCTGACGGAATCGGAGGTCGAGGAGATCCGCGCCAAATGCGAAGCGGCGGCAAAACGGCACGACCGCAAGATCGCCGAAACAGCGGCCAAGCAGGCTATGACGATAAAAAACGGTTCCGGGCGCGACCGCAAGATCGCTGAGGCGGCCGCCAACAAGACCGTGCCACGGAAGGCAAGCTCTAAGAGGAAGGCGCCGCCTGAACGGCCCGTCAGCGGTTCATAAAGGCGGCGAAAGCGTCCTTGTGATCCGGATGCCAGCGCGACAAAGCGGGGCGGTTTTCGATGATGTCGCCGATCGCCCAGGCCATGCGCTTTTCATCCATGGGCCGAGCGACCTCGTTGTCCGGGCAAAGGATGTAGAAGTAGTCCTGCTTGAGCGATGCCAGCATGAAATCGATCACCTGCTCGCCCGTCCAGGCGCCGGCCGGCTTTTCCGTCGCGCCCTCGGTCAGGCCGGTATAGGTGAAGCCGGGGATGAGCAAATGCGCGGAAAGCTTGGCCCCAGGCTCGTTGCGCAGCGTGTGGGCCAGGCCCTCGGTGAAGGTCTTCACGCCCGCCTTGGAGACGTTGTAGGCGAGATTGCCGGGCGGCGTGGTGATGCCTTGCTTGGATCCGGTGTTGATGATCAGGCCGGGCTCGCCCGCAGCCAGCATGCGCGGCGCAAAGGCCTCGACACCATGCACGACGCCCCAGAAATTGATGTCCAGCAGCCGTTTCCAGGCTTCACGGTTTTCCCACGGCTTGCCGGGATTGTTGCCGACGCCGGCATTGTTCATCAGCACCGAAACCGCACCGAATGCACCGTAGGTGAGTTCCGCGAGCCGGTCGACTTCGTCGGCCTTGGAGACATCGGTGGGGATAGGGAGAACGGCATCGTCCCCGGCAATGACGGCGACCGCCTGCCGGGCCTGGTCGAGGCGCACGCCGCCTATGTCGGCAAGCACGGTCTTCATGCCCATGGCCGCGAAGCGCTTCGCGGCGGCCAGGCCTATGCCGCTGGCGCCGCCGGTGATGACGGCGACATTGCCGGAGGCGAAAGCGGGCAGGGCGGTCTGGATTTCGGCGTCGCTGGTCATGGTTGATGTCCTTATTCCGGGTCGAGCCGAACTTAACGCCGGTCAGGGGCGAGGCAAGCCTTGATCGCTGCAATGATCGACGGCGGTACCGCCAATGGGTTGACCGCAGCAGCTTGCCCCGCGCATGCTGCCGGAAAAGGAGTTCGGCATTGACCGATTGGATCGGAATCCTGAAGGAGCAGACCGCCACCGGCGAACAGATGGGCCGGGATGTGCCGAAGATGCTCGCCAACCCCGATATCAGCGAGGCGCAGGTCAAGACCCTGTTTTCGGCACTGGAGCAACAGGCGGACTTCGCGGAAAAGCTGCGCCTGGCGCTGGAGAAGTTCGGCCATGACTTTCCCGTCATCAAGGCAGCAGAGCGGCTGGAAGAGCGCTATGCCGACCTTGCCGCCTCGGCGGCAGAAAAACTGAAAGTGATGCGGCAGTAAGAACCCGCTATCTTTCCACGAGACGCTCGAACCGCCTGTCCGGCGTAAACCAGGTAATCGCAACTAGTTTGCGGCGAGACTGTTCCCCGACAGGCCGGGCAGGGTAACCTGATAGACCAGGAAGGTGGTGTCGACATCGGCGCCATCCTCGGCCTTGTACGGGGCACCAACCTGGAAGCCGTCCTGGGTGAGAAAGTCGTTGTCGTTGGCGACGAACAGGAATAGTCGTCAGGCAGCTTCGGGTCCAGCACGCTCACCAGCGACATCGCCTCCCACTTCTCCGAGAGGTTGTTCCTGTCGTTCGGCGCGCCGTTGTGCAGGCCGAAACGGCCGAGTTCGCCCTTGTCGTTGATGTCGATGAACGAGGTGAGCTTGGCCGGCGTCACCGACGGATCGAGCACGCCTTTCGGCGCAACCGGCTTGTCGGCGGCGTCGAATGGGCCGTTGGCGATATCGGTGGCCGCGGACAGGTCGACGATCTCGATCTTGCGGTAGACCGACTCGGCGTCCTTCAGCCCCTGGCCGTTGCCGCTGTCGCGTGCCAGCATCAAAAAGCTCTTGTCGGACAGCGCCACGATCTCGCTCTGCGCGGCCACTTTGGTCTTGCCCTTGGCGTCCTTGAACACCGGCAGCGGTACGACATATTCGTGCGCCAGCTTGAGGTGGGCGAGGTCGGAGGCGTCATAGACCAGCGCGCGGGTGTTCCGGCGGGTCGAGCCGGAATCGCCGCCATCCTGGCGCGGCGCCGACTGCAGCACGGCGATCAGGAACTTGCCGTCCGGCGTCATCGACATGCCTTCGAGGCCTTGATTGTTCTGGCGGCCGGTCTCGGGATCCTTGGGATCCGGCTCGGCGGCACCCGGGCCAGGATTGTCGGAAGCGAAGTTCGGCTTGCCATGGCGTATCGGCACCAGGGCCGCCGGCGGCTGCGTCGCCGACATCAGGCGGCCGTCGGCCGAAAAGCGATAGATGTTGGGGCCATATTCGTCGGAAATGAACATGGTGCCGTCGGGCAGGCGCACGACCGCCTCGTCGTCGAGCGAAAGCTTGCCATTGTCGGCCTGCGGCAGGATCGGCATGTCGCCGGCAGCGGGGCGCACGCCGTTGAGCGGGTCGAGGCCGGTGGCGTCGGCGCCCTTGTCGTCGGTCAGGAGCATGGTGTCGACGAGCGTTGCCTTGACGCCCGACTGTTCCTGGCCGGCGGCGGGCGCAGCACCCGGAGCGGTCGGGGTCAGCTCGATTGCAATGGTGTTCAAGCGGGGCCGGTAGTCGGTGGTGCCGGCGACGTTGTAGCCGCGGTCCGGCAGCAGCCAGAGCGAGCCTTTGTAGCCGGCGCCGTCACGCGCCCAGCTCTTGGCGTCGATCGCCATGCCGGAGCCCGAACCAAAGGTCTCGCCGAACTTGTCCTTCTGGCTGGCGGGGATGCGGCCAACGCCGACCAGCCCCTTGTTGACATAGCCAACACCCTCGGCGAGCGCAGGGCTCAGCACGGTGAACAGGGCGATTGCCGCGCCAAGCGCGACGGTTCGGTTGAGGTGCTTCATGATGTCGCCATGTGACGAGCGGAGCCGGAATGGTGTCACATCGGGTCTAGGACGCGAACATGATACTTGCGTGACAGGAGTGGGGCTCCTTCCTTCTCCCCATGTGGGAGAAGGTGGATCGGCGCGCAGCGTCGAGACGGATGAGGGGTGTTCCAGCGGAGCGAGACGTTGGCTTTCCCTGGAGCACCCCTCATCCGTCGCCTTCGGCGTCTCCTTCTCCCGCAAGGGGAGAAGGAGAGGGTGCTCAATCGCTCTCGCGCGCGACGAGCTCCAGCGGCCAGACTTCGCGGATCGTGCGTGGCCCCTCCGGACCGGCATGGGCCGGGAGTGACGCCAGCAGCATCTCGGCCAGCCGCCGGCCCATCGGCTCCAGCGCCGGACGGAAGGCGGTCAGCGTCGGCGAGAAGTAGCGGCAGAGCGGCGTGTCGACGATGACGATCACCGCGATGTCGTGGCCGGGCCTGATGCCCATCTCGGCCAGTGCCTTGCAGCCGCCGAGCGCCATCGCGTCATTGTTGAAGATGATGGCTGTCGGCCGGTCCTTGGAGAGCATGACACGCGGCGTCACCTGGTAGCCGCCGGTCTCGTTGATGAAGCCGTCGGCGATCAGGCCGGGGTCGACTTCGATGCCGTGCCGCTTCAGAGCCTTGCGGTAGCCGTCGAGGAACAGGTAGCCGAAGTTGAGATCAAGCGAAGGGCGGATGGCAGCTATGCGGCGGTGGCCGCGCGCAACCAGCCGGTCGACGGCTTCATTACCCGCCCTCTCGAAATCGATATCGAGCGAAGGATAGGTGTCGCCGCCGGATTGACTTCGGCCAAGCGTGGCGAAGGGAAAGCCGGCCTTGCTCAGATAGTCGATCCGATCGTCTTCCCGCCGTGTATTGGCCAACACGACCGCGTCGGCCCGGCGCGTCTCAACCACGCGGCGCAGCCGCTCCTGCTGATACTGGCCGGGCTCGCCCATGACGACCATCAGATCCAGCTCATGCTCGGCGAGCCGCGCCTGCAGGCCGGTCAGGAACGGAATGAAGAACGGCTCGCCATATTGCTGGTCGCCGGGATGCGGTTGCAGCATGAAGGCGATCGAGCGGGTGGCGCCCTGGCGCAGGCTGCGGCCCGACTGGTTGGGCGAATAGTTCAGCTTCCTGGCCGCCTCGAGCACGCGCTGGCGCGTCTCCGCATTGACGTCGGCGCGGCCGTTCAGCGCGCGCGACACGGTGCCGATCGAAATGTTCAGGTGACGCGCGAGATCGTGGATGCTGGACGCCAAGGTAGGTTCTCCCCCTGACTTCGCTAGCACCGGCCGTCCTTCAGGCCAAGCAGTGCATGTCGATTTTCGCGAGCAGGTGATTGACATTCTACGCCATCGGGTGTGTTCTCGTAAACGTTTACGGAAAAACGTTTACGGTGAAGCCGGAAATGCCGTGACACTCGGCCTGGAGGGGCCGAGCGGAGGAGGAGCGCTGGATGATGAAGGTCGTCCTGGTCGGGTGCGGAGCCATGAGCAGGCAGTGGCTCGATGCCGCGAGGCAGATCGACGGGCTTGCCATTGCCGGCCTTGTCGATCTGGATGCCGAGCGGGCGCAGGCGAGGGCGCGCGAGTACGAGCTCCCCAATGCCGTCATCGGCACCAGCCTCGATGCCGTTCTCGATCAGACCCGGCCCGATGCCGTGTTCGATGTCGTGGTTCCTGCTGCGCGGCGCCAGGTCGCGCTTTCAGCCTTTGCCCATAACTGCCATCTGCTCACCGAAAAGCCGCTTGCCGACAGCCCAGAAAATGCGCGCGCCATCATCGAAGCGGCGCGCCGCGCGGGGCGGGTCCATGCCGTGGTTCAGAACCGGCGCTATGTCGCCAATGTCAGGCGGATCCGGCGGTTCCTCGATTCCGGCGCCATCGGCAAGCCGACCAGCATCCATGCCGACTTCTTCGTCGCGCCGCACTTCGGCGGCTTTCGCGAGGAGATGCGCCACGTGCTTTTGCTCGACATGGCGATCCACACGTTCGACGCCGCCCGCTACATGGTCGCCGGCGAACCGGCCGGCGTCTATTGCCAGGAGTGGGAGCCTGCCAATTCCTGGTACCGTCAGGGCTCGTCGGCCAGCGCGGTGTTCGATTTCGGCGGCGGCAAGGTCTTCACCTATGCCGGCTCCTGGTGCGCGGACGGTTTCCGCACGAGTTGGGAAGGCAGCTGGCGCATCGTCGCCGAGCGCGGCAGCCTGTTGTGGGACGGGCATGACGGGTTGAAGGCCGAGGTGGTTGCATCCGGCCGCGACGGTATCATCGACAAGACCCAGTCGATCGAGGTGCCGGCGCTCGACGCGGCCGACAGAGTCGACGGCCATCTCGGCATCATCCAGGATTTCATGCGCGCGATCGAGACCGGCACCGAACCGGAGACGCGCGGCACCGACAACATCAAAAGCCTAGCCATGGTCTTTGGCGCCATCGAAAGCGCAGAGACCGGACGCCGCGTCGCAATCGCAAAGGAAACGCCGTGATGCCGAACCCGCTTCTCGACATCAGGATCGGCACCATGGTGCGAGCCAATCTCGACGACCCGGCCGTCTATGTGAAACAGATCCTGCCGCTCGGCTTCGAGAGCATCCAGCCTTTTTTCTGGCAGACGCTGGGCGGCAAGGACCTAAAGCGCCTGGCGGGCGAAATCCGCGAAGCGATCGGCGATGCGGACGTCGCCGTCTCATCGATCGGCGTGTTCGGCAATCCGCTGGAGAACGGCGAGGTCGACCGCGGCGTGCTCGCGGCGTGGGAGACCGTCATCGACAACGCACATCTGTTCGGCACCACGATGGTCTGCGGCTTCACCGGCCGGCTGCGCGGCAAACCGCTGACCGACAGCCTGCCCCGTTTCCGCGAGGTCTGGGGGCCGCTGGCCAGGCGCGCCGCCGACAAGGGCGTGCGCATCGCCTTCGAGAACTGTGCGATGGACGGCAACTGGGCGAGCGGCGACTGGAACATCGCCCACAACCCAGACGCCTGGGAGCTGATGTTCAACGAATTGCCCGACGACAATCTCGGGCTCGAATGGGAGCCCTGCCACCAGCTCGTCTATCTGATCGACCCGATTCCGCAGATTCGCAAATGGGCGCCGCGTATCTTCCACGTCCACGGCAAGGACGCCACCGTGCGCTGGGACGTGATCCGCGAGCACGGCGTGTTCGGACGCCTGCCATTCGTGCAGATGCGCAGCCCCGGCTTCGGCGACAGCGACTGGACCCGGGTGATCAGCGAATTGCGGCTGGCCGGCTACAAGGGCGCCATCGACATCGAAGGCTGGCACGACCCGGTCTATCGCGGCGACCTCGAGATGACCGGTCAGGTGCGGGCGCTGGGCTATCTGAAGCAGTGCAGGGGAGGAGCCAGCTACCTGCCCAATCCGGTGTGAGGACCGGCCGGCGGGAGGTGCCGGCCACCAAGACTACGGCCGAAGCAATCGTCGAAACCCTCTGTTGCGAGGGACCAAAAGGGAGGAACGTGCATGAGCATCACGACGAGAAGGACTGTTCTGCGCTCGACCGTCGCGGCGGCTGCTGCGGCGCTCTGCGCCTCGATTTCCACCTTGCCGGCAAAGGCGCTTGACGCCCAATGGTGCAAGGACGTCCATATCCGCTTCTTCGTCGGCGGCGCCGAGGGCGACGCCTTCGGCACCATCGTCTACAATGGCGCCAAGCAGGCGGCGGCCGATCTTGGGCCGAAGGTCGACTACATCTTCTCCCAGTGGGATGTCGAGAAGATGGTGCAGCAATTGCGCGAGGCGGTCGCGGTCAAGCCGCAAGGCATCGCCATGATGGGCCATCCGGGCGATGCCGCGATCATGCCGCTGGCCGAGCAGGCGCATAAGGACGGCATCAAGATGATGTACCAGAACGTGCCGGTGCCGAAGGTGGTGGAAGCGTTCGGCGGCGGCTATGTCGGCGCGCAGCAGGAGCAGCAGGGCCGCGCGCTCGGCGCCGAGGCGTTCAAGCTCGGCAAGCTCAAGGCCGGCGACAAGGCGATCATGATCGGCCCGTTCGAGAACGAGAATCGCGGCGCGCGCGAGCGCGGCACGGTCGCGGCGCTGAAGGAGGCGGGCGTCGAGGTGATCCAGCTGTCCTCGCCGCCGAGCGGCGAATGGGCGTCCGACCCCAACCTTGCCATTCCGGTGATCACGGCGGCTCTGCTCAACCACCCCGACGTCAAGGCGGTCGGCTATCCCGGCGGACAGATGCTCGGCAACGTCGCCACCTATATGCAGGCGGCGGGACGCAAGCCCGGCGACATCTTCAACTTCGGCTTCGATACCAGCCCGCAGATCGTCGAAGGCTTCAAGGGCGGCTGGGTGCAGCTGACGGCCGACCAGCAGCCTTTCCTGCAGGGCTATCTGCCGATCTTGAGCCTTTGCCAGCAGGTGGTGCTGGGTCTGGCGCCGATGAATGTCGATACCGGGGCCGGCTTCGTCACGCCGCAGAATTACGAGATCGTCGCTGAGCTGGCCAAGCAGGCGCTGCGTTGACCTCCCAGGCGGTCGGTCGGGGTTGGGCCCGGCCGACCGGATCGCCGGCAAGCGGCCGATAAGACAATTGGAAGCGAGGATCGCATGGGCGAACGCATCATCGAACTGCGCGACATCAAGAAATCCTATGGCCAGGTCTATGCGCTGGGCGGCGTCAACCTCAGCGTCGACCGCGGCGAGGTGGTCGGCTTGATCGGCGACAACGGCGCCGGCAAATCGACGCTGATCAAGATCCTATCCGGCGTGGTCAAGCCGACAAGCGGCGACATCCTCGTACGCGGCAAGCCGGTGACCGGATGGAGTGCCGCCCGCTCGCGCGATGCCGGCATCGAGACAGTCTTCCAGGACCGCGCTTTGGCCGTGCAGCAGACGATCGTGCGCAACATCTTCATGGGCCGCGAGCTGACCGGCTTCATGGGCTGGTTGAAAGTCAACAAGGAGATCGACGAGGCAAGCCGGCTGATGCGCGAGATCGGCTTCACCTCGAAAGTGTTCACGCCGCATTCCATCGTCGGCCAGCTCTCGGGCGGCGAGCGTCAGGGTGTGGCGATCGCGCGCGCCATCTACAAGCAGGCGGAGCTGATTATCCTCGACGAGCCGACGACGGCGCTGTCGCTGACGGAGACCGCCAAGGTCTTCCATTTCGTGCGCCAGGTGCGGGCGAGTGGCCGCTCGATCCTGTTCATCGGCCACAACATTCATCATGTCTTCGACATCGCCGACCGCTTCGTGGTGCTCGACCGCGGCAAGGTGGCGCTGACGGCTGACCGCAGCGAGGTCAAGTCAGCCGACGACCTCATCAACTTTATGGAAGAGATCGCGCATCCGGGTGGCCTGCCAGGGCTACACGAGGCGGGCGGAGCGGAGCAGAGAGCGTGATGAGCAAGGCCATGGAACCCGATCTGCAAACACCTCTGGGAAGGGCAAGCGGCCCGACAGAATCAGGCAAGCAGTGGAGTCATCCTTCCGATCACTGGCTGCGCGGCTTCGTCCTCGACAATCGCGCGGCGCTAGGCACGCTCGCCGTGTTCATCGTCATGATGGCGATCTTCATGATCGCCAACCCGACCGTCTTCACCACCTGGTATCTTTACAGCTCGGTGCTGACGACGCTTCCCGTCGCGCTGTTCGTTGTCGTGCCGCTGGTCTTCGTAGTCACCTGCGGCGAGATCGACCTATCGTTCCCGGCGACGATGGGTTTCGCCTCATGGGCCTTCGCGATCGTCGTGCAGGCCGGCTACGATCCGTTCCTCGGCATCGCCGCGGCGCTTCTCACCGGCACGCTGCTCGGCTTCCTGGTCGGATCGCTGGTGGTCTATGGCGGCCTGTCGTCGCTGATTGCCACGCTCGGCATGAACTTCCTGCTGCGCGGGCTGATCCAGATCATCAACGAGGGCAGGTCGACGGCGCTGACCAATCTGGCCGACAGCTCAGCTTACGCGATCTTCTCCAGCCAGCTCTGGGGCATCCCGGTGCAGATCTTCTGGGCGATCGCCTTCGTCGTGTTTTCGGCGCTGCTCTACAACCGCCACCGCTTCGGCGCCCAGGTCAAGGTGGTCGGCGACAATCCGGACAGCGCCAAGCAAATGGGCATCGACGTCCAGCGCGTCCGGGTCAAGGTGTTCGTCTTCACCGGCATCGGGGCGGCGATCGCCGGAACCTTCTCGGTGATGATCAACTTCACCTGGTGGCCGACGGCGGGCGACGGCTATCTGCTGCCGGTGCTGGCCTCGGTGTTCGTCGGCGGCACGCCGACCTGGGGCGGTATCGGTACAGTGGTCGGCGGCGCGATCGGCGCGGTCACCGTGTCGTTCATCCAGACCGGCGTCGTGGCGGCTGGTTTGAGCGGCTTCTACGTCCAGTTCTTCAACGGGCTGATCATCATCCTGTCCCTGCTCGGCCACAAATGGAACCAGGCGCGGTATCGCTGAGAGGCTGCGGTTTTCGGACGGTGATCCGTTGGCGGCCGCCGCTCAAACGCTGGTGACAAACCCGTCCAGCACACGTTTCTGGCCGGCCTTGTCAAAGTCGATGGTCAGCTTGTTGCCGTCGATGGCGGCAATATTGCCGTTGCCGAATTTCTGGTGGAAGACGCGGTCGCCGAGCTTGAATGGCGAAGGTGTGTCGGCGACCGATTTGGCGACCAGTTCGCCTTCGATGGTGCGGCCTTTCACCGAGGTGCGGCCGGCGCCATAGCCGCTGTCAGTCTCGCCATAGCCGATGCGTTCGACCTGGTGGCCGGAGCGTGTGCCCCAGTTGCGGTCGGTCGCTTCGGTGCGGTTCGCCTGCGCGCGCTGCCAGCCGGGTGTCGCATAGGTGTTGGAGAAGCTGCCGGATTTTTCCGCGCCGATATTGTCGAAGCGCGAGGCGCCGTAGGGATTCTGCCGGCCGCCGCCGCGGCCTGAGGCGAAGGAGCCGCCGCCATAGGGATTGCCATAGCCGCCATAGGAATTGCCGCCATCGGCGACATCGACATGGGCTTCCGGCAATTCATTGACGAAACGCGACGGAATGGTCGATTGCCACAGGCCGTGGATCTGGCGGTTTGAGACGAACCAGACGTGCAGGTTCTTTTTCGCGCGCGTCAGGCCGACATAGGCGAGGCGGCGTTCTTCCTCGAGGCCGGAGCGGCCGCCTTCGTCCAGCGCGCGCTGATGCGGGAACAGACCTTCCTCCCAGCCGGGCAAGAATACGGTCTCGAATTCAAGCCCTTTCGCCGAATGCAGCGTCATGATCGAGACCGCATCGAGCGATTCGCCCTGCTCTGCCTCCATGACCAGCGCGACATGCTCGAGGAACGAACGCAGGGATTCATACTCCTCCATGGAGCGGATCAGTTCCTTGAGGTTCTCCAGCCGCCCGGGCGCTTCGGCCGAACGGTCGTTCTTCCACATGTCGGTGTAGCCGCTCTCCTCGAGGATGGTCTCGGCGAGCTCGGTGTGCGGCGTGGTCTCCAGCGCCTTCTGCCAGCGCTCGAAATTGGCCGCGACCTCGCGGAGCGCGGCGCGCGGCTTCGGCTTCAGCTCGTCGCTTTCGGCGAGCGTCGCCGCGGCCTCAAGCATCGGGATTTGCATGGCCCGCGCGGTGTCGTGGATCTGGCGGATGGTGGCTTCGCCGAGCCCGCGCTTCGGCACGTTGACAATGCGCTCGAAGGCAAGGTCGTCGCCGCTGTTGGCGACGACGCGGAAGAAGGCCAGCGCGTCGCGGATTTCCAACCGTTCGTAGAAACGCGGGCCGCCGATGACGCGGTAGCTCAAGCCGAGCGTGATGAAGCGGTCTTCGAAGGCGCGCATCTGGAAGGACGCGCGCACCAGGATCGCCATATCGTTGAGGTTGTGCTTTTGCCGCTGGTAGGCCTCGATCGCCTCGCCGATGGCGCGCGCCTCTTCCTCCGAATCCCAGGCGGCATGGACATGCACCTTATCGTCCTCGGGGTCGTTGCGGTCGGTGAACAGCGTCTTGCCGAAGCGGCCCTCATTGTGGGCGATGAGATGCGAAGCCGCACCCAGTATATGCGCGGTGGAGCGGTAGTTGCGCTCCAGCCTGATGATGGTGGCGCCCGGAAAATCCTTGTCGAAGCGCAGGATATTGTCGACCTCGGCGCCGCGCCAGCCATAGATCGACTGGTCGTCGTCGCCGACGCAGCAAATGTTGACAGTGGATCGACGCCGGTTTCCCTCCCCCTTGAGGGGAGGGTGGCCGGGTGAAGCCCGGTCGGGAGGGGTCCTCGCGGCAGTGCTCGACGCTCCGGCGCCTGATGACTGGGCGGCGCCTTCCGCGGCGACCCCCTCCGTCCGCTTCGCGGACACCTCCCCCTCAAGGGGGGAGGATTGCGACCTCTGCGCCAACAAGCGCAGCCACATGTATTGCGCGGTGTTGGTGTCCTGGTACTCGTCGACCAGGATGTATTTGAACTTGCGATGATAGTCCCTCAGCACGTCCGGATAGGCGCGGAAGATGCGGATCGGGTGATAGAGGAGATCGCCGAAGTCGCAGGAATTCAGCGTCTGCAGCCGTTCCTGATAGGCCTTGTAGAGCTGGCGCCCCTTGCCGTTGCCGAAGCTGCGCGCGTCGCCTTCCGGAATCTCGTCGGGGCCAAGGCCCTTGTTCTTCCAGTTGTCGATCATCTGCGCGAAGGTCTTGGCCGGCCAGCGCTTGTCGTCCAGATTTTCGGCCTGGATCAGCTGCTTGATCAGCCGCACCACGTCATCGGTATCGAGGATGGTGAAATCGGATTTCAATCCGGCAAGCTCGGCATGCCGGCGCAGCAGCTTGACGCCGATCGAGTGAAAGGTGCCGAGCCAGGGCATGCCCTCGACATTCTGCTCGCCGATCAGCAAGCCGATGCGCTGCTTCATCTCGCGCGCGGCCTTGTTGGTGAAGGTGACGGCGAGAATCTGCGAGGGGAAGGCCCTGCCGGTGGCAAGGATGTGGGCGATTCGCGTGGTGAGCACCCGCGTCTTGCCGGTGCCGGCGCCGGCCAGCACCAGAACCGGGCCTTCGGTCGTTTCAACAGCGAGCCGCTGTTCGGGATTGAGGCCGTTCAGATAATCGGGCGCACGGTTCTGCGCGTTGCGTGCGGCCATGGCGCGCGCGGCGAGGCCGGATGGGGCGGCGGGCCGCGCATTCGGTTCGTCAAAAAAGGGCATGTCTTCCGAAAAGCCGGACATCGCCCCCGAATGTAGTGATTCGGCAGCGAAAGGCCAGAAGTGTCTCCGTTTTGTTCTAGTTGTTCCTGTTCGGGGCCGCCTTGACAGGCGCAACTTGCGAGAGAAAGCTGCCAACAGGGCAGGGACGGCAAGCCGTTGCCTCAGAGGCGCCGCAAGCGCGCAACAGTCGAAGGAGTATCGTCTTGGCTGTCACCATCACCTCCCTCGTCCTTTTGCTTATCGGCCTGGTCCTCGGCGGCGGCGGCATCTGGCTGGTGACGTTGGGTGGCAGCTGGTACTACCTGATTGCCGGACTGGCCTTCCTGATCACCGCCTGGCTCGTTTTCCGCCGCAGATCGACAGGGCTCTGGCTCTATGCCGCGATCGTGCTCGCCTCGCTGTGCTGGGCGGTGTGGGAAACCGGCTTTGATTGGTGGCAGCTCGGCCCGCGCGGCGGCATCATCGTTCTCATCGCGCTCTGGCTGCTGACGCCATGGGCCAGGCGGGGATTCACCGGTCCGGACGGACGCGCTCCGCTCATCCTGGCGGTGCTCGCATCGCTTGCGGTGGCCGGCTATTCGATGACCGCCGATCCGAAGGACATCGGCGGCACGCTCAACACCGATAAGGTGACGCCGACGGCCAATCTCGGCGGCGACATGCCGGCGGGCGAATGGCATTTCTACGGCCGCACGCCGTTCGGCCAGCGTTACTCGCCGCTCGCTCAGATCACGCCGGACAATGTCGCCAAGCTGCAGCCGGCCTGGACCTACCGCACCGGCGACATGAAGGGTCCGGACGACATCGGCGAGACGACCTATCAGGTAACGCCACTCAAGGTCGGTGATGCGCTCTACATCTGCACGCCCCACAATTTCGCCATCGCCATCGATGCCGCGACCGGCAAGGAGAAATGGCGCTACGACCCGAAGATCAAGCTCGATCCCAACCGCCAGCACCAGACCTGCCGCGGAGTTTCCTATTACGCCGATGCGAAGATCGCGGCGGG
This sequence comes from Mesorhizobium sp. M1A.T.Ca.IN.004.03.1.1, assembly GCF_003997555.1. Classification (NCBI taxonomy): domain Bacteria; kingdom Pseudomonadati; phylum Pseudomonadota; class Alphaproteobacteria; order Hyphomicrobiales; family Phyllobacteriaceae; genus Mesorhizobium; species Mesorhizobium sp. M1A.T.Ca.IN.004.03.1.1. The sequence continues at coordinate 346,861 of NZ_RZTV01000001.1, read as the reverse complement.
CCAGCCCTGCGCGGCACGCATCTACCTGCCGACTTCGGACGCCCGGCTGATCGCCCTCGATGCCGCGAACGGGCAAGTTTGTCCGTCCTTCGCGGAAGGCGGCACGCTGAACCTGATGGCCAACATGCCCTTTCCGAAGTCGGGCTACTACTATTCGACCTCGGCGCCGCTGATCCTCGCCGGCAAGATCATCGTTGGGGGCGCGGTCAACGACAATTATTCGACCGAGGAGCCGTCGGGCGTCATCCGCGCCTATGACGCGGGCACCGGCGCGCTGTTGTGGAATTGGGATTCCGGCAAACCGGATCAGACGACGCCGCTGCCGGCGGGGCAGAACTACACCAACAACTCGCCCAACATGTGGTCAACGGCGAGCGCCGACGAGAAGCTTGGCCTGCTCTACCTGCCGCTCGGCAACCAGACGCCCGACCAGCTCGGCATGGGCCGCAGCGCCAATGTCGAAAAATTCTCCTCCTCGATCACTGCGCTCGACCTCAACACCGGACAGTTGCGCTGGGTGCGCCAGACGGTGCATCACGACCTGTGGGACATGGACGTGCCGGCGCAGCCGACGCTGGTCGACATCACGACGGGGAGCGGCGTGGTGCCGGCACTGGTAGGGCCGACCAAGCAGGGCGATCTTTATGTGCTCGATCGGCGCACTGGCGAACCGATCATTCCTGTGAAGGAAGTGCCGGCACCGGGCGGAGCGATCGAAGGCGACCATACCTCGCCGACGCAGCCGTCCTCCGACCTGTCGTTCAACCCGAAGCCGCTGACCGGCGCCGACATGTGGGGGATCACCATGTTCGATCAGCTGGCGTGTCGGATCGAACTGAAGAGACTGCGTTACGAGGGACGCTACACGCCGCCCTCGCTGCAGGGCACGCTGGTCTATCCCGGCAATTTCGGCGTGTTCAACTGGGGCGGCGTCGCGGTCGACCCGGTGCGACAGGTGATGTTCGGCATGCCGACTTATCTCGCTTTCACGTCGAAACTCATTCCGCGCGCGGACGTGCCGCCGCCCGGCGACACCAAGGGCAGCGAGCAGGGGCTCAACCGCAATGAGGGCGCGCCTTACGCGGTGGTGATGGGGCCATTCCTGTCGCCACTCGGCATTCCCTGTCAGGCGCCGCCCTGGGGCTATGTCGCCGGCGTCGACCTGAGAACCGGCCAGATCGCCTACAAGCATCGCAACGGCACCGTCTACGACATGACGCCGCTGCCCCTGCCGCTCAAGGTCGGCGTTCCAGGCATCGGCGGGCCGATGATCACGGCCGGCGGCGTCGCCTTCCTCGGGGCCGCGGTCGACGACTATCTGCGCGCATATGACCTTACGACGGGCAAGCAGCTCTGGCGCGCTAGGCTGCCGGCCGGCGGGCAGTCGACACCGATGACCTACACGGTTGCCGACGGCCGCCAGTTCGTGGTCATCGTCGCCGGCGGCCACGGCTCGGTCGGTACCAGGCCGGGCGATTATGTGATGGCTTACACGCTGCCCAAGTAGACGAGGACATCCAATCGCGCCGTCCTTTTTCGCCGAGCACGTGGCCAAGCGCCTGCAGCGACGACAGCAAGCGCCGCCTCAGCCAGCCGCTACGCCGGCGGCCATCACGTTCCCGGCATTCCCCTTTTTGCCGTTCGGACCGGGCGGGGCCGCTCCGCAGTTTCCCGTCCCACCGTGACAGCACCATCAACTTTTTCGGAATGACCAAAATGTGATGGATGCAGAAGCCACCGGCAATCGTCATGGTCGAAGTTCGGATCGAGTGCCGTTGTCGCCGGCGGATGACTGGACCGTGCGCGTTCTAACCCTATCTTGCGCGTCAAACAGTCGTCGAGGAGAGCCATGACCGAACCTGTCGCCAAGCCTGTCGTCACACAGCCCATCATCACTCAGGCGATGATCGATGCCTATGACGAATATACGCATCTGACGCTCGACCGGCGGCGCTTCATGGAGCAATTGACTCGGCTCGCTGGATCGGGCGCCGCGGCCGCCGCGATCGCGCCGATGCTGGCTGCGAATTCGGCCAAGGCGGCGATCGTCGCCGAGAACGATCCGAGGGTGAAGGGCGAGGACATTACCTATCCCGGCAGCAGCGGCGAGATGAAGGGCTATCTGGTCAAGCCGGCGAATCAGTCCGGCAAACTCGGCACGGTGATCGTCGTCCATGAGAACCGGGGGCTCAATGGGCATATCCGTGACGTCGCCCGGCGCGTGGCGCTGGAAGGCTTCGTCGCGCTGGCGCCGGACTTCCTGTCGCCGCTCGGCGGCACGCCAGCCGACGAGGACAAGGCGCGCGACATGTTCAGCAAGCTTGATGCTGCCCAAGTCGCGGCCGACGGCGTAGCGACGGTCGCCTATCTCAAGACTTACCAAGACAGCAACGGCAAGGTCGGCGCGGTCGGCTTCTGCTGGGGTGGCGGCACGGTGAACACGCTCGCCGTCAATGCGCCGGACCTCAGTGCCGGCGTCGCCTATTACGGCATGCAGCCTAAGGCCGAGGATGTGCCGAAGATCAAGGCGGCGCTGCTGCTGCATTATGCCGGGCTGGACGAGCGCATCAATGCCGGCATCGACGCCTACAAGAAGGCGCTCGACGCCGCGCATGTCGAATACACCGTTTATGTCTATGACGGCGTCAACCACGCCTTCAACAACGACACCTCGGCCGCGCGCTACGACAAGAAGGCGGCCGATCTGGCCTGGGGGAGGACGGTCGCCTTCCTTAAGGAGAAACTGGCCTGAGGTGTGTTGATATTCAGGTTAGCCCGGCCTGCGAATGGCGGCTTCCTGCGCTTCCGGTGCTCACGTACTTCAAAGTACGCTCCGCTCTGGTTCTCGGAATCCACCATTCTCGGCTCGGCCTGACCTGAACCTCAACACACCTCGACGGGCGGCGGATCACTCCGGCGCTGGCTTGTGCATGGCGACGCCCGCCACAACCAGCGCGATGCCGAGGCAATCGGTAAGGCTCGGAACCTGCCTGAGCACGACCACGCCGATCAGGGTCGCGGTGAGCGGCAAGAGCGATAGCATGAGCGCGAAGCTCGCGCGCGGCAGCCGCGCCATGGCGAGCTGATCGCAAATGTAGGGGATGACGGAGGAGCAGAGGCCGACGCCGATACCGGCGATCAGCAGTTGCGGCGCCGAGAAGGCTGGCAGCGCCTCGCTGAAGCCGACCGGCAGCACGACGAGGAAGGCGATCGCCATGGCGGTGCCGAGGCCGGCGATGCCGAGGCCAGTTCGGGCGATGCGGTGGCCCAAAACGATATAGCCGATGAACAGCGCGCCGTTGAGAAAAGCCCAGAACAGGCCGACGGGATCGCTCGACCATTTGACATCGATGAGCAGCAACGTGCCGGCGACAGCGATGGCGAGCGCCGCGAAATTGCGCGGGGTTCTGAGGCCGACCATCGCGACGCCTATGGTGCCGACAAATTCGATCGCGGCGACTAGCGAGATCGGCAGGCGGTCTAGAGCCAGATAGAAGGCGCAGTTCATCACCGCCAGGCAGGCGCCGAAGGCCAACAGCAGCAGGCGGGCCGAGCGGTCGGCGCGCGTGAAAACCGTCCATGGCCTGGTAAGCGGCGCGAAGACGAGCGCGGCCGTGGCGATGCGCAGCCAGGCCATGCCGAGCACGCCGACTTGAGCGAACAGCAGCACGGCGAAGGCCGGCCCAAGATAGTGGAAGATCGCGCTGACGCAGAACCAGACATGCGGCGGCACCGCATCGGCCAGTCCGGCGAGGGCAGGGCGTGCAGCGTCGGTGTCGCTGCCGGCCCGGTTTGTCGGACGAACTTGCGCTTCAGAATTCATAGGGTCATTATCGCAGGCGAACTTCGCGACTTATATGGATGATGCACGGCTCCGATCGCCGTTCACCTTCTGAAGAAAAGAGAATTATTTGAAACGCCTGCGAAATGAAAATGGCGAGCTGGATGCGGCGGACCTGAAAATCCTGCGACTCCTGGAAAAGGATGCGCGCACCAGCACGGCGGAACTGGCGCGCGCCGTCGGGCTCTCGGCGCCGAGCGTGGCCGAACGCATTCGCAAGCTGCAGGAGAATGGCGTGATCGAAGCCTATACGGTGAAGATCAATCCGACGGCGCTCGGCATGAAGCTGTCGGCATGGCTGCGAATCAGGCCGGTCCCGGGGCAGCTTGCCGTGGTGGCCGGGATCATTCGCGACCTGCCGGAAATCGCCCAATGCGACCGAGTGACCGGCGAGGATTGCTTCATCGCGCTCGCGCATGTCGGCTCGGTGGCCGAGTTGGAGCGGGTGATCGACAAAATTATTCCCTATGCGATGACCAACACCGCCATCATACAGTCGTCGCCGGTCGAGGCGCGCTCGCCGCTTGGCAGTTTAAGGGAGCGCTGAAGGCTCAGTGTGACCGCGTCTGATGCGCGCCTGCTTGAGAATCGCGCGCCAGCGGATCATGTCGAAGGGGATGGGCTCCTTGTTGTTGGCGATGTGGAAGATCTCGTTGTTGACGTTCTTCAACGATCGCCAGAAATCATAGTCGGTGATGCGCGGATCGGCCGCCAACCGCTCCACTTCGACCTTGATGTCGGTTTTCATGCACTGTCCTCGCACCGCATTCCGCCTGCCGCCCGCGCGTAAACCCGGTGCGGCGGTTTTCGAACGCGCCACTGAGTCGTTCAACAGACTCAATCGGCTTGTTCACGTTAAAACCTTGGTAAGGTTAACGCCGGTGTGCGGGTTTTCAAGCGCTCTTGCGTTTGATGCCGATCGAACGGCCGGCACGCTCCGGCATCGGCAACGCGGCGTGGGCGGCGCGCATGGCTTCAACCTGTGCCATCACATCGGCCGGGAAGGGAGCGACCCTCGGCCCTGCCATGTCGACATGCAGCGCAAGCTGCTCGGACGTCGCGGCCAGCCAGCCATCGACGTGGCGAATCTCCTGATAGGCCCTCAGCCGCTTCTCGTCGTGGTCGATGAGCTGGAACGAGACCTTCACCTTGTGGTCGAGGTGAAGCTCCTGCACGTAGCAGACATGGACTTCCGCCGTGTAGATGGTGAGGCGGCGGTCCCTGGCATAGTTCGGTCCCATGCCCATCAGCTCGAACGCTTCGTCCGAGCAGCAGTCGAACAGCACGTTGTAATAGGCCATATTGAGATGGCCGTTATAGTCGATCCAATCCTTCTCGATCGCCATCGGCTTGGAAATGATCGGCGCGGTCATCGTCATCTGGTTTTCCTTGATCGTCGCTGGACAGGGCCTGGCTGGTGAGGTTCTCTTCGCTCTGGCGCAATTCCGGTGCTTCACTCTTTTCCTGGAATTGCTTTAGGCATCATCCATAGCTGCATTACAAGAGTGGCCGCTGGTCCATTCGCGGAGGAATTCATGGCTTTGAGCGACCTCAACCCCGTCGAGCGCAACGAGAAAGGCATCGCCGCCGCACTCGGCATCCTCAAGCAGCGGTTCGGCGAGCGTTTTCAGACCGGCGAGGCGATCCGCGACCAGCATGCGCACACCACCACCTACATCCCGACCCAGGCGCCGGACGGCGTCGTCTTCGCCGAAACCACGCCGGAGGTGCAGGAGATCGTGCGCACCTGCGCCGCGCACCGCGTCCCGGTCATCGCCTTCGGCGTCGGCTCCTCGCTCGAGGGCCACACCAATGCGCCGGGCGGAGGCATATCCATCGACACCTCTCGCATGAACCGCATCCTCTCGGTCAATCCGCAGGATCTCGACTGCACGGTCGAGCCCGGAGTGACACGCGAGGATCTTAACCGCCATTTGCGCGACACCGGCCTGTTCTTCCCGATCGACCCCGGCGCCAATGCCTCGCTGGGCGGCATGGCGGCAACACGGGCGTCGGGCACCAATGCCGTGCGCTACGGCACGATGCGCGACAACGTGCTGTCGCTGACGGCGGTGATGGCCGACGGCGAGGCAGTGACGACCGGCAAACGGGCGAAGAAAAGCTCGGCCGGCTACGACTTGACGCGGCTCTTGGTCGGCTCGGAAGGCACGCTCGGCATCATCACAGCACTGACGCTCAGGCTGCAGGGCATTCCGCAGGCGATCTCCGGCGGCGTCTGCCCGTTCCCGACCTTGGAGGCCGCATGCAACGCAGTGATAGCGACCATTCAGATGGGCATCCCGGTGGCGCGCATCGAACTGGTCAACGCGCTGCAGATGCGGGCGATGAAGAGTTATTCGAAGCTCGACTATCCCGAGAGCCCATGCCTTTTCGTCGAATTCCACGGCAGCGACGCCGGTGTCGCCGAACAGGCCGAGACTTTCGGCATGATCGCCGAGGAGAATGGCGGCGGACCGTTCCTGTGGACCAGCGTCGCCGAGGAGCGGACGAAGCTCTGGAAGGCGCGGCACGACGCCTACTGGTCGTCGCTGACGCTGCGCCCCGGCGCCAAGGGGCTTTCGACCGATGTCTGCGTGCCGATCTCGCGGCTTGCCGAATGCGTCACGGAGACCGAAGCCGACATTGCCGAAATGGGCCTCATCGCGCCGATCGTCGGCCACGCCGGCGACGGCAATTTCCATGTGCTGGTGCTGATGGATGTGGACAGCCCGCAGGAGATCGCACTCGCTGAAAAATTCGTCGCGCGGCTCAACATGCGGGCGATCGCCATGGAAGGCACCTGCACCGGCGAGCACGGCATCGGCCAGGGCAAGGTCGGCTTCCTGCGCCATGAGCTCGGCCATGGCGTTGAGGTCATGCGAACGATCAAGCAGGCGCTCGATCCGCTGAACATCATGAACCCCGGCAAGATCTTGCCGAGAGCCTAGACGCCGAGGGTTGCAGCCGAATTGCCTCTTTATCGCCGCGCGGATGCGGGTAGAGTGCGGCTGACTTAATCCTAGGCTTTGGGGCCGATGCTCGCTCGCCTGTTCGTGATCTTCGGTGGCCTGTTCGTGCTGGTGCTGTGCGCGGCGCTGGTGGTGCCGTATTTCGTCGACTGGACCGGCTACCGCGCCGATTTCGAGCGCGAGGCGAGCACCATCCTCGGTCGCAAGGTGACCGTGAAAGGCGACGCGACCGCGCGGCTCTTGCCATTCCCTTCGGTGACCTTCTCCAATGTCGAGGTCGCAGGCGGCCCTGGCGGACAGCCGGCGATGACGATGGAGACCTTCTCCATGGACGCGGAGCTGGCGCCGTTCCTGCGCGGCGAACTGCTGATCTTCGACATGCGGCTGGTGCATCCGAAGGCGACCATCGATGTTGCCGGCGACGGCACGGTCGACTGGGCGATCCGGCCGTCGACGCCCTTTGATCCCGGACAGATCGCGATCGAGAAGCTGACGGTGACCGAAGGGCAGATCGAATTGCGCCATGCCGCCGGCGGGCGCAGCCATTTCATCTCCGAGATCAACTCGACCGTGTCGGCAAAGTCGCTCGCCGGTCCGTGGCGGATGGATGGCTCCCTGCGCTTCGACGGACTGCGCACGGAAGTCTCGGCCTCAACCGGCAGAGCGGAAGCCGACGGCCAGATGCGGGTCAGACTCAAAGCCGACCCGGATGCCTATCCGCTCATCATCGAGACGGACGGCAATGCCGGCATCGTCAGAGGCGCGGCGGTCTATTCCGGTCAGTTCAAGGTTTCGGCCTCTGACAAGAATGGGGCCGACAGGAGCTCGGCCGAATTGCGCGGCACTGACGGCGAGCCCGTGAAGGTCAGCGCCGGCAAGCCCGATCCCGGCTTCCGGCTGAACGGCAAATTCGCGCTCGACCATCAGAAGCTCGGTGTCGATGAATTCCGCTTCGAGACCGGACCGCTCGACAACCCCTATACCGCCGACGGCAAGGCCTCGGTCGATCTCGGCCTGAAACCGCATTTTTCGATCGAAGCGAACGGCGCGCAGGTGCAGTTCGACGAGGCGGTGGGCGCATCCGCAGGTGCCGGATTGACGCTCGACCAGCGTATCGCGGCGTTCGAGCAGACGCTTCAGCACATGCCGAAGCCGACGATACCGGGCACGGTCGAGGTCAGGCTGCCGGCGGTGGTGGCGGGCGATACCACGGTTCGCGACGTGCGGCTCTCGGCGGAGCCGGCCGAAGGCGGGTGGTCGGTGAAGTCGCTCGCCGCGACACTGCCGGGCCGGGCGACGCTTGAAGCCGACGGCATGCTGAACGTCGAGGACCATTTCGGCTTCACCGGATCCCTGCTGCTTGCTGTCGGACAGCCGTCCGGTTTCGCCGCCTGGCTGTCGAAGGATGTCGACGACGCGATCCGCCGTCTGCCGGCGGCGGGCTTCAAGGCCAAGGTCGATCTCAGCGAGAACCGGCAGTCGTTCAGCGACCTCGAGCTGATCCTCGGCAAGGCGAAATTTTCCGGCCGCATCGATTCCAGCCAACCCGATGGCGCCAGGCCCTCGGTGCTGATGCAGCTGGAGGGCGGCGAACTCGACGTCGATGGGCTGGCGGCCTTCGCCTCGATCTTCGTCAGCGACAAGGGCGCCAACCGCTTCTCCGACCGCGACCTCGATTTCCAGATCAAGGCGGGCCCGGTCAGCGCCGCCGGGCTGACCGCCGATACAGTTGATACGGCGTTGAGGCTGCGCAAGGGCCTGCTCGAGATCGACCGGCTCTCGGTCGGAGGGCTCGCCGGCGCTTCGATCAGCGCCACCGGGCGCATCAAGGATTTTCCGGAAAGCCCGACCGGCAAGCTCGACGCATCCGTGGTGGCCGTCGATCTCAAGCCGCTCATCGATGTCGCAGCCCAGCATTATCCGGACAATCAGGTTCTGAAAGGCCTGGCTGCCCGTGTTGCTGCCTATCCGGAGCTGTTCCAGGACGCCCGGATCGACCTGGTGATAAGTGCCGCCGACAATGGCGACGGCACCACCGGACTCGCGCTCTCGGCGCAAGGCAAGGCCGGCGGTTCCGCCTTCTCGGCTTCGCTTTCGGGCAGGGGGACGCGGGATCGGCTTCCCGATGCGCCGGTATCGATCACCTTCAATGCCAGGAACGAGAACGCCGCCACGCTGCTTGCACTCTACGGCCTGCCGGCGCTGCCGCTCGGCATGCTTGGACAGGCCACCACCGATATCACGGCCAAAGGCTCGCTGGGCGGCGGTCTGGCAACCAGCTTCAACCTGACGGCCGACGATTTCAGGGCGAGCTTTGACGGGACCATCGCCGAGACAGAGCAAGGCGCCACCGCCAAGGGCAAGGTCAATCTCGACGCCGCCGATATCGAGCCATGGCTGATGACGACAGGTGTCGGGCTGCCCGGCATGGGCACCGGGACGTCGGCTTCGCTCGCCAGCGATGCCGACTTCGGCAATGGGCTTCTGGTGCTGAGCGGGCTCAGCGGCGCCATCAACAAGGCGACTGTGTCCGGCGACGTCAACGCCGACATGAAGGACGGACTGCCGCATCTTGCCGGCGCGCTGGCGCTCGATGAGCTCGACCTCGACCCGCTGGCGGTGTCGCTGTTCGGCGACCAGTCCTTCCTCGCCGGGAAGGACGGTGGCTGGCCGACGACGCCGTTCAGCCGGAAATCGACCCTGCCGTTCAGCGCCGATCTCGACCTCAACACGGCGGCCCTTGCCGCCGGACCGTTCGCGACCGCGCATGACGCGACGCTGTCGCTGAAGCTCGACCGGGAAGGCATCCGTGTCTCGGACCTCAAAGCCAAGCTCTATGAGGGCACGCTGACCGGCCTGTTCGAGCTCAAGAACACGGAGGGCACCGGCCTGTTATCGGGTCAGTTGAAGCTGGCGGGCAGTGATCTTACCGCAGTGCTGCCTGGCGCCGGAATCAGCGGCAGCGGCGACATTTCGGCCGCGCTGTCGACCAGCGGCAAGTCTGTCGATGCGATGATCGCCGCCCTGTCAGGGTCCGGCACGGCGGCGCTGAAGGGACTGACCATCGCCGGCATCAATCCCGATGCTTTTGCCCCCGTCATCGCCAAGGCCGATGCAATCGGACGCGACATCGATGCCGCCAAGACCGCCGGCTTCGCGCCTGAGATCGCCGGACAGGGAAGTTTCGCGGCCGGCAACACCGATATCCCCTTCACCGTTGCCAATGGCACGCTGCGGGCGCCGCCGATCAGCCTCGACAATCCGGCGGCGACGCTGTCGGCGGACGTTACCGCCGACCTCGATGCGAGCACGCTGGCCGCCAAGGGAGCGATTACCTATCGACCGGGCGACGAGGCGCTTGTCGGCTCCGAACCGGCTGTGAACTTCAGCCTTGCAGGCCAGATCGGGGCGACGTCGCTCCAGTTCGACAGCGCGCCGCTGGCGCAGTTCCTGACCCAGCGCGCGCTGGAGAAGGAGCAGCAGCGCGTCGAGGCGATGCAGGCGGCGCTGCTCGAGAAGCAGAGGCTGCGGCGCGAGGTGCGCTACTACGCTGCGCTGCAGACGGAGCGCGACCGGGCGGCCGAGGAACTGCGCCGGCAAGAGGAAGAGGCGCGACAGAAAGCCCAGGCTGAAGCCAGGGCGAAAGCCGAAGCGGAGGCGCAAGCGAAGGCAGAAGCCGAGGCGCAAGCCAAAGCGGAAGAAGGGGCAAGGGCAAAAGCGGAAGCCGACGCCAAGGCTCAGGCCGAGGCCGAGGCGCGCGCCAAGGCCGAGGCTGATGCGCAAGCAGAGGCGGAAGCCGATGCCAAGGCAAAGGCCGAGCAACAGGCCGCAGCCGCGAAAGCCCAGGCCGAGGCGGATCGCAAGCGTGCCGAGCAGGCGAGGCTGGAAGCTGAACGCAGGGCGGTTGAGCAGGCGCCAAAAGTCGACCGGTCGCTTCCCGGCGTCAACGACGGTTCCGTTCCAGAGCCGCCGAAGCCCAAGTCCAATCCGTTCACGATCGACAACCTCCTGAAGTCGCTGGACGGCGGTTGAAACCCATTATTCCGGGAAAACTGCATAGCGGTTCCGCCCGGAATCGCGGGCGAACAAAACACCCAAGACGTCGCGAAGGACAGCGCTGGATGTAGCGCTCAAACCGGCTCCTGCCGCGAAAGCAGGCGCTTGAGCATAGGCTCGATGCGGGCAAGCTCGTCGAGATGGGCGGCCGACAATTCGGCGAGACGGTCGTCGGCGAGCGGGGTGAGTTGCAGCAGGACGCGGCGGTGGTCGGCCTTATCTTGATCCCGCGCGACCAAGCCGGCCTCGCTCAGCCGATTCACCAGTTCGACGGCGCTGTGGTGGCGGATGCGCAACCGCTCCGCCAGATCGCCCACTGCCACCGGCCCGCCGCCGGGATAGCCCTTGATCGCCAGCAGCGCCTGGTGCTGGCGCGGGGTCAAGCCCGCCTCATTCGCCTGCAACTGGCTGAATTCGAGGAAGCGGCGGATCAGGTAGCGGAACTCCGAAAGCCGCTGATAGTCGGCCTGGCTGATGGCGGGACGTGGTTTCTTCGGATGCGTCATGCCACGACTTATCGCCCTTTCCGGCCAAAGCTCAACTCTTATGAAAGCCTGGCACATCCATGACCAAAATGACGCGGAGCAACCACCAAAAACGGCCTTGAAGAATTATATCGTGTTACGATATGTAGCCGGCCGACAACCGGACGGTACCGCGCCGCCAGAAAGCTCAGGCTCCCCAATGAAATCCGCTCATGCCGGAAACGGCCATCTCCGCGACTTCACCACCGATCCGCGGGTGCTCATCATCGCCGCCATCGCAGTCGTTGTGGCGACCGCCGGGCTGTTTGCCGGCATCGCGCTGTTGAAGCTGATAAGGCTCGCCACCAACATCGCCTATTTCGGCCAGTTCACACTGGCCGAGCTCAGGCTCGAGGACACGCCGCTCGGCTATGCCGCCGTGCTGGTTCCAGTGATCGGCGCGCTGGTCATCGGGCTGATGGCGCGCTTCGGCAGCGAAAAGATCCGCGGCCACGGCATTCCGGAAGCCATCGAAGCAATCCTGCTCGGCCGCTCGCGGCTCGACGCCAAAGTGGCGGTATTGAAGCCATTGTCGTCGGCGATCTCGATCGGCTCCGGCGGACCGTTCGGCGCCGAGGGGCCGATCATCATGACCGGCGGGGCGATCGGCTCGCTGATCGCGCAGATGCTGCCGGTCAGCGACAATGAACGCAAGACGCTGCTGGTGGCGGGCGCGGCGGCCGGCATGACGACCGTGTTCGGCACGCCGATCGCGGCAATCATGCTCGCCGTCGAGCTGCTGCTGTTCGAATGGACGCCGCGCAGCTTCATCCCGGTCGCCGTTGCCGCCATCATCGCCGAGGTCGAACGCACCTTGCTGCACCTGCCGGGACCGATCTTCCCGTTCTCGGGCAGCATGGAAGCGACGATCGCCGGATTGGGTGGCTGGGTGCTGGTCGGGATTGCCGCCGGCCTGCTCTCCGGCTTGCTGACGCAAATGGTCTATGCCTGCGAGGACGCCTTCCAGAAGCTGCCGATACACTGGATGTGGTGGCCGATGATCGGCGGCCTGGTGGTCGGTATCGGTGGACTGATCGAGCCGCAGGCGCTCGGTGTCGGCTACGACAACATCGCCAACATGTTGGATGGCCATGTGCTGGCGGCGGCGCTGACGCTTTTGGTCGTCAAGGCCATTATCTGGTCGGTGGCGCTGGGTTCGGGAACGTCGGGCGGCGTGCTGGCGCCGCTCCTGATCATGGGCGGCGCGATGGGCGCGGTGCTTGCCGGTATCCTGCCCGAGGCGACGCCCGGCTTCTGGCCGCTGCTGGCGATGGCCGCGACCATGGGCGGCACCATGCGCGCGCCGCTGACCGCGACCTTCTTCGCGGTCGAACTCACCGGCAACACCCACATGCTGGTGCCGCTGATCGCAGCCTGCGCCACCGCCCATGCCGTCACCGTGCTGTTGATGAAGCGATCGATCCTGACCGAAAAGGTGGCGCGGCGCGGACACCACCTCGTTCGCGAATACCGCGTCGATCCCTTCGCGCTGACCAGGGTGCGCGAGGTGATGACGACCAAGGTCGAGAGCGTGCCGGCGACGATGACGCTGCACGGCGCGGCGGCATTCCTGACCGCCCCGGACACGCGCCATCCGAGCTTTCCTGTGATCGACGAGAAAGGCCATGTGCTCGGCCTCATCGATCCGCCGGCGATCCTGCGTTGGCGCCGCGCCGGCAAGCACCGCAAGACGACGCTCGGCGAACTTTTGGCCGGCAGCAAGGTCACGCTCGCCTATCCCGACGAATATCTGGAAGGACTGTCAGACAAGCTGCTCCTGGCCAACGTCTCGCATCTGCCGGTCGTCTCGCGCGAGGATGCACGGCTGGTCGGCTATATCGGCTGGAAGGACCTGATGCGGGTGCGGTCGAAAAAGCAGGCCGAGGAACGCGACCGTTCGGCCCTGCTCAGCTTCGGCGCCAAGCGCAAGGCGCAGGAAAGCCTCGGCGATCCGGTCTGAGGCCGGTCAAGATGCCTTGCCGCCGCGCTTTGCCCAGGCGAGCACGTAGAGTCTGAGCGCGGAGGAGAGGTTGGCGTCACGGGTCCGCGTTTCGTCGATCTCGGCAACGAGGGCCGCGAGCGACAGCGAGCGCTGCGTCGCGATCGCCACCAAATCGTCGTAGAAGGGTTGCTCCAGGGAAAAACTGGTGCGGTGGCCGCGGATCGTCACCGAGCGTTTTTCGACAGCGGCCATCCGGGCGCTCAGCGCCGGTCCGGATCGCCGGGCTTTTCGCGGCGATGGCCGTCCATGAATTTTTCCGTCATGTCGGACGTCAGCCGGTCACGCTCGCGCTCGGCTTTGGAACGGCCGTGCAATGCCCGGTTTTCCCTGGCCAGGCGTTCCTTCTCGATGCGCGCTTTCTGCTTGCGGGCCTGGCGGAGATTGACGACCTCGCCCATTTCCCCGGCTCACTTCTTGCGAAAGGCGTCGAGCGAAACCACTTCGGCACCCTTGCCGCCGGTATCGGCGGCAGCCGGCTTCTTCTCGGCCTCGGTGGCCTTTTTCTTCGATTCCGGTTTCTTTTCGGTCACGACCGCGATCGGCAGCTCCGGGGCCGGCGCGGCGTCGTCGTCTTCCGCGGCGTTGTCCGCCTTGACGTCGAATTCGAGTTCGAAATTCACTGATGGGTCATAGAAACCGCGCACGGCGGAAAAGGGGATTTCGAGCTTTTCGGGCACGTCGGAAAAGGAGAGTCCCACCTCGAAACCGGTGTCGGTCACCTTCAGGTCCCAGTACTGGAACTGGATGACGATGGTCATCTGCTCCGGATAACGCTCGCGCAGCCGCGAGGAGATGCGCACGCCCGGCGCGCCGGTCAGGAAGGTGATGAAGAAATGATGGTTGCCCGGAAGGCCCGTGCGCGCGACTTCGGCCAGGACCTTGCGCATGACACCGCGCAATGCCTCCTGGGCCAGAATGTCGTAGCGGATGTGGTCGTCGGCCATGTGACGGTCGGGTTCCGTTGAATCGTCCGCATAGCTGTAATCAAGCTTGGGCGCGGCGTAAACCGCATATAGGCGCCGAAAGCTAAGGCCAAGAGGGCTGGCGGCGATTTGATCGCTCAGGCGTGGGCGAGGGCGGCCTGCCGGGCGGCTGCCGCTTTCTTCCTGCCGAAGGCGGCCAGGAAGGTGCGCACGCCATTGGTCGCTGAGCGCACCACCTCTTCCTCCGTCGGTATGCCGCCGAGCATGAAGGTTGTCTGCAACTCGGCGTTGACTAGTGCGAGGAACTGCCGCGCCGCCACGTCCGGATCGTCGATCGAGAGGTGCCCGGCATAGGCCAGCCGCGCGAAGCGGGCGGCAAGCGCCGACCAGGTGCGGCCCGGTCCCTGTTCGCGCCACTCGGCAAAAAGCTCGGGATAGCGCTCGCCCTCGGCCTGGATCAGCTTGCGCAGGAAGCGGCCGTCGCGGTTGCAGATACAGTTGCGGTTCATGCGCACCGCGAAGGCGACAAGATCGGCTTCGAGATCGGCGGGCTGGTCGGGAAAGGTGGCAATGGTGGCGAAGATGCCGGCATTGCAGCGCTCCGTCAGGTCGCGCACAATGGCCATGAACAGCTTTTCCTTATCGCCATGGTGATTGTAGACGGTCTGGCGCGAAACGCCGGCCTCGGCCGCGATCAGGTCGATATTGGCGCCGGCATAGCCTTCGCGGCAGAAGACCGAAGCGGCAGCATCAACCACCGATATGCGCTTGGCCTCGTGGCTGCGTGGCGGGAAAGTGTCAGGAGAAACGCCGACCTTCATAAAAAACTATATAGCGATGATTGACGAATTGGACAAGGCTGTCTAAATTTGTAGACACAATAAAGCGAAGCCCGCTCCCGGGAACGACAGAATCGCGCTTTGAAGCGACGATGATTTCACATCCCGGATGTCGGGGTTCCACGGGATGGAACGTCCTCGGGTAGACGCCGGACCACGGCGACAACCAGATCCGAAAGAAGCCCTTATCATGAGTCCCAAATTCCTCCGCATCGCGGTCGTGCTCGGCTTGTTGTCCGCAATCGGCCCCTTCGCCATCGATATGTACCTTCCAGCGCTGCCTTCGATCGGTGAGGATTTGAAAGCTGGCACCGCCGCCGTGCAGATGAGCCTCTTGATCTTCTTCCTGTCGATGGGCTTCGGCCAGATCGTCGTCGGACCGATCTCGGACATTGTCGGGCGCAAGCTGCCGCTTTATGTCGGACTCGCGCTGTTCATGGTTGGCGGCGTCGGCTCGGCTATGGCGCCCAATATCGAGTGGCTGATCGCCTTCCGCTTCCTGCAGGGGCTCGGCGCCAGCGCGGGCATGGCAGTGCCGCGCGCCATCGTGCGCGACCTGCACACCGGCAACGAGGCCGCCAAGCTGATGTCGCTGCTGATGCTGGTGTTCTCGGTGTCGCCTATCCTCGCGCCGCTCACGGGCAGCCAGATCATCGAGAGCTTCGGCTGGCGTGCCGTGTTCTGGACTGTGACGGGCGCCGCCGCTTTAGCCACCATCCTGCTCGCGACCTCGCTGAAAGAGACGCGTTCGGCGGAGGAGCGCGCCAACTCGTCCTTCGGCACGGCACTTGCCGGTTACCGCTACCTGATGAGCGACCGCAACTTCCTTGGCCTGACGGCGATCGCCGGCTTCGGCATTGCGAGCTTCTTCGTCTATCTGTCGAGTTCGTCCTTCATCCTGATCGACCACTACGGCCTGTCGCCGTCGGTCTACAGCGTGTTCTTCTCGATCAACGCGGTCGCCTTCATCGGCATGTCGCAGCTGACCGGGATGCTGGCGGATCGCTTCGGCTTGAAGCGGGTCGTGTGGGTCGCGGTGACCGGCTATGCCACGGTGATGGTGGCGCTGTTCGCGATCATGGCATCCGGTGTCGACCGGCTCGACGTGATGGCGGCGCTGCTCTTTGTCGGCTACGGCTTCCTTGGCCTGGTCATTCCGACCACCTCCGTGCTGGCGATGGAAGAGCATGGCGAGATCGCCGGCACGGCATCGGCGCTGATGGGCACGCTGCACTTCGCCATCGGCGCGCTGGCCATGGGCGTGGCGGGCCTCTTCTTCGACGGCACGCCGCTGCCGATGGTGGCCGGCATCACGCTCTGCGCGGTGATTTCCTTCATGCTGGCCAAGCTGACGCTCGGCCGTGCGCGCGAAGCGGTCGAAGCGCCTGCCGAGTAAGACGCGGATAGAAAATCGGAAGAGGCCGGGATTGCCCGGCCTTTTTCAGCCCAGGCAGGACCGCAAGCATGCGCGCCAAGCATGCTCGGCCGTTCAATTGACTTGGAAAGAAGGCGAGGGGGAAGGTGGAGGTTTCTGTTGCCAGGTACCTCCGAACCCCGCCTAGAAGTGCGAACCTCTAGGGCTTGATTTGAAGCGTTCGCACTGCATTAAGCAGCGAGACGAGCTTCCGCATAGTTGTCGTTGGCAACTATAAGTTTAGCCCGATGACGGTGGTACAATGCCGGGCAAAAGTACGATCTTTACACCTTCGTCGATCCTATTTCGCCCCCAGCAAAAACCGCTCCCTTTGGAAGAGCGGTTTTTGGTGGAGGCGCCGGGTACCGCCCCCGGGTCCGAACGGCTTATTTCATCGCCTGTTTATCGCCATAGTCGGTCAAGCCGACGAAGCGAATATAGGGAGCGGTTACGGAAAATGAAAGGGCCAAGTCGAGGCTTGTCCCCTGCGCCAAACTCGACAGCCGAGGGTTGACTTGCGCGTCTACTCAATCGAAGCTCCGCCGGCGATGAGGAATATCCTGACCTAGCGCACAAGTTGCGCGGCGCGCCACAAGCCTCATCGATCGGATCCGTGGCGCCGACGAGGGGAAGTTTCATGGCCGACTATCTTGCGGATGTGAAGAAATACGATGCCGGCGCCAGCGCCGATGCGGTCGAGAAGATCGTCAAGCATTTGGGCATCGCGCTCAGGAACCGCGATTCCTCCCTGGTCTCCTGTGCGGACCCGAAGGAGCTCGAGCGCGTCCGGGACAACTGGGTGACCAAGAAGCTTGGGATTGCCGACGCCAAGAAGGCCGACGCCTCGATCGAGAAGGCGTGCAAGGCGATGGCCGCCGACAACACCAAGAGCCGCGTGACCTTCTACTATCTGGTGGCGAAGGACCTGGGCAAACTGGGTTCTCTGTGAGGCAAGGCGATCGGCAGCCGGCATGGCAACGTGCCGGCGCCGTGGATTTTTCGCGCCGGATCGACATCTGTAGGCTTTGGGTATTCGACCGACCGCCAGTCGGCTATGATCGCTTGTCATCCGAATCGAGGCCGAGCCGATGCGCCAATATCTCGACCTGTTGAAGCATGTGCTGGAGAACGGCGCCGATCGCGGCGACCGCACCGGTACCGGCACGCGGTCGGTGTTCGGCTACCAAATGCGCTTCGACCTTTCGCGCGGCTTCCCGGTTACCACCACCAAGAAGCTGCATCTGAAGTCGATCATCCACGAGTTGCTGTGGTTCCTGGCCGGCGACACCAACATCAAATATCTCAACGACAACGGCGTCACCATCTGGGACGAATGGGCCGACGAGAACGGCGATCTCGGCCCTGTCTACGGCAAGCAGTGGCGCTCATGGCCGGATGGGCATGGCGGCGAGATCGACCAGATCGCCGCCCTTCTCAAGGAGGTACGCAAGAATCCCAATTCGCGCCGGCTGATCGTCTCAGCCTGGAATCCGGCCCAAGTGGAGGCGATGGCGCTGCCGCCCTGCCATTGCCTGTTCCAGTTCTACGTTTCGGAAGGCCGGCTCTCCTGCCAGCTCTACCAGCGCTCGGCCGACATTTTCCTGGGCGTGCCGTTCAACATCGCATCCTACGCCCTGCTGACCCTGATGGTGGCGCAGGTCACCGGCCTGAAGCCTGGCGATTTCGTCCACACGCTCGGCGATGCGCATCTTTACTCGAACCATTTCGAGCAGGCGCGCGAGCAGATGCGGCGCACGCCGAAGTCGCTGCCGACGATGTGGATCAACCCGGATGTGAAGGATCTTTTTGCCTTCCGCTTCGAGGATTTCCGCCTCGAGAACTATTTTGCGGACGCCAATATCAAGGCGCCGATCGCGGTATAAGGCCCGCTTTGAGCGCTGCCAGCGCTCAAGCCGTCAGCCAGTCCCGACGATGACGTCGGAGGCCTTGATCACTTCATAGGCCCTACTTGCCCAGTCGCAGATCGGCAACCGCTTCGTTGGTGATCGAAGCCGTGTCGAGGACGCCGCCGCCGATAGCTATCCGGACATGCGACGTGGTCGCTCCCTCGACGATGACCTTGCCCTTCAGGACATTGCCGGCGCTGATCTACATCTGCCTATGCCTCGCTGTATCGAACGGACTTCACCGTGGGCTGGTGGGATCCTGACGGACAACGGCGCGGAGCCTAAAAGTCCTTTTCTTGTTATGTTCATCGGGATATATCGGTCAGGGCTCGAGCCGAACGGATTTTCAGAAGAGGACGAGGTTTCATGACGGGCAAGGGTTTTGGCTTGAAGGCGATCCCCATCGGCGGACTGACGGCAGCGTTGATGGCGGCTGTCCCCGCTGCTCAGGCCGACGACAAGGTGATCGTGTTCGCCGCGGCCAGCCTCAAGGACGCGCTCGATGCGGTCAACAAGGCCTGCGAGCCGGAGGTCGGCGAGGCGGCCACGATTTCCTATGCGGCAAGCTCGGCGCTGGCCAAGCAGATCGAAGGCGGCGCGCCGGCCGATGTCTTCGTCTCGGCCGACCTCGACTGGATGAAGTATCTCTCCGACAAGAAGCTGACCAGGCCCGACACCGAAGTGAAACTGCTCGGCAACCAGATCGTGCTGGTGGCGCCGCAAGATTCCAAGGTCGAGGCGAAGGTCGAGAAGGGCTTCGACCTCGCCGGGCTCATCGGCGACGGTCGGCTCGCCATGGGCGATTTCAAGGCGGTGCCCGCCGGCAAATATGGCAAGGCGGCGCTGGAATGGCTGGGCGTGTGGTCCTCGGTCGAAGGCAAGGTCGCGCAGGCCGAGAATGTCCGCGCCGCGCTCAAGCTGGTATCGACGGGCGAGGCCGCGCTCGGAATCGTCTACGCCACCGACGCCCATGCCGAAAAGGGCGTCAAGGTCGTCGGCACCTTCCCCGAGGATTCGCACCCGCCGATCATCTATCCGATTGCCCAGACCGCGGATTCGAAGGACAAGGATACGGCTGCCTTCCTGAAATGCGTCGAGTCGGCCAAGGCCGCCGCGCTCTTCAAGGAACAGGGTTTTACGGTGCTCGCGCCGAGCAACTGAGAAAGACCTAACACCGCATATGAACTGGCTGCTGGACCTCACTCCCGACGAATGGAATGCGGTCCGGCTGTCGATCAAGGTGGCGACGGTGGCGATGATCGCCAGTCTGCCGCCCGGCATCCTGATCGCGCTGGTCCTGGCCCGGGGGCGGTTCTGGGGCAAGACCTTGCTCAACGGGCTGGTGCATTTGCCGCTGATCCTGCCGCCGGTGGTGACCGGTTATCTGCTGCTGCTCACCTTCGGCCGGCGCGGGCCGGCCGGCGCCTTCCTCGCCGAGCATTTCGGCATCGTCTTTTCCTTCCGCTGGACGGGGGCAGCACTTGCCTGCGCGGTGATGGGTTTTCCACTGATGGTGCGGGCGATCCGGTTGTCGATCGAGGCAGTCGACCGCAAGATGGAGGCGGCCGCCGGCACGCTCGGCGCCAACCCGGTCTGGGTGTTCGCCACAATCACGCTGCCGCTGATCCTGCCCGGCCTGATCGCCGGCGCGATCCTGTCCTTCGCCAAGGCGATGGGCGAGTTCGGCGCGACCATTACTTTCGTCTCCAACATCCCCAACGAGACGCAGACGCTGCCCTCGGCGATCTACACCTTCACGCAGGTGCCGGGCGGCGATCCCGGAGCGCTGCGCCTGACGCTGATTTCGATCGTCATCTCGATGGTGGCGCTGGTGGCCTCCGAGGTTCTGGCGCGCCGGATCGGCCAGCGGATGGACGTCGAATGACGCTCTCGGTGGACGTCAGTCATCGTCTCGGCGATTTCGCCATCGAGGCGAGTTTCGAAAGCGCCGGCCGGCTGACGGCGCTGTTTGGGCCTTCGGGCTCGGGCAAGTCGACGCTGATCAATGTGTTCGCCGGGCTGATCCGGCCGCGGAAAGGGCGGATCGCGGTGGACGGGCGCGTGCTGGTCGACACCGCCGCCGGCATCTTCGTGCCGATGCACAAGCGACGGATCGGCATGGTGTTCCAGGATGCGCGGCTCTTCCCGCATTTGAGCGTCGCCGGCAATCTGCGCTATGGCCGCTGGTTCACGCCGGTTGCCGAGCGCTACGCCAGTATGGATGCGGTGGTCGAACTCCTTGGCATCGGTCCCCTGCTCGACCGGCGGCCGGCGAAATTGTCGGGTGGTGAAAAGCAGCGCGTGGCGATCGGCCGCGCGCTCCTTGCCAGCCCGAAACTGCTTTTGATGGACGAGCCGCTTGCCTCGCTCGACGAGGCGCGAAAGGCCGAAATCCTGCCCTATATCGAGCGGCTGCGCGATGAGACGAAGATCCCGATCGCCTATGTCAGCCATTCCGTCGCCGAGGTGGCGCGGCTGGCGACCGACGTGGCGGTGCTGTCCCAAGGCAAGATCGCGGCTTTCGGCCCGACCGAGGCGATCATGCAGCGGCTCGACCTCTTGCCGGCGGAGGAGCGCGGCGAGGGCGGCGCGGTGCTCGACACCAGGGTTTTGCGTCACGACGAGGCTTTCGGCATGACTGTGCTCGGCTCGCCGGCCGGCGAGATCCGCGTGCCGCGCGTTTCACGCCCGGCGGGAGCTCTGGTGCGGCTCCGCATCCGCGCCCGCGATGTCATGATCGCGACCGAACAGCCGTCGGGTCTTAGCGCGCTCAACATACTGCCGGGCAAAATCGCCGCGGTCAGGCCGGGCGTCGGGCCTACGGTGGAGATCGCCATCGACTGCAACGGAGCAACGGTGCTGGCGCGCGTCACCGAACAGTCGAAGCAGAGCCTTCGGCTCGCGCTCGGCCGCGAGGTCTTCGCGGTGATCAAGACGGTGAGCTTTGACAGCGCGACGACAGGTGCTGGGCTGCCGGTGGAGGCCGATGGTTGACGAAAGGGCAATATCGCTATGTTGGTTTGGAATAGCGATGTGGCGGCGGAGAGGGTAATCTCGACATGATCGCAGAGGACAAGGGATGCCATCGCTGAGCCTGCGGATAAATCTCGACCCTGACGGACGAATTGGTCCGGGCAAGATCGAATTGTTGGAGCAGATCGCCGCTTTCGGCTCGATTTCGGCCGCGGCGCGCGGCATGGAGATGTCCTACAAGCATGCCTGGGACCTGGTCGAGGACATGAACCGGGTGTTCGGCAAGCCGCTGGTGGCGGCGCAGACCGGCGGCCGAAAAGGCGGCGGCGCGCAATTGACCGCCGTGGGTCTCGCCGTCGTCAGCCGTTTCAGAGCGATCGAGCGCGCGGCGGCTTCAGCGGCGGCCGTACATATGCAGGCGTTGCAGGCCGAGATCGACGCCGGTTGATTGGGCCTGTAAGGGGCCTATTCCTCCGGCTCCCCGGGCTTGCGGAGCAAATAGGTGTCCATGATCCAGCCCTTTTTGCGCCGAGCTTCCTCTCGGACCTTCTCGATTTCGGCGCCGACATCGCCGAGGCGGCCGGAAAGGATGATCTCGTCCGCCGTGCCGAGATAAGCGCCCCACTGAATGAAAACATCTTGGTCGACCAGTGTGTTGAAGGCGCACTTGCCGTCCAGCATGACAACGGTGCTTCCGGCATTCGCGGGCAGGCCTTCCTCAGTCAGCCGGCGGCCGGTGGTGACCAGGATCGAATCGCCGATGCGGTTGAGCGCGGTCGCGTGGACGGCGGCAAGCGCCTGGATCGCGGTGATGCCCGGAATGACCTCGAGCTCGAAACCGACATTGCCCCTCAGGCGCACGCGCTCCAGTATGCGCAGCGCGCTGTCGTAGAGCGAGGGGTCGCCCCAAATCAGGAACGCGCCGCAGTCGTCCTCGGCAAGCTCGTCGCGGATCAGCCCTTCATAGATTTCGGCGATCGCCTCGTGCCAGTCGTCGACGGTCACGCGATAGGACGATGTCGGCTCGGCCCGAACCGGGACGTCGAATTCGACGCGGCGCGACTTCGGGTTTGTGACGAAGCGGTCGCAGATCTGCCGGCGGAGTTCCGCGAGGTCGTTCTTTCTGGCGCCTTTGTCGGGAACGAACAGCACGTCGGCCCGGTTCAGGCCGTTGATGGCCTGTACGGTCATGTGGTCGGGATTGCCGGCCCCGATGCCGATGACGAGAAGCTTGCGCATAGGCGTCCTCCTGCCCGATCGGGCGGCCGGTGTCCAGACGGGGGCAGGCAGGCATGCGGGAACGCAAAACTTCCACCGATTGGCAGAAACGTTGAACGCCTCTAGCTACTTCTCCTGGAATTGCTCTAGATGGAAGCGCACCCGCATGATCCCGGTCATGCCGTCGAGAGGGGAGCCATGTTACGCACTATCCTGACTGCAGCGCTGGCATTCTCGGTTGCACCTGCCTTCGCCAACGATTCCGTTGCCGAGCTTGGCACCGGCGGGCTGATCCTGTCGCGCAGCGATGCGGTTGCCATGGAAAGCGAGGATCTCTTCATCTCGCCGGAAAAAGTGACCGTCGACTACGTTTTCCGCAACAATACCGACAAGGACGTCAGCGCGATCGTCGCCTTCCCGATGCCGGACATCGAAGGCGACCCGAACGAGATGCCGGCGATCCCGGAAGCGCAGAGCGACAATTTCCTCGGCTTCGAGGTGACGATCGACGGCGTCGACGCCAACCCGCAGCTCGAACAAAAGGCGTTCGCGCTGGGCATCGACATCACCGCGGAACTCCAGGCGCACGACGTGCCGCTCTATCCGTTCGGCGACGCCGCCAAGGCGGCGCTGGCAAAGCTGCCCAAGGACGTCGCGGAGGATTGGGAAGATCGCGGCATCATCATCGAAGACACCGCCGACAACGGTTCGGGCATGCAAACTGCCTACGCGCCGTTCTGGCAATTGCGCTCGACCTATTGGTGGCGCTCCACCTTCCCGGCCAACAAGCAAGTCCATGTCTCGCACCGCTACAAGCCGAGCGTCGGCGGCACGTCATCGGTCAGCTTCTATTACGACGGCAAGTTCCAGGGGCAGTACGACACTTACAAGACCCGCTACTGCATGGACGGCGGGTTCGAGAACGCTGTGCGCAAGGCAGCGAAGGAAAATCCCGACGGCTATCCCAAATATTTCGAGAGCCGCATCGCATATATCCTGACCACCGGCGGCAACTGGGCGTCCGGCAGTATCGGCAATTTCAAGCTCACCATCGACAAGGGCAGCCCAAAGAATCTGGTCTCCTTCTGTGGCGACAATGTCCGCAAGGTCGGTCCGACGACGTTCGAGATGACGGCCAAGGATTTTTATCCGGAGCACGATATCGGCATCTTGCTGCTTGAGCCGTCGGACAATAGTGGGAACGGCGGCTGATGGACATCGCGATCTACGTCGCCATTGCCGAGAACGGCGTGATCGGACGCGAAGGCGGGCTGCCGTGGCGGCTTTCCAGCGACCTGAAACGCTTCAAGGCCGACACGATGGGCAAGCCGATCATCATGGGCCGCAAGACCTATGAGGGCATCGGCCGGCCCCTGCCCGGCAGGCTCAACATCGTGGTGACGCGAGCCAGAGACTGGCGATCCGAGGGCACCGAAGTCGCCCATTCGCTCGACGAGGCGATCACGCTGGCCAAGGTGCGCGGCCGCTGCACGGCAGGTGCCGAGGAGATCTGCGTCGTCGGCGGCGGCGAGATCTATGCCCAGGCCCTGCCGCTGGCCGATCGTCTCCACGTCACCCATGTGCTGGCCGCGGTCGATGGCGACGCTCATTTTCCGCCGATCGACCCCGCGATCTGGCGGATCGTCCGATCCGAGGATTTTCCGGCGGGCGAAAAGGACAGCCACGCGACACGCTATACGGTTTACGAGCGCCGCGGCGACGGTCACTGACGAGGACAAAGGGTCGCTGACGGCTCAAATCGGAGGCGCGCGTAGCGGATCGCGTTGAAAGCGCGTCACGGCGTCCCTATAGAAGAACGAGGGTACAGCGCCACGCTTCCAACCGGACGCGCAAGAAGGTCGCCGTAAAACTTTGATTTGGCGCATGATTCCTTTCGGAAAAACCGATATCGGTTTTCGAGGTCATGCGCTAGGATCGCGCCGCAAGGCCTGAGGGAACCGAAGCGAAAGGACATTCATGCCCTGGAACGACAAGAGCGGTGGCGGCGGCCCATGGGGCGGCGGCGGCAATCAGGGGCCCTGGGGACAGGGACCGAAAGGCCCGAGCGGCCCGCCCGGGTCGCCTCCCGATCTCGAGGACATCATCCGCCGCGGCCAGGACAGGCTGCGGCGCGCTCTTCCGGGAGGCGGCGGCGCCAGCCCGGCCGTCCTCGGGCTGATCGCGCTCGCGCTTGTCGTGCTTTGGGCTTTCAAGGCCATCTATACCGTGCAGCCTGACGAGGTCGCGGTCGAATTGCGCTTCGGCAAGCCGAAGGCCGAGCTCTCGCAGCCAGGCCTGCATTTCCACTGGTGGCCGATCGAAACGATCGAAACGGCAAAGATTTCCGAGCAGCTCGTCAGCATCGGCGGCGGGGCGAGCAGCGGCTCCGGGCTGATGCTCTCCGGCGACCAGAACATCGTCAATGTGCAGTTCTCGGTCGCCTACCAGGTTTCCGATCCAAGGGCCTATCTTTTCGACGTCTCAGATCCCGACGGCATGCTGACGCAGGTGGCCGAAAGCGCCATGCGCGAGGTCGTCGGCCGGCGCCCCGCGCAGGATATTTTCCGCGACGATCGCCAGGGTATTGCCACATCGGTGCGTGAGATCATCCAAAACACGCTCGATGGTTACAAGACGGGTCTGCAAGTCAACGCAATCTCCATCGAGGACGCCGCGCCGCCGCGCGAGGTCGCCGATGCTTTCGACGAGGTGCAGCGCGCCGAGCAGGACGAGGACAAGTTCGTCGAGCAGGCCAATCAATATTCCAACCAGAAGCTCGGCCAGGCGCGCGGTGAGGCGGCCCAGATCCGCGAAGATGCCGCCGCCTACAAGAACCGGGTCGTGCAGGAAGCCGAAGGTGAGGCGCAGCGCTTCATCTCCGTTTACAACGAATACGCCAAGGCGCCCGACGTGACTCGCAAGCGCCTTTACCTGGAAACAATGGAGAGGATCCTGAAGGACTCGAACAAGGTCGTCGTCGAGCAGGGCAACGGGCAGGGTGTGCTTCCTTATCTGCCGCTGCCGGCACTGCAGCCCAAGGCGCCGCCCGCGCCTGCGCTGGGAGGTAACCAGTGATGGCCAACCGTCTTCCCATCATCGCGGTCATCGCGGCCGTCCTTCTGTTTCTGCTCTATTCGTCGGTGTTCGTCGTCAAGGCGGGCGAGCAGGCAATCGTGCTGAGGTTCGGCGAGATCATCGACGTCAAGACCGAGCCGGGCATCTATTTCAAGGCGCCATTCGCCTTCTTCGATGCCGACAGCGTTCAGACGATCGAGAAAAAAGTCATGCGCTTCGACCTCGACAATATCCGCGTTCAGGTCTCCGGCGGCAAGTTCTACGAGGTCGATGCCTTCATCGCCTACCGCATTTCGGATCCGCGCACGTTCCGCGCGGCGGTATCGGGGCAGGTGGAACTCGCCGAAGCCCGGCTGAAGACGCGTCTCGATGCGGCGCTGCGCCGCGTCTATGGTCTGCGCGATTTCGAGGCGGCACTTTCCGAAGAACGCGGCGTCATGATGCGCGAGGTGCGTGACCAACTGCGTCCGGACGCGACGTCGCTCGGCCTCGACATCGAAGATGTGCGCATCCGCCGGACGGATCTGACCGCCGAAGTATCGCAGCAGACCTACGATCGCATGAAAGCCGAACGCCTGGCGGAAGCCGAGCGGCTGAGAGCCCGTGGCAACGAGGCGGCGCAGCGTATCAAAGCCAGGGCCGACCGCGAGGTCGTCGAGATCATCGCCGAGGCGCAGAAAGAATCGGAGATCCTGCGCGGCGAGGGCGAGGCGCAGCGCAGCGCCACCTTTGCTGAAGCCTATAAGCGGGACCCGGGCTTCTTCGATTTCTATCGCTCGATGAATGCTTACGGCACAGCCTTGGACAGCACCGGAACCACCATGGTGCTGTCGCCCGACTCCGAGTTCTTCCGTTTCTTCCGCGATCCGGAAAGCAAGCCCGAGCCCGGACAGCCGGCGGCATCGCAGCCCGCGCCCGCGACGCCGGCAGCCCCGGCCACGCAACCCGGCAGCGCCCAGTAGCGGACGGTGCAGGATTTCCTCGCGGCCATCGGCCTGGTCCTCGTCATCGAGGGCCTGGTCTATGGCGGGTTTCCGGCTCTGGCCAGGAAACTGGCGGCGGAGGTGCTGTCGTTGCCGGAGAATGTGCTGCGGATCGCCGGATTGGCTGCAATCGCCCTCGGCGTCGCCATCGTCTGGCTGGTTCGCGGCTGATGAAATTCCTTGGTGCCGAGGCGATTGACGATTTATCTTCCGCCGATAGCTATAGCCGCAAACGTGCCTTATTTCTTGCCAACATGAATTGACGGGCGCCTTTGCGGAAGCGCCTTTCTTTTTCAAAACGCCGGGAGGCCACGATGATATCCGACACCCTGTTGCGCGCGGCGCGGCGCAGGTTTTTCGCCGGCGCCACCGCATTCGTCGTCGGCATAGTTGCCGTCCCGTCCTTCGTCACGCCCACGATCGCTTCCGACGCGCCGCCTTCCGTCGCCGACCTTGCCGAACGCCTGCTCGGCGCGGTGGTCAACATCTCGACCTCGCAAACCGTCAAAGGCACGGAAGGCCCCGGTGCGGTGCCGATGCCGCAGCTTCCGGAAGGCTCGCCCTTCCAGGATTTTTTCGATGACTTCTTCAAGAACCGCGGCGGCGACAAGGGCGGTGGGCAGAAGGTGCAGTCGCTTGGCTCCGGCTTCGTGATCGATGCCGAGCAGGGCATCGTGGTGACCAACAATCACGTCATCGCCGATGCCGACGACATCGAGGTCAATTTCTCCGACGGCGTGACGCTGAAGGCGACGCTTGTCGGCACCGATACAAAGACCGACGTCGCGTTGCTGAAGGTCGATCCGAAGGGCCACAAATTGACGGCGGTGAAGTTCGGCGATTCCACTAAGATGCGCGTCGGCGACTGGGTGATGGCGATCGGCAATCCTTTCGGTCTTGGCGGCACGGTCACGGTCGGCATCGTCTCGGCGCGCAACCGCGACATCAATTCCGGCCCCTATGACGACTTCATCCAGACCGACGCCGCCATCAATCGCGGCAATTCCGGCGGTCCGCTGTTCAACAGCAGTGGCGAGGTCATCGGCATCAACACGGCGATCATCTCGCCGTCCGGCGGCTCGATCGGCATCGGCTTTTCCATTCCCTCGCAGCTCGCCGCGGGCGTCGTCGATCAGCTTCGCCAGTTCGGCGAAACGCGGCGCGGCTGGCTTGGCGTGCGCATCCAGCCGGTGACGGAAGACATCGCCGAAAGCCTCGGCATGGCGACGGCCAAGGGCGCGCTGGTGGCCGGTGTCATCAAGGGCGGACCGGTCGACAACGGCACGGTTCAAGCCGGCGACGTCATCATCAAATTCGACGGCAAGGACATCCACGAAATGCGCGACCTGCCGCGCGTCGTCGCCGAAAGCCCGGTCGGCAAGGCCGTCGACGTCGTCATCGTGCGCAAGGGCGTCGAGCAGACAGTGAAGGTGACGCTCGGCCGGCTCGAGGACGGCGAGAAGCTGGCCAGCGGCGAGAACGGCAGTACCGGCGAGGACAAGGGCGACAAGGCGGCTCCTGTGTCGACGGCTTCGGTGCTCGGCATGACCGTTGGCGAGCTCAACGAGCAGACCAGACAGAAATTCGGCATCGCGGCCGATGTGTCGGGCGTGGTCATCACCGACGTCGCCAAGGATTCGGCCGCCGCCGAACGCGGCATCCAGCCCGGCGAGGTGATCACCGAGATCGCGCAGGAATCGGTTGGCACGCCAAAGGATGTCATGGACCGGATCGGCGCGCTGAAAGAGCAGGGCCGCAAGAACGCGCTGCTGATGCTCGCCTCGAAATCCGGCGAGTTGCGCTTCGTCACGATCCGGATGGACTGATTCCGGAGAGCCCGAACGGGTTGATTCGCAAGAATGGGCGGCTAGCGGGCCGCCCTTTTTCGCGCCTGCCAGTCGTCGCGCGACAGCCGGTACAGCGCATGCCGCTTAAGATGAGGGTGGCTGTCCGGCACGGCGGGATGGTCGAAATCGGCGCCCGGGTCGGCGCGCATGCCGAGCCGCTTCATGACGGCGATCGAACGATGGTTTTCCACGACGGCAAAGGAGACGATTTCGTCCAGCTCCAGCGTTTCGAAACCGAAGGAGAGCCAGGCTTCGGATGCCTCGGTGACATAGCCCTTGCGCCAGTATTCCGGTGCCAGCCGCCAGCCGATCTCGATCGTGCCGGCCGGCAGGGAAGGCACATGATCGGTTTGGAGGAGGCCGACGAAGCCGATGCACTCGCCGGTGGCGGCAATCTCGGCGGCGGCGAAACCGTAGCCATCCTCATCGATCCAGGCGCGGAGCTCGTCCATCTTTGCGTCCGCCGCGGCCCGGTCGCGGCGGAACGGAAAAAATTCCATCACGCGCTCGTCCGAGTTGATGCGATGGAAGAGCGCGCGGTCGCGCTCTTCCCAATTGCGCAAGATGAGGCGCTCGGTGCGGATCGGCTTCATTGCACGAACTCGTCCTGGCGATAGCCCTGGAGGTAGAGCAGCGCCGTCAGATCGCCGTGGTCGATGCGGATCCTTGCCTGCTCAGCCACCGCCGGCTTGGCGTGAAGAGCGACGCCAGTGCCGGCCAGGCGGATCATGTCGAGGTCATTGGCGCCGTCGCCCACGGCAACGGCATCCTGCGTCGTCACGCCCAGCCTTGCCGCGATGTCGAGCAGCGCCTCGGCCTTGGCGGCGCGGCCGAGAATAGGCGCGGCCACCGTGCCGGTGAATCTGCCGCCGTCCTCGATCAGCCGGTTGGCGCGGTTTTCCTGGAAGCCCAGCATTGCGGCGATGCGGTTGGTGAAGACGTCGAAGCCGCCTGAGACCAGCGCCGTCCAGGCGCCGTTGGCACGCATGGTCTGCACCAGCGCGCGGCCGCCGGCGGCCAGCGTCAGCCGGTTGGCGAGGATGCGGTCGACCACCGCCGTGTCGAGGCCCTTCAGCAAGGCGACGCGTTCGCGCAAGGCCGGCTCGAATGCGATCTCGCCATTCATCGATCGCGCGGTGATCGCAGCGACACGGTCTTTGACGCCGATCTCGTCAGCAAGCTCGTCGATGCATTCCTGATTGATCATGGTCGAATCCATATCGGCAAGCAGGATCCTCTTCCTCCTGCCTTCAGCCGGCTGGACGATGATGTCGACCGGCTCGGAGGCCAATGCCGCGCGCAGATTGGCCGTCAATTCGCCGATGTCGGGAGTCTCCAGCAAAACCAGATCGCAGGCGACATCCTCGGCCAGCCAATGAACGGCGCTTGCGCCTGCCGCTCGCGAGGCGATATTCGCAAGCGGGACCGACACTCGGCGGTCTTTGGGATTGGACACAAGCGTGGCGATCAGAGGCATCGAAAATTCCGGCAGGCAGGCGGGCAAAGGCCGCGTGAAAAACGCCATCCTGATAGCGGGGCCGACCGCCAGCGGCAAGTCGGCGCTGGCGCTGGACATCGCCGAGCGCAAGGGCGGCGTGATCGTCAACACCGATTCCATGCAGGGCTATTCGGTTCTGGACGTGCTGACGGCGCGTCCGAGCGCGGCCGAAACGGCGCGCGTGCCGCATTATCTGTACGGTCACGTGCATCCTTCGACAGCCTACTCGACCGGCGCCTGGCTGCGCGACGTCACCGGGCTGATCGCGGAAGGTATTTTCTCCGGCCGGCCGGCTGTCTTCGTCGGCGGCACCGGGCTCTATTTCCGAGCTTTAGCCGAAGGCATCTCGGACATGCCCGACATTCCGCCTTCGGTGCGTGAGCGCTGGCGCTACGAACTCAAGGAACAAGGGGCAGAACGGCTGCACCGTGTACTGATGCATCAGGATTCGGCTGTCGCCATGCAGCTCCGGCCGACCGATGGCCAGCGCATTGTGCGGGCGCTGGAGGTGCTCGACGCGTCGGGACGGTCGATCCTTGAATGGCAAGCGGCACGCGGCCAGCCGCTCATCGACCGCGACAGCGCACGCTTCCTGGTGATCGAGCCGGATCGCGGCGAACTGGTGGCGCGTATCGGGGCGCGTTTCGATCAAATGCTCGACAAGGGCGCGCTCGACGAGGTCAGGCAGTTGATGGCACTCGACCTCGATCCGAACCTGCCGGCGATGAAGGCGATCGGCGTGCGCGAGCTGCAGGCCGCGATGGCCGGACACATGGGCTTTCCCCAAGCGATTGAGCGAGCCAAGATCGCGACGCGCCAATATGCCAAGCGGCAGACGACCTGGTTCAAACACCAACTGGGGCCGGAGTGGCAAAGGTTACGCCCGGGCGAGAAATGGTCAATCGAGGACTGATAGAATGCGATTTGATCAGGGCTTGGAATTGAGGGCGCAGCTTCCCGTCACGGTTGTCCGGGTTAACCGTCCGTAAGGCCTGGCATGCCATAACGGCGACGGTCGCAGTACCGCGGGGCGTTATGCGTTTTCACAAGGCGGAATCGGCGTTTTTCGTCTTTATCTTCGTGATCCTGGCCGCCGGCCTGGTGACCTTTCACGCCTATGGCCAATTGCAGGATATCGCGACCGCTCTCGACACCGCATCGCGTCTCGACAGAATCGCCTATCTCAACAAATTGCTGTTCGTGACCGGTGCGCTGCTGGCTGCTGCCTTGTTCTTTGGAACCTTCTTCATCTACCCGCTGATCCGCGGCCAGGTGAGGGAAGAGGGCAAGTTGCGCGCCATGACGGTGTCGCTGAGCGCCCGTTCGCAAACGCTTGAGCACGCAGCACTCACCGACGGCCTGACCGGAATGCAGAACCGCCGCTACTTCGATGACGCGTTGCGGGAATATCTCGACGAATTCGGCCGCATCGACAAGCCGGTGGGCCTGATGATCCTCGATCTCGATCATTTCAAGCAGGTCAACGACACGCATGGCCACGATGTCGGCGACGAGGTTCTGCGGTCTGTCGCGCAGTGCGTACGGGGCATGACCCGCTATCACGATGTGGTGGCGAGGCTGGGCGGCGAGGAGTTCGCCGTGGTCACGCCCAACATGGATGCGGAACTGCTCGCGCGGTTCGCCGAGCGCATCCGCAAGGCGATCGCCAACCTGTCGATCATGTCGGGCAATGTGCGGCTGAAGGTCACCACCAGCGTCGGCCTCGCCGTCTGGGACCGCAAGGAGAGTGCCGAGGACTTCTATCGCCGCGCCGACCGGCAGCTCTACGAGGCGAAGAAGCAGGGCCGCAACCGCGTCTGCGCCTGAAATTCCATGATCAAATTCTTGACGCTGGCCGCCGGGAGCCGTGTTCTGCGCTTCTACCGCGCCGCGCGTCTCCTATGATCCTTTCCGAAAAGCGTTCTCGATTTTCGGGGTCATGCGCGTGCTCACGGACTATATGTCCGCTCCGGTTCTCGAAAGCGACTTCAGTCGACTCAGCCCGGGACTCAGTCGGCGCGAAGATGCAGAACGATTAGTCGTTCTGCTGGCGCATGCCGAAGGTCGAGGGCCTCAGGCCGTAACGCATGTCGAAATCGTCGTCCGGTTGCACGCGCGGCGCCGATGGCTTGCGGTAGTCGGGGTCGCCAGCCTGGCGCCCGGTATCGACGGCTTCGGCGAACGCTATCGACTGCTGCGGTTTCGGCACGTTGCGCAGACGCTCGACAATTCCGGCGAGATCGACATCGTCGCCGGAATCCGCGGGCAAGGCCTGCTCCCGCTTCGCTGTGCCGGGAATGAATTCCTGGGACAGTTTCTCGAATTTGAGCCGCATGGTCGTCGCCACGCCTTCGCCGAAGGCAATGGCTTCGCGCTGGCCCATGGAGGACAGGAACGCGAGCGTCGAGGCCGAGGAATCGGCGATCGCCGAGCGGATGATCGCCTGGTCCTGCTCGTTGGCGAGCCGCATGGCGAAGAAAGTCGAGCATTGCGACAGGATGGTCGGATCGAGCTCGCCTGGACGCTGGGTCACAACGCCGAGATAGCAGCCATATTTGCGGCCTTCCTTGGCGATGCGCGACAAAGCGTGCCTGGTCGGCGCGAAGCCGAGACGCGGATCGGCAGGCATGTAGCGGTGCGCTTCCTCGCAAAGCAGGAGCAGCCGCAGCCGGCCCTCGCTCCAGAGCGCAAGGTCGAAGGCGAGGCGCGCCAGCACCGAGCAGACCGAATTGACGACTTCGGACGGCATGCCCGCCATCTCGAAGCAGGTCACCGGACGTCCATGGTTCGGTACGCGGAAGATGTTGCCGATCGTCTCGTGGATGGTGTCCTCGATCAGCCGCGAATTAAACATGAAACGGTAGCGCGGGTCGGAAGCGGCCGATTCGATGCGCGTCCTCAACGACTTCAGTGTCGGCCGATCGTTCTTGCTTTCGAGCAGACCCATGCGCTCGTCGATCTGCTTGAGCAGATCGGCGATGCGGTAAGGCACCGGCGTGTCCGCCGTCAGCGCATCGCTGCCGCGCCTGATATACGAGCCGGAGCTCGGGTTGCGATAGAGGTTCTTGGCGGCCGGGATGAGGTCGCGCAGGACGTCGACTTCCTCCGGAACGGTCTCGCGACCGCGAAACAGAACTTCGGCGAATTCTTCCAGTCTGAACATCCAGAACGGCAGGTCGAGCGTCTTGGAATCAACCTTCACGCAGTATTCCGGAAGCGAGGCGGCAAACTCGTTGTGCGGGTCGAGGATCAGCACGCGCAGATCGGGCCGCGCCTCGATCGATTTGCGCAACAGCAGCGAGACAGCCGTGGATTTGCCGACGCCGGTCGTGCCGACAATGGCGAAATGGCGCGCCAGCGTGTCGTCGACAGCGATGTTGGCGTCGATCGCCTCGTCCTGGGACAGCGTGCCGATGGTGATCGAATGGCGGCCGGCGAGATCGTAGACGGCCTGCAGGTCGCGGCTGCGGATACGGTGGGCAACCGCGCCGATATGCGGATAGGTGGTGATTCCGCGGTCGAAGACCGGTTTGGCGCTGGGCTCGGCTCCGTCGCGCACCTCGCCGATCAGTTCGATGCTGACCTCGATTGCGTTCTGGCCCTCATTGCTCCAGGCGCGGTCAGACTTGCCGATCGCATAGACAAGGCCAACGGTTCGCGTCGCGCCAAGGTTGATGGAAATCATCTTGCCGACGGTCCACAGGCCGGTCACCGTGCCTTCGGCATCTTCGGCATAGGCGCTGATGGTAGCGCGCGCACCGTCGCATTGCACGACGTTGCCCAGGATGCGCTTGTCGCTCTGCTGGGCGTCGCGGCGCTCCTGCGAGGTCGGCTCCCCAATGGAGGCTTCGCGTTCAACAAACATCGGTTACCTGTCCCATTCCCCTCGAGGTCAAAGCTATCCCAATCGGGGTTAAAGCCGCGTGAGGTCGGATGGTGTAGGGCCCGTTAAACCACTCGCGAAAATGCGATCGACCAGCCTCTTCCTTCATCCCGGAATTTC
This sequence comes from Mesorhizobium sp. M1A.T.Ca.IN.004.03.1.1, assembly GCF_003997555.1. Taxonomy (NCBI): domain Bacteria; kingdom Pseudomonadati; phylum Pseudomonadota; class Alphaproteobacteria; order Hyphomicrobiales; family Phyllobacteriaceae; genus Mesorhizobium; species Mesorhizobium sp. M1A.T.Ca.IN.004.03.1.1. The sequence continues at coordinate 312,789 of NZ_RZTV01000001.1, read as the reverse complement.
GATATATTGGATGAATGACTGATATATCGAACGACATCACGTCCACGATCGGCAGGCGGATACGCTCCGAGCGTGATTTGCGGGGATGGTCGCTGGCCGAGTTGGCCGAGCGTTCCGACGTTTCCAAGGCGATGCTGAGCGCCATGGAGCGCGGCATGACAAGTCCGACCGCGGCGCTCCTCGTGCGCATCGCGTCGGCTTTCGGCATGACGCTCTCGACGCTGATTGCCCGCGCCGAAATGCAGGGCGGCAGCGTGTCCCGCAAGGACGAGCAGCCGGTCTGGCAGGATCCGGCGACCGGCTATGTGCGACGCCATCTGTCGCCTGCAACGCAAATGCCGCTCGAGCTGATCCGGGTCAGCCTGCCGGCAGGCGCCAAGGTCGATTTCCCGGCAGCGTCCTATGCCTTCATCAAGCAGCAGATCTGGCTGATCGGCGGCCGCCTGGACTTCACCGAAGGCAATGTCGTGCACAGGCTGGAGCCGGGCGACTGCCTGGCGCTCGGAGCCCCGTCGGACTGCACCTTCCACGCTCCGGGACCGGAAGCCGCCGAGTATCTGGTGGCGCTGGTCCGGGGCTGATCGCATGGCACGCCGGCCTGAACGGTCCCACAATGGCGGGCCGCCTCTCGACGACTACGAAGGTCCGCCCTGGGGCAAGGGCGACCCCTACATCTTTCTTGCCTGGCGCACCGCCCACGACAAAGCCTGGAAGGCGCCGAGCCATGCCGTCATGCTGATGCGGCTGGAAAAGGCCGAGCGGCTTGGGCTCAGCTATGAGGAATACACGCTCGAGATCCTGGAGCGCGGGCGGCACCTCAGCGAGGACGATGCCGAGCGGATCGCGGAAATCCGAAGGGCGCGCCGCCGAAGTCGGAGCAGTCATTTCGCATGACCGCGGCCCGACACCTTATCACCTGGAGACCCCCGACATGAATCCCCTTGAAATCAGGGCGTTGAACGACGACGCAAAAACCAGCGGGATGCTCGCCGACCTGCTGATCGAGACAGTCGCCGCCGGCGGATCGGTAAGCTTCATGCATCCCTTGTCTCCCGATGCGGCCCATGAGTTCTGGCGCAAATCGCTCGCTGCCGCGGCGCGCGGAGAACGGGCGGTGCTGGGCGCATGGGATGGCAAGACGCTTGCCGGCACCGTCTCACTGCTTCTCGACTGCCCGCCCAACCAACCGCACCGCGCCGAGATTGCCAAGCTGATGACCCGCCTCGACTGTCGCGGCAAAGGTATTGCCACCGGCCTGATGCGGGCCGCCGAGGAACTGGCGGTCAAGAAAGGGCGCACCCTGCTGGTGTTGGACACAGCAAGCGAAGAGGGGGCCGGCGGCCTTTACGAAAAACTCGACTTCTCGCTGACCGGCGAGATTCCGGACTATGCGCTAAAACCCCATGGTGGGCTCACCGGCACGCTCATCTATTGGAAGCGGATAGGGGAGCCAGCCCGGGCGCTATCCTGAAATGCTGGCGAGACGCGACAAAAGCCAGCGGCGAAAATCCTGTTCGGCGCCGGACAGCCGCGATGACGATGGCCATGTCAGGAAGTGACCCGATGGGCTCGAGAGCTCGAAATCGGAAAGCCTGACAAGGAGATTGTCCTTTAGCGCGGCCTCGATGAGCGGCCGCGAGCCCAGCAGCGCTCCGGCGCCGGACTTCGCCGCCTCCATCGCGGCGACAAAACTGTCGAAGCGATGCGAGCGTTGGGAGTGGCCGGCAAGGCCGGAGGCTGCGAACCACTCCGCCCACATCTCGCGCGCGCCCGCCACCAACAGCAGCGGCAGCGATGTCCATTCGGCATTTCCGGCCAAGATCGGCGCAGCGACCGGAACGAGCCGCTCGACCGTCAGCCGGTCGGCGTCGCGCCCGGAAAACGAACCGTTGCCGAAGCGGATGTCGAGCGTCGAGCCTGCCTCGTCGTAGTCCGTCGGCCGATGGATGGTCACCAGATCGAGCCTGATCCACGGCAGCGCCTTTGCGAGATCAGGAAGAGCCGGGACCAGCACCAGCAGCGCGAAAGAAATCGGAACGCGAAGGGTGACGGTCTGCAAAACGCGTGGCTCGAACAACTCGTTCGTGCTGCTGCCGATGATCGCGAACGCCGACTGGATGTGGGGAAGATAGGCGGCGCCCTGCGGCGACAACGCCACGCCGCGTGCCAGCCGCGCGAACAGTCGCGTCTTGAGACGCTCTTCCAGAAAGCGGATGTGCTGGCTGACGGCGGCTTGCGTGAGCCCGAGCTCGGCGGCAGCGGCGGTGAAATTCGACAGGCGCGCAGCCGCTTCGAAACTGCGTAGCCAGTCGAGCGGAGGCATGGGATCGGCAGCTTTTCCAGTCATTAGGTTTTTGGCAGCATCGGCTGAAAAACAATAACTTGATTTATGCCTTCGGCAAAGACAGCATGCAATCGGTACCGCGGCGACGGCCCGAAGACGGGAGTTTCAGAAACGTGCTGACGAGAGCAACCCTTGTCGACGAAGGACGGACGATCGCGCTTGGCTGGGACGACGGAACACGCAGCCGATTCCATGCCATGTGGCTGCGCGACAACGCACTGGACGACAGGACGCGCAGCGCCGGCAACGGCCAGCGGCTGATCACCATCCTGGACATTCCGGCCGAGACACGGATCGGAGAGGCCTCGATCAAGGGCGAGGCGCTGGTGGTCACGTTCGTGCCTGAAGACAAGACCGTCAGCTTTCCCGCAAGCTGGCTTCGCGCCCATACTTACGACCGCGAAGAAAATCGGCAGCCCGGCTGGACCGGCAGCGACATTCGGCGGTGGACCAAGGCCACGATGCAGAGTTCGGTGCCGCGCGCGGCCTATAGTGAGGCGCGGCACGACACGAATGTTCTGCGGCAATGGCTGACGGCGGTACGGAGCTTTGGCTTTGCCGTCATGGACGGTCTGCCGGCAGAATCCGGGGCATTATGCAATGTGGCCGATCTCTTCGGATATATCAGGGAAACCAATTACGGGCGCTGGTTCGAGGTGCGCGCCGAGGTCAATCCGAACAATCTTGCCTACACCAACCTTGGCCTGCAGGCGCATACCGACAATCCCTACCGCGACCCGGTGCCGACGCTGCAGATCCTGGCCTGCATCGAGAATACGGTGGAAGGCGGCGAATCCAGCGTCGTCGACGGGTTCGCGGTGGCGGCCGCGCTGCAGGCGGAGAATTCGAACGGCTTCCGGTTGCTTTCCTCCTATCCGGCGCGCTTCGAATATGCCGGCTCATCGGGCGTGCGGCTGCAGTCCAAGCGCCCGATGATCGAGCTCGGACCGGATGGCGAGCTCATCTGCGTGCGCTTCAACAACCGCTCGCTGGCGCCGACCATCGACGTGCCGTTCGCCGAAATGGACGCATATTACGCCGCCTATCGCCGGTTCGCCGAACTGATCGAGGATCCGGCCTTCGAGGTAACCTTCAAGCTCGAGGCGGGCCAGTCCTTCATCGTCGACAACACGCGCGTCATGCATGCGCGCAAGGCCTTTTCCGGCAGCGGCAAGCGCTGGCTGCAGGGCTGCTACACCGACAAGGACGGCCTGCTGTCGACGCTGGCGGCAATCGAACACGATGTCAGAGAGGCGGCCGAATGAAATCGAATGAACTGAACACCGGCAACATCGTCGAGTTCATCGCCGAAATTTTCGAGCGTCGCGGCGCGGAATCCTATCTCGGCGAGCCGGTCACCATGTCCGAGCATATGCTGCAGGGCGCGTGGCTAGCCGAGCAGGATGGCGCGCCGGAGGAGCTTGTGGCTGCGGCGCTGCTGCACGACATCGGCCACTACACCAGCGAGTTCGGCACCTATTCGCCCGACGACGTCGAGGACAAGCACCACGACGAGGCGGGTGGCGAGGTGCTGGCGCCGTTCTTTCCGCCGGTCATCGTCGAATGCGTCAGGCTGCATGTTGCGGCCAAGCGTTATCTCTGCGCCACCGATCCGAGCTATTTCGGCAAGCTGTCGCCGGCCTCGGTCCATACGCTGTCGCTGCAGGGCGGGCCGATGAGCGCGGAGGAGGTGGCGGAGTTCCGCAGCAATCCATTCCATCAGGAAGCCGTGCGTGTGCGCATCTGGGACGAGGGTGGCAAGGTCGCCAACATGAAGACGCGCGCCTTTCGCGACTACGTGCCGCTGCTGGAGCGGGTGGTGAAAAAGTTCGCGGCCCGAAGCGCGACGTGATCACCGGCGCCGCCCCACCCGGCACACTTGCCTACAATAGTGCGCCGTTTCTCGGCAACATCATGCGTCTCGACATACCCGGCAAAATGCGTTGGCGGCAACCAGGCAAGGGGTGTGGTGCTGGCGGCCTGAACAATCCGCGCCGCTGAACAATGGGACCGACAGATTGCCCGTTGACAGCGGCGCGGAACCGACCTTATTGTCCGCGCCCATGAAAACAGCACTCATTCTCGTAGGCTGGCGCGTGGGCAAGGCGGTGTAACCGCCGGGCGAAAACCTCCCATGCGCATCCCACAGGCTCCCTCGGGGGCCTTTTTTATTGCCCAAAACCCAACTAAACGACCAGCAAATCGCCAGATGGCGAACAGTACGGGACCAGACCGATGAGCAACGGACATAACGAGCGGCGCGAAATGACGGGCGCCGAAATGGTGGTGCAGGCGCTGAAGGACAACGGCGTCAAGCATGTCTTCGGCTATCCGGGCGGCGCGGTCCTTCCGATCTATGACGAGATCTTCCAGCAGGATGAGGTCGAGCACATTCTGGTCAGGCACGAGCAGGGTGCCGGCCATGCCGCCGAAGGTTATGCGCGTTCGACCGGCAAGGCCGGCGTGCTGCTGGTCACGTCCGGCCCCGGGGCCACCAATGCGGTGACGCCGCTGCAGGACGCGCTGATGGATTCCATTCCGCTGGTCTGTCTCACCGGTCAGGTGCCGACTTCGCTGATCGGCTCCGACGCCTTCCAGGAATGCGACACCGTCGGCATCACGCGCCCCTGCACCAAGCACAATTGGCTGGTGAAAGACGTCAACGAGCTCGCCGCCACCATCCATGAAGCCTTCCATGTCGCGACTACCGGGCGGCCGGGCCCGGTCGTGGTCGACATTCCGAAGGATGTGCAGTTCGCCAAGGGCATCTACGTGCCGCCGCAAACGGCGCCGCGCACCAGCTATCAGCCGAAGGTCCAGGGCGATCTTGAGAAGGTGAAGGCCGCCGTCGAATTGATGGCCGGCGCGAAGAGGCCGATCATCTACAGCGGCGGCGGCGTCATCAATTCAGGTCCGGAAGCCAGCCATCTGCTGCGCGAGCTGGTCGATCTCACCGGCTTCCCGATCACCTCGACGCTGATGGGCCTCGGTGCCTATCCGGCTTCGGGCAAGAACTGGATCGGCATGCTCGGCATGCATGGCACCTACGAAGCCAACATGGCCATGCATGATTGCGACGTGATGATCTGCATCGGCGCGCGCTTCGACGACCGCATCACCGGCCGGCTGACCGCGTTCTCGCCGAACTCGAAGAAGATCCATATCGACATCGATCCGTCCTCGATCAACAAGAATGTCCATGCCGATGTGCCGATCCTGGGCGATGTCGGCCGCGTGCTGGAGGATCTGGTGCGGCTGTGGCGGGCGACTGCCAAGGCCGACAAGAAGGCGCTCTATCCATGGTGGGAGCAGATCGCGAAATGGCGCGCGCGGGACTCGCTCGCCTATAGGATGAACAACGACGTGATCATGCCGCAATACGCGATCCAGCGGCTCTATGCGCTGACCAAGGATATGGACACCTACATCACCACCGAAGTCGGCCAGCACCAGATGTGGGCGGCGCAGCACTATCACTTCGACAAGCCCAACCGCTGGATGACCTCGGGCGGCCTGGGCACGATGGGATATGGCCTGCCGGCGGCGCTCGGCGTGCAGATCGCACATCCGAATGCGCTGGTCATCGACATCGCCGGCGACGCTTCGGTGCAGATGACGATGCAGGAGATGAGCTCGGCCGTGCAGTACGACGCGCCGATCAAGATCTTCATCCTCAACAACCAGTATATGGGCATGGTGCGCCAGTGGCAGCAGCTGTTGCACGGCAACCGGCTGTCGCATTCCTACACCGAGGCGATGCCGGATTTCGTCAAGCTGGCGGACGCCTATGGCGGCCATGGCATACGCTGCGACAAGCCGGACGAGTTGGATGACGCGATCCGCGAGATGATTTCGGTGACGAAGCCGGTGCTATTCGACTGCCGCGTGGCGACTCTCGCCAACTGCTTCCCGATGATTCCGTCCGGCAAGGCGCACAACGAGATGCTCCTGCCTGACGAGGCGACCGACGAGGCGGTGGCCAACGCCATCGACGCCAAGGGCAGGGAACTGGTGTAGCGGCAGGCAGCGTCTGCGGCGGAAGCCGTGTGGAAACATAGAATTAGCGCCAAAGTTTGAAATCGAGATTCACGTCATGAACGCACAGCTCCAGCCGACCGGCTCCGCCTACTTCATCGCCAAGGAAACCGAAAAGCCGGAAACGCACACGCTTTCCGTGCTGGTCGACAACGAACCGGGGGTGCTTGCCCGCGTCATCGGCTTGTTCTCGGGGCGCGGTTACAACATCGAAAGCCTCACGGTGTCCGAGACCGAGCACGAGAAGCATTTGTCGCGCATCACCATCGTGACGCGCGGCACGCCGCATGTGCTGGAGCAGATCAAGCACCAGCTCGAGCGGATCGTGCCGGTGCACCGCGTGGTCGATCTCACCGTGCGCTCGCACGAACTCGGCCAGGAGCGGCCGCTGGAGCGCGAGCTTGCGCTCGTCAAGGTCGCCGGCACCGGCGACGCCCGCGTCGAGGCGCTGCGGCTGGCCGATGCCTTCCGCGCGTCGGTCATCGACGCCAACACCGAGCATTTCATCTTCGAGATCACCGGCAAGGGTTCCAAGCTCGACCAGTTCATTGCCATCATGAAGCCGCTCGGCCTGGTCGAGATCTGCCGCACCGGTGTCGCAGCCATGAACCGTGGCCCGCAGGGGATGTAGGCGCGCCACCCACCGCTCCGACTGCTTCAAATTCTCCTTGCTGGTCCGGCAGTCGCCCGTCCGTGGCTTTTGCGCGCCTGCCGGAAAAGGACAATATAGCTGACCTATCCGCGGGAGGATATGATGTCCGTCAACGCGTTCCTTGCACTCCTGGTCTATGCCTTCGTGACGTCGATCACGCCGGGGCCGAACAATCTCATGCTGCTGGCCTCCGGCGTCAATTTCGGCATCCTCAGAACGGTTCCGCATATGCTCGGCATCAGCATCGGTTTTCTGGTTCTGCTGCTGGCCGTCGGCTTCGGACTCGGCGCGGTGCTGACAGCGTTTCCGGTGCTGCATATGGCGCTGAAAATCGCCGGCGCCGCCTATTTGCTCTATCTTGCCTGGAAGATCGGCATGTCGCGCTCGATGGGTGGCAAGGACGGGGCGAAGGCGCGTCCGATGCGCTTCATCGATGCCGCCGCGTTCCAATGGGTCAACCCGAAGGCGTGGGTGATGGCGATCACTGCCATGGCCGTCTACACCAATCCGGATCATCCGTTCGTCTCGGTGGCGCTGATTTCAATCGCCTTCACCATCGTCAACCTGCCCAGCGTTTCGGTGTGGGCCGGGTTCGGCACCGCGCTGCGCGGCTTCCTTTCGGATCCCATGCGGCTGAAATGGTTCAACATAGGAATGGGTCTGCTGCTCGCAGCGACGCTCTGGCCGATGCTGCGTTAAGGGATCGCCACGGCACGTTAGCCGGCTGCACAACAATTGTGCAGTGCATATTAAATCTTCGTAATCCCGCGTTTTGGCCCTTTTCCGCCAAAGCCTTGTCCTATCTATTCGGCGAAATTCGCGGCAACGGCCGTGAAATGAGCTGAGAATAGACCACCGGTTTCGGCGTGTCGGATAGAGGGCCAGTTGTCGATGCGCGGAAAAATCGCCTTCACAGTCGTTGCTCTGGCCTGCCTTGCAGGTGTCGGCCTTTATCTGTCGCCCGCTACGATGGGCAGGGTGCAGCAGCTGATCTCCGGCCAGCAGGCCGACACAGCCGGCGCCGACACGACCAAGGCATCGGGCAGCCAGAAGGGCGGCGCTGGCGGCGCGCGTTCCGCCTCGATCGTTTCGGCAACTGCGACGACCGCCGATTTTCCGATCCGTCGCTACGCCATCGGCTTCGTCTCCTCACCGTCGGTGGTCAGCGTAAATGCCCGTGTCTCCAGCCAGATCGTGTCGATCGCGGTGAAGGACGGGCAAATGGTCAAGGCCGGCGACCTTCTCTTCTCGCTCGATGACCGCGCACTGAAGGCGCAGCTTGCCAAGGATCAGGCGACGCTCGTCAAGGACCAGGCCCTGCTGGTGAGCGCCACGGCGGATCTTCAGCGCGCCAAGGACCTTGTCGCCAAGCAGGCTGGCACGCAGCAGACTTACGACCAGGCACTGGCGGCGCAGAAGGCCGCGGCCGCCACCATCGATGCCGACAAGGCGACGATCGACGCCGATACGGTCCAGTTAAGCTACGCGACCATCAGCGCGCCCATCTCAGGCAGGCTGGGGGCGGTCAATGTCTCGGTCGGGGATCTCGTCACCACCAGCAACGGCTCAAGCACCACGACGCCGCTTGTGACCATCACACAGATGGACCCGCTGCAGGTGAATTTCACTCTGCCGGAAAGCAACCTTGCTTTATTGCACAAGGCGTTGGCGAGCCCACAGCAAGGCGACGTGACGCTGACCAAGGACGGCGATCCGACGCCGATCGGCAAGGGCACGCTCGATTTCGTCGATTCCAGCGTCGACACCGCCTCCGGCACCATCGCCACGCGGGCGAGCATACCGAACTCCGATCTTTCGCTTTGGCCGGGGCAGTATGTGAACGTCATCCTTGATGCCGGCACGATGCCGCAAATGACCTCGGTGCCGACGGTCGCGGTGCAGCCGAGCCAGAAAGGTCCCTTCGTCTATGTGGTCAAGCCGGACAACACGGTCGAGATGCGGCCGGTGCAGGTGGCGCTGACGGAGGGCGATAACAGCGCCATCAGCCAAGGCCTCAAGGGCGGCGAGAAAGTGGTGGTCGAAGGCCAGACAAGGCTAAAGGACGGCGCGACGGTGCACGAAGGCAAGACAGCGAGCAACAGTGGCGATCAAAATTCGCCTAAGGTCGCACAAGCCGACAAGGCCGGCGAGGCCCGCCCATGATTTCCGAATTCTGCATACGAAAGCCCGTCGCCACGCTGCTGATGTCGTTCGCCCTCGTGCTGGGCGGACTGTTCGCTTACAAGTTCCTGCCGGTTGCCGCGCTGCCCAGCGCGGAGTTCCCGGTGGTGAATGTCTCGGCCCAACTGGCCGGCGCTTCGCCGGAGACCATGGCGACCTCGGTCGCGACGCCGCTGATCAAGCAGTTCGCAACCATTGCCGGCATCGATTCGATTTCGACCACCAACTCGCTGGGCCAGACCTCGATCGCCATCCAGTTCGTGCTCAACCGCGACATCGACGCGGCTGCCGCGGACGTTCAGGCAGCCATTGCGCGCACGCAAAAATCGCTGCCGCCGCAAATGACGGCGCCGCCAAGCTATCGCAAGGTCAATCCGGCCGATGCGCCGATTCTTCTGATGTCGCTGGTCAGCGACACCGTTCCACTCACCGACCTCGACGCCTTCGCCGAAAACGTCATCTCGCCCTCGCTATCGACCATCGATGGCGTTGCGCAGGTTTCGATCTACGGACAGCAAAAATATGCGGTGCGCATCCAGATCGATCCGACCGCGCTCGCCGCGCGCGGCATCTCGATCGACCAGTTGCAGACGGCCGTGGCCTCGGCCAACAGCAACACCCCGCTCGGCGTGCTGCAGAACGACAAGCAGCAGCTGACGATCACGGCCAACACTCAGTTGATGAACGCCGCCGATTTTTCAAACATTATCATCGCCACCAAGAACGGCCATCCGGTGCGGCTGGGCGAGGTCACGCGCGTCATCGACTCGGTCGAAACCACGACGACGGCGAGTTGGTATGACGGCACGCGCGCCATTATCATGGCCGTGCAGCGTCAGCCCGACGCCAATACGGTCGACGTCGTCGACAAGGTCAAGGCGATGCTGCCGTCCTTCCAGGACCAGATGCCGGCTGCCGCGAGCATCAAACTGCTCAACGACCGATCCACCTCGATCCGCCAGGCCGTCGACGACGTGCAGTTCACGCTGCTCCTGACCATCGCGTTGGTGGTGATGGTGATCTTCGTGTTCCTGCGCCGCGTCACGGCAACGATCATCCCGGCGGTGGCCGTGCCGATTTCGCTGATCGCCACACTCGGCGCGATGTTCCTGTTCGGCTTTTCGATCGACAACATATCTCTGATGGGTCTGACGCTGGCCGTCGGCCTCGTCGTCGACGACGCGATCGTCATGCTCGAAAACATCTTCCGCCACATGGAGGAGGACGGGCTGTCGGCTTTCGACGCCGCGCTCAAGGGCGCGCGTGAGATCGGCTTCACCATCATATCGATTTCGATTTCGCTGGTGGCGGTGTTCATCCCCGTGCTTCTGATGGGCGGCGTCATCGGCCGTATCTTCAACGAATTCGCCGTCGTGGTAACGGTCGCCATCCTGGCGTCGATGTTCGTGTCGCTGACCCTGACCCCGATGCTGTGCTCGCGGCTTTTGTCGGTGACCAAGGCCGATCGCGAGGCGCATGCCGACGGTCACAGACATGATCTCATCACGCGTGGCTATGACTGGATCCTGAGCTTCTGCCTGCGCCACACCTTCCTGGTGTTCCTGGTCTTCGTCGGCACCGCGGCGGCCTCCGTCTGGCTGATCCAGGTTTCGCCGAAGGGCTTCTTCCCGCAAGAAGACATAGGCCAGATCTCGGTAACCACCATCGCCCGCCAGGACATCTCCTTCGACGCGATGACGAAGCTGCAGAGCCAGGTCGCCGACGTCTTCTCGCATTCGACTTACGTCGATCACGTCGCCTGGTCGGTGGGCAGCGGCAATAATGCGCTCAATCAGGGACAGTTGTTCGTGCAACTGAAGGACAAGGACAAGCGTCCCGACATAGAGAAGGTGCTTTCCGATTTGAGGCGGCAGCTGTCCGGCGTCGCCGGCATCGAAACCTATATGCAACCGGTGCAGAACCTCAGGCTCGGCTCGCGGTCCTCGGCCAGCGCCTATCAGTTGGTCGTCCAAGGCCTCGATAACGGCGCGACGGACGCCTGGGCGCAGAAATTGAACGACGCCATGGCCGCCGATCATAAATTCTTCACCGACGTCACAAGTGATTTGCAGAACAACGCGCTGCAGGCGTCGCTGGTCGTCGATCGCGACAAGGCCGCTCAGCTCGGCATCGACACGGACACGCTGCGCTCCGCCCTCTATGGCGGCTTCGGCACCGATCAGGTCTCAACCATTTTCGGCTCGGCCGACAGTTACGAAGTCATCACCGAGCTCGATCCGAAGATCGAGTGGTCGCCGGAGCGCATGCTGGCCATTCAGGTGAGAACGGGAAGCGGCAGCCTCGTTCCTCTCGGTGCCTTCGCCCGGGTCGATCGCACAGCCGGCGCTTTGACGGTCAACCAGCTTGGCCAGTTGCCGGCGGTGACGATCTCCTACAACCTGCCGCAGGGTGTCTCGCTCGGCGACACGGTGACCCGCATCAACCAGCTCAAGGACCAGATCGGCATGCCGCAGGCAATCGGCACCACCTTCGCCGGCACGGCCAAGACGTTCCAGGATTCGCTTGCCAACCAAGGGCTGCTGATCGGGGGCGCGATCCTCACGATCTACATCGTGCTCGGGATGCTCTACGAGAGCTTCATTCATCCGCTGACCATTCTGACGGGCCTGCCATCGGCGGTACTGGGCGCGGTGGTTGCATTGCGGCTCTTCGGCATGGACCTGTCGGTCATAGCCGTGATCGGCATCCTGATGCTGATCGGCATCGTCAAGAAAAACGGCATCATGATGATCGACGTGGCGCTGGAGTTGAGGCGCGAAGGGATGTCGGCGCTGGACTCCATTCACAAGGCCTGCCTGATGCGTTTCCGGCCGATCATGATGACGACGCTGGCGGCCTTGATGGGCACGTTCCCGATCGCGCTCGGCACCGGCGCCAGCGCCGAGCTGCGCCAGCCGCTCGGCGTTGCCGTGGTCGGCGGCCTGCTCGCATCCCAGGCGCTGACCCTGTTCGTCACGCCGGTCATCTATGTCTATTTCGAGCATTTCTCCGGCTGGCTGCTCAGCTTCTCCTCGAAGAAGAGCCGGCCGGAGTTGCATGCGGTCGAGCCGGTCGAGCAGCCCTCGCTCTTTGACCCCGGAGAAAATGCCGAACCGAGAAAGTTGGCCGCCGAATAGGCGGCCCGGCTCTGGCCCAAGTTGCCGAGCTTGCGGGGGCGTGCGCACGATCGTAACCTTGCGCCATGTCCCATGATCACGACCACGACAACGAGCTCGATCCGTTTGCGGCGCGCGTGCGCGCATTGGAAACGATCCTTACCGAGAAGGGCCTGATCGATCCGGCGGCCATCGACGTCATCGTCGATACCTACGAGACGAAAATCGGCCCACGCAACGGCGCCAGGGTGGTGGCGAAGGCCTGGAACGATCCGGCCTATGCCGAATGGCTGAAGCGCGACGCGACGGCGGCAATTGCCTCGCTCGGCTATACCGGGCGCCAGGGCGAGCACATGCAGGCGGTGTTCAACACGCACGAGACGCACAACCTCGTCGTCTGCACGCTCTGCTCCTGCTATCCGTGGTCCGTGCTCGGCCTGCCGCCGGTCTGGTACAAGGCGCCGCCCTATCGTTCGCGGGCTGTTATCGATCCGCGCGGCGTGCTGGAAGAATTCGGGCTAACCTTGCCCGCGGGCAGGAAAATCCGCGTCTGGGATTCGACGGCCGAGCTTCGCTATCTGGTGGTGCCGATGCGGCCGAAAGGCACCGAGGGCTGGAGCGAGGAGCAACTCGCCGGCCTGGTCAGCCGCGATTCGATGATCGGCACTGCGCTGGCGAAGGAGCCGGCATGAACGGGCCGCAAGATCTCGGCGGGCAGATGGGGTTCGGGCCGGTCGCGCCCGAGACGGACGAGCCTTACTTCCATGCTGCCTGGGAGCGGCGGGCGCTTGGCGTCACGCTCACTGCCGGCGCCATGGGTGCCTGGAACATCGACGAGAGCCGGCATGCGCGAGAGTCGCTGCATCCCGCCGATTATTATTCGTCGAGCTATTACCAGATCTGGATCCAGGCGCTTGAGGTACTCCTGAAGCGCCATGGCTTCGTGACGGAACGCGACCTTGCCGCCGGCAAGGCTGTCGATCCGGCGTCGACACCCAAACGCGTGCTGAAGGCTGCCGATGTGCCTGCCGTGCTCGCCAAAGGTGGGCCTTGCGACCGTCCCGTGGCTGCGCCGGCGCGCTTCCAGGCGGGCGACCGCGTGCGGACGAAGAATTTCAGTCCGACCGGCCATACGCGCCTGCCGCGCTACGCGCGCGGCAAGAACGGAAGGATCGAGGCCGTTCGCGATGGCTTCGTGTTCCCGGACAGCAACGCGCATGGCAAGGGCGAGAACCCGCAATGGGTCTACACCGTGGTTTTCGACGGCGCCGAGATCTGGGGCGAGGGCGCCGACCCGACGCTTGAGGTCTCGATCGATGCCTGGGAGAGCTACCTTGAGCCCGCATGAGACCGAACTGCCGGGCGGCTTCGACGATCCGGTGTTCGCCGAACCGTGGCAGGCGGAGGCTTTCGCCATCACGGTCGCGCTGCACGACAGCGGCTTGTTTTCGTGGAACGAATGGGCGGACGCCCTGTCCGCCGAAGTGAAGAAGCCGGACGCCGCGAGGGACGGCCACGACTATTACGAGCACTGGCTGTCGGCGCTGGAAAAATTGCTGGCGATCAAGGGCGTCGCCGGCAAGCACGAGATCGATGCGCTCGCGGCCGCCTGGGAGCGTGCCGCCCACGCCACGCCGCACGGCAAGCCGATCCTGCTGGAGAATGATCCCGGAGCCCACCGGTAGCCCGGACTCAAACTTCGTTCCCTTTACGTTCTTGTTTGCGCCTGATAGCGTGCCGAGCTGATAATGAATGAGACCGTCGCCGACGACGCCGGTGATGGCACGCCAACCTTGTGTTTCGCTCGCGAATCCGGTCTGTCGAACTGATGGAATTCTCTCCCCAACAGGACGAGGCTTTGAAGGCGGTCGGCCGCTGGCTGAAGGACGGGCGGCCGCAGATCTTCCGCCTGTTCGGCTATGCCGGCACCGGCAAGACGACGCTTGCGCGCTATTTCGCCGAGCACGTCGACGGGCAGGTGCAATTCGCGGCCTTCACCGGCAAGGCTGCCCAGGTGCTGCGCTCCAAGGGAGCGACCAACGCCCGCACCATCCATTCGCTGATCTACAGGCCGAAGGGCGAGGAATCGGTCGAGGACCAGGTGACCGGCAAGACGTCGATGTCGCCGACCTTTTCACTCAACCGGCAAAGTCCGATCGCGCGCGCCAAGCTCGTCGTCATCGACGAATGTTCGATGGTCGACGAGCAACTCGGCCGCGACCTGCAGAGCTTCGGCACGCCGATCCTAGTGCTCGGTGATCCGGCGCAGTTGCCGCCGATCTCGGGCGGCGGCTTCTTCACCGAGCACGAGCCGGATGTGCTGCTCACCGAGATCCATCGCCAGGCGCGCGACAACCCGATCATCCGGCTGGCGCTCGACGTGCGCGAAGGCCGCGAGTTCATGCATGGCGACTACGGCACGGCGCAGGTGATCGGCAGGGAAGGGGTCACGCAGGATCTGGTGATGAAAGCCGATCAGGTACTGGTCGGCACCAACCGCACGCGGCGGCGCTACAACCAGCGCCTGCGCGAGCTGAAGGGCTTTTCCGCCGATTATCCGCAGGCCGGCGACAAGCTGGTCTGCCTGCGCAACGATCCGGCCAAGGGGCTGCTCAACGGATCGCTGTGGAAAGTGATGACCTCGTCGCGCGAGACGGTGAAGCCTGGCATCAACCTGCTGGTCTCGCCGGAGGAGGACGATCCCGACCGCGGCGTTGCCAAGATCAAGCTGCTGAAGGCAGCGTTCGAGGATCCGGATGCCGAGATTCCATGGCAGCAGAAGAAGCGATTCGACGATTTCGACTACGGCTATGCGCTGACCGCGCACAAGGCGCAGGGCTCGCAGTGGAATGACGTCGTGCTGTTCGACGAGAGCTGGGCCTTCAAGGAGACCCGGCAACGCTGGCTCTATACGGCCATCACGCGTGCGGCCGAGCGGCTGACGATCGTGCGATAGAGCGGTTCACCGGGTCAGGAAACGGTAAACCCCTCTAGCTCGTTGCTTTGGCGCAATTCCGAACGGAAAGCCGTTCTCACCTTTCCTGGAAATGCTCCAGTCCGCTTATTCCGCGGGCCTCGCATCGAGCCATTGCCAGGCCGCGGCTTCGTCCTGACTGGGGAAATGCCGGAATTCGAACGGCAGAACCTTCGGAAAGAAGTCGCCGACAAGCGATGCCCAGCGCGGTTCGCCGATAGCTGCGCAACGGACGACATGCTCCAGCGCGTCGGCCACACCTTGCTGCAGCGTCTCTTGCGAGATGTTGGCCCAATCGACGCTCTCCTCGTCAGTCAGCCGCACCAGCACGTCGATCCTCGGGTGCAGGGCATAGGCAGCTTCCAGCAGGCCGAACAGGTTTTCCGCATCCGCCGGCGAGACATCGCCGACGACGTCGATGGCAAAAAGCGCGTCACGGTTGGTTTCAATGCGGCGTATCGCCGGCACCGCCTCGAGGAAATTCACTGGCAAATCCTTGTGTTGGCCATCAGCTAGTCTCTGGAACACCGGAAACCCACTATCTGTTCCCTGCAAAGGCGCTATAGATGCCCGCCAAAACCAAGCTGGATGCCAATTCATGCCTGCAAAGCTTTCGGTCAACCTCAACGCTGTCGCCATGCTGCGCAACCGCCGCGACCTGCCGTGGCCGAGCGTCACGGGGCTGGGGCGCATCGCTCTTGCCGCCGGCGCGCATGGGTTGACCGTCCATCCACGTCCCGATGAGCGGCATACGAGACATTCCGACCTGCCGGAGATCAGGGCGCTGCTCGACGATGAGTTCCCCAAGACGGAATTCAACATCGAGGGCTATCCGACAGAGGATTTCCTGGCGCTTGTCGAGAAGAACCAGCCGGAGCAGGTGACACTGGTGCCCGACGATCCGGCGCAGGCGACGTCGGACCACGGCTGGAACTTCGTCGCGCAGGCCGCGTTCCTGACACCGATCGTCAAGCGGCTGAAGAAGGGCGGATTTCGCGTGTCGCTGTTTTCCGACGCCGATGCGGCCGGCGTGAATGCCGCGCGCGATACCGGCGCCGACCGGATCGAACTCTATACCGGGCCGTATGGCGGTTACCATTCCGATTCCGCCAAGGCAGCCAAGGAATTGGAAAGACTGGGAAAAACCGCGGACGCGGCACTCGCGGCGGGGCTCCAGGTCAATGCCGGCCACGATTTGACCGTGAACAATCTGCCGGCATTGATCAAACGCATCCCCGCATTGGCCGAAGTATCGATCGGACATGGGTTGACAGCGGATGCGCTGGAGTATGGCATGGCCGGCACGGTTGGGCGGTTCTTGAAGGCCTGCGGATGGTAGGGCGAGGATGCCTTGCGTAGCTCCGGCGTGTTCCGCGCTTTGCGGCAGCCTCGGAGCGTGGCGAATCTGATGAAGTGGGGTTCATGGTGCTAGCCAACGCCAGCGAAACAGAATCCCTCGAACCTTCGGGCCATGCCGAAACCGAGCGGCAGCACAGCACCAAGGTTCTGATGCTCGGCGCGCTCGGCGTCGTCTACGGCGATATCGGCACGAGCCCGATCTACGCCTTTCGAGAGGCTCTCCATGCTTCAGGGGGAGTGGTTGCCCGCAACGATGTGCTCGGCGTGCTGTCGCTGATCGTCTGGGCGCTCACCATCATCGTCACGATCAAATATGTCGCCTTCGTGCTGAGGGCCGACAATAAGGGCGAGGGCGGCACGCTGTCGCTGATGGCGCTGGCAAGGAGCGCCTATCCGCAGGGCTCCAGCCTGATCCTCGTGATCGGCCTCTGCGGCGCGGCCCTCTTCTTCGGCGATTCGATCATCACGCCGGCGATCTCCGTGCTTTCGGCGGTTGAAGGCCTGGAAGTCATCACGCCGGCGCTCGATGCCTATGTCGTTCCGATCACGCTGGTGATTCTGGCGGTGCTTTTCGCCGTGCAGCGTTTCGGCACGGGCAAGGTGGCGGCAGTGTTTGGACCCATCACGGCGACATGGTTCGTGGCGATCGGCGTTGCCGGCCTCTATCACATCGTCGACGACTGGTCCGTCCTGTTGGCTATAAACCCCTACTATGCGGTCTATTTCCTGGCCACCACGCCGACGGGCGCCTTCGTCACCGTCGGCGCGGTTTTCCTCGCGGTCACCGGCGCCGAGGCGCTCTATGTCGACCTTGGCCATTTCGGCCGCAAGCCAATCGTGCTGGCCTGGTTTTCCATCGTTTTCCCTTGCCTGCTCCTCAACTATTTCGGGCAGGGCGCCTTCGTGCTCTCGCACGGCGGCAAGCCGACCAACCCGTTCTTCCAGATGCTTCCCGAATGGGGGCTGATGCCGATGGTCGCCCTGGCAACGGCGGCGACGGTCATCGCCAGCCAGGCGGTGATCTCCGGCGCCTTCTCGCTGACCAGACAGGCGGTGCAGCTCAATCTTCTGCCGCGCATCGAGGTGCAGCACACATCCGAGATGCAAAGCGGCCAGATCTATATGCCGAGGGTCAATCTGCTGGTCGCGCTCGGCGTGATGCTTCTGGTCGTCGGCTTTGGCAACTCGAGCGCGCTCGCCTCCGCCTATGGCATTTCGGTGACCGGTGAGATGCTGATGACGACGATCCTCTTGTTTGTCGTCATGCGCTGGCTCTGGAAATGGCAGCTGGCGCTCGCATTGGCGCTGGCGCTGCTCTTCGGCGTCATCGACCTCGGCTTCTTCTCGGCCAATGTCGTCAAGATGGTCGAAGGCGGTTGGGTGTCGATCACTGTCGCTTTGATCATGGGGCTGATCATGTGGACTTGGATTCGCGGCACCCGCTACCTATTCGACAAGACGCGCCGCAACGAAATCCCGCTCGACTTTCTGGCGATGAACCTCCTCAAGAAGAAGCCGCAGCTGGTGTCCGGCACCGCCGTGTTCTTGACCAGCGATCCGCTGAGCGCGCCGACCGCGCTCATGCACAGCCTTAAGCACTACAAGGTGCTGCACGAAAAGAACGTCATTCTTTCGGTGGTGACCGCGCCGCAGCCGGTGGTGCCGGACAACGAGCGGGTGAAGATGGAGACGGTCAACGAGCTGTTCATGCGGGTCACGCTGACCTTCGGCTACATGGAGCAGCCGAAC